>OZ244244.1:0-1950998 GCA_965217125.1 Gammaproteobacteria bacterium | reverse complement strand
TCATCAACCATGCCAGCATCAAGTGGTCCTGGACGATACAGCGCCAACATCGCGACAATGTCTTCAAAGCAATCAGCTTTAAGTTTTTTCAAATAAGCACGCATACCATCTGACTCCAACTGGAAAACACCTGTAGTATCACAGCGTTGTAATAATTCATACACAGCAGCATCATCAAGCGGCAAGCTGTCAATATCAATCAGCTCAGCACTAAAACCTTTGGCATAAATTAATTTAATAGTTTTGTCAATTACTGTTAAGTTAGACAAGCCTAAAAAGTCAAATTTGACTAAACCGAGCGCCTCAACATCTTTCATATCAAACTGCGAAACCACGCCATCAGACTCGCCCGGGCCTTTGTAAAGCGGGCAAAAATCACTAATTTTACTAGGGGCAATAAGCACGCCACCAGCATGGGTGCTGACATTACGCACCAAACCTTCAAGCTGAAGTGATAGGTTAATCAAAGTGGTAACGCTTTCTTCAGAATCATAGCGCTTCTTCAATTCCTCAGAATACCATTTATCCTTATCTTCCTTAGTGTCCTTTTCCTCAAAATTGCCCAACGCTCGAGAAAGATTGATTTTTAAATCATTCGGGATTGATTTAGATATGCGGTCACTAAAATTATAAGCATGCCCTAAAACACGCCCCACATCACGCACCACTCCTTTAGCTGCCATAGTGCCATAGGTAATAATTTGTGAGACTTTTTCACGACCATATTTTTTTGCCACATAATCAATCACTTCATCACGGCGATTAGTGCAAAAATCAATATCAAAATCTGGCATAGAAACCCGTTCAGGGTTGAGAAAACGCTCAAACAGTAATTCATGCTTAATCGGATCAATATTTGTAATACCAAGCGCATAAGCTACTAATGAACCAGCACCAGAACCGCGCCCAGGACCTACTGGGATGCCATTTTTTTTTGACCAACTAATAAAGTCCGCCACGATTAAAAAATACCCTGGATAATCCATCTGGATAATCACCGACAATTCAAAAGCCAAGCGCTCATCATACACTTGTCTCTCAAGCTCAATATTTTGCAAACGCTTATCCAGCCCTACTGCAGATTGTTGTGAGAAAAACTGTGCCATAGTCAAACCCGATGGAATCGGAAAATTTGGCAAGTAGTTGTTTTTGTATAATTCAAAATGCACATTACAGCGTTTGGCAATTTCAACACTATTGCTAATCACCTCTGGTAAATCAGCAAACAATGTATTCATCTCATCTGCTGATTTTAAGTATTGATTTTTATTATAATGCCTCTCACGGCGCACATCATCAAGCAAACCACCCTGAGAAATACAAATTCTGGTTTCGTGCGTGTCAAAATCATCTTGCCGTAAAAACTCAACATCATTAGTTGCTACCACAGCAATATCAAGTGCTAACCCAAGTTTAATACAAAGATGTAGGTGACGCTCGTCATGCTCCTTAGCGGTGCGCTGCACACCCAAATAAAAGCGATTGCCAAAAATAGATTGCCAAAATTTAGCCTGTTGTTCAGCCTCAAGTATTTGATTATTGACTAAATGTTGTGCAACATCGCTCACAACTGGCAGTGCAATAAGTATCAATCCTTGTTGGTGCTTAATCAATTGCTCGGTAGTGATACTCACACCCTCAATACTTTGATTCTGCGTGTAGGACAAAGAAATTAACTCAGATAAATTCAAATAACCTTGTCGATTCTGACACAATAACAACAATGAGCTATTTTGCTCTGCTCCTGCAAGCAACAACTCTGCGCCAAAAATAGGCTTGATGAGTAAATCAATCGCTTTTTGATAAAACTTAACTGCGGCAAATAAATTACCATTATCAGTAAGTGCAATCGCACTCATACCTAATTCTTTGGCTTTTTCAATAAGTTTTGGTATGCGAATTAAACTATTCTCAATAGAATATTCACTATGACAATGTAGATGGACAAAATCAGGAGTTGGCATTAAACTAAAATCGCTAAATAAAGCACTATTTTACAAGTCTAATTTAAGGCACTAAGCATAACTTGGTTAATTCTTTTGTGGAAAAAAAATACCCCAATAAAGGGGCATTTTTTCTCTAAGATAACTAATTTTTTTTAAAAATTAGGGCCAGCGTTAGCCTGATCTTTGGCTTGTTGTTGGCCAAGAAGTGCTTGAGTTTTGGCTCTAGCAACCAACTTCATTGCACCTTCAATATCACCTTCTTTGTATTTTTTATCAGCAGATTTCAAAAACTTGCCAATATCACGCCATTCAAAACCTGCTTTTTTAGCTTTTCTGCGCTCCGATTTAGCCGATTTTACTGCAGATTTATATTCATTAGCAAGTTGCATATCATCTACTGCAACCGAATCAGCCTGAGCGGACCAGGCAAACAAAGTTAGCAACATCGTTAATAATATTTTTTTCATAATTTTCTCCTTATTCTCTATACTCAGTGCCAGAAATTTCCATGCCGTTACTCATTGCAGTGTGGAAATATTCTAAATTGTTATAAACTGATGTTTGGCGTCTGTGAGGCTTGGCTCTAACTTGTTTGTTACAACCGCCATAACGACGCTGAATAGTGCCAAAGCCATCACCTTTGCTCTTAGCCCATTTACCACGCCATACAGGGAAGTGGGTAGTATGACCGAGTGCTGGAGATAATGTATTACCACGAATACGCTGACCGGGATAATCCACATGACAATTTGCACAAGATAGATTTAACTGACCGCGCTTGGCGTAAAACTCTTTCTTGCCTGCCTCATAAGCAGCAAGTGCTTTTGCATTACCCGCAGGAACAATTACATTAATCGTCTGACCTACTGCAATACCAGTTAAGTAAGCTGAGATCCAAGCTAACTTGCCTTTGCCTGAGCCCATCCTCTTCTCGCCATTTGCCTTACGACAATCAAGTATAGCTTTCTCTAAAGTTTCAACCCTAGCTTTAGCAGCATTCCACCTTGGATATGTTGTGCGCAAGGTTTCATCACTACCAGAGAAACAACTTGAGTAAGTCTTGCCATTTTTAAAAGGTGTGTTCCATAACTTTTCACCCTTATCTACCAAATCTTCAAATGGTGGCATCTCCATAATATCATCAAACTGCAATTTTTTATCTTTACTCATTGAATAAGGACCTTTAGAAAAATCATTTAATGATAAATCCGGAAATCGCTTTCTGAAATAATTTTGAAAGGCATTAATATCTGCCTGCACACTAGCATCTTGCTGAGTTGCAGCTATGCTGTGTGTAGTAATCATGCTACCAGCAAGCCCTATAAGGCTTGCTAATGCAATCGTTGTTGTTGTTTTTTGCATTATTCTCTCCTCAATACTGGTTATTTAGACTTTGCAGTCACAGAACCAGATTTACCTTTATTGTCTTCATACGCTAAGGTGATTTCATCGCCTTTTGCACCAGATACTTGGAATTTAAAGTATGGGTCTTTAGAAACAGAAGCGCCAATATCGGCATCAACCACAGTATTGCCGTTATGCTTGACCGTCATACGCGTGATATGGTTAGCGGGCACTAATTTACCTTTCTTTTTGCGCAAACCAGTTTCCATTGGGTGTTTTACCAATGTTTTAATAGTAATTACACCGTTTCTAGCCTTAGGCTTTAATTTAATTTTTGCCATTGTAATATTCTCCTTTTTTTAATATGATAAATAAATTAACCGCCGCAACCGCCGATAGTCACTTTAACATCTCGCGAAACTGCAGCTACCACACCAGCTGCAGTTACCAATGCGGTTATTGGAGAAGTTTTACTCATCTTAACACGGGTAGAAGCATAGCCTTTTGCACCAGTTAAATTAAATGATGCGGCTAACTGTGTATTATTATTTTTAACCAAAATAGAAATATTGCTTACCCCACTCATCTTTGAAGCATCGACTGTTATTGGCACAACAGCCCCATTTTCAGCAATTTCAGGTGCTTTAAGTTTAAAAGAGCCTTTGCCTGCCGAACTGGCTGCTGTGAGTGCTGCGCTAGATTTAGCCTCAAATTCTTTAGTAGTGGCAAATACTGCACTTGGTGTTAGCAAGCCTGCACCCACAGCTGTTGCAACTGCAGAAGTAGCTATCGCGCTTTTTAAAAATAATCTTCTTTTCATCTTGTCTCCTTGATTGATTTATAGTGAATGAATAAAGTTTGTAATTTTGTCAATCTGACCTTCAGATAAAATTTTGTGTCTGCCAAATGGAGGCATCAGAGAATTCGGATTTTTAGCCGTTGAATCCCAAATTTGTGCTCTTAACTTAGCTTTATTAGGAAATCTAGCTTTCATCGCAATCAAAGGTGGGCCTGAGTTGCCCGGTTGTGAGCCGCCTGGAATCGCATGACAAGCTAGGCAGTTACCATGTCTCCTACTAAACGAAAGTGCGCAATCTGTTACCATTGAAGGATGTGCCTTTTGGCATATTTTTGTTGCATTTTTTAGAGCCTTTACATCTTGTTTATCAGCATAAGAAGGCGCTGCAAAAATTGCCACACTCACTGCTACAGATAATAAAAATGTAGAAAAGTATTCTCTTTTAATCATGTTCTCTCCTAATTTAGTGTGTATATAAAAATAAAACCATAGTAGTTATGTTTCGTAACTTAACTAATTTGCTATGATACACATTTTCAAAACAAAATGCAGATTTTAGCTAAAATAATTTATAAATTGCAATAAACTTGCTCAGCGGCTTTAATTAAAGCGCGTGCTTTATGCATAGTTTCATCCCATTCTGATTGCGCCACAGAATCATACACAATGCCTGCACCTGCTTGTATATATAGCGTTTTATCTTTAATCACCGCAGTGCGAATGGCAATCGCTAAATCCATACAGCCATGCCACGACAGATAACCGATTGCACCAGAATAAATATTGCGTTTAAGTGGTTCAAATTCATTAATTATTTCCATTGCACGGATTTTTGGTGCACCGCTAAGTGTGCCTGCTGGAAAGGTTGCTTTAAGGACATCGATTGCACTCATATTATCTCGCAACTCACACTCTACATTAGAAGAAATATGCATCACATGGGAGTAGCGCTCAATACGCATTTTATCGGTCAACTTGACGCTGCCTATTTTGGCAATACGACCAAGGTCATTACGGCCAAGGTCAATGAGCATTAAGTGCTCGGCAATTTCTTTTTTATCTGCCAACAATTCTTTTTCTAAGGCCAAATCTTGTGCCTTATCCTTGCCACGAGAACGCGTTCCTGCAAGTGGTCGCACAGTTGCACGCCTATCCTTATCCACCCGAGTGAGAATTTCTGGCGACGAGCCGACAATCGCCGTATCTGCTAAATTTAAGTAATACATATAAGGCGATGGATTGAGCAGTCTGAGTTGGCGATAAAGCTCAACTGCTGGTGCGCTAAACTTAGTGCTCATTCGTTGTGATGGCACAACCTGCATAACATCGCCAGCAATAATATATTGTTGAATTTTTTCAACAGCTGCTTTGTAATTATCCTCACCAAAACTGGAGACAAAATCTTGCTCGCTAATTTTTTGAGATTCGTATTTGGATGGACTTAAGGGCTGATTAATTTGATTAGAAATTTCATCCAATCGCAAAATTGCGCTTGAATAACTTTGCTTATTTGGGTCAATATGAATAATGATAAAGGCTTGATTAAGGATATTATCAAACACCACTAATTCATTTGATAGCATCAGCAAAATATCCGCCACGCCGAGCTCATCAGGCTTGTTGATATTTGACAATCTTGGCTCAATATAACGAATAATCTCATAACCAAAATAACCGACCAGACCACCATTAAAATCCGGCAATACTGCCAACTTCGGCACTTTATATTGTTGCAGATATTGCTCAATCCAATCCAGCGGGTCTGTTACCTTAGTTGATTCAAACAGTTTTCCGTCTTGCTCAATCCTAACTTCATAGTCAAACACTTTAATCACAGTTTGTGCATGTAGCCCAATCATCGAATATCGACCCCATTTTTCACCACCTTCAACCGATTCAAAAATGTAAGAATAAGGATTGTTGGCTAATTTAAAATATAAGTTTAATGCGGTGTCTGTATCTGCATCAATATCAAGAGATTTATAAATAGGTATATGGTTGTATCCATCTGCCACATATTTATCAAAACTTATTTTGTTCATAAGTGCATTTTAAACCAAATTTAAAAAATATGCTAAATGAAAAACCGCGCCCATGATTAGGATGCGGTTTTTTGCTCAAAACGAGACCTTTGTTTAGCGTTATTTTTCAGCTATCGCCTCGACTTCTTCTGTTTGTGCTTCGTTTAATTGCACTGAAAGTTCTGCTTCCACATCAACACTTTGCATACTTTTTGCGGCGCGTTTAGCACGATGCTTTTGATGATGAGTAAAACCTGTGCCTGCAGGAATCAAACGACCAATAATCACATTTTCTTTTAGGCCTTGCAAAATATCAACCCGACCGGTGGTTGAGGCTTCTGTTAAAACGCGTGTTGTCTCTTGGAAAGACGCTGCAGAAATAAACGACTCTGTCGCCAATGAAGCTTTGGTGATACCCATTAACAATCGCTGGTAAACTACAGGCTCCTTGCCTTGTGCCATAAGTTGTTTATTAGTATCAATAACACGCGAATACTCAGCAGTTTCACCATTCACAAAGCTTGAATCACCCGCATCAAAAACCTCTACTTTACGCAACATTTGTTTAATAATCACTTCAATATGTTTGTCTGAAATATTAACACCTTGCAGGCGATAAACATTTTGCACTTCTTTGACCACATAGTTCGCTAAGGCTTCAACACCGAGCAGGCGTAAAATATCATGCGGGTTAGATGGGCCGTCAGAAATTACATCACCTTTTTCTACAGTTTCCCCATCAAAAACATTGATTTGACGCCACTTGTGAATCATCATTTCCGTTACTTCATCTGCTGCAGAAGTAATTATTAAACGGTCCTTAGATTTGGTTGGATTGCCAAAACTAATCACACCTTCTGCTTCTGCAAGAATCGAGTGATCCTTAGCTTTACGCGCTTCAAATAAATCAGCAACACGGGGCAGGCCGCCAGTAATATCACTGGTTTTAGACAAATCTTTAGAAATTTTAGCCAGCACTTCGCCCGCTGAAATGACTTGATTATCTTCTATATGAATTTTTATATCTGAGGGCAGGTAATGGGTTGATAAAATGATATTTGAATCTTTCTCATCAACCATCTTAATCAATGGTTTAAGACCTTTAGCAGCTGAAGACCTTTCCGCTTCGTCAATCATCTCAAAGAAGTTTAACCCAGTTAATGGGTCTGTGTTTTTAACCACGGTTACTCCTTCAACAAAATCAACAAAAATAACACGACCAGATTGCTCTGCAATAATTGGATGAGTATGTGGGTCCCAGTCTGCAATTTTATCTTTTGCTTTAACCGCACCACCATCTTTAACATGCACAAGAGCGCCATAAGGAATCTTGTAGCGCTCAACTTCTTGACCTTTTTTATTACGAATAGTTACTTCAGCGGAGCGTGAAATCACCACCAAATCACCATTTGTATTGGTAATCGACTTGATGCCTTCAAGATGGGCAACGCCATCAGTATTAATGTTAATACTACTCACAGCAGTTGATGCAGATGCTGCGCCACCAATATGGAAAGTGCGCATGGTTAGCTGCGTACCCGGCTCACCAATTGATTGTGCCGCAATCACACCAACCGCTTCACCAACGCCAATTTTATGCCCGCGTGCCATATCATTGCCATAACAAGAAGCACAAACGCCATAACGAACTTCGCAAGTAATGGTAGAACGAACTTTAATTGATTCAACCGCAAGCTCATTTATTTTTTGTGAATCGTCTAAGCTGACTAAATGTCCTTTTTCCAATAAAACTTTCTCGGAATCTGGTATTAGCACATCTTCAGCTGTTACCCGACCGACAATTCGATTACCGAGTGTTTGCACAATATTACCGCCTTCAATCACCGCTTTCATCATTAAGCCACTTGCAGTACCGCAATCGGTTTCGGTAATCACCAAATCTTGACCAACATCGACCAAACGACGAGTTAGATAACCTGAGTTTGCAGTTTTCAATGCGGTATCAGCCAAACCTTTTCGTGCGCCATGAGTGGAAATAAAGTATTGCATATTATTCAAGCCTTCACGGAAATTTGAGGTAATAGGTGTTTCAATAATCGAGCCATCTGGCTTTGCCATTAGACCACGCATACCTGCTAATTGACGCATTTGTGCAGGAGAGCCTCTAGCGCCAGAATCAGCCATCATATACACCGAATTAAATGATGCTAACTTTTTAGTTTTGCCATTTGCGTCAATAAAATCATCAAAGCCAATTTCATCCATCATCGCTTTTGCAACTGTCTCAGAGGTGTGTGACCAAATATCAATTACTTTATTATAACGCTCACCATCGGTAACCACACCTTGTGCGTATTGGTTTTGAACATCTTTAACCTGAGCTTCTGCTGCTTCAATCATACCCGCCTTAGTGTCGGGAATTGTCATATCATTTGAACAAAATGAAATGCCTGACTTGGTTGAATATTGAAAGCCCATATACATCATTTGGTCAGCAAAAATCACGGTATCTTTTAACTCTTGAGTTTGATAACAAGCATAAATTAAGTTAGACACAACTTTTTTAGTAATAGCGCAGTTGATTAAATCAAACGATAAACCAACTGGCAAAATTCTTGAGAAAATCGCACGACCAATGGTAGTATCAACAATGCGTTTAACACTTGGCTGATACTTGCCATCTATTTTTTTATATTCTTGGAGTCGCAATTTAACCTTCGCATGTAGTGAAACAGCGCCCGAATCATACGCACTTAATGCCTCAGTTGCATTAGCAAATACCATACCTTCACCCGGCTGATTTACCATATCACGAGTCATATAATATAAACCCAAAATCACATCTTGCGAAGGCACAATAATAGGCTCACCACTAGCAAGGTGTAGGACATTATTAGATGCTAACATCAATGTTCTGGCTTCTAACTGTGCTTCTTCAGATAAAGGCACATGTACTGCCATTTGGTCACCATCAAAGTCCGCATTAAAGGCAACGCAAACCAATGGATGCAGTTGAATAGCTTTGCCTTCAATTAATAATGGTTCAAAGGCCTGAATACCTAAACGGTGCAAAGTTGGCGCACGATTTAACATTACTGGATGTTGATGTACCACTTTTTCCAAAATATCCCAAACCTCAGGAATTTCACTTTCCACTATTTTCTTAGCCGCCTTAATAGTAGAAGCAAAACCTTGAACTTGCAAACGGTTGTAGACAAATGGCTTAAATAATTCTAATGCCATTTTCTTTGGCAAACCACATTGGTGAAGTTTAAGGTATGGACCACAAACAATCACTGAACGACCTGAATAATCAACCCGCTTACCGAGTAGGTTTTGACGAAAACGACCTTGCTTGCCTTTAATCATATCCGCAATTGACTTCAACGGACGGCGGTTATTGCCCATCACCGCACGACCACGACGACCATTATCAATCAGTGAATCAACTGCTTCTTGTAACATACGCTTTTCGTTACGCGCAATAATTTCTGGCGCATCTAACTCTAATAGGCGAGCTAAACGGTTGTTACGATTAATCACACGGCGGTATAAATCATTTAAATCTGAGGTGGCAAAACGACCACCATCAAGTGGCACTAAAGGGCGTAAATCTGGTGGTAGAATTGGCAACACATCAAGCACCATCCACTCAGGCTTATTGCCTGATTGAATCAGTGAATCAATCAATTTAAGACGCTTATTGTATTTTTTAAGCTTGGTTTGAGATTTAGTATTAAGGCTGTCTTCACGCAAATTAGCGGCTTCGACTTCAAGCTGCATTTCTTTTAATACATCTTGAATCGCCTCCGCGCCCATCTTCGCTTCAAACTCATCGTCTCCAAATTCATCCAACGCATCAAAATACATCTCCTCAGTTAATAATTGCCTGTGTACCAAAGGTGTAGAGCCAGGGTCTGTTACTAAAAATGCTTCAAAATATAAAACCCGTTCAATATCTTTAAGGGTCATATCCATCAACAAACCTAAGCGCGAAGGTAGTGATTTAAGATACCAAATATGTGCAACCGGCGCTGCTAAATCAATATGGCCCATCCGCTCACGGCGCACCTTAGAAAGGGTTACTTCAACACCACACTTTTCACATACTACATTACGAAACTTCATGCGTTTGTATTTACCACACAAACATTCAAAGTCTTTCATCGGACCAAAAATCTTAGCACAAAACAAACCTTCTCTTTCAGGTTTAAAGGTGCGGTAGTTAATGGTTTCAGGTTTTTTCACCTCGCCATACGACCATGACCTAATTTTCTCAGGGGATGCTAAGCCAACTCGAATTGCATCAAAATTTTGTTCTTTATTTTGTTGTTTTAAAATTTGTAATAAATCTTTCATTGGATTCTCCTAATTAGTGTTGTTCTAGTTCAACATCAATAGCTAACGATCGTATCTCTTTTACCAATACATTAAATGATTCTGGCATTGCTGACTCAGTTAAATTAATTCCATCAACAATGCTCTTATACATCTTTGCACGACCAATAACATCATCTGATTTCACCGTTAGCATCTCACGCAAAGTATGTGCCGCACCATACGCTTCTAAGGCCCAAACTTCCATTTCACCAAAACGCTGTCCGCCAAATTGTGCTTTACCGCTTAATGGTTGTTGAGTAACCAATGAATAAGGGCCGGTTGAGCGCGCGTGCATTTTGTCATCGACCAGATGATTTAGTTTTAACATATGCATATAACCAACCGTTACCGGGCGGTCAAACGCTTCGCCAGAACGACCGTCATAAAGTTGCTCTTGACCAGATTCTGGCAAGTCAGCCAACTTCAATAATGATTTAATGTGTTGTTCTTTAATGCCATCAAATACCGGGGTTGCCATTGGCACGCCGGCGCGTAAGTTGTTTGCTAATTCAATGATTTCTTCATCGCTAAACAAGCTTAAGTTTTCTTGCTTGCCATAAGAGTTATAAATTTTATCTAAAAAATCTCTAATTTCTCCAACCATTTCGCTACGCTTTTCATCCAACATAGCAGCAATCTTATAGCCCAGACCTTTAGCGGCATAGCCTAAATGAACTTCTAATACCTGACCAACATTCATTCTTGATGGCACACCGAGTGGATTAAGCACCACATCAACGGTCGAGCCATCGGCAAGATATGGCATATCCTCAACTGGTGATACGCGTGAAATCACACCTTTATTACCATGACGACCAGCCATCTTATCACCGACTTGCAGGGTTTTATGAGTTGCTACATAAACTTTAACCATCTTCATAACACCTGGCGGCAATTCTGCACCCTCGTCAATTTTGGCGCGTTCGTTTTCAAAGAAGGCATCAAATTCAACTTGTTTAGCCTTGGCTTGTTTCACAAGCGCTGCTACCTCTTTGTTAATTGCATTATCTTTAACTTTTAGCTTGCCTACCTCAGTGTTGTCTAATGACCTCATCAGCTTGGTGTTCAATTTTTCGCCTGTTTTAATATCGCCAACACCTTTAACTAATATATTGCCAGAAAGCTTGAGACGCACTCGGCGATAAATATCACCATCAATAATGCCAAATTCATCGTCAATATCTTTTCTTATTTTAGCTAAACGATCTTCATCAATACTAATAGCTCTGGCATCTTTATCAACACGATCACGGGTAAAGACTTGCACATCAATCACCACGCCAGATTTTGACGCGCCAACACGCAAGGAAGAATCTTTTACACTGCTGGCTTTTTCACCAAAAATAGCACGCAATAGTTTTTCTTCAGGGGACAAAACCACTTCACTCTTTGGAGTTACCTTGCCAACCAAAATATCGCCGCCTTTAACGCGCGCGCCCACATAAACCACGCCAACTTCATCTAACTTGGCTAGTGCAGACTCACTAACATTAGGAATATCTGCGGTAATTTCTTCAGGACCCAGCTTAGTATCACGCGCATAAATGGTTAACTCTTCAATATGTATGGTGGTGAAGCGATCTTCTTGCACCACGCGTTCTGAAATCAGAATTGAATCTTCAAAGTTGTAACCATTCCAAGGCATAAAAGCAATTTTCATATTTTGACCTAATGCTAATTCACCCAAATCGGTCGAAGGTCCGTCTGCCAATACATCGCCTGCAGTAATCTTATCACCAGTTTTAACCAAAGGTTTTTGGTTAATACAAGTGTTTTGATTTGAACGCGCATACTTGGTTAAATTGTAAATATCAACACCCAATTTACTGACTTTGGTTTGCTTAGAATCGACACGAATAACAATGCGAGAGGCATCAACTGCTTCAACCACACCGGCATTTTTTGCCGTTACACAAACGCGTGAATCAATAGCAACCACGCGCTCAATGCCTGTGCCTACTAAGGGTTTCTCGACCTTGAGTACTGGCACTGCTTGGCGTTGCATATTTGAGCCCATCAGCGCACGGTTTGCATCGTCATGCTCTAAAAATGGAATTAAAGACGCTGCTACTGAAGAGATTTGCTTAGAGTCAATATCAATTAAAGTTACATCTTTATAATTAACCAAAACAAACTCATTTTTATGCCGACATGAAATCAACTCATCGGTTAATTTGCCTTCGTCATCAATATTTGCGTTGGCTTGTGCAATAGTATGTGCGATTTCATCAATGGCAGAAACATACACAATCTCACGAGTAACCCTACCTTTTTTAACTACTTGATAAGGCGTTTCTAAGAAGCCATAATGATTGGTTTTAGCATACACCGCTAAAGTATTAATCAAACCAATATTCGGACCTTCTGGTGTTTCAATCGGACACAGACGACCATAATGAGACGGATGCACATCACGCACTTCAAAACCAGCGCGTTCACGAGTTAAACCACCTGGTCCCAAGGCTGAAATACGGCGTTTATGGGTAACTCCTGATAGTGGATTCACTTGGTCCATAAATTGCGACAACTGCGAAGAGCCAAAAAATTCTCTCACAGCTGATGACACTGGCTTAGAGTTAATCAAATCTTGCGGAGTCAGCTCATCAGTTTCTGCCAAATTCAAACCTTCTCTAACCACCTTTTCAACGCGAATCAAACCAATTCTAAACTGGTTTTCAATCATCTCACCAATCGCTCTGACGCGTCTGTTGGCAAGTGTATCAACATCATCAACAACATCATTACCATTTTTAATGTTTATCAATAATTTAAGAACGCTAATAATATCATCATTGGTTAGCACATGCTTGCCGGCTTCTGAGGCAACCCCTAAACGGCGGTTAAGCTTCATACGACCAACTTTAGAAAGGTCATAATGGTCGCCCTTAAAGAATAAGTTATTAAATAATAAGTTAACCGCGTCTTCCGTTGCTGGCTCGCCTGGACGCATCACATGATAAATACTCATACGCGCTTCAAGCTCAGTTTGGGTTTCGTCTAAGCGCAATGTATCTGAAATATAAGCACCACCTTCGGACTCATTTATATGGAGAATCTCAATTCTCCTAACTTTATGGGCGCTTAATACTTGCAATACCTCTTCGGTAATAACAGTGTTTGCAGCCAATAAAATTTCACCGGTTGTTTTGTCAATTAAATCTTGCGCAATAACTTTGTCTAATAAATACTCAAGTGCTGTATTGATTGATTTGATGGCTGCTGCTTCTAATAATTTAGTGTGTTTAGCGGTGATACGGCGACCTTTTTCAACAATAGTATTTTTACCTGACTTGATGTCAAACTCTGCAATCACACCACGCAATTTTTGCGGTGATAAACTCACATCACAAGATTTGGCTTTGAGTTTAACCCCAATTTTTTCAAAAAAACTACTTAGGATTTGCTCGCTATCTAGGCTCATCGCGCGTAGCAAAGTGGTTACTGGTAGTTTTCTACGGCGGTCAATTCGAGCATATAAATGTTCATGATGGTCAAATTCAAAATCTAACCATGAACCACGATAAGGAATCACCCTTGATGAGAATAAAATCTTGCCTGAGGAATGTGTTTTTCCTTTGTCATGTTCAAAAATAACACCCGGCGACCTATGCAACTGCGACACTACAACACGCTCTGTGCCATTGACAACAAATGTGCCGGTTTCAGTCATCATTGGTAATTGACCAAGATAAACATTTTCTTCAATAACTTGTTTGACACGGCGTTTTTTCTTCAGAGTTGAGCCGTTTTTATCAAATAAAACCAAATTTAATTTAACCAGTAAAGTCGAGGCAAAAGTAACGCCACGAAGCTTACATTCTTCAACACTGAATTTAGGCTCTTGTAATTTGTAATCAACATATTCGATTTCAGCATAGCCATTAACCGCTGTTATTGGAAATACCGATTGAAATACGGCATTTAGCCCAATATTGATTTTATCTTTTTCCCCAGCTTGAATAAAACCATTAAATGAGTTTATTTGGATAGCCAGCAGGTCTGGTTCAGTTAAAATTGATTCCCTAGAGCCAAAATTGTTTCTAATTCGCTTTTTTTCAGTGAATGAATAAGCCATGAATACCTCACATTATTAATTATTGCTTATAAAATCTTTTTAGGACTTTAATTTGTTCTTATTAAAAACACCAAAATCCCCTCATAGGGATTTTGGCTAACACAACTTATTTAAGCTCTACGCTAGCGCCTGCTTCTTCAAGTTGCTTTTTAAGGTCTTCAGCTTCAGCTTTACTAACACCTTCTTTAATAGGTGTTGGTGCAGCTTCAACCAGATCTTTGGCTTCTTTAAGTCCTAAGCTAGTGATGCCGCGCACCGCTTTAATGGTCGCAACTTTCTTCTCGCCAAAGCTAGTTAGAATTACACTAAATTCTGATTGCTCTTCTACTACGCCGCCAGCATCTGCTGTTGCCGCTACAGGTGCTGCTGCCACTGCTGCTGCTGATACGCCGAACTTTTCTTCCATTGCTGAAACTAATTCAACAACATCCATTACAGACATATCTGCAATTGCATTTAAAATATCGTCTTTTGATAATGCCATGATATTTACTCCTTATTTATTTATTGTTGTTTTTGGTCACGAACTGCCGCTACCACTCTGGTCACTTTTGTCGGAACTTCATTCAAAGTTCTTGTTAGTTTCTCAACCGGTGCTAACATAAGTGCCATAACCAGACTGATCGCTTGATCTTTAGTTGGTAAGTCTGCAATACGCTTAAGCTGATTTGCATCCACAAAATCACCTGCAACGCCCAAACCCTTAACGACTAAATCTTTGTTATCTTTAACAAAATCTTTAAATACGCGTGCTACTGCACCTGGATCTTCCTGAGAAAATCCAAGGATTACCGGCCCGCTAAGAACTGGTAATACACACTCGCATTCAGTCTTCGCCAATGCTATTTTTGCTAAGGTATTCTTTACCACGCGTAAAGAAACATTTGCATCAATCGCACTACAACGAAGATTAGTCATTTGTTCAACACTCAATCCGCGATACTCGGCCACGCCAATAGAAATTGCACTATTAGCTAGTGAATTTACTTGTTTGACAACAACCTTTTTTGCTTCAAGATTTAGAGCCATTTGCCTCTCCTGAACAGTTTAAAAAAAGAAAGCCATCATTTTGATAACTTTCGCCACAGAGTATTCACATACCCTCTACATAGGCTAAGTGTGCTACCACTCAATTAAACAAATACTCCAGGAGGAATATCTGCACCTATGGTCTTTGAGGTCAATCAGATACATCTGCGACCCAAAGAATTATTTAGCTGACTAAATGCCAACCGATGCTAAATCAACTGCAAGACCTGGTCCCATAGTTGAAGAAACACTTATTTTTTTAAAATACACACCCTTAGTCGAACTAGGTTTTGCTTTTTTTAATGCTTCCAATAAAGTAGTGATATTTTGTGCTAAGGACTCTGTGCTAAATGATGCCCTGCCAACGCCAGCATGAACAATGCCGGCTTTATCTGCACGATAGCGCACCTGACCTGCTTTGGCATTATTAACCGCCGTTGCCACATCTGGTGTTACTGTGCCGACTTTAGGGTTTGGCATCAAACCACGCGGACCTAATACTTGCCCTAAGCGACCGACCACACCCATTGCATCAGGTGATGCAATCACCACATCATAGTTAAGATCGCCATCTTGCATTGATTTCATTAAGTCTTCCATGCCCACTACATCTGCTCCTGCTGCCTGCGCTTTGGCTACATTATCGCCTTGTGTAAATACTGCAACACGAACTGTTTTACCGGTGCCATTTGGCAATACCACTGCGCCGCGTACATTTTGCTCGGATTTGTTAGTATCAACACCAAGATTAATACTGACATCAATTGACTCATCAAATTTTGCGGTTGCACAGTCCTTTAATAAATTTAGTGCATCATTGATTGAATAACGCTTTTCAGCCTCAACCTTAGTTGCAATCTCTTTTTGTTTTTTGCTTAACTTACTCATTTAAACCCTCCACAACCATACCTATAGAACGCGCTGTACCGGCAATAATTTTGACAGCTGACTGCATATCGTTTGCATTCAAATCTTTCATTTTAATAGTTGCAATTTCTTCAAGCTGTGCACGACTTACATTGCCTACTTTATCTGTATGTGGCACACTAGAACCTTTTTTAATGCCGGTTAATTTTAATAATAATGCCGCAGCAGGCGGTGTTTTAGTAACAAAAGTAAAACTACGGTCGCTATAAACCGTAATCACCACAGGCACCTTCATACCTTTGTCAATTTCTCCAGTTTGGGCGTTAAACGCCTTACAAAAATCCATAATATTGACACCATGCTGACCAAGTGCTGGACCAACTGGCGGCGAAGGATTTGCTTCTTGTGCTGAAATCTGCAGTTTAATATAAGATTCTATTTTTTTAGCCATTTTTCTTCCTTGAAGCATTTGCTTCGTTTTGGGTCAAACATTTGATGATTAAATCAAACTCCCCGGTTAAATCACAACCATTAGTTTAGGTTATTTTAAGTTTTTTCCACTTGAGAAAACTCTAATTCTACTGAGGTAGTTCGTCCAAAAATTAACACCTCTACTTTCAATAAATTCTTTTCGTAATCAACTGCTTCAATCAAGCCGTTAAATTCGTTAAATGGGCCGTCAATCACTAAAACTTCTTCGCCTGCTTGGTAAGCAACCTTAGGCTTAGGCTTGTCAGCACCCTCTTGTACACGAGCAAGAATCATATCTACCTCACGCTGTGTAATGGGCGAAGGTTTGCCTGATGAGCCGCCAATAAAACCAATCACATTATTGGTATTTTTAACCAATAACCAGCTCGGCTCAGTCAGCTCCATATTAACTAACATATAACCGGGGAAAAATTTGCGTTCAGCAGTTTTCTTCTGGCCGTCTTTAAGCTCCATCACTTGCTCGGTCGGAATCATAACATCGCTAACTAATTCTTCCAAACCTTCTCTGGCAACGGCTTCTTCAATCGCTATTTTAACTTTAGCTTCATAACCACTTCTCGCATGAAGCACATACCATCTTTTCGCCATCGTATTTCCTAATTTGTTAATAGCTGGACCAGCCATGAGAAAAATGAATCTACCAGTGCTAAAAAGATAGCAACAATCACAACAGCAATCATAATCATGCCAGTTGTTTTTATGGTTTCATCACGCGTTGGCCAAACAACTTTTCGTAATTCAATTTTTGTCCCTTTTAGAAACAAAGTTAATCTAGCGCCCTGAGGCGATCTGAAAAATATAAACCCTGCTAAAGCCACACCTGCCAATAAAGCTAATACCTTATACAGTGTTGTATTTAACCCTAATGGATCCACATAGAATACTACAAGCGAGGCAATCACAATCAGGATTGACACAATCATACTTAATAACGATTCTTTTATTTGCGTTTCTGTTGCTTTACTCACAATACACCTTTAAATATGGCAGGCAAGGAGGGACTCGAACCCCCAACCAACGGTTTTGGAGACCGCCACTCTACCAATTGAGCCACTTGCCTAAATACTTTAAAATTGACAATCACCCAAGCCAACCTATCCTATTAATTAAATTAATTATCAGTCCGTTACTTTAACAACCACACCAGCACCAACCGTGCGACCACCTTCACGAATGGCAAATCTTAAGCCTTCGTCCATAGCAATCGGTGAGAGTAGTTCAACATCCATCTTCAGATTATCACCCGGCATTACCATTTCTACATCTTTTGGTAGCTCACAAGCGCCAGTTACATCTGTTGTTCTGAAGTAGAATTGTGGGCGGTAGTTGTTAAAAAATGGGGTATGACGACCACCTTCCTCTTTACTCAGGACATAAACTTCTGCCACAAACTTTGAATGTGGCTTAATTGAGCCGGGCTTAGCAAGCACTTGACCGCGTTCTACTTCTTCGCGTTTAGTGCCACGAAGCAGAACACCTACATTATCACCGGCCTCACCTGAATCTAATAATTTACGGAACATCTCAACACCAGTGCAAGTGGTTGTTTGAGTGTCTTTGATGCCGACTATTTGAATCTCATCGCCAATATTAACCTTGCCTGCTTCAATACGACCGGTAACAACTGTGCCACGACCAGAGATTGAGAATACATCTTCAATCGGCATAATGAAGTTTTTATCGGTATCGCGTTTTGGTGTTGGAATATAGCTATCTAATGCCTCTACTAATTTAATAATTGAAGGCACGCCAATATCAGAAGTGTCGCCTTCTAATGCTTTTAGTGCAGAGCCAAAAATAACTGGGGTGTCATCACCTGGGAATTCGTATTCACTGAGTAACTCACGGATTTCCATTTCAACCAATTCTACTAATTCTTCATCATCAACCATATCAGCCTTGTTCATATAAACCAAGATGTAGGGCACGCCTACTTGACGCGAGAGTAAGATATGCTCTCTGGTTTGTGCCATAGGACCATCTGTGGCAGCAATGACAATAATAGCGCCGTCCATTTGTGCAGCACCAGTAATCATATTTTTAACATAATCGGCATGTCCAGGACAATCAACATGGGCGTAATGGCGAGCCTCTGATTCATATTCTACATGGGCGGTAGAGATGGTAATGCCGCGTTCTCTTTCTTCAGGGGCATTATCAATATCTGCGTAATTTTTAAATTCACCGCCTCTGGCTTCTGCCATAACTTTGGTGATAGCCGCGGTTAATGTGGTTTTACCGTGGTCAACATGACCTATGGTGCCAACATTGACATGGGGTTTGGTTCGCTCAAATTTTTCTTTTGGCATTTTATTCTCCTTTTTTTTCTAAAATAAATAACATATAAATCTATTGGAGCTCACCAGCGGATTTGAACCGCCGACCTCTTCCTTACCAAGGAAGTGCTCTACCGACTGAGCTAGGTGAGCACAACCTTGTACTTGGAGCGGGTAACGAGAATCGAACTCGTCTCATTGGCTTGGAAGGCCAAGGTAATACCAATATACGATACCCGCAAATCCTTTTTATTACGCTTGCCTATGGTGGAGGGAGAAGGATTCGAACCTTCGAAGGCAGAGCCGACAGATTTACAGTCTGTTCCCTTTGGCCACTCGGGAACCCCTCCCAAAAAAGCAATCAAGCATTATCCCATAACTATCTTTTCAATACAAGGGTTAATTTTCTGTTTTTTATGTTTTTTTATTACTGAAATTTACTGAAAAAACATTCGCAGAGTTCTAAGGGCTGTTAATCCAGCAAAACCTGAACCGATAATAGTAATTTTTTTCATAATTATTGAGTGATAATACTAGCGCCACAGCTTTGATTAGCAGGCATGATGCCATGGATTTTTAGGTAAATCTAACTCTTCAATCAGCCCAATATCGCGTTGTTTAGTAATCGCCTCTTTAGTTTGAGAATCTGCCAACAAATAGCTGTAAGTTGAGCTTTCTTTTTCAAATAAAGGTCTGAAAATAAGGCTCATAAGTTATGGTAGTACTTTTTTAAACGGTTTAACAATAACATTTGCATACGCACCCGACTCTAAATAGGGGTCTGATTGTGCCCAAGTTTGTGCATCTTGCAAACAAGCAAATTCTGCCACCACCAGCGAGCCGGTAAAACCTGCCTCACCCGGCTCGTTGTTATCAATAGCAGGGTGCGGCCCTGCCAAAATCAGTCGCCCTGCATTTTTTAAAACCTGCAAACGCTCAATATGCGCTGGGCGCGCCGACAAGCGTTTTTCTAATGAATTTTCAACATCGGTGGCAATAATAGCATATAACATTTTTTACAAAGCCAAAACATCTTGCATAGTATAAAGCCCGCTTGGTTTGTCTTTTAACCAAGTTGCACCGCGCACCGCACCATTCGCAAATGTTGCACGAGATGAGGCTTTATGTGTTATTTCAAGGCGCTCACCCTGCATAAAAAAACTCACCGTATGCTCGCCCACCAAATCACCACCACGAATGGTAGAAAAGCCAATGGTTTGACGACTGCGCGGCTCTTCAATGCCTTCTCTGGTATAGACAGCGCACTTGGATAAATCTCTGCCCAATGCGTTAGCAATCACCTCGCCCATCTTTAATGCTGTGCCTGAGGGCGCATCCACCTTATGACGATGATGCGCTTCAACAATTTCAATATCGGCATCATTGCCAATCGCCCGTGCTGCCATATCTAATAATTTCAACGATACATTAACCCCAATACTCATATTCGGTGCAAATACAATAGCAATATCTTTAGCCGCACTGTTAATAATTTGCAATTCATCATCCGCAAAACCTGTGGTGCCAATGACCATAGCTTTGCCGGCATTTTGACAAATCGCTAAATATTGTAGTGTAGCTGCTGGACTGCTAAAGTCAATCAATACATCAAATTGAGACAATGCCGAATTTAAGTCGCCGCCCTTATCTAAGGCAGCAGCTAAAATCAGTGAATCGCTCTGACTAATCACCTCAATAATGGCCTGTCCCATTCTTCCACTGCTACCTGTTAGCGCTATTTTTAACATTTTTTTTACCTCAAATTAAATCACAATTATACAAAGTAAATTTTTTTTAACTTAAATGATTTTCTAAAAATCCATTTTGTTTGCTGATATTATCCAAATCTTGCAAGGTTTTTAACAATTCTGCCATTTTATCTAAGGGAATCATATTCGCCCCGTCACTCAGTGCAACTGAAGGATTAGGATGGGTTTCCATAAATAAACCTGAAACGCCAACTGCTACTGCAGCGCGCGCAAGCACTGGCACCATTTCCCTTTGGCCGCCAGAGGTGGTGCCTTGTCCGCCGGGCTGTTGCACCGAATGAGTCGCATCAAATACAATCGGGCAACCAATAGCGCGCATGGTCGATAAACCGCGCATATCAGAAATCAGCGTGTTGTAGCCAAACGAAGTGCCGCGCTCGCAAATAGTGATTGTTTTATTACCAGTCTGGTATGCTTTTTCCACCACATTGCCCATATCCCAAGGCGCTTGGAATTGACCTTTTTTAATATTCACTGGAATGCCTTGCTTGCAGACATTTTGAATAAAATTAGTCTGGCGCACTAAAAATGCCGGTGTTTGCATCATATCAACCACACAAGCAACTTCATCTAAGGGCGTATCTTCATGCACATCTGTAAGCACAGGCACACCCACTTGCTCTTTAACTTTTTGTAAAATACGCAAACCTTGTTCAAGACCTAAGCCTCGAAAACTGCTGGCACTGGTGCGATTGGCTTTATCGTAGGAAGATTTATAGATAAAGTTAATGCCCAAATCATCGGTGATTTTTTTTAAGTATGCAGCGCTTTCTAACGCCAAAATTTCAGATTCAATCACGCAAGGCCCAGCGATTAAAAAGAATGGCTGCTCAATACCAACTTCAAAATGGAGTAGTTTCATAATTTATACAAAGACAAAATTAAAGTTAGATTATAATTTGTATATGACTAACACGCCCGATATTTTAAAAAAAATTATTGCCCGCAAACAACAAGAGCTATCTGAGTGCCAAAAACTTGTGCCTGCTGATAAAATGCTGGAAATGGCGTATGCAAATCGCAAAACGCGCGATTTTTTTCAAGCATTAAATGACAAAGTAGCACTTAAACAAAATGCAATTATTGCAGAAATCAAAAAAAAATCGCCTTCCAAAGGTGTATTGCGTCAAAATTTTAACCCAGTAGAAATTGCCAAAAGTTACCAAGCACACGGTGCGGCTTGTTTGTCGGTACTGACAGATAAAGATTTTTTTCAAGGGGATAATCAACATCTAACTGATGTTAGGGCGGCAGTATCATTGCCAGTATTGCGTAAAGAATTTATAATTGACCCTTATCAAATTTATGAGTCCAGAGCCTTAGGCGCAGATTGCATATTGCTGATTGTCGCTTGTCTGACTGATAAACAAATGGAAGATTTAACGATGCGCGCCATTGCTATTAATATGGATGTGCTGGTCGAAGTGCATAATTTGGAAGAATTAAAGCGTGCATTTAAACTTAGATTGCCCATGATCGGTATCAATAATCGCAATCTTCGCACTTTTGATGTTTCGCTTGACACCACCATCGAGCTGCTGGGCGAAATCAAAGATGACACCTTAATTATTAGCGAAAGTGGTATTTTGAGTGCTGCCGATGTTGCCTTTATGCGCAAACATCAAATTTACAGCTTTTTAGTGGGCGAAGCCTTTATGTGCCAAGATAATCCGGGTCAAGCATTGCAGCAAATTTTTGCCCCACAAGGGAGCGCAAGTGTATGAAAACAGTTATTAAATGGATTGACGGCATGATGATGGTCGGCGAATCTGCTAGTGGTCATGCTGTGGTAATGGACGGACCTGAGGCATTAGGCGGCAAAAATCTCGGTATTCGACCTATGGAAATGCTATTATTAGGCATGGGCGGCTGCAGCACGATAGATGTCGTATCTACACTCAAAAAAATGCGCCAACAGGTGCATGATTGCCGTGCAGAAATTAGCGCTGAACGCGCACCACAACACCCGAAAATTTTTACCAAAATTCACATGCATTTTGTGCTAACAGGCATCAATCTTAATCAAAAAAAAGTAGGCAAAGCAATCAGTTTGTCGGCTGATAAATATTGCTCTGCTTCAATTATGCTGGGCAAATCTGCACACATTACTCACGACTTTATAATACAATGAATAATTTTTGGGGCTGGTTTGGAACTATCACCGGCATCTCTGGCGGTATGCTGATTGCCCTTAATTTCAACCACTCAAAATTTGGGTATATATTTTTTATGATATCAGCCATCAGCTGGATTATTCAAGGCACTAAAAACAACGATAAATCGCTGGTTATACTCAATGCTTTTTTTGTTTGCGTCAATATGTTAGGTATCTATCAATGGTTTTCTTAGTCGCTTTGCTATTATCTTTTACTACTTATGCAAACAACCCAATTCAAAAAGAGTTGGAAGCTTTGAATATTGAAGCATTATTTTCACAAAAAAAACAACTGGCAGATGAAAACCAAGCAGCACTTGATATTTATAACAAAAACAAAGATTATGACAGTTTGACTTACTATGAATACAAAAACAAAAATGATGAAGATGGCAATTTAAACGATAGCGAACAAGTTCTTTTAAGCATTAAAAAAAGCATAGAAAGCATAGAAAACAAATTTAAAATAAAAGGCGACTGGGGCAAAATCAGACTTAAACTTGAACCTGAAACAAAATTTAAAGAAATAAACCTCAAATACAAATATGGTTTTTAACAGCAGTCAAGTTTTTCAATTTCGCGTATAATACTGTTTTTTTTTGGAGAGTTGGCCGAGTGGCTGAAGGCGCGCCCCTGCTAAGGGTGTATAGGGTTTATCCCCTATCGAGGGTTCAAATCCCTCACTCTCCACCATACCCGTTAGGAGTTTTGCGGAAAATATAAACAATTGCTTAATTAATAATTACTATTAAAAATAGGGTCAAGATAACTTTAGAGGCGTGTTAATATTACAAAAAGTGTTTGATGGAGATTATGAAAAATCAAAATAAACTAATAGTTTTTCAAAACAAAAACATTCGCAGAACTTGGCAGCAAGACGAATGGTTTTTTTCCATTATTGATATTGTGGAAATATTAACCGAGCAAAAAGATTATCAAGGGGCAAGAAACTATTGGAAAGTGCTAAAACACCGACTTTTCAAAGAGGGTAATGAAACGGTTACAAATTGTAACCGTTTGAAAATGCTTTCTGCTGATAACAAAATGAGAATAACTGATGTTGCAAATAGCAAAGATATTTTTCGCCTAATCCAATCCATTCCCTCCAAAAAAGCCGAGCCTTTTAAATTGTGGCTGGCACAAGTTGGCAAAGAACGCCTTGATGAAATAGAAAACCCAGAGCTGGCACAACAGCGAATGAAGGCGATTTATGAGCAAAAAGGTTATCCAAAAGATTGGATTGATAAGCGTTTGCGTGGTATTGCTATTCGTCAAAATCTCACTGATGAATGGCAAGAAAGAGGCATTACTGAGCAACGAGATTATGCTATTTTAACGGCTGAAATTTCCAAAGCCACTTTTGGAATGACGCCCAGTAAATATAAAAATTTGAAAAATCTACCTGAAAAATCTAAAATAAATCTGCGTGATAATATGGACGATTTAGAATTGATTTTTGCAATGTTAGGCGAGCGCGTAACCACTGAAATTTCTAAAGAAGAAAAACCAAACACTTTAGAAAAAAACAAAAATGTTGCTAAACGAGGCGGCACAGTAGCAGGCAATGCTAGAAAAGACACAGAAAAGGAATTAGGCAGAAGTGTTATAAATTCTAGTAACTTATTAGGGTCTTAACTAATTATGAAAAGAAAAAATAAGTATTACAACCGTTCGCGTATTTCAGAGGCTAAATTTCGTGAAATAATCTAAGTATTTTTCAGTAGATTTAAATGCTTCTTGTTTATGCCCTTGGGTGAAAATTGCAAAATTAACCCATTTAAATCTGAACACTATTAACAAAATCCTAATACTACACGAGTTAGAATTTTTGAATTGTCACAAGAAAATCAACTTCAACAAATCTGATGGCACTCCTAATTATTTTTTCTTTTTAATCTCTATACAAATCTAAATAAGCTTTCAACTGTGGGGTTGTTTTTCTGCCCTCCATTGTATTACTAGAAATTGTAGTATGTAAATTGTTAGCATTAGAGTTTAGTAAATACTTAAAGATAATCAATCCATCGTTAGGGGCATTAGTAGTTCCATTGCCATCAATATCTAAAATAGTTCCTGCATTATCTAAATAAGTCTTCAACTGTGTTGTTGTTTTTCTGTTCTCAGCAGCATCATTAGCAATGGTAGTATGTAAATTATTAGCATTAGAATTTAGTAAATATTTAAAGATAATTAGTCCATCATTAGGGGCATTAATAGTCCCATTGCCATCAATGTCTAAGGAAAAACTTTTTACTTCAATGCTAAGGGTTGCGGTATTACTACCAAATGAATTTGTGGCTGTAACTGTATATGTTGTTGCTGATGCTGTGGCACTTGGGGTTCCTGAGATAGTTCCAGTATTGGTATTAAAAGACAAATCATTAGTAATTGCTGGCACAATAGAATATAAATCAGCAACTCCTCCAATATTTATAACTGTTATATTGCCAATATCCGCCCCAACAACAGCGGCAATAGTAGCAGGTGAAAATACAATATTTGGAGCAGCTGTGATAGCACGATGCCCTTGGTTATAACTACTATAACTACTACAATTACCGCTACCGCTACTACCAGAACACGCTGTTAGTCGGTAATAATAAATGATGCCTGCTGTAACTCCTGTATCATCATAAGGCGAGCTTGAATCTGTGTCAATCTGTGAACAACTGCTGCTGTTTGTGCTTGTGCAACGGTAAATTATATAACTATTAGCACCACTTACGCTACTCCACGATATACGCACTTTATCAGTATAATCCCCATCACTAACAGTTGGGGCAGATGGGGCTGAGATAGCACGATACCCTGTATCAAAACTACTATAATCACTACAAATGCCAGTTCCACTTGAGCCGGTGCAAGCCTTTATTTTGTAGGAATAAGTTATAGTTGCTACCGCTGAGATGTCATCATAAGGCGAGGACGAAGTGCTTGCAATTTGTGAATAAACCCCTTCTGAACCATTAGAGCGATAAACTATATAACTTGAAGCATTATTAACGCTATTCCAAGATACTCTCACATAAGAAGCAGAACTACCATCTGTAGCATTTATGCCATCTGGGGCTGAGATTGTATTAGTAATATCAGCCCTAAGGGTGTAATCGCCTGTTGTGGCAAAATAATACCCTTTAACGCGAATATAATAAGTGCCAACGCTAAGCGTGCGTGTAATTTTAAAATTTTTATCCGTTGCAGATACATCATCATGTTCGGCAATAATATTAGCAGAACTATCTAATAAATAACCATAAGTATCTATACTACTTGTGCTATAAATATCCAAATCGCCGCCACCAGCAGGCACGCTAATACTAAAATAATCATCATCACCGTCAACTCTAATATTGCCACTGATATTGGTATTAAAACTAATAGCAGTGGCGGTGCTGGTGTCGTCTCCATAATCATCTGCTGAGTTGTCAAGACCATATATTGCCCTAATTCCATTTATATCATCTGTTTGTAGGGTTGTTATATTGCCTTGATACGATGGGTTCATTATTGAGGAATTATCTTCTTCATGGCCTATCCCAAGGGTGTGACCGACTTCGTGCAAAGCAACGCGTTTAAAATCAATTGGGGAGTTGCTGTTATTATCGTGAATACCCCATGTTATTGATGAGTTAAAAATAATATCAGAATCATCTGTATAACCGCTGCTATAAGAAGTACTTGCTACTGCAAGTACATTAGCGCCAAAAGCTG
Source organism: Gammaproteobacteria bacterium (assembly GCA_965217125.1). Classification (GTDB taxonomy): domain Bacteria; phylum Pseudomonadota; class Gammaproteobacteria; order PS1; family Pseudothioglobaceae; genus JAAOIF01. The sequence goes on along the minus strand of OZ244244.1, from coordinate 1,924,173 downwards.
TGCCGCATATATCATCTTTAAATCTGACACTGTTATACTTTTCTAGATTATCTGTACACGGGTCTTTATATGCTGAATTAATACTATACTGAAAGTTAGAATTATTATTCCAAGAAGTTATTGCATTATTTAGGGCTGATTGATAATCAGCGGCACTGATGTTATCCTCGCTGCCATTAAATCCTATATAAAATTCTATATTATTACTTGCCCAACTACCTTGCAAGAGTTCATAAGCATTAACTGCTGTGCTAATGACTAAAACAGCCAATAAACTTATCTTAGCTATCAGTTTCATTGATTTAAAATATCGTCAATTCTTGATTTAAAATCATCAAGATTATTTGCTACACTCTGGGCTTGATATGAGCTGGTGGATTTGTTATTTGGGCTATATTCAGCGTCTGATATTAGTTTTTCAACTGTTTTATTGCCGCTGCTATCTGTTTTAACTAAATAATGCCCCTGATGCCAGCCATACAACGGATTAACCTGCCTGCGAGTAGTGTTTTCAACAAAATAAATGCCCTCCTCGCCTGCTTCTGGCATTGTTAAATCAGATATTATCATAGTCCTGCCGCCAGTTTCACCGCCTAAAAAACCTAATTCTATTGTTGTTGAGGTATAGCTGCCTTTTATTAAATCGTCTATGTCAAAGGTGATAAAAGTCATCGGCTGCCCATTTGGCAAACTGCGAACTTCCTTAGAAACAACCTGACCTTGAAAGACCAGCTCAGCAGCATTGACCACATTATCAAAATCTACTTTGAGGACTGTGCTGGCGACAGATTGCATTCCTACACCAAAGCCCAAAGCAAAAACTACAACAAAATTTTTAAAAAACATCATTTTTATTAGCAAATTATTTTAAATAAAAGTTTAGTAATTCTACATTAAAAACAGAAAATCAGCAGGATTTTAGCGTGGTTTTTAATTAAAAGAAGATTTTGCTTTGTTATTTGTTATTTTTATCTAAATGCATCTAAATAAACCTTCAACTCTGCGGTTGTTTTTCTAGTGGCACCATTAGCAATGCTAGTATGTAAATTGTTAGCATTAGAGTTTAGTAAATATTTAAAGATAATCAATCCGTCACTATGAGCGTCAAGAGTTCCGTTGCCATCAATATCTAAAATAGTTCTTGCATTATCTAAATAAGACTTCGACCCAGTAGTTGCTTTTCTGCCATCGGCAGCATTTAGTAAATATTTAAAAATAATTAACCCATCATTATTAGCGCCAAGAGTCCCATTGCCATCAATATCTAAGGAAAAAACAGGGTTATCCGTTACAATAATAGTAAGAAAATCTGAAAAAGTATCGCTATTTTCATCATATGTTAAAATACCAACATTGAACAGACTACCTGCTGTAAGGCTCATAGGGTTATTGGCAGAAATTGAGAAAGTTGCAGTATTATCTACTAAAACATAAGCATTAGTTGATAAAAATCCAACGGTTGCCCTGGCTTTGGCATCGTTAGTTATGGTATTTTTTGAAAGGATTATGTTGTTTACATCAGTTGTGTATAAGTTAATGTTTATTTTATCACTTTTTTTGCAAACAAAAAACAATCTTAAAAAAGAAGGTCTTGCTTTATTATATTTGGCTAAAATAAAGCTATGAAAACATTTTATTGGTATGATTATGAAACTTTCGGCATCTCGCCAAAGATAGACCGCATTGCCCAATTCGCCGGCATTCGCACCGATGAAAATCTAAATATTCTCTATGAAAAAATGTTTTATTGCAAACCAACTAAAGATTGCCTACCGTCTCCTGAGGCATGTTGCGTAACTGGCATTAGTCCGCAATATTGTGAGCAAAACGGCATAATTGAACATCAATTTATTCAGCAAGTAAATAATCAGTTTTCTCAAGCAGATACTTGTGTGGTTGGTTACAATTCAATTCGATTTGACGATGAATTTACCCGCCATACTTTGTATCGTAATTTTATCGACCCGTATGCTTGGCATTGGAAAAATGGCAATACGCGTTGGGATATTCTCGATGTGGTGCGTTTGTGTTATGCGCTGAAAAAAGATGCCAGCCTAAAATGGGTATATGACGAAACAGCTAAGCCGATATTTAAACTTGACCAACTTGCACCTGCTAATGGTATTGAACATAATGATGCGCACGATGCTTTGGCGGATGTGCGGGCGACTATTGAGATTGCTAAAATCATTAAAAAAACACAGCCGCAACTGTTTGATTATGGATTTAGCCTGCGCGTAAAAAAAACTGTAGAAGCAAAAATCAAACTGTTTGAGCCGATGCTGCATACCTCAGGAATGTATCTGGCAAAATTATCTTGTACGCGACTCTCAGTTGCGCTGGCTTATCATCCTGAGTATAGCGATCGAGCGATTGTATTCAATCTTGACCAAGACCCAAAAATCCTATTAGAGTTGGAAGTTGATGAGCTTAAAAAGCTTATGTTTAGCAAACAAGCACAGCTTGCTGCTGGCGTAGAAAGACTACAAATAAAAGATTTAATTTTTAATAAAAGCCCAATGTTCGTGCCTAATGTCTATAAGCTTGAGCCTAAAATTATTGAGCAATTGCAAATTGATATGCAGCAATGTATGCAACACTTATCTTTTATCAAAAATAATCAAACTGCTATTAACAAAGTGGTGCAAGCTATTTATAAAAATCAACCACGAGAGCCGGCTAAGGATGTGGACCAATCGCTGTATGATGGTTTTATTGACAATGCAGATAAGAAAAAATGCGAGCAAATCCAAACCCTGAGCGTTGCTGAATTAAAAAAATTCCAGCCAAAATTTAAAGATAAAAAACTCTCAACATTGTTGATGCACTTCAAAGCCAGAAACTACCCTGAATCACTCAGCGAAGATGAGCAACAAGATTGGTTTGAAACGCTACAAGGCAGGGTCAGGTCTGGTGAAAATGGCTATTTAAGTATTGATGATTATTTTGAAAAAATCAACAATATGCGCACTCAGCACCCAAAGAAAAAGCAGCTGTGGCAGCACTTAGAGGCTTACGGGCAGTCGTTTTTTTAATGGACTTTGCTATTAGTTTTATATTCAGGTATAATGTTCGCTCATTGAATAAAAATTAACAAAAATAAATATGAACGCAGAGACTCGCAGTGAAATATTTGCTAGGTTATTAAAAAAAACACCTAACCCAACTACAGAATTACACTACTCAGACCCTTTTGAGTTATTAGTTGCGGTAACACTATCAGCACAAGCAACGGATAAAAGCGTTAATCAGGTGACAGACCGACTATTCCCGATTGCTAATACCCCTGAATCTATTTTTGAATTAGGCGAAGACACACTTAGAAATACTATCAAAACTATTGGACTGTTCAATTCAAAAGCCAAACATATTATTCAAACTTGTAAAATATTAATTGAAAAATACGACTCAAAAGTCCCTGAGGTTCGCAAACAATTAGAAGCTTTGCCGGGGGTCGGTCGCAAAACAGCCAATGTCGTTCTTAATACCGCATTTGGGCATCCTGCCATCGCAGTTGATACGCATATTTATCGTGTTGCTAATCGCACTGCCATTGCCAGCGGCAAGACTGTATTGGAAGTAGAAAAGAAATTGGTTAAATTTATCCCTGACAAATATCGCATACCTGCACATCACCTGATGATTTTACATGGTCGCTACACTTGCAAAGCACGCTCTCCGCTTTGCACAGAGTGCGTTTTGCTTGAACTTTGCGAATACCAAGAAAAAAACTTATAGGCCTCAAACTCAGCTGTGCTTTATACGCAGGACAAAACTCAACAGCGACAATTCCTTGCCAACGCTTGGCAAAAATCGCTAAACAAACAAATACTTGATCCATTAGAAGAGCAGTTAGCACAAATTATTCAGATTCATCCAGAATACCACCAACTGATTGAAGATATTGACGCTGATTATTTTCCTGAACAAGGGGAGGTTAATCCATTTTTGCACCTTAACTTGCACCTTTCTTTAAGAGAGCAGATTTCCATCAATCAACCATCTGGCATTAAAGATTATTACCAAAATATATTAAATCTGCTTAAAGACCCGCATGAGGCGGAGCATAAAATGATGGATTGCATTGCGCAGATGATTTTTTCCTCGCAAAAAAATAACACTCCGATGGACTATCAAGCATACCTTGAATGTATAAAAACTATTGCAAATGTCGATTAAAACCCATATTGAACAACATTTAAATCAAAAAATTATTGCTCAGCAATCGGTTGCTACTGGTTTATTTGCAGCTTATAAAATAACATTGGCAAACGGCAATCAAGTTTTTATTAAACACCAAGATAATGCTAATCAACAACTGATTAACGAAGGCAAAGAGCTTTTATTGCTCGGCAAAACCATACACACTCCAAAAGTGTTGGCCAGTTGCCAACAGTGCTTAATTCTTGAGTGGATTGAACAAACACACAACCCAAAACTGCAATCACAAGCGGGCTTTGAGCTTGCCCTGTTGCATAAAAACAGCGCCCAATATTTTGGCTTTGACTTTGATAATAAAATCGGACAAACCCCGCAACTCAATGGAGTTGGGAGGAATATTAGTAATTGGTCAGCGTTTTATTGGGAATATCGATTGTTATACCAAATACAATTAGCCTACCAAAACCAACGGCTCAGCAAGGGTGAATATCATCAATTACTAAAAATTGAAAACACATTGCCAAGTCTATTGGATAATAATATTAAGCCCAGTTTGCTACATGGTGACTTATGGTCAGGCAATCTACTTAGTGCTAAAAATAACCCTTATTTTATCGATACTGCCAGTTATTATGGGCATCGGGAAATTGATTTTGCCCTAAGCTTTATGTTTGGTGGATTTGATGATGATTTTTATCGAAGTTATAATAAAAATTATCAATTAGATGATGGTTTTGATGAGCGAAAACCTCTGTATATGTTGTATCATTATCTTAATCATCTCAACCTTTTTGGTAACACTTATCACAACAATGTGATGAATTGTTACCAGCAATTAGCAAAAAAATGACTTACTTTTTATCCTCTTTAATCATCTCATTACAAGCACCTCTTTGTTTTTTAAATTTTCTAAACTCTTCCAGTAATTGTTTGCTTACTTTCATGTTTGTTTCTCTGAAATAATATAGCCTAATTTTTCTGCTTGTTCGATAAATTCATCAATATTTCCTATCCCCCATTGACTACATACTGCAATACAAATATCCGATAATTGAATCAATTCTTCTTTCTTTGTAAAAAAACGGATTTTTTTAGTAAACGCCTTACTTCCTTCTTCAAATCTATCAAATACGCCTGAACTGCCTTGTATTGACTTTGGAAATTTGGTTTCTAAGCCTGAAAAAGATATATTTTTGTTATCTTCAACAAACTTTTTAATAACTGAAAGCACCAATCTATTTTTACCGTATTCAATTTCATTAAAAATGTATTTTGTGTAGTCTTTATTACTATTTTTAACTGTATTTTTAACTATATTTGAGTTATTGATAAGTCGCTCAATCACTTGATTTGGTGTATCACTAAATCCTTTGGCAAGTTGCTCTAATTTAGCATAAATATTTGGACTCACTTCTATAGTTTTCATGATAATTCTCCTTTGTAAAAATTATCATTATAATTGTTAATTTACAATTGTCAAGTGTAAATTAACAATTATTAATTTTTATATGGCTTATTTATGCCTATATAATAAAAATTTATACGTCAAATAAAGATTTTTTTTTGGAAAAGAATAGTTTTAAACCTGCCAATTAACAAAGTTAGTTAATAATTGTAGCCCATCATATTGTGATTTTTCAGGATGGAATTGCACTGCAAATATCTTGTCTTTTGCAATAGCACAGGTGAAATCAATGCCATAATTAGTTGACCCGGCAATCACACTATCCTCTAGCGTTTTGACATAATAACTATGCACACTATAAAAACGCGCGTTATTATCAATATTATGCCAAAGTGGGTGTTTTGCTACTTGATTGACGGTATTCCAACCCATATGTGGGATTTTAAGTTCGCTTTTATCAAATTTAACCACATTTCCGCGAATAATAGACAGCCCATCAGTGCCATTATTTTCTTCACTATGCTCAAATAAAAGCTGCAAACCCAAACAAATACCCAAGAAAGGCTTTTCATTTGCACAAGCTTTAATAGTATCTTGCAGACCATGCGCACTCAGCGCTTGCATACATCCACCCATCGCACCTTGACCGGGAAATACTATGCGGTCGGCATCGTTGATGATCTGAATATCATCAGTTAAAATGATTTGGTCATTAGGCGCAACATGCTCAAAGGCTTTTTGCACCGAGCGCACATTGCCCATGCCATAATCAACAATGGCAATACTTTGCATTCTATAGGCTGCCTTTGGTTGAAGGAATAACCCCAACCTGACGCTTATCTGGCGTTACTGCCATTCTTAATGCACGACCAAACGCCTTGAAGATTGTCTCAGCTTGATGATGAGCATTTATCCCGCATAAATTATCAATATGCAGGGTAATCAAAGCATGATTAACAAAACCTTGAAAAAATTCTGCGATTAAGTCCACATCAAATGTGCCAATCATCGCCCGGACAAAACTAACATTAAGCTCCAAGCCGGGACGACCTGATAAATCTAAAACTACGCGTGATAACGCCTCGTCTAATGGCACATAAGCATGCCCATAACGGCTAAGGCCTTTTTTATCGCCCAGCGCCTGAGTCAGCGCCTGACCTAATGTGATACCAATATCTTCAACACTATGATGGTCATCAATCTGGGTATCGCCATCACATTTAATGGTTAAATCCATTAGCCCATGACGCGCTACCTGATCTAACATATGGTCTAAAAACGCCACGCCAGTATCGATATTTGCCTGACCTGTGCCATACAAATTAAGCCCTACACTAATGTCCGTTTCGTTGGTTTTTCTGGATATTTTTATCATCTTATTTAATTTTATAAATTATCTATAAATATTGTTCAATTAAAATTTCGGCAATTTGAATGCTGTTCAACGCCGCACCTTTGCGAATATTATCAGAAACTACCCATAAGTTTAGACCTTTTTCACAAGAAATATCCTCACGAATACGGCTAACAAAGGTATCGTCATGATTAGTTGCCTCAGTAAATGGCGTTGCATAACCGCCATTTTTTCGCTCATCTATAACCGTTACACCATTTGCCGCAGATAGAATTTTAACGGCTTCAGCGGCACTAATTTTGGTTTTTGTTTCAATATTAATCGCCTCAGAATGACCAAAAATTACCGGTACACGAACTGCTGTTGGATTGACTAAAATATTATCATCTGCAAAAATCTTTTGCGTTTCCCACACCATTTTCATCTCTTCCTTAGTATAACCGTTGTCTGTAAATACATCAATATGCGGAATCACATTAAAGGCGATTTGCTTTGGATAAACGCTAGGCTCTTCAATCGCTTGACCATTAAGCAGCCTTGCACTTTGCTCAGTCAGCTCGGTAATAGCGGCCTTGCCCGAACCAGAAACTGCCTGATAAGTTGCCACATTGATGCGTTCAATCCCCACCGCATCATAAATAGGTTTTAACGCTACCAACATTTGAATAGTTGAGCAATTTGGATTGGCAATAATATTACGCTGAGTATAAGCTGCAATCGCAGCTGGATTAACCTCAGGCACAACCAGAGGAATATCATCATCACGGCGAAAATGTGCGGTATTGTCAATCACCACACAGCCAGCTTTAGCAGCAATCGGCGCGTATTTTGCAGAAATATGCCCACCTGCTGAAAATAAGCCCACTTGTGCCTTTGAAAAATCAAAAGTCGCCAAATCTTGCACAGTCCAGCTTTTGCCTTGACAAAATACTTTTTTTCCAGCAGAATTAGCACTCGCTAAAGGATATAAGTTATCAATCGGGAAATTGCGTTGTTCTAAAATCGACAAAATGGCCTCGCCCACTGCCCCGGTCGCGCCTACCACCACAACATTATACATTTTGCTCATAAGTATAAAAAATAGAAAATTAAAAAATCTTAAACATTATACTTTAGTTTAAGGGTATTAATTACACCCTAATCCAATAACTAACTAAATCATATAAAAAATATGGGATTATTATAAACAGCTATTTTAAAGTAAAATAACGCCATGCTCAAAATCTACAATACCCTCAGTAAACAAAAAGAGGTTTTTCACCCAATCAATGCCGATAATGTTGGTATATATGTCTGCGGAATGACGGTTTATGACTATTGCCATATTGGGCATGCACGCGTGTTGGTGATGTTTGATGTGATTACGCGCCATTTAAAACGCCATTTTCCGCGACTGACTTATGTGCGTAATATTACTGATATTGATGACAAAATCATCAAACGCGCACTTGAAAATAAAGAAGATATTAATACCCTAACCAAGCGTTTTATCGATGCTATGCACGAAGACGAGCGTGCACTAGGGGTATTGCCGCCCAATATTGAACCGCGTGCCACTCAGACTATGGAGCAAATATTTTATATGATTGAGTCTTTGTTAGAAAAAGGCATCGCCTATCAGGGACATAATGGTGATGTATATTATTCTGTGCGTGATTTTGCAAATTATGGCAAATTATCAGGCAAAAACTTAGATGAGCTTGAGGCAGGCGCACGCGTTGATGTTGAGACTGATAAAAAAGACCCGCTTGATTTTGTTCTATGGAAAATGGCAAAACCGAGCGAGCCAAGTTGGACCTCAAATTGGGGTGAAGGTCGCCCAGGCTGGCATATTGAATGCTCAGCTATGTCGACCCACCATCTGGGTAATCATTTTGATATTCACGGCGGCGGGATGGATTTGACTTTTCCACACCATGAAAATGAAATTGCCCAAAGTGAAGGGGCAAATGGCTGTAGTTTTGTAAATACTTGGATGCATGTTGGTTTTGTTAATATGAATGATGAGAAAATGAGCAAATCACTTGATAATTTTTTCACCATTCGTAATGTATTGCAAAGTTATGATGGCGAAACCTTGCGCTACTTTATTATCAGCTCGCATTATCGCTCTGCACTTAATTTTAGCAATAGCAATCTTGATAATGCCAAGTCATCTTTAGCCCGCTTATACACCGCAACACGCGGTTTGAGTGCAACTAAAGTGGCTATGAATGAGGTTTCGCAACGCTTTGATTATGAACAACGATTTATTGACGCATTAGATGATGATTTCAACACGCCGATTGCCTTGAGTATTTTATTTGAATTAGCAAAAATGGTAAATTCACAACGCCAACAAGACCTGGATCAGGCCAATGCTTTAGCGCAATTACTTAAAAAATTAGGCAATTATTTAGGCATTTTACAAACTGATACTGACACTTTTCTCAAACAAGGTGCAACTTTATCTGACACCCAGATTGATGAAAAAATTAAGCAACGCAACAACGCCAGAAGCAACAAAGATTTTGTCGCCGCCGATGCCATCAGAGATGAATTGGACTCATTAGGCATTGTTTTAGAAGATAACACAGGCACGACCACATGGCGCAGAAAATAGACTGGAAAAATATCGACACCGTTCTGTTAGATATGGATGGCACTTTGCTTGACTTGCATTTTGACCTGCATTTTTGGATGGAATACCTGCCGCTGGTATTTGCCAACAAGCACAATCTTAGCCACCAACAATCCAAAGATAAAATTTATCCTATACTAAAAGCACAAGAGGGCAAATTGCATTGGTACTGTTTGGATTATTGGCAAAAAGTGTTTGCGTTAGACATCGCCACGCTCAAAGAAGAGCTGGCACATTTAATCCAAATTCACCCTTTTGTTTTGGATTTTTTAGCTCAGGCCAAAACCCACAACAAGCGTATTTTTTTAGTCACCAACGCCCATCAAAAAACCATCGCCCTAAAAATGCGCGTGACCAATTTAGCCAATTATTTTGATGCGATTATTTGCTCGCACGATTACGGCATTGCCAAAGAAGAGCAAGGTTTTTGGCATAAATTGCATAAAGAAATTGATTTGGATAAGCAAAAAAGCATTTTTTTTGATGATTCATCATCAGTGTTAAACGCCGCACAAACCTACGGCATCGGCACAGTCGTTGCCATCAGCAAACCCAGTTCTAAAATGGCTGCAAAATCAATAGACGGCTTTATCAACATTGAAACTTTTGAGAAAATCCTATGAAAATCGGCATTCTATCAGACACCCACGGCTGGATTCATCCACAAATTATTCAGTTAATGAATAGTTGCGACCAAGTAATACATGCTGGCGATATTATTGACAACAGCACACTAAACGCCATCAAACCCAAACTAACTGCGGTGCAAGGCAATAATGATACGCATTTAACCCAATTTTCAGCAATTGAAAAATTGACATTGCCAGGCGGAAAATTAGTAGTTGAACACGGCCATCAACACGGCTGGCACACCCCATGCCACGATTCGTTAAGAAAAACCCACCCAAACGCCAAAGCCATTATTTATGGACACACCCACAAACAAATAATCGACCAAGCAACAACCCCCTGGGTCATCAACCCCGGTGCCGGCGGCGCAACTCGAAACCACGGCAGCTCAAAGTGCTTAGTAATCAATATTGACAACACCCAAACATGGCAAATCACCCCACATACTTTTAGCTAATTTTTCACTAAACTGCTTTTTCTACCCCCACAAACAGTTCTAATGAACAGAGAGACAGAAGACAGAAGACAGAAAACAGATGGCAGAGAACAGAGCAATAGCAAACCTAATAGCACCGCTCTTACTCTGCCTTCTGACCTCTGACCTCTGACCTCTGCTCCCCACCAACAAATCTAATTACGCCCCAATCCTCAATGCGACAGTGGCAAAAATCGCCGTCCAGGCGATAGGGCGAAGCCCGATTTTGATAAACTCTTAGGGGTGGGGGCTTGGGGGAGGGCGTCGGGATCTCGAGTTGGGGTAAAATCTACCACGCCCTCCCCCAAACAGACGATTATAGTACAAAATTTACACAAACAGTTCTAATAGGGATGCTCTTGCCCTGCTTTTTATTCTTAAAAAACAATCCATTCCCTTCTTTACAAACCCTGCAAAAAATTAACAATATTTTGCTTTTTCGATAAAGACATCTTGTTAAATAAAGCGTTCATTTTCGCTGTTAAAATTTTTTCTTGGCTATTATTATCTAAAAAATTAGTCGTTTTGATTGGCGTATCTCCTGTTGCTAAATACTCAAATGACACGCCTAAAATTTGTGCCAATCTTGACAAATGTGCAGTTGATGGATTAGCAATACCACGCTCCCATTGACCACAAACACCCCTAGACAAGCACATAATTCTTGACACCTCTGATTGAGACAATCCTATTTTTTGTCTTGATAATTGAATTCTATTTCCGATTGATTGAGTAGTAATTTTATTCATATTGAAAATTATCACTATTCTACTGAACTTATATGCTAAAATTACTTTCCATAGTGAGAAGTATAAATGCTCAACTATGTTTTTTTAACTTTGTTTTAAACCAAATGGGCTATTGTGCAAAAAATAAATCTTGTATTAAATAGCATCATTATGTTTTACAGTTAAGGCGATACTCTCTCGTCTTATCGTCTTTTTTTGAGAGTTTTTGGAGAATAAAATGAAAAAAATAATATTGTTAATTGTTAGTAGTATGTTGTTAGTATCTTGTGGCGGTGGAGGTGGAAGTAGTGCTTCTAATACTGGCAGATTTGCCGATAGTGCTGTTCAGGGCTTAGAATACACAACCACGCCGGGTGGAAATTCTGGTGCCACATCTGCAAATGGTGCCTATAGTTTTACTGCTGGCGATACGGTTACTTTTTCACTTGGTGATATTACTTTAGGCAGTGCAATAGCCATAGAAAGCACACTGTTTCCCAAGGATATTGCTGATGGTGCAAGCGGTGTAAAAACTGCCAAAATTGCCCAGTTATTACAAAGCTTAGATGCAGACAACAACCCCGATAATGGTATTGATGTATCGCATCTTAATAGAGAGACATTAGCAACTAAAAATTCTCAAATTGAAAGCGTATTGGCTGATGATGCAGTAGATTTTGTACAACAAGACATTACAGATTTAAGTTCAACTGCTACTTTAGTTACGCGTGCATCAGCAACCGCACATGCAACAGAAACATTGCAATGTGAGTATGCTGGTGGATATAAAGGTAGAGTCAATAGCTCAAGTGATAATCGCACCATTAACGCATCAACAGCTAATTTTGGTACAATTGTTCATGCTGACGGAACGATACAAGCGATTATTCAAGATGATGACGAAAGTATAGAAATTACAGGAAAATCAGCTGCAATTGATTTTACAAAAAACATCTTATCAGTCATTGTTCCAGAGACTGGCGTTACCAACACGATAACATTTAGCGATGTTAATAATTTTTCAGGCACTAGCGTTTATAGTGATGGTCAAGGTGGTCAAACAACCGACTCCTTTACTGCCTCAAGAATTGGTGGTGGTATAAATGCAAAATACCGTTTTACTGGGCTTTTTTCAGGCAGTTCCTACGGATTATTTACCTTTGATATTGATAGCGATTCAGGCATAACAGGTCTCGCCTACAGCGTTTCTGAAGATCAACCTTTTAATGTAACAGGTTCTGTTAGTAATACCGCTTTGATAGCACAAATTGACGGTCAAGGCACAATTACCGCAACAATTAATCTAGATAATGGCACTCTTAGTGGCGGCACTTGGGAAAGTGATGGTTCTTCTGGCACTTTTGTTGGTAACGGCTGTACTTTGAATTAGTATTAATTCAAAAAGCTAAAAAACCGTGATTACAAGTAAAAATCAAATGGGTCAGTATCACTTGATTTTTAAGAGCAAAGCAAATCAAGAGCAATGCCATTAGAACTGTTTGTGTATTTTTTATATAATATCGTCTGTTTAGGGGAGGGCTGGGTAGAGTGTGCCTCAACTCGAGAACTCGAAGGCCCTCCCCTAAGACCCCACCCTATATAGTTTATCAAAATCGGGCTTCGCCCTATCGCCTGGACGGCGATTTTTGCCACTTTCACATTGAGGATTGGGGCGTAATTAGATTTGTTGGTGTTGGGCAGAGGTCAGAGGGCAGAAAGCAGAGGACAGAGCAAGAGCGGTGCTATTAGGTTTGCTATTGCTCTGTTCTGTTTTCTGTTTTCTGCCCTCTGTTTTCTGTCTTCTGTTTTCTGCCCTCTGCTCATTAGCTTTGTTTGTGCGGTTGGTAATGCGACTTCAGTCGCATCTAAACAGAGAGCAAGTCAAGAGTAGTGTTATTAGAACTGTTTGTGTATTTTTTTGTACCATATCGTTTGTTTGGATGCAGAATTAGACATATACAGCAAAGACGGGATAGAAATAGGCAAGGACGATTTCCCTTTTGATAGTTTATTAATTCGCTATCACAACGGTTATTTAAGCAGATTATCCAATTATGACCTTAAAGAAAAAACTTACGGAATAGGTTTTGGTGTGGCGTTTTGATTAAATAAAAGGGTTATGACAACTTTAACATATATAAAAATATGTTAAAGTATGTATTTTTTTGCAATTAAGATTTACTTATGAGCAAGCAAGACATCATAAAACAGCTCTACCAAATGACAAAAGATGGTCAATATTGGGAGAATTTTTTTATTGATGCTAGCGCTTATCTGCAAGATGATGATTTTCTAAAAGAACTTAATTGGCACTTAGATAATGCTAATGATTGGGTCGATAAAGAACAAAATTTAAGCAACAAACAAAAGGCGTTTGAAAGCATTATTGGGCACTTGCCTTTTGCTTGTTTTTACGACAATCATGGGGATATTACGCCACTTAACCAAAGTGCGCAAAAGTGTTTATTTCTAAGTGATGATTTGCAGCAATTAAGCACAAGCAACTTAACATGCCAGCACATTAAAAAATCAAAACAACATTATTTTTTGTTTAAAATTGAACACAATTTGCTGATTGTTGCTAATAGTGAAGAAAAAATAACCGATTCGCCATTATTTGCAGAATGGCAACTTTCAAAAACCGAAAAAAATATTTGTATTCATTTATTGCAAGGTTTAAGTATTAGTAAGATTAGTGAAAAACAATTCCGTAGCATTCATACAGTGCGTAACCAAGTCAAAACTATTTTGCGTAAAAGCAACTGTGCTACACAGCAAACATTGATTAGCAAAATTTATAAAATTCCATTTTTCAACAATCTTGAAGAAAATGATGTTACTTTGCAAAAAACCCAAACACTAACACTTAAAGATGGCAGGACTTTAGCATGGTGTGAAAGTGGCAATTTATCAGGCAAGCCCTTGATTTTGTGCCATAGTTTGTTTCAATCACGCTATTCTAATCACCCTGACACCAGCATCATTAAAAGTCTTAACATTCGTTTGATTTGCCCTGATCGTCCTGAATATGGACGCTCTAGTATGGATAAAAACTACACGATTCAAAGTTGGATAGACGACTTAGGGCAATTACTTGAACACCTAAAATTGGAATCAGTTGCTATTGTTGGCGTTGGCTATGGCGCTACTTTTGCTTTGGCAGCAGCTGAGGTGCTGCCTAACACAATCAATAAAGTCGTAGTTGGTGTTTATTCGTTACCGTTTTTTGCAAATAATATCAACACATTTGATGCCGGCATTTTAGTAAAAACTGGATTCAAGCTTTGTAAAAACTACCCAAAACTACTTAGAAAAATTTTAAAATTATCAATGTCTAAAGTCATATTGGGCGATTCAATGAATTTTTCAAGAAGGCTTTACCCATTTGCATATAACAAAAATCTACAAACTATGGAGGATGAAAACTTAACCCAAACCATGATTGCTAATATTAATGAATCCAATGCTCAGGGGTTTGGAAAAGCAACAACCAATGAATTGCATATGCTGCTTAACCAAAATATTTATTTTAACCCTCAGAATATTAAACAGCCTGTGGTTTTTTACACTTCCAACGGTAAAAGCATCAATAAAATAGTCAAACAAAGCATGCCAAACGCCCAAGTAAGGACTGAAAAAAACAACAGTATTTTTGTGGTTTATCATCGTTGGAAAGACATAGTAACTTGCGCTATTGAAAATACCAAATAAAGGCACTACGCTCAATAAATTTAGCCCAATTTTCACAAGTTGAAAGATTGACATTGCTGGGCGGAAAATTAGTAACTGATATTGATTGGACAGGCTTCACAATAAACAACAAGATATGCTAAAATTTAGTGCATGAGACTGAGTGATTTTCAACGGACTGTGATTAAACAAACGGCTATTGAGCATTTTGATGGCAAGGCTTTAGTTTGGCTTTTTGGCTCAAGAGTGGATAATATGCAAAAGGGTGGTGATATTGATTTGTTTTTACAATTCAATGAAAAAACCACTCATTTAGCTAAAAAAGTTTTGCGCTTTAACACGCTCCTACAACAACAATTAGGCGAACAAAAAATCGATATTATTACTTTGGAGCCTCAGCAAACGCCTAACGCTATTGTGCAACATGCACTTAAAACTGGCATTTTATTATGAAAGACCTAGCACCATGAATTGTTCAAATTATTAGTATTCTTGATAAACAAGATACTTTAGTAAAAGGCGTTGTTGGGCGTTTGTTTAGCAGCGACAATCTGGATATTGAGTGGCTGGAAAAGACATTAAAAACACCTGAAGGTATCGACCGCTTAGAATCATTTGTAACCAAATTTTCACGCATGCAAGATATATTTGTCGATAAATTATTGCCACTTTTTTTAAAACATTCAAATGAAATCCCTAAAACTGCAATTGACAATCTACATAGGTTAGAACAATTGGGCATTATTGACGATGCAGCCTCGTGGGTTGATATGCGTTTATTACGCAATAAATTAATATATGAATATGTTGATGATAACAAACAATTATTTGAAAACCTATTATTGGCAAAGCAGTTTTCAGTTAATTTAAGCCAAAGTTTTGCAAAACTTAAAAGCATTTTATCAGTATAATTATCGCTTTTTGATTTTTAAGAAACCAATATGAAAAACGCTTTTTACGCGCAATCTGGCGGGGTAACTGCTGTGATTAACGCTTCTGCTTGTGGGGTTATTGAAACTGCGCGCCAACATACAGACAAAATTGGCACAGTTTATGCTGGTCAAAACGGCATTATCGGCGCACTCACTGAAAACTTAATTGACACTTCCAAAGAATCAAGCAGCGATATTGCAGCCCTTAAACACACGCCTTCTGGCGGTTTTGGTTCTTGTCGTTATAAGATGAAATCTTTAGAGGCAAATAAGGCGGAATATGAAAGATTGATTGAGGTTTTTAAAGCACATAATATTGCTTATTTTTTCTATAACGGTGGCGGTGATTCAGCCGATACTTGCCTGAAAGTATCGCAACTTTCTGAGTCTATGGGCTACCCTATTCAAGCCATTCACATACCTAAAACGGTGGATAACGACTTGCCGGTTACCGATAATTGCCCAGGCTTTGGCTCGGTGGCGAAGTATATTGCGGTTTCTACTATGGAAGCTAGTTTTGATGTTGCCTCAATGTGCGCGACTTCAACCAAGATTTTTGTATTAGAGGTTATGGGTCGTCATGCAGGCTGGATTGCGGCGGCTGGCGGTTTGTTAGATGATTCAATTCCTGTGGTTATTTTATTCCCAGAGATTGATTTTGACCAAGCAAAATTTCTCGCCAAAGTTGATAATAATGTTAAACAATTTGGCTATTGCAGCATCGTTGTTTCTGAGGGCACAAAATGGGGCGATGGTCGTTTCTTAGCAGAACAAGGCACGCGTGATGATTTTGGTCATGCACAACTTGGCGGTGTGGCACCGGTGGTTGCTAATTTGATTAAAGACGAACTTGGCTACAAATACCACTGGGCGGTGGCAGATTATCTGCAACGCGCGGCGCGCCATCTGTCAAGTGAATCTGATGTTGAACAAGCCTACGCATTGGGCATGGCGGCGGTTAATATGGCACTTGAAGGCAAAAATTCTGTGATGCCAGCTATTATTCGCACCGGTAACAATCCATATACTTGGAAAATTGGTTTAGGCGAGCTGAAAGACATTGCCAATGTTGAAAAAATGATGCCAACAGAATACATTTCTGAGGATGGTTTTGGCATTACTGACGCTTGTCGTCAATATTTACAGCCGCTGATTGAGGGCGAAAATTATCCTCCATATAAAAATGGCTTGCCTGATTATGTGGTGATGAAAAAACAGATGGTAGCAAAAAAACTACCATCATTTGAAGTTTAATAAAGGAGCAAAATGAACATTATTCTATTAGGTCCTCCGGGCGCAGGCAAAGGCACTCAAGCAACTAATATTTGTGCAAAATACACTATTCCACAAATCTCAACAGGCGATATGTTACGCGCTGCGGTTAAGGCCGGCACAAAACTCGGCATTGCGGCTAAAAAAGTGATGGATGCAGGTGGTTTAGTATCTGATGATATTATTATCGGCTTGGTAAAACAACGCATCACCCAAGATGATTGCAAAAATGGCTTTTTATTAGACGGCTTTCCACGCACGATTGCACAAGCTGAGGCCTTAAAAACCGATGGCGTTAAGATTGATTTTGTGGTGGAAATCCAAGTGCCTGATGAAGATATTGTGGCGCGTATGTCTGGTCGCCGTGCGCATCTTGCCTCAGGTCGCACTTATCACATTATTTATAATCCACCTAAAGTGGAAGACAAGGATGATATTACTGGCGAAGATTTAGTGCAACGCGCCGATGACAATGAAGACACAGTTCGTTCTCGTTTACAGGTCTATCACCAACAAACACAGCCTTTGGTTGATTATTACCGGTCGTGGATGAACAATGATAATAACGCGCCAAAATACGGTGCGGCAAATGGCGTTGGCTCGCTTGATGAAGTAAAACAGCGCGTTTATGCCAACTTAGGATAGATTTGATTTTAATCGATTAAAAACTACTTGCCGTCAATACTAAATTTACCTGCACCTGTTGCTGCTAAAATCAGCAAACCACCAATCATTGAGACTTCTTTCATAAAAATAGTGCCAAATAAATTATGGAACATAACCGCAGTAATCACCGTAAACAGCACCAATGCCAACGCAGCAATGCGTGTTTGATAGCCAACAATCACCAAAGCCCCGGCACATAACTTAATGCCAAACCCAATCCACACCAAAAACTCTGGCATACCTTTAGAAGCAGCGTAATCAATTGGAATATTACCAGACAACAAACTCAGCCCGCCGATAAAATAAATCAACACCAAGCACACACGCCCAATTAACAAAGTGTAGGGGCAATTATTCATTATATTTAACATAAATTTCTCCTCAAGTTAGTAACAATAAAAACAGTTACATTAAACCACAATTTGGCAATAAATACAATAGCAATTTAGTGCAATAAAACTTACAATAACATTAGAATTAAACTATAATTACTCGGATTTTATTATTATCAACAAGGAAAAAAGTGAACAACATACTCATATTAGCCATTGCTGCCTCAATAATTGCTGTTTTATACGGTCTATTTATCATCTCTTGGATTAACAAACAATCAGCAGGCAACGATAAAATGAAGGAAATAGCAGATGCTATTGCACAGGGCGCAAGTGCTTATCTAAATCGTCAATACACAACAATCTCTATTGTTGGTGTGCTTTTATTGGTTGTCATTACTTATTTTTTAGGTGTTGCTGTTGGTCTTGGCTTCTTAATTGGTGCAGTGCTATCAGGTGCAACTGGTTATATTGGTATGAAAGTATCAGTCAAATCTAACTCACGCACAGCTGAGGCCGCTAAAGATGGCGTTAACGCTGCCTTCCAAATAGCATTCAAAGGTGGTGCAGTAACAGGTATGCTTGTGGTTGGCTTAGCATTACTTGGAGTATCGGGCTATTATGCTGCTATGTTAGCATTTGGCGTAACACAAATAAATGCCTTGCATGCGCTGATTGGTCTTGCCTTTGGCGCTTCACTGATTTCAATCTTTGCGCGTTTAGGCGGTGGTATTTTCACCAAAGGTGCTGATGTTGGCGCTGATATAGTTGGTAAAGTTGAAGCTGGAATTCCAGAAGATGACCCACGCAATCCAGCCGTGATTGCTGATAATGTTGGTGATAATGTTGGTGATTGTGCAGGCATGGCAGCTGACCTATTTGAAACTTATGCAGTAACCATTATTGCCACTATGTTATTAGGCGGAATCTTAGCAGATGCACCTGATAATGCTATACTTTACCCGCTCGCCTTAGGTGCAGTATCAATTATTGCCTCTATCATTGGCACTTTATTTGTCAAAATCTCAGAAAATGGCTCGATTATGGGGGCGCTGTATAAAGGCCTGATTGTTTCTGCCGTGTTAGCAGCAATTGCATTTTATTTTATTACTGTCAATATGGGCATGGGGGTGAATTTATTCTACGCTTCGCTCATCGGTTTGCTACTAACCGCAGTAATGGTTGTGGTTACAGAATATTACACCTCAACCGAATACAGTCCAGTGCGCCATATTGCCAATGCCTCATCAACGGGTGATGGCACTAATGTTATTGCTGGCTTAGGCTTATCTATGAAATCCACTGCATTTCCAGTATTGGCAGTATGTATTAGTATTTGGGGCGCACATAATTTAGGCGGCTTATATGCGATTGCGATTGCGGCAACAGCGATGCTATCAATGGCGGGGGTAATTGTGGCATTAGACGCTTATGGCCCTATTACTGACAATGCTGGTGGTATTGCTGAAATGGCAGAATTGCCTGAAGAAATTCGCAACATTACCGACCCATTAGACGCAGTTGGTAATACCACCAAAGCAGTAACCAAAGGCTATGCAATTGGCTCTGCTGGCCTGGCGGCATTGGTATTATTTGCTGATTTCACCAATTCACTTGGCGGCGCTAGCAAAACTTTTTTCGATTTATCCGACTATCGCGTTATCATCGGGCTATTCTTAGGCGGTTTAGTGCCTTACTTATTCGGCGCTATGGCGATGGAAGCCGTTGGTCGTGCAGCAGGCGGCATTGTCAATGAAGTGCGCCGTCAGTTTAGAGAAATGCCCGGCATCATGGATTACACACAAAAACCAGACTACTCTAAGGCTGTTGATATGCTAACCAAGTCCGCTATTAAAGAGATGGTATTGCCATCCATCTTGCCAATTCTATTCCCAGTCACAGTTGGCTTATTGCTCGGCGCTGAGGCGTTAGGTGGCTTATTAATCGGCTCGATTGCAACCGGCATTTTTGTTGCCATTTCCATGACCACCGGCGGCGGCGCATGGGACAATGCAAAAAAATACATCGAAGATGGCAACTGCGGCGGCAAAGGCTCTGATGCCCACAAAGCCGCAATAACTGGCGACACAGTCGGCGACCCTTACAAAGACACCGCCGGCCCTGCCATCAACCCACTAATTAAAATTATGAATATTGTAGCAATTTTGATTATCCCACTTTTATAAAAAACCCAACCCAAAGAGACCACAACAAAAAACCTATAAAAAAACGAGCATAAACTCGCTTTTAGTGCCTTATGGTTTCAAATTATCTAATTTTACTCAATCTGCTTTAGGTATTTTGTGGTCATTCATAAACTGTCTTTGCATGTTGATACCAATAAAAGCGCCAAGCATCAGTGCAAATAAATCTAAAAAAGAGCCTAATGATAAGGTTGATGTCCCCGCTATGCCTTGCCCTATGGTGCATCCCATACCTAAAACACCGCCAATACCAACCATAATGCCGCCAATAGCGTAACGAAAAGCCTCACTAATAGATTTAAACCAAACAATCTTAAATCGACCGCTCGCCAGTGAAATCAGCACCGAACCTGCGCCCACGCCTAAGAATGCCACCAAACCGAAGCTTAGAATATACCACTCAGGATTAATGCCAATATAAAGCAAATCGCCTATTGGACGAACAAAAGTATAGGATTGTATGCCCATGCCGTTTTGTGGTGTATCGCTAAACTCAGAGGCTTCTTTTGCAAATTCTCCAATTGGCCCGCCAGAAATATAAAAAGCGCCAACAATCAAAGCGCCAATCATAAAACCGCCAATCCAGTTATCTTGCCTGCGGATAAAATCTTTGCTTTTAAAAACCAAACTCATAATGGCTAATGACAACAACAGACCAACTGCTATGCGCATGGTGGAGATTTCAACGCCTGAAAAATTGCTGATAATCGTGCCTAAATCTTGATGTGCTAAACCGTAGTCATTAAAATTAAGCGAAGTTGGCAACACCCAAGACAAAAAGTAATTACTAAAAAATCCTTCCACATATAACATCAATACCGCTGCACTACCCATGCCTAAAATCGCCACAATGGTTTTTAGATTGCCGCCGCCAAGATTAACAACGCTTCTCATCCCACAGCCTCGGCATAGCGCCATACCTACGCCAAAAAGCCCACCGCCAACTAAATATGCTGACCAACGAAATTGGCTCATACGATACGGTGGGCGCGTGGCATCAACACTAAACACTTCCAACGCTTCAAGCACAGTAACGCCTAAAATAGCAACAGCAATGGCAAAAAAATACATTGATAAGCGACCTGTATTGCCATTGTATATATAATCAGCAATACCACCTAAGGGGCAAAAATCGGTTTTTCGTGCAACTATACCAAACAAAATAGAGGCTAAGAAGATAACAAAAAACAACAATTCAATTTCGCCCAACTCACCAAGAATCGGCACAGTCATACATTCCCCAAAAAAATAAACTGTAAAAATTATATCAAAATTATATGACCAGATTGAGGATAATAGTCAGTATTACTTATTTATTTCTACTTTTAAAGCTTGAGTATTCTTTGAAAACGAAAAATCATCTCCCGTGTCAAAACGCTTATCACCCATAAAATAGAACAAACTCTAATGTATGCTCATAACAACTTTTGCATTAAACAAATAAGCGTTTTGGTGCGATAACTCCGCCACTTCCTGCTATGCCAATGCCTATAAATTCAGATTTATGGTTGAATAATTTAACCGTTGCTGATGATATTTGTGCATTAACAACAACGCTTCTGCCATATTGAATATCCACGCTTTGAGATTTATTTAGGCTAATATTAGCAAAATTGGGTAGCATATCTTCGGTGGCAAATATTTTTTCGTCCAATGCTTGATAATTGTCAGGCTTTAAGTTTGCTAAGTTTTCTAAATCTGCAAATTTAATAGTTTGGGCAATGTCAATATGGGCAAAGCCGGTGCGCCTAAGCTCAATTACATGCGCACCACAGCCAAGCTGTTTGCCAATATCCTCAATCAAAGTGCGTATATAAGTGCCTTTTGAACAAGCTACATCCAGCGTTAAAATACCGCTCTCATAAGCTAAATAGTTAATCTCATAGATGCGCACTGGGCGTGCCTCTCGCTCTATTTCTATGCCTTGCCTAGCCAGTTTATACAAGGCTTGTCCGTCTTTTTTGAGTGCTGAATACATCGGTGGCACTTGTAAAATATCGCCCACAAAACTTTGCACCACAGCCATAATTTCAGCCTTATTCAGATGCTCAAATGCCTGATTATCAATAACCTTACCTTCACAATCACCAGTATTGGTTGTTTGCCCTAAGCGTCCGCGCACAAAATAACGCTTGTCATCATCCAACAAAAACTGTGCAATTTTGCTCGCCTTACCTAAACAAATCGGCAAAATGCCACTGGCGCTGGGGTCTAATGCGCCAGTATGACCAGCCTTTTTGGCAAAAAATAGTCGTTTGACTTTTTGTAGGGCAGCATTGGAACTCAGCCCTGTGTCTTTATCTAATAAGATAATGCCGCTGACATCTCTACCTTTTTGATTAGGCCTTGACATATTGGCAATGATTAAAGCTTAGACAATAAGTCTTCGATTCGTGCGCCAGTGTTGGGCGCTGGGTCAAAAACAAATCTAAGTGCAGGTGTGTGGCGTAAGTTTAGTGTTTTTGACAAGTTCAAGCGAAAAAAACCGCTGGCTTTATTGAGTATGGGTTCAATAGTTGCTTTATCTGTTGCTAAGACGGTGTAAAAAACCTTAGCATTACTCAAATCGCGGCTGGTTAAAACATCAGTTATGCTGACTTTTTGCAGCCTTGGGTCTTTGCTTTCTTTTTTTAACAACAGCACTAATTCTCTACAAATCAACTCATTAATACGCTCAAGACGATACGAAGTTTGTTCTGCCATTGTCAATAAAACTACAGACTACGCGCACTCTCAATGCGCTCAAATACTTCAATTTGGTCGCCCGGCTGCACATCTTTGTAATTCGCCACACCAATCCCACACTCAACACCTGATTTAACATCTGCCACATCGTCTTTAAAACGCCTGAGCGATTCTAATTCGCCTTCGTAAATCACCACACTATCACGCAATATGCGAATTGGACTGTCTTTTCTAACCAAACCTTGCTGCACTATGCAGCCAGCAATATCCCCCATTTTTTGTGATTTGAATACATCTTTAACTAAGGCAATACCAATAATATTTTCACTCAACTCAGGTGCAAGCATACCGCTCATAATGGCTTTTACATCGTCAATTAAGTTGTAAATAATCGAATAATATTCAATTCGCACGTCTTCGTTATCCGCAGTTTTGCGTGCAAGTGTATCAGCACGCACATTAAAACCAAGCACCAAAGCATTGGAAGTAGCGGCTAAGGTAATGTCGGTATTGTTAATACCGCCTATGCCGCTTGAGATTACTTGCACTCTAACCTCATCGGTTGAAAGTTTTTCTAAGGCCTCAACCAAAGCTTGGGCCGAGCCTCTAACATCTGATTTGAGCAGCACATTAACAGTAGAAATATTGCTCTCTTGCATTTTTTGTAAGAAGTTGTCCATTTTTGAGACTTGTTGTCTTTGTAATTCTGCTTCGCGCTCTTTGGTTTTTCTAAAATCAGCCACTTCACGCGCACGGCGCTCACTTTCTACCACCAAAACTTCATCACCAGAATTAGGCACACCAGATAAACCAAGCACTTCTACTGGAGTAGAGGGGCCAGCTGATTTAAGTATTTTGCCAGTATCATTAACAATTTGTTTAACCTTGCCATATTCAAGCCCAGCAATCATAATATCGCCTTGTTTAAGTGTGCCTGTTTGCACCAAAATAGTTGTTACCTTGCCACGACCTTTTTCTAAGCGTGCTTCTAATACTATGCCATGCGCTGGGGCTTTAACCACGCAACAAAATTCTAAAATTTCAGCGCTCAGCGAAATAGCATCTAACAAGGCATCAATGCCTTCACCAGTATGCGCTGATACTGGCACCATCATCACCTCACCGCCCCAATCTTCCGCTACCACATCATGGGAGGATAATACTTGTTTAATTTTATCAATATCCGCACCTTCTTTATCAATTTTGTTAATGGCAACAATAATTGGCACCTGCGCGGCTTTTGCATGTTTGATTGATTCAATCGTTTGTGGCATCACCCCATCATCTGCTGCTACCACTAAAATCACAATGTCGGTTGCATTTGCGCCACGAGAGCGCATTTTTGAAAATGCTGCGTGACCTGGCGTGTCAATAAAGGTAATCATACCGTTATTTGCACTTAGTTGATAGGCGCCGATATGTTGAGTAATACCACCGACCTCAGCATCAGCTACTTTGGCTTTGCGTATGTAGTCGAGCAATGAAGTCTTGCCATGATCAACATGACCCATAACCGTTACTATCGGCGCTCTTGGGCTTTCATCGCCAGTTGCTTTTGATTTCTCAATCAGCTTATCTTCAATGGTTTCCTCAACACTAGCAACGCCTTTATGTCCCATTTCTTCTACCACCAATAAAGCAGTGTCTTGGTCAATAACATCGTTTAGCGTTGCCATAACCCCCATGCCCATCAATACTTTTAATACTTCGCCAGCTTTGGTGGTCATCTTTTGTGCCAGATTGATAATCTTGATATTCTCAGGAATAGCAACTTCGTGAATAACTTTTTCAACTGGTTTCTGGAAGCCGTGCTGTGCTTGCTCCTCTTGAACTTTTTGCGATAATCTAGTTCTGTCTTTTTTCTTTAATTTACGCTTAGTTTTATGGGCAACATGTAGTTGCTTACGCTGATTGCTGCTTGGCGACTTGTGCTGGCGTTTTGGCTTTTTGTCTTCTGTAGCTGTTGTTGTTTTAGCGGTTGTTTTTTTAGCTGTTGTTGTTTTTTTATCTGTTGTTTTTTTAGCTGTTGTTGTTTTTTTATCTGTTGTTTTTTTAGTGGTTGTTTTTTTAGCGGTTTTTTCTTGTGTTTGCTTTGTAGCTATTTGTTTAGCGGTTTTTTGTTGCGCGCGTTGCTGTTCTTGCTGTTTTTGCAAAAGCGTCATTTCTTTACGCTTTGCATCTTGTTGCAACAGTTTTTCATCAATAACACTGCCAGCTGATAGTGCTTTTTGTGCTTTAATAGTCGCTTCGTTGTCAATAACTGCGGCATTGCTGCTTGGTGCTTTCTTAACGCGTTTTTTCTTAACCTGAATCTTAACCCCTGGAGTGGAATTGGGGCTGGATTTTGTATTAGCTTTATGCGAAGCTGATATGTTAAATTTGTTTGAGCGCTTGGACAGGCTACCCATCAAAATTTTTCGTTCGTTAGCAGAAATTTCAGAATCCGTAGTTTTGCCGTCAATACCAGCATTTGCCAAAATCACAATCACTTCATTTGCTGTCTTTTTCAATAATTTAGATAAAGTTTCAACTGTATGCGCCATAATTCTTGCCTATTTTTACTTGGAAATTTTGCTATCAATAAAAAAATAAATATTAATTGAACCAGCCTTCATTTTCTCGTGCTGTCATAATAACTGCTGAGGCTTGCTCTTTGTCCATATCTTGAATCTCTAACAACTCATCAATCGAGAGTTCTGCTAAATTATCCACAGTGGCAATCTCTGATTCAATCAAGGCTTGTGCTAAATCTTCATCCACCCCCTCAACACTCATTAATGCTTCAGACGCATCTGCATCGCCCAAAGCTTGGACCAACTGAGCATCGAAGGCGCGCTCTTGCAACTCCGCAACCATATTGCTATCAAACTCCTCAATACTTTCAAGCGCTGCAATATCAGCATCAGCCACATCATCAACGCCGCTAAAACCTTCTTCAATCAATACGCCTGCTACCTCAGCATCAACACCAAGTTGCTCTGCTAATTTGTCGCTAATCTTTTGGTTTTCTTCGGCTTGTTTGTCGTCTGATTCGCTAACTGACATCACATTTAGCTTCCAACCGGTCAAGCGTGATGCTAATTTAATATTTTGACCACCACGACCGATTGCTAACGCTAACTGGTCTTCTTCAACTGCAATATCCATAGAATTTTTATCTTCATCAATCACAATTGAGCTAACTTGTGCAGGTGCCATCGCATTAATAACATATTGCGCTGGGTCTTCATCCCAAAGAATCACATCCACCCGCTCGCCATTTAACTCGTTTGATACGGCTTGTACGCGTGCGCCACGCATCCCAATACAAGAGCCAATTGGGTCTAAGCGTTTGTCTTTTGCCTTAACTGCAAGTTTTGAACGCAAACCCGGGTCGCGGCTGCCGCCTTTAATCTCAATCACTCCCTCAGAAATCTCTGGTACTTCCATCTCAAACAGTTGAATCATCATCTCGGGTGCGGTGCGACTAAGGAAAATCTGTGCGCCGCGTGGGGTTGATTTAACTTCTTTAATATACGCCTTGAGACGGTCATTTTTACGAATTGATTCATTAGGAATTAAATCAAATTTAGAAATCATACCATCAACGCCGCCCATATCAACATAAGCGTTGCTTTTGTCAATGCGTTTGACCGTAACCATAACCACCTCGCCGACACGATTAGTATAGTCATCAACAATTACCTCTCTTTCTGCTTCACGAACTTTTTGGATAATAACTTGCTTAACAATTTGCGCGGCAATACGGCCAAACTCTTCAGTTTTAATTGGCGTGTATTTAAAATCATCTACGGCAATGCCATCCGCATCTTTGGCGTAAATATGCAATTGTGCATCAAACTCGGTGTCATTATCATCTACTAACAGTTCGCCATCTGCAATTACTCGCCATTGTCTAAAGGTCTTAAATTCGCCAGTGTGTCTGTCAATTTTGACATGTGCATCAATGTTGTTGCGTTTTTTAGTGGCAACCGCCAATGCTTCTTCTAAAGACTCAAGCACATTTTCCTGAGAGATGTTTTTCTCATTAGAAATTGCCTCAACCATTAAAAATAACTCTTTGCCTTCCATAACTTCTCCTAAAAATATTCATAATTTACTAAATTAGCTTTTTCAATCAAATCAAGCTGCAATGTTATCGAACCTAATGAGGTTATCAATTCGATACTATTATTAGCCTCACTGACACTGCCAATCGTGCCGTTAAATTTCCTTTGTCGCTCTATCGGTCTAACTAATCTTAACTTAATATCATTGCCCAAAAAACGCTGATAATGCCCAATATGAAATAACGGGCGCTCTATCCCTGGCGATGACACTTCTAAATTGTACTGGTCTGTAATCACCTGTTCCACATCAAAAATAGCGCTAACTTGGCGCGATACTATTTCACAATCATTCAGACTAATGCCGTTTTCTGCATCAATATAAATCCTTAAAATACTATGTTTGCCACTAGCAACATATTCAACTCCCACCAATTCATAACCTAAATCAATTATTATTGGGGCAATCAATATTTCAATTTTGTCAGTAAGCTTAGCCATACAATAAATTTATTTACTAAAAAACCCCCTAAAAAGGGGGTTTTACTGCAACAACTCATCCCCTTGCCATCTCGCTTATACCAAGCTCAGAATGACAGGTATTAAACTTGGTAGCGGGGAGTGGATTTGAACCACTGACCTTCGGGTTATGAGCCCGACGAGCTACCTAACTGCTCCACCCCGCACTAAAAAGCGGCAATTTTACGCGTTTATTGTCCGACTGTCCAATAAAAAACAAATTTAACTGCAAATTGAGCATTTATAATAACAATATGACTCTCATTAAAATTGCTGTATTGATGGATGATATTGCCCATATCAATCCAAAAAAAGACTCCTCATTAGCGCTGATGCTCGAAGCGGCGCGCCGCGGCTGGGCAATTTATACCTTTGACACTACTGATTTATTTGCAGTGCAGCAAAGGGTTTTTGCCAATGCAGCAAAAACTACGGTTACTGATAATCCAGCATTATGGTTTAACAAAGAGCCTGCTGATATTGTTGAACTTAGTGAATTTGAGGTGATTTTGATGCGCAAAAACCCGCCCTTTAATATGGATTATATTTATGCCACCTATCTACTTGAACAGGCAGAAAATGCAGGGGCAATCATCGTTAATAAACCACAATCTTTACGCGATGCCAATGAAAAATTATTTGCCTTAAATTTTCCACAGTGCATACCGCAAACATTGGTCAGTAGCAATCAAAAGCAAATCAAAGATTTTATCAAAACCCAACAAACCGTTGTGGTTAAGCCGTTAGATGGCATGGGCGGCACTGATATATTTAAGCTAAAAAATGGCGACCGCAGCATTGATAAGACTTTGGATTATTTAACCCATCAAGGCACTCGACAAATCGTCAGTCAAGTATTTTTAACAGAAATTGCACAGGGCGATAAGCGCATTTTACTGATTGATGGCAAGCCGATTGATTATGCCTTGGCGCGTATGCCGGCAAAAGGTAGTTTTAAGGGCAATCTGGCCGCTGGTGCTGTTGGAATTGGACAGCCACTAAGCAAACGCGATTATTGGTTGTGTGAGCAAATTGCCCCTACTTTAAAAAATAAATCCTTATTGTTTGTTGGGCTGGATGTGATTGGTGATTATATTACCGAAATCAATGTTACCAGCCCGACTTGCATTCGCGAGCTTGACAGCCAATTTAATCTTAATATTGCTGGCGAATTGTTGGATGCTATTGCACAGAAATTATGCGTTCAATAAGTAGCGGGTTAGCATAATCCCAACAGCAGCAGCCAACAAAGATAACGCTACATTTAGCAAAATATTAATGCCCGCTTGCCCATAATGCCCCAAACTCATCATCTCAACTGACTCCAACGACAAAGCCGACATAGTGGTCAAAGACCCAGCAAAACCCACCAATAACAACAATCGATAAGCCTCATGCAATGCGGCTTTTTCCAGCACTAATATCACCAACACCCCTGCCAAAAATGAACCAATAATATTTGCACTTAAAGTGCCATAAGGCAGGCTTGAGGCAAAGGCGCTATTCATAAACTGAGTTAAATAATAACGCATACTAGCGCCAATAGTAGCACCTACACCAATCACTAAAACGGTCGATAAAAAAGTCATAATTAGTCTCTTAATTGTTTGAGTTTTTCTTGGATTTTAATCTCTAAACCACGGTTAGTGGGCAAATAATATTGTTGTTCGCCTAAATCTGTCTGCCACTTTCTAAAGCATTATGTTGGTTTATGGGCTGAACTCGCCTTTGTTTTGCCTCTTTGATTTTTCTGTTGTTTTAAATTTTTTGAAAAATCAAACATCAAATGATAAAGTTGCACACGCTTTTTAGAGTTATTTCTATGGGTAGAACGATAAGAATATGCAAAATTTTCAACAAAATTTACAGTTTTTAGTTTTTCTATCGTATTTGCATTACTAAATTCATTGTCTAATAAGTTATTGATATTTTCAATATTATTAGCAATATCCATCTGCTCAACAACAAAACCAATCATGCCATTTAAGCCGTAATATGCTGAGTATTTTTCAGAAATAAATCGCATAATACCATTTTTAATATACTTTGCATTTAACCCAGAAGTACCCTTTAAGTTTTTATTGTCTAATATTTTGCATTCTATAATGTAATAAGCACTAGTGTCGCTAAAAGTATTTTGTGTGGATATTTTAATATCAACAAACCCTTGTCCTTCAATCGGTTCACCATCAAATAGATAATCAGCCAAGCCAACTTGCTTTCTAATTGAATTATTATTCAAATAGTTTTTTAATATAATATCCCGTATTTTATTTTCATTATTAGATATAGGGGTTTTATTTTTTAATATTAATTTATAGCACTTTACAATACCAGTAAGTATGTATTCAAACTCTTTAGAGTATGCTTTTGGCGCAAGTCTAAAATTATCGGCTTCTAAACTACTCATTGTATTTTTTCTTGCCTGTTTTCAGTATGGCATCCATAAAATCATCAGCGTCAAGATGTGCCATTGCCTTATGCCAAAGGTTTTTTT
The DNA here is from genome assembly GCA_965217125.1 of Gammaproteobacteria bacterium. Taxonomy (GTDB): domain Bacteria; phylum Pseudomonadota; class Gammaproteobacteria; order PS1; family Pseudothioglobaceae; genus JAAOIF01. The sequence goes on along the minus strand of OZ244244.1, from coordinate 1,893,957 downwards.
CGTTTGGTTTGATGATGTAAAAGCCTTCTGCTTCAAAACCTCTAATATCTTTTTGAATAAACAAATTTTTTGTTATTTCTTCAATACCAAGAGCTGATATTTTTGCTAAAAAATTATCGTTACTCTTGTCATCACGCCATTTAATTTGATTGTTTTCTGAGGTTACTTTAAAAAATACACCTAAAATATATTTGGTATGCCATATCTCGGCTTTAAGATATTTATCATCACCAAACGACCCTGTAAAGCGTGAAAAATATATTTGTATATAATCATTTAATGCTTCATCTTTAAAGGCAATAGGTGAAAAAATATTTTCGTATCCACTATGTTTTTTAATTCTTGGAATGGTTACATTGATAGCATAATACACTAAATCTTTCTCTTGCTCGCTTAAATCAAAACTTTTAAATACTTCATTGTTTAGATTTTGAATTAAAATATTTTTTTTATTTTTTAATTGCGGGCCTTTCAGTATTTCATTGTTTATTTCTTTTACTATTTCTGCAATTTTTGGATTATAAATATAAGGAAAATTAAATTTTTCTTTGTCGTGGGCTCTTCCTCTATCTATGCTAGCAATTGAGTTGTTTGCCATAAAATAACTAAAAAAATCAGAATTAAATAAACCACACAATATTTTTAAATTATCTAGATCTCCTTTTATTCCAGTTATAGAATCTTTGTATAGTGCGTCAGTATATAAAATGGCAGATATAGCATTCATATTATTTTTATTTAATGCATGCTTCACCAAAAGAACAGGAGATTGAAACAATTTACTGTTTCTTTTTCTGGTTACACTTTGCTCTATCCATGTTAGCGAACAGGTTACGCAGTATTGTTTTATGTCTTTTTTATGATTAATTAATTTTTTACCTACATACCCTGACATATCATCCCTTTTATCATTTGTCCCGACTATAATACCTCGACCATACATATATGGGCTATCATCAATAACATTCTGTATGGCTTTATAATCATTTTTTAATCTTTTTAAAAAATTAAAATCCAAATAACTACCATAAACTAAAACTTTCCACAGCCAATCATATTCAATAAGTCTTTTTTGCACCACTGTTTTAATATCTGGTTTTTGTAATGTAAAAATCTTAAATAAAGTAAATAAGCGATTTAACTTTAAGCATTGGTGAATAATTAAGTTTGATTCTGTATTTTTTTTATGGGAGTATTTGAAAAACAGAATAACTGCAGGTGCATTTGCTGAAACAAATATTTCTTTTGCAACAGGTGCTAATTCAAAAACCTTGTTAATTAAATAATTTTTTAAAAAATATGTTCTAAATTTTTTTGCCTGTAAATTATATAAAACTTTGCTAGTAACAATTAAAGCGCATTTAGTATTTTTACTACTAAAATCGCTTGTTCTAAATAAAAACGCTTGGGCAATTTCTTTATTGCTAATGGCAGCATCTCTTTTTTTAATATATTTTATAAACAAGTCTTTGTTACTAGCTCCACGCTTCCATGGTGGATTGCCGATAATAAAGTCAAACTCTAATTTCTGAAATTTTTTGTTATATTCTGCATTTGTATCAAAAAAATCATCAATAAAAAAATTGCCATTATCTATTAAATTAGGGAAAATGAAGTTTTCAATGTCTTTTGGGTTTTGATAATCAAGCAAGGCTAAATAAATAGAAAAAATTGCTACATTTATGGCATCTTTATCTTTATCTATGCCATAAATATTATTTTCTGCCAGTTCTTTTAGCTTGTCGTTTGTGATGATTCTTCTATTGTTTGAATCTATGTATTTTTCAATAACTCGCCTTAGTGCTTCTACCAGAAAAATACCCGAACCACATGCAGGGTCAAGCACTTTACAATTATATTCAGATTGGTCTTTTAGTTTTTTTTCTACTGTTTCTGAAAAGATGTAATCCACCAAAAATTTAGGAGTGTAGTAAGCACTTCCACCTTTTTGTTTTTCCTCGCCCATAAATGATTCATAAACATTACTAATAAATTCAACAGGAATAATTGAAAAATCATATATATCAAATAATGATTGTTGTCCGCTTGATATTTCTTCACCCTCTAACAATCTTTTAAGAATATTAAAAGACTCTTGAGGAACTTTATCTAGTTCATCGTCATTAAGTAAAAACGCCTCACCATTAAATTTTTCTTGTAAATACTTAAAGAATTTTATTAGTACTTTTTTATTGTCTAAAATCTGGCAAAAGCTCTTATTACTATTAATCTCTACTTCATATTTAAGCACTACTTTTCTGTCTATTAAGTAACGCACAAATATACATTTGCCAATAAGCGCATTTGCTATAGCAGGTTTTATATCGTGCTGTTCAATAAGAATTTCACGAGCCGCATTGATATTATTAAGTAAAGATGATTCCAGAGTACGGTTAGCATGTTTTCCTTTTTTAAAAACGTACTTTTCTTTTTTAAATTCAGCATGGTATTTTTCTAAAGATTTACCAGTAACTAATTTAAAATAAGAAAAATCAGTTAATTTGTCAGGTTTTGCCAATAATTTTAGTGTTTTTTTGTCTTTTAAATAAGAAAAACCGTTGTATATTTCTACAGCATTTGGCTCATTAATAATGACGATAGGGCTTTCGTTAAAATTCCATATTTTTTTAAAAATATCTGTTTTGTTTGACGAGGACGGGGAGTCATAAAATAGAATTAAGGGTTTTTTATCAAAACAAAAAAATGATTCTGGTTTAAGTTTTTCTGTTATTAAAGAACTCAATCTTTTAGGTAAAATTTTTGCACAGTTATTATCGTTAACGACACAAAGCCCGTTATCAGGATTTATGTTTAACTGACTATAAATGCCATCCAAACTCATTTCTATTTTTTCTCAGTGGTTTCAATAATTACTATTTTATCAATGATTAAATTATAAAGTCTTGTATTCAACATTCGCCTCTTAATTGTTTGAGTTTTTCTTGGATTTTAATCTCTAAACCACGGTTAGTGGGCAAATAATATTGTTGTTCGCCTAAATCATCGGGGAAATATTTTTGCCCTTTGGCGATGCCGTCTGGCTCATTATGTGCATAACGATAGCCTTTGCCGTAGGCTAAATTATTCATTAGCTCGGTGGGGGCGTTGCATAAATGTTTTGGCACTGGCAAATCAGCGGTTTGTTTGGCCTGTTGCATTGCCTGATTAAAGGCGCTATAAACTGCGTTTGATTTTGGTGCAACTGCACAATATACTGCTGCTTGGGCGATGGCACGATTGCCTTCTTTTTCGCCAACGCGTTCAAACACTTGCCAAGCATTCAGAGTGATTTCCAAAGCGCGCGGGTCGGCATTGCCAATGTCTTCTGAGGCAATCGCCAGCAATCGTCTGGCAATAGTTTTGGCATCACAACCAGCGACCAACATTCTTGCCATCCAATACAGTGCGCCGTCAGGCGACGAGCCACGCACTGATTTGTGAAAAGCTGAAAGTTGCTGATAAAAAATATCACCGCCCTTGTCAAATAGCGAAATTTTGGCTGCCAATAATTGCCGGACTGAATCAACATCAAGTTTATCCAATTTAGCCAAAGCAATCTGCTCAACTATATTGATAAGGCGGCGAGCATCGCCACTGCAAGCATTAATAATGCTGGTTTTGGCTGCCTCATCGCTTAATTGTAATTTTTTATAGGACAAAGCGCGTTGCAGTATTTTCGCCAATTCTTGCGCATTCAACACCTTAAAAACATACACGCTAACACGCGAGAGTAAGGCACTATTTAGCTCAAACGATGGATTTTCAGTAGTTGCACCAATTAATGTTATTAGCCCAGATTCAATATGTGGCAAAAAGCCGTCTTGCTGTGCCTTGTTAAAACGATGAATTTCATCCACAAATAAAACAGTGTGCTTGCCAATATTTTGAAACTTCTTGGCATTTTCAAGCACTGCCCTAAGCTCTTTAACGCCATCCAATACTGCACTAAGTTGCTCAAAATGCCCACCAACTTTATTCACAATAATACGCGCCAAAGTGGTTTTTCCAGTGCCTGATGGCCCCCACAAAATCATTGAATGCAACTGTCCGCTGGCAATCGTCCTACCCAATGGATGGATATTATTAAGCAAATGTGACTGGCCAAAAAAATCATCTATGCTTTGTGGTCTTAAAATTTCAGCAAGCGGTTTCATAGGTTTATTTTTACCACTTTAAAGCCATGAGATTGGTTAAAAATCAATATCACTGACAAATTAGCTCGCTTGGCTAAGGCAATCGCCTTTGCACTGCCCATTGCCATCATCGCTGTGGCATATACATCAGCAATCATAGTTTGTGAATGTAGCACGCTGACTGAGGCAAGGTCAGTATTAGCAGGAAAACCAGTATTCGGGTCTAAAATGTGCATATATTGCTTGCCCTGCCAAACAAAATAGTTACGATAATTGCCTGAGGTGGCAATCGCTTGGTTAGTGAGTTTGATGGCAATCGGGCGTTGTTTGTTAGGATGTTCAATGCCCAATACCCACAGTTTGCCACCACGCCTGCCACGCACAATAGCCTCGCCGCCAATTTCCACTAAAAAATTCTGGCTGTTGTTATTACTCAGTAGTTTAGCAATCTCATCAAGTGCATAACCTTTAACAATGGCTGATAGGTTAATATGAATGTCTTGGGTTTTTTTAAGCTTGCCGTGTTGCAGTTGTAAAGACTGAATAGCACTGTTTTTCAACGCCGCACTCACCTTGTCCAAATTAGGCTTGTGCTTCACCTGCGTTGCGCCAAAGCCCCAAATATCAATCAAGCGGCCCAGGCCCGGATTAAAATAAGCTTGAGTTTTTTGATGCAATTTTATTGATTCAGTTAAAATAAAAAATAGCTCATCAGAAACCGCAATCCACTGATTGATAGGCGAGCGATTAAGTAAAGATAATTCTGAATTTTTATCCCAAGTTGAAAATATGGCATTGATTTGTTTTAATTTAGCATCAATTTGTTGTTTTGATACCATTTCCCCGTCAAGCTGAGTGATGCTATAAGTAGTCCCCATAGTAGTCCCGACCACAACTTTAGCTTTTGTATTAAAATCACAAGCACTTAATAGTAACAAGACGAGGTATAATTTTGCTATGTTTCGTTTCATATTTTTATTTGTTGTTAGCACATCTGTTTTTGCGGTTAATATAGGTGTAGATGATACCCTGCAAAAAGACCCAACATTTAGCCAACAAGATTTTGAAATTTTCCTAAGCACTATTTATAGCAAAGCAAAGCGTCAAGGCGTATCAATAATAACTTTAGATAAAGCATTTAAGGGCTTAACACCTGACCCAAAAGTTATTCAATATGACCGCAATCAAGCAGAATTTACCCTGAATTTTTGGCATTATCTGCATTCCAGAGTGAGCGATAATCGCTTAGAGAAAGGCAAGCTCAAACTACAAGAAAACCAAGATTCACTTAATCAAGTGTATAAAAAATATGGGGTGCGTCCGTCAATTTTAGTGGCATTTTGGGGCTTAGAAACCAACTACGGCAAGCATGTTGGCAAAATGAAGCTGATACGCTCGCTGGCAACATTGAGTTTTGATTTGCGCCGCCGCGATTTTTTCACCCGTGAATTGTTAGCTCTACTCAAGCTAATTGATCAAGGCAAACTGCCGCTTGATGTCGAAGGCTCGTGGGCTGGGGCTATGGGCAACACGCAATTTATGCCCAGCAATGTTGCCGCTTATGCGATTGATAGCGATGGCGATGGCAAATTAGGTTTGTGGGATAGTTTTGCAGATATTATGAACAGCAGTGCCAATTTTCTCACCCATATCGGCTGGCATAAAGGCGAGCGCTGGGGGCGCGAAGTTGCCATAAAGCCCGATTTTGATTTTTCTTTGACAAATCTCAATACTAAAAAATCCGTCAATGAGTGGCAGGCTTTAGGGGTGCGCCGTGCAAATGGGGATGATTTGCCCAATTCTACTATGCCAGCATCATTGATTTTACCGATGGGTTTCACAGGGCCTGCATTTTTAGTTTATCGTAATTTTTATGCAATTTTGCGTTGGAATCGCTCAATTTTATATGCGCTAGCAGTCGGGCATTTAGCGGATAAATTTGACAACAATCAACCCTTGCTTGCCAGCCCAATTACAGAGCCGTCTCTAAATCGTGCTGATGTGCTGATGATTCAAAGCAAACTTAATCAACTTGGTTTTAATGCGGGCAAGCCCGATGGTATTGCTGGTCCAAAAACCCGTGCCGCCACGCGCGCTTATCAAACAGCCAATCGCCTGCCTGCCGATGGTTATGTGGGTTATCAATTATTACAACAATTGCAAAAATTGTGAAGGTTGAGATATATTTAGGCTTTGATGTTGGCACTAAACGCACAGGCGTGGCAATCGCAAATAGCCTAAACGCACAAGCTAGCGGACTTGAAACTGTCAAACATCATAAAAACGGCGCAACTAATTGGCACAGTTTTGACCAAATTATTAAAGCCCATAATGCTGATTTATTTATAGTCGGTTTGCCATTTAAGCAAGACGGCAAAGCGCAAGAAATGACTTTTATTGCCAAGAGTTTTGGCAGAAAGTTAGAAGCCAGATATAATATTAAAGTTGCCTTTATAGACGAATATTTATCCTCAAATGAAGCCAAAAAACAACTAAAATATAACCATCATCACCCTAAGGCCAAACGCGGTGAAGTTGATAGGCGTTCAGCACAGTTGATATTACAAACTTGGCTCAATCAAACAATTGTATGAAAAATAACTTAATTAGCAATAACATCCAACTCAATCCCGCAGGGAAACTGATTCATTTATTAGGTCTTGAAGGGCTGGGGAAAAATCATTTAACCCACATTCTTGATATTGCCGATGGTCTGATTGATGACGCTGGCAATCTAAAAAAATCCAAAGCGCTGGACGATATGTCAATCGCCAACTTGTTTTTTGAACCATCTACCCGCACCAGAAATACCTTTGAAATTGCCGGCAAACGCACCAGCGCCAATATTATCAATGTTGATTTAGCCAATTCAGCCACCAAAAAAAATGAATCGCTACTCGATACCATGCGCAGCCTCAAAGCCATGCAAATCGATATGTTTGTGATTCGTCATAAACAAAATGGTCTGCCTCACCATGTTGCTAAAAATTTGAACAATGTGGCTATTTTAAATGCCGGCGATGGTATTAACGCCCACCCAACCCAAGCCCTATTAGATATGCTGACGATTCGCCAACATAAGAAAAAATTTGAGAATTTATCAGTTGCCATTGTTGGCGATATTAAACATTCTCGGGTGGCACATTCTGATATTCAGGCGCTAAAAACGCTGGGAACAAGCGATATTCGCCTGATTGCCCCGCCTAATTTGCAATATGATGCGCCCCCTTGTCCAGCAATTGAGTGTTTTACCGATATGCAAACCGGCATTCAAAATTGCGATGTGATTATCGTTCTGCGCCTACAAAAAGAGCGTATGTTAGCGGCCGATATTCCAAATGAACAACAATATTTTAACAACTACGGGCTAAGCACAGCGCACCTATCGCTCGCCAAAGCTGATGCAATTGTTATGCACCCAGGCCCAATCAATCGCGGTGTTGAAATCGACCCCTCAATTGCCGATGGCTGCCAATCCGTCATCCTCCAGCAAATTACCAATGGTATTGCTGTGCGTATGGCAGTGATGGAAATCTTAGCTGGCAAATCTTAATGGAGACTGATTATGACCAAGTAAAAACCGTCTTGCACAGTCTCAACACTGACGACAGCATCGCTTCTGCCCACGGTATTTTATGCGGGTTTGCCTGCGTCAAACCTGATTTAGCATTAGACGATTGGCTTGGCGAAATCTTAGTCAGCATCGACCTTAACAATCTCAAGCAAAAAGCCGCACACCAACAATTAGCCCAACTTTATAACGACACCCTATCACAACTCAATAATCCAAACCTCAACTTCCAACTACTAATCGCCAACCACAACCACCCACTCAAACAACAAGCCGACACCTTAATCCAATGGTGTCAAGGATTTTTAGTCGGTCTAGGGCTATGCAAAATCAGCACCAATGACGAAAGCGTGCTGGAAATGATTAAAGATTTTAGCGAAATCTCCAAACTCGATATTGAAGTCCTTGACAATCAACAAAACGCCCAAGACCTAAATGAAATCATCGAATTCGTCCGCATCGGCACACTACTCATCCAAGAAACCCTCCACCCCTCAAAACAAAACTACATCTCCCCTGAAATTTTTCATTAGAGGTTTTAAAATAGTTTCTTAGGGACATGGTTTAAAAATGGTTTCTTAGGGTGGATGATATAAATATCAGTGCCTTGCGGATTAAGAAACCTAGAAATCCTTATTATAGTAATATCCTCCACCGTTTAAGATTTATGTTTTAATTATTTAATAAACAAAGTAAAATCAGACAATATTTTTTATAAATATCAGTATTTATGGCAATAAAAAAATCAGAATTATATAGCTCAATTTGGTCTAGTTGTGATAAGCTTCGTAGTGGTGGTGGTATGGATGCTAGTCAATATAAAGATTATGTGTTAACTATGCTGTTTATCAAATACATTAGTGATAAATGTGCAAATCAGACTTATGCAGAGATTGCCGTGCCTCAAGGCGCTAGTTTTGCTGATATGGTTAAATTTAAAGGCAAGAGTGATGTTGGCGACCTTATTAATAAAAAAATTATCCAACCTTTGGCAACAAAAAACAAATTATCTGGGATGCCAGATTTTGATGATTCTGAAAAATTAGGCAGAGGCAAGGCAAGAGTAGAAACATTAACTAAGTTAATTGCTATTTTTGAAAACCCTGCATTAGATTTTAGTAAAAATCGTGCTGATAATGATGATCTTTTAGGTGATGCTTACGAATATTTAATGCGTCATTTTGCAACCCAAAGCGGTAAAAGCAAGGGACAGTTTTATACACCTTCGGAAGTGAGTCGGATAATGGCAAAAATTATTGGCATTAACAACCTAAAAACAACAGCACAAACCACTGTATATGACCCCACATGTGGCTCTGGTTCATTGTTGCTAAAGGTTGCTCATGAAGTTAATAGTAATATTAGTTTATATGGGCAAGAAAAAGATGTTAGCACTGTAAACTTAGCAAAAATGAATTGCATTTTGCACGATCATGCCAGCGCTAGAATCAAACAAGGAAACACACTTAGCGAGCCATTGTTTATAGCAGATAACAACGAGTTAAAAAGGTTTGATTATATTGTCGCAAATCCACCTTTTAGCGATAAGTTTTGGCAAACTGGAGTTAATATTGAAAACGATGAATATGGACGGTTTAAATATGGTGTGCCACCTGCAAAAAATGGTGATTATGCGTATTTACTGCACATTATTCATTCGCTCAAATCCAATGGCAAAGGGGCGTGTATTTTACCTCATGGGGTGTTGTTTAGAGGTAACTCTGAGGCAAATATTAGAACAAAATTAATCCGCCAAGGTTGGATTAAAGCCATTATTGGCTTGCCAACTAATTTATTTTATGGCACAGGCATCCCTGCTTGTATTGTGCTGATTGATAAAGAAAATTCCTCAAGCAGAAAGAGTATTTTTATTGTTGATGCCAGCAAAGGTTTTATTAAAGATGGCAATAAAAACCGTTTGCGGGAAATGGATATACATAAAATTATTGATGTGGTCTCTAATCAAAAAGAAATAGATAATTATAGCAAAATTGTTGCTTTAAAAGAAATTGAGCACAATGATTTTAACCTTAATATCCCTCGTTATATTGATAGTGGCGATATAGAGGATTTGCACGATATTGAAGCCCACTTATTAGGCGATATACCCAATAATAATATTGATAAATTCAATGATTATTGGCGTGTTTTGCCATCGCTAAAATCTGTGTTATTTACTCCTGCTAATCGTAGTGCTGATTATATGAGTTTAAAAATTGACATAAACGATATAAACAAAGTTATTTCTACACATAAAGAATTTATCAGTTATATAGATGATATGCACCAAATATTTAATAAATGGCAAAATAAAACCAGCCAACAATTAAACAAACTAAAAAAAGATGACTTTATTCCTAAAGATATTATTCGCGATATTAGCGAGGCACTGCTCAGGATTTATGATAATAAACCCTTGATTAATAATTACGATGTTTATCAGTATTTAATGAATTATTGGCATGAAACTATGCAAGATGATTGTTATTTGATTTTAGCCGATTATTGGCAGGCAAATACTTATCGTATTTTGGTTAAAAATCAAAAAAATAAAATGATAGATAAGGGCTGGACTTGTGATTTAGTGCCTAAAAAATTAGTCATTAAACGATATTTTAATAAAGAACAGCAAATTATTGATAATTTACACCTTAAATTAGAAAATATTCAAAATCAGAAAACCGCATTAGCAGAGGAAAACACAGGTGAAGAAGGTATATTTTTTGAATGGAATAAAATCAATAAAATCAATATCAATACACACTTAAAAACCATAAAAAACAATCCTAATTTTATAGATGATAATAAGATTTTAATTAAATATTTAAGCTTATTAACAGATGAAAACACAGTTAACAAAGAAATTAGAGAGGTGGAAAAACAATTAGATGATAATTTATTCGATTTTTATCCAAAATTAACCGTTAAACAAATAAAACAATTGGTAATAAATGATAAATGGATGCCAATCCTTAAAAGCGAGATTGATAGAGAAATGATGGTTATTAGTCAAAATTTAACAACACGGATTAAAGCATTAGCACAACGCTATGAAACGCCACTACCTAAACAAATACAACAAGTAGCAGAATTGGAAAAAACTGTTAATGAACATCTTGATAGAATGGGGTTTGTATGGTAGAAAGAGGTTATAAACAAATGGATATTAGTGTTATTCCCAAGGATTGGGATGTGGTACGATTAGGTACTATAGCTGATATAACAACTGGATCAACCCCTCCAACAAAAGATAAAAATAATTACGGCAATGAGTATTTATTTGTTTCACCAGCAGACATTAATAGTAAAAAATATGTTTTAAATTCAGAAAAAAAACTTTCACAAAAAGGATTTTGCATATCAAGGAAAATTAAAAAAGGCTCAGTATTATTTGTGTGCATAGGATCTACAATTGGCAAGGTAGTTATTGCAGGAAAAATACTTGCTACTAACCAACAAATTAATTCTTTATTTTCTATTACAAACTGTAATGAGTATCTATTTTATGTTTTACTGTTTGTTAATTTTAAAATTAAGTTATTAGCAAGTGAACAGGCTGTTCCTATGTTAAGTAAAACAGATTTTTCAAATATAAATATTCCATTACCGCCAAAACCAGAACAAAAAGCCATAGCCGAGGTTTTAAGTGATGTGGATGCGTGGATTGAATCGCTTAATGCTTTAATTACTAAAAAACAACATATTAAGCAAGGGGCGATGCAAATTTTGCTTCATCCGTATGCAAATGATAAGTTAAAACATGGTTGGGCGACTAAAAAATTAGCAAAAATTAGTTATATTACTGGGGCTGGAGTAGATAAAAAAATAAATCCAGCAGAAACCCAAATTATGCTTTTAAACTATATGGATGTGTATAAAAGAAATTATCTTTATAAAGATGAGTTAAAGCATAAAGTAACTACTTCTTTCAATAAGATAAAAAGTTGTAATATTAAAAAATGGGATATTTTTTTAACCCCGTCATCTGAAATAAGAGAAGATATAGGAATATCGGCTATTGCAATGGAAGATTTGCATGGTGCTGTTTATAGTTATCATATAAATAGACTAAGGTATAAAACTGATATTTACGGTCTTTATGGGTTGTATATGCTAAAAACTCATAATTTTTTGCATCAATCTAAAACATTGTGTGATGGAAGTGGCACAAGGTATGTTATATCTCTAAAAAATTTTAGAGAAATGAGTGTATTTTTCCCTAAAGACATAAAAGAACAACAAAAAATAGCACAAGTCCTATCCGATATGGACAAAGAAATAACCGCCCTACAAATCAAGCTAAAAAAAGCCCGACAAATCAAACAAGCAATGATGCAGGAATTATTAACTGGAAAAATACGATTGATTTCATCAATTCCACAAGAAACTCAAATTTTACAGTTAACTAAACCAAAACATAATGAACATTTTGAGAATGCCGTAATAATTGCTGTTCTTGCTGATATATTTGGCTCACAACAGTATCCATTAGGGCGTAAACGATACACCAAATTATCTTATTTATTGCATCGTTATGCACAGCAGAGTGTTGAGAATTATTTTAAAAAAGCTGCTGGTCCTTATAATCCAAAAACAAAATATGGTGGCGCTGAACAGATTACCCAAAATAAAAACTACGCAGTATATACAGTTAAAAATAAATATCGTGGTTTTATTGCAGGTAGTGAAATTGAGAAGGCTAAAAATTATTTTATTCAATGGTTTGGCGATTACTCACTAAATTGGTTAGAGCAATTTAGGACAATAAGCAATGATAAACTTGAACTACTAACCACAGTAGATAATGCTTTATTAGATTTAAGGGAAAACAATCAAGAAGAAACGGTGTTAAATATTAAACAAATTTTATTATCAAACAAAGAATGGCAAGCTAAGTTAAAGAAAAAACTATTCTCTGATAGTAACATTAAATTTTCTATACGAAAGTCTCAAGAATTATTTGGAGTAACAGCATGAAGATGACGAAAATTACTGAGCGTGATACTCAAAATCGAGTAATCAAGCTATTTACCGAGCAAATGGGTTATGAGTATTTAGGTAATTTACAAGGTAAGCGAGATAATAGTAATATTGAAGAAGTGCAATTAAGCAAGTTTTTAATAAAGAAATATAACCAAGCACAAATTAAAAAAGCCATCTATCAATTAAAACAAACTGCTAATAATTATAATGCAAACCTGTATCAAAACAATAAAGCCGTTTATGAATTATTGCGTTATGGCATAGATATTAAAACAGATATTGCAAAACCAACCGAGCATATATATTTTATTGACTGGAAAAGACCAACTGCCAATCATTTTTATATTGCAGAGGAAGTAACCATCACTGGCAAGCAAGAAAAACGCCCTGATGTGGTTTTGTATATAAATGGTATTGCTATTGGGGTATTGGAATTAAAACGCAGTAATATCTCTATTATTGATGGCATTAGCCAATCGCTAACTAATCAACAAGCTATTAATCATTTTTTTACCACGATTCAGTTTATTTTTGCTGGTAATAACAGCGAAGGTTTGCAATATGGCACGATTGGCACAGGTGCTAAATTTTTTCTTAAATGGAAAGAGGACGAGCAAGACAATACGGACTATAAATTAGACAAATATTTACAAAAAATATGCAATAAAGAGCGGTTTGTTGATCTTTTGTATGACTTTGTATTGTTTGATGGTGGACAGAAAAAATTACCCAGAGCGCATCAGTATTTTGCTGTTAAAGCCGCACAAAAACATATTAATAATAATAAAGATGGCGGCATTATTTGGCATGCTCAAGGTAGCGGTAAAAGCATTGTGATGGTGTTATTGGCTAAGTGGATTTTAGAGAATTACCATAAGGCACGGGTGCTGATTGTTACTGATAGAGATGAATTAGACAAGCAAATAGAAAGAGTATTTACAGATTCTGGTGAAGATATTTATCGCACCAGTAGCGGTGATGATTTGATGGCAAAATTATCTCAGCCATTACCGCGTTTATTGTGTTCTTTGGTGCATAAATTTGGCAAAAAAGGCGTTGATAGTTTTAAACAATTTATTAAGCAGTTAGCGAATAATCCTATTCCAGTAAAGGGCGATTTATTTGTTTTTGTTGATGAGTGTCATCGCACCCAAAGTGGCAAACTACATAAAACAATGAAAACAGTGATACCAAATGCGACTATTATCGGCTTTACTGGCACACCATTATTAAAAAAAGATAAAACCTCTTTAGAGATATTTGGTAAATACATTCATACTTATAAATTTAATGAGGCTGTTGCTGATAAAGTGGTGCTTGATTTAATGTATGAGTCTAGGGATATTGACCAAAAATTAAGCTCACCTAAAAAGGTAGATGAATGGTTTAAAACAAAAACCAAAGGCTTAAACGACTATCAACAAGCTGAATTAAAAAAGAAATGGGGAACAATGCAAAAAGTGTTAAGTGCAAAGCCTCGTATGGATAAGGTAGTAGCTGATATTGTATATGATTTTAGCACCAAGCCTATTTTAAGTTCTGGTGGTGGTAATGCTATTTTAGTGGCATCTAGTATTTTTGAGGCATGTCGTTATTATGGGTTATTTCAAAATAATGAATTTAAAAATAAATGTGCGGTTATTACCTCATATAACCCATACAGTAGGGATATTACCAATGAAAATATGGGGACAAACAATGAGACGGACAAAGAATTTATTTATAAAACTTATGCCGATTTGTTAAAAAATGTTACCGCACAACCCAATAAAAGCAAAACAGAGACTTATGAAGATAATATAAAAAAACGCTTTATCAATGAACCTGATAATATACGGTTATTGATTGTTGTTGATAAATTATTAACAGGGTTTGATGCGCCAAGTTGTAGTTATTTGTATATTGATAAGTCAATGCAAGACCATGGTTTGTTTCAGGCAATTTGTCGCACTAATAGGCTCAATAATGACAGTAAAGATTTTGGTTATATTGTTGATTATAAAGATTTATTTAAAAAAGTAGAAAATGCGATGGCTGTTTATACTTCTGACTTGGAGTATGACGAATTTGAAGCTAGTGATTGTGATATTTTGTTAAAAGACCGCTTAGAAGTTGAGAAAAGTCGCTTAGATGATGCTTTAGAAGCATTAGAGGCATTATGTGAGGGGGTTGAAGAACCAAAAACAGAATTAGAATATACGCATTATTTTTGTGGTAACACTGAAATTAAAGAAGATTTAAAACACAAAGAAATAGAAAGAATGATGCTGTATAAACTAACAGTGGCCTTTGTGCGTGCATATAGCAATATATCCGATTCATTAGAGGAAGCAGGATACGACAATAAAGAGATTGAATATATAGAAAATCGCATACAGCATTATACTTGGTTGCGTGAGATTATCCGCCATGCAAGTGGTGAGATTATAGATTTAAAGCCTTATGAGGCGGATATGAGGCATTTATTGGATACTTATATTAACGCCGCAGATTCTATTAATACTTCACCTTTTGGCGATATGCCTTTGATTGATATTATTGTTAAAAGTGGTATAGCGGATGCGATTAAAAGTTTGCCGCAATCCATACAAGAAAATGAGCGTTTAACCGCTGAAACGATTGAAAATAATATTCGCAGTAAGATTCTTAAAAAGCAATTATTAGACCCTGCTTATTTTGAAAGAATGTCGGTATTATTGGACGAAATTATTAAAAATCGCAAGAGAGAAGCCTTAAAGTATGCGGAGTATTTAAAAAAAATAGCCATATTGGCTCGGCAAGTCAAAGATGGCAAAGATGATAAAACGCCAAAATCAATTAATACACCTGCTAAGATGTCTTTATATAATAATTTGGGTAAAGATGAAGAACTTGCCTTAAAAATTGATGATTCTGTTATGACAAATAAGCAAGATAATTGGCGTGGTAACCAACCTAGTGAAAACAGTATAAAAAGAGCATTATTAAAAATACTAGAAGATGAAGGCAAGGTTGAGGATGTTTTTAATATTATTTTGCAACAAGAAGGTTATTGACAATGATTTTAAAGTTAAATAATTTATTGGTTGAGGTAACTCAAAAAGAGATAAAACATTTGCATCTTAGTGTTTACCCACCGACTGGACATATTAAAGTTTCTGCCCCGATGTCAATGGCAATCCAAACTATTCGTGTTTTTGTTATTTCAAAATTAGGCTGGATAAAAAGACAGCAAAAAAAATTAAACGAACAAGAGCGAGAAACTCCTAGGGAATATATCAATAGAGAGAGTCATTATTTTAATGGTAAGCGCTACTTGTTATATATTGTTGAGCGTGATACCACTCCAAAAGTTATTTTACAACACGCTAAAATAATACTTCAAATTCGCCCAAATAGCAATAAAAACAAACGGCAACAAATACTAGAAAATTGGTATCGTAATCATATAAAAGAAAAAACAACCCCTTTAATTAGTAAGTGGGAAAAAAGGTTAAATGTTTCTGTTACTAATTTTACTGTTTATAAAATGAAGACTAAATGGGGAAGTTGCACACCAGAAAAATACACCATTCGCCTAAATTTAGAGTTAGCAAAAAAACCACTTGAACATCTTGAATATATAATAGTGCATGAACTAATGCACCTAATTGAACCATCACACAATAATAATTTTATTGCATTGATGGATAAATTTATGCCAAAGTGGAAATTTTACCGAGATGAATTAAACACCTTGCCTTTGCGTTATTAAAAGAGTTTATTGTAACCGACTATAGCCTAAATGCAAATCACAACACGCAGTAGCAGGAATAGTTTTACGAGTATTTTTGTTTTTTGCAAGGCGAATTTTTAAAATATAAGGGAGTTTAGTTGTCCTAAATGACCGAATATTTTTAAAATTCAACGAAGCAAAAGGCAAAAAGACGAAGTAAAAACGAAGCAAAAATGGTGGCCACACCTAGAATTGAACTAGGGACACAGGGATTTTCAGTCCCTTGCTCTACCGACTGAGCTATGTGGCCTAATGCTCCCTTGCGGGATTGAAAATGAGAATTATACCGACAAATGAAAAAACTAATCGCCTAAAAATCGTTCTGCGTCTAATGCTGCCATACAGCCCGAAGAGGCGGAAGTGATTGCTTGGCGGTAAATGTGGTCGGCTACATCGCCTGCTGCAAATACGCCTTTAACGCTGGTTTGTGTGGCGTTGCCTTGGGTGCCGCTTTGCACTTCGATATAGCCGTGATTCATATTTAGCTGCCCTGTAAAAATGCTAGTGTTCGGGGTGTGGCCAATGGCAATAAAGACCCCGTGCACGGCAATTTCTTTGCTGCTACCGTCATTATTTTTGATTCTAATGCCTGTTACGCCCATAGTATCGCCCAGCACTTCCTCAAGATTATGGTTATACTCAATGCTAATATTGCCGGTTTTTGATTTTTGAATTAGTTGGGCTGAGAGGATTTTTTCGCTGGAGAATTTATCACGGCGATGCACAATAGTAACATGCTCGGCAATATTAGACAAAAACAACGCCTCTTCAACTGCGGTATTGCCGCCGCCAATCACTGCGACTTTTTGCCCACGATAAAAAAAACCATCACAAGTAGCACAAGCAGAAACTCCCCTGCCTTTGAAGGCCTCTTCTGAATCCAAGCCTAAATAACGCGCACTAGCGCCTGTGGCAATAATCACCGCATCGGCGGTATAAGTAGTTGCGCCTATTAGGGTGAACGGTTGATGCGAAAAATCAACTTCGCTAATGCTGTCATTCACAATTTGCGTATCAAAACGCTCGGCGTGTTGTTGCATCCGCACCATTAAATCAGGACCTTGAACGCCATCATTATCGCCCGGCCAATTATCCACATCAGTGGTGCTCATCAGTTGTCCGCCTTGCTCCATACCGCTGACAATCACTGGGTTTAAATTTGCTCTGGCGGCATAAATGGCGGCGGCATATCCCGCAGGACCTGAGCCAACAATCAATACTTTACAATGTTTATTTTTACTCATTTGAATACTAATCCTTTATACTTATACAATTTGAAATATTATAAACCAAGCGCGCATCATTTATATCTTAAATAAACATCTAAAACTACCTTGAAAAGAAACAGCAAACCCATAAAGCCCATTCGCCAGCCGCGTTCTCGCACTGTAAATGAAGCTTTTTTTATTATCTTAGTTGTGCTAAGCCTAACCTATTTATTGGCGTTGATTAGCCACTCGCCCTTAGAAAATCCTTATTCCAGCTCTAATACACTCGGTTTGGTGGTGCTAAATCATGCGGGGGCATTTGGCGCTTGTATCAGTGATGTATCTTTCTCATTGCTTGGTTATAGCTCTTATTTGATACCGATTGCACTGGCTTGGTTAGGTTGGCGTATTCATAAAAATAGTGGCAAGATGCCACATTATTTAATAACGCTACTACGCTTTTTGTTTTTTATTGTGCTGCTACTATTTACTGCTGCTTTATTTAGTATTGAAACCCCCGACCCGCTTGAAGGTGGCGGTGCAATTGCTGGTGGCGATATTGGTTATTTAATGCATCAATACTTTAGTCCGCTGTTTGCTTCGGCTGCATCTATCATTTATCTTGGCATTATAATGATTAGTTTTAATATCAGCAGTGCTACTTCGTGGATAACTATATTTTCCACAACTACTAATATATTGGCTAAATTACTCAGCAAATATCGGCTCTCGCGGATTAAAGCCAAAAACAAAGCAGCGGCTAAAAAAGTTGCCAAAATGGCTGCCAAAACAAAAACCGTCAAACCAACAAAAACCAGCATTTTTGCCCGAAAAAAAGCACTGCAAAATAAAACTAAAAAAATCATTAAAAAACCAGTTAAAACATCTTCTAATCTATTTAACACCGATACTTTAAGCGGGCTACCAGATTTATCTTTGCTTGATGAAATTGCCACTAATAATAATGGCTATTCTGAACAAGAACTTAACGATATGTCGCGCCAAGTGGAGCTCAAACTCAAAGATTTTGGCTTTGATGTCAGTATCACCACGGTCATCCCGGGGCCTGTGGTAACCCAATTTGAATTATCGTTAGCAGCGGGGGTTAAGGTTTCTCAAATTATGAATCTGAATAAAGATTTAGCACGCGCTTTATTGGTGGAAAGTGTGCGTATTGTTGATGTAATCCCCGGCAAGCCGGTCATCGGGTTAGAAATTCCAAATTCTGAACGCGAGATGATTGCTCTCAAAGAAATTCTTGCCTCTGATGCCTTTACTGATTCCTCATCTATGCTAACTATGGGTCTGGGCAAGGATATTAATGGTCATCCAGTGATTGCTAATCTGGCAAAAATGCCACATTTATTAGTGGCTGGCGCAACTGGGATGGGTAAATCGGTCAGTCTTAACGCCATCATCCTCAGTATATTATATAAGGCGCGCCCTGACGAGGTGCGGATGATTATGATTGACCCGAAAATCGTAGAATTGGCTTGCTATATCGATATTCCACACTTGCTCACGCCAGTGGTAACGGATATGAACGAGGCCGCCGCCGCACTGCGCTGGTCGGTGAATGAAATGGAGCGCCGTTATTCATTATTGGCTAAGTTTGGCGTTCGTAATATTGAAGGTTTTAATAATAAACTGAAGTTAGCAAAAGAAAAAGGCAAGCCTTTGTTAGACCCATCTTTTAACCCAAATATTGCCGAACAGGGCGAAACTGCGCCTGAGTTAGAGACTTTGCCATTGATTATGTTAGTGATTGACGAATTTGCTGATATGCTGAGTGCGCTTGCACAAGAAGACCGCGCTAAAGCAAAACGGGTTGAAGCCTTGATTGTGCGCTTGGCACAAAAAGCCCGTGCCGCTGGCATTCACCTGATTATTGCCACCCAACGCCCCAGTGTGGATGTGATTACCGGCTTGATTAAATCCAACATACCAACGCGTATTGCCTTTAAGGTATCTTCAAAAGTGGATTCTCGCACTGTGCTTGACCAAGGCGGTGCTGAGCAGCTTTTAGGCATGGGCGATATGCTCTATATGACCCCAGGCATTTCACATTTAACCCGTATCCACGGTGCTTTTGTTGCTGATGGTGAAATTGAGCGCGTGGTCGGCTTTTTAAGGGAAAATTCCCAAACCAACTACTTAGACGGCATTCTTAATGCATCTGGCGAATCTGCTGATAGCCTTGAAGACACTACTAACGATAGTAGCGGAGAAATGGATCCGCTGTATGATGAGGCAGTGCAAATTGTTAGCTCTTCCAGACGCGCCTCAATCTCCAGCCTACAAAGGCGACTACGGATTGGCTATAACCGTGCCGCTCGCATTATTGAAGATATGGAAGCCAGCGGCGTAGTCAGCACTATGAACGGCGCTGGTAACCGCCAAGTATTAGCACCAGAGCCAATTAATGATAATTAAAAGCCTGATATTACTGTTATTTTGGGCTAATATAGTTAGTGCAACTAATCATCAGTTTACTGATTTTTTTAATAACTTAGAATCACTGCGTGCCAACTTTATACAAAACACCTACAGCAAAGATGACAAACTGCTAAATAGCACTTCTGGCAGCGTGACGTTTAATCGACCAAAACAATTACGCTGGCAGACAAACACCCCAAATGAGCAAATATTATTACTGAATGATAATCAATTCTGGCTGATTGATGTAGAGCTTGAACAGGCGGTTTTGCAACAAATTACAGACTTAGCAAAAACACCGCTATATTGGCTAATCAACAAACCCAGCGCCCTTAAAAATATACCGATATTTTCTCATCGACAAGCAGATTTTGATTGGTATGAAGCAAATAGCAATTCGGCAAAATATCAGCAATTAGAATTTGCTTTTAGCGGGCAAACACTAAGTGCAGTCTCTTTTAAAAACGCCTTACAACAAACCGTAGTAATTATGTTTGACGAGGTGAAAATCAATCAAACAATCAATCCACAAACTTTTGAGTTAAATCTTGGTCCAGCATTTGATATCATTAAATAAAGTAGGGTCTTAATTTAGAGCCATTGCCTCTAAAAAAAACCCATAACAACTTGTTATGGGGTTAAATATGGTGCCGAAGGCCGGACTCGAACTGGCGACCTACTGATTACAAATCAGTTGCACTACCAACTGTGCTACTTCGGCATAAAAAGTGTAAATTATACCTCAAAAATTAGCTGTTTTTGTTATGACTAAAATAAATTTTGCGCGTAATTTTGTTGATATAATTGCTCGATTTTTGGCAAATCAAACTGATGATTTTGGGTGCCTAAATGTGCCACTTTAATCGCACCTAATAACCCCGCTAACTGGGCGCAAGTTTTCCAATCTAGCCCATACATCAAACCGAATAATAAGCCAGCGCGATAGGCATCGCCACAGCCGGTTGGGTCTTGTATTGATTTTGCTTTAATAGCTGCAATGGTGATAAGCTCGCCACCAGTATATAGCTGCGAACCATTAGCACCTTTGGTGATAATCAAGGCCTCAACCTTGCTGGCAATAGCGCTCAAATCAAGTGCTGTTTTATCTTGCAGCATTTGCGCTTCATAATCATTCAGCGCGATATAGTTTGCCTGCTCAATAAAAGTAATCAATTCTTCGCCTGAAAACATCGGCATACCTTGACCCGGATCAAAGATAAAAGGAATGCCGGCTTGAGCAAATTGCCGCGCATGTGCAATCATACCTTCACGCCCGTCTGGAGAGACAATCCCAATATCAACCTTGCTGGCATCGCTGACTTTATTTTTATGAGAATTGCTCATCGCGCCAGGATGAAAGGCGGTAATTTGGTTGTCGTCCATATCGGTGGTGATAAATGCCTGAGCGGTGTAAGTGTGCTTAATAATTTTAATATAAGTGGTGTTAATGCCGCATTTTTCCATACGCGCTAAATACGGTGCAAAGTCTTCGCCCACAGTTGCCATTGGCAGTGGATTTTCACCTAATAATTGTAGATTATAAGCAATGTTGCCCGCACAGCCGCCAAATTCTTTACGCATGGTCGGCACTAAAAAGGAAACATTTAATATATGCACCTTATCTGGCAGAATATGGTTTTTAAATTGGTCGTGAAACACCATAATGCTATCAAAAGCATAGGAGCCACAAATAAGTGCTGTTTTTTTCCTCTGGATTGCTGTGCTTATCATATTATTACCCTTTGTAAAAAAAATTATCTTAATTGTTTTGGCACAAGAAAGTGTGTATTTTCCTCAACACCGCTAACTTCAAGCACCTCAGTTGCACCTTGATTATACAAATACTTAATCACATCTTGCACCAGCACCTCAGGCGCAGAAGCACCAGCAGTAACGCCAACAGTGCCTACACCTTGCAACCAATGTGCTTGAATTTCGCTGCAACTATCAATTAAATAAGCTGTTTTGTGCATTTTATCGGCAATCTCACGCAGGCGGTTTGAATTTGATGAATTACGCGAACCAAGCACCAATAAAATATCGGCACTGCGCATCAGTGCTTTAACTGCGTCTTGTCGGTTTTGTGTGGCATAACAAATATCATCTTTTTTCGGCGATTGAATATTGGGGAATTTTTGTTTAAGCGCATCAACTATTTGTTGAGTATCATCAACAGATAAGGTAGTTTGTGTGGTGTAGGAAATAGGTGCATTGTCCAGCACTAAAGCATCAACATCGTTTAGTGTTTCTATCAGTTGCACGGTTTGCTCGCTCGCCGATTGCCCTAATGTGCCTTCAACTTCGGGATGACCTTCGTGCCCAATAAGAATCACTTGATGGTTTTGTTTTTGTTTGTGTGCAACTTCTTTATGCACTTTAGTCACCAATGGACAAGTCGCGTCATAAATGGTGGCATTAATCTCACCAGCTTGACGGCGCACCGCTTGCGACACGCCATGGGCGCTAAAAATCACCACTTCACTTGCTGGCACTTCAGCAATTTCTTCAACAAAAATAGCACCTTTGGTTTTCAGGTCATTAACCACAAATTTATTATGCACCACCTCATGACGCACATATACGGGTGCGCCATGCTGCCTTATGGCGCGCTCGACAATTTCAATAGCGCGCTCAACGCCAGCGCAAAAACCTCGTGGATTAGCAAGTAAAATCTTCATGATTTTTCCAGCACTTCAAGCATAAAGCTAAGATCACAGCCTGCCAAAGAATGGTTAAAGTTAATGGTAATTTCATCGCCTTTAATTTTATCAACGCAGCCTACATATTTATCGCCAGTAGGCGTTTTAAATTCAATAGCACTATATTTTTCAATCTTCATTTCATCGGGAAAATCGCTGCGTTGCATAATTTGAAACGCCTCATCATAAACAGCGCCAAAAGCCTCATCTGCCATTAACAAAAAAGTTTGAGGCTTGCCAACCACAGCCTCTTCAACACAGGATTCCAAGCAGGGGGCAAGTTGCCCATCGCCAATTTCAAACGCTAATGAAGTGTCCCAAGATTCATCAACTAAGGCGCCGTTTGCATGGCTAAGTTTGTAGATGATTTTGTATTTAGCCATGTAGTGCAGACAACAACTGATGCACTTTATTGCGTAATTGATGACGATGTATAATCATATCAATCGCACCTTTTTGTAGCAGAAATTCACTGCGTTGAAACCCTTTTGGCAAAGTTTCATGCACTGTTTGCTCAACCACTCTAGGGCCGGCAAAACCAATCAGGGCGTTCGGTTCAGCAATATTAATATCTCCTAACATAGCAAAACTAGCAGACACTCCGCCCATGGTTGGGTCAGCCAAGATGGAAATAAAAGGAATTTTTTGATCACTTAATAATTTCAAAATTAGCGATGTTTTAGACATTTGCATCAGTGAAAACAAGCCCTCTTGCATACGCGCACCGCCAGAGGTAGAAAAACAAATTAACGGACTATTGCTAAGGATACTTTGTTGTGCTGCACGCACAAATTTTTCACCCACAACCGAGCCCATAGAACCGCCCATAAATTTAAACTCAAATGCCGCAACCACCACCGGCATATTGTTGAGTGTGCCGGTTTTAACCACCAGTGCATCTTTTTCATTGGTATTTTTTTGTGCCTGAGCATAACGCTCTTTATATTTTTTTTGGTCTTTAAATTTAAGCGGGTCAGTCGCAACTAAATCAGGCGCAAGCTCTTGTTGTCCATCAGCATCCAAAAAATTGCAAAGTCGTGCTCTGGCAGAGATTCGCATATGATGATCACAATTTGGACAAACATAATTACGCTGCTTTAATTCTGCTTCATACAGGGTAGATTCACACTGAGGACACTTGCTCCACAAGCCTTCTGGAATATTCTTTTTTGCCACACTGGTAATAGAGGGCAAGATTTTTTCTAACCAACTCATAATAGACCTTTTATTTTATAGCTGCTGACATTTCAGCAGATAATGCGCCAACGCTTGCTACCATTTTAGCCTTATCATGGGCATATTGCTCAACAAATGACACTAAAGATGAGCCGACAATAATTGCATCTGCAGTTTGAGCAACTGCCCGAGCGGTCTTGGCATCTTTAATCCCAAAACCAACACCTACTGGCAAATCAATGAATTGGCGGATTTTTATTAGTTTGGTATTGACTAAATCAAGGTCTAGGTGACTCGCGCCAGTTACTCCTTTGAGCGAAACAAAATACACAAAGCCTGAGGCAATTGTCGCTAAAAATGCCAAACGCTCATCGGTTGTGGTTGGCGCTACTAAGAAAATAAAGTCAATACCCGCAGCATCTAAACATTGCTTTAAATCATGTGCTTCTTCAGGCGGCATATCCACCACCAATAAGCCATCCACGCCACTTTGAGCAGCACATTTGGCAAAGCGTTGATAACCAAACACCTCAATAGGATTGAGATAACCCATCAACACAATCGCTGTGGCATTGTTAGTTTTTCTAAATTGTTTAACCAAATCCAAAACATCTTGCAAGCTCACACCGTCATCAACCGCACGCTGATGAGAGGCTGCAATGACAGGACCATCTGCCATCGGGTCAGAAAAAGGCACTCCCAGTTCAATCACATCAGCACCATTTGCAACCAAACTTTGCATCAATTCAAAAGTAGTGTCCAACCCGCTATCACCCGCAGTAATAAAGGGGATAAAAGCCTTATTATTGCTTGATTTAAGTTGGTTAAAAATGTTGATAATTCTAGACATGATTAGCTTTGCTCACTATGTAATTTTGCACTAAATTGATGCACGCAATCGACCAATACTGTCATATTTTCAGGATTGACATCGGGGGTGATACCGTGTCCGAGATTAAAAATATGTCCGGTATTGCCTTTGAATTGAGACAGCACTTTTTGCACTTCTCGTTTGACAATTTCAGGCGAGCAATACATTACTGCGGGGTCAAGATTGCCCTGAATGGCGACTTTATCGCCAATTTGTTGTTGTGCGTCTGCAAGCTCGAGTGTCCAATCAATGCCTATGCAATCACAGCCGGTGTTGGCAATTTCGCTTAGGTGCTTGCCGCCGTTTTTACTAAATAAAGTAATCGGAGTATTCGGGTGTTTTGCCTTTAGACGGCGGACAATTTTTTGCATATAATCTAGCGAAAAATCAAAATAATTTTGTTTAGATAAAACCCCGCCCCAAGTATCAAAAATCATAATACTATCAGCGCCACTTAAAATTTGTTGGTCTAAATAATTGAGCACAGAATCGGCTAATTTATGCAACAGCAGATGTAGTATTTTTGCTTCATTAAACAGCATTTTTTTGGTATTTGCAAAAGTTTTGCTGCTGCTACCCTCAATCATATAAACGGCTAAAGTCCATGGCGAGCCGCTAAAACCAATCAATGGGACTTTGTTGTTTAGTGCTTTTTTAATGGTGCTAACCGCATCAAAAACATAAGTTAAATCCTCATTTACATTGTTTGTTATTTTTTCAATATGCTTTAAATTTTTAATTGGATTTTTAAATTTTGGCCCTTCACCCTCAACAAAATACAGCCCTAAACCCATCGCATCAGGAATGGTTAAAATATCGGAGAATAAAATTGCCGCATCTAAATCAAAACGCTCAATCGGCTGCATCGTTACCTCACAGGCTAATTCAGGTGATTTGCATAAGCTTAAAAAATCACCAGCTTTTTTTCTAATAGCACGATACTCAGGCAAATAGCGCCCTGCTTGACGCATCACCCAAACTGGAGTGCGTGTGGTCGGCTGCTTTAATAAAGCATTAATATAGTCAAATGACATAGTTTTTTTCATAGTGGGCAATAATTATAATCATTATGCTGTTAATTAGGCATAAAAAAGCCACTTTCGTGGCCTTTGCAATATTTTAAAATCTTATCGCTTAAATGAGCTGTAGCGTGATTTGAATTTCTCAACACGACCTGCCGTGTCCACAATTTTCTGCTTGCCGGTGTAAAAAGGGTGGCAATTAGAACATACATCAAGATGTAATTCTTCTTTGCCAATGGTTGAACGCGAGCTGAAAGTATTGCCACATGAGCATACGACTTTAATAGTGTCATAATTAGGGTGAATATCTGTTTTCATATTGATAATGTTTTTAACTAAATCTAAAAGAGCGTAAATTATATACTATTATTAGACTTTATTTTAATTAAAATGCAACTATGAAAAATATTAATGCCATCATTCTTGCAGCCGGTAAAAGTACCCGCATGAACTCTGCAAAACCCAAAGTATTGCAAATTTTATCTGCTAATACTTTATTGGCTCATGTGTTATCTCAGGCTCAGGCGCTGTGCAATCAAGTGTTTGTTGTATATGGTTTTGCTGGCAAGCAAGTACAAGATGCCATTGATGACAATAGCATTCATTGGATACAACAAACCGAGCAATTAGGCACAGGGCACGCGGTGCAACAAGCAATGCCACAGATTAAGGACGATTCAATCTCGCTGATATTGTATGGCGATGTGCCGTTAATTAGGCAATCAACCCTCAATAATTTGATTGATAAAGCGCAACAAACCGGCATCTCTCTACTCTCAGTGATGCTCGACAATCCTGCCGGCTATGGGCGTATCATTCGTGCTAATAACAAAATCCAAGCCATTGTTGAACAGCACGATGCAACGCCGCCGCAACACAAAATCTGTGAGGTTAATACTGGTATTATGGCTGTGCATAGTGGCTTATTAAAAACCTATCTTAACAGCATTAACAACAACAACGCCCAAGGCGAATTTTACTTAACCGATATTATTGAAATAGCAGTAGGTGATGGCAAAACCATTGCCAGTGTCATTGCAAAAAACCAATTAGAGGTAACTGGTGTGAATGATAAAACACAATTAGCGGCATTAGAAAGAGCATTTCAGCAAAATCAAGCTATGCAATTTATGCAACAGGGCTTAGGCTTAAAAGACCCTGCCCGCTTTGATTGTCGCGGCAGCCTAAGTTTTGGGAAAGATTGTGTTTGTGATATTAATGTCTTAATTGAGGGCGAAGTGAGTTTAGGCAATAACACCAATATTGCAGCAAATTGCATCATCAAAAACACTAAAATTGGTAATAATGTTACTGTTTTAGCCAACTCTGTCATTGAAAACGCTATCATTGGTGATGCTGCCTCAATCGGTCCATTTGCCCGTATTCGCCCAGAGTCCAAAATTGGCAAAAACGCAAAAATTGGCAATTTTGTTGAAGTCAAAAAATCCACCATTGGCGCTGGCTCAAAAGTCCCTCACCTTAGTTATATAGGAGATAGTAGCATTGGTATGGATGTAAATATTGGCGCCGGAGTGATTACTTGCAATTATGATGGTGTTAATAAACATCAAACCACCATTGAAGATGGCGCATTCATCGGCTCTGACTCACAACTAATTGCCCCGGTTACGATTGGCAAAAATGCCACCATCGGCGCTGGTTCAACCATCAGCAAAGACACGCCAGAAGATACACTAACCCTAAGTCGCACTAAACAAACCAGTCTGAAAAATTGGCAGAGCCCGAGTAAAAAATAAATGTATTTACCTCGTAATGTCTGGTTATTGGCAGTTAGTTTAGCATTATTTATGTCTTTGCCAGTTTTTGTGGTTTTCCTTGGAGGTATTATTGGGCAGTCTTTGGTTGCTAATGACAATCTGTCAACCATACCAGTGGCAATGATTGTGATAGGCACCGCTAGCAGTGTTATTCCTGTTGTTTATATTATGTCTAAAATTGGCAGAAGACGCACTTTTTTGTGGGTTTGTGTTTATACAATCGCTGTGATTGCACTTGCTATAGTAGCATTAGAGTTAAAATCATTTTATTTATTTTGTCTGGCTACTTTCTTGTTTGGTGGCACTGCAGCAACTATGAATCAGTTTAGGTTTGCCGCCATTGAAAGTGTTGAAACAGACCTTAGCGCAACAGCCGCCTCAACTGTGCTGATTGGTGGTTTGGTTTCTGCTTTTTTAGGTCCAGAGATTGCAACCTTGGGAAAAGATTGGTTTGATACCACTTTTGTTGGCTCGTTTTTATTACTCAGCAGTTGTTTTGTAGTTGGGTTTTTTCTGTTATGGTTTTATCGCTCAGACTGCGCCATAAAATCTAAGCCTCAACCTCAGCAAAAGCAAAAGCAATCAGGTCGAAGTTTGGGAATTATTATAAAACAACCGCTATTTATCATTGCTACTTCTAGCGCGGCGGTGGGATATATTGTTATGAGTTATATTATGACTGCCACACCAATGAGTATGCACATTATTGACGAGTTTTCATTAGTGCAAACTAAATTTGTTATCCAATCTCATGTTATCGCCATGTTTTTGCCTTCCTTATTCACCCCGATTGTTGTCAAATTATTTGGACTCAGCAAAATGATGATAATCGGCATCGTATTATGTTTATCTTGTGTCGTAATCGGCTACGGCCATAGTTTAAATAATTATTGGCTGGCACTAATTCTATTAGGGCTTGGTTGGAATTTTCTGTTCATCGGTGGCACCAGTTTATTGCCAAAAGCTTATAACAGTGTTGAAAAATTCAAAGTGCAATCTGCCAACGATTTTTTAATTTTTACCATGCAAGCCATAGCAGCATTATCAGCAGGTTGGCTGGTGTTTAATTTTAGTTGGGAGATTGTTTTATTATCAACCGTTCCGTTGCTGCTACTGCAATTATCACTGCTATGGTGGTGGTTAAGAAATAAACCAACAGGTCTGTAAACTAAAACTCAATCCCTTCAGTTTGTGCAATGGTATGAATGTCTTTATCGCCACGACCTGACAAATTAATAATAATATTTTTATCGCTATCGAGTTGTTTGGCAAGTTTAATGCCGTAAGCCACCGCGTGAGCTGATTCCAACGCTGGCAAAATGCCCTCAACCTTAGTCAGTGTGTGAAAAGCTGATAATGTTTGTTTGTCGGTAACAGCAACATATTTTGCACGGCCGCTGTCTTTTAAATACGCATGTTCTGGCCCAACACCGGGATAATCTAAACCTGCTGAGATTGAGTGCCCTTCGATAATTTGTCCGTTGTCGTCTTCCATTAAATAAGTACGATTGCCATGTAGCACGCCCACAGAGCCAGCGCATAGTGGTGCTGCGTGTGCAGTTGCGCCTTTTTCTAAACCATAACCTGCCGCTTCAACCCCATAAATTGCCACATCCTGGTCCTCAATAAACGCATAAAACAGACCAATTGCATTCGAGCCGCCGCCCACACAAGCCACTAAAGCATCAGGTAGCCCGCCCACTTGCTGGGCAAACTGTGCTTTTGCCTCTTTTCCAATCACGCTTTGAAAATCACGCACCATCATCGGATACGGATGAGGGCCGGCCACAGAGCCAATGATATAAAAGGTATCGCTAATATTAGTCACCCAGTCGCGCATCGCTTCATTCAATGAATCTTTTAGGGTTTTTGAGCCAGAACTAACAGGAATAACCGTTGCACCAAGCAATTTCATTCTAAAAACATTGAGTGCCTGACGCGCCACATCAACCTCGCCCATATACACCACACATTCTAAGCCCAAACGGGCGGCAACAGTAGCGGCTGCCACACCATGTTGCCCTGCACCAGTTTCAGCAATAATGCGGGTTTTGCCCATGCGTTTAGCTAATAGTGCTTGCCCGATAGTGTTGTTTATTTTGTGTGCGCCAGTATGATTAAGGTCCTCGCGTTTCAGGTAAATTTGTGCGCCGCCAAACTTTTTACTGAGATTTTGTGCATGATAAAGCGGCGTTTCACGCCCAACATAATGCTTGAGATCGTGCTTAAATTCTGCAATAAAATCTTTGTCATCTTTGTATTGTTGATACGCATCTTTAAGCTCAGTTACAGCCGCCATCAAAGTTTCTGCAATAAAAACACCGCCATACTGTGCAAAATGCCCGCTATCGTTTGGTAAATTGTAATTTTTCATTTTGATATTTAAATTAGGGGTTTATCCAAGCATTATTTTTTTCAATTTTCATAACTGCAACCGTTTTACCTTCTAATGCAGATAGGTCAGTGTCTGGCACTTTAAAATAACTGCCCTGATAATTCAGCATTTGGTTTTTGATGATGCCGCTACCTTGTTGTTTGATAAAGTCATCTTTGACCGTGTTGTTTTTACTGACCAAGCGTTTTAAGGGCTTATAAAACAGGGCGAATAATACCAGCGCTAAGACGCTAACCCAAGCAAATTGCCACCAAATTGAAGGCAGTCCATAGCTGTATTCCAACACGGCAACCACAATAAATGCAATGCCAAACCAAATAACAAAAAACGAATATAGACCAACCTCTATAAATATCAGCACCAAACCAATGGCAAACAACATCAGTGGAGAAAGATTATTCATTGGCTTTTTTGCTCATTAACACTTCTTTAATCACGCTGAGTGAGCCAATCAATTCAGCTGCCTCATAAGGCACAATTATCTTGTCTTTACTTTCGCTACTCGCCAATGCATTAAAAGCTTTAATACGGTCTTTCGCTAGCAAAAATTCAGCAGAATCAGAGTTCTTGGCAATCGCATCATTGATTATACTAATGGCTTTTTGCTGACCTTCGGCAACTTTTTCTTGCTCGTACTTTTTCGCATCTGCCATACGCTCAATTGCCTCAGCTTTAAGCACCTCAGATTGCTTAATTGCCTCTGCCTTACGGATCACTGCCTCTTTTTCCGCTAATGCATTAAGCTCAATACTGCGTTTTTCGCGCTCTGCTTTCATTTGCAAATTCATCGCCTGTTCAATATCACTTGGCACTGATATGTCGCTAATCTCAACCCGGGTTACTAACAAACCCCAATTTGTTGCCGCATCTGAAAGTTCGGATTGCAGGTGCGCATTCAGCGTTTCACGATTGCTCAAGGTGTCATCCAGTGACATTGAGCCAATCTCACTTCTGAGTGTAGTCATTGCCAGCGAAGTAATCGCATACTTAAAGCTAACCACATTATAAATCGCCTCTCTAGCACTTTGCACTTTGCAAAAAACCAAGCCATCAATGGTAATATTAACATTGTCTTTGGTAATCACCGATTGCGATGGAATATCAATAATCTGCTCACGCACAGTAATTTTTTGGCGCACCACATCTAAAAACGGAATAATAATATTTATCCCAGCGGTTAGCTCACGGGAAAATTTACCCAGTCGTTCAATCACATAAATATCGCTTTGTGGCACGATTTTTATCGTTTTTAGAATAAAAACAATTGCTATAATAAAGACAATAATACTAAATATTGGGAAATCACCCATCATCTATCTCCTGTAAAAATATTATATTTTAACAAAAAAAATAAAGCCATTATTATGCTTTTTCTTAACAAAATGCGATAAGGAAATCTATATTTTACTTTTTTGCAATAAAGTGAAATAAGGAAATCTATATTATACTTTTTTGCAATAAAGTGAAATAAGGAAATCTATATTATACTTTTTTGCAATAAAGTGAAATAAGGAAATCTATATTTTACTTTTTTGCCATAAAGTGAAATAAGGAAATCTATATTATACTTTTTTGCAATAAAGTGAAATAAGGAAATTAGCTTATGCCATCTAAAAATTGCCTTATTTTGCTAATGTCTTTAATGCCCTTTGCACTTTCCACGCCGCTAGATACATCAACCGCATAAGGCTTAACCCGACTAATGGCTTCGGCAATATTATCATGGTTTAAGCCACCAGCAAGAATAATCGGCTTGTCAATTTGGGTGATGAGCGACCAATCAAAAGTTTGCCCTGTGCCGCCAAACTCCGCATTAGGTGTGTCTAATAACAAAGCACTGGCCTGATGATATTGCTCTGCTATTTTGCTAAGATTAGTCTGTTGATTAACATGCACAGTTTTAATAAATGGCATACCATATTGGGCACATTCAAGTGGCAGCTCGTCTCCGTGAAACTGCAAAGTATCAAGTGGCAGCTCGCATAACAGCTCATCAATAAAACCAGCATCCGCATTCACAAATAAGCCTACGCGATTAACAAACGGCGGCAGCGCATTAATAATTTGCAAGGCAGACTCAGCATCCACACAACGCGGTGAGCGCTGATAAAACACCAAGCCAATCGCATCTATACCGAGCAGTGCCGCCTCTCGTGCATTATTAGCTTGGGTAAATCCACAAATTTTAATTTTCATTTACTGTCTCCAATTTTGCTCTAATTTTATCGCGATCAATCCACCATTTGTCTCCGACTAATTGCTCAATCGCGTTCGATAATTTTTGCAAAAATACTTCAGGTTTGTCCAACTGTAAAGTTTTACGCCATAAATCAAAAGTTGATTGGTCGCTGATGTGAGAATGTTTATCAGCAACACTTGCCAGCATTTGTGCGCTGAAAAAAGTCAAATCGTCATCTTTACCACAACGCATTGAAGTTATGTAATGTGCCACTGTAGCCGCCACCGCACGGGTATCCGCCTCTTCGGGCGACTCCTCAACCAAATGCTGCAACATTGCCACGCTAATTTCAGGGTCAATCGGAAAGCTTACCCCCAACCACAATGCGTGTCCAAGGGCAACTAACGCATCCGGTCCTTCGGACAAAAACATCACATCGCATGCCTCGACCGCTAATTCCCATAATTCATTTTGTTGTGCTAAATTGAACGCAGTAAAGGCTTTTTCCCAAGCGTCTGCGCCCTTATAACGCTCAACTTGAATACGCCCAATTTCTAACAGCGTTTTAATTCTATCTTCCACAGCCACGCCCTCAGCCATCCCAACAAGCTGGGCTTCAAAATATTCTAATCTGGCTTTAAGTTGCTCCTCGTTAGCATAAACATCTTCGCTGTCGTCTCCATCAAAAATATCTTGCTCTTTGTTTAAATATTTGAATCCCATTAGTTATCCTTAATAAAAAGCCGCCTCAAGCCTATCCTCCCAATTTTCTGGAGTATCGCCATAATCCGGCTTCACATCCATTTGAAAAAACCGCTCACTGCCAGAATTAGCAATATTTTTAACCACCCCCACCAAATCCTCAAACGATTCTAAATCGGTATTTGCAATCATCACTTCGCTGATTAATAACATATTTTTTTGTGTAGAAAATTGGTATTTTACCTTGTATGTTTTATTTATTAAGCGCGCTTGTGCGCATATTTGGCAAAGTAAATTTTGTAAGTAACTTGCAATCTACACTGTCATTTTTGTTGCTTATAATAGCGAAGATAGATTTTCTCATTGGCACTTTTAACTAAATCAATTAAGGTATTTTCCCAGTGTTGTGTAATTGCTTGCATAATAGCAACTTCATTATTTTAATCTATCTGCCTTTATTTCATCTATCATTAGTTCAAACATATTTGCGACTTTAATAGCATAATTGTCATCTAAATTTTTTACAGATTCAAATATACTCTTACAAGCATGTTCAAATATAACTTTTTTATTTTTTGGTAAAGCTTGATAACAAGGTGATTTAAAGTATTTTTTATATAATGAAAGTTGCCTAAACTTATAGTTATCATTTTCAAGAGTTACAAATATTCTATGCGATTTATTGAAATATTCAAAATCTTCTTTCATTGCTTGCAACATCCACAGCCTAGCTTGTTGTGTGTCAATGTTTTTAGTATGATAATCATGCTTTTTTTCTGCTAACGAATAAGCATTATCAAAGTATGTTTGTGCTTTTGAGTAGTTATTAAATGTTATATATGACATACCGTATTGAAGCCAAAAATGAGGATTTTTTCTAAGCCAACTTACTTTATTTTTTAAATCTTGATAATAGTTTTTTAGTGTATTCTTTTTATTATCATCTGGAAATATTTTTTCTACAAAAGAAAATTTAAGCATACCCTTAAAGATTACATCTTGTTTGTTATTTTTTTTATATGAAACATTGAATAATTTTGCAATATTCAAAAGTTTATTTGATGTATAGGTTGCAGAAAAGAAAGTTTTAATCAAATATATACAGAATAAACTTGATACAGGCATTATTTGTAACTGATTTCTATGAAATAATTGCTTAAAGCCTGACTCTCTTAAGAGTTTATTGTCGTAAATACTATCATTCTCTGCCACTTCCGATATAAGACTAAAATTTGCATTTAGACCTAATATATTAAGTAGTATAATTGTAAAAATAGTATCTTTATGTTCTTCATCATTAAGCAAATTATTTAACAAAGTACTTACCCTTGATTTCATTTGTGGTGAATCCATTAATGCTAAAAGTGTTTTAGAGATTTGATTTCCATTCCTATCTCTGATAAATTTTATTTTTTTATTTTGTGTTGGATCATTAATAGTTTGACCCCACAATCCAAGATTTTCAATAATATCAATAAAATGCACAATCTCATTTTCAGACAACTCATCTATAGAAAACTGGTGGTATTTAAAATCTATTTTCTCTAATTGATCTGCACAACTATCATGAGTTAAGTATCTAGAAGATAAAACAAAAGTTACATTATTTATGTTTAAGTGGCAGGAATGCTCTATTAAATCTAAATATCTTTCATAATCATCCAATACAAGTAAATATTTTTTGGTTGTATTTTTTGATATTTCCTCAATATCACTAATATAATCCGCATCTTCATCTTTTAATTCATAAACATTAATAGACTTTGACGACAAATATGGTTTTAGTTGTTTTAAAAATACACTTTTTCCATTACCAAACTCGCCTAATATAATTATATTTACATTGTTATTAATATATTCAAAAACCTGACTTAATAAGTCTCTATTAATTATGTAAGGAACTATTTGCTCCCCAGTAATAGCTTCATCAACAAATTTTTTATCAATTCTTCCATACATTAAAAAATGATCAATTTCTATATCACTTATGTCGTTACAGTCAGCATTTGAAAATTCATAAGGGTGTATGGATTGAAGTTGATAATTATTATTCGTTTCAAATAGGGCTTTATTGCTGTTAACTAATCCTGCAAAACCTTTAATACCTACATGAAGAATATTGCCATATTTAGATAAAACAAAATCTTCTTTTCCATCAAAATTTGTAGATACAATAAAATATGTTTTTTTCTTTATATCCTCATTTTCAATAAGAATTTTTTGAATTTCAAAATCAGACATTGAATACCCAACAAATACTATAGCACTAGATCTTTCCAAATCTCTCTTAAAAATGCTTCTCCATGTGGAATCAAGAAATGAGTCGGCAGAAACATACGAAGAATTAGTTATTTTGAATCCTTTTTCTAACACATCTTCATTTAGGGAGTCAATATCGCCATTAAGGTGTACACATAATAAATCTCTACCATATGGGGATGAGTTTGAACTTAAATCAATACTTTGAATTTTTTTATTAGATTGGGTGCAGGATATTTCTATACTTTTGTCATAATTTGTTGTATAAAACCGAAGCCAATTAATGCCGCATATATCTATATGCTCTGAAGACACATTTTTTAATGTGTATTCATTTTTAAGAAGTTTAATTAATTCAGTAGAATTTACCTCTTTTATAAAGCGATCAGATGCATAACCCAATTCATCGTCAGATTTAAACTGTCCAATTTCACACAATTTTTTTGCTAATTCTTTGGATTGCAATGGTGGTGTATTTTGAAGATTGACTGTATTTGATGAAAACCCCGCTCCTGTAAATAAAATAGCCCTTCCTGTACTAATTTTTTCTAATATTTCATTTGAAAAATCATGCGTATTTTCTACAAAATTATTCTTATTAATATCCATACCCGTATATTCCTATTTTGTTAGTGACCTCTTCTTAGACTTGGTCTTGGCTTTAGGTTTGGTTTTTGGTTTGGGATTGGTAGAGATGGCTTTTCTACATTCGTCTAAGGTTAAATCGGCTGGGGCTTTGGTGCCAAAGATTTTTTTGATGGTGATGTTTTTTTGTCCTTTGCCTTTTTTCTTGCCGTTCCAAATATATGGGCCAAAGCGGCCGTTAAGCACTTGAATTTCGCTGTCGTCAAAGGTTTTGATAATGCGTTCAGCATCAAGTTTTTCCTTAGTAGCAATTAATACTAAGGCTGTTTTTAAGGTAACTTCCTCAGGTGTGTATTCTTTTAATGAAACATATTTTTTGCCATATTGAATATAAGGGCCAAATCGCCCATAGTTTGCTTTGATAACGCCAAAATCATCCGTTTCGCCAACAATGCGTGGCATATTAAATAGTTCTAATGCTTCATCAAGTTTGATAGTTTCGATGTCTTGTGTGCCGCGCAATGAAGAAAAAGTTGGTTTTTCCTCATCGTCTTTATCGCCAATTTGTGCAAAGGCACCATAACGACCAAAACGCACACTGACAGGTTTGCCACTTTTTGGGTCTGTGCCAAGCTCGCGCATGCCATGCGTTTCTTCGCGAGAAATATCAGCGGCAGCCTCAATTTGCGTATGAAATGGCTGATAAAAATTGCCCACCACGCCTTGCCATGGCACATTTTGCATGGCAATAGTATCAAAATCGCTCTCAAGTTTGGCAGTAAATTGATAATCAACAATGTTACTAAAATGCTTGAGCAAAAAATCATTTAGTAAATACGCCACATTGGTGGGGAACAGTTTGTTTTTTTCTGCACCAGTATTTTCGCTGGGCTGTGATTCAATAATTTGCCCGTCTTTAATTTCAATCAGTTGATATTTACGCTCAAAGCCTTCTCGCGTTTCTTTGCTAACATAATTTCTGTCTTGTACCGTAGAAACCATAGTGGCAAAAGTGGAGGGGCGACCAATGCCCATTTCTTCAATTTTTTTCACTAAAGAAGCCTCAGTATAGCGTGGCTTAGCGCGTGATAAACTTTCTTTAGCGGCGTAGCTTACTAAAGAGATTTGCTCACCTTGCTTTAACTCTGGCAATATTTTGTCATCAGCTGATAAGTAATCATAAACACTTAAAAAACCCGGAAATATCAGCACTTCGCCGTTTGCAATAAAACTCTCGTCGCGATTGGAAATGTTGATTTTAATTTGGGTTTTTTGCAATTTGGCATCACTCATTTGTGAAGCCAAAGTGCGTTTATAAATTAATGTATAAAGTTTAGCGGCTTGGTTTTCTAAACCAAAAATTTCTGCTTTGCCAAGCTCAGTTGGGCGAATTGCCTCATGTGCTTCTTGAGCGCCAGCATTTTTGGTTTTATAGCGTCTGGGTGCGTGATACTCATTGCCGTATTGTGCTTTAATTACTTTTTCAGCGGCTTGGATTGCGGTTTCTGATAAGGTAAATGAGTCCGTTCTCATATAGGTAATCGCGCCTTCACGGTATAAATTTTGTGCCAAAGTCATGGTTTGTTTAACTGAAAATCCTAATTTTTGCGATGCCTCTTGCTGCAAGGTTGAAGTAATAAATGGAGGCTTAGGTGAGCGTTTTGAGGGTTTTTTCTCAATCGAAGATACCTTTAGTTTTGCGCCTAATAACGCATTAGTAAACTCTAGCGCCTGCGATTTATCAGCAAAATCAACACTCAGTCTCACTTCAATAAGTTTGCCATTATTATTCACTAATTCGGCTTTAACCTTAAAAGTGCTTTGGGCAATATGGCTGCTTATTTCTCTTTCGCGCTCGACCACCAAACGCACTACAGGCGATTGCACCCTGCCAGCTGAACGAGCGCCAGAAACCTTACGCCATAGCACTGGCGATATTTCAAATCCAACCAAACGGTCGATAATACGCCTTGCTTGTTGTGCATCAACTAAGGCATAATCAACAGTTCTAGGCTTGACAATCGCCTTAGTAATTGCGTTTTTGGTAATTTCATGAAACACAATTCTGGGTGTGTCTTTTGGCAGATTGAGCGCTTCAAGCAAATGCCAAGCAATGGCTTCTCCCTCACGGTCTTCATCAGTTGCAAGATAAACTTTATCGGCTGTTTTGACGGATTTTCTAAGTTCTGCAACTATTTTTTTCTTATCAGCCGTTATCTCATAAGTTGGGGCAAAGTTGTTTTTCAAATCAACCCCCATATCTTTTTTAGGCATATCTCGAATGTGGCCGATGCTTGACTTAACGCTATAGTCTTTGCCTAAAAAATTTTCAATGGTTTTGGCTTTAGCGGGGGATTCAACAATAACTAAGTTTTTTGCCATTAGCAACTCCTTACACAGCCTGAATGTGGTTTATTTATATTGGGCGGGTATTTCATCTACTGCACTGTGCGATTCTCATCAAGAAATACAATAGATTCCAGCCATTGTGCTGAAACCTCTTCCTCGTTACTATTGCCAAGCACCATCATTGTAACCCATTTCAAATCGTCTAAAGAGACCTCAGAATCGCCCAATGACATAACTTGGTCAATAATCATCTCGCGCTGATTAGCGTCAAGTTGCCCCATGTTTTCCATAAACAATAAAAAGCCGCGCGATTTTGTGTTGAGTTTGAGTTTTTCATCATTACTGTAAATACGCATACCGCCATAAGTATTGTCAAATGGCTGAATACTGTCATCTTGCAAGGCGGCAATGTTTTCCAGCCAACTTAGCGCTTTATCAATGCGATTAACCTCAAACCCAGCGTCTGAAAGGTGTGCTTTTAAGGTAATATCATCAATTTCATGCGATGAATCTTGCTCTGCTTCTTCAAACAGATAATCAAACATATAGGTTAGAACATCAAGGATATTGTTTGTCATAATCAATCTACTTAGTTAATAAATAACCAGAACCGCCAACTGTAGCAACTTTGTTTGCTAACTCTAATGTTAGTAGCTCTTGGATAACAATTTGTGGGCTTAATCCACTTTTTTCAACCATCTCGTCAACCGTTAGCGGTTCATAACTTAGGCATTTTAATAGCAGCGAGGGGGTGTTGTCCATCTCTTTTGTATCTTTTGTATCTTTTATATCTTTTGTGTCAATATTTTTATCTGCTAAGGGCGCAAAATCAAGTGCAAGCTCATCAGTAATGTCATCAATATTCTCTACTAACTTAGCGCCTTGTTTGATTAGTTGATGGCAACCACAGGCTAGGGGATTGTGAATCGAGCTGGGAATTGCAAACACTTCACGCCCTTGCTCTGCGGCTAGTTTTGCGGTAATCATAGTGCCGCTTTTAATGCTGGCTTCAACCACCAGAGTGCCGAGACTCAAACCACTAATCACACGATTGCGCTTAGGGAAATTATTAGCAATTGGCGAAGTGCCAATGGAAAATTCTGACACCAACGCGCCCTGGGTGGAAATTTGATGTGCTAAAGATTTATGTTTAGCAGGATAAATTCTATCTAATCCGGTGCCACACACAGCAATAGTTTGCCCTCCAGCCTGCAAAGCGCCAATATGTGCTTGTGCATCAATGCCGCTCGCCATGCCTGAGGTAATTACCAAGCCTAATTTTGATAAAGATTGTGCAAACTGCTGGGCATTTCCCTCGCCGCCTGAGGTTGGATTCCGACTACCTACAATCGCCAATTGTGGTTTGGATAAACAACGCGCATCGCCTCGAACATAAAGCATTGGTGGCGGGTCTGTAATGGTTTTTAGTTGGCTGGGATAATCTGTGTCAATTAAACTAAGAATATGGCAGTCCTGTGCCTGCGCCCAATCCAAATCTGCCTGCACTGCCGATGTGTCTTTTTGTGCTAAATAATCCAATGTCGTTGGCTTAAATAATCCGCAAGCCTTGCGCTCAGAGGCCGAGGCTAAAAATACCTGTTCTGGAGTTTCAAAAACCCTAAGCGCTTTGTAAAAAGTGCGTATCCCTAAATCAGGCGCTTTGAGTAATAATAACCAGTAAATTAAATCCATATTAAATTGATAAACTATCGCTGTCCAAAAAAAAATATCATACCTAAGCAATCGCTACTTTGTGTGCTTTATGGTAAAATTATAAGATTTTTTTGGCTAAAATTTATTATGAAACAGAAAATGACCTTTCAACCCAGCGTTTTAAAACACAAACGCACGCATGGCTTTAGATCGAGAATGAGCACTAAATCTGGTCGTGCTATAATTAACGCACGCAGAAAGAAAGGGCGTAAGCGCTTGGCTGCTTAATTTGTTGCTAATTAACCACTTAGTGATGCCGTTCTGGTTAACGCCTAATTTAAAAATTATCAAAGCTGTTGATTATCAAGCAG
Organism: Gammaproteobacteria bacterium; assembly: GCA_965217125.1. GTDB lineage: Bacteria > Pseudomonadota > Gammaproteobacteria > PS1 > Pseudothioglobaceae > JAAOIF01. The sequence goes on along the minus strand of OZ244244.1, from coordinate 1,853,833 downwards.
TTTTTAAACATGGCAAAATTACAAAAGGCAGGTATTGGAAAATTGTTGCCAGAAAGACAAACACAAAACCACGGTTAGGGCTGGCAATCTCAAACAAGGTTCACAAGCTGGCTGTTGAGCGTAATCGTTACAAAAGAATGGCGCGCGAAGTGTTTAGAATACATCAAGACGAATTAAATAATTGGGAATTTGTGGTCATGGCAAAACAAAAAAAATACGAAAAATCTGATAATAACAAAACGATTGCACAAGACTTGTTAGACTTATTTAGAAAAATAACCAACCACTAAAACTTATGATGCGCTATTTATTGCTAATTCCGATTAAATTTTATCAACTGTTTATCAGCCCATTATTGGGCAATAACTGTCGTTTTAGTCCAACTTGTTCGCAATACGCTTTTGAAGCTGTGCAAACTTTCGGCTTTTTCAAAGGACTAAATTTGAGCGTTAAACGCATCAGTAAATGCCACCCGTGGCACAACGGCAACGGCTTTGACCCCGTTCCCAAAAAACACATCCATTAAAAAACCAACTACCCTCTTATGAATAATCAAAAACTCTTTCTCGCCATTGCCATCTTTTTAACAGTTTTCCTGTTGTGGAATAAGTGGGAAGTCGCCCACATAACCGATGCAAATGGCGATGTTATAAGCAAAACTGCAATAACACTGGACACCACAACGCAAAATGCCGATATACCCAGCGTTAATACCAAAGCAAGTATTGACCTGCCAACAACACAGCTAATTGAGCAGCAAAGTTTTACCACAATTACAACAGACTTATTGAGCTTGGAAATCAGCCACAAAGGTGGCACCATTCAAAACGCCTTTTTAAATAGTTATCCTGTTGAAGCTGGCAAAGCAGAAAAATTCCAACTACTCAGCAACACCGCTGGCAAAATCTTCCAAGCACAAAGCGGCTTGGCATCAAATAATAACTTACTACCAACACATCTGTCTGTATTTAATTCTGCCAATTCAAACTATCAATTAGGCGCAGATACATTAGTTGTGCCGTTTACTTGGCAAGAAAATGGGGTTAAGGTAGTCAAAAACTTTCACTTTAAACGCGGTAGTTATGTAGTGGGTATCGATTATCAAATCGACAACAATAGCAATCAAACTATTGCAGTTAAAAGCTATGTGCGTCTAAGCCGTAATATCATTGATGAATCCAATATAATGATGCCAACTTTTGGTGGTGGTATCATCTACGACAAAAACTCAAATACTGTGCAAAAAAACCAGTTTGAGGACTGGGATGATTTTGAAAAGCAGCAATCAATCGGCGGCTGGTTAGCAATGGTTCAACAATATTTTGTTGCCGCTTGGATTCCTAATCAAAATCAACAACAAAGTTTCTCAGCCAATACCAATAATAATTTATACAAGCTTACCGATGCCAATACGCAGGTAAATATTGATGCGGGCAGTCAGGTAACTTTGCCTTTAAATCAGCTCTATCTCGGGCCTAAAGAATATGGCAAAATTGAAGAGGTAGCCCATGGTTTGCACTATACGCTTGACTACGGCTGGCTTGATATTCTGGCCGACCCTCTGAGTTGGACAATACATAAAATTAACGATTTTGTTGGCAGTTGGGGTTATTCAATTATTTTGATTACAATATTAATCAAATTGGTTTTTTATCCACTCAGTGAGAAATCTTATCGTTCAATGGCAAGCATGCGCAAACTCTCACCGAGATTGGCAAAACTGAAAGAGACTTATGGCGACGACCGAAAAAAAATGGGGCAAAAAACTATGGAGTTGTATAAAAAAGAAAAGGTCAATCCAGCTTCAGGCTGTTTGCCAATCTTGGTGCAAATCCCTGTATTTATTGCTTTTTATTGGATGTTGTTAGACACGGTAGAACTGCGCCAAACATCATTTTGGTGGCTTAGCGATCTGTCCACCCGAGACCCTTATTATATTTTGCCAATCATTATGGGTATATCAATGTTTATCCAGCAAAAACTTAACCCACCGCCGCCGGACCCGATGCAAGCAAAAATTATGCTGGCATTACCCTTTGTTTTTACCATTTTCTTTTTATGGTTTCCCTCAGGTTTGGTGCTGTATTGGGTGTTTAATAACATTTTGTCAATCGCTCAACAATGGACTATCAATAAACGCATTAATGTCTAAAATCCAACAACCGTATGTTATTAAACAACCCAGATGCATACCAATATTGGCGAGATGAAAAACTTGCTAATAGTGCGACCAAACTTGAAAACTGCCTGCTTGAAATAAATAATCCCTTTGCGCTTAATGCTGCACAAAAAAATAAAATCAAGTCGCTATGTCAGCATAATAACTTTGCTTTATTCAGTCTGCAAACGCAAGACAATTACCCAAATGCAATTGTTGCCATCAATCAGCAATTAGGTCTGAAAGATTTTGACCAACACCTATATATAAAAAATCAAGGGCTGGCACATATCACTCAAAGTGATGATAAACAACAAGGTGAATTTATCCCTTACAGCAATAAAAAGCTAAGCTGGCATACCGATGGCTACTATAATTCGCCACAACAACTGATACGCGCGTTTTCATTATTTTGTGTCAATCCAGCAAGTAGCGGCGGTGAAAATCAATGGATTGACCCACAAATGGTGTATTTATTGCTACGAGAAAATAACCCAGACATTGTCAAAGCGCTTACCCATCCACAAGCGATGACCATCCCTGAACATCAAATCGATGGCAAGCTTAGGCGTGCAGTTTCAGTCGGTCCCATCTTTTTTATAGATGAAAAAACCAGCGCATTATCAATGCGTTATACCCAGCGTAGGAAAAATATTGAGTTTTTCAATTCTGTTGAAATAACGCAAGCAGTGCAGCATTTAGATGGATTATTAAAATCAAAAACCGCTTATCATTTTGAGTGTTTGTTGCAACGCGGGCAAGGACTATTGTGCAATAATGTGTTGCACAAACGCTCGCGCTTTAGCGATAATAAAAACAATTCAAGGCTGTTGCTACGAGGCCGTTACTTTAATCGAATTTTAAACTATAATTGAGACCTTATAAAGCCTGTAAACTATGATTAACAATCATTTATTAAGTAGCGCCAAACAATCCCCATCTGCTAATCACAACGAGCGCCCCGATGGCGAAGTTTTGTTGCTGGTGATTCATAATATTTCTCTGCCGCCGAACAAATTTAATAATAATTATATTGAGCAATTTTTTAACAATCAACTTGATTTTAGCGCACATCCTTATTTTAAAACATTGATTGGCGTTGAAGTTTCTGCACATTTGTTGATTAAACGCGATGGCTCAATTATTCAATTTGTGCCTTTTGACAAACGCGCTTGGCATGCGGGCTTATCAAATTTTAACGGCAGGGACGATTGCAACGATTTTTCCATTGGCATCGAACTTGAAGGCACTGATAATATTGCTTATACAAACGAACAATATCAAGCACTAAACACAACCATAAAAGCGTTAAAATCAAACTACCCAATAAAAAATATTGTTGGGCATAGCGACATTGCAGCGGGGCGAAAAACCGACCCAGGCAAATCATTCGATTGGAGCAAAATAAATGAACACAACTGACATAGCAAAAAAAATTAAACTAATTATCTTTGATGTAGATGGCGTTTTGACCGATGGTGGATTGTATTATTCGGATTTAGGTTTGGAGTTTAAACGCTTTAATTCGCTAGATGGTTTGGGCATCAAACTACTAAAAGAAAATGGCATCGAGCCCGCAGTTATCACCGCCAGAAACTCTAAAAGTGTAGGTTATCGAATGCAAAACTTAGATATTGAACATTTTTATCAAGGTCAAAATGATAAAATGGTGGCATTTAACCAGTTATTAACAAAGCTCTGTTTAGAGGAAACGCAAGTGGCATATATGGGCGATGATGTAATTGATTTGCCAGTAATGAACAAGGCTGGTTTTGCCATTGCCCCAGCAAACGCCCACGACTTGGTTAAACAACAAGCTGATTTAATCACCGACAAAATAGGCGGGCATGGTGCAGTAAGAGAGGTTTGCGATTTATTACTAAAAGCGCAAAATAAGTTTAACGATGCGATGAGTATTTATTTGACATGACCAAATTTCAACAACAATGTTACCAAACACTTAAAAATCAAGTACCGGCAGGCAAAGTCATTACTTATGGCGGTTTGGCTAAACTAATTGGTCATGCAAATGCACATCGTGCAGTCGGTTCAGCCATGAATAAAAACCCATTTGCCCCAGCAGTGCCTTGCCATCGTGTGGTTAAATCTAATGGCGATTTAGGTGGTTTTGCACAGGGTATTAAGATAAAAGCACAACGCCTTAAAGCGGAAGGCGTCTCGGTGAAAAACAATAAAATTGTTGATTTTGAAAAGCGTTGTGTAAAAACCTAGTGAAACAAGCAATTATTAACTACCATCAAGACGAAGCAAACGACTGGGTAGCAGAATTAGAATGCGGACATTACCAACACATCCGCCACAATCCACCATGGATAAATCGAGTTTGGGCGATAACACCACAAGGCAGAAAATCTAAATTAGGTCATCAATTAAATTGTAAAAAATGCGATGAGGGCGCGCCTAAAGACACAGTCTAATAGTTAAGCTATTTAATACAAAACTTATTTATCTATTTTTTTATGCTTGTTAAGTTTGCTAATAAAAATTTTTGAGCTAGGTGTTTTTTCAATAACAGAAAGATGTTCTTTAATTTCTTGTAAATCTCCCATATTTTTTTCGAACTCTTGGGCAAATTTTTTATTAATTCTTGAAGATATCCTTCCATAAACAATAGGTGTAATTACAAAAGGCGCTAAACAAACTAAAAAAATACCATGCAAAACAAGGCCGCTCACAGTAACACCTATGCTCGCTATGTATAAAAACACCACACTTAAAATACTAACTGCAAAAAATAATACTCTAATTTTTTCTGAAAATTTATTGAGGTTATTTTTAAGATTATCTATAAAACTATTGCCTTTATCAGTAATATCTCGTAACTCTATATCCATTCTCTGTTCAACAATCTTTCTTTCTTTAACGCTCAGTTCTTCTTCTTTAATAACAGTTATTTTATTTCTGATTACTTGTATCTCATTTTGGATTTTTATATTTGACCCCTCCACTCGCTTTAGAAACAGGCCTTGTAATGACAGTAATAATTGCGGTAAAGATGTGTATGCGATATTTAGAGCAACTGATAATTCAAACAATGAATTAAAATCGGAAAGCAAAAACATAAAATCAGACTAAGGGAATTCTGTATCAAACAAACCTTTCAATACTTCAGATGGAATGCTATCATTAAAGTTTCCGATTGCTTTAAAATCTTCTCTATCTGTCTCTAATCTGAATGCCTTAGAATCTGCAACTGAAAAATGCAAAATTTCACCCTCAAATAGAGACTTTATTTCCCCTAAAAAACTAGCGCTTGCTATTTTGATTTTAACATTATCGCTATCAGCGCTGTGCTTCTCAACAAGTTTCAATGCTTCTGATTTGTTAGAATTGATATCTGACTCTAACAACAGTTTAAAAGTTTTTCCAGATTCTAGATATTTTTCAAGTTCAAAAAGAAACTCAACATTATCAGCAACATCGCCGTCAAGACATCCAGAAAATATAAGAAATTCAGTTTTTGAATACTTCAGCATGTTTTGCAAAACAATAGCGGCGTGTTCCCGACCCTTGTTTTCAAATTCAAATGACTCTGAATTTTTTGCAAAAAACTCTATAGAATTTTTATAATCGTCCATATTAATCACTTTTATGTTAATTTTGCATTATACACTTTTATCGCATATCGGGTCTTCAAATAAAAAATTAGACTTTTTTACCACGCATTTTGCTAATCATCTGTAACTGTGCCATGGCTTCGGCTAAAGCAGCTTGGGTTGATACAATGTTATGCTCATTATGTGCATCGCGCATCATCTCTTCGGCGCGTTGTTTGGCTTCTAAGGCTTTGGCTTCGTCTAAATCGTGGACTCTGATTGCGGTATCGGAAAAAATGGTAACCACATCAGGCTGCACTTCAACAATACCGCCTGAAACATAGATGGATTCTGTGCCTTTTTCGGTTTGCACCCTAACTTCGCCGGGCTTGAGTGTTGATAATAGAGCAACATGTTTGGGATAAATTCCCAATTCACCTGTTGATGCAGGTGCAAATACGCACTGTGCTTCGCCTGAATAAAGCGATTCGGTCGCACTAACTACATCAACATAAATACTTGACATTTACGCACTCTCCGCGGCTTTTTCACGAACCTCATCTAAGGAGCCGGTCATGTAGAACGCCTGCTCTGGTATGTCGTCCATTTCACCGTCAAGAATAGCTTTAAAACCACTAATGGTGTCTTTGAGTGAGACATACTTGCCGGGTGCGCCGGTAAATACTTCTGCCACAAAGAATGGCTGCGATAAAAAACGCTGAATCTTACGAGCGCGAGACACCGATTGTTTGTCTTCTTCGCTCAATTCATCCATGCCCAAAATTGCAATAATGTCTTTAAGCTCTTTATAGCGTTGTAAAACACCTTGCACGCCACGCGCCACATTGTAGTGCTCTTCACCTACAATCAGTGGGTCTAATTGACGCGAGGTTGAATCAAGCGGATCAACCGCAGGATAAATACCTAACTCTGCTACTTGGCGTGAAAGCACTACTGTTGCATCCAAATGCGCAAAAGTTGTTGCTGGAGACGGGTCGGTTAAATCATCTGCTGGTACATAAACTGCTTGGATTGAAGTAATTGAGCCTTTTTTAGTAGAAGTAATACGCTCTTGTAATGCGCCCATCTCAGAAGCCAGCGTTGGTTGATAACCTACCGCTGAAGGCATACGCCCCAATAATGCCGATACTTCAGTGCCCGCCAAAGTGTAGCGATAAATGTTGTCAATAAACAATAAAACATCGCGCCCTTCATCACGGAAGTACTCAGCCATTGTTAAGCCTGTTAAAGCAACGCGCAATCTGTTGCCCGGCGGCTCATTCATTTGTCCATAAACCAACGACACCTTGTCAAGCACATTGGATTCTTTCATTTCATGGTAAAAATCGTTACCCTCACGGGTGCGCTCACCAACGCCAGCAAATACTGAATAACCTGAATGCTCGATTGCAATATTACGGATAAGCTCCATCATATTGACGGTTTTACCCACGCCAGCACCACCAAACAAGCCAACTTTACCGCCTTTGGCGAATGGACAGATTAAATCAATCACCTTAATACCAGTTTCTAATAACTCTGCTGCTGGTGCTAATTCGTCATAATTCGGAGCCGGGCGGTGAATTGCCCAATCAACTTCTTGCCCAATATCACCAGCATTATCAATTGGCTCACCAAGCACATTCATAATGCGCCCTAGTGTTTGAGTGCCAACCGGGACTTTAATCGCCTCACCAGTATTAGTAACTTCTAAGCCTCTTTTAAGCCCTTGTGAACTGCCCATAGCAATTGCACGAACCACATTATCGCCCAACTGTTGCTGGACTTCTAAGGTCAATCCTGTTGCACTAACATTCAGAGCGTTATAAATATTAGGAACGCTCTCTGCTGGAAATTCAACATCAATAACCGCTCCAATAATTTGTGTAATTTTTCCTGTTGTCATTTTTTCATCCTTTTTTGCTAAGTTCTATTTTTTTTAAATTCTAAACCGCCGCAGCTCCGCTTACAATCTCAGAAATTTCCTGAGTAATTGCCGCTTGTCTGGCTTTGTTGTAGACCAATTCTAAATCTTTCACCATATCGCCTGCATTGTCAGTTGCGCTTTTCATGGCAATCATACGCGATGATTGTTCACAAGCAATATTTTCAACCAAACCTTGATACACCAATGCCTCGATATAACGCACTAATAACGCTTCTAACGCCACTTGTGCATCAGGCTCGTAAATATAATCCCAATGATGTTGCATATTTTCCGCCTGACCCGCAACCATTGGTATTAATTGGGTTAATGTGGGCGCTTGGGTCATGGTGTTCTCAAACTTATTATAAGCCACAAATAGCTGCTGAATTTCGCCCGCATCATAGGCATCTAACATCACTTTAACTGTGCCTAATAAATCATCAAAATGTGGGGTGTCGCCCAAATCAGTCAAAACCGCTTTGATTTCAAGCCCAGAATTTTTAAAAAATGAATTGGCTTTTTTGCCAATAGTGCAAATATCTATAGCAACATTGTGGGCTTGATAATCCACTATTTGTTTTAATGTGCTTCTGAATAAATTGGTATTGAGACCGCCACACAGCCCTCTATCGCTTGAAATAATAATAATCCCAACGCGCTCAATATCGCCCGCCTCTTTCATATAAGGGTGTTCAAACTCAGAATGCGCATAGGTCAAATGCCCAATTACTTGCAAGATTTTATCGCAATAAGGGCGCGAAGCCAGCATTCTATCTTGGGCTTTTTTCATCTTAGATGCTGCCACCATTTCCATAGCGGAAGTAATCTTCTGAGTATTTTTAATACTCGCGATTTGGGTTCTAATTTCCTTGCCTGCTGCCATAATTTATTCGCGTTTTACCAAGTATGATTTGCTTTAAAATCGTCAATCGCTACTTGTAACTCAGCAGCAATGTCATCGTTATAATCACCAGTTTGATTGATTTTTTCAATAAGCGGCGCTTGATTAGCGTTCATATAAGCAATCAATGCGGCTTCAAAATCAACCACTTTATTAACCTCAATATCGTCCAACGAACCTGAATTAGCAGCAAATAAAGATGTTGCCATTTCTGCCACTGACAACGGTGTATATTGATTTTGCTTCATTAACTCAGTAACTCGTTGCCCGCGGTCAATTTGCGCTTTAGTTTCTGCGTCTAAATCTGAGGCAAATTGAGCAAACGCTGCCAACTCACGATACTGTGCTAAGTCAAGACGAATACCGCCACCGAGTTTCTTAATAATATTGGTTTGTGCCGCGCCGCCAACTCTAGACACTGATAAACCGGCATTAATCGCTGGACGAATACCGGCGTTGAATAAATCAGTTTCTAAGAAAATCTGCCCATCGGTAATAGAAATCACATTAGTTGGAACAAAGGCAGATACATCGCCGCCTTGGGTTTCAATAATTGGTAATGCAGTTAATGAGCCGGTTTGACCCTTGACTTCGCCATTGGTTAATTGTTCTACATAATCTGCATTCACGCGTGAGGCGCGCTCAAGCAAACGAGAGTGTAAGTAAAAAACATCACCCGGATAAGCTTCGCGTCCTGGTGGGCGTTTTAATAATAATGATACTTCACGATAGGCCCAGGCTTGCTTAGTTAAATCATCATACACAATAAGTGCATCTTCGCCGCGGTCACGGAAATATTCGCCCATCGCGCAGCCGGCATAAGGGGCAATATATTGCAACGCCGCTGAATCAGAAGCACCGGCTGAAACCACAACAGTATTTTCCATAGCGCCATGCTCTTGTAGTTTGTGCACAACCGCTGCAACTGAAGAATCTTTTTGACCAACAGCTACATACACGCATTTAACACCGGTGTCTTTTTGGTTAATAATGGCGTCAACCGCAACGGCAGTTTTGCCAGTTTGGCGGTCGCCAATAATCAATTCGCGTTGACCGCGACCAATTGGCACCATAGCATCAATCGCTTTCACCCCTGTTTGAATTGGCTGGTCAACTGATTGACGGTCAATCACCCCTGGCGCAACAACTTCTAAGGGGCGAGTATCTTTGGCGTCAATATCGCCTCTGCCATCAATCGCCTTACCGAGCGGATTAACAACTCGCCCCATCATCGGCTCACCAACTGGCACTTCCATCAAACGATTGGTGCACTTAACCGTATCGCCTTGGGAAATATGTAAGTAATCACCTAATACTACTGCACCCACTGAATCCTGTTCTAAGTTTAGCGCCATGCCAAAGGCATTGCCGGGGAACTCAAGCATTTCACCAAATTGCACATCTGCTAGCCCGTGAATACGCACAATACCATCGCTGATACTGATAACTGTGCCTTGTGTGCGTGCTTGGACTGTAAAATCAAAGCCTTCTATCTGTTTTTTAATTAAATCACTAATCTCACTGGCGTTTAATTGCATAACTCTTCCTCTTAATAAAATAAATTAGTTAATTGATTGACAGGCATAAGCCCAGCTCATCTACTCTGGCCTTAATCGACAAGTCAATCACTTTGTCACCTTCTTTAACCACTATGCCACCAACCAAACTTTTATCTATTTTGGTGTCAATACTTACTGTTGCACTGTATTTATCAGATAAATAACTGGCAATTTGTTTTTCTTCGATGCCACTTAACTGATAAGCACTAATAACATCAAATGTTTTGGAATCACTAGCGCGATTCACCATATCATCAAACAACGCCAATATACTTGTCAGTGCATTGATGCGATTATTTTCAAACAACAAACCCACAAACGCGTTTTCTTGCGCGTTTAACCGTCCGCCTAACACTGAGCTAAACAATGCCGTAATTACTTGTGCTTTTTTGGCTTTAGTAATACTTGGCGCGGCAATAAATACCTGCATTTCCTCATCATTTGCCAATTGTGCGCCAGCCTCTAAAAGGCTTTTCCAGCTTGAATGCGACTGGTTTTGCTCAGCAATTTCAAAAATTGCATTGGCATAAGGTTTGGCGATTGTGCTTAATTCCATTATTTAATCAGCCTTATAAAGTCTGCGATAACTTACCCAGCATATCTTGATGGGTTTTTGCATCAACCTCTTTAGCCAATACCGAATTTACCCCGCGCATAACTAAAGCAGACACCTGATCTTTAAGCTCATTGCGGGCGCGATTGGCTTCTTGCTCAATCTCGGCTTGGGCATTTACTTTGATTTTGTCTGCCTCTTGTGAAGCCGTGTCTTTAGCATTTTCGACCATAGTAGTTGCTTGTCTGCCAGCATTGGCAATAATCTCAGCCGCCTGATCCTTAGACTGGTTTAGCATTTCTTGCGCTTTTTGTTGTGCCTCTTTATGCTCTGACAGGCCGCGTTCTGCTGCAATTAAACCACTTTCGATGCGCTTTTTACGCTCTTCCATAGCAGCAACAATTGGCGGCCAAACAAACCTCATACAAAACCAAGTAAACATGGCGAACATAATTAACTGGCCAATCATCGTCAAATTAATATTCATTGTTTAATTCTCGCTTCCAAATAAAAAAAATAATTTAACCAGCAACCGCAAATAAAATATACATTGATATACCTACTGCAATCATCGGCACCGCATCAACTAAGCCCATCACAATAAACATTTGTGTTCTAAGCATAGGAATTAGCTCTGGCTGCCTGGCTGCGCCTTCTAAAAATCTTGCACCCAAGATACCAATACCAACTGCCGCACCAAGTGCGCCCAGACCCATTAAAACCGAGCCTGCTAAAAATAATGTTGCTTGTACTTCTGTCATTTCTTACTCCTATTTATAAAAAAATTAATGCGCTTTTTGATGCGCCATATCCATATACACAATCACCAAAGTCATAAAAATAAACGCCTGCAACAGCACGATTAAAATATGAAAAATCGCCCACGGTAGAGACAAACTCCACTGAATCCAAAACGGCAATAAGGCAATTAAAATAAAAATCATCTCACCGGCATACATATTGCCAAACAACCGCAAAGAATGCGAAATAGGTTTGGCAACTAAAGACACAGCCTCTAAGAAAAAGTTAGCCGGGATTAACAAAAGCTTAATAAAAATATTTTTTGATTCAAAGGGGTGCAAAATTAACTCAGCCGTAAATCCGCCAAAACCCTTAATCTTAATACTATAATACAACATTAACAAGAAAACACCAAGTGCTAAACCAAAAGTTGCATTTGGGTCTGTGGTGGGCACCACCTTAAAAAATACATGATGTGGGTCAGCGCCAAACAAACTGCCAATTTTTTTAGCAAGTTCTGGCAACCAATCAACTGGCACCAAGTCCATAGTGTTCATTAGTATAATCCAGATAAACACGGTCAATGCCAAAGGTGCGACCAATGGATTTTTGCCGTTAAATGAGCCACGAACATTTTCCTCAATAAAATCAACCACACTCTCAATAAAATTTTGAATACCCGACGGTGTGTCGGTAGTCATTGTTTTGCCCACACGATAAAAAAGCCATAAAAAAAGCGAACCTAAAACAAACGAAACCCCCAGCGTGTCTAAATGCACTGCCATAAAACCCATGTCTTTTGCCTCTTGTGCTGTATGTGCCAAACCCCAAACACCAGTATCAGGATTTTGACCATAAGTCAAATTCTGCAAGTGGTGCTTGATATAGTCGCCAGAAGCGATAAGTTGATTAGCTGACATTATTTTTGCAAAACCTTATCCATTAAAAACCCAATTAATCCTAAAACCAAACTCACAATCAACGCACCTGCGCTTAACTTTAAAACAATAAGACCGATTAAAGTTAAGACTAACAATAATATCATGCGCATTATCACACTGATAACCATCATCCCAACACTTGCTTGGGCGCTCATTGTCAATGCTTTCTTTTGTTTGTTTGTGTGCCTGTTAATCAGCCCAGTATTAACCAAACTGATGAATCCCCCATAGATTGCTGAGAGCCATACACCTAATGTGAAAAAATAAGCAGCCACAATTATAATGATGGCTAATTGAATTTTTGGTATGTTATCTATATTACCAAAAATCATTCGCCTCACAAACTTACAAAACCTAAGATTATACAGTCTGAATGATATAAATTAAAAGCATTTTTTGCTAAAAATTTATTTTCTTCTATAATTGTCATCAATATTAATTGTGATTGCTATTTTTGCATTTGGATTATTGGTTTCCAACGCTGACTTCAATCATTTCAGCGGCAGCTCTAAGTGCCTTATCAGTAATCACCGCACCACCTAAAATACGGGCAATCTCGTCAATGCGTTGTTGTTTTGAGAGTTGTTCGACCGTGGTTTGTGCGCCGCTTTGCTGTTGTGCTTTACGCACGCGAAGATGCTGCCTGGCAAAGGCTGCGACTTGTGCCAAATGGGTAATGCAAATCACTTGATAGTTGGCTGAGAGTTCTTGCAGTCGTTTGCCCACAACTTCCGCAACTGCGCCGCTAATGCCGACATCCACCTCATCAAAAATCAAGGTTGGAGTGTATTCGCTATCGCTACTGACGACCGAGATTGCTAAAGAGATACGCGATAATTCACCGCCAGAGGCGACTTTTTTCAGCAGCTTAAAATCTTGCCCCATGTTGGTTTTTACTAAAAACTCAACCGACTCAGCGCCATTGTGATTTACGCCCGCAGGCTTTGGTAGCAGGCCAATCTTAAATTCACTACCGGGCATACCTAATAATTGCATCACATCGCTCACTAATTTGGACAGCTGTTTGGCGTTGTTTATTCTAACCTTGGATAGTTGCAAGGCCTGAGTTTGATAACGCGCCTTAATAGCGCTTAATTGCTCGGACATTTCTGCAATAGAGCTTGCCTCAAAAACAATATCATTAAGTTGCTGCTGGATTTTAGCCTGCGCCTCAAGCAGTTCGGTAATTTTACAATTATGCTTTCTGCCTAAATCATGCAATTCAGTAATTCTGGCTTCCATAGTAGCGGCGGCGGCCTCGTCAACCGACAAAGCGTTTAGATAATTATTAAGCTCATAGATACTTTCTTGGGTTTGCAGTTGTGCTGAATTTAGCAGTTCATGTGCGGTTGATAATTTACCGTCCATTGCCAAGGCCTGAGACAGTTCGTGGCTTAGGGTGGATAACTGGGCATTAGCCCCGGCCTCGCTTTCTAACTGATTTAATACGCTTGAGGTTTTTTCAATTAGGGCTTGTGCATTAGTGCTGAGCTTAAAATCAGCCTCAATATTATCAAGCTCATCTTGATTGAGTTGTGCCTTAGTTAATTCATCTAATTGGTGGGTGTATAACTCCTGTTGCTGCAAAACAAGGGCGTGATTATCGCGTAGCTTGTCAAGCTTGCTTTTAAAAGTTTTATATTGTGCAACAGTGGCATTAATTTTGGCTTTTTGCTCGCCAAGTTGGGCAAAATCATCAAGCAAAATCAATTGTTGTTCTGGGCGTAATAATAGTTGGTGTTCGTTTTGACCATGCAGGTCTATCAACAGTTCGCCGACTTCACGAAGGACAGATAGCGCCACACTATTACCGTTGATAAAGGCTTTTGATTTGCCATCAGCGCCAATCACCCGGCGCAATATGCACTCGCCGTCATCTTCTAAGGACTGTGCTTGTAAAAAGCCCTGAACATTTTTATTGCCTTCAACAGCAAACACAGCACTAATATCAGCCCTATCTTTGCCATGGCGCACCAAGCCTGAGTCGCTCCTAACGCCTAATGCCAGACTTAGCGCTTGCAATAAAATGGATTTTCCTGCACCGGTCTCGCCCGTAACTGCACTCATACCCGACTCAAAAGTCAAGTCTAAGTGTTCAACAACTGCTAAATTTTTGACCGTTAATTGAGATAACATCAGCTATAATAATTTTTAACCCCAATGCAATTTTGAGCGAATAATTTCAAAATAATCGTAATCCTTTGGGTGCAACAAATGAATAAAACTGTCATGCTGACGCACGCAAACATCTTGCCCTAAGGTAATTGGCAATGAACTTTGACCATCAAAACTAACATTCACGCCTTCTTCAATTTCTTTAATCTTAACCACAACTTCGCTGGTGCTTGGCATCAACAATGGGCGATGGCTCATGGTGTGTGGGCTGATTGACACCAAACCGATGGCATTCACGCCTGGGTGCATAATCGGCCCACCACTTGAGAGTGCATAAGCGGTTGAGCCAGTTGGAGTGGTAATCACCAAGCCATCAGCGCGCTGATTATTAACAAACTTACCGTCAATAAACACATCAAATTCAATCATTCTCAAAGTTTCTCTACGATGCACAACCACATCATTTAAAGCCAAACGCTGGTCAAGCATTTGCCCATCCTGCTCTATTTGACAAGTGAGTAGATGACGCTCTTCTTTGGTAAATTTTCCATCCAATATTTCCCCCACTATATCAAACATACGATTTACCGGAATATCTGCCAAAAACCCCAATCGCCCCAAATTAACCCCCAAAATAGGAATATTATCATCCACAAAAGTGCGTGCAGTATTGAGCAAAGTGCCATCGCCTCCAGCAACAATAATTAAGTCCGCCTGCGCAGCCACCTGCTCCACCTCAAAAACCACGCTGATGCCTTGCCCTATAAGAAAATCTTCCAGCTCTTTTGCACTGGTTTTGCTAAGCCGATCCTCAGGTTTAGTAATGATGCCGATAGTATTAAACATTTTGTAAAATATGCAGATATTCTGTGGTTTTATTGCTCTTATTATAACGATTACTATCCGCCTTAAAGCGTTGATATTGTGTTGTTGTTAAATCATATTTTCCATATTTTTGCATAATGCTTTTCACCGTGTCGGCATTTTTCTATTTCTTTGAATAACCATATTTTTTTCTGGTTGAAAAGTAATTAAACCCGCTCTCAAATCAAAGATATTGCTCCTTCAAAGCAGCGTCATAATCACTTTCAATTTGATCATAACCCTTAAATACAACCCTTTGCTTAATAGGCTCAAAGGCATTTTTTGCTATTTCTGTGTTAAATTTAGTTTCTCTTTTTGTTGGTGCTACACAATAAAAATTAGTATTAAAATCTTGTAATTCGCTAAACTTAATCAATGCACTACGAAAATCTGTTGAATGCTCAACTTCAAATAAATCACAAGGAAAACCTCTGCTATTAAACCAGATAACATCAATATAACGAGCACTTTTTTTAATAATTTTTGAATAGGTAAAACTTGGAATTTCCTCAATAGTTGATAAATCACCTAATTTAGTGTCGTTAAATAACAAACTCTTATCAGGTGTATATGTGCCTAATTTTCTATTATTGCCTATCTCTAAAAGCATGCCTTGTGCATCTTTATGAGCAATCGTCTTTGCTTGTTGGTTATTTTTAAGCGTATTTGCGTACTCTGTTAATGCCCAAACACCAAGCCTAATGCGTGTAAATCGTTCATCCCGTTGCACTCGCTCTTGAATAGTTTTATCTGTAGTTTTACCAGTTATTTTATTTTTATCTTTATACTTCCAAATCTCTGTATATAAAAGTTTTAATGGTGCAAAACCACCATTATCAATCATTACTTTTTCTATTGCCTCTGAGTAAGTTAACATAATATTTTCTCCTTATTAAATTAAATAAACATCTAGTTTGCCACGATTTTTACATGCCTTAAAGCATTTATATTGTGTTGTTGTTAAATAATATTTTTCACCGTGTAGGCATTCATTAGCCCTTCGTTATTGTAACTTAAAAAATGTAGTTAAATTGTGAGTTTTTAATCAAATCTTCAGATTGCTGGACAACCGTTGATTGAAGTGGCAAATGCTTGGCATAAGTATCAACACTATTTTGCACCTGAGCGGCTAATACCAAATTTAAGAAATAAAGGTGCGACTTGCTCTGCTTTTGTTCTTAAAAATCACCCCGCCCAAATTATTTATAAACTATTGTTTTACTAATATTTTAAATAAAATAGTTACATTCCCTTATTACAATACGCATAACCCATCCTACGCATCAATTCACGCATTTATTGCAACACAGGTTTATTTTCTGCTATCATATTCATTAAAATTAAATCATGTAATTAACTTTTTTTACTTTTTATCTTAAAATAGATAAAATTTGACTGTTTTTTATAGGGTTTGTTTTTTAATATCGTAATATAAGGAAATATGTCCTTATAATAATAGTTAGAATTTATATAGGACATCAATGATTACAGCTAATTTATCACAACTTATGTCTGATGCTTATGATTATATCATCGTAGGTTCAGGCTCGGCTGGCTGCGTGCTTGCAAATAGATTAAGTGCAAATCCCAATACAAAAGTTTTACTAATAGAATATGGTGGGTCTGATAATAGTATGTTTATAAAAATGCCGTCTGCTTTTTCCATACCTCTAAATACAAAAAAATATGATTGGCGATTTTTTACTGAACCAGAACCTCACCTAAATAATAGGCGTTTGCATCAAGCCAAAGGAAAAGTATTAGGAGGCTCTTCTTCTACTAATGGGATGATTTTTGTTCGTGGAAACGCTAGTGATTTCGATGGTTGGGAGCAAGAAGGTGCTAAAGGATGGAGTTATAAGGATGTACTACCCTACTTTAAAAAAATGGAAACTTTTGATAAATGTGCTAACCCAGCATACCGAGGTAGTAACGGTCCATTAACTGTAACTAAGGGTAATTGGTACACCCCGTTATTTAAAGCTTTTACTGTAGCGGGTCATCAGGCAGGGCATCCCATAACAGAGGATTACAACGGCGCTTCTCAAGAAGGTTTTTTTCATAAACAAATGACGATAAGAAATGGCGTTAGATGTTCTACTGCCCTTGCTTATATCAACGATATAAAAGACCGAAAGAATTTAACGATTCTCTTAAATACTTTTGTTACACGAGTTGTTTTTGAGGGCAAAAAAGCCGTGGGTGTAAATATTTCACTTAAAGGCAAACAAAAAACCATTTATGCTAAAGAAGTTATTCTTTCAGCGGGTGCCATTATGAGCCCTAAACTACTGCTGCTGTCTGGAGTGGGCGATAAAAATGAATTGCAAAAAATTGGAATTGATGTGGTTCAGGATTTGCCAGGGGTAGGTAAGAACTTACAAGACCACTTAGAAGTCTATTTGCAATATCAATGTAAAAAACCTGTGTCCTTGTATAAATATATGAATATTTGGGGCAAGGCGTATATTGGCATTAGATGGCTTCTATTCAAAAGTGGGCTTGGAGCTACTAATCATTTTGAAGCAGGGGCATTTTTAAAATCTTCAGCAGATAAACCATATCCTAATTTACAATTCCATTTTTTACCGTTGGCTATATCTTATGACGGAAAAAAAAGCTTAAAAGCCCATGGATTTCAAGTCCATCTAAGTGCTAATCTATCAGAATCTAGAGGATGTGTTCAATTAAATTCAAAAGATCCTTTTGATGATCCAAAAATATCATTTAATTACATGAGCTGTGAGGAAGACTGGGTGGATATCAGAAATGCTGTTAGGATAACTAGAAAAATCTTTACTCAAGAGGCAATGAAAGATTTTTTATTGAAAGAAATTCAACCCGGTGAACAGGCACAAACCGACGAACAAATTGATGATTTTTTTAGAAATAAGTCTGAATCTGCTATCCACGCTTCTTGTACTTGTAAGATGGGAGAAGATGAAATGGCTGTAGTAGATAATGTTGGTAGAGTTCACAATATTTCCAATCTGCGAGTTGTGGATAGCTCTATTATGCCACGCATCACTAATGGCAATCTAAATGCCCCAACCATCATGTTAGCAGAAAAAATAGCGGATAGTATGATATAGTTTATAGTTATGGTATACTTCATAGTATGATATAATTTATAATTATGGTATACTTTATAGTATGATATAGTTTATAGTTATGGTATAGTTTAATAGTACGGTGTAATTTATGGTGTATTGTGTGTTTTATAAAAAATATATGCAACTAAGGAGGTCTATTATGATTATGAAGAAAATGTTTTTGAGTATTGTTATTCTTGCGATAGCAATATTTGGTGTTAGTGTACAAAGTTACGCTTCAGTTTCTATATCTAAGGGTAAAACTTTAATTCCTGCCGGAAATGCCTTGTCTGATAAAGATATTATGGTCAGAAATGAAAAATTGGCATTTTCAATTGCTGTTGATTCAATCCCACCATGGGGTGTGGCTCGTGGCTGTATCGTTGATATTGCCAACGTTTTACCAAACGGTTCACTTAGCAATGATAGAGTAGCTTTTGCCGATTTCATCCCTAATAATTGGTCTAGTTGGCCGACTACTTATCAGAATGTTAAGATTATTAAAGACACCCCTGAAGAAGCAATTATTAGTAGCATAAGAGACTTTGGTAAGGTTGATATTAAAACGGTGTATTCTTTGAAATCAGGCTCTGATCTTATCCATGTAAAAACAACGATGAAAAACAACGGGGAAGACTTAACAGATCTTTTATCAGGTTTTACTTTATGGCCGGATGGTGGTTATAAATTTTCTATACCTGGATACGCGGGTGTGAAGAAAGCAGTAGTGGAAAACCCTATTGCTGATCGCTTTGTAGGTTATGATAAGGACTGGAGTATTGCACTGCACGCTCCTTATTTTAGCGAATTACAGTATAAATCCCGTGATTTATATAGCAAACATAGTCTAAAAAACGGAGATTCAATCACTTTTGAAGGTTACTATCAGGTTATTGCTAATGGAGACATTTCAGCAGTGGTTCGTGCTGAAATTGAGCGTAAAAACCTAAAATATGGCTCTTTATCAGGGCAGGTTAAAAGCAAAGATGGGCATAATGTTGATGCTCCTGCGGTTGTTGTACTTAAAGAGGATGTGCCTTATATTTGGGTAATTGGTGAAGCAGGAGAATACAAGCTGGATTTACCAGTTGGCGAATATGAAGTTTATGCGACAGGCAAAGGCTACTCTAATAGTCAAAATCATAAAGTCAGCATTACCGAACAGAAAAACACCCGTATTTCTTTCAATGACCTCCTTCCCCCTGGAAAGGTGAGTATTACTGTGCATAACCAAAAAACAAAAATGCCTTTAGATGCCAAAATTCAAATTGAAAAAGGTAATAAACCACTTATTGAATTTTTTGGTGCCAAAACTTTTTTTACGGAGTTGATGCCTGTAGGGCAAGTTAATTTTGATCTTGCACCTGGTACATATCAATTAAAAATATCCAATGGTGATAATTTCCTAGCGGTGCCTAACTTAGCGGATGTACAAGTAAATCCTAATAAAACGACAAAAATTGAGAGCGGACTAAATGTAAAAACAGACCCAACTCAAATGGGTTGGTATGCTGGTGATCTACACCATCACGCAGATGTACTAGAAGGCTCAACACCTCCAGAATATGTGGTACGATCACAGTTAGCAGCGGGACTTAATGTTACTTTTATCAGTGATCATGATTCAACTAAAAACCATGAAAAGATACAAGCACTATCCAATAAACGAAATGTTACTTTCATACCTTCTATGGAAATTTCACCTTCTTGGGGGCACTTCAATCCATTTCCTATTAAGTTAGGTGCGAAACTATCTATTGATCCTGGCGTGGACGACATTCATACAATTCTTGCTTATGCGAGGGCTGTGGGAGCTGTTGTTGTTGCTACTAATCATCCGTACATACCTTATGGCTACCTCAGTAGTCTTGAAAAAGGCACTGTTCCCGGTGGATTTAATCCGGCTATTGATTTGATAGAAATCAACTCTGCCGTCAAATATGAAAAAGCAATTGAAAAAGCTCGTAAGATGTGGACCGATGGACTTCCATACTATTACACTGCAGGTTCTGATACTCATGATGTGTGGAATGAGATAACGGGCGGGATTCGTATGTTTGTTTATACTGGAAGTAAGCCTAGCGCAAAAAGTTTTGCACAAGCTATGAAAAATGGACATGCATATGCATCCTTTGGTCCTGTCATCTATCCACAAAATGTGATGTTTGGCGACACATTAAAACTGGCTGATAATCAGCGACAAGATATCAGTTTTGACTTATTATCTGTTAATGGACTCAAATCGGTACAACTAATTGGCAAAGATGGACTTATCAAGCAATTGCCTTTGACAGGTGAGCAACAAGCGGTGAGTTTCACAGTTCCAAATACTAACGGTTGGGTAGCCTTAGTGGTTGAGGACAACAAAGAAAACAAGGCATTTTCGAACCCTATTTGGTTGAAAACAGTCAGTAAAAACCAATTTTAAGAGAAAGAAAGACAATACATGTAATACAATTTTTTAATATTTTAATATTTTTAATATAAGGAGACGATTATGAGCATACTTTTATCAATCGGGTTAATATTTACTCTACTAGCTGCGTTTTTTATTCTTTTTAAGTGGGGCAATGAAGAGTGTCACGGAATATACAAAGTAGCACCGTTTACTTTTGTTGCTATTTTATTTACATCGGGGCTTGATGTTGGTTTGATCATGTTTCCACTGACAGAGTTCCCAGTGTATGCAGACACCGCTGCTAACCCAGAATATGCTTTTTCAAACCCTTTATCTATTGAATTTGGTTTTTGGGGTTTCTTAATTTGGACTTTTTACTTTTTGACTGCTGCGTACTTTTCAATTATAGAACCGAAGGTGAGATTTTTTGAATTACCTGTTGTCAAATTCATTAACAATGCAGTGATTATCGGAACTTGCGCCTTTACTGCTTATTTATTGCTGATAAATTTACCTTGGTATATTCCCCAAATAGGTGATGGCGAAACTATAGCCCCTGCTTTTTATGTTATTGTATTTGGTACCATTGTCATTGCAACACTGTCTAGCACTGATATTAAATATGTACGAATACTGAGTCTATCTTCAACCTATTTGTTTTTAGCGCTGATTTTATTTATGTGGGTTGGCTCTAGTATTGGCTTGGGAGGTTTATTTTCAAACTTAGGGCTTCTGGTCAGTGGTTATTTTCCAAAAATACACAAGTTCGTTTTACCGCTTAATGACTACCACGAATTTTATCTATTTTGGTGGTTTGCGTGGAGCATTATGATTGGTCAGTTTGTTTCAAGATTTACCGCAGGAATAAAGGTTTATAAGTTAATCATTTATATGTTGATTGTCCCTTCTATTCCACTGGCACTTTGGTTTAGTGTAGTGTATGGCTACTATATAGCGGGTATAACCACTGAAGGACTCTTTGCTATTGCCATGATATCGGTAGGCATTATCTTCGTAATAAACTCGTTAGATTCACTCATTAGGTTGTACACTACTAACTTAGACTTAACCGTAGAAAAGTTAGGAAAAAACAAATATATAATAGCTAATATAGTCGCACTTTCAGCATTTACATTGCTTTATAAATTAGATTTTTTACAAATTCAGTGGGTTGGAGCTGTAGTAATCCTTATTTATTTTGCATGTTTTGCTTATATATTGAAAAAACAACCCACAATAAAAAAAGAAGAGGCAGTGCAATAATTGACTGCACATTTATTGTTGATTCTTCATAGAATAATTAGGGCCAGAGTGTAATTATTTTTGTTTTGCTTTTTCTACCCACCCCAGCAAATCTAATGGCACCCCAATCCTCAAGGCGGCAATGTGCAAAAATCGCCGTCCAGGCGATAGGGCGAAGCCCGATTTTGGTAAACTCTTAGGGGTGGGGTCTTAGGGGAGGGCGTCGGGATCTCGAGTTGAGGCAAACTCTGGCACGCCCTCCCCTAAACAGACGATATGGCACAAAAAATACACAAACAGTTCTCAATGACATCGCTCTTGATTTGCTCTTAAAAATCACCCCACCCAAATTATTTATAAACTATTGTTTTTACTAATATTTTAAATAAAATAGTTACATTCCCTTATTACAATACGCATAACCCATCCTACGCATCAATTCACGCATTTATTGCAACACAGGTTTATTTTCTGCTATCATATTCATTAAAATTAAATCATGTAATTAACTTTTTTTACTTTTTATCTTAAAATAGATAAAATTTGACTGTTTTTTATAGGGTTTGTTTTTTAATATCGTAAATAAGAAAATATGTCCTTATAATAATAGTTAGCAGTATCTGAGGTTATGGATGAACGAATTAGATTTGCAGTCTTTCAATATAAAAGTAATTGGCCCCGGTCAAGAATACTTCCAGCAAATAATCTCTGAAGAAGCTGATAACTTTTCAGAAAAAGGATTGTACCTCAGTATTGCAGAAGGTTTTTCTGCTACAGAAGTAACACAGGCTCTTAT
Organism: Gammaproteobacteria bacterium; assembly: GCA_965217125.1. GTDB lineage: Bacteria > Pseudomonadota > Gammaproteobacteria > PS1 > Pseudothioglobaceae > JAAOIF01. The sequence continues at coordinate 1,830,989 of OZ244244.1, read as the reverse complement.
TTCAATTGGTAGCGATGTTGTTAGAATTTTAAGTGCTTACTATATCTCTAAACTATTTGATAAAATACTTTCAGCTAGGGCTAAAGCTAAAAATGAAGGTCGTGAAATTCAAATTAGTGTTTCTATTCAGGAAAAGATCAATATTGAAAACGTAGAAAGCTCAATTGAAATAGAAAAAGCTTTAGATATAGTCGTAACAAAAACCAAGCAAGAGTAAAATACTGCTAACAAGGTATTCAAACGGACAAAATACAGTTGGTTGTTTTCACTCCGTTCAACATTATAACCAACTATATTTAGCCGCTTAATGTGGCGTTAGCAATCAAAACTAAGGAAATACAAACTATGAATAATTTATCTAAAATATTAGTGGCTTTACTATTCTGTTTTAGTTATACATGCATTTCTGCTGAATGGTATGAAGGCGGAGCGCTAACAGATAAGAATGCGCTAACTTGGCAAGAAGCTACCTTTTCAAACAAGATAGCTACTTCATCTGACTTTGTGGCTACTATGTATCAAAATAAAATGCTTATCTCATCAATATCTAACACTATCAATTCGGTAAATGACTTAGCCCCACACGCAATACAACTCGCCATATGCATCGATGAGGCAACAGCAAAAAATCCAGATCCAGAGAAAAACAAGAATATTTATACAAATCAGCAGGTCAGTGGTATGGCAGTTTTGTGTGCAATGACTATGGGCTGGTTCCAGTAAATAGTATAAAGGGGAGTATAAAGAGGTTAGTGTTAATTAAATGATATTTTTAGTAAAAACAATAACTTATAAATAATTGGGCGGGTTGATTTTTAAGAGAAAAGCAAATCAAAAGCGATGTCATTAGATTTGTTGGTGTGAGTTTTATATCGTATCGTCTGTTTGGGGGAGGGCGACAGAGATTGTGCCTCAACGCGAGAATTCGATCGCCCTCCCCCAAGCCCCCACCCTAAGGAGTTTAGCAAAATCGGGCTTCGCCCTATCGCCTGAACGGCGATTTTTGCACATTGCCGCCTTGAGGATTGGAGCGCCATTAGATTTGTTTATGGGAATAAAAAAGCAGAGCAAGGTTTTTGGATGTTTTCCAGTTTTTTAAATTTAGGTCGTTAAAAATTGGCATAGTGGTTTTTTATTAAAATCTTAGTCATGATAATTTATACAAATGGGTTATTGTTAAATATTTTGCAAATAATTGTGTAAAAACTCTTTAAAATAACCACCTAAAATTATTTAATTTGAGATAAAAAATGACAAAAAAGAAAACATCAAAACAAAGCGCTAAAGAAACTAAAAAAGTGACTGTAAATAAGGCGGAAAATGTGGCTGAGGAAGTGGCGCAGGATTTGCAAGAGCAGTTAGAGCAAGCACAGCAATCTGCTAAAGATAATTGGGATAAGTTATTGCGCGCTCAGGCGGAGATGGAAAATCTCAAGCGGCGTAATGCTAAAGATTTAGAAAATGCACATAAATTTGCCTTAGATGGTTTTGTTAAGGCGTTGCTCGAAGTGAAAGATTCGCTAAGTATGGGGCTTAAAACGGCTAACGAAAAAAATGCCAGTGTTAAGCAGGTGATTGAGGGCTTAGAAATGACTGATAAAGTGTTTTTATCGACCATACAAAGGTTTGGTGTTGAGGTGATTAACCCTGAAGGCGAGGTTTTTAATCCAGAATTTCACCAAGCCGTTACCATGGCGCCTATGCCCGATAAAGCCGCTAACTCTGTTTTAGAAGTGGTGCAAATCGGCTTCACCCTGAACGGTCGTCTGGTGCGCCCAGCGATGGTGGTGGTGGTTCAGTAGGCGGGGTTCATATTATTGATTTTAAACAACAATAGCAGTAAAAATTAGTGTATATTACTAACTTATGAGAAAACTTTGTTTAAAATCTGCAATTGCACTATTATTGTTTTTCCCGCTTGGCATCACTGTTCACGCTGAGCAAGCTGCTACTTTTTTTGATGAAAATTTTTATGACTATCAAGAAAACTTAGAAGAGGCTGTCGAGCAAAAAAAATCTGGCATTTTTATTTTTTTTCACTTAGACGACTGCCCGTTTTGCCACAAAATGCGCCAACAAGTTTTAAATCAAGCTGAGGTAATTAACTTTTACAAAAAAAATTTTTTAAATTACCAAGAAGATGCCAACGGCTCATTAGAGGTGATTAACTTTAAAGGCAAACAAACAACCCAGCAGCGTTTTGCCACCGAAGAACATAATGTATTTGCCACGCCAGTGCTGGCTTTTTTTGACCTAAACGGCAAAATGGTCGCCTACAGAACTGGATTTTTAGCTCAATCGGATTTTTTGTTATTAGGGCAATTTGTCAAAGACAAACAATATTTACAAACCAATTTTATCCGCTATAAGCGACAAGCAAAACGCCAATCAATATGATTAAATTAGTCGTATTAGTGTTGTTTAGTTTTTCAATAGCACTCAACGCCCTAACCCTCGAACAAGCGCTTAAAAACGCCAAGCCCTTGAGTTATGATGTTATTACGCAGCAGCAAAGAATCGCACAATCGCAGCTCGACGGCAAAAGCATTGAACAACAGCTCAATTATCAATTTAGCCTTGATACTCAGCTTGGACTTAGAGAACAGTTTGGGCTACAAGAAGACGACAGCTTTGCTTACTTTAACCTCAAAAAACCCTTGTTTGATAGCCAATATGAGATTGACTTAGACTTTAATAAATCCAATACCAAAGTAGAAAAAATTAGACTTGACTATTTAAAACTTGAGCAAAAAGTGCAGATTATGCGTGTGTTTTTTGCTGGCGTATTGGCGGATTTAGAATACGATTATTTCACCCAAATTTTAGCATTATCAGCAGTTAGGCAGGGCAATATTAAAGAAAGCTTTTCGATTGGTTTTGCCTCCGAAGTTGAATTAGAACAAAGCAGGGCAAAAACCAATTTAGATTTTGCCGCCAGACAGCAAATTGAGTCCAAACAAATACTCAGCAGAAAACAATTGGCAGATTTATTAGGCTTGGCAGAACGCCCTGATGAGCTCGATTATCCAGCGCTTAAAAAATATTTGAACTACACTGTTGAAGACCAAACAGCTTGGCTTAAAAGCCTCAAACAACATAATAGCCTGCTGCATATTCTTCGTTTAGAAATAGCCAATCTTGAGCGCAAAAAACAACAGCAACAACAGGCTTGGGACTTTAGTATAGAAGGCTTTGCGCGGCTGGGTGAGCAAACTTATAACAAAGATAAAAACGGTAATTATCGAGCTGGTTTAATCTTTAGCGTCCCCTTTGGCGATGATGCGCGCCAACAAAATATTAAAACGCTGGATATTCTAATTCAACAAAAACAAACCGAGCTTGAACAACAAAATCAGAGTTTAGCTCAAACTGTGCTGGATTTATTTTTAAAATTTCAATCCGCTTCGCAACAATATAAAGCGCTAAAAATACAACAAGATTATTTATTATTTAACTTGGACAAGGCTAGTTTAGAATATGAAATGCGCCTCTCCAGAAATATTGGCAATGCTATGGTTAAGGTTACTAAAAACGACTTTGATTTAGCACAAAGCAAGTTTAAAATAGCGCTATTGCTTGAACAAATCAATTTATTAACCCAGGGGCAATTATTATGAAACGATTTATTATACTACTAACCGCCTTTGGTTTATCGACCACTTTATATGCAGAATATGCCATCTACGCGCAGGTTTCAGCCGCCATCCTCTGGCTTGCCGAGCCCGGACAAAAACTAAAAAAAGGCTCGCCATTAGTCAAATTAGACGCGCGTTTAGCACAAGCAGAACTTGACGAGGCGCGCGCTATCTTCAACAGCAAACAACTGCAGTTTAATGATAAAAAATTAGTGTTTGGGCAGATAAAACAATTATTTGACAATTTAGTGCGTTCAAAACGCGAGTTAGACCTTGCGCAAATTGATTATCAGCAGGCGCAATATGAATTAGAAGCACAAAAAAATCGTGTGCAGCAGCGGCAGTTGTGGCTTGATAAATATCAGATAATCGCGCCGTTTGATTTGCAAGTTATATCAATCCCAGAGCCGCGCAATGTTAGCAATTATCAAGCGCCAAAACCGTTATTGTTGGTTAGTCCAATCAACAAAGCAAACTAATCAAAAGCAACTTTATTGGCTGTATTGTGTATATAATCTACTAGAATTTTGGAGGTTTTATGAAACGATTGTTGCTGTTTTTATTATTGGTTTTTTCTGCATTGACACCTGCGCAAGATGAGCTATTGTCCGCCGATAAAGCATTTGCCTTTAAGGCAGAAGTGGTTGGCGATGAGATATTATTAAACTGGGATATTGCCGAGGGTTATTACCTTTATAAAGAAAAAGTTGGGATTTCTGCCAACCATTCAGCCCGATTAGGCAAAGCCGACTTTCCTAAAGCAAAAATTAAAAACGATCAATTTTTTGGCATTGTAGCCACATATCGTAAAAATCTGCTGGTGCGCGTGCCGGTATTGCCCGGTAAGGAAAAATCAATTTTACTCACGGTTTCTTACCAAGGTTGTGCCGATATTGGCGTATGCTACCCGCCGATTAAAAAGTCCGTTACTCTAACAATTAAAGGCACTAACAATATGTCGCTTGTTGATAGTGCATTTAAAACATCAACAGCGCAATCAAGCGCACAAAATCAAGCACAATCGATGTTTGCTAATACTGACGAGGTGCCATTGCCGCCCGACCAAGCCTTTAATCTGAGCGTTGTGGCCATTGATGCCAACACCTTAAAAATGCTTTGGGAGATTCATCCAGATTATTATCTATACCACGACAAATTTTTTATCGATGCCCAAGGTGCAGACTTTGGCAATATCAACTTTCCCAAAGGGGAAATCAAAGACGATGACTTATTTGGTCGGGTTGAGGTGCATAAAAACAGATTAGAAGTTGATCTTCCGCTACAAAACATAAAAGCAAAAACCATCAATCTAACCGTAAGATACCAAGGTTGCTGGGAAGGTGGGGTTTGTTATCCGCCACAAGAAAAAACTTTTAAAATACCACTAACTGAACAAGTTACCAAAGCCACAGCAACCACGGCAACGGCAAACACAGCAAATACAGCAACGGCAACCACAGTTGTAACCACAAATACTGCGTCTGAGCTGACTGAAACCGAACAAATTATCGAATCCATACAGGGTAAAAACATTTTTTCATTGTTATTTTTCTTCTTTATTGCTGGTTTAGGCGCTTCCTTCACTTCTTGCGTTTTGCCAATGATTCCAATTTTATCCGCCATTATTATTGGACAAGAAAAGCAAGTATCAACTAAACGCGCGTTTGCCATGTCGCTAACATTTGTGGTATTTATGTCGCTGGCTTACGCTCTAATTGGTATTTTGTTTGCCAAATCTAGCGAAGGGTTGCAACTGCAAATCGTCTTGCAAAACCCTTGGGTATTAGGGGTGTTTAGCCTTATTTTTGTGTTGTTGGCGCTTTCTATGTTTGGTTTTTTTGAAATTAAAATTCCAAACTTTATCCAAAACAAACTCACTATTTTTAGCAATAAACAAAAAGGTGGTAGTTTTATCGGCGTTGCGATTATGGGCTTTTTGTCAGCGCTGATTGTAGGTCCGTGTTCTGCACCAATTTTGAGTGCAGCACTACTATATATCGCTCAAACTGTTGATACTGTTGGCATCGGCTTTGGTGCGAGCGCATTGTTTGCCTTAGGTATGGGCATGGGCGCGCCACTGGTTGTTGCTGGTGCTGGGGTTTCCATGCCAAAACCGGGCGTTTGGATGGACAATGTCAAATACATTTTTGGCATTATCATGCTGGGTATGGCGATTTACTTTATCCAGCGCGTTGTTGCTGACAACACTGCTTTAATCTTGTGGGCTTTGCTGTTCACTATTGCGCCAATCGCTATGGGCGTGCTTAACCAACAAACCCAAGATTCGACGGCTTGGAAGCGTATTTTTAGAGCGCTTGGTTTGATTATATTAGGCTATGGTATTTTGCTTTGGGTCTTAGTCGCTAAAGGTGGTGGCGATATGTTTGCACCCCTTGCTGGCTATGGCGTATCAACCACAAAAACGGGGTCGGCTCATGTGCAATTTACACCAATCAAATCAAGCGCAGACCTTGATAGGATTTTAGCAAAATCCAAGTTAGATAAAAAAATAGTAATGCTTGATTTTTATGCTGATTGGTGTATTTCTTGCAAGGAGCTTGAGCGCTTTGTATTCTCAAATGCGCAGGTGCTTGCGAAAATGCAAAATGTTGTCGCCCTACAAGCTGATGTTACCGAAAATGATGCGGTTGATAGGGCATTGATGAAACGCTTTAACATTATCGGCCCGCCTGCTATTTTATTCTTCAACAGTGGCATTGAAAAACGCTCACAACGCATCGTTGGTGAAATTAGCGCACAAGATTTTATTCAACGATTAAATAAAATTTAATTCTTGCAGTTAAAAGCCGACAAATTTCACTAATATGCACGATATTAGTGGTAAAATCGCAGTTTTTTAATTAAGTTAAAACTTATGTCAGATATTTTGCTACTCAATGGTCCAAACCTAAATATGTTAGGTGCGCGCGAAACTCAGCATTATGGCACGCAAAACCTACAGAGTATTGTTGTTCATTTACAGAAATTAGCAACACAACAAAACTTAACTCTTGAACACTATCAAGACAATGCTGAGGCTGGCTTAATCGAGCGTATCCATCAAGCTCAGGATGAAAAAGTGTACTATATTATTATCAACCCTGCCGCTTTTACGCATACCTCAGTTGCCTTGCGTGATGCCTTGCTGGCGGTTGATATTACATTTACTGAAGTTCATCTATCAAATGTTTATAAACGCGAAGACTTCCGTCAACAATCTTATTTTTCAGATATTGCACAGGGAGTAATTTCTGGTTTTGCGGCACAAGGCTATGAATTTGCAGTCCAGGCAGCAATCAAATACATCAAAGCACAAGGAGCTTAACATTATGGACATTCGCAAAGTAAAAAAATTAATGGAGTTGCTGGAGCAATCTGGTATGACTGAAATTGAAATTCACGAAGGTGAGGAATCGGTGCGAATTTTACGCAACAACAATACGCCGATTATGCCTGCCTCAGTTGTAATGCCAGCGCCGATTGCCGCGCCTGTGGCGAGCGAAACCAGCATGCCCGCTATTGATGGACATCCAATCTCCTCGCCTATGGTTGGCACTTTTTATGGGTCCGCATCGCCAACTTCTGCGGCCTTTGTTAAAATTGGACAACATGTCAATCAAGGCGATACGGTTTGTATCATTGAGGCGATGAAAATCATGAACCAAATTGAGGCTGACCAGTCTGGTGTGGTCTCTAAAATCTTATGCACTGATGGCGATGCAGTCGAATTTGGGCAAACCTTAATTATCATCCAATGAATAAAATCAACAAAGTTTTAATCGCTAATCGCGGGGAAATTGCATTGCGTATTTTGCGCGCTTGTAAAGAATTAGGCGTCAAAACTGTTGCGGTGTATTCAACTGCGGACAAAGACCTTAAACATGTTCGTTTAGCAGACGAGGCTGTATGTATTGGCCCGCACCCATCAATTAATAGTTATCTTAATATCCCTGCATTGATTAGTGCCGCCGAAGTTACCCATGCAGATGCCATTCATCCGGGCTATGGTTTTTTATCCGAAAGTGCGGATTTTGCTCAACGGGTGGAAGAAAGTGGCTTTATTTTTATCGGACCGCGTGCTGAAAATATCCGCATAATGGGCGATAAAGTCGCCGCGATTGAAGCCATGCAAAAATCAAATGTGCCTTGTGTGCCCGGCTCTGATGGCGGCTTGAGTAATAATGGGCAAAGCAATATTGCACTGGCAAATAAAATTGGTTTTCCGATTATTATCAAAGCCTCTGGCGGAGGAGGCGGTCGCGGTATGCGTGTGGTTGAAAAAGAGGCAGATTTGCTCTCCTCAATCGAGCTAACCAAAACCGAAGCACAAAGCTTTTTTGGCAATGCGCAAGTGTATATGGAAAAATTCCTTACTACGCCTCGTCATATTGAAATTCAGGTATTGGTCGATGAATATGGCAATGCCGTGCATTTGGGTGAGCGTGATTGCTCGATGCAACGGCGTCACCAAAAGGTGGTAGAAGAAGCGCCAGCGCCCGGTATTAGCCCTGAATTGCGTAACAAAATTGGCAATATATGTGCAGATGCTTGCAAGGCAATTGACTATCGCGGTGCTGGCACATTTGAATTTTTATTTGAAAACGATGAGTTTTATTTTATTGAAATGAATACTCGTGTTCAAGTTGAACACCCGGTTACTGAAATGGTTACCGGCATTGATATTGTGTGTCAGCAAATACTGATTGCCGATGGCAGGCCTTTGTCATTCACACAAGATGATATCCGCATCAAAGGCTGTGCGCTTGAATGTCGTATCAACGCTGAAGACCCTAACAATTTTATGCCTTCACCAGGCAAGATTACCCAATATCATTCTGCTGGCGGCTTAGGCGTGCGCATCGATTCGCATATTTATAACGGCTACACTGTGCCGCCACATTACGATTCAATGATTGGCAAACTTATTACCTTTGCTGATAGCCGTTTGGGCGCTATTATCAAAATGCAAAACGCGCTGGATGAAATGGTGATTGATGGCATTAAAACCAATATTTCGTTGCAGGCGCGTATTATGCGAGATGAAATCTTTCAAAAAGGCGGTATGAACATTCATTATTTAGAGAAAATGCTGGGAGAATCGCATTGAGTATTAAAGCTGGCATTATTGGTGGCACTGGTTACACAGGCTTGGAACTTGTGCGTCTTTTGCACAATCACCCTAATGCAAAAATTACCCACCTATGTTCACGAACAAATGTTGGCAAAGCTGTTGCTGTGGAATTTCCTAATCTAATAAATTATGTTGATTTGAATTTTATTGCAGCAGATGACAATGCGCTACTTGAATGTGATGTAATTTTCTTTGCTACGCCGCACGGTGTGGCTATGAATAGTGTGGGTAAATTCTTAGACAAAGGCATTAAAATAATTGATTTGAGTGCTGACTTTCGTATCAAAGATAGCGTTGAATGGAGCAAATGGTATGGCATAAAACACACGCAAGCGGCTTTATTGCAAAGTGCTGTTTATGGCTTGCCTGAGCTTTATAACTCACAAATCAAAAATGCCGCTTTGGTTGCCAATCCAGGCTGTTATCCAACTGCAATTACTCTAGCACTTAAACCCTTGCTTGAGGCAAATGCCATTGACACAAAAAGCATTATCGCTGATTGTAAATCGGGTGTTAGCGGCGCCGGCAGAGCGGCTAATATTGCCACACTTTTTTGTGAAATAAACGAGTCTTTAAAGCCTTATAATATTAACCAACATCGCCACAAACCTGAGACACAGCAAGTATTATCAGAGATTGCTGGCACAGCTGTAGATTTTATTTTTAGCCCGCATTTAATTCCTATGACCAGAGGGATGCTTGCCAGTGTTTATGTTGATTTAATCAAAGATATTGACCCACAAGAATTGTTTGAAAATCACTACCAAGATAACAAATTTGTGCAGCTATTGCCGAATGGCATTTATCCACAAACCCAATCCGTTAAAGGCACAAATAATTGTCATATTAGTATCCAAAAATCAGGCAACAAACTTATAATTATGGCAGTTATTGACAATTTAATTAAAGGCGCATCAGGTCAAGCAGTGCAAAATATGAACCTGATGTTTGATTTTGACGAAGGCATGGGCTTAGAGACTGTTGGCTTGTTGCCTTAATTGCATAACTAAAGAAGGTATAACAAAAATGAGCAATACAAATACAATTGAAATATTAGAAAAATTAGATGTTGCCGACATTATCTTTAGCGATAATGCAGCAAAAAAAGTCTCTAATTTAATCAAGGAAGAAAAAAACACCGAGCTTAAATTACGGGTTTATATTGTGGGCGGCGGTTGTTCTGGGTTTTCCTACGGCTTCACTTTTGACGAGAATTACAAAGAAGGGGATTCTGCAGTTGATAAAAATGGCGTTCAGCTGCTGGTGGACCCAATGAGTTACCAATATTTAATTGGCGCGACAGTTGATTATTTAGAAGATTTACAAGGCTCGCGTTTTATTATTCACAACCCCAACGCCAAAAGCACTTGCGGTTGCGGCTCTTCTTTTTCAGTTTAATTTACATATATTTTATTAACATAGGAGGTGTAGTATGATTGAATATATCCCAGGTTTAGCAGGTGTGCCTGCTACAGAATCTTCAATTTCATCGATTGATGGTGAAAATGGTATTTTAGCTTACCGTGGCTATTCCATTGAAGACTTGGTCAAACACGCGTCATTTGAAGAAACCGCGATGTTATTACGCGATGGCGAGCTGCCCAGCGCTGAGGCTTTGGGCGATTTTAAAAATGTCTTGCACCAACGCTACGAAGTCAAGCGCAACATTCGCCAGATGATGTGGTCGTTACCCGCTAATGGACACCCGATGGATGTGTTGCAGGCGGCGATTGCAGCGATGGCTACCTTTTATCCCGATGCTGGGGCAAAAACACCCGATTCTGCCTACACCCAAAGCGCGCTGACTAAAATTATTGCCAACATGAGCACACTGATTGCTATGTGGGCGCGTATTAGTAGCGGATATGACCCAGTGCCGCCGAGTAAATCGATGTCGTATGCGGAAAACTTTCTGTATATGTCGTTTGGCGAAGATCCAGATGATGACATTGTTAAATTGTTTGATGCTTGCTTAATTTTGCACGCTGAACACACCATCAATGCTTCAACTTTTTCTACTATGGTTACTGCCTCAACACTGTCCAGCCCGTTTGCTTCAATCTCAGCGGCGGTCGGCACTTTAGCAGGCTCATTACATGGCGGCGCAAATGAAGATGTGCTTAACATGTTAGATCAAATTGGCGATGTTAAAAATGCCCGTGCTTATATTGAAAAACGCCTGAAAAACAAACAGGTTATTTGGGGTATGGGGCATCGCGAATATAGCATTAAAGACCCGCGTGCCACTATTTTGCAAGGTATGATTAAGTCCTATATTAAAAAATCTAACATCGCTTTGTCTCGGCGTTTTGAAACTGCGTTAGAGGTTGAGCGTATTTGTGAGGAGCTCCTTTCAGCAAAGGGCGTGTATCCAAATGTGGATTTTTATTCTGGCATTTTATACGCAGAAATTTTCAACATTCCAAAGCAGCATTTCACCCCAATTTTTGCTATGGCGCGTTCTGCTGGTTGGGCCGCACATTGGCATGAACAAGTTGGGGATAATCGTATTTTTCGTCCTACACAAATTTACATCGGGGCTGATTTTAGAGACTATCCAAAAAAATAATTATGGAAAACACCACACATTTTGGCTTTAAGCAGGTCGCTACTGAAGACAAACAAAGTTTGGTGCGCGCTGTGTTTGATTCAGTGGCAAGTAAATATGATTTAATGAATGATGTGCTGTCATTTGGCACACATCGCCTGTGGAAGCGCTACACCATCGCATCAAGCAATGTTAAAACGGGCGATACGGTATTAGATATTGCGGGCGGCACTGGTGATATGGCGATTAAATTTAGCAAAAAAGTGGGCGATGAGGGCAGGGTAATTCTCAGCGATATTAACGCCGCAATGCTTGCAGAAGGGCGCAAAAATTTAATCAATCAGGGTGTTTTTGGGGTTGAGTTTGCTCAATTTAGTGCAGAAAATATCCCTTTTGAGGGCAACGCGTTTGACTGTGTAAGTATCGCTTTTGGGCTTAGAAACATTACCGACAAAGATCAGGCGCTTAAAGAAATGTGGCGCGTGTTGAAGCCGGGCGGCTGTTTGTTGATTTTAGAATTTTCTAAAACTGATTCCGAGATATTAAAAAAAATTTATGATTTTTATTCATTCAATATCATGCCAAAATTGGGCGAGCTGATTGCTGATGATGAAAAATCTTACCAATACTTAGCAGAGTCAATTCGCCAACACCCCGACCAAGAAACCCTAAAATCTATGGTGCTTGACGCTGGATTTGGTTTTTGCGAGTATCACAATCTCTCAGGCGGTATTGTTGCTTTGCATAAAGGCATCAAAGTTTAACCAATGCAGTATTTTTTACTTGAACAAGCGCTAAACCATTTAATCGAGCAAGGTGAAATCAATTTAGAGGCGTTAAATGGCAAAACCATTCACTTTGCCTTAATAGATTTGCCATTAACGGTTAATTTTATCTGCACCAATAATCGCGTTTTTGTCAGTGCTGATGCTCAAAATGCCGATGTTGAGATTAAACTCAAACCGCGTGTTTTTTTGGCATTATTCCAAGGCGAGGATTTGACCGAACTGCTCAGACAAGACAAAATCATCATCCATGGCGATGTTAAAACTGCCCAGCTACTAACGGATTTATTGCAACAAGTTGATATTGATTTAGAAGAATTATTATCAAAATACACTGGTGATATTATCGCCCACCAAGTAGGCAGGGCGGCAAAAAAAATTAAAACTAATGTCGGGCGTTCAAACAACTTACCAGAAACGCTAAAAGACGAGTTAGCTAAATTATTAATCACCCCATCAAAATCGCCACTGTTTAAAAAATCAAATGCGCCCCTTAATTAGATTTATCGGTATTTCGCGTATTTTAATGCGCTATCGCTTAGACAGTTTAGTGCTGTCCACGCCCTTATTAAAAAGCTTCAAACCGTTGCTATATTTAATACCTTGGCATTATTTCCCGGTTAAACAATACTGCCGCGGCGAGCGCATTCGTTTGGCGTTTGAAGAATTAGGTCCCATTTTTATTAAATTTGGACAAACCTTATCCACCAGACGCGACTTGCTGCCAAATGATATTGGCGATGAATTAGCCAAATTGCAAGACCGTTGCCCGGCTTTTGATACAAAACAGGCAAAACAAATGATTGAACAATCTTTGGGCGGCAGTATCGATACCCTATTCAAACAATTTGATGAACAACCCTTAGCCGCAGCTTCTGTTGCCCAAACACATACGGCGATTACCCATGCGGGCGATGAGGTGGTGGTGAAAGTCATACGCCCTAATATTAGCACGATTATCAAGCGCGATATTACCCTGATGTATGGTCTGGCAAAACTCGTCAATAAAGGTGCAATCGGGCAAAAAATACGCCCGTTAGAATTGGTAGCTGAGTTTGAGATGATTATCTTAAACGAGCTGGATATGCAGGCTGAGGCGCAAAATGCCGCATTGTTGCGTAAAAACTTTGCAGACTCTGATTTGCTGTATGTGCCAAAAGTATATTGGGATTTGTGTAGTAAAGATGTTTTAACCACCGAGCGCATTTATGGTACGCCTGTGAGTGATATTGAGCAGTTACGCGCCAATAATATTGACCTTAAAAAACTTGCAGAAGACGGGGTAATTATTTTCTTCACCCAGGTTTTTAAACATAATTTTTTCCACGCTGATATGCACCCAGGTAATATTTTTGTAGGCAAAAATGGCAATTATATCGGCGTTGATTTTGGTATTATGGGGCGTTTAAGCGAGACCGATAAAGACTTTTTAGCCGACATATTTTTAGCATTTTTTAACCAAGATTATCAAAAAGTAGCCCAAAGCTATATCGACTCAGGTTGGGCAAGCGCCGCTACAGATGTAGATGCCTTTACGCAAGCCGTGCAAAAAATTTGCAGCCCGATGTTCGACAAACCATTAGGCGAAATCTCATTCGGGCAAGTGCTGCTGGACTTAATCAACGAGGCAAAAAACTTCGATATTAGCGTCCAGCCGCAACTATTATTATTAGACAAAACCTTGCTTAACATTGAAGGTTTAGGTCGGCAGCTTTATCCGCAACTAAATTTGTGGGCAACTGCCAAGCCATTTTTACAAGATTTAGTCAAACGCAGGAATAATATGAAAAACACTTTTGAAAAACTCAAACAGCAAGCACCTGAATTATTAAAACAAATACCAGAGTTGCCAGCGCTCACCATTAATGCACTTAAACGCCTCGACAAAATAAAAGACTTCGAGCATCTACAAGCCAAACAAACCAATAGCATTATCAACCAGCTCAAAGACAACGCCAACAAACAAACCGCCGCCATTTTCGCAGGCACTTTAGCGATTTTATCAGGCATTTTAGCCGTTAATCTCCTATGGCTACCCAGCACCATCACCGCCATTGTTGCTTTAAGATTTTGGCTTAAATCCAGATACTAATTTTAGAGGCAAGGTCTGTAAATTTTTACCTAATCCAAATATTTAGGAGTGCTGTGATGGTGAGTCTATTTTTGGATTTGGGCTAAAGTAGAATACTATTGTTTTAAAAAATCAAGTAAAATTAAAATGTCTTTATATGCTATCAAGGGCAAAAACCTTATCAGATAGAACCTTTAAAATAATAGCTAAAAACAATGAATCCAAGAGTTAAAAATGTTGTTGCGTTAGATAATTATTCATTAAAACTAACTTTTGATAATGGCGAGGCTGGTTTATATGATTGTAGCAAATTATTAAATTTTGGCGTGTTTAAAGAGTTAAAAAATATGGCTTATTTTAAACGGGCTTTTGTCAATCACGGCACTGTAGCATGGCCAAACGAGCAAGATATATGCCCTGATACTTTGTATTTGAAAAGTAGATAAAAACCGTGCTAAAATTTGCTGAGAATAATTTAGCCAAAGAAAAAACAAAATGAAAAAACTAATTCTAATAATTTACCTAATCGGTTTTTCTACAGCATACGCCCTACAATTCCAATCATTTAATTTTAATGATGAAAGCGATTGTGCCGAGCAGCTTGGGCAATTGCCAGTGATTTTGCCACGCGATATTATCAACCCAAATTATCTATCAAAAAGCAAAGAAATCTGCTTACATGCTTACATAGGCGATAATGCTTGCCGCAAAGAATACGCCCGCCAAAAAGATGCGCTGGGTTTAACTTCGGGCGTTCGTAGCAATCACACCACAGAACAAGAAAAACAAGCCAAAGCACAATGCGGAACTTGGCTTAAATCTCGCCGCAGTGCTTGTGAGAGTTTTTTACAAAAAGCCTCAGCGGTTTGTTATCAACTCAGCAGTCAAGCAGAACAACAGCAACAAAAAGAAGCGGAAGCATTGGCGGATAATTTATTAGGCACTTGGTCTGGTGGCTCTGACTGGGATATTCACTATGACAATATAACATTACATATCAATAGCCAAATTACTGATAATAAATTTAGTGGCATTATGCAATCTCAAAATAGTAACTGTGGCGCTAAACAAAGAATGACGATCAATGTTTATGATGATGTGGCTTATTTACAAGGCACAGTTTTATCCGCTACTTGCAATTCGTGGTCTGCAGATAATTTTGAACTCAGCATAAGCAATGGCGTTATGCGTGGAAGAACTACAGACTCAAAAGGGTCGAGTGGCAATACTGTTTTAAGAAAACAGTAATATATCTAACAAAGGATTTTTAGCGATATTAGCCTTTAATAATGCATTTGACAAGTATTTAAGAGAGGAGTAATATTTATATTTTTTTTTCTTGAGGAGGTAAAAAAATGACAACTTGGACATTAATTGACGAAAATTATGAAGATATTGAAAATGATATTCAGACTTTTGATAGTATTGATAAAAAAATACAGAGTTTCTTAGATAATTTAGCTAATTTAGCCAAAGATGGCAATTGGAATAGTAGCAAAAAACCTGATGTTAAATTTATTATTTGTGAGGGCGATTCATGGTTTGATTATGCCAATATGTTGGCGCATATTATTAAAAACTTAAAAGCAAGTGATACCAGTAACAACAATACTTTTTGGGTTGTTGTAAATATTGCTAATAATGGCGATGCTTTAATTAGGGGCATTTTAAGCAACAAACAAAGACATATATTTAAACAAATTTTATCAAAATATAGGCAAGATATTAAGTGTGTTTTACTTTCAGCAGGCGGTAATGATGTGATTGACAATATGGGTATTATGTTTGATGATGGGAAATTAGATACAAACGCTCTAAAAGCACAAATAGATATGCTGGAAATAGGCTATAAAAAAATGATAAAAACTATCCAGAACAGTCTGGATAATCCAAACATACCAATTTTTACCCATGGTTATAGTTACTTTTGTGCCTTTGGCAAAGAGTGCGGCATTCTAAAAAAATTGTTTAGCAATTGTCCATGGATAAGACCCCATATGCGAGAACACAATATGGACGCTCAAGCTATGGCAGATGCCACCAAACAAATGCTTGATGATTTTTTTAATAGGATTGACAAACTATCTGGCATTGTCATAGTTGATACACGAGAAGCCCTACAAAACCAAAATAATGAGGGTAATCCAGATTATTGGATAGATGAAATTCATCCTACAGAAGCAGGGATAAAAATCATTGCCAATAATTATGTTTGCAAAATTATAGAAACTAACCCAGATTTATTAACTTAATTTTAAAAGGAGAAATTATGAATACTAAAAAATTCTTTGAAGACAACACAGGCAACAAATCAGCAATGCGTTTGATGAGTATGATGGCGTTAGTAACAGCAATTTTATTATCAGTTTTAGTTGTGTTACGCGAAACACAAAGTGACGATACTTTACTGATTATTACTGCTTTTTTAACCGCCGCTTTTGCCCCAAAAACCGTGCAGAAGTTTGCTGAGGATGATACAACTAAAGAAAACACAAAATGAAAAAACTAATTCTAATAATTTGCCTAATAGGTTTTTCTACAGCATACGCCTTGCAATTCCAATCATTTAATTTTAATGATGAAAGCGATTGTGCCGAACAACTTGGACAATTGCCAGTGAGTTTGCCGCGCGATATTATCAACCCAAATTATCTGTCAAAAAGCAAAGAAATCTGCTTGCAGGCTTATACTGGCGATAATGCTTGTCGCCAAGAATACCATCGCCAAAAAGATGCACTGGGTTTGGTTTCGGGCGTTAGTAGCAATTATACAGCTGAACAACAAACACAAGCCAAAACACAATGCGGCGATTGGCTTAAAGCTCGCCGTAGTGCTTGTGAGAGTTTTTTACAAAAAGCTTCAGCGGTTTGTTATCGGTTAAACAGCCAAGCAGAACAGCGGCAACAAAAAGAGGCGGAAGCATTAGCAGATAATTTATTAGGCACTTGGAAAGGTGGCGATGACTTTACTTATTCTAATGGCAAAAGTGGTCATATTGATATAACCTTAAATATCAATCGTAGGATTGACAACAGTAAATTTAGTGGTATTATGAAATCTCAGCAGGATAAGATTAATTGCGAGGCTAAACAAAGAATGGATATTAATATTTATGATGGCATTGCTTATTTACAAGGCACGGTTTTATCAACTACTTGTAAAGTTTGGTATGCAGATAATTTTGAACTCAGTATAAGCAATGGCATTATGCGTGGAACTTCGGGAGACTCAGGCTCAGATGGGTCAAGCGGTAATACTGTTTTAAGAAAACAGTAATTTTTTAATAAACAGGAGAAATAAAATGGCTGATATAGTAATTGTTCACGGCGTACAATTTGGCGATGACAAAGATGCTGTCAAAGGTCCACAAACCTTAGGTGGTAATATGAGCAGCAACAACAATATATTAACACCTGCTTATGAAAATATAAGTGATAATCTTAAAGGCAATCGAGAGCTTCCTCTTGTGGTTTTAGGAAGTTTCATAAACCCTATTGTTGGAAAATTGCTTGGTCTTGGTTATGATGCATTAGTCGATTTAGAAGTTTATCAGACTGCGAAAGGTAAAGAAATGATTCAAGAAACTGTAAAAGACAGCATTGCTAAATTAGATAATTGTATTTTAATAGGACACAGTTTGGGCTCTGTTGTTTGTTTTGATATTATTTGTGATTTAATGAGGCAAGGAGTATTTGATAATAAATATCGCAATGAATGGCCTGTTCGTGGTTTTGTTAGTCTTGGCAGCCTTTTAACAACTAGAAGATATTATGAACATAGAAAAAACTTGCCTACTCATAATGGTAAAGATGCTTTCGATTGGCTAAATATTTACGACTTACAAGATCCGTTTGTAGAACCAAACACATTTGACCAAGAAGATTATTATGCTCGTGGTGCAGAAGAAGGTATTGACGAACACGATCCTTATGCTCATATTCCAAAAAAGTCTTTTGCAAACAAGATTTATGGTAGTCAATCTGATAAATGGAATGTTGATGATAAAACCGTTAAAACTGCTGATAATAGTGGCTGGTCTGGTACTGATTATCACACCTCTTATTGGAACAATAAAGAGGTTGTCAGTTATATATCAAAATTGTTACCATAAAGTAATAGGAACGCTACTCTTTATTTCAAGAGGATATTCAAATAAAAGGAGTGTAATAGATGATAATGCCAATATTAAAGCCGTTGCCAATTCCAACTAAAAATAGGCAATTTTTTATACGAATATTTTTATGGATATTCTATATAAGAAAGTGGGAAGTTATAGAAGATTGGACATATACATTAAGAGACGGGACTAAAATCATAATAGAAAAAGGATTTATATTTGATGGTGCATCAATCCCAAGACCATTATGGATGTTGTTATCCCCAACTGGGTTATTGTTTATACCGGGCTTGATTCATGATTATGGATATAGGCATAATAAATTACTCTCAAGTGACAAGGATGGAAATATCAATGATTATAAAAATGGAGCAGGAAAAGCCTATTGGGATAAAATATTTTTTGAAATAAGTATAGATGTAAATGGAATGGCATTTATTGACATGCTTGCTTGGGTTGCATTAGGTTTATGTGGTTGGTACACATGGCTAAAACACCGTAGAAAAGATAAAAACAATCCTAGCAAATCATACGGCTATCTTAGATAGCTAGAATTTGCTGAGAATAATTTAACCAAGAAAAAACAAAATGAGAGCATTATTAATTATATTATCAAGTTTATTGCTATTTTCATGTGTAAGTACTGATGTTGTAAAATCAGATATAAGTTCAATTGAAAACAAACAAGAAAGGGCGTTATTTAAAGCAGTAGCGGATGAAAATGATGCACAAGTTAAAAAGTTAATTACTCGTGGTGTTAATGTAAATGCAAAAGATAATGATGGATTAACTCCTATTTTTTATGCTGCAAAATTTAATAAAAATGCAAAAATAATGCAACTTTTAACTAATGCTGGTGCTGATGTAAATATTAAAAATAAAGAGTTTATGTCATCTCTTCATTATGCAGCAGGATATAACAAAGACCCAGAAAATGTTATTACTTCATTGGTTAATGCTGGTGCTAATATTAATAGCAGAAGTGAAGATTACAGCACTCCTTTAATATCTGCATGGAACAACCCAAAAGCAATTAAAACGCTTATTGCTTTAGGTGCTGATGTAAATGCACAAGATAAATGGGGGGATACTGCATACGGTCTGGCAGATGGCATAAGAAGCTTTGGTGTTGATACAAATTCAGAATCAGTGGCTCTTTTAAGGGCGGCAGGTGGCGGTAATTATGGCAATCAAAACAATTCAAATGATGGTCTTTTAACTGCTTTACAAACAACAACTGCCATACTCAGTACTTACGCTAATATTAAAGCAATAAAAAATGGTGGTAGTTATACGCCGCCAGCTTACAATTCTTCGTATGGCAATAATAGTTATGGCAGTAACTCTGGTTATAGTGGTAATACAGGTAATTTTGAATCAGCTTGTTCCTATGAAATAGCACAAACACGAAAAGAGGCTTCATTAATACCTGATGACTTAGATACCAGCACCGCACTAAAAGGCTCTTGCAAGCTACTTAAAACATATAATGTTTTAATAAAATACGCACAATTATGTTTAGCAAATGGCAAATTAACTACAGATGGAATTAACCATGTAAATCAATCAATATTTGATACTAACAATGAAATTAAAAAAATTAAACATAATATTAGGGAAATAAATCCAGGGTATTGTGGCGTATATTGAGTAAAATAGTGATTTTTTAATAAATAGGAGAAATAAAATGAATGAATTGCCATTTACTGTTCTTTTTGAAGCACTAAAACATAATTATGACACCTATCTTAATAATATTTGGGCTAACTTAGGTTTCTTATTATTGTGTATAGGTTGGTTTATTACATCCAAAAGAAAGCAACATTTGCAAAAGAAAACAAATATTATTTTATTGGCAACATTGATTTTTGCTTTTGTATCTCATGTTATTGTTTTGTGTCATTACCTTAATAAGTCTAATGAAATACTGTATCTAATTAAGTTGGACGATATAGGTAAAACGCTTGTACAAAATGTAGAATATTTTAAGATTAAAGGACATTATGTTGCTTTTAGTTTGTTGTCAACTGGAATTTTATATATTGTGTTAGGATGGTTTTTATTAAAAAATAAAGGAGAATGATGATGAGAATCAACAGGCTCAGTATCGCTTGATTTTTGCCTCAAAAACCGTGCTAAAATTTGCTGAAAACAATTTAGCCAAAGAAAAAACAAAATGAAAAAACTAATTCTAATAATTTGCCTAATAGGTTTTTCTACGGCATACGCCTTGCAATTTCAGTCTTTTAATTTTAATGATGAAAGTGATTGTGCTGAGCGGCTTGGGCAATTGCCAGTGAGTTTGCCGCGCGGTGTTATTAAACCAAATTATCTGTTAAAAAGCAAAGAAATCTGCCTAAAAGCCTACACTGGCGATAATGCTTGCCGTAAAGAATACCACCGCCAAAAAGATGCGCTGGGTTTGGTTTCTGGCGTTAGTAGCAATTACACAGCAGAACAACAGGCACAAGCCAAAGCACAATGCGGCGGCTGGCTTAAAGCTCGCCGTAGTGCTTGTGAAAGTTTCTTACAAAAAGCCTCAGCGGTTTGTTATCAGTTAGACAACCAAGCAGAACAGCGGCAACAGAAAGAGGCGGAAACATTGGCGGATAATTTGTTAGGCACTTGGAAAGGTAGTTTTGGTTCGTATGGTGGCAGTAGTGGGAACGCTGTTGAAGGAAATTATCAAATAACTTTGCATATCAATCATCAAATTAGCAACACAGAATTTAGTGGTATTGCTTATATCAACTCTCCAATAGGAAATACAGCAAAAGAAAGTATGGATATTAATATTGCTAATAGTATTGCATATATGAATGGCACGGTTTTATCTACAACCAACAAAAACGGGTGGCAAGCAGATAATTTTGAATTAAGCATTAGCGATGGCGTTATGCGCGGAACTTCGGGAGACTCAGATGGGTCAAGTGGTAATACTGTTTTAAGAAAACAGTGAGTGCAATGCTGGTGCTACTAATTGTTGATACGCGTCCATTTATTTAATAAACCTCATTGTGCGTGCCAATATCAAGCAGTATAATTTTATTGTTTTGAATAATAAAATCAACCACTATTGTATATTGCAGATTGATAGAGACGCTGTGGTATTGCTTGAGTTGTCCTTGTAGTTTGTGGGTTCTAAGGGCTGGGTAATTGGGGTTTACAGAAAGTATGGTAATAGTTTTTTGGTATTTAGAGACTACTTCTGGATGTTGTTTAAGAAATTTTTCTAACTTTTTTAAATAATGTTTAGTGGCAATGATTTTATAATTCATTCTAACAAATCATTAACATATTGGATATGTTGTTCTGCGGTTTGGGTTTTATAATCACCATTTTTAATATCTTGCAGGGCTTGGATGTAAAGAATATCTAACTCGTTTGCCCTAAAATGATTATAGCGGTCAATGTCGAGCACCACATATTTGTTTTTGCCACGAACATTGATCACTACTTCGTCTGCTTGTTTTAAAGCATCACCAAAAACAGAAACGCCTTTGGTTTTTACTTCATTTGCGGTAATATTCATAATAGTTTTTATACAATACTTTTAAGAGTATTATATATGAAAATCTGTTTGTGGAAATTTATTTACAGTAGCCTTTTTCGGTTACTAACACGGCTACTTCGACTCGTGAGCTGAGTGAGAGTTTTTTTAAAATTGATTTCATATGTAGTTTAACGGTGCCGTCAGAGATGCCGAACTCTCGGGCGATTATTTTGTTACTATGCCCGTTAGCGACTTGGCAAGCGACTTGTTTTTCTCGATTGGTGAGTGCGTTAAAAGTTGTTTTGTTATCGCTTAGTTCATGGCATAGCACTTTGGCTAAGATGTGGGTCATATCTGGCGTTACTATGATTGAGCCTGTAACGATTGCATTGAGGGCATCGACTAATTCATCTGGGTGCATATCTTTTAGCAAATAGCCTTGAGCGCCGTATTTTAAGCAATTGCGTAAATCTGCTTCTTCGGTGCTGGTGGTGAGCATAACAATTGGTGTTTGTTCGCCTTGTGCTTTTAATGTTTTTAATACTTCAATGCCTGACATGGCGGGCATACGCAAATCTAGTAGAATAATATCTATTGATAGCTTGGGAATTTCTGCTAAGCCTTGTTCTGTTGAGGCGGCGGCTTGGGCCTTAATGTTTCTTGATTGTAATAATGAAACTAATCCGTTACGAAACAAGGCGTGGTCATCGATAATATAAATCTTCATTTATTGTCCTTAAAGCTAACAATGATACGCGTGCCTTCATCCATTTCTGATTCAATTTCAATGCTTGCACCAATTCTATCAGCGCGTTCTTTCATAATGTTCATACCTATATTATTCCCCATTATTTCACTATCAAACTGTTGTTTTTTAAAACCTACGCCATCGTCTTCAATCAGCAGCTGACAATGCGGCTCGGCTGAGAGCAAAATACGCACATTACGCGCCTTGGCATGTTTGCGAATATTTGACAGGGCTTCTTGGGTAATGCGCATAATTTGCATTTCAGTTTCTGCTGAAAATTTAGCTTTGCCCTTGACCTGAAAATAGGTGGCTATGCCTTCCTCAACCTTAAATCGATTGCTTAAATTATGCAGTGATACTTCAATGCCTTTGGGGTCTAACGGCACCCGAAAATTGCACATCAATTCTCTGAGCTCTTGGTTGGCTTGGGTAATATTAGCTTGCAGGCTGGCGACTTTTTTACCGGCATCTGCTGGCGCGCCTTGTTTGAGCATATCGTCTAAAACAGTTACTTGCAGTTTTAAACTATAAATGGTTTGCGCCAAAGAATCGTGAATCTCTTGTGATAAAAACAAGTGCTGTTGTGAAAGCTCCAGGCGTTTGGTTTCGGCATCTAATCTTGCCTTATCAAGTGCGCTGGCAATATTATCAGCAATCGATTCAAGCAGTGCGCGTTCGTCAATCGCCAAAGATGGCTCAGTATCAAAAAATAAATTAAACACGCCCAGCACCTCACCGTGGTATCTAAGTGGAATAAAAATCGTGCCAATATCGGCTTTGGTTGCGGATTTTTGTCCCACACACTTAGCACAAGTATGCACACTAAATTGCACATGCACATCTTGTGCTGTTGCCACTGCACCACAAAAACAATCGCTACTTAATACGCTCGCTATTTGCCCTTTGTTGTCAATAACGCCGCGTTGTGCCACTAAGTGCAATTGCCCATCGCTGTTTAAATTGCGTGCAACACCAGAGGCGGCGCTGGTCATATTGATAAAAATATCTAAAAAATGTTCAAATAATTCTTCAACAGAGTGTGTGCTGTTGAGTGTTGAAGAAACGCCATATAGAGTTTCCAACGAGGCGGATTTTTTGCTCAGGCGTTGAATCTGCTTTTGCAAAATATCTTCCATATCATCATATAGATACTGGTTTTCGTCAATCAGGTGGTTAATCGCTTTAGCAACTGGCTGAAAAGTGGTTTTTTGCTTATCGCTCAAACGCGCACTTTGATCAGTATGGTAATCATTGACCCAATTTTTTAAATCATTAAACGGCAATAAAAAATCTTTACGAATAGACAGATACAATCCCAAATAAACCAATAAAATCAACAAAACTAACAACATATCAACAATATTAGGCACTTGATAAACCAACATCAACTTATGCACTAATAGCGGCGACAGGCTAATAGTTACCAATAAATACAGATAAAATTTGCTTTTAATATTCATTATTTGAGGCCTTTATTTGCCAATGCAAAACGATGAGAAAATTTCGCCGAGTAAATCATCTGCTGAAAACTCACCAGTGATACTGCCCATACTTTGCCCAGCTTGACGCAAATCCTCAGCCATCAATTCTATAGCGCCATTTTTTAGTTGCATTGATGCAGCATTAATTGACTTAAACGAGGTTTGCAGCGCAACAATATGGCGTTTTCTTGCCAGCATTACACCTTCTGTAACACTGCTAAGCCCAGCAATATCAGACAGCTGTTGAATCAGCAAATCCACTCCTTGCGCCTGCTTAACAGAAATGGACAGTTGCACTTTATCATCAATCAAGGTTTTTCCAATCGCATCTGCGGTTAAATCAATTTTATTTTTAAGCAATAATATTTTTTTAAAATCTACGCTTGCCGGCAATAATGAAAAATCAGGCGCGCCGTCTCGTGCATCAAACACCAGCAGCACCACATCAGCCTGATGAATGGCAATATGCGCGCGTTTAATGCCCTCTTTTTCTATCACATCATTGCTGTTATGCAGCCCTGCTGTGTCAATGATATTAAGCGGCATACCGTTGATATGAATAGCCTCTTGCAACACATCGCGCGTAGTCCCGGCAATATCGCTAACAATCGCGCTTGATTGCTGCGTTAGCGCGTTCAATAATGAAGATTTTCCCGCATTCGGCTTGCCGGCAATCACCACATTTAGCCCTTCTCTTAGGATTGCGCCCTGCTTAGCAGACTTTAATAAATTGCTAATTTCTTGCTGAATGTTGTCGATTTTTGATTTGACTTGTTCGGTATGCAAAAAATCAATTTCTTCATCTGCAAAATCAATCGTTGCCTCAACAAAAACACGAAGTTCGATAATAGATTGAGTGAGCGCGTGAACCATTGTTGAAAATTCACCTGATAAAGACCTGAGTGCTGAGCGTGCCGCTTGTTCGGAGTTTGCATCAATAATATCTGCAACTGCCTCAGCTTGCAGCAAATCCATTTTACCGTTTAAAAAAGCGCGCTTTGAAAATTCACCCGGCTGTGCCGCCGCCGCGCCCAACGCCATAGCTGATTGTAACAGGGAGTGCATCACGCTGATACCACCATGACCTTGCAATTCAAGCACATCTTCCCCAGTAAATGAATGCGGCGCTGGGAAAAACAGGGCAATGCCTTTGTCAATTTCAACACCATTTTGATTAAAAAATAAGCCGTAATGTGCATAACGCGCTTTAGGCACAAAGCCGAGCATACGCTCAGCTATCGACCTGCATAGCGCCCCAGAAAGCCTGAGCACCCCAATACCGCCCTTGCCAACGCTGCTGGCCAATGCGCAAATTGTTGTTTCTGTGGTTTTCATATTCGGAAATATTGTGCCAAAAATTCATCAAAACTTAGGCTATCAGCGGCTTCTATTTCGCTTTGCTTTTCACAAGATAATTGTGCTTGCTTATCTAAATAATCAAAGTGTGTTTGCCTAATTTCTTTATTTAGAAATTCTGTTTTATACTGCTTAGCAAAGGCGTTGATATAATCAAAAAACCCTTGATTTTTATCGCGCATCAGTTGCAAGGATCTGGCAGATGGAGTAAGAGCTGGGCAGTCAAAGCGTTTGCTAATTTCGGCAATGTCTGTTTGGCATTCTGTGCCTAATAATTGTGCGCAACTGCTAATTTCTTGTGCTAATTGATTGCCCCAATCTTGCAATAAAATTGGCGCTGATTGGCGTTTAAGCAGCAAACCCGGCTTACGCCCCTCATGTGCGACTAATTGGTCATTACTATCAATATCAAATTGCTCTCTGGTGGAAATGGCGGGCGAATCTTTCAACAAGCAAAATAGCAAAAATCCTTGTAGGAAATGAATTTGTTGTTGATTAACGCCTAATGGCAATAAAGGATTAATATCCAATGACCTAAGCTCAATATAAGCAATGCCGCTATCCTGCAAACTGTCTAAGGGCTTTTTATCTGTCTGCACCAATGGTTTTGGCCTAACTGTGGCATAATATTCATTTTCAATCTGCAAAATATTGGTATTAAGCTGCTGATAACTGCCATTTTTCTTAACCCCTATCGCTTCATACTCGGGGCAGTTGGACAACATCCCCATTTTTAATGAACTAATATAATGCACTAATGAATTATAGTTAGCCTTAACTCCTGCATTGTCTTCGCGTAAGTTTTGATAACCAATATCACCCATACGCAATGATGTAGCATACGGCTCATACAAAGTGGAGTTATTAAACTCAATCAATGAATGCTGATGATAATCCTTCAAAAAAGATTTACACACAGCAGGAGAAGCGCCAAATAAATAAGGAATAATCCAGCCATAACGCACCACATTACGGGCAACCCCCATATATTGACAATCAGTAAAATCTCTTAGGGTTTCATCTGTTGCCATTAATAATTGATACTGCTGAAAAAAGTCTTGCGAAAATGAATAATTAAAATGAACCCCAGCAATGGTTTGCATCACACTGCCATAAC
This sequence comes from Gammaproteobacteria bacterium, assembly GCA_965217125.1. GTDB lineage: Bacteria > Pseudomonadota > Gammaproteobacteria > PS1 > Pseudothioglobaceae > JAAOIF01. The sequence continues at coordinate 1,804,507 of OZ244244.1, read as the reverse complement.
GATTAGCAAGCCCACGCCGATACACAGTTTTCATCATGCCTTGATTAGACGAGCCGTATTGCGCAATTGGAATGGTAGTTTCACCGCGAATCACGCAAGGCATACTGGCTGGCCAAAAATTTTGCTCTGGTGGCAGGTGTTGATATAAATATTGCTTAGTATCTGCTAAAAACCTCAGCATTTCTGCGGTATTTTTAAATGGCGGAGTGACTAACTCAGTTAGTGATTCAGAAAAATCTGTAGTAATGTTCGGGTGCGTTAAGGCACAACCAAAAACCGCAGGATGTGGGGTTTGTGAAATGTCGCCTTTTTTGCAAACTCTTAAACCTTCTTTTTCAATCCCCATTAAACTCTCCCTCAACAACGAGCGATGCGGCATCAATATTTGAATTTTTTGGGTTATATTCACTAAGGCCTCAAATGTTAAAATAGGTAATTTTACCATTAGGTAGCCAGCGTGGATATAATCAAGGCAGTTGTTGGTGTTTTGCGTAATAAATCCGGACAATTACTACTTGCCAAGCGCCAAGCACAGCAATTTATGCCGGGCTTTTGGGAATTGCCGGGCGGCAAAATTGAAGCCAATGAAACTAATGAATCCGCCATCAGCAGGGAATTAAACGAAGAATTAGGCATACAAGTAACTGCTTTGAGTTTGCACCAAACATTATCACAGCAATATCCTCGGCTACAAGTCAATCTGAGTATTTACAACATAAACAGCTATCTTAGTGAGCCGCGTGGTGTTGAAGGTCAGCAAATTAGCTGGGTATCAGTGCAAGACCTGCATAACTACAAATTATTACCAAGCATGCAAGCGTTTATCAGCTCGATTACTCTACCAAATAAATATTGGATTACCCCTGCCTGCACCAACCAAAGCGAATGGATGGCGGGATTTGAACAAAAACTCACACAGGGCATTAGGCTGATTCAACTGCGTAGTAAAAATAAACTTGATAAGCACTTTATCGAACAAATTAACCGCAAATGCCAACAAAATAATCTCAAGTTACTGCTAAATACTATTGACAAAAGCTTTGATGAGCCATATTGTGCGGGCTGGCATATCACCACCAGCGAGATGCTCAAGTTAAAATCAAGGCCGTGCAATGATGATAAATTGTTAGGCGCATCAACCCACAACTTAGATGAGGCACTAAAAGCACAAGCAATCGGCGCAAACTTTGTTGTTATCTCCCCGGTCCAAGCCACCGCCACCCACCCTAACATCAGCCCTATCGGCTGGGGTGCAGCAAAAGAGGTGGTCGATAAACTCAATATCCCGGTGTATTTTTTAGGCGGTATGCGCCTACAAGATTTAAACAAAGCCCTAAAACTCGGCGCACAAGGCATCGCCGCCGTCAGTGCTTTTTAATGGTTACTATAGGTCCGGGCTAGTGTCATTACATCACAACGGATGGTGGGGTTTGAGCGGGTGATGGTTTTGGTGAGCTCGTTTAGGCTTGAGCCGCTGGTCATTATATCATCAACTAATAAAATTCGTTGATATGGCATTGATTTTGCGGCAAATGCGCCTTTAATTTCTTGTTTGCGTTGTTCTAATTTTAATGATGCTAATGGCTGTGTTGCTTTAATGCGCTGGGCGTTGTGCAGGTCAATAATTACTGATTCTTTTTTTTTGATTAGCCTTAGTAGTTCTAATGCTTGATTGTAGCCGCGTTGTTGTATTCGTTGTTGGCTAAGTGGCATTGGAATAATGGCATCATACTGATTGCCGGCGTTGATAATCGAGCGGTATAGCTGGTGTAATTGATGCGCAAAATAGTCGCCGATACACAGCTGTTTGTCGTATTTAAAGCGTTTAATTAAATCTGTCATTGCGCCTTGATAATCATACAAAGTATAAGCGCGATTAAAGGCTGGCGCATGTGTCAAACATTCTCCACAAAAATCCAGCTGACTGATAATTGGATTGGCGCAGGAGCGGCAACGCGGCTGCTGATTAGTAAAATCAGATTCACATTGGCAACAAATGCAAGAGGCAGCATGCTCGCCACAAAGTATGCAAGATTGCTTGGGGATAAGTGCTTTTAATCGCGTGTAAATACCCACGACTGCGCCTCAGACATATCTGCTCGAAACCGATAACCCTCTAGGTTAAATGCAGTTAATGATTTAGGCTCAGTAAGCTGATTTTTAATTATATAATTCACCATTAAACCACGGGCGCGCTTGGCATAAATGCCGATGACTTTATAAGTGTGGTTTTTCATCTGTTTAAACACAATATTGATAATTTTGGCATTCAGCGCCTCTGCATCAATGCTTTTAAAATACTCATTAGAGGCAAGGTTAATAATCACCTCAGACTCGTCTTGATTCAGCACTTGAGATATTTGCTTGCCCCAAAATTGATATAGATTTTTGCCGCGCTTGTTTTTCAGCCGAACCCCCATTTCTAAGCGATAAGGCGCAATTAAATCCAGCGGCCTAACCACCCCGTATAAGCCTGACAACATACGCAAGTTGTTTTGTGCAAAATCCAGCTGTTGTTGTGTCAAACTCGGCGCATCAATGCCGTTATACACATCGCCTTTGAATGCTAATATCGCTTGTTTTGCGTTGTTTAAGCTCAAAGGCGTGGCAAATGTTTGAAAACGCTCAAAGTTTAAGTGCGCCAATTTATCGCTAATTGACATTAGTTTAGCAATCTCATTTTGGCTTTTGCGTTTAAGTAAATCTATCAAGTATTGAGATTGCTCAATCTGGCGTGTTTGCGTGTGTTTGCTAAGCTCACTAACGCTGAAATCTTGTGTTTTAGAAGGGGAAATAATAGCCAACATTTGCAAAGCTCTCTCAAGTTAAATTGCTGATTATTCTACCCTAATAATCATCAGCAAAAAAGAAAATGCCTGATATAGTGTGCTGATGTTATAATAAAAGGTTTTGCTGATTTTGTAATTTTTATGAAAAAACCGTTATTACACTTGCCTAAGCCCAGCGGACTTTACCACCCGAATAACGAGAAAGAAAATTGTGGGGTTGGCTTTATTGCGCAGATTAAGGGCAAATCCTCATACCAAATTACTGCTGATGCCTTAGAAATGCTAAGGCGTATGGATCACCGTGGTGGTTGTGGTTGTGAAGCTAATACGGGTGATGGTGCGGGTATTTTAACCAATATTCCGCATGACTTTTTCACAGCGCAAATCAATAGCCTGTTTGGTATAACTGTTGAGGCGGGTCAATACGCTGTCGGTAATATTTTCTTGCCACAGGACGATAAGCAAAGAGCGCATTGTATGGCGTTATTAGAACAAACCATTGCTACAGAGAGGCAAACTTTTATTGGCTGGCGTGCTGTGCCGACTGATGCTGATAAGGCAGATATTGGTGTTGCTGCTAAGGCATCACAGCCGGTTATCAAACAACTCATCATTGCTAAGGCTAATGGCATTGACAATAAAGCATTTGAGCGTATTTTGTTCATCATTAGAAAACACGCCTCCCATGCTATTCGCACAGACGCATCTTTATCGCAGGCTTTATTATTTTATATTTGCAGTTTGTCTGCTAATGTCATTATTTATAAAGGGATGTTGAAAGGCTCTCAAGTGATTGATTTTTATACTGATTTGTCCAAGCCTGAATATGCAACTTATTTGGCGCTGGTGCATTCGCGTTTCTCGACTAATACTTTCCCGTCATGGGACCGGGCGCAGCCTTGTCGTTATATGTCGCACAATGGCGAAATCAACACGCGGCAAGGTAATTTTAACTGGATGCGTGCTAGGGAAGGCACATTAAAAAGTGACTTATTTAAAGATGATTTGCACAAAACACTACCAGTGATTGAAACCGAAGTTTCTGACTCTGGCAGTTTTGATAATGTATTGGAATTTTTGATGATGAATGGTCGCTCACTACCAGAAGCCGTGCTAATGATGGTGCCTGAAGCTTGGCAAAATGACAATAATATGTCTGCTGAGAAAAAAGCCTTTTATGAATATTTTTCCAATGTGATGGAGCCTTGGGATGGTCCCGCTTCAATTGCCTTTGCCGATGGTCATTACATCGGTGCAGTGCTGGATCGAAACGGCTTGCGTCCTTCGCGTTTTTACCTAACCGATGACCAGCGGGTAATTATGGCATCAGAGGTTGGGGTGGTTGATGTGGCTACTGACAATGTAAAAACCAAAGGCAGATTACGCCCCGGCAAGATGTTTTTGATTGATTTTGATAAAGGTGCATTGATTGATGATGAAGAAATTAAAGCCAAATTAGCCACAAAAAATCCATATCAAGATTGGCTTAATGAGCAACAAATTCACCTGTCAGAATTGCATTGCGACTCTGAGGCGCATGGCTTCCACCCAGAATCATTGGTGCATCGACTCAAGGCATTTGGCTACAGCACTGAAACCTTGCAATTTATGCTATTGCCATTGGTGAGCGAGCTGCGCGACCCGGTAGGCTCAATGGGCAATGATTCAGCCTTAGCATGTCTGAGCGAGCAGCCGCGTATTATTTACGATTATTTCAAACAATTATTTGCACAAGTTACCAATCCAGCCATTGATTCTATTCGTGAAGAGGTGGTGATGTCGCTGCGTTGTTCAATCGGGCCTGAGGGCAACCTACTTGATAATAAACCAGAAAACGCACACCGTTTGGTGATTGAGCATCCAATTCTCACTAATGAAGAGTCCGCCGCACTACGCCATTGCAACTATCGTGGTTGGAGCAGTAAAACCATTGATATTACTTATGCTATCAACAGCGGGCAAAAGGTGTCTGAATTGTTAGATGATATTTGTCAGCAAGGCTCACAAGCCATTAAGGACGGTCATTCTTTAGTGATTTTATCAGACCGTAATGTGGATGAAAATCGCGTTGCTATCAGTATGTTATTGGCATCTTCTGCACTGCACAGATATTTAGTTGCCAACCATGAGCGCACACAAGTAGGCATTATTGTTGAAACCGGTGAGGCGTGTGAAGTGCATCATTTTTGTATGCTAAGTGGTTTTGGTGCTGACGCAATTAACCCGTATTTGGCATTTGAAGCGCTATGGCAAGCACGGCGTGACAAAATGATTGAGATTGAAAATGACGATGCAATCATCAGCGCTTACCGCAAGGGGGTTGCTAAAGGTATGCTTAAAGTTATGGCGAAAATGGGCATTTCCACGCTGGAGTCTTACAAAGGTGCGCAAATTTTTGAAGCGGTGGGTTTAGCGCCAGAAGTTATGCAAAAATGTTTCTTTGAAACCGCATCACGCATCAAAGGCGTGGGTTTTGAGGTGTTGCAAGCCGAAGTTGAAAATCGCCAAAAACAAGCATATCAAAGTAAATCCCTTGATAATATGGGGCAATACTATTGGCGTAGTGGCGGTGAAAAACACATGTGGGCGCCACAAACCATTGTTGATTTACAGTTTGCTGCGCGCAATAATGACCAAACGGCTTATTGGGAATTTTCCAAACGCTCGAATGAGCAAGGCACGCGCAATTGCACACTTCGCGGGTTGATGTCATTCAAAAAAAGTAATGCAATTGATATTAATCAGGTCGAAAGTGCTAAAGAAATTGTCAAACGCTTTGCCACAGGTGCGATGAGTTTTGGCTCTATTTCCGCTGAATCGCACGAATCTTTAGCCATTGCCATGAACCGCATTGGTGGAAAATCAAATACCGGTGAAGGCGGTGAAGACACTAAGCGCTGGAGCAAAGATGCAAATGGCGATTCACGCCGAAGCGCGATTAAACAAGTGGCTTCAGGTCGTTTTGGTGTTACCATTGATTACCTTAATAACGCTGATGAACTGCAAATTAAAGTCTCACAAGGCGCAAAACCTGGTGAGGGTGGTGAATTGCCCGGCACTAAAGTCGATGAAAACATTGCTAAAATTCGTCATTCAACCCCAGGCGTGGGCTTAATTTCACCGCCACCGCATCATGATATTTATTCAATTGAAGATTTATCACAACTTATTTTTGATTTAAAACGCTCAAACCCAGCCGCACGGATTAGTGTGAAATTGGTAGCAGAGATTGGTGTCGGCACGGTTGCCGCTGGCGTTACTAAGGCTAAATCTGATCATATTGTTATTGCAGGCCATGACGGCGGCACTGGGGCATCGCCACTAACTTCAATCAAACATGCGGGGCTGCCATGGGAATTGGGTCTTGCTGAAACGCACCAAACATTGGTGATGAACGATTTACGCTCACGCGTGGTGCTACAAACAGATGGGCAGTTAAAAACAGGGCGTGATGTTGCGATTGGGGCATTACTCGGCGCTGAAGAATTTGGTTTTTCCACCGCGCCACTGATTAGCTTAGGCTGTATTATGATGCGTAAATGCCATTTGAACACTTGCCCGGTTGGCATTGCTACACAAGATAAGCAATTGCGTAAAAAGTTTACCGGCAAAGCAGAACATGTGGTCAATTATCTATTTATGGTGGCACAAGAGTTACGCCTTATCATGGCAGAACTTGGTTTTAAAAGCGTCAATGAAATGATTGGCAGAGTGGATAAATTGGAAATGAATAAGTTGATTACACATTGGAAACAAAGCTCTATCAACTTAGATGCGCTACTAACGCCTGCACAAAAACCTAATAAAAATAGCGGCACTTACCAAACTATCGCTCAGGATCATCAGTTAGAGTTGCAACTTGACAATGCCTTAATTGCACAATCTAAGGCGGCTATTGTGAATGATGCAGAAGTCCGATTTAATTCACCTATTAGCAATATTGACCGTGCTGTTGGTGCTATGTTGTCTTCTTATGTGATAAAAGCTCGTGGTGGCAATAACCTCAAACAAAGGGCAATTCATATCAATTTTAAAGGCTCGGCAGGGCAATCTTTGGGCGCATTTCTGGCAAATGGCATCACCTTAGAGGTCGAAGGCGATGCTAATGATTATGTCGGCAAAGGCCTGTCAGGCGGTCGGGTGATTGTTTACCCGCCAAAAAATGCAAGTTTTAAAGCAGCAGAACAAATCATTGCTGGCAATGTTTGTGGCTATGGTGCAACTGCTGGCGAGATGTATCTTTCAGGCAGTGTTGCAGAACGCTTTTGTGTGCGTAACTCTGGTTTGGTAGCTGTGGTTGAGGGCGTAGGTGACCACGGTTGTGAATATATGACCGGCGGTCGGGCGATTATTTTAGGCGAAGTTGGGCGTAACTTTGGCGCTGGCATGAGTGGTGGCATTGCTTATGTTTATAATCCTAATAAAACCTTTGAATCATTAGTCAATCCAATAATGCTTGATTTGGACCCAATGGATGACGAGGCGCAAAAAGAGCTACATCATTATGTCTCAAATCATGCTAAATTGACCGGCTCAGCAATCGCAAAACACATTATCGACAACTGGAGTGAAGCACTACTACATTTTGTTAAAGTGATGCCGAAAGATTTTAAACGCGTCTTGTTAGCCAATAAAACCTAAGCGATTTTTGCTCGATTATCTGCGCTGCAAAATAGTGAAATTATAAGCATAAATATTTTTCTCATCAGGCTGATATGATTCACGGCTGATTTCAATAAAATCATGCCGATTGAATTTAGGAAAATACGCATCGCCCACAAACTCGCCCCCAACTTCGGTGATATAAAGCCTATCAATAAGATGAATGTCCTCTGCTCCAAACAAATCATTTTCATTTTTAGGAGGGGTTAAAAATTGCTGATAAACAGACATGCCCCCAATAATCATAACCTCCTCTTCATTTTTACACATATAAAGCGCCTTCCCTATGCTGTTAGCAACTTCACGATTATTAGAATCGTTTTGTGGTTTTCTTGATAAAACAATATTCCTTCTATTCGATAAAGGTTTGCCAATAGAATCGTAGGTTTTTCTCCCCATCAAAACTGTTTTGCCCGTGGTTACTCGCTTAAAATATGCTAAATCAGCGGGCAAATGCCAAGGCAGGGCGTTATTCTTGCCAATCAATTGGTTTTTATCCATTGCCACAATAATTGATAAACACATAAAACATCTACAGTAAAATAACGCCTATTTTACAAATACTATTGCCTCTAATGTCAATAATTCTGGCTTCATCATCACCTTTTAGAAAACAACTGTTGGCTAAACTTGGGCTTGAGTTTAGCGTGCAAGTGCCTGATATTGATGAATCACCACAAGCCAATGAGACAGCTGAACAATTGGTGTGGCGTTTGGCACAACAAAAGGCGCAAAAAGTAGCCAAAACCCATCAGGGGTTGATTATTGCCTGTGACCAAGTAGCAGTGCTTGACGGTGAAATTTTAAGCAAACCACACACGCACAAAAACGCCATACAGCAACTCAAGCAAAGTTCTGGTAATTCTCTAACTTTTCTTAGTAGTTTGACGCTTTTAAATACAAATACCGACAATATACAAACTATTGTTGAGCCATTTAAAGTGGTTTTTAAAACCCTAAGCCTTAAACAAATAGACGGCTATCTACAAAAAGAGAGGCCTTACAATTGTGCCGGCGGCTTCAAATCAGAAGGGCTCGGCATCGGTTTGTTTGAACGATTAGAAGGCGATGATCCGAACGCACTTATCGGACTGCCACTGATTCAGCTCATCAAAATGCTCAAATATGAAGGCATTGATGTGCTAAGCCGCTAACCATGCAGCAATTTTATCCGCAGGACGCGCCTTTTCAATCAGGACAAAAGCAATATTGGGGGTCGCTTTACGGTAGCGCACAAGCACTTGCCTTAGTTGAATTTAGCCAGCAACAAAATCAAGTAGTTTTGCTCATTGCCAACGATATTTCCCATTACCACCAATTGCTTAAATCACTTGAATTTTATAAAACTAAGTCGGCTGATAACGACAAGTTCGATATTCTAAGCTTTGATAACTGGGAGGTGCTGGCGTTTGATCATTTTTCACCGCATCCAGATATTACTTCTAATCGGCTTGGGACGCTTTCCAAGTTAGCGGATTTAAAACAAGGCATTGTTATTACCACTTTGGAGTCGCTATCACAGCAATTATGCCCCTTAGAATTTAGCCAGCAATACAGTTTTAATCTACAAATCGGCACTCAAATTGACATTCAAACTTTTACTGAAAGGCTGTTAAAAATTGGCTATCACCGCGTTAATACTGTGATGGAACATGGTGAATTTAATATTAAAGGCTCATTGATTGACCTCTACCCCATGGGCGCTAAATCGCCCTACCGACTTGATTTATTTGACCAAGAAATAGAATCGATTCGCCGCTTTAACACCTTAACCCAGCGCTCAATTGAGAGCACAGATAAAATCTCACTGCTGCCTGCCAGAGAATTTGCCACCGACCAAAATAGTATCGAAACTTTTAAAACTAATTATCTCAAATTATTTAACAATACTGATGATTTTATTGTTACTGAGGTGGGCAATTCTCGCCTGCCTGGCGGCATTGAGTTTTATTTATCGCTATTTTTCACCCATACTAACACTTTGTTTGACTACCTGCCAGATAACACAATTATTGCCACGCAGCAAGGATTTAGCGCATTGGTAGATGCAAATTTTGAGCAAATCAAAGCACGACACCTGCAAGCTAGCAGCGATTTAAACAGACCACCGTTAGCAATTAACCAAGTATTTTTAAATAAAGAACAGTTATTTACCGAGCTCAAAGCACATCAACAGTTAGTGCTTGGCAGTGCAAAAATTCAAAACAACAAACAGGGGTTAAACTTCCCCAGCAAATTATTACCACCTCTTGGCATTGACACACAAGTCAAAAATCCGCTTGGCAAATTTTTAAATTTTGCCAAAAAATTTGCCGGCAGAATACTCATCATCTGTGAATCCAAAGGTCGCCAAAGCGTGCTGAGTGATTTGCTTAGCAATCACGATTTGACCATAAGCACGGTTGAAAATTGGCAAGACTTCATTCAAAACCAACAAAAATTGTGTATTGCCAATGCTAATCTCAGCGATGGATTGCTAACCGAGCAGCTTGCTGTTGTTACCGAAGTTAATCTGTTTGGTGCGGATGTGGTCAAACAGCAAAGACGAAGACGCGCTAAACACAGAGACTTTGATGAGGCGATTAAAAGCTTGGTGGAGATTCAAATTGGCGACCCGATTGTGCATGAGGGCTATGGAGTTGGACGCTATCTGGGTTTAAAAACCCAAACATTTGATGGACTTGCACAAGATTTTTTGATGTTGAAATATGCCAATAACGCCAAACTTATGGTGCCAATGACCTCACTTAATTTAATTTCTCGTTATTCTAGTGCGTCCGTTGAAAATGCCCCCTTACACAAACTCGGCACTAATCAGTGGAGTAAGGCCAAACAAAAAGCGCGTGAGGCTTTGTATGATATTGCTGCTGAATTATTAGAAATTTATGCTAAGCGACAATCAAAACAAGGGTTTGCCTTCCCTGAGCCAAGCGATTCCTATAGCTCGTTTATTAGCAACTTTGCGTTTGAAGAAACCCCCGACCAACTCAAAACCATGGGCGAGGTATTGGCTGATATGCAGTCGCACAAACCGATGGATCGTTTAGTGTGTGGAGATGTGGGTTTTGGCAAAACAGAAATTGCCATGCGTGCGGCATTTTTAGCGGCGGAAGCAGGCAAACAAGTGGCAATTTTGGTGCCAACAACATTATTAACAAGCCAGCACCATCAGTCTTTTGTTGATCGCTTTGTTAATTATCCGATTAACATCGCCGCTCTGTCGCGTTTTCAAACCACAAAACAACAAACACAAATCAAACAACAATTACTAAATGGCACAATTGACATTGTGATTGGCACGCATAAACTGATTCAGGCTGGCATCAAATATAAGAATTTGGGCTTGGTGATTATTGATGAAGAACATCGATTTGGGGTTAAGCAAAAAGAAAGCTTAAAAAAGTTAAGGGGGCAAAGTGATATTCTAACCATGACTGCCACGCCGATTCCGCGCACACTTAATATGGCGCTTGGTTCGTTGCGTGAATTATCTATTATTGCCACGCCGCCTAAAGGACGAAGTGCCATCCAAACTTTTGTCAATGTTTGGGACGATGATACCATTATTGAGGCCTGCTCCAGAGAGTTACACCGTGGCGGGCAAATATTCGTTGTGCACAATGATATTGACTCCATCGATAATATGGCAGAAAATCTTAAATCGCTGATAGCAAATGTTAAAGTGCGTATCGCCCACGGACAAATGCCAAACATCGAATTAGAACGGATTATGGGTGATTTTTACCACGGGAGATTTCAAATTTTGGTATGCACCACCATCATCGAAACTGGTATTGATATTCCCAATGCCAATACCATTATTATTAATAATGCGCAAAATTTTGGCATGGCGCAACTACACCAATTGCGTGGTCGAGTTGGGCGTTCGCACCACCGAGCTTATGCTTATTTAGTGATTAAATCGCATCAGTCATTGAGTGCCAATGCTAAAAAACGCCTTGATGCGATTGAATCTTTAGAAGAGCTTGGCGCTGGTTTTATGCTTGCCAACCATGACCTTGAAATTCGTGGTGCGGGTGATTTGCTTGGTGATAATCAATCAGGCAAAATTACTGATATTGGTTTTAATCTTTACTATGACTTGCTCAAGCGCACTATTGAGGCGATGCGTGCTGGCAAAAAAATCAATTTAGATGAGGCAATCAATCATGAAATCCAAATTGACACTGGGCTTGCTTGCATTATTCCACAGACCTATCTAATTGATGTACACGAGCGTTTAGTGTTATACAAGCGTATCGCTAATGCTAAAAATAATGATGAGCTTAAAGACTTAAAAATCGAAATGATTGACCGTTTTGGCTTGTTGCCTGATGCGGTTAAAAACCTGTTTTCAGCGACCAGCCTAAAGTTGCTGGCTGAAATAATCGGGGTTGATAAAATTAGCCTATATGATGATAAAGCGCACTTAACTTTTGCTGATAAAACCAACTTTGAGCCAAGTAAAATTATCGAATTGATACAAAAACAACCCTCAATTTATCAATTAAAAGCTCAAAATAAGCTAATAATCAAACAAGCAATGCCTGAAGATATTCAGCGTATTGAATGCTTATATGACTTACTGAAAACCCTCAAAAATTAACTATTTTGATTTAAATAATAAGCGTGCTGCAATCAAAAACAACACAAATGCCATCAAAAACCACTGTAGGGCATAACCTAAGTGCTTATCAACAGAGCCATAAAAAGGCTGCCATTTTCGGTAAAAACCATTATCGGCTTGCACATCTAATTGCGCCAGCATTGGCATAAATTGATAATCTGCTAATTGCGAAAGCCGTGTTAAATCCAATGATTGAATCAGCATCGGAAAACTTGTGCCAAGATTTTGTTGTTTAAGCTCAATCCGTTGTTTAGGTTTGATGAGTGAAACTTTAATCACACTTTTATTATTCTCAATATCAATATCAACTAACTTATCACGATTGCCATGCCAAGGCACAAAGCCCCTATTGACTAAAATAGCAGTTTTGTTTGCTAAAACAAAAGGCGTAAGTACATAATAACCAGCATTACCCTGAACGATTTGATTATCGTAAATAAATTGCTTGCCACTATCATAACGACCCTCAAGCAATACCTGATAATACTCTTTATCAAGTATTTCATCAACTTGTGTGACTATTTTGACGGGGCTATGTTGAGCCTTAATAACCTGATTTTCAATCCTGCGTTTTTCATCAGCGCGCTCTAATTGCCAAAAACCTAAGGATAATAACACCCACAAAGTCAGTGCTATTAAAACCGCAGGCAGGATGAGATTATGATTGAGGCGGCGCATCTAATATTACTATGTTCGGTTCAATCCAGCCCATATAGCCAGCAAATAATACCAATAAAAACAACAATACCGATAATGCTACCCGCATTACCAGCGATTTAAATATCTTATCAGAGCCTTGCCTGCCACCTCTAATCATACCAATCAGCCCAAAACCCAGAGCCATTAAGATAGCAATAATGATAATTACAATAAAAAATTCAGTCATAGCAACCGTTAATTTTTTCTATAAAACCCCAATTAAGGGAGTCTAATTTTTGCTGGATTTACAAGACGGTAAAAAGTCGCCCTTACAGCCAATAGACAAAAACGAAAAGCCCTAACCAAACTACATCTACGAAGTGCCAATACCAAGCAACGCCTTCAAAACCAAAATGGCTGTCTGCACTAAAATGGCCTTTTTGAACGCGGTATAAAATCACCGCGAGCATAATCGCACCAACGGTTACATGAAAGCCATGAAAACCGGTTAGCATATAAAAAGTTGAGCCATAAATGCCAGAAGTCAATTTAAGCCCGTCTGCATAAGCATGCCCATATTCGGCGATTTGAAAACCTAAGAAAGCAACACCTAAGACAATTGTTGCCACTAACCAGCCAATAATTTGCTGACGATGCCCGGCGCGTAGGGCGTGGTGTGCAAATGTTATGGTAACGCCTGAGAGTAGTAATAATGCTGTGTTGAGTGCTGGCAAACCCCAAGTATTAACTAACTTTACTGGCACTGATACTATCGTGCCTGATTGCAATTCAGCGCCTGGAGTGCTAAAGGCAATTTGCTGCCAAGTGGCACTAAAACCATTCCATAAATCAGGTGTAAAAATATTGTTGCCTTCACCGCCTAACCACGGCACTGAAAGCTGTCTGGCATATAACAGTGCGCCAAAGAATGCTGCAAAAAACATCACTTCAGAAAAAATAAACCAACTCATACCCCAACGGAATGAACGATCAACCTGTGCGTTATAAGCGCCATTAGTGCTTTCATTAACAACTTGACCAAGCCAGCCAAACAGCATAAAAATAATAATAGCAAAGCCTAAGCCCATCAAAGACCCGCCCCATTCTACGCCGTGCATTTGATTAGCAAAACCCACAAATAATGTTGTGATGCCGATTGAGCCAATGATTGGCCAGTAAGTGCCATTTGGTATGTAGTATTTTTCGTTGCTCATATTCCCTCTCTCTTAACTAAAATTAACCTTCAAGTTTAAAAAAATTATAGGATAAACTAATATCCTCTATACCCTTGTCCAAAGCAGGTTCAACCACAAACCTCAGTGTCATTTCCAACTCTTCGTGTGGCTTGAATACTTGCTTATTAAAACAAAAACATTCTAATTTCTTAAAATGTAGTGCTGCATCCGTAGGTGCAACACTCGGAATTGCCTGTCCAATCACCACTTCATCGGTGTTATTCTTGGCAATGTAGTTGGTAGTATAAAATTTACCCGGCACTACTTCCATTGAGCTCACCTTAGGTCCAAACTGCACTGGAAAACCCGGCGAAGTTGCGGCAAAAAAACTAACCTCAACTTTGCGATTTTCATCAACCACATATTGCACTTCGTTTTGAACTCTGCCTGTTGTGCCGTTAAACCCCGTAATCTCACACAATACATCGTAAATAGGCACTAGGGCAAAAGCAAAAGCAAACATCAATATTGGCGCTGAGACTAACTTTATCCAAAACTTTTTGCTTATTTTTTTATTTTTTTTCATATTAATTGCCGTAAAGCATAATGGTCGCTACAAATACCCCTATTGCTATAGCGCCTACGATTACCGCTGTAACTATAGCGCCTTTGTTGCTATTTTGACGAGCCTTTGACATTATTACAAACTCAAATCCTATTATGCTGAATGTTGAGATTCTTGCTCAATCAACTCTCTGCTTGGCGCTTCATTAAAACTATGGTAAGGCGCTGGCGAAGATAGTGTCCATTCCAAGCCTTTTGCACTTTCCCAAGGACGCGCCTCAACTGGCTTGCCGTTACGAATACAATCAACTACAATGTAGGTTAATAAAATGAACGATGCGCCAAAAGCAAAGCCGCCCAATGAAGAAATCATATTAAAGTCTGCAAACTGCAACGCATAATCAGGGATACGGCGCGGCATACCTGCAAGACCTAAAAAGTGCTGAGGGAAGAACAAAACATTTACCGAAATAACCGCCCACCAAAAATGTATTTTTGCTAATTTTTCGTTATACATTTTTCCAGTCCACTTAGGCAACCAATAAAATACCGCAGCAATAATGCCCCACAGTGCGCCTGTAACTAACACATAATGGAAGTGTGCAACAATAAAATAAGTATCATGATATTGAATATCTGCTGGCACAATACCCATCATCAGTCCAGTGAAGCCACCAATAGTGAATAAAAATATGAATGATAGCGCCCATAGCATTGGAGTCTCAAAACTCATTGAACCTTTCCACATGGTAGCAACCCAGTTAAAGACCTTAACCCCTGTTGGCACTGCAATTAACATAGTAGCATACATAAAATATAACTCACCTGCCACTGGCATACCTGTTAAAAACATATGGTGTGCCCATACAATATATGACAAGAACGCAATTGCTGCTACTGCATAGACCATTGATGCATAGCCAAATAGCGGCTTTCGTGCAAAAGTTGGAATAATATGTGAAATAACCCCGAATGCTGGCAAAATCATAATATAAACTTCAGGGTGTCCAAAAAACCAAAAAATATGCTGAAACATCACCGGGTCACCGCCACCTGTTGCATCAAAAAATGTTGTGCCAAAGTTACGGTCGGTAAGCATCATCGTAACAGCACCTGCTAATACTGGCATCGCGCCGATTAGTAGGAATGAAGTAATTAACCAGGTCCATACAAATAATGGCATATCCATTAACTTCATTTCAGGAGCGCGCATATTAAGCACTGTGGCAATAATATTAATCGCACCCATAATAGATGAAAATCCTAATAGGTGTACTGCAAAAATAAAGAAGTCTGTGCTATCGGGTGCAAATGTGGTTGATAATGGGGCATAGAAAGTCCAACCAAAAGCTGGCGCACCGCCTTCCATAAAAAAGGTGCTAATCAGAATCATCCCTGCAAAAGGCAAAATCCAAAAAGACCAGTTATTCATTCTTGGTAGTGCCATATCAGGCGCGCCAACCATCATTGGAATTAGCCAGTTGCCTAAACCAACCATTGCTGGCATAATCGCTCCAAAAACCATAATTAAACCGTGCATGGTTGTCATCTGATTAAAGAAGTGTGGATCAATATATTGGATACCTGGGTGTAGTAATTCAGCACGAATTACCATTGCAAAAGCACCTCCTATTAATAACATAGTGAAGGAAAACCACAAATAAAGTGAGCCAATGTCTTTATGATTGGTTGTCTTGACCCATCGCATTAAACCCTTTTCAGGTCCGTGATGATGCTCGTCATGCGTTGCTGTTATCATAGTATCTCTCCTTGAATATTTAATTTATCGTGCAGATTTAACATCTGATGGTTGAACAACACTACCAGTATTTCCAAAAGCGTTTCTTTCGTAGCTAATAACAGCTGCCAAATCTACATCGTTTAATATTGTTTTAAATGCTGGCATTGCAACTTTGCCGTGTAAGACGATATTTATATGTTCTTTAGCCGCACCGTTAGCTATTGTTGAGCCTTTAATTGCTGGAAAAATACCTAAACCTAAGCCATTTTTTTGATGACAACTAGCACAACTGGTGTTATAAACCGCCTCACCTTTTGCCATTAACTCGTCTTTAGACCAAGATTTAGTTGCACTTGCAGAAACCGCCGCCGCCGCTGATTGCTGCTTAGCTACCCATTTGGCATAATTCTCTTTAGAAACCACATCTACTACAATCGGCATAAAGCCATGGTCTTTACCACACAGCTCAGCGCACTGACCACGATAAGTGCCGATTTTGTCAATTTTTGCCCATGCATCATTGATAAAACCAGGATTAGCGTCTTGTTTGACCCCAAACGCAGGCACCCACCAACTGTGTATCACATCACTAGAAGTTACCAAAAAACGAATAGCAGTATCTACCGGCAATACTAACTGCTTATCAACCTCAAGTAGGTAATTTTCTGGTTTGTTATTGCTGCCTTTTATGTTGTCTTTAGAAGATTGTGCTAAATTAGAGATAAAGCTAATGTTTTCTTCTGGATAATCATATTGCCACTTCCATTGATGGCCTGTAACTTTAACCGTCATTTCTGCTTTAGAAGTATCTTCTAAATCAATTAGCACTCTTGATGCGGGAATTGCCATCAATACTAAAATGATGATTGGGATAATTGTCCATACAAGTTCAACTTTTACATTGTCATGAAAATTCGCCGCAACTGCACCTTTTGATTGTCTATGTGCGTAAATTGAATAAATCATTACTCCAAACACAACGACCGCGATTGCAACACACACCCAAAAAATAATCATATGTAAATCATAGATGTCATTACTAATTGATGTAACGCCTGGTATTAGGTTAAAACCCCACTCAGCAAAAGCACCGCTAGAGCCAAAAAGCGCACTCAAAAGCACTATTAATCTTTTCATGTATCCTCCAAATAAAAAATACTTATATCAACGCCCTAAGCGTTAAAAAACTTTTAGAATTATACCTACAATTTTTTGGTTAATTGGAGTTTATCAATTTTTTTCTAAACGATAATTGATAGCTTTTTTGCGATAATAGCGTATTACTAAAATAATAAAATACAGCTTGTGCAAAAGTTGCTCTATATTAATGCTATTTATTTTTTGAAAGTAGTATAACATAGCAAAAAATATAAACAAAGGCAATAACTTTAAACAATTATTTAGTTCAAGATGTTGAAAGTATTAAAAATAAAAAAATTTACAGAAGACAAAAAATATAGGCTTAGCTTTTTAATTGTCCTTATTGGCGGCTTAATTTGGAGTTTTGGTGCGGTTATTGTAAGGCACATGGAAAATTCTCATAATTTTTTATGGGAGTATCTTATTGTCCGCAGCTTGAGTATGTCTGTTTTTTTGTTATTTTTTCTTTTGCTACGAGGGCGCAGACAGCTGTTTAAAAGCCTACAAAAAATACAAAAATCTTCTTTTGTAGGTGCTATTTGTCTAAGCGTTGCCTTTGTTGGATTTATTGCTTCTATTACCAGCACCACAGCCGCTGTAACTCTATTTATGCTTGCAGCAATGCCTTTTTTAGCTGCTTTATTGGGGTTTATAATTTTGCAAGAAAAACTAAAACCAGCAACACTTATGGCTATGTGCATCACTTTTTTGGGAATTTTAGTTATGATTGGTAGCGAACTTCAAACTGGAAGTATTTCGGGGGCTATTTTTGGCTTGCTTTCTTCTTTGGGGTTTGCTGGTTATGCTGTGAGTTTGCGTTGGAATCCAAAAACACCAAAATTAGCCACGATAATTCTTGCTGGTTTTATTTGTGCTATTTTTTCTTTTTTAGCCTTGTTAGTGTTAAAGGGTAATTTTGAGTGGATTGTAAAAAATATTCAACTTAGTATCTTGCATGGATTGGTGATTACTTTAGGAATGGTTTGTTTTAATTTAGGAGCAAAAAGACTGCCAGCAGCAGAAATAGGGCTACTTTCCATAACAGAAGTAGTGTTTGGAATACTTTGGGTTTGGATACCCTTTTTTGGGGTTGAAGAACAAGCTAATTACAGTACTTTGTTAGGCGGTGCTATTATAATTTTAGGCATTATATTTTACGCACTAAAAGTTAATAAGAAAAAAACACCATATACTTTATTTAAACACCCAACTTAAAAGGAGAAAAATATGAAAAAATTAATAACTACATTAATGCTATTAGTAATTGCACCTATAACCCTTGCAGTTACTTGGGATTTACCAACACCATACGGAGATAGCACTCATTCTACTCAGATTGCCAGAAGTTTTGCCAAAGAAGTCAATGCAAAATCTAATGGCAAGCTAACTATAAAAATACATTCAGGCGGTTCTTTAATTAAACACCCTGAGATTTATCAAGCGGTGAAATCGCGTCAAGTTAAAATTGGCGAAGTGCTTATAGGCCGTCTTGCTAATATAGACCCAATTTTTAAGTTAGATAACATACCTTTTTTGGCAACTACATTTGATAGTGCCAAAAAATTATATCAAGCATCAAAAAAAGCAGTAAATAATCAATTAGACACTGATGGTTTAGCATTACTTTATGCACTACCTTGGCCGCCTCAAAGCCTATACTCAAACAAGCAGGTCAATAGCTTGCAAGATTTAGCAGGGTTAAAAATGCGGACTTACAGCCCTGCTACCTTGCAGTTGGCGGAGCTTATGAATACAACAGCTGTTAACATAGCTTTTAGCGATGTTGCTCAAGCATTTGCAACTAATGCGATTAGTGCGATGATAACCTCACCTAGCACTGGTGTTAGTAGCCGCTCTTGGGATTATATTAGCCATTTCACCACAATTAGTGCTTGGATTCCGAAAAATATGTTGTTTGTAAATAAACGCGCCTTTAATCGCTTAGACAAGGCAACTCAGCAAGTGATTCTAACAGCTGCTGCAAACGCACAGAAAAAAGGTTGGGCTTTGGCCAGTAAATTAGATGTTGAGCATACAAATACACTCAAAGAAAATGGTATAGTTGTTTTGCCTCCCACTAAAAAATTGGATGGTGAATTAAGAGCAATTGGCACAACAATGCTTAATGATTGGCTAATTGAAGCCAAAAGCACGGGTAAAAGTATTATCAGCGATTATAAGAAAATGTAATATTGTTATGTTTAGCAAGCTACTAAAAATCTCAATTGTTTTGGCTTTAATTGTCGTGGTATTAGGGGCTTATACACGGCTCAGCGATGCTGGACTCGGCTGTCCTGATTGGCCTGGTTGTTATGGTCAGTTGATTGTGCCAGATGTGGCAGATGGCACAAAAATTGAAGGTTACGAGCGCCCACTCGAAGCCGCTAAAGGCTGGAAGGAAATGCTGCATCGCTATGCCGCCTCAATGCTTGGACTGATTATTTTTGTGCTTTGGTTGTTAGCCTTGAAGGGCAAAACACAACGCACTCAGTCAATATGGTTGCCAAGTTTTAGCCTTTTTTTTGTTATGCTACAAGGCGCATTTGGTATGTGGACGGTAACTCTATTGGTGCACCCCGGTATTGTTACTGCACACCTTCTTGGTGGTTTTATTAGCACTGCATTATTAACTTGGATGCTACTCAACCAAGTTAGTGTTATTGAATATAGAGATATTTTAAAATCACATAAACTGCTGTTAATCGGTGCGTTGCTTGTGTTAATCGTGCAAATTATTTTAGGTGGCTGGACTAGTGCTAACTATGCTGCACTGTCATGTGGCGAACAATTCCCGCGTTGTCTAAATTCATGGTGGCCACAGATGGATTTTGCCAGAGCGTTTTATTGGGGGGCTATTGGTGTGGATTATGAATATGGTGTATTGGAAAATCAGGCGCGTGCTGGTATTCAAATGATACATCGTATTGGTGCGTTAGTTACCACACTATTCATTACTATGTTAATTTATGTATTTAGAGATTACGCCCATCTTAAATCAAACCTTATGCTCATTGGCGGTTTATTGGCTACCCAAGTAATCTTGGGTATTTTAAATGTGCTATTATCTATACCGCTGGCAATCGCGGTGCTACATAATGTAGTTGCACTGTTGTTATTTCTCGGTCTTGTTACATTGATGCATAAAGTGTTAAATATATCAAAACGGGAATCAATATGAAAAGCTTTATTATTTTACTAAGCATAGCGCTGATTACTTTGGTATATTTTTTACTAGCCCCAAGCACTGACCAAATTAAAGCACTCAATCAGAAAGTCAGCCCCGCTGTTTCTTTATATCCTAATCCAAAATCACTGCAAGGCAAGTTTTTGTTCATTGATGACCAGCGTAATGCTACCACTCTGAGTAAAGCCGCTCAAAACCGATGGACGATTTTATACTTTGGTTACGCCTCGTGTCCAGATATATGCCCCGTTGATTTAGCAACATTAAGTCAAACATTAGGGCTAATGAAACACGCAAACAGATTGCAAGTAGTGTTTGTGTCGGTTGACCCGAAGCGTGATATTGGCAATATGAATGCCTTTGCCAAGCGTTTTAATGCAAATTTTATTGGGCTTAGCGCAGAGCATAAAATGCTGGAAAGTATAACCAAAGCTTTGGGGGTTTATCATGAAGTTGCACAAACTAAGCAAAGAGCCTCTATTGACATTGACCACAGCAAAATGAAGCATGATTACCTTATCGATCATACCGCCAGTTATTTGCTGTTAAATCCTCAACTTGAAATGATCGGTCTATTGACTAACCCGCACCAAGCCAAGGATATGGCAACTGCACTTGATTTAATTATTCAGACGCTAGACTAAGACAATACCAACTTTACCACAATAATCACCGCCATAATAAAGCCGGCAGTCATTATCAAACCAACAATAATGTATGGCCATGGCCCTTGTTTTTCCGTGCGCTCAAAGTCTTTGATTAGGTCTTCTTTTTTACCCACGCCAATCATGGCTGAAGTTACTGCTTTAAACACCTGTCCTAATCCTTTCATAATAAATCCTTGAGTGTAATAAGCCAATAATGGTCAGCCAACAATGCCACAAATAATAACATTAAATAATTAACCGAATATATAAATGTTGCCCAGGGTATTTTCTTGTCATCAGGATTTTTATAAATCTTAAATGAATATGCTAAAAATATAAAGCCCAATAGCAGCGCACAGCACAAATAAATTAAGCCCGACATCCCGACCAAATACGGTAGCAAGCTAACCAATAGTAACAATACAGTGTATAACAAAATCTGCATTCGAGTATAAGCCAAACCATGGGTAACTGGCAACATCGGTATATCCACTTTTTTATATTCTTCAACTCGATGAATTGCCAAAGCCCAGAAATGTGGCGGAGTCCAGATAAACACAATTAAAAACAACAAAAATGCTTGTTCAATACTCTGATAACCGGTTATTGAAGTCCAGCCGAGTATCGGTGGCACTGCACCTGCTACACCACCGATGACAATATTTTGCGGAGTAGCGTGCTTTAGATACATAGTATAGATGAGTGCATAACCAATTAACGAGAGAAAGGTTAGCACCATAGTTAGAGTATTGACAAAAAATTGCAAAATACCTAATCCGACAACGCCTAAGAAAACCCCCCAAATAAGCGCCTGATTGCGACTCACCTTGCCTTGTGGCAAAGGGCGCTGGTTGGTGCGCGACATTTGCATATCAATTTGTTCATCCACTATATGGTTAAATACCGCCGCTGAGGCAGCTGCCATGCCAATACCAAGCGAGGCAACAACAACCAACATCAAATCAGGCAAATACGGCGCAGGGACGGACAAAAACATACCTACCACAGCAGTTAGCAGTATCAGCGATACCACTTTAAGTTTGCATAAAGCAAATAAGTCTGTGATTGAAGGCATAAGTATTTTTCGACTAACCAATACGCGAATACTTAAATAAACGCTTAAGGTCTTTTATCACGCGTTTAATATCAAGGGTCTGCGGATTGTAAACCATCATAATATTGCCGAGTGGATCAATCAAAAATAGACTATTATTGGCAAACTTGTTAAGTTGCTGACTAAGTGCAGCACTTGGGTGCGCAACCAATAAGCCGGGCTGTTGAATATTGCTAATGCCTGTTGTTAGCAACAATCTGTGAATACGCAGCATATCCTCGTTCATCAAAATGCGTGTGGTTTTCATCTGCTTTAATATATTTACACAAAAATCATCACATTGCCGAGTTACATAAGCAAGCGTCCATAATCCTTGCAAATCGCCTTTAGCATTATCAGCAAAAATAAAGTCTTGTTTTTCTGTAGTAATAATCGGATTGACAAACTCACCGTAATTAACCGTATTTCCAGTAAATGCGGTTGGATTCCAGTAGAAAAATGCTGTGCCGAGTATAATCGGCAACACAAATGATGCCAATAACACCCAAAGTTCTTTTTTAGGATTCATATAAAGCCTTAATTTACCAAATGCATCATCATACCATACTTATTTTAATTGCCTATTTTTTGCTTGCTATAGCCTAACTTCGATGCCGTTTTGTTGCATAGCAGCTTTAGCTTGCCCAACTGTATATTCAGCAAAATGAAAAATACTTGCTGCCAGCACCGCATCAGCACCGCCCTCAAGCACGCCAGCCGATAAATGCGCTAAATTGCCAACCCCGCCAGAGGCAATCAGCGGCACACTAACCGCCTGGGCGACTGCCTTAGTTAAAGCTAAGTCAAAACCGTTTTTCATCCCATCACAATCCATTGAAGTAAGTAGCACTTCACCAGCGCCAAACTCACCACAGGTCATTTTCAGTGCCCACTCAACCGCATCAATGCCTGTTGCTTTGCGCCCGCCGTGGGTAAAAATCTCCCATTTATCTTGTGCTACTTTTTTTGCATCAATCGCAATCACAATACATTGTGAGCCAAATTTTTCACTCAATTGATTGATTAAATCGGGATTAAAAATCGCAGCAGAATTAACCGCTACCTTGTCAGCACCAGCATTTAGCATAGCGCGCACATCCTCAGATTTACGAATACCGCCGCCCACCGTAAGTGGGATAAACACCTGCTGTGCAATGTTTTCTACTACATGTATAGTGGTATCACGGCCTTCATGCGAGGCGCTAATGTCTAACAAGGTAATTTCATCCGCACCTTCCAAATCATAACGCTTCGCTACCTCAACCGGGTCTCCTGCGTCCTTAATATCAACAAACTGCACACCTTTAACCACGCGCCCATCACGCAGGTCTAAACAGGGAATAATTCTTTTTGCTAAACTCATAAGCGCGAATTTTACCGTAATGAGGTAGTTTTACAATGGCTTATAATTCCCTAATCCAAAAATAGCAATCACAAATCTGGTGCCAACCCTTGACACCACAGCATTCTTAAAAAATCGCCGCTTAATCAACAAGTGAAGCTAAGATTTTTTAAAAACACTGTGATAACAAGGCTTAACACCATATTCGCAATTGCTATCTTTGTATTATGGCACTTGGTATAATTCTGCTATTATGAACATCCCAAAACACATCCCAAAACACATTGCAATTATCATGGACGGCAACGGTCGTTGGGCAAAAAAACACCTGTTGCCACGCATCTCTGGGCATAAAAGGGGGGTTGATGCAGTGCGCAATATTGTTAAACATTGTGGCAAAATTGGCGTTCAAACCCTTACTTTATTTGCCTTTAGTAGTGAGAACAAAAGGCGCTCAAACGAAGAAGTGTCGCTATTGTTTAAGCTATTTCTGGCTGTGTTAAAACAAGAAGCCAACAAACTCAACAAGCACAATGTCAAACTCAAAATTATTGGAGACCTATCATTATTTCCAGCTGAGGTGCAAGAAAAGGCAATTCACACAGAAAATATGCTGGCAAATAACACCGGTCTCACCTTAATAATTGCCGCTAACTATGGAGGACAGTGGGACATTGCCCAAGCAGCAAAAAAAATCGCCAAGCGCTCAGCTGCTGGCGAAATCAGTGTTGATGAAATTAATGTTAAATCATTTGCACAGCACCTATCATTAGCAGGCCAGCCAAAAGTTGATTTGCTGATTCGTAGTAGTGGCGAGCTTAGAATTAGCAATTTCTTGTTATGGGATATTGCTTATAGCGAGCTATATTTCACTGATACTTTATGGCCAGATTTTAACGCAGCACAGCTTGATAAGGCGATTGAGGGTTTTAATAATCGTAATCGGCGTTACGGAGGTGGCAGTGAATAATTTAGCCAAAAGAGCCATTACCGCAGTAATACTAATCCCGCTGGTGCTTTTTTTAGCACTTAGGGCGCCAGCATCTTGGCTTGGTTTGCTGCTAATGGTAATTATTGTTATCGGCTTTTATGAATTTTTTAAATTAGCAAAAACCAGCACTAACAACCAAATAATAATAGTCATTATTGCTATTTTATTTAGTGGCATTATGCTAATATCTGTTGTTGCACCAATTTTTTTGCTGCTACCGTTGCTGTTAATTGTTGCTTTTTGGGCAAAAAACCTGTATTTAATTTTTAATTACCCAAAAATAACACCCAGCAAAAATAATTTTTTGAATGGTGTAAATACTGTTTTTTTAATAACGCCATTAACCGTATTATGGCTTTTCAACAAGGATTTGCTATTATTATTGCTGCTAATCGTCTGGGGCGCTGATAGTTTTGCCTATTTTGTCGGCAAGGCATTAGGGCGGCGCAAGCTCGCACCTAAGTTAAGCACCGGCAAAACCATCGAAGGGCTGTTAGGCGGTTTATTTGCGGCAATAATACTGGCTTTAATTTGGTTGTATTTCAATGATATTGCCCTTGAGCAGTATTACAAATATTTATTGCTGACAGTCATCACGGCACTTTTTTCCGTAGCTGGGGATTTGTATGAAAGTATTTACAAACGCGAGGCCGGAGTTAAGGACTCTGGCAGTATTTTGCTTGGTCACGGTGGTATATTAGATCGGATTGACGGACTGCTTGGCGCTATCCCTGTTTTTAGTATTGGCATGACTTTGCTATGAAAAATATCACCATATTAGGCGCAACCGGCTCAATCGGCAACAGCACGCTTGCGGTGGTGGATTTGCACCCTGATAAATTCAATATCTTTGCCCTAAGTGCCAATACCAACTGGCAAAAAATGCTAAATTTATGCCAAAAATATCAGCCCAATTATGCAGTGATGACCAACAAAATTGCGGCTAAAAAACTCTCAGATGCAATCGATAATAACACCAAAGTGCTGAGCGGCATGGCAGCATTAGAGCAGATTGCCGCCCATCAAAATACTGATTATGTGATGGCAGCGATTGTCGGCGCTACTGGTATGGCATCAGCCTTAGCAGCGGCTAAAGCGGGCAAGCGCATTATGTTAGCAAATAAAGAATCTTTGGTGCTGGCTGGCGATATTTTTATGCAAGCGGTTAGGGATAATAATGCTGAATTAATTCCTGTGGATTCTGAACATTCGGCAATTTTTCAATGCCTGCAAAGTGGCACCTCTGGATTAAGCAAAATTCAACTCACTGCCAGCGGCGGCCCCTTCCTACACACGCCAATTAGCCAGTTGCAATCAATCACCCCCGACCAAGCCTGTGCACATCCAAATTGGTCGATGGGGCGTAAAATTTCGGTCGATTCGACAACAATGATGAACAAAGGGCTTGAGGTGATTGAGGCACATTATCTGTTTGCTTTGCCAGCAGATAAAATTGAGGTGCTGATACATCCGCAATCAATTGTGCATTCTTCGGTTTATTATGCTGACGGCTCAACCCTAGCGCAACTTGGCAGCCCCGATATGCGCACGGTGATTGCTTACGCCCTTGGCTATCCTCAGCGCATTGATTCTGGCGTGCTGGCCCTAGATTTGGCCAATAATTCACCGCTTGAATTTTATCAGCCAGATTTAGATAAATTTGTCTGTTTAGGCTTGGCATTTGCAGCGCTAAAACAAGGCGGTAATGCTATGGGCGTGCTGAACGCCGCCAATGAAATAGCGGTTGAGGCTTTTTTAAATGGCAAAATTCGCTTTTTAGAGATTGCTAATATCATCGAGCAAACACTCAACAAAATTGAAGCCACAGAGCTTAATAATCTTGAGGATATTTTGCAAAATGACCACAACGCGCGCCAAATTGCCACAAGCCTGCTGTAAGCATATAAATCAACTAAAATAGTGTTTATTTTTAGTTCAACATTAGACTGTGAAAACCTTATTTGATAGTAATTTAAGCTTGCCACTGATACAAAAAGGCAAGGTGCGTGATATTTATAATATTGACGATAAACGGATGCTGATTGTTAGCACCGACCGCCTCAGTGCCTTTGATGTAGTGTTTGAGCAGCCAATCGCTGGAAAAGGCGCTGTATTAACTTCTGTTGCTGATTTTTGGTTTGCTAAAACCCGACATATTATTGCCAATCATCTAAGCTGCCAGCCGTTAAACACAGTTTTAAACGCCGCAGAAGCCGAGCAAGTTGCAGGTCGGGCAATTATCGTTAAAAAACTCAAACCCTTAGCAATTGAAGCCATTGTGCGCGGCTATATTATCGGCTCAGGCTGGGCTGATTACCAAAAAAGCGGCGCGATTTGCGGCATCAATTTACCCGATAATTTACAACTCGCCCAAAAACTCCCCGAAGCAATCTACACCCCTTCTAACAAAGCGGCTGTGGGCCAACACGATGAAAATATCAGCTTTGAGCAAACCGTGCAAATTTTGGGCGCAGATTTAGCCCAACAAATCAAACAAATCAGCTTAGAACTCTACAATTTTGCCAGCGAATACGCCTTAAAACGCGGCGTTATCATCGCCGACACCAAGTTTGAATTTGGCTTAGACGAAAACCAGCAACTCACCCTAATGGACGAAGTGCTAACCCCCGATTCATCGCGTTTCTGGTCAGCCAAACACTACCAAATCGGCAGCAGCCCCAAAAGTTTTGACAAACAAATCATCCGCGATTACCTACAAACATTGGATTGGAACAAAACCCCACCCGCCCCGACATTGCCCGAGGCAATTCTGCAAAAAACCGCAGATAAATACCAAACCATTAGTCATATTTTGACGAGTTTATGATGAATTTTCTTGCAAAGCTTCCCCCTGTAGCGTATTTACTGCATTATTTGGAAATTAGACGGTTAAGCAAAAAACACACTAATATTAGCAAACCCCCTACGACACTCAAGCGTGCTATTTGGGTTTTATTAGCAACAATTTTAACATTTGGTCTAATGAACTGGTTTAAATTAATATATTGGGATGGCTGGATACCCCATTGGGCAACGCAACTTACAAACAATACAGATACATCTTTTATTAAACTGTCTCATTTAATTATTACTGCTCCGATATTTTTTGCCATTTGGGCATTTCGCGATGCCTCGCGTTTACATGAAATTAACAACCAACGCAAAGATACCAACCTTAAAGAGTTTCAACAACTACAAGAATGGGCAACCGACAATACAGACGATAATATTGCTTTACAAATTTCTGCATTGCATTCGCTTAGAGACTATCTAAAAGGTGAATACGGACAAAATTTTCGCCGTGGTGCATTTGAGATTTTTGCCTCAGAGCTCAGCACCCAACACACAAAAATATTACAACAAGTTGCAAATAATGACAAATTAACCGTTAAACATAAACAGGCCATTAAACAAGCCATTGATGACAACCCACTGTGCAAGCAACTTAATCGTATTGTTAAAGAAGATTGGTTTAACTTGTTAATTAGCCACAATTTCCCGACCGCCACTATTAGCTTGGTTGGAGTGAATTTATCGAAAAAATATATGCGTCATAAAGACTTTGGAAAATTCTTGAATTTGTCTAATGCTAATCTGCAAGGAGCGTATTTGAATAGGGCACAGTTGCAAAAGGTGGATTTGCGTTGGGCAAAGTTGCAAGGGGCGAATTTGCGTAAGACAGAGTTGCAAGGGGCGTATTTGGGTGGGGCGCAGTTGCAAGGAGCGGATTTGCGTGAGACAGAGTTGCAAGGGGCAGATTTGTATAGGGCGCAGTTGCAAGGAGCGGATTTGCTTGTGGCAAGGTTGCAAGGGGCGGATTTGCGTTATGCACAGTTGCAAGGAGTGGATTTGCGTTATGCACAGTTGCAAGGGGCGGATTTGAGTGGGGCACAGTTGCAAGGGGTGGATTTGAATGGGGCACAGTTGCAAGCGGCGTATTTGGGTGGGGCGAATTTGCAAGGGGCGTATGTTGGCGAATCCTTTGATTCTTTAAACTTTGTTAAACGCATCAATCAACAAACTAACAAAAAAACGGATACAAACTCCTTAAAGAAACAATACGAACCCTTAGAGGCTGAACAAAAAGAAAAAATAATTGCCGAGCTTAGCAAAATAAATAAATATTGGACTGAAAGTGCAATTGAGCGCATTGAAAATGCAGGTGATACCTTAGATTTAAGCAAAGCAGAAACTGACAGTTATGATGAACAACAAGCACAACAATGGATTGAACAATACAAAGAACACTAAATGCAACACCGCGGACATATTCAAAAAATACAAGTCTCGCTTGTGAATGGACAGGCACAATACCAACTGCTGATTGGCGATGATTTGCTTGCTATGAACGGCTTAATCGGTCAACAACTACTTATTTGCGATTAAAGCTATGCTAAAATTTAAAAGTGCAAACATTGTTATTGCGACCAATAACCGCCTATTATGACAACACCAACTGAACAAAATCAAGCGCTTATACTAGAAGCGATGAAACAAAATCGTAATCGTATTTTGTTTTTCTTATCGCTGGTTACTTATTGTTTATTGGCTGTTTTAGCAACGACAGATAAAGATTTATTTTTTACAACCGGCATTAAGTTACCATTATTAGGGGTTGAATTGCCACTGCTTGCTTTTTATATAGTAATGCCTATATTTATTATTCTTGCTCATTTTAATATGTTGTATTTGTTTAACAAACATATTGACAATTTGAAAGAAATAAATAGTAATACTGATTCTAACAAATTTCTCTCTGCTGGAATTTTTGATTTTATTGCACTAAGTAAAGATGATCCATTTCAGAAAATTATCAAATTTTTTGTATTTTTTGTATTGTATTTTTTGCCATTAATTACCCTGTATTTATTTTGGTGGCGTTTTAACGCTTACCAAAATTCACTAATCAGTTTTTTACATATTTTTTATCTAATAGTTGATACTTATATTGTTATTTCATTTATTGTTATTTCATTTATCTGGCGAGAGTTTAAATACCTTGTTAGTACGCCATTTACTTTTGTCTTTATTGCAATTATCATACAAATTACAATTGCAATAGATATATTGCCAACAAAATGGTATCCACAACTATCTCTATCAGGTGAGCAATTAGTCGATTTTGATCGAGACAGGTTATTAGTTTTGCAAAATTTAGACAAAGAAAAACATAACAGCTTAGCATTTTATCAGCCAGCCTTTGATTTAAGCAATCGTTCTTTTAAATATGCCAATTTTTCTAATAGCACCCTCATCAATATAAACTTCAGTGATGCAAGATTGCAAGGGGCTAATTTGCGTGGGGTGCAGTTGCAAGGGGCGAATTTGTTTGGGGCGCAGTTGCAAGGGGCGAATTTGATTGTGGCAGAGTTGCAAGGGGCGAGTTTGGTTGGGGTGCAGTTGCAAGGGGCGAGTTTGGTTGGGGCGCAGTTGCAAGGGGCGAATTTGTTTGGGGCGCAGTTGCAAGGGGCGAATTTGTTTGGGGCAAAGTTGCAAGGGGTGGATTTGTTTGGGGCAAAGTTGCAAGGGGTGGATTTGCGTGTGGTGGATTTGCAAGGGGCGAGTTTGGGTGCGGCACAGTTGCAAGGGGCGAATTTGTTTGGGGCAGAGTTGCAAGGGGCGAATTTGGATGAGGCAGAGTTGCAAGGGGCGAATTTGAGTGCGGCACAGTTGCAAGGGGCGAATTTGGGTGCGGCACAGTTGCAAGGGGCGAATTTGGGTGCGGCACAGTTGCAAGGGGCGAATTTGGATGAGGCAGAGTTGCAAGGGGCGTATGTTGGCGAACACTTTGATTCTTTAAACTTTGTTGAACGCATCAATCAACAAACTGACAAAGAAACAGATATACAAATCTTAGAAAAACAATACGAACCCTTAGATGAACAGCAGAAAAAATCAATCATTGCCGAGCTTAGAAAAATAAATAAGCCTTGGATTGAAGATGCAATCGAACGCATTAAAAACGCAGGTGACGCCTTAGATTTAAGCGGAGCAAAAACTGGTAGTTATAACAAACAACAAGCGCAACAATGGATTAAACAATACAAAAAGAGGAATTAAATGCAACACCGCGGACATATTCAAAAAATGCAAGTCTCGCTTGTGAATGGACAGGCACAATACCAACTGCCGATTGGCGATGATTTGCTTGCTATGAACGGCTTAATTGGGCAAAAAATAAGGTTTGAATTTAATGGGCAAATTGTTTGTTCAAACTGCGGCAATACTACCCGTAAAAGTTATTCGCAAGGCTTTTGCTTTCCTTGTTGTCAGCGTTTGGCGCGTTGTGATTTGTGCATTATGAAGCCTGAGACTTGCCATTATCATCTTGGCACTTGCCGTGAGCCTGATTGGGGTTTGAATAACTGCTTTGTGCCGCATATTGTGTATTTGGCAAATTCCTCTGGGGTCAAGGTTGGCATCACCCGCAAAAGCAATATTCCCGACCGCTGGATTGACCAAGGCGCGGTGTGTGCTGTGCCGATACTTGAAGTGGAAAGTCGCATTTTATCTGGTCAATTTGAAATGGCATTAAAACAATTTGTGAGCGATAAAACCAATTGGCGCAAAATGCTAAAAAATGAGGTGGAATACTTAGATTTAGCCGCCATTAGAGATGATTTATTAGGCAAAATCGACACCACCGGCGCAACTGTGCTAAATCAGGCAACTTTAGAAATTGGCTATCCAGTGCGTCAATATCCCAGTAAAATTACCTCATTAAGTTTTGACAAAACCCCGATTATTGAATCTGTTTTACAAGGCATTAAGGGGCAATATTTACTGTTGGATACGGGCGTTTTAAACATTAGAAAATTTGGCTCTTATCATTTAGTATTGACAATGTAATTACAAGAAAAAGGTGTTTATGAAAACTATTGAACAAAGAGCAATTTATGACGATTTTGAACTGCCAAAACATTATGATTTTAGCGGTGGCATTCGTGGTAGGTTTTATCAGCCAAAAAAAATACCAACCTCTATGAGGATAGATAACGATATTTTAATTTTTTTAAAAAAAGAGGCAAGCAAAAAAAAGATTGCCTACATCAATAAAATAAAATGGCAGATTTAATCATTGAAGATTTAGAATTAGGCACAGGCAGCGCTTGTAAAGCAGGCGATAAAGTCTCGATGCACTACAGCGGCTGGCTCACCAACGGCAAAAAGTTTGATTCCAGCGTTGATAGAAACGAACCATTTGACTTCACCTTAGGCGTAGGGCAAGTTATTCTCGGCTGGGACCAAGGCGTAGCTGGATTGTGCGTAGGCGGCAAGCGCAAACTCACCATCCCCGCAAAACTCGCCTATGGAGAAATGGGCGCTGGCAATGTTATTCCACCTAATGCCACACTGATTTTTGAGGTTGAATTATTGGTGATACGATAATATGTTTAGCAAAGATTTAATGACCATCAAGGAGGCAAGCGTTTGGGCCTCAGAATATAGCGGCAGAATTGTTACCCCGTCTAATATATCTTATTTGTTACAATACGGCAGAATTGCTAAAAATTCAAATCAAAATGGAGTGATTGTTAATCGCCCTGAATTAAAACAATACTACCAACAAAACCTCGCAACCAAAGAAGATATTTGCAAGCAAAAACTCGGGCATGATTTAAACTGGAAGCTGTCATTTTCACAATACAAAGAAGCGCAAACCACTAAACATGTGCACAGGCTTCATTCTTATAAGGGTAAATTTATCCCGCAATTAGTTGAGTATTTTTTAGACGAACATACTGATAATTTTAAAACACAGGTGTTTTTTAAAAAAGGTGATACGGTTTTAGACCCTTTTTGTGGTAGCGGGACCACCTTAGTGCAAGCAAATGAATTAGGCTTAAACGCTATTGGCATTGATGTTTCGGCGTTTAATGCTTTTATTAGTAATACAAAAATTGGTGAGTATGACCTTGCTGATATTAAAAATACTGCCGCTAAAATTACGCAGAATTTAAAAACATTTGTGCAACAAAACAACAATTTAGTTTTTGAAGAAAGCTTGTTGGACGAATTAAAACGGTTTAATAATCAGTTTTTCCCCTCGCCTGATTTTAAATATAGGGTTCATCAAAAAACCATTAATGAAAAAAAATATGGCGCTCAAAAAGCAGATGAATTTTTAATAATTTATAAAAAATTAATTAAACAATATGGCATTAAATTACACCAAGAAAACCATCAATCATTTTTAGATAAATGGTTTTTACAAGTAACCAGAGATGAGATAAACTTGGTTTTTAAACAAATCCAAGCGCTGCAAAATCCAGCTACAAAAAGGATATTAGCTTTGGTTTTAAGTCGCACAATGCGCTCCTGTCGGGCAACAACTCACGCTGATTTAGGCACCTTAAAACAGCCGACAACCACAACTTATTATTGCAAAAAACACGGCAAAATCTGCAAGCCATTATTTTCTATCACTAATTGGTGGCAAAGATATATTAACGATAGCCTCAAAAGAATTGAGCAATTTAGCACCTTAAAAACCAACACTTGGCAGAAATGTTTGGTTGGCGATAGTAGAAAAGTTGACTTAACGACAATATTAAAAAATCATTTACCAAATTTAACTAACGACAATAAAATTGCTGGAATTTTTGCCTCACCGCCTTATGTTGGGCTGATAAATTACCACGAACAACATGCCTATGCCTATGATTTATTTGGCTTTGAACGCCAAGACCAGTTAGAAATAGGCGCACTGTATAATGGGCAAGGCAAGCAAGCTCGTGAATCTTACACTCAAGCAATTTCTGCTGTGCTAAATAATTGCAAGCGATTTTTAAAAGCGGATTATGATGTGTTTTTGGTTGCTAACGATAAATATAATTTATATCCAAATATCGCTAAATTGGCAAATATGCAAATTGTTAATCAATACAAAAGACCAGTGTTAAATCGCGTTGAAAAAAGCAGGGGCAGTTATGCAGAAATTATATTTCATTTAAAAGAACAATAAAAAAATGGCACTATCAACTCATCAAAAACAAAAAATACAAATGCTTTTATCAGATAAAATTGCAAAAAAGCTAAACACTTATGGCAGAGAAACTACAAGTATGCCTTTTTTGGCAAGGCTTATTCAGGATAATGAAAAAATTGCCGCTTATTCGTTTATTCATTCAATGGCGACAACATTAGGCATGAGTATTTATGAAGATGTGTCGGTTATTATTGCTTCTGAAACTGCAGATGTGGCATTTAGAAACTATGGAGTAGGCGGGGCAATTTCAAGACCGCAAAAATCAGTGATTGCCGATATTGTGTTGCAATTAAGAAATGGCAACAAAACAGCGGATATAGAGCAAGAGAAAATACAGGTATTAGCTGCGTCTGCGGCTAATGGAGAGTTTCAAAAATCAGGCAATATAGCAGATTTTTATATGAAAAGAGATGGGCAAGAATATTACTTTGAAATTAAAACGGTTAAACCTAATATTGATGTTTTTGAAAAAAGCAAAACAAAACTGTTAGAATGGGTTGCAAGAAAAAGATCGGCTGTTAATGTGTATTTAGCTTTTCCATATAACCCATACTATCCTAAGCCGTATAATCGCTTTACTGAGGTTAATATGATGAACCCACCAAATGATTTTTTGATTGGTGATGAGTATTGGAACTTTATTGGTGGAAAAAATACCTTTACCGAACTATTGGAAACATTTGACGAGGTTGGCAAACAGTTCAAAGACCAACTTAACAAAAAATTTAGGCAAATTTCTGAAGAAAAACTGGACTCATACTGATTATGAACAACGATTTCCCACGCATTCAACGCTTGCCGGCTTATGTTTTTGCTATTACCAATACCCTAAAGGCTGAGGCACGGTCGCGTGGTGAGGATATTATCGATTTTGGCATGGGCAATCCTGACCAGCCAACGCCTGGGCATATTGTGGAAAAATTGGTGGAGACTGTGCGCCGTCCAGATACGCATCGGTATTCTGCCTCGCGCGGGATTGTGCGTCTTAGGTGTGCGATTGCTAATTGGTATAAAACTCGCTTTGATGTTGATTTAGACCCAGAAACTGAGGCTATTGTTACTATTGGCTCTAAAGAGGGGCTGGCAAATCTTGCACAGGCGGTTGTAGATAGTGGCGATACTGTGCTGGCGCCAAACCCTGCGTATCCGATTCATCCGTATGGGTTTGTGATTGCAGGGGCGGATATTCAACACTTGCCTTGTGGGACCGAAGACGGTTTTTTTACTGAACTTGAGCGCTTGATTAAAAACACCTCTCCTAAGCCAAAAATATTGCTACTAAATTATCCCTCTAACCCAACCACCGAATGTGTGGAACTGGAGTTTTTTGAGCGGGTGATTAGCATTGCCAAACAGCATAAAATTTGGGTAGTGCAAGATTTGGCGTATGCCGATATTGTTTTTGATGGCTATGTGGCGCCGAGTATTTTGCAGGTGGAGGGTGCAAAAGAAGTTGCTGTTGAATTTTTTTCTCTATCCAAAAGTTACAATATGCCGGGCTGGCGCGTGGGATTTATGGTGGGCAATCCAACCTTGGTTGCAGCATTGGCAAAGATTAAATCCTATTTGGACTACGGGATGTTTACCCCGATTCAAGTCGCCGCGATTGAGGCCTTAGAGGGCGACCAAAGTTGTGTTAAGGAAATTTCTAACACCTACCAAGGCCGTCGAGATGTCTTGTGCAGCGGGCTTAATTCTATCGGCTGGAATATTACTCCGCCAAAAGCCACAATGTTTGTTTGGGCTAAAATTCCTGAATTTTATCAAAAATTAGGCTCGCTGGAGTTTACCAAAAAACTACTTAAAACTGCCAAAGTAGGCGTTGCCCCCGGCATTGGTTTTGGCGATTATGGCGAAAACTATGTGCGTTTTGGGCTGATTGAAAACCAACACCGAACCCGTCAAGCAATTCGTGGCATTCGCGAGATGTTTAAACAAGATGGGCTATTGTAGGGCATTTGCACAACTATGAAACTTTCAGCAGCAGCATTTAGGCAATCAAACAACAAGCGCTTAACTCTATTGGGCATGTCTGGCGTTGGTAAAACCCATTTGGCAAAATTACTGGGCGCTGAACATGGCTGGTATCATTATTGCGGTGATTATCGAATTGGTGCGGCATACTTGAACGATGCTATTTTGGACAATATTAAACGGCGCATCAAACAAGATGACTGGTTGGCATCTTTGCTTGATAACAATTCTATCAGCGTGCAGAACCATATCACTTTCAACAACCTGTCTTCGGTATCGTCCTTTTTAGGCAGGGTCGGCAATCCTGAACAAGGCGGACTGCCGATTGACGAGTTTATTCGCCGTCAGGACTTACACAAAAAAGCAGAAACCCTTGCTATGTTTGATGTGACAAAGTTTATTGAAAAATCGGCGCTACAGGGTTTTAATCATTTTATTAATGATGCTGGTGGAAGTCTGTGCGAACTTGACGATGCTAAGCTCTATAAAATGCTTGCACAGCACAGTATAATTCTTTATATTAAAGCTAATGAAGCGAATCAACCTGCATTGATTGAGCGCGCCCAAATTCACCCAAAACCTTTGTATTATCAGCCTGATTTTTTAACAAAACAATTGGCAATTTACTTGGCTGAAAACGCCCTAAGCTATGTTGCACAAATCGAGCCTGATGCCTTTGTGCGTTGGGTTTTCCCGCGTCTATTGACATACCGCAAGCCAAAATATCAAGCCATTGCCGAGCAATACGGCTACACCATTGATAGCAAAGATTTATACCAATGCAAAACTGCCGCTGAAGTGTTTGAATTGATTGAAGAGGTGCTTGACTAATGCCGTTAATCGCCCATTCTAAGCTGCCGTCATTTAAACGCCTTAAACAAGAAGGTGAAACTATTTTGTCTAAGAACAGAGCGCACCATCAAGCTATTCGTGAGTTGCATATTGGTCTGCTTAATCTAATGCCAGATGCCGCGCTTGAGGCCACTGAACGGCAGTTTTTCCGCCTAATTGGGCATTCTAATCAAATCGCACAATTCTACCTGCATCCCTTTACTTTGCCGTCAGTTAAACGAGGTGCAAAAGCACAGGCTCATATTGATAATTTTTACCAAAGTTTTGAGGATATTAAAACCCAAGGTTTAGATGCGCTGATTATTACTGGTGCGCAGGTTGAAAATGCTGAATTGCAAAAAGCGCCGTTTTATAATAATCTCAAGGCTGTGATTGATTGGTCTTACAACAATGTTACTTCAACTTTGTGTTCTTGCTTGGCAACGCATGCGGTGTTAGAATTTCGCTATGGACAAAAGCGTCAAGCACTTGACAAAAAATGTTGGGGGGTGTTTCCGCACCAAATAATTAATCGCGGGCATCCATTGCTAAGCGGTGTTAATACGCGTTTTGATGTGCCGCATTCGCGTTTCAATCAAATTTCAAAAGCACAGTTTGAAGCCGCTGGGGTTAAAATTTTAATTGATAGCGAGATTGGCACTCACCTGTGTGTTAGCGAGGATTTGCTTAGAATTGTATTTTTACAAGGTCATCCAGAATACGATACTATCAGCTTGCTAAAAGAATATAAGCGTGAAATTATTGCTTTTTTAAACAAAGACAGTGCGCACTATCCGTTATTCCCAAGCAATTATCTCAGCGAACAAAATAAAGCCATTTTGAACGAGTATAGGGACAAACTTTTATCAGCTGAGCTTAGCATTGCCGATTTTCCCGAAGCACTGATTGCAAAAACCCTAAACAATACTTGGGGCAACGCCACTAATGTCATCATCAATAATTGGATTGGCTGTGTTTATCAAGCAACCCATAAAGATATTAACAAGCCGTTTATGTCGGGCATTGACCCGTCTAATCCGTTGAATATAAAATGAGACCTAAGTATGAATATCGTTCGTGGTTTACACAATCTGAAAACACACTCTGGCAGTGCGGTAACTATTGGCAATTTTGATGGCATCCATCTGGGACACCAACAAATCATTAAAAAATTAGTTGCCAGCGCTAAAAAACTAAGGCTAAAGTCAGTGCTGCTTTCTTTTACACCAACACCGCAGTATTTTTTTGGACAACAGCAGGCAAGCCTAACTAACTTTAAAGAAAAACACCGACTGCTGTCGAATTTAGCATTAGATGAACATTTATTAATTGATTTTAATCAAGCGTTTGCTGAGCTCAGCGCAGGCACTTTTGTGCAACAAATTTTGTTAGATAAACTTAATATAAAACACTGCCTGATTGGCGATGATTTTCGTTTTGGCAAAGATCGACAAGGTGATTTTGACTTGCTAAAAAGCCTATCGGCAACAAACGGCTTTAGTGTGGAAAGCATACAAAGTGTTGTTTGTGCTGGTGGGCGCGTTAGTAGCTCAAAAATTAGAAGGGCGCTGGGCACTGGCAACATAAGCAAAGCCGCTCAAATGCTGGGGCGCGAGTTTTCAATATCGGGCAAGATTATCCGCGGGCAACAAAAAGGCCGAACTATCGGCTTCCCTACTATTAACATCCCTATTAAACGCAATATCAGTCCAGTTTTGGGCGTGTTTGCGGTCAATATTAAACTAAGCGGGGCAACTTACAACGGCGTTTGCAACATCGGCAAACGCCCAACTGTAGGCGGCGAAAAAACTTTGTTAGAAGTGTTTGTTTTTAACTTCGATGAAGATGTTTATAACGCACAAGCTGAGGTAATTTTCAAACATAAAATCCGCAACGAACAAAAATTTGATTCGTTTGAGGCCTTAAAAATGCAAATTCAGTTAGACACGCAAACTGCTAAGGAATATTTTGATTAAGCTCGGCGATATTGAGCTAAGCGCCATTCGCTCGCGTGGCAAAGGCGGGCAAAATGTTAATAAGGTCAGCACTGGTATTCATTTGCGTTTTGATATTAAAACTTCATCATTAGGCACTGAAAACAAGCAAAAACTGCTAAAACTAAAGGACACACGGCTATCAAAAGATGGGGTGATTATCATTAAAGCCGACCAGTTTCGCACCCAAGAAAAAAATCGTCTTGACGCAATAAAACGCTTAAATGATTTAGTTGAAAATGTGCTAAAACAACAGATTCCCAGAAAAGCAACAAAAATATCAAAAGTAAAAATTGCCAAACGCCTTGACGCTAAAGCACAGCGCGCAACACTCAAACAATCGCGTAAAAAAGTGAGGTTCTAACTAATAAGTTGCCAGCTAATCGTTTTTCCTGCCATAAATGGCACAATGCTTGAGTCTGCAAATGGATAACTATCTGCCACAATCCAATCTTGTTTTTTCAGCCTAATGGTATCTGTATTATGTGGCAAAGCATAAAAATCTGCGCCAAATTTTGAGGCAAAGCCTTCTAATTTATCTAAGGCGCGGGCGGCTTCAAACACCATTGCATAAAGTTCTATAGCACAATGTGCGTTCAAAATACCGGCACAACCGCAGCTCGATTCTTTGTCCGCTTTTGCATGTGGAGCAGAATCCGTGCCTAAGAAAAATTTAGGATTGCCGCTGGTAGCAGCTGCAATTAACGCCTGCTGATGGGTGTTGCGTTTCAATACTGGCAAACAATAATAATGCGGTTTAATGCCGCCTACCAGCATATCGTTACGGTTTGCCAGCAGGTGATGCGGGGTTATAGTAGCGCCAATATTTGCACTGCTTGCAAGCACAAAATCCACCGCATCTTTGGTAGTAATATGCTCAAACACGATTTTTAAATCAGCAAAATCACGCGCCACTTGGCTTAAAACCTCATCAATAAAAACCGCTTCTCTATCAAAAATATCAATCTCGGGTCGGGTCACCTCGCCATGCACCAATAATGGCATACCGTGCTTTTGCATAGCGCCTAATGCGGGATAAATCTTGGCAATATCGCTAACCCCGCTATCCGCATTAGTGGTCGCCCCTGCTGGATAAAATTTTGCTGCCACAACGCCATTGTGAAAGGCCTGTTTGATGTTTTCAACTGTGGTGTTATCGGTTAAATATAATACCATTAATGGCTCAAATCCACTATCCATAGGCAGGGCTGCCATAATTTCTGCTCGGTAGTTTGCCGCCCCGGCCGCGTCAATAACCGGCGGCACGAGGTTAGGCATAATAATCGCCCTGCCCATTTGCGCTGCGCTGAATTTTGCCACCGATTTTAACGCCGCACCACTACGCAAATGCAAATGCCAATCGTCTGGTCGGATTATTTCAAGTTGTTGTAAATCGCTCATAAATACTTCTTTAAAACCGCTTCTTTTTGTTGTGGAATGGCATTTGTTTGTGCCTCTAATTGGTGAATTTTTGCTTCTATTTTTACTATTTTTGCGACTATTTTTTGTTGTTCTAATAATGTAATTAAAGGTATATCAGTATTTTCAACCTTTGTAATATTAAGGTTATCAACTGTCGTGCCACCACTTGCAGCATTTTTAAATTGTTCTTGAACTAAATTACTAGAAAGAATATAGTATAAATAATCTTTATTTAATTCTTTACTAAAATGAGACATAAGTAACCAACCATCATGGATAAAACCTGTTATTTTCATAATATAAGGCCTTCCAAAACTCATAGAATTAGATAATATAAAATCTCCAATATCTACAAACCTTGATTTTTTTGCACCATCTAAAGTTATTTTTTCTTTAGTTTTCGTTATATATTTTGAATTTGGTTTTACATCGCCTATTTTTATCCAATTTACACCATTCTTATCATTCGTTTGATATTGCCTAATAGGTCTTGGTGATGCGCCTCTAACAATTAACATTAATTGCTTTAGTTTAATTAAATTATTTGTGTTAATTTCGCCAACAATATCATTGATATTATTTTGTAAATTTAAAATACTTGTAGTTGCTTCGTCTTCTTTTTTTTCTAAATCTTCAATTTCATTAATAATTTTTTGCTGGATTTCTTTAGGCGGGATAGGTATTTTTATGTTTCTAAAATCAGGTTTTTGTAAATGCCTTAATCCTAAGCCTTTAAAATAAAATTGATTGATTGAAACAATAACACTATCTAATAAGTGAAATATAAATTTTGTTTTTAACTCTTTTTCATTGAGGCTTTTTATAACAAAGGTATCAGTGGAATAAGATGCCCTACCGTTAAAGTATTTAATAATAGCATTGCCGCCTGTAGAAAGATAAATATTTTCATTATCAAGCAAAAAGTCGTTAAATGTAAGCATGCTATTGCCGCTGGTAAAAAAAGGGTATATGCCATTTATCACATCTTTTGCGGTGCCTACTTTTATCTTAGATTTTGGATGTTCATATATTATCTCACCAATCTTTTCTAATTCCCACTGACTTTCAATTTTTAGTTTTTTTTTAATTGATAAAGAAATGGTTTTTTCAAAATCCACCCGATCAAAACTCATTAAATCTACTAAATTAACTCTTGAGATATTATTTTTTAAAGCATCATCAATCTCGCTGCTCAAATCACCTTTAAACGCTTGATAAATATAGGTGCTGGCTTTTTGTGGATTATCAAAAATATTAGGGTCAAATAATTGGGTGCATTCATCAATAGTTTTGCCTCTCTGAATAGGGTGAATGCCTTCGCTGCCTCGGCGATTAGAAAATTCATAGCCTAAAAATTGTTTTTCGGCTTTTTTCTCACCAGTTTTTATTAAAACGATTTTTTGCGGATAAGTTAGCACAAAATAAAATAATTTTTGTTGTTCTAATTCAAGTATTTTTTGCCATTTTTCTTGGCTATTTTTTGCTTTTATTATTTGATAATCTTGATATAACTCGTGTTGCTCAATTATTTTGTTAGGTGTTTTTTGTAATAGCGTTTTATAATCCTCAAAATTAATACCTTCCCAAGCATAAGCCAAATATTTGCTAATAGGGTTCTCAATACCACCTAAAGTTAGCTCTTGTAAATTCTTAAAAAACTTGTTAATTGCGGTCTTTAAATGAATGCTGTCATAATTATTTCTACGGCGTAAAAACAGCACAACTGTATTAGTACCTGTTGCCATAAAGGTATTTGAGCCTAATTCAGTAATGGCAATTATTTCAAAATACTTTAATAAAATTTCACGAGTTTTAGTATAAATACCTGCGTTACTTAAAATACTACTGGGCAAAATAACGCCTGCCATACCGCCATCTTTTAACAGTTGTTTAGTGCGTTCAACAAATAGGCATTCAATTTCAGAACTGCTATCAGTTAAACTGGCGTAGAGTTCAAAGTCTTTTTGTTGATAATAGTCTGCGGAAGCATTTTTAAACGATGAAACTGAATAAGGCGGATTAGAGACAACCACATCAAATTGTTTATTTTCTTGCGGAAATTTTTCATCTTTCTTGCTCAACAGTTCTCTGTATTCTAGGTGCTTAAAACTTGCCAAACCATCACTTAATAATACATTTGCCAAACCATCGCCGTGTAAATAACAGCCAACTTTGCCAACTTTAACCAAACGGTAGTCTTTTTCTACACCGTAGACATATTTTTCTGCCCAATCGAAATGATCATCTTTCCAATTCCTTATTTTTTTAGCGGTTGCTTGAATATAATCATCAGGATTTTTTGCATCTAAAAGCCGTTGCATCTCGTGCATACTTTCAGTTAAAAAATGCCCACTACCTGCGGCGTAATCCATCACAAAAGGCATTAACTCATCTTTTTTGCCTGCTTCTAATTTTTTATCAACCAAACCATCAAGCGGCAGGCTTTTAATAATAAATTGTGCAATCGGCACCGGGGTAAAAAATTGCCCTGATTCTTGTTTTAAGCCTGTGGTTAATAATAATTCAAAAAAATCTGATAAATATTGTTGACGTTTATTGTAGCGAATTTGATATTTTTGCAATAATTCCACCACTTCTTTAACGATTTTGGCGTTTTCTCTAAATGACTGATTATCAAAAACTTCTTTAATGGCAAATTCATTATTTTTTTCTAACCTAAGTTTTGCAAAGGTTTGTTTTAGGCTTTTTTTAGTTTTGTCATCTAAATTTTTATATTGTTGGTCAAATTCAGCATCAGAAAAATCAGTTACTTCTTTTTCTAAAAAATCTTTCATGCCTTTTTTATATAAATCAGTCAGCCTTAACTGAAAATCTATATCAGTATCCTTGCCTTCAAGCCACTGAAACTTTAATTCGTCTCCTGTCTTAGTTGATTTTTCATCATAAACCTTGCATAAAAACAGGGTGAAAATTTTATTAAAAGCATTGCCCTTGTCTGACACTACATTATGACGCAGAATTTCTAAAAAATGGTTAAAAATAGTGCTACTGTCCTCTTCTCGTATTTCGACCAAATCCTCTGAAGTTAAGGCTTTAGAAACAAAATCATAAGGCTTAACCCAATCATCAAAAACGCCGTTATCTTTGGTGATTTTATTCCATCTTTCGTAAAAATCTTTTGCACTACCTGTGCGGTAATTATCTTCAATTTTAATGATTTCATTTTGAAAAATAATATCTTGATTGTCTAACTTTGAGGCATAAAGCATAATAATACTAGCTTTATTTTCAAATTTAAAATAAGTAAATAATTGCCCACCATCTT
Organism: Gammaproteobacteria bacterium; assembly: GCA_965217125.1. Classification (GTDB taxonomy): domain Bacteria; phylum Pseudomonadota; class Gammaproteobacteria; order PS1; family Pseudothioglobaceae; genus JAAOIF01. The sequence continues at coordinate 1,761,417 of OZ244244.1, read as the reverse complement.
TTTTAGTATTGCTTAACTCTTTATTAAATTCCTTGCCATAAGTTTTGCACTCAATCAGCAAATATTCCTGTCCATCATCATTATTCACACAAATATCCAGCCTAGCAGAATGCCCATGACCTGCTGGATAAGTTTTTTCTAAAATGATATTTTGTGGTGAATAGCCCTTTTCCAATAAGCGGTTTACACATTCTAAAACCACCCAGTTTTCATCTTGAGAAAAGTTTTGTGTGGTTTTGTTGCCTGCTTTTATTAACTCAGCATAATTGATTTTTTGCTGATTAAAATCAACTGTGATACTGCAATTATTGTGCTGAGAATACAGCTTATGCCAAAGGTTATTTTCACCTTCTTTGGGTTGAAACCCTAATTTTGTTAATAAATTTTTCAATTAAAAATGCCTATCATTTATTAAGATGAATTTTATATCAGTTTATTAGTAGAGTGCAAGGAATTATACTAAGTGTTCAGAAAATACAGTTTTTGAACAGTTTAAAATAATATGTATCAATTTTGTTGATTTTTGAACAGTTTAAAATAATATGTATCAATTTTGTTAATTTTTGAACAGTTTAAAATAATATGTATCAATTTTGTTGATTTTTGAACAGATAGATTACACCTAAAAAATGCTTAGCTTTAGCAGGTTTGCCGTCTAAGGTTTTATTGTTCATCCCTCATACTCTCTACAGTGCCCAATAAGACAACTAATTTATGATTTAAATAATAATTCTCACGCCCCAATTTTCTCTTTTTTAATAAATTACCTTGTCTAAGTTGTTCCAAATAACGGACTGCTGTTAAACGCGATACGCCTAAATCTTGTTGCAAAAAACTGACTTTAGTATAAGGGTATTTAAAAATATTATTAATCAATTCTTGCGAATAAATTTTGGGAAAGTCATGACGAATTTTATTTTTATGCTGTTGTTGTAATTCTCTAATGCCATTAATCAATATCAGGCTATTTTTTGCTGTTTTTGCTACGGCTTTTAATAAAAAAACAACCCAATCTTGCCAAGTGTTATCATCACGCACCGTTTGTAGTAAGCCATAATAGCTGTTTTTATTGTGGTTAATATACCGACTTAGGTATAAAACTGGCATATCTAACAACCCCTGTTGCATTAAATAAACAATGTTAATAATGCGCCCAACTCTGCCATTGCCATCGTAAAACGGATGAATACTTTCAAATTGATGATGAATAATTGCCATTTTAATCAGTGGGTCTAATTGGGTTTTATCATTGTTGATAAACTGCTCCAAATCGCTTAGAAGTGCGCTGAGTTTATTAGGTTCAGGCGGCGTATAAACCACGACTTGCGTGGTTTGATTTTGTAAAACCGTGCCAGATTGTGTCCGAATGCCGGCTGCATTGCATTTGATGATTTTTTGTGCTTCCACAATTGTGTTAATCGTAATTAAATTATTATTATTTAATTTCTTTTGAAAATAACGCAGCGATGCCACATAATTTTGCACCTCTTTTGCCGCTAAATTGACGGTGTTGGATTGCAACCGATATTTAAAAATATCATCCTGAGTAGTAACAATATTTTCAATTTCTGAACTGTCTTGTGCCTCTTGCAAAGACAAGCTGTCAATCAAAATAGCGGGGTTCGGGATGCTTTGACACAGGCCTTTTAATTCTCCTAAAAAACGATGTGCTAAACTCAATTCTTTAAGAATAACAGGCGTTTCAAAATCATTTTTTAAGACATCTGCAATTAATTGCATAAGATATTTGTGTTCAAAAAACTGCTATTTTAATACATATCAGTTATCAAGTGTTCAAAAAACCATTGTTTTGATATATGTTGCTTGCTAAGTGTTCAAAAAACTGCTATTTTGATACATATCAGTTGTCAAGTGTTCAAAAAGCCATTGTTTTGATATATGTTGGTTGTTAAGTGTTCAAAAAGCCATTGTTTTGATATATGTTGGTTGTTAAGTGTTCAAAAAACCATTGTTTTGATATATGTTGGTTGTTAAGTGTTCAAAAAATGCAGTTTTTGAATAGTTTAAAGTAATATGTATCAATTTCATTGATTTTTGAACAGATAGATTGCACCTAATATGCGCTTGCCTTTAGCGCCGGTAACTGCTGGCAAATTAGCAGCTTTGCCGCTCAATGTTTGCTTGGCAAAAAAGGCGAAAGCGGCGGCTTCAACAAAATCTGGGGAAACGCCTAAATCATCGGTGGTGGTGATTTTGCTATGTGGGTTTAAATGCGTTAATCGCTTAAATAACAACGAGTTATGCACACCGCCGCCGCACAAATAAACCGTTGCTTGTTTGGCAATATATTGAGAAATACTAACAGCGCTTAATTCTACTAAGGTGCGCTGCACATCAGCTGTGCTTTCAGAACCTGTGAGAAAAGATGCCAGCCAGTCCAAATTAAAATATTCTGCACCAGTGCTTTTGGGCGCGGCCTTTTGAAAGTAGTTATCAGCTAATAAATTCTTTAATAAAGGCTCATCAACCACGCCAGAACGCGCCCAAACGCCGTCTTGGTCGTAGTCCAATTGTTTGTATTTTTGAATCCAATTATCTAACAAAATATTTGCTGGTCCAACATCAAAACCAACAACCTTGCCGGATGATACTTTAGTTAAATTAGTAATGCCGCCCAGATTTATCACTATGCCGTCTTTACCATTTAACAAATGCTGATGATAAAGTGGCGTGAGTGGCGCGCCCTGCCCATTCGCCGCTATATCTGCCATACGAAAATCAGCCACGGTAGTGATGCCGGTATTTTCAGCAATTATCGCGCCGTGACCAATCTGGGTAGAATATTTACCGCCTTGGTGGAAAACAGTTTGTCCGTGTGAGCCGATTGCCTGAATATCAGCTATATCAGCTATTGCAATATTTGAGTTTTGCAATAATTGTCGGACGGTTTTGGCAAAAATAAGGGCGACCTCTGTGTCTAATTGTGCCAGTATTTTGAGTGTAATTGTTGAATTTTTTGCGAGCCTGCGCAGGCGTTGTTTGAGCTCGACTGGGTAGGGCAGATAGCTTGAGGCGATAATTTGAGTGCAAGTATCATTCATCACCACGCCATCAACACCATCCATACTGGTGCCAGACATCAGCCCAATATAGCGATTATCTGTTGCCATTAATATAGTTTGTCATGATTTTTTGCCATGACATTGTTTGTATTTTTTGCCAGAACCACAAGGACAAGGTTCGTTGCGACCAATTTTTTCTGTGGCTCTGGTATAGGTTGTTTTATTTTGTGCAGTGTTTGCCTGTGTGTTGGTTTTAGTTTCTTGGTGTTGCGCCTTAACGCCTTCGTTATTTTGTTGTTCAACTTCTTTAGCGTTGGTGTTTTCATTAATGCTTACCACTGACAAGGCTTTAACAATCTCAATATTAATGTTTTCTAACAGCGACTCAAACATACCGAACGATTCGCGCTTGTATTCTTGCGCTGGATTTTTTTGTGCATAACCACGCAAATTAACGCTTTGGCGTAAATAATCCATTGCTGCTAAATGCTCTTTCCAATAATGATCCAGCGTTTGTAACATAACGGCTTTTTCAAAACTACGCATCTGTTCGCTGCCAACAATTTGCTCTTTATAATCACAAATTTGAGTTAAACCTTGAGTAATTCTTAGCTCTAATTCATCAACATCCACGCCTTCGTCTAACCATTTTTGTAATGGAAAATCTGCCGCATAGTCGGCTTTGAGTGCGTTGTGCAAGCCATCTATATCCCAATCCTCTTCTGCCATACCAGCGGAAGTATAGCCGGCAAACAGCTGTGCAATCACACCTTCACGAATGGAAATAAAACGCTCTTGCACATCATTTACACTCATTAATTCATCACGCAGATGATAAATTACCTTACGCTGGTCATTGGCAACATCGTCATATTCCAATAGACTTTTACGCGCATCATAATTCATACCTTCGACTTTTTTCTGGGCATTTTCAATCGCACGATTAATCATTCTATGCTCAATCGCCTCACCATGCTCCATCCCCAATCGCTGCATCATTGCTGCCATTTTTTCACTGGCAAAAATGCGCATAAGATTATCTTTAAGCGACAGATAAAAACGCGTTGAACCGACATCGCCCTGACGACCAGAACGCCCACGAAGTTGGTTATCAACTCGGCGCGACTCATTGCGCTCAGTGCCAACAATGTGCAGCCCGCCAGCTTTAATCACCTCATTATGTTGTGTTTGCCACTGGGTTTTTTGTTTGTCGTTAGCACCTTCTGCCAACTTGCCGCCAAGCACAATATCAGTGCCGCGCCCTGCCATATTAGTGGCAATAGTAACCGCATTAAGCGCGCCAGCGTTGGCAACAATTTGTGCTTCACGCTCGTGTTGTTTGGCGTTTAGCACCTCATGTTTGATTTTCTTTTGCTTTAACAATGCCGATATTGCCTCTGAACTTTCAATGCTACTAGTGCCCACCAATACTGGCTGCCCAGTTTTTTTACAACGCTCAATATCAAGGGAAATTGCCTCAAGTTTTTCCTCTAAAGTCAGGTAAATTTGGTCGGCTTTGTCGTCTCTTTGTGAGGGTTTGTTAGGCGGAATCACCATAGTTTCTAAACCATAAATATCTTGAAATTCCACCGCCTCAGTATCCGCAGTCCCGGTCATACCTGAGAGCTTGTTATAAAGCCTAAAATAATTTTGAAAAGTAATCGATGCTAAGGTTTGGTTTTCTTTTTTAATACTAACCCCTTCTTTTGCCTCAATCGCCTGATGCAATCCTTCTGACCAACGGCGACCGGGCATGGTTCTGCCAGTAAATTCATCCACAATTACCACTTCATCATCTTGAATAATATAGTTCACATCGTTTTTAAATAAAATATGGGCGCGCAATGCCGAATTAATATGTTGCATTAACAAGATATTGCTAGCATCATAAAGGCTTGCGCCCTGTGATAACACACCAACATCAACCAACAAACTCTCTGCTTTAGTATGCCCCTCGTCAGTAAGAAAAACCTGTTTGTGCTTTTCATCAACGGTGTAATCGCCGTTTTTTTCGACAACAATCTCCTTGCCTTCGCCGCTTTCAATTTGTTTGCTAAAATGCGGTATCATTTTATTGATTGCTTGATAAACATTGGAATAATCATCAGCCGGACCAGAGATAATCAACGGCGTTCTGGCCTCATCAATCAGGATTGAATCTACCTCATCAACCACCGCAAAGTTTAACCCGCGCTGGACTTTTTGTTCACTAGCAAACGCCATGTTGTCTCTTAAATAATCAAAGCCCAATTCGTTATTGGTAGCATAAACAATATCGCAAGCATAAGCGGCTTGTTTATCTTCTGGGGGCATATTAGAGCTAATAATGCCAACACTAAGGCCTAAAAAATCGAATATTTTGCCCATCCACTGCGCATCGCGCGTTGCTAAATAATCATTCACGGTAACTACATGCACGCCCTTACCGCTTAGCGCGTTTAAATAAACTGGCAAAGTGGCTACCAAAGTTTTGCCTTCTCCTGTGCCCATTTCTGCAATATTTCCCTGATTGAGCGCCATGCCGCCAATCATTTGCACATCGTAATGTCGTAAGCCTAAAACCCGAACGCTAGCCTCCCTGACCACTGCAAATGCTTCGGGCAGCAGCGTGTCTAAGCTTGTTTGCTGTTTAAGTTGTTGTTGAAAATCTTGCGTTTTAGCACGCAGCGCCTCATCACTTAACGCTTGCAAATCAGGCTCAAATATATTAATCTGTGCAACAATTTTAGAGAGTTTTTTAACCAGACGCTCGTTACGAGAACCGACCATTTTGGCGGCAATTTTATTTATAATACTCATTAGTCCTAATAAATGTGGTTTTAGAAAAAACCGCTATTTTCGCACAGATGTTGCGATAAGACCATTGCATTAGGAAAAAACACTAAGAAAATATGCAAACAGTAAATCACAATCTAACAAATCTGGCAACATTTACTCCAAAAGGCAAATTAGGCGTGCTGTTTGCACAGGCTAGAGTATATAATCAAATTAACACCCAACTTAACAAACTTTTGCCCGCTGAACTTAGCACTTTAGAGCTGTGCTTAATCAAACAACATACCGCAACTTTAATCACTAACAATCAGGCAGTTGCTTTCCGCGCACAAAAGCAACAGGCTTTATTATTAAAAATTCTGACCAACTTAGAGGGGCTTGCACAAATCAAGAAAATAACGATTAAAGTCGGCTTACAAGAAAATTAAATAAGTAACTGTAAAAAGCTCTATTATATAAAGTTGATTAGACTATAATTATGGGCTTTTTTATCCCAGATAAAAAACACTTACACAAACAGGATTGTAATCGTATGTCAGAACAAACAATAGACCTCAAAAAAAGACGCTTCCTAACCAACGCTACAAGTGTAGTTGGCGCTGTTGGTGTTGGTTTTGTTGCTTGGCCATTTTTATCAACTTGGAGTCCATCTGCCAGAGCAAAAGCCGCTGGTGCGCCGATTGATATTGATATTAGCAAATTAGAAACTGGGCAGTTAGTGCGTGTGCTTTGGCGTAAAAAGCCTGTTTGGATTTTCAAACGAGACGCACAAACAATCAAAAATCTCAAAACATTAAACGGCGAATTAGATGACCCTAACGGCTCTGGCAACTCAAAAACGCAACAGCCTAAATATATTACTGCCGAGCATCGTGCGATTAAAGCTGAGATTGCTGTTATTGTTGGAGTCTGTACACATCTTGGTTGTTCGCCTACTTATCGCCCAGAGTTAGGAGCGGCGGATTTAGGCGGAGAGTCATGGAAGGGCGGCTTTTACTGCCCATGTCATGGTTCAAAATTTGACTTAGCAGGTCGCGTTTATGCAGGTGCGCCAGCGCCAACTAATTTAGTGATTCCTCCTTACAAATTTATTAATGACAGCCTGATTAAAATTGGTGTTAGCCCAGAGGAGCATGAAATAACACCTATTCTAAATCTCAACAAAATATCATAAAAACTATGGATAACAATAAAAATTGGATTGACCAACGATTTCCGCTAACCAAAGTTTGGAACGAGCATTTAGCAGAATATTACACACCCAGAAATTTTAATTTTTGGTATTTCTTTGGTTCATTATCCATTTTAGTATTGGCAATGCAAATCATCACTGGTATCTTTTTAACCATGCACTTTAAGCCTGATGAACTGAGCGCATTTGCCTCAGTTGAATACATAATGCGCGATGTTAATTGGGGTTGGTTAATGCGTTATATACACTCCACTGGTGCCTCGGCATTTTTTATTGTTATTTATTTGCATATGTATCGCGGTCTTTTATACGGCTCGTATAAAGCCCCGCGTGAGTTGATTTGGGTTTTAGGTATGATATTATACATCGCACTAATGGCTGAGGCATTTATGGGTTATGTCCTACCGTGGGGGCAAATGTCGTATTGGGGTGCGCAGGTAATTATATCCCTGTTTGGTTCTGTGCCGTTTATCGGGCCTGATTTATTAGTATGGATTTTAGGCGATTATGCGGTTGGCGACCCAGCGTTAAACCGTTTCTTCTCGCTACATGTAATTGCCTTGCCGTTAATCTTAGTGGTTCTGGTGTTTTTACACATTGTTGCACTGCATGCTGTTGGTTCAAACAACCCTGATGGTATTGAGATTAAGGAAAACAAAGACAAGGACGGCATTCCTAAAGACGGCATTCCTTTTCACCCATATTACAGCGTTAAAGATATTGTCGGCATGGTGGTGTTTTTGATGATTTTCTCAGCTGTAGTATTTTTCTCGCCAGCACTGAATGGTTACTTCTTAGAGCATGCTAATTTTATTGAGGCTAACCCGCTTAAAACCCCAGAACACATTGCACCGCTTTGGTATTTAACGCCTTTCTATTCGGTGTTAAGGGCTATTCCACCTATGTTTGGTTCGCAATTCCCAGGTGTAGTTGGTATGTTTTCCGCCTTGTTAATTTTAATTGCACTGCCGTGGTTAGACCGCTCAAAAGTGAAATCAATTCGTTACCGCTCATGGCATTATAAAGTTGCTTTGGGTATTTTTGTCATTAGCTTTGTTATACTTGGCTACTTAGGTATGCAGCCAGTAACGCCGCTTTATTCACTGTTAGCAAAGGTTTTTACAATAACATATTTTGGCTTTTTTATTCTTATGCCTTGGTTTACCACGCTAGGAAAAACCAAACAAGTGCCAGCAAGGCTAACGGAGTAAATTGATGAAAAAACCATTAAACACATTGCTGGCAACAACCGCGATAATGCTGATTTCTTGCAATCTTTTGGCGAGTGGCTCTGGGGTTAAATTAGACCATGCCAATACTGATATAGACGATCAAAAGTCATTACAAAATGGTGCTAAGTTATTTATGAATTACTGCTCTGGTTGCCACTCAATTGCATTTATGCGCTACAATCGCATCGGCAAAGACCTTAACATTTCTGTGGCAGATGTAGAGAAACACCTTATGTTTAACACTAATAAAATTGGTGATACAATCGTCTCATCAATGTCTAAAGAAGGTGCTGTAAAATGGTTTGGTGGAACGCCGCCAGATTTGTCTCTAGTGGCGCGCTCAAAAGGCACTGATTGGATTTATACTTATCTGCGTAGTTTCTACAAAGACGAGTCTCGCCCGTTTGGGGTGAATAACAAGATTTTAATCAACGCCTCTATGCCGGATGTTCTGTGGAATTTAAAACAAAGCAAAACAGAAGCAGATTTTAACCAAGACCTAAGAGATATTACCAACTTCTTAGACTATGTTGGCGAGCCTGCAAAGCTTGTGCGTGTCAAACTTGGTTACAAGGTGTTGGGCTTTTTATTCATTTTACTGATTCTTTCTTATTTATTAAAAAAGGAATATTGGAAAGATGTTAAATACGGCAAATGGCGCGCTAAAGACTAATTTTTTAATGATTTTTTTTAACACAATAACTTAACAACGCATCAAAAAGGGCGTTGTCTTTTTGAGGATAACCTATTATGCAAACAAAACCTAATCCAGCTTCAACCACACTCTACACTTCCGATGAAGAAATGGAATCACACGCAATACGCTTCATTATGGCGGAAAAAAACATTGATAGAGAAGTGCTTAATTTAAAAGTTGATAAAATGCCTGAAGAAATTTTAGAGCTTAGCCCCGGTCAAATGCTACCGATATTATTTGACCGCAATATGGTGTTGTATGATTTATCCGTCATTGCCGAATATCTGGATGAGCGTTTTCCATTTCCGCCATTATTGCCGGTTGATCCAATCAAAAAAGCTGAAAAGCGCCTACTTATTTTTAGATTTACTCGTGCTAAAGATTGCTGGTATGATATGGTTAAAACCATTCAAACGGGCAACAAAAAAGCAGCAAATAAAGCGCGTAAAACTCTTGCCAGTAGTTTAATCGAGCTGACCCCTTTGTTTGAATATCAGCCTTATTTCAAGAGCGATGAGATGAGTATTGTTGATGCGTGTTTAGCGCCACTATTATGGCGACTTAAAACATTAGATATTAACCTAAACTCTAAGCCAATTAACGATTATGCTAAGCGATTATTTAACAAGGAAAGTTTTAAAGAAAGCTTGACCGACCGCGAAAAAGAATACAATTAGACCTGTCAATATATATTGCTTAGTTGTTTACAATATCTAATGCCAGCACCGCTTCAGCAAACTGCTTTTCTAAGTCATTATTAAAAACCACCACCTTAACATCAGTATAAGCACTTAGGGCGCTGGCATTGTCTAAATCATTTGCTGTCTTTTGGTTTAAAACCAGCATAACAACATTGAGTTTATGCGCCCTTGCCGCCTGCAAACTCAACAAAGCCTGATTAATTGCCCCCAGCTCGTCCCTCACCACCAACACCACCGGCAAGCCCAAAGCCTTAGCCAAATCACTATTCAACACATTTGTTGCAATCGGCGAATACAGCCCACCCGCACCCTCAACAATAACAAAATGATTTTCATCAACTGGCTTAGCGGCATCCACCAAATCCGCCAGCGTTATACTCAACCCCTGCTGCGAACTGGCTTTTTCGCCACTAACGCACGCCTCAAAAACAAACCGACAAACCTTTTCAATATCCTCAGACAGCAAACAAGCCTCGTTCAACAAGCGCGCATCTTTAGCCCACAGCCCAGTAGCAGTTTTTTGGCAATCACTCTCAATCGGCTTCCTTGCCACCACCTCAACCACCCCATTCAGCGCCTTAATAATACGAATAGCAATAAATGTTTTTCCAACATCCGTGCCGCTACCGCTAATAAATAAACCTTTTTTAGCCATAGTAAATACCCTGCTGTTGCGGTTTGTTATAGTGTCTTATGATTAACACTGTATTTTTTGATTAAATTCATATATCGCCTTTATCGCCTTTTTATTATGGTATTCTAACTTTTGCAAAACAGTGTTGTTAGTTGAATACAGAGAGTTAATCCCATTATTTGCTTGAATTTTTGTACTATCAAAATCACAAAATTTTGCTATTGTTGGATTGATTGATAAATACACATGAATATTTTTCTTTTTTGTGATTTCTAAATGCTTATTTTTATGTAAATAAATCAAATTATGGACATTGTCAAGCATGGCAACTTCTTCCTTATTTCTTGACTTAGAAATAGCAACTATATGATGTAACTCAAAGTCATTTTGTTTTTTCTGCTTGTGAAGTTTAAAATATTCTTGTTTTGGCTTATCGCTTCTTTTTATATTCTCAATACTAAATATGCCATAATTCCCAATATTTAAGGCAATATTTTGGTTATTCTCGTCTATTTGAAAATAACTGGTTTGCTTTAAAAGCATAAACATTTGTTGAGTTTCGTTTATCCAATTATGAAAATCTCTTTTTTGGGTCTTATCTCCACTAAAATTATCTGGATTAGCATATTCTTGTATAAGGTTTAGTAGCTTGTCTTTTTGATGTTGTTTTAATTCTCTGTATTTGTTAAGCAATTCAATTGGATTGTTTAATTCTGTATCAGTAAATATAAACATAAATTCATGTATGCTTATTACATCGCCTTTATATTGACTATTAAAAATTAGATCCACCAAATTGCTCAAATAAGAGTTAAAGAGATTCTTGTCTAAAACATCAGTAAAAATTCTATGTTTTTCTATTATGTTGTTTGAATTTAAAAGTCTGCTCGTTTCGTCTGTTAGTGAAACATAATGTATTATTGTTCGTTTATAAGGGTTGGATGGGGTTTTATTTTTATCATATCTTGTAATTAATCCCATTCTGTGAAAATCAACAAAAAAATTCTTTTTTATTGAATTGTATGTAGTTCTGCCAGTAGATGAATAAACCTCATCTGTTATCTTTTTAAAGTCTTGATAATTATCAATATTATATTTTCTAACATTTTCTCTTTCGCTATAATCACCTCTAGGTATTTCAAATAAAGCGTCTCCAACTTCATTTTTTATCGCTCTCAAAACACTGATTACAAACTCTAAATCATATCTATTATGTTGTGAAATATGAACGCCTCTGTAATCGTTTTTTTGCAGTCTGCCAACTATGTACTTTAAAAAATTATTGCTGTTATCAATATCTAAAATTGGTTGTAATTTTTTATTCATCACATTTCTTTTAATTGCTTAATACACAAATCATAATAATTTTTATTTAATTCTGTTCCAATAAAATCTCTGCCCATTTTTTTACTCACAATAGCAGTTGTTCCGCTACCCATAAAGCAATCTAAAACCAAATCTCCCTTGTTGGAACTGGCTTTAATAATTCTCTTAATCATATTTTTTGGCTTAGGAGTCAAATGCGACATTTTTTGTGTTTTGCCATTGACTTTGTTTTTATGTCTCTCACTACTAAAATCCCAGACCTCTGAGCATAATCTACCATTAGGATTAGGAAACCACCTCTTGCCATTTTTTATAATGCCTTTTTTAGCGGCGTGTTTCATTCTATCTGTACTTTTATAAGGCTCTCTAATATCATCAAAATTAAAAGTTGGATTACCTTTAGTAAAAAACAAAATAGTCTCACTGCCATTTACAAATTTAGTTTTAGGTGCACTAATACCATCTTGTTTATTCCATACAATCCAGTTTTTAAAATCCAACCCCTTCTCAACTAAAAATTGCAAAATATAAGAGGCGTTAAAAGGGCTGTTAAAAATATACAAACTACTATCATATTTTAATTTAGGCAGAAGTGCGTCTATCCAAGCAAAGGTAAAATTTAAAAAGTCATCTTGATTTTTAAAAGTATCCCAATCTGCTTTTTTCATATTGTAAGGTGGGTCAATAACTGCTAAATCAATCGAATTATCAGCAACTTCGGTATTTAAAAAATCAAACACATCCAAGTTATAAATACAATTTTTTTTAGCTTTAATCGTATTATTATTTTCAGATGTAGAAGTATAAAAAATATCTCTTTGCATAATTAAACGCTGCCTAATTTTTTTTCTATAATTTCCTTGTAATTATCCATTATTTCATAACCGATATAATTTCTTTGTAGTTGTTTGGCAACTTTTAAGGTGGTGCCGCTTCCGGCGAATGGGTCAAGCACAGTATCGCCTACAAATGAGAAAAGTTTAACACATCTTCTCACTATTTCCTCTGGCATAATCGCTGAATGTTCGCCAAACGCTAAATCATTTTTATTAGGAATGGGGATATTCCAAATTTGTTTGGTATATTCAACCCATTCTTTTTGAGTTAGTTTGCTTTTTTCTTTTATATCGCTTGGCAATCCATTTTTTGGTATGCCGTCTTTGACATATACTGTAATAAATTCGCTGGTATTTTGGGCGTAAAAATTTCTTGGATATGGGTAACTACCAAACATTAAACTTTTTGAAGTGTTGGTTCTGTTCCAAATATAAGTATCAAATAAAAACATTTCTGTATTCTTGCGATAAATAATAGAGCTTTGAATATCAGCATTTAAATCAAAAATATGCCTGTTGTAATGGGTATTAAATTCTTTCTTTTTCATTGGCATTAAAGGCGTGTTTATAATCAATTTAGCATTTGGTTTTAACACTCTTTCGCACTCTTTCCATACTTTTTGTAACTCTTTAATAAAGGTTCTATAATCCTTTATATCGCCTATTTGACTTATATTATTTTTTGAATGTGTTTGATTTTGATAGCCATTTTTAGCATAATCTTTAATATTAAAATAAGGGGGTGAAGTAATAATTAAATCAACAGTCTCACTTTCAACATCGCTCATTTTTTGAGAGTTTTTAAAATATATATTTTTCATTTTTTCCTGAGGTTTGTTTTAAAAACGCCTGCTGTATGTCTATATTTCAATGCTGCCCACCATATACTTGATAGCCTTGCCAGATATTTTAACTCTTTTATCTAAATAGACACAATTAACTTCTCCCCCTCGTTTAGATACTTGTTTTGCTGTAAGTTCTTTTTTGTTTAGTTTTTCTGACCAATATGGAATAAGTTGGGTAAATGCCGAGCCGGTTACCGGGTCTTCATTAATACCAAGTTTTGGTGCAAAAACTCTATTAACAAAATCATATTTTTTGCTAATAGCTGTAATAATTACGCCCCTTAAATCTAATTGATTTAATAAAGCTATGTCGGGTTCGGCGTTTAATATTTGAGCTTCATTTTTAAAAACAACAACATAGTCTTGTGATTTTAAACATTCAATCGGCTGGTTTTGAAAGGCTGTCATTATTTGTTTTGGAAGAGCGCATGGAATTGGCTTTTGTGTGGGGAAATCCATTGCCAACCATGCCCCGTTTTTACTAACGCTTAACTCGCCGCTTTTTGAAGTAAATACAATTGTTTTTTTTCTATATTCAAGAATAGAAAAAATAACAAATGCACTGGCTAAGGTCGCATGACCGCATAAATCAACTTCATGAGTAGGGGTAAACCACCTAATGTGATAAGCTGTGTCAGTTTGAACAAAAAATGCAGTTTCAGAAAGGTTGTTTTCAGCAGCTATTGATTGCATTAACTGAACAGATAGCCAATACTCAAGCGGACAAACTGCCGCTGGATTTCCTGCAAAAGGCTTATCTGCAAATGCATCAATTTGGTAAATGTCTAATTTCATGGTTTATCTGCCCTAAACATAACTATTATGTCAGGCATTATAAACAAAAGAAGCGATAGCCTTTTATTTATAATTTATTTTAATTTAGAGACCTTTTTAGAGGCCTTGCCTCTAAATTAACCAACAAAAGCCAAAATTCTAATGGCACCGCGAACAGAGAGCAGAGAGGCAGAGGACAGAAGACAGAAAACAGAGGGCAGAACAGAGCAAGAGCAAACCTAATGACACCGCTCTTGCTCTGCTTTTTCCGCCCCCACAAACAAATCTAATGGCGACCCAATCCTCAAGGTGATAATGTGCAAAAATCGCCGTTCAGGCGATAGGGCGAAGCCCGATTTTGGTAAACTCTTAGGGGTGGGGGCTTGGGGGAGGGCGTCGGGATCTCGAGTTGAGGCACACTCTACCACGCCCTCCCCCAAACAGACGATATGACACAAAAAATACACAAACAATTCTAATAGTGTTGCTCTTGCTCTGTTCTGTCCTCTGCCTTCTGCCCTCTGTTCAACACAAACAGTTCTAATAGCACCGCTCTTGCTCTGCTCTCTGTTTAGATGCGACTGAAGTCGCATTACCAACCACACAACTGCCCCAGTTGATATAAAAAAACAGGTATTTAACTTAGTGGCTGGTGTTATAGGTAAAATTGAGACAAAGGTTTTTGCTAAAAACAACAAAATATGCACACTAACTTAAAAACACAATTTTGCGGATTGCACTTAGAATCGCCAATCATCTTGCTTTCTGGCTGTGTGGGCTTTGGCGAGGAATATACGCGGGTTCAGGGATTTTCTAACAAAGAAGTGGGGGCAGTTTGCCTAAAAGGCACTACGCTTGAGGCGCGACTTGGTAATAGCCCTCATCGAGTAACGGAGACGCCGTCTGGGATGATTAACGCCATTGGTTTGCAAAATCCGGGGGCTGATGCGGTGCTTAACGATATTATGCCAAATTTAGACAAAACCGAGACGCGTTTTATTATTAACATTTCCGGCTTCTCTATTGAAGAATATGGTGAGCTTAGCAAGCGTTTTGATGACAGCGATATTGATGCAATTGAGATTAACATCTCTTGCCCAAATGTTAAAAAAGGCGGCGTTGCCTTTGGTAACGACCCTGAGATGAGTTATCGGGTGGTTGAGATTTGCCGTAAAAACACCGCCAAGCCGCTGATTACCAAACTCTCGCCTAATCAAACTGATATTGCCTTTTCAGCACAACGCTGTATTGATGCGGGAACGGACGGTTTGGCAGTTATCAATACGCTGATGAGTATGGCGATTGACACCACAACGCGCACCCCAATTATTGGCAACAATCAGGGCGGTTTGTCGGGCCCGGCGATTAAACCGATTGCCTTATTAAAGGTGCATCAAGTCTATCAAGTTAGTAAAAAATACGGCGTGCCTATTATCGGGCAAGGCGGTATTAGCACAGCAAATGATGCCTTAGAATTTATCATTGCAGGCGCTAGTGCGGTGGGTGTCGGCACCGCTTTGTTTTACAATCCATTAGTTTGCCATACAATCAACGATGGCATTAGTCAATATTTAATAGACAACAAACTTAACGGTATTGATGAGATTATCGGTACACTAAAACTTAACTGCGCTATTTCGCCTTGCGATGTTGCCCAAAATAAACAACGCCCATGAGTCCAGAATATAACGCTCAAGAAATTGAAGCAAAAGCACAACAATATTGGCAAAAAAATAAATCTTTTGAGGTAACGCAAGACCCTGCAAAAGAAAAATATTATTGCCTCAGTATGTTCCCTTATCCGTCTGGGCGGCTACATATGGGGCATGTGCGTAATTATAGTATTGGCGATGTGATTGCTCGTTTTCAAAAAATGCAGGGCAAAAATGTGATGCAGCCGATTGGTTGGGATGCGTTTGGATTGCCTGCTGAAAATGCGGCCCTAGAAAACAAAGTGCCGCCTGCCGATTGGACCTATGAAAATATCAACTATATGAAAAACCAGCTCACCCAGTTGGGTTTTGCTTATGACTGGTCGCGCGAGCTTGCTACCTGCCATCCAAAATACTATCGCTGGGAGCAATGGTTATTTGTTAAGCTATTTGAAAAAAACTTGGTTTACAAAAAAAATGCAGTCGTTAATTGGGATCCTATTGACCAAACCGTACTTGCCAACGAACAAGTGATTGATGGCTGTGGCTGGCGCTCTGGCGCACCGATTGAGAAAAAAGAAATCTCGCAATGGTTTATGCGCATAACTGATTATGCCGAAGAATTATTAAGCGACATAGACCAACTAAAAGGCTGGCCTGATGCGGTTAAAACCATGCAAAAAAATTGGATTGGTAAATCAGTTGGCTTAGATATTAATTTTGTGCTGAAAAATGGCGAGGCACTTAGCACCTACACCACGCGCCCCGATACACTAATGGGGGTAAGCTATTTAGCGATTGCCAGCGAACATCCTATAGCGCTTAAAGCAGGGCAAAATAACGCCACTATACAAGCCTTTATCGATGAATGTAGGGCTATGCAAACCACTGAAGCCGCGCTGGAAACCATGCAAAAGAAAGGCATTAATTCAACTTTAAGTTGCGCCCATCCAATCACGGGTGAAGCGCTGCCGATTTGGATTGCGAATTTTGTGCTAATGGGCTACGGCACTGGTGCGGTGATGAGTGTGCCGGCGCATGATGAGCGTGATTATGAGTTTGCCAAAAAATACAATATTAAAATCAAACAAGTCATCAATCAAAATGACAGCGTAGATGAGCGTGCAATCACCGATAAAGGCATCTTGTTCAACTCTGGCGAGTTTGACGGGCTAAATTTTGAGCAGGCATTTACAGCAATCGCCAAACACTTAGAAGCAAAAAATTTAGGCAGCAAAAAAATCAACTATCGCCTGCGCGATTGGGGGGTATCACGCCAGCGTTATTGGGGCTGTCCGATTCCGATTATTAATTGCAAACTTTGTGGCTCAGTTGCTGTGCCTGTCGCTGATTTGCCTGTCGCTCTTCCTGAAAAAGTTAGTTTTGATGGGGTTGGTTCGCCGATTAAAAAAATGCCCGAATTCTACCAAACCACCTGCCCAAAATGTTCTGGCGCGGCACAACGCGAAACTGACACCTTTGATACTTTTTTTGAATCCTCATGGTATTTTGCCCGCTATGCTTGCTTTGATAACGACAGTGCGATGCTCGATGAACGCGCTGATTATTGGCTGGCTAACGGCGGCGTTGACCAATATATTGGCGGTATTGAACATGCAATTTTGCATCTTTTATATGCGCGTTTTTTCAACAAACTACTACGCGATGAAGGGCTAATCCACAATGACGAGCCTTTTAAAAACCTACTGACTCAAGGCATGGTGCTCAAAGACGGCGCTAAAATGAGCAAATCCAAAGGCAATACCGTGGACCCAGCTGAGATGATTGAAAAATATGGCGCTGATACCGTGCGCCTATTTATCCTATTTGCCGCGCCGCCAACCCAAGATTTAGAATGGAGTTATTCCGGATTAGAAGGCGCACATCGCTTTATTAACAAAATCTATCGTTTAGTTTCAAACTTTATTGAAGACACAAAAAACCATCCCATTGGTAAATTGGACAAACTCAACAAAATACAACAAGAGATTCGCCAAAAAACCCACCAAACCCTAGCAAAAATCACTGATGATATGGCGCGCAGGCATTCTTTCAATACTGCCATTGCAGCGCTGATGGAGCTCTGTAACGCTTTGGCAAAATTCACCGAAAGCAACGCCAACGCTATGGCAATCAAGCAAGAATCAATTGATATTATACTCAAAGCACTCAGCCCAATTGCCCCACATCTTGCTCACCACCTATGGCAAGCATTAGGACACACTACAGCTATTATCGACCAGCCTTGGCCGAGTGTTGATAAATCAGCTTTAGCACAAGACGAAGTGCAAATTATCGTGCAAGTCAATGGCAAACTGCGTGCCAAAATCATAGCGGCTGCCAACACCGAAAGCAAAGCGCTCGAAACCCAAGCCCTAACTGACATAAATATTACTAAATTTACCGCTGCTAAAACCATAACAAGGGTGATTGTGATACCCAACAAACTGGTAAATATTGTTGTTAAATAACTAAGCAAAATTATTTACAGGCGTTTTTTGTTGGTTTTTTGTTGTTTATCATAGCGGAAAATTTCCACCAAAACAACTAAACTATGCCAAGCTAATTGTGCCTCATTATTAGTGTCTCTAAGAGATTAAGAGGCAGTATTAACATCAAGAATGGAGGCAAAATTACCAAACATTTTGACAAAGCTAAAATACGCTAGCGGTACTTCGATTGGCGTTACTGCGCGATACACACCTGCTTGTTTTTCGCCTATCTTAAAGGCAAAAATCGGCATATCGGTTGTGCCCATACGAATATCATGAATAATCAAGTCATTGCCAAGCGTTTGTAGGCGATAAAAACCGTGGGCAAAATGTCCGTATTTTGCAATCAGCGCTTCTAAAGCGGCGTCTTTAGGCAGCTCGTCATTTTTGCGATGAGCAATGCGTAGCCAAGGACTGTGATTTTGCGTTATCAGATTATAAAAACGCTCATAACTGTTTTGTTCGTCAATATACACGGTGCGCCAAATTACCCCATTAGAAGGGGTCGGCATGGTAAAGCTGTTAATTATTTTGGTGTTGCTTGGCGGCGGCGTGTGGCTGAAAGCGTGTTGTTGCAACAGTAGCATCAACACCAAATACATACTACTCAGCCCCAACGCCCAGGTATTAGCAGAAAACCAGCGCCATACTGGCAGCTGTTTTTTATACATCAGTATGCCAAATGTTGCTAACAACGGGGCAATATAAAACACATCAAAAATAAACATCGAGGCGATGGACACACTCGCCACAGCACTTGGCCAAAATATTTGTGTACCAAAAATCGTCAATGCATCTAACCAAGTGTGGGTATTTAGCACCCAAAAACACAGCCAAAACCAGCGCTGGGTTGAGAGTGTCAAATCTACAAAAAATCGTTTTAAGCCGAACGCCAAAGGCAATGACAGCAGGCTTAGCACCACAAACGAATGTGAAAAACTACGATGATTAATCATATCCTGCAAGGCATCGCCATGGCTCAGCAGAATATCCAAATCGGGCAGAGTCGCTAGTGTGCCTGAAATTAGTGCAATTTTTCGAGTTTTGACTGGACTAATCACTAAGCCAACACTAGCACCGAGCATAAATTGAGTTAATGAGTCCATATTAAAAGGGTTATTTAGAGCGTAAAAATACCAAATGCCTTATTATACGACAGCAACAAGCTGATAGGTTCAAAAAATAGGCTTTATGATTTAACTTAGATTAAAGAAAGACCTAAACCAATGATGGCTGTTTTCTACCATAAATCTACTTATTTTCAACTATTTTATGAATAATTGGATAAAGAATTACTTCTAATGCCAAGCCCATCTTGCTACCAGGGACCACAATTGTGTTGCGCCTAGATATAAACGACCCATTTAGCATATTACACAAGTATGTAAAGTCAGCTGGTGTTTTATTCATATCATTAAAACGAATAACAACAAAGCTTTCGTCTGCTGTTGGAATATCTCGAGCAATAAAAGGATTGGAAGTGTCAACAGTTGCTATGCGCTGAAAATTAATGTCTGTTTGTGAAAACTGTGGGGCTATGTAGTTAATATAGTCAGGCATTCTACGCAAAATTGTGTCAACGGTCTCTTCAGCGGAATAGCCGCGTTCAACATTATCACGATGAATTTTCTGAATCCACTCTAAATTTACACTTGGAACAACACCAATTTTTAGATCGCCATATTGTGCTATATTGATATTATCTGTTACTACCGCACCATGCAAACCCTCGTAAAACAATAAATCTGTGCCCTCGCCAACCATCTCCCACGGGGTAAATTCGCCTGCTTTTAAATCAACATTTAAACGCTGGTTGTGGCTAACAGCCTCTTTATCAGAATGTAAATAGTAACGACGGTTACACTGACCTTTTTCACTATAATTTTTAAAGGACTCCTCAATTTTATCAAATAGATTTGCATTTGGACCAAAGTGTGAAAAGAAATTATTGCCAATCTTATCCTGTTTTACTACATTATCCTTCATTGAAGTTCTATCATATTTATGAAAACTATCGCCCTCGACAATCAATGGTTTAATATTTTCCCTTCTAAAAATATGTTCAAATGCTTTTTTTACAAAAGTTGTGCCTGCTCCTGACGAGCCTGTTACTACAACAACAGGGTGTTGTTTAGACATAATATCTCCTTATAATATTTTTAAAAATCTAAATTATTGACTGATAAAGCATTTTCTTCAATAAAGTTCCTTCTAGGCTCTACCTCATCGCCCATTAGAGTGGAGAAAACCTCGTCAGCAACAATGGCATCTTCAACCTTTACCTTGAGTAAAACTCTGTTTTCTGCATCCATAGTGGTTTCCCAAAGTTGTTCTGGATTCATTTCACCAAGACCTTTGTAGCGCTGGAAACTTTGACCTTTTTTAGCATCATTTACCAGAAAATCAACCACTTGGGTGAAGTTGCTGACTTTTAGTTGTTTGCCTTTTTTGGTAATATAAGACTCCTTGCTAATGGCATTTTCAATCGCCTCTGAGAATTTTTTAATGGTTTGATAATCTGTAGAATCGAAAAATGCTTGGCTCAATCGGTCAATATCAGTATCAACACCATATACAGACAACACATGTTCAACCTCTTTGGTTTTGGCATTAAAAGTTACTGTATGTTTTTGTGCTGGGGTTAAATCCTGAGAAAGTAGCTGCTCTAATTGTTGGCACCAGGCTTGAGCTTTTTGGGTGTTTTTTAAATCTTTAAGTGTTGCTGACCTTGCAATTGTGCGTAATAAGGCAAGGTTAAATTTATTCGATAGGCGCTCAATAATCGCGTTGATCTGGTAGTAATCTTTTACTGCGGATTCTAATGCAACGCCAGAAATGGCAGGAACGACAGAGCTTAAAAATAAATGTGCATCGCTAATAGCTTCTTGTAATAAATACTCATTAAGCTCTTGGTCGTCTTTTAAATAACGCTCTTGTTTGCCTTTTTTGATTTTATACAAAGGTGGTTGTGCGATATATAAATAACCATTTTCAACCAATTCTGGCAAATAACGATAAAAGAAAGTTAATAACAAAGTGCGAATATGTGCGCCATCAACATCGGCATCGGTCATAATAACAATTTTGTGGTAGCGTAATTTTTCAATGTCGTATTCTTCTTTGCCAATGCCGCAACCTAAGGCGGTAATTAAAGTGCCAACTTCGGCAGAAGATAGCATTTTTTCAAATCGAGCTTTTTCAACATTTAAGATTTTACCCTTGAGTGGCAAAATTGCCTGTGTGCGGCGATCACGGCCTTGTTTAGCAGAGCCGCCAGCAGAATCGCCCTCAACTAAGAAAATTTCAGATTCAGCAGGGTCTTTTGTTTGACAATCGCTCAATTTTCCCGGTAAACCAGCAATATCGAGCGCACCCTTACGACGGGTCATCTCTCTGGCTTTTCGGGCGGCATCGCGTGCACGCGAAGCCTCTAAAATCTTTCCAACGATGATTTTTGCTTGATTTGGGTTTTCTAACAGGTATTCACCGAGTTTTTCATTCAGTGAGGATTCAATCGGTGCGCGCACTTCACTTGATACTAATTTGTCTTTGGTTTGTGATGAGAATTTTGGGTCAGGCACTTTAATTGAAATAATTGCGGTTAAGCCTTCGCGCGTATCTTCACCGGTAATGCTGGCTTTTTCTTTTTTTGCTAAACCAGAATTATCAATATAATTATTCAATGTTCGCGTTAGTGCGCCTCTAAAACCTGCTAAATGTGCGCCGCCATCTCGTTGCGGAATGTTGTTGGTAAAACAATAAATACTTTCTTGATAAGCATCACTCCACTGTAGCGCTACATCTATTCCAATATCATCGCGTTTTGTTGAAATGGAAATAATATCGTTATGAATGGGGGTTTTTGATTTATTAAGGTGCTCAACAAAAGCGATAATACCGCCCTCATATTCAAATATATCCTTACGCCCAGAAGACAATTCTTCGATTTCAATATGAACGCCAGAATTTAAAAAAGATAATTCACGCAAACGATTAGCTAATGTGTCGTATTTGAATTCAGTAATAGAAAATACATCAGCACTTGGTTTGAAATGAATAGTAGTGCCAGTGATATTGGTTTTTCCAGTTACTTTCATTGGTTCGTCTGGCACACCTAAAGTGTAGTTTTGCTGGTGGATCTCACCTGTGCGATGGACTGTTAAATTTACAGTTTCTGATAATGCATTTACCACCGACACCCCCACACCGTGTAAGCCGCCAGAAACTTTATAAGAGTTATCATCAAACTTGCCACCTGCATGAAGTATGGTCATAATCACCTGCGCTGCAGAAACACCTTCTTCTGGGTGAATATCAACCGGAATGCCGCGACCATCATCTGTTACTGAAATAGACTGATCCTCATGGATGGTGATTTTGATTTTTGAGCAATGCCCAGCCAACGCCTCATCTATAGAGTTATCAACCACTTCAAATACCATATGATGTAGGCCTGTGCCATCATCGGTATCGCCAATATACATACCTGGTCGTTTTCGCACTGCATCTAAACCTCTTAAAACTTTAATATTGGAGGCTTGATATTTTTGCTTTTGCTCTGCTGACATAAATACCTGAAAAAAATAAATTAATTATACCACGCAAGCAGCAACTATTAGGATTTTTTAAATGTTGTAACTGTGTATAGTTTCACGTGAAACACCAACAATAAACAAACTAAATTCGCATCGGCATAACAACATATTTATAAGTTTGATCATCAATACTACTTAACAAACATGATTGATTTTCACCATCAGGCACAACCATGTTAATCTCGTTGGTAGTGAGTTTTTCTAAAATAGAAATTAAATAATGAATATTAAAGGCAATTTCTATTTCTTTATCAAAGTTTTTAATGCTAATTTGAGTTTTGGCCTGACCTCGTTCTGAATGTGAAAAAATATTTAATTGTGAATTTTTAAATGCTAATTTAACGCCTTTGGTGCGTTCCTCAACAAAAATTGAAGCTTGTTGCAGACTATCTAAAAAATCTTTTCGATTGATAATAATGGTATTTTCATATTCGGTTGGAATCACCTGTGAGTAATTAGGGAAATTACCATCAATTAATCGGCTGATAATGGTGTTATCATCACTTATCAAATAAAAATAGTTTTCTGAAAGGTGAATATCTACTTCTTTATGTTGGTTTTTATCGAGTAATTTGATAAGTTCAACCACTGCCTTTCTTGGTAGGATGAGTGTTTTTTTATCTGTTAAAGTGTTTTTTTGTTTGATTTTGCCGATAGATAGACGGTGTCCGTCTGTGGCAACAACAATAATATTATTTTTATCAACTTCAAAATACAAACCATTCAAATAAGCGCGTATGTCTTGGTTGCCCATTGAAAAACTGGTATTTTCAATCAGATTTTTTAAGGTGCTGCGTTTAATTTTAACCACATCGGATTTTTCAATTTTTGGTAATGATGGAAAATCTTGGTAATTAAAAGCGTTAAGTTCAAATGAATTGTTGTTGGTTTTAATATAAACTTTTGATTTTTCAATAATGAATTTAATAACGGTTTTTTCAGGTAGTTTTCTAATAATATCGATTAAATCTTTGGCATAGATTGTAAAACTAACTTCTTCTTTGGCACTAATTGTATTGTTAGCACGCAATTCAATTTCCATATCAGTTGTGGTAAGTGTTAATTGTTTATTTTTTAATTGAATTAATACATGCGACAAAATAGGTAGTGTTTGTTTTTTTTCAACAACACCGATAACTGTTTGTAATGGTTCTAATAGTTCTTTGACTGTGAGTTGTGTGTTCATTAAAAATCCTTTTTATTAAAATTATTATTATTATTAGTCGTTCATATTTTTGTTAACAACAAACTTTTTTCTTTAATAAACAATAAATTAAGTTGTTGATAAATGTAGTACTATTTTATGTAAAAATCCGCTCTTATGTTGATAAATTTTGTTTATTTGTTGAGTTATTAAAGTTATCAACTGGTAGTTGGTTAACTGCCTTTGTATAATGTTTATAAGTTGGTTAATTTTAACTTTATTAATTCGTAATTATTGTTTATTTCTACCTCTTCTAATGTTCTTTTTTGCATTTTTTTAATAGCATGTAAAACGGTGGAATGATCGCGATTTCCAAAATGTTTTCCAATTTTTGTGAGTGATAGCGTGGTTAGTTCATGGGTAATAAAAATAGCCATTTGTCTAGCTAACACTGTATGTTGTTTTCGGCTTTTTGAGCTCATATCTGAGATTGTAATGGCATAATGTTTGGCAGTTTCTTTTTGAATATCATTAATATCAATATTTTTAAGCTGAGGTTTGATTAAATCACCTAAAGCACTTTCAACCATCTCTTTGGAAATAAACGATTTGTCAATTTTTGAAAAGTCAATAAAGGCTTTAAGTTTAAGTAGTGCGCCTTCAAGGTCTCTGACATTAGAAGTAATATGTCCTGCAATAAATAGTGCAATATCCTCAGTTAAATTAATGTTGATTTTTTCATTATGGGCTTTTTTTAGCAAAATAGCAGCGCGCATTTCCAATTCTGGTGGGGTTAAATGCAAGTTTAAACCCTGAGAAAATCTTGTTTTTAGGCGTTCTTCTAATGATTTAATTTGTTTAGGTGGTTGGTCACAAGTGAAGATAATTTGTTTTTTGGTATTGAATAAGAAGTTAAAAATATGAAAAAACTCTTCTTGGGATTTTTCTTTACCGGCAATCAAGTGAATATCATCGACTAACAATAAATCAGCAGATTGGTAATAGACTTTAATATTTTCGATGGTTTTGTGACGCAAACTGGTGGTGATGTTTCTAACAAAATCCATAAGTGGCACATAAATTATTTTGCTGCTTGGGTTTTTTTCTTGTGCAAGGTGTCCAGCCGCTTGCATTAGATGGGTTTTCCCTAGCCCAGAGTTGCCATAAATAATAAATGGATTATAAGGCGAGGTTTTGATATTTTGTGCAATTTGTCGGGTTGCACCATACGCCATTTGGTTGGCGTTGCCTAACACTAAATTATCAAATGTATATTCTGCAAACAGTGCTGTGCTGTGTTGTTTAACAGCGCTAGATTTGGCACTCGGGTGTTTTGAGATGCCGATATAAATCTTGAGAGCTTTATTGTGCTGGGCGATGGCGCTTTTAATCTCTTGCTTAAGGTTTTTGTTGATGTAGTTTAGCACCGAGCTGTTGGGTGCTAACAAAGAAAGATTATGTGCATCTTCAACGGCTTTTAGAGGTTGCACCCAGACGCTAAAAGTTGCCAGAGGAATGGTATTTTTGAGAGTGTTAAGGCATTTTGCCCAAGTTGCTGACATAAAAAATTGCTTATTAATAAGATGAATGCTTGTATTATACAACAAGTCAGTGATATACTAAACCTTTGCATTATGTATAGGAGTTTTAAAGTGGAACTAATTGAAAAATATTTTGAAAAATTACTTTGGCGTTCTCGTGGTATGGTTTTAACCGCTGTCATATCCTCATTATTATTGTCGTTACTGTTATTTGTGATTACCACAATTGATGTGGTTGCCTTATTAACACATACAGTCGATTATTTTAGCGCATCAGCAGAGGTTAGAAAAACACTTAAAATTGAGATGGTTGCACACACGGTTGGTGCAATTGATGGTTTTTTATTGGCAACTATTTTGTTGATTTTTGCCTTAGGCCTGTATGAGCTGTTTATTAGTGAGATTGATGAGGCAAAAACCAGCAGCTACTCTGCCAAAGTGTTAATTATCAATTCTTTGGATGACTTAAAATCAAAACTTGCCAAAGTGATCCTAATGATTTTGGTGGTAACTTTTTTTGAAGTGTCGCTATCAATGGACTTTTCTGAAGCGTTGGATTTGGTGTATTTTTCATTAGGTATTTTAATGGTTTCTTTGGCACTATATTTTAGTTCAAAATCAAAGCACTAATTGCTTTTTAAGTGCAAATAGCGTAACATTGCCACTTTTTTGTAATTAGATTATATTATGCGTCAAATAATTGTTGCAGGCAACTGGAAAATGAACGCCTCAAAAGAGGGTGTTAATACCTTAGTGATGGGCATTCTTTCTGGTTTGGTCGATGTTAATTCAAAGGTCATTGTGTGCGTTCCTTACCCTTATTTACCTCAGGTCGAAGCGCTTAGCGCGGATTCACAGCTACATTTAGGCGCACAAGACCTTAATATTAATACTTCTGGTGCTTTTACTGGAGAGGTGAGCGCTGACATGATTAAAGATTTTGGTGCAACACATGTTATTGTCGGCCATTCAGAACGCAGAAATTTATATGGCGAAACTGATGAAGTGGTGGCTGAGAAGGTTGCAGTTGCGCTTGATAATGGCTTAACCCCGTTGTTTTGCATCGGTGAGTTATTAGCACAAAGAGAAGCTGGCAATACTGAGGCCGTAGTTGCCCAACAAATTAACAGCGTGATTGAGCGTGTTGGCATCAAGGCTTTTGCAAACATTATTATTGCTTATGAGCCGGTTTGGGCGATTGGCACGGGCGTAACCGCAACACCACAACAGGCACAAGATACACATGCCTTTATTCGCGGCTTGCTGGGCCAGTATGATGGGGGTATTGCACAGATAGTGCCTATTTTATATGGTGGCAGTATGAATCCTGAGAATGCACAGGAGCTGATTGGTGGCGAGGATATTGATGGCGGCTTGATTGGCGGCGCATCACTTAAAAGTGAAGATTTTTTACATATTTGCAAAGCAGGGTAGGTTATTATGTCATTTCAAGTTATTTTAATTATTCATATATTGTTAGCCTTAAGTTTGGTTACGCTTATTTTAATGCAACATGGCAAGGGTGCTGATGCAGGTGCGGCTTTTGGTGCAGGCGCTTCAGGCTCGGTGTTTGGCGCACGCGGGGCAAACTCTTTTTTATACAAACTAACAGCCAGTATTGCGACCGGTTTCTTTTTAACCAGTTTAGTATTGGCTTATTTAGCCACTAATGAAAGAGGCACAAGTAGCGTTTCTCAAAGCGTTATGCAACAAAACGAACAATCCACAACACTCTCTGATGTGCCAACGATTGACAGCAAAATTAGTGACATTCCAGACAAATAATAATCCTTGCCGATGTGGCGGAATTGGTAGACGCGCTACCTTGAGGGGGTAGTGAGTTATGCTCGTGCCGGTTCGACTCCGGCCATCGGCACCATTTTTTGATAGTTATTGCTTCTGCAATATAAGTTTTATAATATAAGTTCTATCCATGAATTTGTGCCATAACCTCATTGGCAAAGCTTTCCTCTTTCTTTTCAATGCCTTCGCCAACCTCAAATCTGACAAAAGATTTAACCTCAACGCCGTTTGACTTTGCAAGCGCACCAACCGTGGTATCAGGGTTTTTAACAAAGGCCTGACCGTATAGAGTAATCTCGTTAACAAACTTTTTCATACGCCCGACAATCATTTTTTCAATAATATCATCGGGCTTGCCAGACTCTGCGGCCTGCTGTATAAAAATCGCCTTTTCTTTTTCTAAAAGCTTAGCAGGTATCTGGTCTTCGGTAACGCATTCTGGCTTTGATGCGGCAATATGCATGGCAATATCCTTTGCTAAATCCTTTGCTAAGGCCTCATCTTCGCCTGTTAATACGACTAATACCGCAATACGCTCACCATGCTTATAGGCGCCAATAACGCCATTGTCAGCAGCGATAGTTTGGACGCGGCGAATGCTTACATTCTCACCGGTGCTTGCTATAATCTGCTCTCTGGCCATTTCTAATGAATTGCCATTATCAAGCGTTTGTGTTAGAAATTCTTCAATATTTGCTGGCGTTGTTTTTAACGCTAAAGCACCTAAAGTATCAACAAAATCAATAAAAGTGTCGCCCTTAGTAACAAAGTCTGTTTCAGAATTTACCTCTAAAATTGTTGCACTTTTACCGTCAGCACTTATGTTGATTTTAACTAAGCCTTCAGCCGCAACACGGCTTGATTTTTTGGCAGCTTTGGCAGCGCCTGAGCTACGCATCAAGTCAATCGCCATATCCATATTGCCATTGGTTTCGGTTAGGGCTTTTTTGCAGTCCATCATACCTGCGCCAGTTCTTGTCCTTAGTTCTTTAACTAAAGCAGCTGTAATTGCCATAATAATCTCCTATGTGTTTTAGTTATACAAGCTTTTCAATTATTTGTGCCTTGGTGTCTTGCGGTGTAACCTTCGCGCCTTGCTGTTTGGCGTAGCTAAGCAAATCTGCTTTTTTCATGGCATTTAGTGCGGTTTTACTAAGCTTTTCAGCTGCTTTATTTGCTGCTACTGGCTTGCTTTGCTTGGCTGGAGTTGCTTTAGCAAGAACTGCTTTGTTTGGCGTTTGTTTGGTGTTGGTTTTTATCTTTAACACTGGTTTTTTAGTAGCGGTTTTATCTGCTACTACTGGCTTGGCTTCTTTGTTTGGCGTTGCTTCGGTGCTGGCTTCTGCCTTTACTGCCACTACTGGCACTACTGCCACTGCTGCTGCTTCTTTAGCAACATATTTTTTCTTGTTGATTGTCTTAGTGGGTGTTGGCTCTTTAGCTTGGGTGCTAGCAGCGGCTTTGGCCTCTAAAACTGCATTGGCAACCTCTCTGGCGTAAAATCCAATTGCTCTAATGGAGTCATCATTGCCGGGTATTATATAGTCAATACCTTCTGGATTGTGGTTACTATCAACCACGCCAATTATTGGCAAACTAAGTTTTTGTGCCTCTTTAACTGCATTTTTCTCATGGCCGATATCAATCACAAATACCACATCAGGAATACCACCCAAATCTTTAATGCCACCCAAACTACGCTCTAATTTTTCCATTTCACGGACCATCATTAAGCCTTCTTTCTTAGCAAATTGGGCAAAGTTTTCTTCCGCTAAAAACTCAAGGTCTTTGAGGCGTTTGATTGAGGCTTTGATGGTTTTGTAGTTGGTCATCATACCGCCTAACCAGCGGTGGTTTACATAGGGCATATCACAGCGAATTGCCTCTGTTTTGATGGTGTCGCTGGCTGCGCGTTTAGTGCCGACAAACAAGATCGAGCCGCCTTGAGCCACGGTTTTACTGACAAAGTTAAGCATATCGTTAAACATTGGCAGAGTTTTTTCTAAGTTGATGATATGAACGCCATTACGGGTGCCGTAAATATAGCGTTGCATTTTTGGATGCCAAAAGCGCGAACGGTGACCAAAATGCACACCGGCTTCTAACATTTTCTTCATTGAGGCTTTAGCCATGTTGTTTTCTCCTTGGGTTGGACTTCCACTTCCCCTATTAACTGATCCCGTCAAAACATCAAGGACACCCCAATTAATATGTCGGGTTGTGTGATACATTAAAAAAAATCTACTGCCAAAACACAAACTTTGGCAGTAGTATGAACGCTATTTCGACTTTCAAAAATCGAAAAGGCACTTATTATACCGCAATAAAACTAATATACTAAGTTATTTCTCAGCCAACGCTATCTCAGCACGCATGGCATTGATGGTGGCTTTGTAATCGTTAGTGTTAAAAATAGCCGAACCAGCAACAAAGGTATCAGCGCCAGCACTAGCAACCTCGCGAATATTATCAACTTTAATGCCGCCATCGATTTCTAAGCGAATTTCTCTACCACTTGCATCAATCAGCTGGCGAACTTGCCTACATTTTTCTAAGGTCTGAGCAATAAAAGATTGCCCACCAAAGCCCGGATTAACCGACATTAGTAGAATCATATCAAGTTTATCCATAACATTATCTAATACATGCAACGGCGTTGCTGGGTTAAATACCAGACCAGCCTTGCAACCGCTTTCTTGAATCAAGCTTAAGGTTCTGTCAATATGCTCAGATGCTTCTGGGTGAAAAGTAATGTATGAGGCGCCGGCACTAACAAAATCAGGGATGATTCTATCAACTGGTTTTACCATTAGATGCACATCAATCGGCGCAGTAACGCCGTGCTTTTTCAGTGCTTCACACACTAAGGGACCGATGGTTAGGTTAGGCACATAATGGTTGTCCATCACATCAAAATGCACAATGTCTGCACCGCCGTCTAATACATTATCAACCTCTTCGCCTAATCTGGCAAAATCAGCGGCCAAGATAGAAGGCGCGATAAAGTTAGCTTGTTTCATTTTTTTCTCCTGTTTTTAAAATAGATGGATTATTGCTTAAAAGTTAGCAAACTTTTCCCCGTCATCTCATCTGGCTGTTGAAGCCCCATCATCGCTAACAATGTTGGTGCAATATCAGACAGAGCGCCTACCCCAGGTTTGGCGATAGAGGCGGCTCGACTGCTGATAAACAATAATGGCACAGGGTTGTTGGTATGTGCTGTATGGACTTCGCCGCTTTCAGGGTTTAGCATTTGCTCGGCATTGCCATGGTCGGCAGTAATCAGCATTTCACCATTGGCGGCTTGCATGGCTTGATAAATAAGGCCCAAACATTTATCGACCGCCTCGACCGCCTTGATGGTAGCTGCTAATTCGCCAGAATGCCCGACCATGTCGGTATTGGCAAAGTTACAAATAATCAGGTCGTATTTTTGACTTTCAATGTGCCCAACCAATTCATCGGTTAATTCAAAGGCACTCATTTCTGGCTGTAGGTTATAGGTGGCAACATCTGGTGAGGGGATTAAGACACGGTCTTCGCCATAAAAAGGGTTTTCAACACCGCCATTAAGGAAGAAAGTAACATGCGCATATTTTTCGGTTTCAGCAATTCTTAGCTGAGTCATACCTAAGTTGGACAAGTATTTACCCAAAACATTATTAAGTTTAGATGATGGGTATGCCACTGGTAAATTAAAATCTTTTTTATATTCTGTTAGGCAAACAAACTGCACTGGGATAAATGTCCCGCGTGAAAACCCTTGAAAATTTTCATCGCTAAAGGTCTGGGTAATTTGGCGCACACGGTCAGCACGATAATTCATAAAGATTAGCACATCACCTTTTTCGATTTTCATCGGTGTTTTAATGATGGTAGCGGAGATAAATTCATCAGTCTCACCACGCTCATAAGCCATATCGATTGCATCTGTGGCAGATTTTGCTAAAAAATTGCTCTTGCCTTTGGCAATTAGCTCGTAAGCGTAGCGCACGCGTGCCCAGCGATTGTCGCGGTCCATTGAAAAATAGCGACCAATAATGCTGACAATTTTGCCAACCCCCAGCTGCTTAATTTTGTCTTCTAATATTTTAATGTATTGTTTAGCGCTTTTTTGCGCACAGTCCCTGCCATCAGTAAACAGATGTAAATACACATTTTTACAATTATGTTTTTTGGTCATGGCCAACATTGCGTGAATTTGCTCTTCATGCGAATGAACGCCGCCATCTGACAATAAGCCCATAATATGAACGGCTTTATTGTTGTCGTTAGCATAATCCAATGAATTTTTTAAGATTGGGTTTTTGAAGAAATCACCGTTTTCAATTTCATTGTGAATACGGGTAAAATCTTGCCTGACCACACGCCCAGCGCCCAAGTTTAAATGACCAACTTCTGAATTGCCCATTTGCTCACCGGGCAGCCCTACTTGTTTGCCGCTGGTGTTGATTAAAGAATGTGGAAATTGCTCGTTAAACCTATCCCACACAGGAGTTTTAGCTTGAGCAATCGCGTTGTTTTCAACAACATCAGAATGCCCCCAGCCGTCAAGAATAATGAGTAATTTTGTTTGTTTTTTAGTGTTCATTGAATTAAATTTTTTTAAACATTAAACAAGAAGTGTAGCACATCGCCATCTTGGACGATGTATTCCTTGCCTTCTGAGCGCAACTTTCCTGCCTCTTTAGCTGCTTTTTCACCGCCATATTTGATAAAGTCAGCAAAACTAATGGTTTCAGCACGAATAAAGCCCTTCTCAAAATCACCATGAATTTTACCTGCGGCTTGGGGTGCGTTGTCGCCAATATTAATGGTCCAGGCACGCACTTCTTGCAGGCCGGCGGTAAAGTAGGTTTGCAAGCCTAATAACGCATAGCCTGATTTAATCAGTCGGTCAAGTCCGCACTCAGTTTGCCCTATTTCCGCTAAAAATTCTTGTCTTTCTTGTGCATTTAACTCAGCAATTTGTGCCTCAATATCGGCACAAATTGCCACCACTTGTGCGCCTTCTGCTTGTGCAAATTCTTGAATACTGTCTAAATATGGATTATCGCTAAATCCGTCTTCGCTGATATTAGCAACATATAGCACCGGTTTAATTGTCAATAATTGAAAGCTTTTTAATAATTTAATTTCTGCTTCGTCAAAAGACAGCGTTCGGACGCTTTCGCCTTTTTCAAGCACCGGCAAAATTTTCTCTAATAAATTTTTAAGCGGTATGCCGTCTTTCTGTCCAGATTTGGTATTTTTAAGCGCTTTTTGATAGAGTTTTTCAGTCGCAGTTAAATCAGCCAACACCAATTCTGTATTGATAATTTCAATATCGTCAAGCGGTGAAATTTTACCTGCCACATGGACAATATCGTCATTATCAAACGCACGAACCACATGCACAATCGCGTCAGTTTCGCGAATGTTGCTTAAAAACTGATTGCCCAGCCCCTCGCCTTTTGAAGCGCCTTTAACCAAGCCAGCAATATCAACAAATTCCACAGCGGTCGGTATAATTTTTTTAGGTTTAACAATATCTGCCAGCTGTGTTAGGCGCGAATCGTTGATAGCGACAATGCCAACATTCGGCTCGATGGTGCAAAAGGGGTAGTTAGCCGATTCAGCCCCCGCCTGCGTTAGCGCATTAAACAGGGTGGATTTTCCAACATTTGGCAAGCCAACAATTCCGCACTTAAATCCCATTTTTGTTTTGTCCTTTAGTATGTAGCGTTTTCATCGCTTGTTCAAGCTCGCCGCTAACCACTTGGGTAATAACATTGAGCGCATCGCTTAGTGCTGTTTGAATCAATCCAAGCTCTGATTTATTAGGCGCATGCAAGACAAAATCAGTTACTTGTGATTTGTCGCCAGGGTGTCCAATACCGAGCCTGAGTCGGTAAAAATCATTGCTGCCTATGGCTTTAATTGTGTCTCTAAGCCCGTTATGCCCACCGTGCCCGCCACTAAATTTGATTTTAGCCGCTCCAGAATCAAGGTCTAATTCATCGTGTGCCACTAATATTTCATCTGCGTTAATTTGGTAGAATTTGGCAAGGCTTTGAGCCGCCTGACCAGAACGGTTCATATAAGTATTTGGTTTGAGCAAGTGCAAATTTACCCCTGCAAGGTTAATTTTTGCAACTTCGCCAAAGAATTTATTTTCTGTTTTAAAGTTACCAGCATACAAGCGTGCCAGCGCATCACAAAACCAAAAACCAACATTATGACGATGAGACTGATAATCTTTACCCGGGTTGCCTAATCCAACAATCAGTTTTATTGCCATCGAATTGTTATTGGTTTTTGATGCAAATTAAGAGTCTGAATTGCTATCATCCTCAGCACCTTCGCCCTCTTCAGCCTTGCCTTCGCCCTCAACCTCTTGGGTGTCAATAACTTCTTCGATTTCAGCCATCATTTTCGCCTCTTGAACAGCAGCAACGCTTTGGTCGTGCGCCTCAATATCGCCATGAGTTAGTGCGGTAATAGTTACCCCTTCTGGCACATTAAGAGCCGTGAGACTGACATGCTCGCCCATTTCCAGATTGCTAATATCAACATCAATCCCGTTTGGCAGGTCTGCCGGCAGGCACGAAATCTCAATACTGGTAATAAACTGATTAAGAATAGCGCCAAGCCGCATTGCTTCGTTATTTTCCTCACCAATAAAGTGCAGCGGAATACTGGTAACAATTGTCTGTTTCATATTAATGCGCAACAAATCAACATGGGTAATCAAGTTTTTAGCTGGGTGGCGTTGTAAGTCCTTGACAATCACCGGCTGGGTTTTTTTATCTAACACCAAATCCAGCACCGAAGTATAAGCGTCCTCATTTTCTAATAAGTGAGTAATTTCATGTATATTAAGTGTAATTTTGCTCGGCGTTTTGCCAGCCCCATAAACGATAGCAGGGATTTTCTCTTTGAGACGCAGGCGGCGGCTCGCACCTTTGCCCTGATCGTCCCTTGCGGTTGCATTAATTTTTATGCTCATTTTAACTCTCCAAAAAGGTTATAAAAAAAACAGCCAAGTTTTGCGACCAAACCGACTGAAATGAGGATTTTACCTGAAAAACCACCCAAAATAAATGTATGTGCACAGCAATAGGGCGATATAATTAACTGAATTTTTTATAAATTTGTGTGCTTTCCAAGCATAACTAAGTTCAAAAAAACAGTGTCAATTTTAAATATTAACACCAAGTCATATTTAGAGACCTTTGCAGTGCGAAGCCTACCTTTAGGGTATAAATTCCACTTTTTTGCGTTCTTGATAAATTTTTTTTAAAGGATTTTTCAATCTTAATTTTAAGCGGCATACTAACTTAAGCTTGAAAACAACTCATCTACACTATCAAACACCTGTGTGTTTTTATCTTTATTAATATTTTCAACTCTATCACTCAACTCATTTGATGGCACTTCTAATGCAAATGGCAGCGCTTTTTCTATTGCTACCTTAGCTAAAAATATATTCACTGCATCACCAAAACTCAATCCTAAACTAGAAAAAACTACTTTAGCATCTTTGTAAAACTTATCCTCAATTCTTAAACTTGTTTGCACTCTCATAATATTTACCTCGTTTGTAAGTCCAATTATTATACACCATTTGGATTATAAAGATAAATCGGTAAAATCTTTTATTTATTCCCACGCACAGCGTGGGAATAAGGAAAAACCACATAAGAAAACCCGCAATAAATGCGGGCTTTTGGTTTAATTAGGAATAAATCAAAAAATTACTGTTTTCTTAAAACAGTATTACCACTTGACCCTTTTGAGTCTGTAGTTCTTCCACGCATAACGCCATCGCTTATGCTTAGTTCAAAATTATCTGCACCCCACCCATTCTCGCTGGTTGTAGATAAAACCGTGCCATTCATATAAGCAACGCCATTAGAAATATTAATATCCATGCTTTCTTTTGCTGTATAGCCATCTGGGCTTTTGATATAAGCAATGCCACTAAATTCTGTGTTGCTAATTTGACGATTGATATGTAGGGTCATTTGATAATTGCCTTCAACAGTATTACCACCATACAAGCCAAAATTACCTTTCCAAGTGCCTAATAAATTATCAGCTAATGC
This sequence comes from Gammaproteobacteria bacterium, assembly GCA_965217125.1. Classification (GTDB taxonomy): domain Bacteria; phylum Pseudomonadota; class Gammaproteobacteria; order PS1; family Pseudothioglobaceae; genus JAAOIF01. Next base: position 1,726,068 of record OZ244244.1, on the reverse strand, counting down.
TTCCGCCTCTTTTTGCTGTTGCTGTTCTGCTTGGTTGTCTAACTGATAACAAACCGCTGAGGCTTTTTGTAAAAAATCCTCACAAGCACTACGGCGAGATTTAAGCCAAGTGCCACATTGTGTTTTGGCTTGTGCCTGTTGTTCAGCTGTGTAATTGCTGCTAATGCCTGAAATTAAACCCAGTGCATCTTTTTGGCGATGGTATTCTTTACGACAGGCATTATCGCCAGTATAAGCCTGCAAACAGATTTCTTTGCTTTTTGATAGATAATTTGGGTTGATAATATCGCGCGGCAAACTCACTGGCAATTGCCCAAGTTGCTCGGCGCATTCACTTTCATCATTAAAATTAAAAGACTGAAATTGCAAGGAGTATGCCGTAGAAAAACCTACTAGGCAAATTATTGATAAAATTAGGTTTTTCATTTCATTTTTTTAGATTTTTAAAAAAAGTACACAAATTAAAATATCTGCTACTATATAACACAAGGCAAATTAAGCCTGATATAAATATTTGCACTCCTGTTATTGATAAAATAGGAGTGAGTTCTTTAACATTTGCTCCTGTAGTAATCGGAAAAAGATAATTAAAAAAACATATAGCAATAAATGATGTAACAGGTATTACAAACAAAAAAATATTTTCTGAAAATTGTTTTTGTATACAAGAAAAATAAAACAACATAACAATGCCAGCGAAAGCAATACCATACCATTTATAAAGTATTATAGTTAATAAAAACGCGACAGAAACGCCAACCACTGATAACACAACTGCTCCTATATATTTTTTCATTTTATCCACCTTTATTTTATTAAGAAATTTTTAATAATACTAAAACGGCGACATTCTTTTTCTGTATTTTTTTTACTAACAGGATGACCACAACCATTTACTTCTTTTACTTCTACGCCAATACCACTAATTTTTTTTATAAACCATTCTTGTGGTTTAGTTATAGAATCATTATTACCAATAAAAAACATAAAATTATTACTGTTGTTTATGGGTAAATTATTAACAGGGTCAAATTCAGCAGGACAAAGATAATACCAAGGAATTTTTACCAAATTATTATCTATAACAACTTTCATATTATCGTCTACAATGTCTATATCTTTCAGTGCTTTCAACAAAACAAGACCGCCAAAAGATATACCATATAACAAATGTTTATTGTTACTATATTTGTTATTTAATTTTAGAATGATGTTTTTATAATCGTCAATTATTGCTTTTAACTTGGGGTTTCCACTAGAGTTTCCGTAGCCTCTAAAATCATAAATGTAAACATCATAGCCTTGTGCTGTATAATCTGTAAAATTTTCTAACATTTGGTCTGCTAACATTGCATTACCTTGGATAAATAACATGTACCCTTTGTTTTGTCGTTTTGTTGATAGTTTATAACCTTTTAAAATAAAATTATCGCGAGTATTAAATGAGACACTGCTAATATCAAATTTTTGATTGAAATTATTAATAAACTTACTGGAATTCTTCACCTTTCCTGCTTGTTTTTTAAATTTAGCAAATACATTATCTTCAGCCCAAAAAATACCGCAAACATTCTCATTTAGGTCATCATTTGCTGAAATAGGCAAAGAACAACAAGAGGCTAAAAACACAAACAAAGTTATTATTAAAATTTTCATAACATTCTCCTCTTTATTAAAAAATCACTGTTTTCTTAAAACAACATTATTACCACCACTGCCTTTTGTGTCAGATTTTGAGCCGCGCATAATGCTATCGCTGATACTTAATTCAAAATTATCTGCATTCCAGCCATTTTTACAGTTGGTGGATAAAACCGTGCCTTGTAAATAAACAATATCATCATAAATATTAATATCCATTTTTTGTTTAGCCTCGCAATTAGATTTTTGGTTTTGAGATTTCATAATACCACTAAATTTACTATTGTCAATCTTACGATTAATATTTAAGGTTATATCACTATGACCGCTGTTTCCACTAAGGTAAGTAAAATCATAACTGCCAGACCAAGTGCCTAATAAATTATCTGTTAATGTTTCTGCTTGACTGTTTATTTGATAACAAACCGCTGAGGCTTTTTGTAAAAAACTCTCACAAGCACTACGGCGAGATTTAAGCCAGCCGCCGCATTGTGCTTCGGCTTGTGCTTGTTGTTCATCTGAGTGATTGCTACTAATGCCTGAAACCAAACCCAGCGCATCTTTTTGGCGATGGTATTCTTTGCGGCAAGCATTATCGCCTATGTAGGCTTTTAGGCAGATTTCTTTGCTTTTTGACAGATAATTTGGGTCGATAACACCGCGTGGCAAACTCACTGGCAATTGCCCAAGCCGCTCGGCACAATCACTTTCATCATTAAAATTAAATGATTGGAATTGCAAGGCGTATGCCGTAGAAAAACCGATTAGGCAAATTATTAGAATTAGTTTTTTCATTTTCCACTTGTTAAAACTCATAAAGTTGCAATCTTACCTTCTTAAATCCTTTGTTAGATATTAGGAATAAATCAAAAAACTACTGTTTTCTTAAAGCGGCATTACTGCTTGTTTTTGCTTTGCTGTTTAGCCCTATTCAATATAATTTTTTGTAATAATTATTGGCAACTTTTAGTCTTTGTATTTTGCCTGATGGGCCTTTTGGTAGAGGATTGTTGGTAAATACGATATGTTTTGGGGTTTTATAATTTCCTAAGTTAAGCATACATAAAGATTTAAGTTCATCTTCTGTAACGCGACCTCCTTGCTTAAGGTAGACGCAAGCTGCTATCTCTTCTCCATAATTTTTGTCTGATATGCCAAAAGCACAAGCTTCTAACACAGCATTATGTTTATACAATATGTCATCAATTTCTCTTGGAGATATATTTTCCCCTCCTTTGATAATAAGCTCTTTCTTTCTGCCTGTAATAAAGAAAAAACCATCTTTGTCTTGAAAACCAAGATCGCCGGTGCGTAGATATCCATCTGAGGTAAAGGCTGATTTAGTTGCTTCTGGATTTTGATAATATTGATTCATAACATTATCTCCTTTAACAACCAATTCACCTAACTCGCCTAATTTAACAAATTTATCATGTTTATTAATAATTTTGACTTCATTGCCATAGGCAACGCCAACCGACCCATGTTTGATTTTATCAAGTGGGTTTGATAGGATTTGTGCAGCAGTTTCAGTTAAGCCCATGGTCTCAATAATAGTAATAGAAAAAGCTTGTTCAAATTTTTTATGCACTTCAGAAGGGAGCGGTGCTGATGCGCTACGGCCAAAGCGGACACAACTAAGATTTAGTTGATTAACATTATAATTATCGTTAATTAAATAACTAATAATTGTAGGCACTATGCTAAACCAGGTGCAACGATATTTTTCAAGTATTTGCCAAAAGTTAGATGTGCTAAAACTGCTCATAATAACAACACAGCTATTACTCACTAACGCACTAGATATAGAAACCATCTCAGCGTTAATGTGATAAAGTGGCAATACACATAGTGAAATATCGTTTGGTGTAATTTGATGTGCTAATACAGTATTCCTACCGCCAGCAATCACTGCTTTATGAGAAAGTACCACGCCTTTTGGTGCGCCGGTCGTTCCTGAAGTGTAAATTAGCACGCCAGAAGTATCGGGCGTAGTATTACTAAATTGTATTGGTTTTGTGTTATCTGTGCAAAATAAATCTTGCGTTTTTTCATAAACAAAGATATCAGCAGACACGCCTTGCAAGGTTTGTGCAAATTTTTGCGAATAGTTTTGCGAGACAAACAACAACTTACATTGTGAATGTTTAATTGTGTATTGAATTTGTTGCTTTCCTGAGACAACATTAATCGGCACAATACTTACGCCATGATACATTGCCCCTAAAAATAACAATGTTGTTGCATAACTATTGTCTAGCAAAAAACCAACCTTATCGCCTGATTGAATATGATGATTTGCCAAAAAACTACCCAACTGAATAACATCTTGTTTTAATTTTTTGTAGGAAACATGTAGATCTAAATCAACATCAATTAAAAAAGTTTTATTTGGTGTTGTTGTTGCGTATTGGTCAATAAAATCAGTAATTGTGCTTTGATTAGTTGAGTACTTTTTCCAGTATTGAGAAAAAATATCTTCCTCTGTTGGCTCGTTAGTTTCGATAGTTTCAACAATTTTGGTAATATTCAAATAATGTTTGTAATGTAGATTTTCATCGGTAATATTTCTGCCCCAAGAACCACATCCCATTGACAAGGAAAAAGGCATACCATTATTAAAATTACCTCCTGTGGCAAAACAGTGGATTTGATTAACAATTACTCTAGAAACTGGTAACTGTGCGCCTAATTGTGCAATATGTGCTTGATTTTCGCTGTGTATGCTGCAAGAATGTCCTTGCCCTTGATGCACCAGAATATCATTTGCTAGCTTGATAGCATGTTCAAAATTGTTTGCCTGATAGACAGTTAATACGGGCGATAATTTCTCCTCTGAAAATGGATAATTTTTACCAATACCATTTTCTTCAACCATTAAAAATTCACATCCTCCTTGCCCTGATAAAGAAATATTAGCAATCTTAGCTATCGTGTTTGCTGATTTGGCAACAATCTCTCTATTGATAATATGTTTGTCGTCCCACATTTTGCTGCATAGTAAGCGTTTTTCTGCTTTGTTTAATAAAACGCCACCTTCAGATATGAGCGCATCAATGGTTTCTTGATAAACATCTTTTAAGATAATAATGCTATTTTCAGACGAACAACTGGTTGCATTATCAAATGTTTTAGAGAGTTTAATTTTATGTGCAGCAGCGCCGATGTCAGCACTTGTATCAATGATAGATGGCACATTGCCTACACCTACACCCAGAGTTGGTGTGCCACTTTGTATCGATCGTAAGATATTATTTTGTGAGCCAGTTGCAACAACTAAATCAACTTGACGAGTTAGTTCATTGGTGTTGTCTTTGGTAATTGGCGCGGACAATGATTGCACAATTTCAATCGGCGCACCGACACGCTTAATTGCTTTATGCATTAAAGCAATCATTTTAGAGCACACTTGAGCTCCTTTGGGAGAGGGCGCTAAAATAATCGCATTTCTGCATTTGATAGCGTTAATGGTTTTATTAAGTGGTGTGGCAATTGGGTTAGTTGATGGCACAATAGCGCCTATTACCCCTATTGCCCTAGCAATTTTAGTAATACCTTTTTCTTTATTTTTACTAATAATGCCAACAGTTTTAACACCTTGCAAATCTCTTAAAAGACCAATTGTTTTTCGTCTATTTTTATTAATTTTATCCGTTACTTTTCCTAAGCCTGTGGTGCGCACTGCCATTTCGGAAAGATATTGGTTATTCTCAGGTTTAATAATTTCCCAAGCAATGGCTAATATTAGCTCGTCCACTTGGTCTTGTGTATATTCATTAATAACTAATTGGGCCTTTCTGGCTTTAGCAACTAAATTATCGACAGTATTGGTTTGTTTTGTCATTATTTCTTTTTAATTTTATATATTTTACTAATTATTTGAACCGCAAAAACGCCTTAACATATTTTTAAACATGTTTAAATTGCCATCTATTGTTTCTTTAATTAAGGTGCTATTTTTATAAGCACCTTAATCTTGGTTATTATTTTAATTCAGATAATAACTCAGTCAAATAGGCTTGTCTTTCTTTCCACATAACAAGCACCTCGTTCCTTGTCATAATCCTTGATGGCGAGTTAGTTGCAACCATTTTCTTCTGTGTTTTCTTATCTTTAAACATAGCAGGAACCTTAAGAGCTAAGTAATCTACAACACTTTTAGGAGTGCCTTTTCTTACCATCAAGCCACGAAAATTCACACTGGAATCATCAATATCAAGCCCGCGCTCTTTAAATGTAGGAACTTTAGGAAGATAGCTGTGTCTTTGATTATCAGCTACTGCTAAAATCTTAAGATCTGCTTTACTCCTAGCTGAGTCAGAAAGATTATTAAACCCTGCTGTTACCTCGCCTGCCTTTACTAACCTTAATGCATCAACACCACCTTTAGCTGGAATATATGTCAATTTTTTGCCAGAAGCTTTGGCGAATTGCAAAAAAGCAATATGATGCCCAACAAACTTTCCTGCACCACTAATAGTAACCGCACCTGGATTCTTTTCTGCATGTTTTAACAATTCTTCCACTGTGTTAAACGGACTATTCTTAGCAACAATTAGAACAGCAGGATCTGCTCCCCAATTTCCCAATGGCTCAAGGTTGTTAATATCATATTTTGTGTCAAATACAATAGATTGAGCAATAAAATGCGGCACATTGTAAGCTGCTAACATATAACCATCTTTTGGTGCTTTACTTGCAAACCAATTCCAACCTTTTCTACCACCCGCTCCCGGCTTATTGACAATATAGATCGGCGCGCCAATAAATTTGTCTTTAGCAGAAGCCAAAGTAGCAATTCGTGCTTGAAAGTCTGTCGCACCACCAGGTCCATAAGCCACCATAGCACCAATTGGCTTACCGTCAGGATAAGCTGCCTGCGCTTGCAAAAATGCAATGCACAAAATATTTAGTATTGTTATTTTTATTATTTTTATTGTTTTCATTATTTTCTCCTTTTTTTGATTAGTTATTAAAAAAACGCCCCCTCTGGCATACGCACATGTAATATTTTTGTAAAAAGCATGTACAATGCTAGTGTGAACACAATAGATATGCTTAACTTAACAAGTAGCATATGCCAGAAGTTTTTTATTGTTTCTTGTTTGTGTTGATAAATTATTGTGATAACAAGAAACACAAGTATGGAACTCAAGTAAAAGCCAATATATTCCATTAGTAAAATATAAACAGCAGAAACTCCCAATCCAGGAAGTAATATTTTTAGATTAGCACTTTTTATGGCTTGATTTGCATTATTCTTTTCAAGCCATAATATTAATGTTAAAACCGCCATACCGCTAACAATGAGTTTGGGAAATAAATAATTTTCAGAATCTCCTAAAAAGAACGACACATAAAACAATGTCGCAACTACAGCCGTTACAATGACATTAGAAACATAAAAATATTTATGGGTATTATTTTTCATTTTTCTTGACATAATCCGAATAAATGCCATAGGTGATTGAAATAACACAAATACTAATTAGAACAATATTAATTGTGCCGGTCATAAAATAAGCCAACGAACTGCCTTGACTAGAGCCAATCATATTGCCTAATAGAAAATTATTTTCAGCAATTGGCCCTAAAATAATGCCAAGCACTACAGGCACCGGGCTAAATCCAACTTTGCTAGCGAAGTACATAATAACGCCCAACGAAAACATCAGCAAAATGTCAGAATAGCTGTTTTGAATACTATATGTGCCAAACACCGCTAAAAGCAAAATAGCAACCGCCATATAATTATCTGGCACTTTCATAATCCAACTACTATGTTTGCTTAGAAACAAACCAATAATCAGCATAAATACTTGTGCTACGATTAAAGAATCAATAAAAGTCCAAATAACAGCTTTATTGGTAGACAAAATATCATGGCCCGGAAAAATACCATGTATCAACAACCCGCCCAACAAAACAGCCGCAGTTGGACTGCCTGGTATGCTTAGAGTAAGCAAAGGGATGAGCGATGGCCCTACCATTGAATTATTGGCACATTCTGCAGCCACTATTCCTTCTGGCTCGCCCTTTCCATACCGTGATTTATCTTTGCTGGCTTTTTTGGTTTGATCATAGGCGATTAAACCAGCAATTTGCCCGCCTGCTCCAGGAATAATTCCAACAATTGAACCAGTTACTGAGCCAATTACCAGTGCTTTTATTCTACTAAATGTATATTTGAAAGATTGAAATAAACTAGAGTTGTCTTCAACCGATAGTGTTGTTGCTTTTTTATGATAATAATGTTCAAGCAAATTTAAAACCTGAGGCATTGCAAAAAGACCAATCAAACCAACAACAATGTTAATCCCGCCCTCTAAGTGTTCTGTAAAAACAAATCGTTCTACACCTAAAACGGGGTTATCCCCCACAGTTGCTAACATAAGACCAAATAGCCCAGAAAGCAGCCCTTTAACTGCTGACTTAGAGTCAATAGTTGCAATAATTGTGATGCCTAATACTGCCACCCAAAATAATTCTGTTGTGCCAAATTTTAAGGACAGTTCAGCAAGTGGTGGCGTAAAAAATATCAACACTAACACACCAAACATACCACCTATAAAAGAACTAATAAAACATAGATGCAGTGCTCTTTTGGCCTTTCCTTGTTTAGCCATGCAGTGCCCGTCCATCGCAGTTGCAATATTAGCAGGCGCGCCAGGTACATTAACTAAAATAGCACTGATTGCACCTCCCGCTACAGTAGCCGTATACATCGCACCAAGTAGAATAAGCCCGCTATCTGGTTGCATATGAAATGTAAAAGGAATAAGCAGCGCTACCGACATTGTAGGGCTCAGACCCGGCAACGCACCCAGAATGAGTCCAGCAAATGTGCCACCGAGCAACAGTAGTATATGATACCCCGTCAATACATTAGAAAAATAGTCTAAAAACTCCATAAAACCCCATGTTAATCTATAATTTTATTTACTTATTTACTCATACATATTGAGTTGATGAACGCATTCTAACAGCAAATCAAGTCAGGCATAAAGTGTTTAAGCATTTTAATAGGTTTTTTTGTATCTATATTGTGTCTTTGTTGTTAATTATTTATAACGGAGCAAATACACACCAGCACAGCCACTACAATAAGACAACTTGTTCCGTCTTTTTGGGCTAAAAATCAAAATTCAATGTTTGTATCCCCTTATCTTTTGTTAGTTAAGATCTGCACTGAAATGATAATTTACAATTGTTAGCCCATTCCTAAAGTAAAACTTATGTGCTTGGCCTCGTTGCGTTCCAGAATCAAGATGCAGGGTGTTACACTTATTTTCAATTGCAAGATTTCGCAGCCATGCAATTAAAACTTCACCGTATCCTTTAGAGCGCACTGATGCCGATGTAATCAAATCATCCACATATAAGTTTTTGCCCAGAAAAAGGTTGGTAGATATTCTATAACCTGCGGCCGCTACAACTTTAGTATTCTCTTCAATGAATACCAGTTTGAAACCTTGAGATTCCATTTCACGGACTGTGTTCAAAAATTCAGATTTTATAATCTTCGGCCTTAATTCAGACATCACATCAAAACAACTCTCAATTTCCTTATCTGTTACTGCTATTCTTGGCATCACACTATCCTGATTGCTTAACTATTAGTATCATCCTAATATACCGTAAAATACAGATAAATATAATTACCTTAGTAAAAAAAGCGGTTAATACGATTAAATTACTAATTAGAATTGAGCAAAGTTATTCAAATTGGATAAACGCTGCAAAAGTCTATTGAAACTTTTTTATGATTGATGCGTATATAAATGACATGTACAAAAAACACACAATATCCGCCCTGCTGTTAATATTTTTAAGCAATGTTAGTTTGGCGCAGGGTTTGCACTTTGAAAGTGGCAATTATCAAAATACTTTAATTGAGCTTTACACCTCAGAAGGTTGCAGTTCTTGTCCGCCGGCAGATGAGTGGCTTAGCACACTTCAACATCATCCTAAACTATTTAGCGAGATTGTGCCGATGGCGTTTCATGTGGATTATTGGGATTATATTGGCTGGGAAGATGAATTTGCCAAGCATGACTACACAAGACGGCAAAGGCGGCATTATCTACAAGGAAATATCTCTCAAGTTTATACCCCAGGGATGATTAAAAACGGCAAGGAAGATAGAAGTTGGCGCTATAAAAAAAGCGGTGTTTTAGTTGATAAAAAAGTCGGTAAACTGAGTGTTGATGTGCTGGATGATATGGTTTATATCAATTTTAAGCCGCAACAAAAAAGCGCGGTTTTGGTGGCTAATGTCGCTTTATTAGGCTCTGGGTTTGAAAATTCAATCACTGCTGGCGAAAACGCACGCCGAGTGCTAAAACATGATTTTGTGGTATTAAAACATGTGCAAGAAAGCAGTAGTGGAAATCGCTGGTCAATCAAACTGCCGCATTCATCCAAACCAGCAAAACGCTTTGCCTTAGCGGTGTGGATTAGTCCGCAAGATTCGTTAAAACCGATTCAAGTAATCGCTAGCTGGCTTTAATCTTGCTCTAATAAATCAGAATTATCCTGCGCTAAAATCTCAATAGCGCGCTCGGCAAAAGGCGTTGGCACTTGAACTTTCACCCCTCCTAAGGCATTAGAATAAAGCCATTGCATGGCAATAGTATGCTCATCTGCCAATGTTGCTGGAATAGATTCGGACTCTAATTTTGCCCGAGCAATATGCGCTTCGTGCGGAAAGGAAAAACTGGCAACGGTTGTCAGCATTAAAAAACACCATATTGCCTACGATAAGCCTCAATGCGTTGGATTAGTTGCGCATCATCGCCGGCTTTGAGATAATCAAGCAGATTAGATAGATTGATAATGCTCAGCACATCAACGCCAAATTGGGTTTTAACTTGTTGAATTGCTGAGCTTTCGCCGGTGCCTTTTTCTTGCCGATCTAGCGCCACAATCACCCCTTTAACGCTAGCGCCATTGGCATTAATAATATCAAATGCCTGACGAATTGCGCTTCCAGCGGTAATTACATCATCAATAATCAACACCTCGCCATGCAAAGAATGACCGACAATATCACCGCCTTCGCCATGGGTTTTTGCCTCTTTACGATTAAAACTATAGGCTATGTTTTTATCAAATAAATCGTTCAAAGCTATAGCAGTAGCTGTTGCTAAGGGGATGCCTTTATAGGCAGGGCCAAATAGCACATCAAAATCCAGCCCATGGGCGTTAATCGCGCTGGCGTAAAATTTGCCTAATTGTGATAGGTGCTGCCCGGTATTAAACCCGCCAGCGTTAAAAAAATAAGGGCTGATTCTGCCAGATTTAAGTTTAAATTCACCAAACTTTAGCACGCCCGCCTCCAGCACAAAGTCAATAAAATCTTTTTGGTATTGTTGCATAACTACTCGTGTGTAAAATTAGATAAAATTATAACCTTTTAAATCTTGTCTTGTAAAATAATTTTTAATGAAAATTATCACTTTAAATGTCAATGGCATTCGTGCCGCTGAGAAAAAAGGGCTGTTTGATTGGCTAAAAATACAAGATGCCGATGTAGTGTGCCTGCAAGAAATTAGGGCGCAAGAAGGCCAGCTTGATGAGCGTTTTTACCCAAACAATTATCATTGCCATTATCAGCCTGCTGAGAAAAAAGGCTATTCAGGCACGGCAATCCTCAGCAAGCAAAAACCCAATAAAATCAGCCTCAGCCCGTGGGACGATATTAATTTTGAAGGGCGTTTTATTCAAGCAGATTTTGATGATTTAAGCGTGGTGTCGATCTACATCCATTCTGGCAGTAGCAAGCAAGCGCGGCAAGATTTGAAAATGGAATTTTTAAGCAAACGCTTCTGGCCTTATTTGGAAAGTGTCAAACAAAGTGGGCAAAAAATCATCTTTTGTGGCGATATTAATATCATCCACAAACGCCGCGATATTAAAAATTTCAACGCCAATAAAAATCACTCTGGCTGCCTGCCCGAAGAACGCGCCTATCTTGATGGCATATTTGCGGATATGGGTTTTATCGATGGTTTCCGCGAAGTTAATGATAAGGACGAACAATATACTTGGTGGTCAAACCGCGGACAAGCCTGGGCTAATAATACCGGCTGGCGGATTGACTACCAAATCCTCAGCCCCAACCTCAAAAACACCGTTAAAATTGCATTTATTTACAAAAACCAGCGTTTCTCTGACCATGCGCCCCTAATTATGGAATACCAATTATGAAAAAAATAATTTTCCTACTATTTGCCTTAGCACTAAACACAAATGCCAATTTAACTGCAACAGCAACATTTGAAAGCCGATTGACTTTGCAAGAACAAACATTTAATGCAAAAATTGAGTTGCAAGATCAAGCCATTCAAAACCTGAAAGACAAATTTGAAGAGACTAATAAATACAAAGATTTAAGAAAAGATGTATTAGACAGTCAAGAAAATACCATTGGGTGGTGGCTTTCTGTATTTGCCATATTCTTAGCATTATTTGGTATATTTGGTTTTTTTGTTGCTAAAGATAAAATTCAAGAGTTTGAGCGACTTAATAAAGAGGCTAAAAACGAACTTGAAAAAATCAAACAGCATACAAAAACGGCAGAACAAGATGCTGCTGATATTACTAAATTGAAAAAAGAAACTTTAGACTTATTAGCTAATCCTGAAGAACCACTAAGTTTGCAAGTATCTGCAGAAGTTGAACAGTCTGGTTCCAAACTTGAAAAACAAATTTTAATAGCACGCAAACTGCAAAAAGACAATAAAATCGAACAAGCAATCACCCTATGGCAGGAAATTGTTACCATTGCTAAATACGAAAACAACAAAGAACAACAGGCAAATGGTTATTTTTACTTAGGTTACCTTTATGGTGACTTAGACGGTGAGGACAATTTGCAAAAGGCCATTGCTGCTTGCCAAAAGGCTATTGAGATTAAGCCTAATTACGATGATGCTTATTACAACATGGGGCTTGCTTATTACTACTTAGGCGGCAAGGATAATTTGCAAAAAGCCATTGCTGCTTACCAAAAGGCTATTAAGATTAAGCCTGATTACTATAAGGCTTATTACAACATAGGGATTGCTTATGACGATTTAGGCGGTAAGGATAATTTGCAAAAAGCCATTGCTACTTACCAAAAGGCTATTAAGATTAAGCCTAATTACGATAATGCTTATTACAACATGGGGAATGCTTATAGAAAATTAGGGCAATATAAAGAAGCCATAAACGCTTATGAGCAGGCTATTAAAATAAACCCTGAAATTGTCAAACACAGTAAGAAAGCAAATTGGGACGAGTTAAATACTTGGATTGAAGCACTTGATGAATCGGCAACAAAGCAAAAATATCAAGCAATTTTGCGTAAATTAAAGGGTGAATAGCATAGTAAAATACAGGTATGAGAGGACAATTTGATACTATGGGCAGGATGGTTATTGTTTAAAGGAATTGGCAATAATAGAATTAGTTATAAGGAATTGACGGGGTAAATTATGGCAAAAAATGAAGCACAAACAGACATTGATTTGTTTAATTATTTAGCCAATGACAAAAAATTTTCTGAAAAATGGAGAACTAAAAAAGTAGAAAATTCTCATATTGTAGAGGTTTTAAGCACAGCAACAAAATCAGGCACAGGCGAAAACAGGGGCGAACCTGATTTAATATATTTTAATGAGAATAAAAAAATACTAATTCTTATTGAAAATAAAGACTCAATCAAAGACCACAACGGAAACAACATAAAAAATAATGCGACTGCTGGCATTAAACATTATCTAAAATTCTTTTTACAAGATAAATTACAAGATAAAAAAGCAACAACCCAAAAATTTTTAGCCGATTTTAAAATTATTGGCATCGCCTTTAGTGGCAATATTACAGACGAGCATAATCACTTAATTGATACTTTTATCATTCAAAATAACAAAATAAAAGACATATTAACTAAAGAATTTCAAAATGAAGAAGACTATATTTCACTTTTTGAAAACTTAGATTTAGAGTTAATTGCCAATAATATATCTAAGAGTTCCAGCGAAATAAACAGAATGCTTAGAAACATAGACTCACAAAAGCGACCTGTTTTATTAAGTGCCTTGATGGTTTGTTTGTATGAGAAAAACAATATTCAAAACGACTTTAAAAACAGTTATCAAAACTGGCAAACAAGCACCATTATTAATAATATACCCATCACAATAAATAGTATTTTAGCTAATGAAGATATTAGTCAAGACAAGATAAATGTGTTGAAGAATGAACTGTCTTTTATAACAACAGATAATGATTTAAATAATAGCAATATCCTTAGTGAAATTCTAAAAGAATTAGAAGACAATGTTATTCCATTATTTAACAAAAAAACCAGTTACGATATTATTGGTAAGTTTTATGAAGAATTTTTAAGATATGCGGGTATTGCCAATGTAAAAAAAGGCATTGTTTTAACACCAAATCATATTACTGATTTATTCACTAAACTAATACCAATCAAGCACAATGATAAAATTTTTGATGCTTGTTGTGGCACAGGGGCATTTTTAATCAGTGGAATGAACTCCTTAGTTGATATTATTTCACGCTCAGATATTGCAGATAAAACCTACAAAATTAACAATATTAAACAAAAACAATTATTAGGCTTCGAGAAAAGCAATACAATGTATTCACTTGCTATATCCAATATGCTATTTAGAGGTGATGGCAAATCAGGGATACATAATATTGATTTTTTTAGCGATGAAGCAATCTCAATCTTAAAAAATGAAGACCCAACGATTGGCTTTATCAATCCGCCTTATGGTGGATTAGATAATAAGAAAAATCCAACCAAAAAAGAAATTCAGTTTTTAGAAAAAGTGCTAGATAATGTCAGTCGTTATGGGGTAATTATTGCTCCACAGTCGGTGTTTTTTAAAGATGATATTATTAGAGACAGAATACTCACAAAACACACGCTAAAAGCAGTTGTTAATATGCCTAAAGAGTTATTTCAGCCTAATGCTTCAACCCATACAGCTGTCGGTATATTTGAAACACACTTGCCACATAATAATAAAGAAGTTGTTTTTTATGATTTAAAAGATGATGGTTTTGTGCTTTCAAAAAACAAAGGTAGAACTGATGTTTATAACAAATGGAATAGCATAAAAGGCACATTACTTGAAAAGTTAGAAAATCCACAACAACATAACGATAACACCAATTTAGTTTATAAAGGTATTGGTAATGGGGAGGAATGGATACTTCAAGCCCATCAAAAAACAGATTATTCTAATCTTGCTGAAATTGATTTTTGTAAAACATTAAAAAAACATTTGATTTTTGAAATAAAAAGGAAGTTTGATTTATTATTTAAAGATATAGACGAATTAAGTTTTATGGGTATTTTGAATAGTAACGATATAAATTCATCCTCCATAATAAACAAAAATATTACCTTAAAAAATACTCAATGGAAAGAATTTAAAATAAATGATTTATTTATCATAGAGAAAGGGGAAAGATTGATAAAATCGGACAGGGTAGGTGGAGAAATTCCCTTAATAACCGCCTCTTCTTACCATAACGGCATTACCAGTTTTATTGATAAAAATATCTTTGAATGCAAAAAGGGGTTATTTTCAAACAAACTAACAATAGATATGTTTGGTAATGTTTTTTATCACAAGTATCAATATTTTAGTGATGACAATATACACACTTTAATATTTAATAATGAATTAAATATTGACTTAAATGAATATGTATCTGTATTTTTAATTGCAATTTTAGAAAAAATATCTGCTAAGTACGGTTTTGGCAGACAGGTTAGATTGCGCAGATTACAAGAAGAGGTGGTGGCATTGCCAGTAGGTAAAAACAACCAACCAGACTGGCAATTTATGGAAAACTACATCAAATCATTACCCTACTCAAAATCACTATGACAAACCTAAAGCAAATAGAAAAAGCCCTAAAAGAGGTTTTGCTATCCAAACCAAAAACCAAAACCAAATACCAAGCAATCTTGAAAAAGTTAAAGGGTGAATAGCATAAATGAGAAAAATTCAGAGTTTTGTGCGGCGTGCTGGGCGATTGACTGTGGGGCAGAAATTGGGGCTGGGGGTGTTTTGGGCGGATTATGGGGTAGATATTGATGTGCAAATTAACGGCAATCGGCTTGATTTAGGGGCTATATTTGCTAATTCTCAGCCGATTATTTTAGAAATTGGTTTTGGCAATGGGGATAGTTTGTTGCAAATGGCAATCAACCAGCCGGAGACAAATTTTTTAGGGATTGAGGTGTATCAGGCGGGTGTGGGGCGGCTGGTGAATCAGGCGCATAAACATCAGTTGGGCAATTTAAAAATCATTAATGCTGATGCGTTAGAAGTGCTGAAAAATAATCTAAATAGCAATAGTTTTAAGGGCGTTCAGCTGTTTTTCCCCGACCCTTGGCACAAGAAAAAACACCACAAACGGCGTATTGTGCAAAGCGATTTTTTGGATTTAATCTCTAATAAACTCATCAATGGTGGGGCGCTACATATAGCAACTGATTGGCAACACTACGCACAACAAATGATGACAACTTTAGAAAATCACCCGCACTTTAAAAATACCGTGAGCGCCCATAACTATTCATTAAGGCCTGAATACCGAGCGATTACCAAGTTTGAAAAACGCGGTGTAAAATTGGGGCATGGTGTTTGGGATTTAATTTTTACCAACGAGAAATAATATGCTATTTGCTATTTTTGTGGTTATGACTTTGCTTGAAATTTATGTATTGGTTAGCGTGGGCGAATCAATTGGCGGATTTTCTACTATATTATTGGTGATTATTACCGCGCTGATTGGCTCAATCCTGCTCAAACAACAAGGTTTTTCAACGCTTAGAAAAGTGCAAGAAAAAACCGCACAAGGGCAAACACCGGCTTTTGAGGTGATGGAAGGTGTGGTTATTTTAATCTCAGGCATTTTGCTCTTAACCCCTGGTTTTATTACTGATACAGTTGGTTTGTTGGGGCTGCTACCATGGTCAAGAAGCTACTTCATCAACCATATATTGGCAAAAAATGCGACAAAAGCCTTCTCTTATAATAATCGGATTTTTGTTCAAAAAACTAGCTCAACTGAGCCGCAAAAACCCAATAAAAATAACTCAAATAATACTATTGAAGGTGAATTTTGGGAAGATTAAAAACACTTGATGATTGGCTAAAATATCAAGAAAACTTACACCCAAAAAAGATAGATTTAGGGCTTAGTCGCGTCCAAAAAGTCTATAAAAAGCTATTCCCAAAAGGATTGTCATTTAAAGTTATAACTGTTGCCGGCACTAATGGCAAAGGCTCAACCATCGCCTTTATCCACAGTATTTATCGGCAGGCTAATATTAAGGTGGCTAAATTTAGCTCGCCACATATTATAAAATACAACGAGCGCTTTGTCATTGGCGATAAGTTGGCAGATGACGGGCAAATTTGCCGTGCCTTTGAGCAAATCGAACAAGCAAGAGCTGATGTTTCTTTAAGTTATTTTGAATTTTCAACGCTGGCAGCTTTATTGATATTTGATGCAGAAAATGTTGCAGTTGCCTTGCTCGAAGTTGGGCTGGGCGGGCGGCTGGATTCGGTCAATATAGTGGCTCATGATGTGTGCGTGATTACCAATATTGCCATTGATCATAGCGAATATTTAGGCAATACGCGTGAAGCCATTGCTTTTGAAAAATCCGGTATTATGCGCCGCAATAAACCCTGCATTTGCACCGATACCAATCCACCGGCAAGCATTCAACAATATGCTGATAGCATTGCTGCAAAACTTGAATTTATTGACCAGCCATATAATGGTGAGATTGGTTTATTAGGCGCACATCAACAACAAAATGCAGCAGCGGCAATTGGTGCGGTTAGCGCACTTAAAACAAATCTGCCAATCAAACTAACAGATATTAAAATAGGCATTAAAAACACCAAGATTGACGCAAGATTACAAATCAAAACCATTGGCAATCAAACTTGGGTGTTTGACGCTGCCCATAATCCTGCCGCTGTTGCAGTATTGGCAAGCGAGTTGGCAAAAGACAAATGCCCAACTCTGGCGATTTTTTCTGTTATGCAAGACAAAGATGCCCGTTTAATGATTGATACTATCCGCCCTATTATTAATAAATGGTTGTTAGTGCCGCTTAATAACCAGCGCGGTATGCAAGCCAAAGAGTTAAGCAATCAATTTGAATTAAGTGATAATATTGAGGTTTGTGAAGATGCACAAAAATCACTAAAAATAGCACTCAACAAACAAAATTATTCGCGTATTATTGTATTTGGTTCGTTTTACCTGATTGCTGATATAATAAAAGCAATTAAGGCTTTGAATTGATTGTAAAATAAGCAATAATTATGAACAAAGGTAACTATGCAAACAATCAATAATAATTGGGAAGGCATATTAGGGGAACAAGATTCTGCGTCTGGAATATGGGCAGATTTTTTAAATACCATTGCACAACTAACTTGGAGCGATTATTCAATATTGTTATTGTTAATGGTATTTGTTATAGTTGGTTTTAAGCGTGGTTTTGCACTGAGTCTTATTAACTTTATTTGGTTTATTGCGGCGACTATTGCTGCCGCTATATGCTATCCAGAGCTCAGTAGTGGCAAGCTTATTTGGTCGCTTGAAGGATATGAATTTACCAGTTTTGCTGTGTTGTTTGTGGTTTTCCTACTACTTAAAATAGTTCTTTATAAAATATTAGCAAGCATTGCCAAAATCCACGGACCCTGCCCACTCAATCGCTTTTTAGCAGCTGTTGTCGGTATTAGCATCGCATTCGGGGTGAGTTGGATGCTGACTAATAATGTCGTCCAAATTGAGCTTATTCAACGCTTATTTAGCTATGAACACTTACGCTTTATTGTTTCGTTTATGTTGATTTTTGGCGCCATTATGGTAACTACTTTTGTGCTAATAAAAATGCTCAATATCAAAGTCGGCATCGACCATCCATGCCCTCTATTAGTTGCCCTCAAACCGCTTGATTCCATCCTTAGTGCCAGAAATGTTAATAGCCGATTCAACCACTTTTTTGGTTTGTGGCTCGGATTATTGAAAGGTTTAATATTTGTTGTGCTGATTATTATTGCCTTGAATCATGCGCATTATATTCTGGACGGGGTTTTAACCAACCAACTTAATACGATTGCTACTAATACACAGGCTGTTTTGGCAGACTACCTAACTTTTGTGAAAAAATAGTTATGTGCGGCATAGTTGGTATTTTATCTACTACCAAAAAAAATACAGCTGTCTACATCTATGATGCACTGACCATCTTACAACATCGCGGACAAGACGCGGCTGGTATTGTTACATCGCACAAAGGTCGTTTTTATATGCATAAGTCAAATGGTTTAGTTAGAAATTCTTTTAGAACCAAACATATGACCAAACTGTTAGGCGATATGGGCATCGGTCATGTGCGTTATCAAACCGCGGGCAGCTCCTCTGGCGCTGAGACCCAGCCTTTTTATGTAAATTCGCCGTATGGTGTTGCCTTTGCACACAATGGCAATATTACCAATACTAAACAATTAGAAAAAGAGCTGTTTGAACAAGATTTGCGTCATATCAACACCAACTCCGATTCAGAAATCTTGCTAAATGTGTTTGCTGGCGAATTAGCAAAATTACAAAAACACCGTATTAACCAAAATGATATTTTCGACTCAGTTACTCAAGTGCATAAACGCGTGAGTGGCGCTTATGCGGTGATTGCTATGATTCCCGGCTATGGCATCTTTGGCTTTCGTGACCCAAATGGAATTCGCCCACTGATACTCGGCAAGCGCACCACTAAAGACGGCACTAAATATATGCTGGCTTCAGAAAGTGTAGCACTTACGGCGCTGGGCTATGAAATTAGCCGTGATATTGCGCCCGGTGAAGCCATAGTGATTGACAGGGCTGGCAATATTCACAGCCAACAATGTGCTGATAACCCTCAACTCTCGCCTTGTATTTTTGAATTTGTTTATTTTGCCCGCCCCGACTCGGTGATTGACAATATTTCAGTCTATAAATCTCGCCTAAGAATGGGTGAAAAATTAGCCGCCAAAATTCGCCAAGAATGTGACATAGAACAAATTGATGTCGTCATTCCTATTCCTGATACATCTAGGGTCTCCGCCCTAAAGTTAGCACAAGAGTTAGGGATAAAATATAGT
Source organism: Gammaproteobacteria bacterium (assembly GCA_965217125.1). Taxonomy (GTDB): domain Bacteria; phylum Pseudomonadota; class Gammaproteobacteria; order PS1; family Pseudothioglobaceae; genus JAAOIF01. The sequence goes on along the minus strand of OZ244244.1, from coordinate 1,706,218 downwards.
GAGGGGCTAATCAAAAACCGCTATATTGCTCGCACCTTTATTATGCCCGGACAAAAACAACGCAAAAACTCAGTCCGACAAAAACTCAGCGCCATCGAACTTGAATTTAAAGATAAAAATGTGCTGTTAGTGGATGATTCCATTGTGCGTGGCACCACCAGCCAACAAATTGTAGAAATGGTGCGTTACGCTGGCGCTAACAAAGTATTTTTCGCTTCCGCCGCACCGCCAGTGCGCTATCCCAATGTATATGGCATTGATATGGCGAGTGATAAAGAATTTATTGCCCATAAAAAAAACACCAAGCAAATATGCCGGGATATTGGAGCAGATAAACTCATTTATCAAGATTTAGACGACCTTATTTGGTGTGTCCAACAGGGCAACCCCAATATTCAAACATTTGACTGCTCTTGCTTTGACGGACAATATGTTACCCAAGATATTGACAAAAACTACCTTAACCAAGTTGAATTATTACGCTCAGACGCCGCCAAACAAAAAAATGACACCAACCAAAACTCAGAATTAATATGCAATGGCGAATAATAATCAATATTCAGTAGGGAGTCTGTTTGCAGGTGTTGGCGGTATATGCCATGCATTTAAGAGCGCATCTTGTAATGTCAGCCATTCTTTCAAGCAGGGCACGGTAAAGGTTTTAATGATGAAAGGGCTAAGTTATTTTTTGAAGTGCCAAAGTTGTTAAAAAGTTAAATATTTTGGGGTTAGTTGTGGATAAAAATAAACATAAAAATTATGAGATTTTAAATTTAATAGGTTATGGATTATCAAAATTTAACAATGCATTTATAGGGCAATTTGGTTTTTCATCTAAAAATAGTTTTTATCAATTTTGTGTAGATAACAAAATTGCAACAACAGTAGGAACTGTTAAAAATAGAATGGACTTATTTGATCATTTTTTTCCAGATAATGGTAGAAAAGGTTGGTGGCAAAAAGGCGATGCTTATATTCACAGAAAAATACTTATAGATAATTTATTTGGCAATGAGAATGTTAAAGAATACGCAGATATAGTCAAAATGTATTTAATAGATAATTTTTCTGTTAAAAATATAACTTATCAAGCCAAACCCATTATTAAAAGCAGATTTAAAAAATTACAAGAAACTGGCTTAGAAGCAGAATTATTTTTCCAAAATAATTATAATTCGGTAGATATTTTCCAAGACGGCAAAATAGAAGATGCCAGACTTTATGGCGATGGCTATGATTTTCAAATAACCAATAATCAACAATCATATTTAGCCGAAGTAAAAGGCATTAGAGGAATAAAAGGTAAATTTCGTCTAACTAAAAACGAATACCAAAAAGCACAAGACTATAAAAATGATTACATAATAGCAGTTGTGCTTAATTTGAATGCCTTGCCTAGGATTTTAACGATTGAAAATCCAGTTAATAGTTTGAGATTTGAGGAGCGAGCTATTTTGAGTAAAGAGGTTAAGGAGTATCATTTAATGGATGTTGTTGGTTAATATTCTTCAAGTAGTAACAATGTCATAATTTTATCTATATCATTATTTTCAAAATGAATTGAGCTATATTTGCATTGATATTCATTAGAATTTATATTCTCTATACCCCAATCTGAAAAACTGCATTCTTCCATATTATCTGTTAAATCTTCATAATCACAATAATCTAAATCTGGAAACTGTGGATTTTTAAGATACCACGACCACGAAGGCGATTTTATTGGGTGCCAAGGTTTATTGTTTTGGTGTATTAATAATGCACAAGGTTCTTTTGATAATTCAATAATACGCCTTGCTGTGGCTTCTAATGAGGTTTGGCATTTTTTGGCAATGTTGCTTACTAATTGCCATGACAAGTCGTTTCTATTTATATCGTCTTTAATTAAAAAGCTTGGCATTAACAGTATGCTGGCAAAATAATTAGCCTCTTGTTCGTATATGTTGGTAGATAATAGACTTGCATCAGAAGTGTGGATATTATCAGTTAAAATATTTTCTATATGCCCGTCTAAGTAATAATGCCCTAATTCATGAGCGATGCTAAAATTTTGAAAACCTTTGTTTTTAATATGTGTGGCGTACATAATGCCAAAATTATCACCGTTTTTAATAAACATGCCAGATACGCCACTAAATGTATCAGGTTTTGCTTGCACAGCTATATTAGATTTTTCTGCAATTTTAATAGGATTTATAGGTAAAGTATTAAATTGCATATTTTGCAATACTTCTTTTGCTTTTAAGGTTATCAAAGATTTTCGTATTTCTTTAATCATTGTATTTTTATTGGCTAACATTTTTATAAAATTTTCAGCAAGCCTTCTATCATCATCGCTTAAATTTTGACTGTGCCTATAAATTAAATCAGATTCATTTGGTTGGATTTCTCTATTTAGCAAATAGTCGGTAGTCACTTGTAATGCGTCCGCTAATTTTCTAAGATTGTCAAATGATGGTTTTCTTAACCCAGTTTCAAAATGAGAAATAGCGGCAACCTGTAATCCAGTTAATTTAGCTAATTTAGCTTGACTTATATTCCTATTACTTCTACATATTTTCATCACTTCCGAAAAGTTTTTATTTTTTTTCATATTATTTTCATTATACCACTTGTTTTTAAAAAAATCACCTATATATACTAATTTATATATATACGAATAGAATAATACAATCATTTGGAGCAGAACAATGGCAACAAAAGAACAAAAAGAAAAAACATGGAATAACGCAAAAACCATTAAAGGTAAAGACCCAGATAAATACAGACAAGATCCATACAAAAATATAATGTATAAACCATCATATGGGGGAGATTCTGCAATGAGTTGGGAGGTAGATCATATCAAGCCAGTAAGTAGGGGCGGTAGTGATGCTACTAGAAATTTACAAGCATTAAATACTAGTGTTAATAGAAGTAAAGGCGATTCGCTTGTTAAGAAAAGTCGCCACAATCAATAAAGGAGTAAATTATGCAAAATATAAATGATTTTAAAGATTTTTTGGGCGACAAAGTTAATCTTAATCAATCTAAAATTGATACATTAGATAGTAAGGTTGAAATAATTACAAATTTACTACAAGATAAATTAAATAGTTACAGGAAATATAGCCTACAAGGTTCTTATGCACATAGGACAATTATCAAGCCAGTAAAAGATAATCATGAATTTGATGCCGATATACTAATTTTTATTAGAGAGGATAACTTTAGCCCTTATGTGTTTACGGATTATGTCAAAGAAATTTATACTATTTTTAAGGATAACGATAATTATAAAGATATAGTAAAGTTAGGCACTCGTTGTGTAACTATTGATTATGCTGGCGATTTTCATTTAGATATTGTGCCTTGTGTTGAATATAGCGGCAATAATTATATTTGTAACAGACGAGATAAAAAACACGAACAAACAGATGGCGATGGCTATAAAAAATGGTTAGTTGATAAAAATAAAACAGTTGGTGGCGATAATTTTATAAAAGCCACTAGATTGTTTAAATTTTTAAGAGATCACAAAGGAAATTTTTCTATAAAGTCTATATTGCTGACAACGCTTTTAGGCAACCAAGTTAATGGTAATGATGGCTATGCTGAATTGCCTATTACTTTAAAAATACTCTCTAATCGCGTTAATGACTTTTTACAACAAAATCCAAGTATGCCAATAATTGGCAATCCTGTTTTACAATCAGAGAATTTTAATAGACATTGGGATCAAGATAAATATAATAATTTTAGAAAATTATTTGATATTTATAATACTAAGATTAATGTGGCATTTTCTGAAACAGACCGCAATAAAAGTATTAAAAAATGGCGTGAATTATTTGGCGATGATTTTGGTAAATTAACAAACAATGCCCCTGCAAAAAGCGTTGGTATTGGTGCTGGGTTGTCATCAGTAGGGGCAACAAAACTTCATGCAGGCGATGATTTTATATAATAAACAAGATTTTTTACTATTGGAAAACGATTTTCCTGATTTGTATTATGATGCAGAAAATAATATAGTTAAGGGTGAATTAAGTTTTAGTGCGTGTTATAAAAATGAGGGCAAAAAAGGCAAAGATAAATGGATGATATTTCCATGTTCTGATGAAAAAGGCTGTTTTCAAGGCTATTATGAAGTTGCAATATATTTGAATAATAGCGTGCCTATAGTTTATGAAACAAGCAAAAAAATCCAAAAACTTGCTGAAAAACTTGGCAGACCATACGCGGACTTACATCTTTATGGTGATAATAGGTGTTGTTTAGGGCTAGGAATAAATACCAATCTATCGTTAAGTACATTTATTAAAAATTGGGTTTACCCTTATTTTGTTTGGCAATCATATTTTACAAAATATAACAAAGTGCCGCCTTGTGGTGAATATTCTCATGAGATGGAAATTGCAAGAAAAGAATATTTAAATGATATAAAAAATTTAGGCGTAAATGATATTTGCTCATGCGGTAGTGGAAAAAAATATAAAAAATGTTGTAAAGCAAGAAAATAATGGAATTATTTAAAACACTTTTTTATTGGCTGGTTGTTGGTGGTAAAAAAAGACTACCGGTTAAACTTATTGCATTTGCAATGTTTAGCATTGGTTCATGGCATGTTAATTTAGTATCTGGCAGTAACTCGCTTAGTTTTTCAATGGATAATAGCGGTGGATTTATCTCTATTGCGCTTGCTATTGTTGGTCTTATAATGCTTATTAAAGAGTATGTAAATGAGTCAAAGAAAAAAGCTATTATTATCCAACATACTGGAATAGCAGAAATACCGACAATGGATATTGATAGCGTTAGACCTATATGGGATAAGGTTTTTAGACCTACAACGACCAATATTGAATGTGATAGATTTTATAAAAATGGTATTGTTACAGATCCGCAAGAAATGCTTAAAAAAACTGAAAGTATTAAAGAAAGCATAGAAAATAACACTCGTAAAATAAATTCTGAATATTTAAAACTCTATTATGCTGGAATGATACAAGTGCCTTTTGCATTCTTAGCAGGAACTATATTTGATAATACGCAAGCGGTTGAAGTTTATGATTGGGACAGAAAAGCAGAAAAATGGTATTACCTTAAAAAATCAAGAAAATCTAAAATTCAAATTGATATTAAATATCCTGAAATAGATGTTAAAAATATAATGGCTATTGAAGTTGCTATAAGTTATGAAATAGATAGAAACAACACATTAGAGGCTGTAGGAAATGTTCCAGTATTAAAAATACAAACACAGGTAGTAGGTAGAGATAATTGTTCAGATATTGAATCGCAAAAATATATAGCAGACGAGTTTCATAAAATTTTAGATAAATATAGTTATGTAGATGAGATTCATATTTTTGTTGCTGCACAAAATTCAATGGTATTTAATTTAGGTAGGCAAGTTAGCAAAAGAGTTCATCCAAAAATTTTAGTTTGGCAGTATGAAAACCAAAATACTATAAAAAATCCATGGGCAGTTGAAATAGCTAATACAAATTCAATTAAATACCCAAAAATTAGATAACGGCATAGAAATACAAGCCTTTATTTTTAAATTGGAAAATGATAAAAAAACTAAATTATTAACATATTATCAAAAAAATAGCGATACCTCGCCTATGAAAATTGACATTTTGACAAAATATTGTGCAGGTAGTTTATCCATGCCGTCAGAAAAGCAAGCAAAAATATTGTATAGATTATATAATCAAGCATTAAAAGAAGGGGTAATACTATGACCAAAAAATTTGACACTAAAGCCGTTCGTGAGGGTTATCGGACAACTAATGAGCAGGAGCATTCTGAGGCGATTTTCCTAACTTCTAGTTTTAAATTTGACTCAGCAGAGCAGGCGGCGGCTCGGTTTTCCAAACAGCAGCCGGGCAATATTTATGCGCGTTTTACTAATCCAACGGTAGATGCTTTTGAGAATAAATTAGCCGCACTTGAAGGCGCACAGGCTTGTGTTGCTACCGCAAGTGGTATGGCTGCAATCTTTGCTACAATAATGGCATTACTAAAATCTGGCGACCATATTGTGGCTTCGCGCAATATGTTTGGAACTTCAATTGTGTTATTAAACACTGTGGTTGCTAAATTTAATATTGACATCAGCTATGTTGATTTAGGTGATTTATCCGCCTGGGAAAACGCTGTGCAGGACAACACCCAATTATTTTTATTAGAAACCCCGTCTAATCCGCTCGGTGAGGTGGTCGATATTGTTGCACTCAGCAAAATCAGCCATACAAACAATATTTTATTAGCAGTTGATAATGCTATTTTATCTCCAGCATTGCAAAATCCACTTAACTTAGGCGCTGATATTGTAATTCATTCAGCCACTAAATATATTGATGGTCAGGGGCGTTGCTTGGCTGGCGCTGTGCTTGGCAATGCTGAACTGATAGAGCAAGTCAGCAGTTTTGCTCGTGCGAGCGGCCCTAGTCTCAGTGCTTTTAACGCATGGATTGTGCTTAAAGGTTTAGACACGCTTAGCTTGAGAATGAAAGCGCATTCAGATAACGCACTTAAAGTAGCACAATGGCTGGAAAAACAAGCCCAAGTCGAACAAGTGTATTATTTAGGCCTAGAATCTCATCCTAACCATATATTAGCAAAAAACCAACAATCTGGCTTTGGTGGCATTGTCTCATTTGTGGTTAAAGGCGGGCAAGCGGCGGCTTTCAAAGTTATTAATAACACTAAAATGCTTTCGATTACTGCTAATCTCGGCGATAGCAAAACCACCATTACTCACCCAGCAACGACCACGCATAGCCGTCTTAATAACCAAGAAAGGCAAGCTGCTAATATCGCCGCAGGGCTTATCAGAATCTCTGTGGGGCTAGAAAATGTAGATGATGTGATAAATGACATTAGCAAAGGGTTTTTGGTATAATTTTGTTTTGTAGATAGAAATACGATAATTTAATAATAAAGGCATTTATGCAAAACGCTTTTTCTTATGAGGAACTGATTAAATGTGGCAATGGTGAATTGTTTGGTCGTGGCAACGCCCAATTACCTAAGCCACCGATGTTAATGTTTGATCGCATTACTCATATTTCCGATAAAGGCGGTAAGAATAATAAAGGTTTGATTATCGCCGAACTTGATGTTAATCCTGATTTATGGTTTTTTAAATGCCATTTTAATGAAGACCCTGTTATGCCCGGCTGTCTTGGGATTGATGCAATTTGGCAATTGGTAGGGTTTTTCTTAGGCTGGGGTGGCGGCAAAGGTCGTGGTCGTGCGCTTGGTTCTGGTGAGGTTAAATTCACTGGTCAAATTTTCCCACACAATAAAAAAGTAACTTACCGAGTTGATTTAACCAGAGTCATTAAACGCAAATTGTATATGGGTTTTGCTGATGCCAGTGTTTTTATTGATGATGGGCTTGTTTATACTGCTAAAAGGTTGAAAGTTGGGCTTTTTGCCGACACAAACGAGATGCAATGAATAGAGTTGTTGTTAGCGGAATGGGGATTGTTTCTAGTTTGGGGGCAAACTGCACGGAAGTTTTAGCCTCCTTAAAAACAGCAAAATCAGGTATTAAATTTGATCAAACTCAAAAAGATATGGGGCTTCGTTCACAAGTTTCTGGCGCTATTGCCCAGATAGATTCCAGTGAAATTATTGATAGAAAAATGAAACGCTTTATGGCGGATGCCGCCATTTACAATGCCGTTGCCTTAGATGAAGCCATTAAACAATCTGGCTTAACCGAGCAGCAAATATCTAATCCGCGCACCGGTCTTATTATGGGTTCTGGCGGTGCAAGCAACCAAAATGTGGTTGAAGCGGCAGATATTCTGCGTGAAAAAGGCATTAAACGCGTTGGCCCTTATCGTGTGCCGCGCACTATGGGTTCAACCACCTCAGCCTGCCTCTCTACCCTGTTCAAAATCAAAGGTATTAACTATTCAATCAGCTCCGCCTGTTCCACCAGCGCACATTGCATTGGCAACGCTATGGAACAAATCCAATTGGGCAAACAAGATGTGGTTTTTGCTGGTGGTGGTGAGGAGCTAAACTGGTCACTAACTCTATTATTCGATGCCATGGGCGCACTATCTTCTAAATACAATCAAACACCTTCAAGCGCCTCGCGTGCCTTTGATATTGACCGCGATGGCTTTGTAATTTCTGGCGGCGGCGGTGCTTTAGTGCTTGAATCATTAGAACACGCACAAGCGCGTGGCGCTACTATTATTGCCGAACTCAGCGGCTATGGTGCAACCTCTGACGGCTATGATATGGTAGCGCCAAGTGGTGAAGGCGCTAAACGCTGCATGCAAATAGCAATCTCAACAGCCGGTGGCGCAATCGATTATATCAATGCCCATGGCACTTCAACCCCAGTTGGCGACAATAAAGAATTAGATGCCATCAAAGCCGTGTTTGGTAAAAATATACCACATATCGGCTCCACCAAATCACTCTCAGGCCATGCACTCGGCGCAGCCGGCGTAAACGAATCCATCTACTCGCTACTGATGTTGCAAAATAACTTTATGGCTGAATCAGTCAATATCGACAACTTAGACGAAGCCGCCAAAAATATGCCAATTGTTCAAACCACCACCATCCAAAACCTTAATAGGGTAATGTCAAACAGCTTTGGTTTTGGCGGCACAAATGCCTGTTTGGTGTTTGAAACCTTTAAAAATTGAAAATTGTTAGTTGTTAGTTTTCACCCGCAGCACAAAAACAGTCAGCCAGAGTGTTTTTATTTAAAAACTTAACATTAGCACTGCTTAGTCTAGCAAAAATCACCTCAATACAAGCATAGATGCGACTGAAGTCGCATTACCAACCGCACAAACAAATCTAATGAACAGAGAGCAGAGGGCAGAAAACAGAGGGCAGAACAGAGCAAGAGCAAAATCAAGAGCAAACCTAATGGCATCGCTTTTGATTTGCTTTTTCTACCACCACCAACAAATCTAATTACGCCCCAATCCTCAATGCGACAGTGGCAAAAATCGCCGTCCAGGCGATAGGGCGGTAGCCCGATTTTGATAAACTATATAGGGTGGGGTCTTAGGGGAGGGCCTCGGGATCTCGAGTTGAGGCACACTCTACACGCCCTCCCCTAAACAGACGATATAATGTAAAAGATACACAAACAGTTCTAATAGTATTGCTCTTGATTTTGCTCTGTTCTCTGCTCAAAGCAGAACAAAAATAATAATTATAGTTCGAGCAACACTAACGCGCTGTTTTCATAAATTTATTTTCCAAAGTGCTGTTAATAAGGGCGTTAATACTGGTATTATTTGCAATCGCCGTATTTGCTAAATTTTCATGTAAACTTGCATTAATACGGATATTAAATTTACCTGAATAATGCTTTAACGGCTCAACCCCATCTTCAGCACATACCTCTCTAAAAACTTTTAAAGAAGTCATTCCTTCTTTTTTTAAATCAGCAATATTATCTGCATAAAAATCAGCATAACCATTCAAACCAATAAACTCACCTCGAAAAAGCGTCATATCAGGGTCATATTTAATCACCGCTTTAACATTATCAATTACCATTAAATTCATCATTATTCTACTCCGTGTGCTATTAACCATTTTCTAATACTTGCCAGACAGCCTTTGTCTGTATTAGGCGATGGATGAGGGCGATGAAACACCCTTATGTCGCCAAATAATTTAACGCTTATTCTTGATCCTTCTCGTTGTTGAACTTCACCACCTAATGCCACAAACAATTTTTCAATATTTGAAAATTTAACATTAGCACTACTCGGTCTAGCAAAAATCAAAGACAGTGTTTTTTTATGTTGTTTTTTCATTAAAACGATATAGTATCATAAAATGGTACTATATTATATCAATTTTTAACCAAGATAAGCTTATATAAGATAATTAATGCTGAAATTTAGGGATTAAATCTGTGTTTGCTCTATTCTGTTCTCTGCCCTCTGCCCTCTGCTCTCTGCCCTCTGCCTTCTGCCTCTCTGCCCTCTGTTTTCTGCCCTCTGCAATAGCATTGCATCGCCATAGGAAAAAAATCGGTATGATTGCTCGATTGCGTGTTGATAAATATTCAGCATTGGTTGGTGTCCAATAAAGGCGCTAACCAGCATTAGCAATGATGACTTAGGCAGGTGGAAATTGGTAATCATCATATCCACCACGCTAAATTCATAGCCCGGATAGATAAAAATATTAGTCTCTTGCTTGGTTGCCAATAGTTTGCCGCTTTTAGCAGCAGATTCAACAGCCCTGAGTGCTGTTGTGCCAACGGCAATGATACGCCCGCCGCGTTGTTTGGTTTGCTTAATTTTATCAACACTGGCTTGCTTAATTTCAAAATACTCGCTGTGCATTTTATGCTCTTCAATCTGGGCAACTTTAACTGGCTGAAATGTGCCTGCACCCACATGCAAAGTAACAAAACAATGCTCGATGCCTTGTTGCTTTAATGACGATAAAAGTGCGCGGTCAAAATGCAGCCCCGCGGTGGGTGCGGCAACTGCGCCAGCATGCTTGGCGTAAACTGTTTGGTAACGACTTAAATCCTGTGCGCTGTCTGTGCGTTCAATATACGGCGGCAAGGGAATATGGCCAATATTGTCAAGTAAATTTAATAAACAATCAGTCTCAAATATCAGCGTATAAAAACCATTTTTTTTATCAATCACTTGTGCGTTTATGCCGTTTTCTAACACAATAAAACTGCCAATCTGCGGCGCTCTGCTGGCTTTAATCATCGCTAAAACTTGATGCTGGTCTAATAGGCGCTCAATCATAATCTCAACCTTGCCGCCTGAGGCTTTGTGTCCAAACAAACGCGCAGGAATCACCCGTGTATTGTTCAGCACCAGCAAATCACCCGCTTTAATAAAATCCGCTATTTGATGAAAATATGCATCGATAATAGTTGATTGTGCTACTAAAAGACGCGAACTTGTTCTATGTATTGGTGGATTTTGAGCAATCAGCGACTTAGGCAAGTCAAATTCAAAATCACTTAATTTCATGCGTCTTAAAATACTCAAGCATTTGATAAGTTGCCGTTACAATTGCACGCGGAGTAATAGTAGCACCTGTAAAAGCATCAAACACACCGCCATCACGCCTCACTTTCCACTGACTTTTAGTAGGGTTTGACAATGACAGCCCATTAAATTGTTCAATCCACTTAGATTTTCGAGTCTCAATCCTATCGCCTAAGCCAGGGGTTTCCTTGTGCGTAATCACCCGAACCCCCAACAGTTGATTATGGGTGTCAATTCCTGTTAGCAGACGAATATTACCGTTATAACCATTGGGATAAGTATGTTCAATCAAATGGGCAAAAATGGTATTGTTATTTTTTGCAGGGTAAATGTTGATTTTTTGTTTAACGCCGTGCAAAACAACATTTTGGACAAATTTGTCTGCAATAATATCGTTATCATAACCGCGCACCAACTCGCCCAAGCGTTTAATCAGTAACTGCTGCTGATTGTATTTTATTTGTGTTTTGGTAGCATCTTGCGTCAATGCGACAAAAAAAACACTAACTGCGGTAAATATTAATAATAGCCCACCGGCTTTTAAAATTGGTGACAACATAACTGTTATTAATTTTGCTTGTTAGCCATACCCAATACAAAAATTTTGACCAAAGGTGTTGAGGCTATGATTAAGCTGATAGTAGCAGAAATAACATTGCCTAAGTAAAGCGCATAAGCAGAAAAAATAAGCACTAAAAGAATAATTAAAAAACCATATCTTTGTCCACGCCCCACTAACATTACTTCTGTTGCTAAGGCTTGACTTGTTACTACATGTTCATGGTTTTGTTGTTTTTCTGCCATAGATATAATTCTCTCAGGTGCAGAAGGCAGTATTTTTTGATATTGTTCTAATATAACAGGAGGTGGTATAGGCCCTTTAAATTCTTGATGATGAACAGATAACCCTACCGAATTTTTATCAGTTTTTTTAGCGACTTTTGTTGTTTTTTTGTTCATTATCAAAATCGTTCATAGCATTTTGTAGATAGCCGCCAACAGCACTCCAATGTTGTGCTAATGATTGCCCAATGTCTTTGTCTTTATAAGGATTACTCACTTTAGGAGTTAAATCATAAACGCTAAAAAATCCATCCAATAAATAATTTGTTTTATTAAGTGTTTGTATTTGTATTTGTGTTTGCATGGGGGTAATTATAACTAAAAAAAATGGTTATGACAATTTATATAACAAATTATTTACCAAACACTTTAGGTTGGGTGTAATAATCAATCAGCGGCACACAAATATTCATCAGTAATACTGCAAAAGCCACGCCGTCTGGATAGCCGCCAAACACGCGAATAATCACTATCAAAATGCCAATCAAAAATCCATAAATCAATCGTCCTGTTGGCGTGGTGCTGGCTGATACTGGGTCAGTGGCAATAAAAAACGCACCAAGCATTGTAGCACCAAGCATCAAATGGTTTTGCGGTGCTAAATACAGTTGGCTGTTGCTTAAAAAAAGTGCTGTTGAAATTGTCAATATGCCAGCGATAAAAGCAACGGGAATATGCCACATAATTATTCGGCGAATGATTAAATACAGCCCACCTACTAAAAATCCTGCGTTAATCCATGCTTGGCTACTAGCATAAACCTCAAGCTCGCTGATAAGTTTGCCAAGCCCTAATTGGGTTTTTACATCATCTAATCGTGTTGCACCACTTAGTGCATCAGGTATATTGCTATTAAAAATAACATCAATTGCCTGAGACAAACTCAAAAACTCATTAGTCCAAGTGCTCATATGTAAGGGGTAAGAAACCAATAAAAACGCATAACCGAGCATAGCAGGATTAAAAGGATTATTACCCAGACCTCCATACAGCTGTTTGCCAAAAATAATCGCAAAACTGATACCCACAATCACTATCCACCAAGGCGCTGTGCTTGGAATTGAAATTGCCAAAAGCATAGCACTCAACACCGCTGAGCCGTCACTAATCGCAGGCTTAATCGGCAATTTTCTAATCTTTAAAATAATTGCCTCGACCACAATCGCGCTGAGCACTGCCAAGATGATTTGTAACATAATTCCCCAGCCAAAGAAATAATAATAAGCGCTCACACCAAGTGTCAAAGCGTAAATGACCTGGCGCATTATTTGAGAAGTTGAGTTAAATATTAAAGTCATTTTTTACCCTCGTGCGTGTCTTTAACGCGCTGCATTGCTGCGGCTATTTTGTCTTTTTGAGTTTTATCATTTGCCATTTTTTTCTTCAATTCTGCCTTTTTTAGCGCCATCATCTCAGCGCGTTCTTGCTGGTTACGCCTTAGACGATATTCACGAAACTCAAAGCGCTCTCTAGCAATATCAACTTTGTTTTGTGCCAATATTTGCGTGCGTGAAAGCTGTTTGGCCAGCGAAAAATACTGCGACAACGGAATATGGCTGGGGCATACATAATCACAACAGGCACATTCAATGCAATCAGGCAAATTATAGTCCATTGCCTTGTTAATATTTTGATTCTTGGTATGCCAATATAATTGCTGTGGCAATAAATTAACTGGGCAAGCCTGATTACACTGCCCACAACGAATACATTCTTGGACGCTGGGTTGCGGCTCCATATTATTAACAAAAATACAATTGGTAATTTTACCAATCGGCACATCAGTATTGCTAACATCAACACCCATCATCATTCCCCCCATGCGTATTTTATGCACGCCATTATTAGGCTTAGACAGAGCAGTAATATGCTCAAACGATGCACCCAAACGCACCTCATAATTATTTGGGGTTTGCACAGCCGAGCCAGTTACTGTAACAATTCTGGATACTAAAGGTTTGTGTGCTATGACTGCATCAAATATTGCCTTAGTAGTCGCAATATTTTGACAAACAACACCAACATCAATCGCAACTTTTGCACAAGGCACTTCAACATTTAGTAAGGTCTTAATCAATAATTTTTCCGCGCCAGAACTATATTTGGTGGGGATTTGAACAATATCGATTTGAGCATTATGGTTATGCTTCAATAACGAGTGCCATGCCTCTTGTTTGTCATCTTCAATCACAATAATCGCGCGCTTAGCTCCACAAATGTGCAATACAATTTCAACCGCGCGCAAAATCTCACGCGGATGATGTTGCATCAAAGCATCATCGCACATAATCCCAGGCTCGCACTCAGTGCCATTAATAATAAGCGTATGGCAACCCTCAACTCTTGCTAATTTAACATGTGTTGGAAAACCAGCACCGCCCAAACCAACTAAGCCACAATCTTGAATGGTTTTAATCAGTTTTTCTGGCGTAATCTGCAAAAAATCTATACTCTCATCTATCTGCCCTATATACTGCTCGATCCACTGATCTTTGCCGTCAGATTCAATAATAATACATTTGCACTTCAAGGCTGATTTATCTGCAATTAATTGATTTTCAATTGCACTAACCGTGCCAGAAATAGAGGCATGAATTGGCACACAAAAATAATCATTAGTTTTGGCAATCACTTGACCTGTCAGCACCCTATCGCCGACTTTAACACAGGGAATTGCATCATCGCCAATACGCTGTTGCAGTGGCAATATCACTTTATCTGGCAGTGGCGCTTGAACGACCTCAACCGTGGCAACTGGATATGGGTTAGGGATAACAACGCCGCCTTGAAATGCCTTATTAAACATGTATAACCTCATAAGTATTTACAGTTGGCTGCACTTGTAGAATGTGAATACAATCCACAGGGCATACTGGAATACACAAATCACAACCGGTGCATTCATTAGTAATAACCGTGGTCATCATTTTAGAAGCGCCAACAAAAGCATCCACCGGGCAGACCTGAATACACAGAGTGCAACCAATACATACTTGCTCATCTACAAATACCGTGTGTGGTTCTTGAGTTTCGCCGTGTTGCTGATTTAGTGGCAAGCTTTCTACATTAAGCAATTCAGCTAAGGCATCTACCCCCTCTTGCCCACCCGGCGGACATTGGTTAATCGGCGCTTCGCCATTAGCGATTGCTTGTGCATAAGGGCGACAACCTGGATAATTGCACTGAGCGCATTGTGTTTGTGGCAAGATAGCATCAATTTGTTCAACCAATGGATTGCCTTCAACTTTGAATTTAATAGCGGCATAACCTAATACCAAACCCAAACCCAAAGCCAGTGTTGAAAAAATTAAAATAGACTCTAATAACATCCTTAACTAAGCCAGACTAATAAAGCCCATAAATGCCATTGACATCAGCCCGGCAGTAATCAATGCAATCGGTGTGCCTTGAAATACTGCCGGCACATCAGCACTTTCAATGCGCTCACGAATGGTTGAAAATAAAACCAACACAAAAGAAAACCCAATTGCCGCGCCAAAACCATACACCCCAGATGCTAAAAATCCATTATCTTGACCAACATTCAATAATGCCACGCCAAGCACAGCGCAATTAGTGGTAATTAGTGGCAAAAACACCCCTAAAGACTGGTGCAAAACTGGCGATGTTTTATTCACCACTAATTCGGTAAAGCCGACCACAGCGGCAATGGTAACAATAAACGCGATTGTTCTTAGGTATTCAAGCGCAAATGGAATTAAAATATAGCTGTTAATCAGATAGCTCGAAAGGCTTGCCAGCGTTAGCACAAAAGTCGTGGCAAAACCCATACCAATGGCAGTTTCCACTTTTTTTGAAACCCCCATAAACGGGCATAAACCTAAGAATTTGACCAGCACAAAGTTGTTTACCAAAATGGTGCTGACTAAAATTAAAATGTATTCATTCATAGCTAACTGTTACAATAAATTACCCAAAGTTTGGCGAATCTCGTCTAACTCATGTGTTGTGATGCTGGCGATTTTTTTAGCTACCCTGCTTTTTAACAAAGCACGAATTTCATAAATACAGGCATCAGAATCTTTTTTAAGTTGTTGCCTTTTGCTGATAAAATAGCGATAAGGCTGGTTGTTTTCAATAATTAAGCTTGATAATGGCAGCACCACAATAGTTTTGAACAGGGTCGAGTCTTGACTATCGCTCAAAATAATAGCAGGTCTAAGTTTGCCAATTTCGCCTGCTTTAACAGGGTCAAAATCAACCAAGCAAATATCGCCTTTATTCAGACTCATTCAGCCCATCTCCTGCAGTGCCATCGCCTATTGAATCGAGCATTTGCGCTTGTGCCGCGCGTTTAGCATTTTCTAAGCGTTTTTTCTTTTTCAATTCATCTAAAAATTTTAAAAAGTCAGCCTTAAAATAATTAGGCACAAAATAGCCAATCTCTTGTTTTTTTCTGCCATTAACAATATTAATCACCTGCTTGGTTTGAAAAAAATCGACCGATTTACGCATATCTGCCATAGTTGCTTGTAACATTATTCCCTCTTATTTTGTTAAATTATTATGTTACATTATAATGTAATATTAAAACGATACAACAGTTTTTAACAATCCAAACGAACTGATAACAAATAACGCACCGCCAACCCAACGCTTAAACAAACTATCATTTCCAATGATTTTTTGATGCAGGTGCAATCCAATAATATGCCCAATTGCCGCCACAGGCAACAAACTAAACGATAAAATCCAATCAATCTCAACCCCAAGCGCCACAAAAGTACTCATCTTAATACTCACCAAAATAAACCATAAAACAAACAGCGTGCTACGCAACCTCGCCTGAGCAACATAACGCATAAAAACTGCCACCATAAGTGGCGCACCAGTGAGCGATGTGCCTGCCACATAACCGCCTAACAGCAACAACAACTTATCCACCCAAAGCTTATGTGAGGCAATTTTTATATCCAAAACCCAAATAATCGCATAAAAAATGGTTATCGAATACACAAAAATAATCATCACCCTATCAGGCAACGCCAGCAAACCAAATACCCCAATCAAAGTCGGTGGAATAATCCATATTAGCGAATATTTCAGATAGTCCCAATCCGCCTCTTTAAGTGTTTTTTTCAGCCTAAGCACGGTAAAAAACAGCAAATGAACCCCAATCACCGGCAGCCAATACACCGGCGCCCCGCCCACCAGCATTAGCAACGGCAGCCCAAACGCCGCCCCACCAAACCCAATCCCGGTGCGCACAAACCCAGTCCACACAAAGATTAGCCCGACTAAAAATAATTCAATATTAGAAAAAATCACAACCTATCCAATGGCGATACCACACCCTGCCCGCTTTGTCGTAGCACATGCGTATAAATCATTGTGGTTTGTAAATCACTATGCCCTAACAACGCCTGAATCATGCGAATATCGGTGCCAGTTTGCAAAAGATGCACGGCAAACGAGTGTCGAAAGGTATGAGCTGAGATTTTTTTATCAATTGACTTGCAGCGTTTAGCCGCGACTTTAATGGCTTTATTAACCGCTGATTGGTCAATATGATGCCGCCGTTCAGCCCCATTTCTTCGGTCTGTTGCAATATTTCTGCTGGCAAACACATATTGCCAGCCAAATTCTTTATCTGCATTAGGGCATTTCCTTGCCAAAGCATTCGGCAGATAAACACTGCCATAACCCTGTGCCAAATCCTCCTTATGCGTTGCTTTTCTTTGTTCTAAATGTTTCTGTAACAAAGGAATCAGTTTTTGTGCTAACGGTGTAACTCGGTCTTTTTTACCCTTGACATCACGCGCCGTAATTTGGCTATGTTCAAAATCAATATCAGCCACCCGCAACCGCACCAACTCAGAAATTCGCAAACCCCCACCATACAATAATTGCACCATTAAAATATTCGTGCCTTTGAGTTTTGCAAACACTTTTTTCACCTCTTTAACACTCAACACCACTGGAATACGCGGCTCTTTACGCGAACGAGCCGTATTAACACCATCCAAAGGACACTTTAAAACTTTGCCATACAAAAACACCAAAGCATTAAACGCCTGATTTTGCGTACTCGCCGCCGCATTTTGTTTTACCGCCAAATCAGTCAAAAAACCCTCTACCTTAGTTTGCGCATCTTCCAACAACTCATTTTTACCCCCCACATTTGAAAATTTAATAAAACGCCTAACCCAATCACAATAAGCATTTTCTGTTTTATACGCATATCCCATCCTACGCATCAATTCTCGCATTTGCTGTAACACAGATTTATTTTCTGTCATAATAGTCATCAGATTTTTAAATTTAAATTATGTAATTAACTTTTTTTACCAAGATATCAGGTAAAAATACTAATTTTATCTTAAAATAAATAAAATTTGACTGTTTTTTACCAGATTTGTTTTTAATATCGCATTATAAGGAAATATGTCCTTATAATAATAGTTATAGCCAATGAGAGTCATGGAATATTTATCACTATTTAGAATGCCCAAGCCTATGAAAATAACAGGAAGGTCATCGAGCATTACTAATTCATTTATCAACTCAATAATTCCAGTTATTGAGCCTACTAATGAAGAGGTAAAGCACGCTCTAGATATTCTCGGAATGGATCATGATTCTTTTCAATGCACATACTGTGGAGCTGTAGCAACAGAGTGGGATCATCTTCGCCCTCTGGTCATGAATAAAAAGCCTACTGGCTACGTTTCAGAAATTCACAATTTGGTTCCAGCCTGCGGAAAATGCAACCAATCCAAAGGAAATAAGAATTGGAGGGCATGGATGGTTAGTGATGCTACCTTATCTCCAAAAACGAAAGGTGTCAGCGACATTAAAGCAAGAATGGAAAAACTTGAGCTCTATGAAAATAACGATGTACCAACCAAAGTTGACTTCGAGTCTTTGGTTGGTAAAGAGAAATGGGATCAGCACTGGAAAAACTGGGAAGTTGTACAAGAAACCATGAAAGAGGCGCAGGTTTTAGCAACTGAAATAAACGAAACAGTCGCAAAGTCTTATGCAAAGCTATAATAAGGCAAGCAAGCGGACAAAGTAAACTTTGCCGCTTCTTGCGGCGTTAGAGCTCAAAATATGGAAGAAAATAATTAGGGCCAGAGAGTGATTTATTTTAGAAAAGCACCAAATAAATTAAGGTCAGAGTGTCATTCTATATGATATAATATAGTAAATTATACGAAAATGACACTCTGACGCTAATTTACGCTAATTTACGCTAATTTACGCTAATTTACGATTACCACGCCGTTATGTTTAAACAATAGAATTTACGCAATGAATATTATTGAACCAGTAACTGAAGCAGCAAAAATTTTCACTAAAAGCTGTACTGACTTCATGGGTGAAACTGTAGGGGAGTTAATACGAGACGAAGTTCATCTTCTTCGTTGGAAAAATGCTAATCGCGTTTTAGGTAGAGCTGAAAAATATCTAAAAGAACGTAACGCTCAAGGCAAAAAAACTATACCTCTTGGTTTGGCTATTCGTTTTATGGATGGTGCATCTATAGAAGAAGAACCAAGCTTACAAGACATGTGGGCGCGCCTATTGGCAAATGCGGCAGATCCCAATAATGAATATAAAATATCAAAAACACATATAACACTAATTTCTGAATTCAACGCCTTAGATGCAATAGTTTTAGAGTTTTTTGAAACACAGGGTTGGCTTAATTGTAGGGAGGTTGCAGAATTAACGGGAAATAGTCCCCTAGATTGCAAAGAAATAGCATCAAAACTCAATGTACCGAGTGAGGATGCTGGTTTAGCATTAGGTAATCTCTGGAGGTTGGGTTGTCTAATTCAAGATCCAACTTATAAAAGCGGGGTTGGTCCTAGCACAGCAACTAATAGTTCATTTCGCGTATCACCTTTAGGCAACTCTCTTTTAGCTGGTGTAAAGGCACCTAGCACAAAAAATGAAAAATAATTAGGGCCAGAGAGTGATTTATTTTAGAAAAGCACCTAACAAACACTTCCAGCGGACTGCTGTGGCAGCTGAATATAAAGGCGTTATTCGTAAACTTAGAACTATCAAATGTATGTAGTTATATGTATATTAGTATAAAATTAGGAGAATGAATAGTACAGCCCACAACATTGCCGCTAACAACATTTATAACGAGTGTTGTTTAAAAACTATGTCGTTTATGAATAGTGATTACATTGATTTAGTAATCACTAGTCCGCCTTATGATAATATGCGAAAATACTCTGGTAATACATTTAATCAATTTGAAAAGATTGCCAAAGAGTTATATCGGATTGTAGCTAATGGCGGGGTTGTTGTTTGGGTTGTCGGAGACCAAACTATAAAAGGAAATGAAAGCGGAACATCTTTTCGTCAAGCCCTATATTTTAAAGACATTGGTTTTAATCTGTTTGATACTATGATATATCAAAAAACGCCAAGGGGCGCTGTTGGAAGCAATAAAACCTATTGGCAAACATTTGAATATATGTTTGTATTATCAAAAGGCGAGCCGAAAACAATCAATCTTATAATGGATAGAGAGAATAAAGATGCTCGCAATGGTGATGTAAGCAATAAAAGAATGTTTGATGGCTCTTTGCAGGCAGTGAAGCGTAAGGGATACTCTAAAACAGGTCGCAGAACAAATATATGGCAATACTTAATTGGCAAAGGTCATAGTGCCTCTGATAATATAGCACATAATCACCCTGCAATATTCCCAGAAAAATTAGCACATGACCATATTTTATCGTGGAGTAATGAGAACGATATAGTATATGATCCATTTATAGGTAGTGGCACAACAGCTAAAATGGCACTACTAAATAAACGCAAATATATAGGAAGTGAAATTTCTAAAGAATACTATAATATTGCTAAAGATAGGATAGAGAATAGTAATGGCTATTTGTTCTGAGTGTAATCAAAATCAAATAGCAAATTCAGGCGACTATTGCCAAGAATGTTTATCTGCAACCAAAAAATGTCGTAGATGTAGCAAAAAGAAAAGTATATTTGATTTTGAAAAGAACCAAAAAAGTATTGCAGGCCGTGTATCAAGAAGAGGTGAATGTAAAGAATGTCGCAAAAGTAAAAAACCAATACCAGCAAAACAGAAAAAAGAATATGAACAAAAAAATCCACCTCCAGAGATAGGTGGTATATTTATTTGTCCTATTTGCGATACTATATTCGAAAGACAATTTACCAATGATGTAGTATTAGACCATAATCATGATACAGGTGAGATAAGAGGCTATATTTGCCGTATGTGTAATAATGGTATGGGAATGATGGAAGATAGTCCAACAATTCTACAGAGAGCCATTCAATGGTTAAAAGGCACACTTAAATAATTAGGGCCAGAGAGTGATTTATTTTGTTTTACCGCCAAATCATTCAAAAAACCCTCTACCTTAGTTTGCGCATCTTCCAATAACTCATTTTTACCCCCCACATTTGAAAATTTAATAAAACGCCTAACCCAATCACAATAAGTGTTTTCCGTTTTATACGCATAACCCATCCTACGCATCAATTCACGCATTTGCAGTAACACAGATTTATTTTCTGTTATCATGGTCATTAGATTTTTAAATTTAAATTATGTAATTAGTCGCCCCTTAAAAACCCATTCTACCAAAACCAAAAACACCCATTCTACCAACAGCCAAAACCAACAAAATTTGTTTTTTGTATGACACCGCACTTGTAGCTAAGAATTAACAAAAGATTTCTGATATTTTGCCAAAAACAACTCAACTTTTTGCCAAAACAAAAAATAGTAGCTATGACTAGCCACTTTCTCAAATTCCAAGCAGTGGCAGCCATCAAAACATTAATCTCATCACCTATTTGCCCTTTGAGTAAGTTTCTGGATAATCTATGGTCTGATTTAAGGTGTCCAATGATGGGTTCAATAGCAGCGCGCCTTTTGCACAGTTTACGCTTTTTATCGCGCTGATAACGATTGTCTCGTTTAAGGGCTTTTTTAGGTAGGATAATTTTTACACCTAAGACCTCTTTAGCACCAACATAACCTCTATCACATACCGCATTTTTAATGGACTTAGTGCGATTACTATGAGCATGGGATAGGGCAATATCCAAGGTTTTTGAATCGTGAATATTTTTATCATGACTTGCTACGCCGATAATGATGTTTGTATCTTTGGTTGAGACAATGGATACTTTGTTGCCATATTCATATTGTTTGTGGTCTTTGCCTTTAGCGATGACATAAACATTTGGCTCGTGTAAGGAATAGATTTTGTTTTTGTCTTTAGGTTGTTGCGCTAAGACTTGTTGGTAGAATAAAAAGTCTTTTTGGTAGCTTTCAAACAACAGATGCTGAGGTAGCTTTCTTTGTAATTCTCGAATCAGTTTGTTGGCGATGGTTCTAAGTCTTTTCAAGGCTTTTTTGGCTTTGGCACGCTTTTTTACATGACGAAAGTGACGAATCAAGAGTCGACAGTTTTTAACTTCTTTGATGTAAGTTCTGCGTTGTTGAATGCTAT
This sequence comes from Gammaproteobacteria bacterium, assembly GCA_965217125.1. GTDB lineage: Bacteria > Pseudomonadota > Gammaproteobacteria > PS1 > Pseudothioglobaceae > JAAOIF01. The sequence goes on along the minus strand of OZ244244.1, from coordinate 1,683,873 downwards.
GGTATTTTGCTAACTTATTAAGACGATTAATAATTTTAATGGCAAGTTTGGCATCAGTGGGGTAGGTGATGTTTTTCTCTTGCACGGTGGTATCGATTAACACTGTGTCTTCTTGGGCTTTTTTGCCATGTAACTCAACACTCATTTTAAAGATAAGATTGAAACCTTCAACGCCTATACGCTTTCTAAAGTGTACTAATTCAGTAGCATTGCATGGCACATCAGGGGTGTAGGTTGGATGACCACAAAGGTATTGGTAATATGGGTTTCTTTTAAACTGCATAACAACAGCTTCATCTGATAGGTTTTCGAGCTGCTTAAGGATAAGCAAGCCTACCATTAGCCTAATGGGTTTTGAGGGTGCGCCATTGTCTTTAGAGTAATGCTTCTCAAAGGAAGTATCAAAGATTGACCAGTTAATTGTGTTGGCTAGTTGTATTAAAGGATCTTTGACATCTAATTGAGAAAGCAGCTCTGAATGAAAGAGATTTGATTGGGTGGATAGTGGTATGGATTTAGTTAACATATTTTTTAAGCAAAACGACCAAGAAATAAGGGGTATTTTAACAAAAGTTGGTTGATTTGTCTATGGTTTTTTTTATTTTAATTATTATAAATCAAATGGTTGAGTGGTTTTTAAGGGGTGACTAATTAACTTTTTTTTACCAAGATACCATATATCAGGTAAAAATACTAATTTTATCTTAAAATAAATAAAATTTGACTGTTTTTAATATCGTAATATAAGGAAATATATCCTTATAATAATAGTTATACAAAATATGGAGTCATAATTGAAAGCGTTAGTACTTGAGAAAAAAAGGGTTTTGCGCCTTAAAGATAAGGCAACTCCAATTATACAACAAGGACAGGTACTTTTAGATGTTGAGGTCGCAGGTATTGGTGGAAGCGAATATCTTGGATACAACAATCCTGGAATTCGCCCATTACCTCATATAATGGGACACAGTATTTCTGGAGTCACGCAGAAAGGAAAACGATATACTATTTATCCTTTGCAAGGTTGTGAAAAATGCACACAATGTAAAAGGAATCTGGCTCAACTATGTGATAATTGGTCATTGATTGGAGTTCAATCTGATGGGGGGTTTGCTCAAAAAATTGTCGTTCCTGAATCGTCCTTAGTTGAACTTTCCAAAGAAATTTCATGGGAACAAGCTTCATTTATTGAGCCTTTTGCGAATTCTTTGAACGCGTGGGAAATGTCAAGAGCTGACTCCCAGAATTCTATAGCTATCATCGGGGCAGGTAGCCTTGGTCTTGGTTTGGTGGCATGTGCTAAAAACCAAGGGTGTAAAGTGATAGAAATTAGTGATCTTTCTGAATCTCGTCTTTCAGCCTCAATACAGCTTGGTGCAACAAAAATAGCAAAACTGCTGAAAGGAAAATTTGATGTTGTATTCGATACAGTTGGCTCAATTGAATCTCGGACAGCAGCAATTCAGCTGACTCAAAAGGGTAAGAAATGTGTTTTTTTAGGATTTGCATCACCGATGCATAAAATAAATTTTGCAGAGCTAATTCGCCATCAAATCAGTCTAATTGGATCTTTTGTATACTCCAGAGATCAATTTCAAGAAGCAATACAATTAGTCAGAAATTGTAATGAAAAATGGGTTAATAACATATTATTTTCTCAAGTTGAGGCACAGCTTAAAGGCTACCTAAATAATGATTTTAGTGTTATAAAGGCTAGTCTGAGACCAAACTAATGAAAATAATTAGAAATCAAAGAAATTGAATATACTAAGACTGAAAAAATACAACAAGAAAGCAAACAAAAACGCAAAAAATCTTTAGCACATATGAATCAAAAGGAAATTGAAACATTACACTCTTTTACTTCCATACTAAACATCAAAGGGAGGCCATTTGGACAATCTGGTAAAGCAGTATTTGGTATTAGTGATGGCGGGGTTGTTCAATGGAATTTAGGAATTTGGCGAGACAGTAATATTATAAAATTAGGGGTTAATTTAGAAGGAAGTCAAAAAACTGGGAAATGGTTAATAGCAAATTTTATTTTGAATGAACTGGAAAATTCTACAATAGAAAAACTAAAATCTAAGGCATGCGATAATTTAAATGATATTACTTTAAGATTTGCTCGTGATGCTTGGAGAATAGGAGCTAGAGTAAACATTATTGAAAAATATTTAGGTAGCAAAAAATTCTCTTTATCTGAAATAGATGCAACATTGTGGAACTCAATATTGAAAGAAGCACTAAGTTGCCTTAATGAAGATAAGGGATATAAAGGAAGAGCCATACAAGAAGTTACCGAAATACTAAAAAATGGTTATAAAAAACCAAAACAACTGTTAGGGGTGTCTCCACACTTAACGATACAAACCAAAATTCAAAATAGCGGCGACATAACTAGCAATTTACAAGAAGGATTTGATAAATTAAAACCAATTTATAATTGGGTTAATGAAAAATGCGGTATAAAAAACTTCTAACAAATCATTCCAGCGGACTGCTCGTCGTGCCCTTTGGGTAAACGCAGCCGTTGAAGTGAGGCATTAGATGGCAACATTATGAATGAAACAGATAAAAAAAAGTTAAGAAAACGATTGTTATCATATCCAAATGCAACAGAAGAAATTGTTAGTATGGAAATTGAAGCACATGAAGAGCGTCAAGAGCTAAAAGCAGATTTAGTCAGTGATAGAGGTTTTAGTAATGCATTGGCAGAAGTGTATTTAGACCGTAAGGGATATCCAAGACCTCCAGGATGGCATTCAGTTTTCTTTTATCCAGAAAGTAACCGTCCAAGAAATATCACTGTATTTTGGATTATTGCTAGTCTTGCATTATGGATTTTTCTAAATAGCTAATAACTTATTTATCGCTTGCTGTATAGGTGTTGGATTAGCATTGTTGCCCCTCCCATATTCTTTTTATATTTTGTTAAAATACTGTTTTTTGGTTCAATAATTTACTATAGAGAAATAAAATGAAAAATATTATCTACATTGTTTTTTTATGCTGTTTTAGTTTTTTAGTGCATGCCTTAAATGATTCTGGAGGGGGTGCTCAAGATACTTGGTGACAAGTTTCGTAGATGAATGGCTATCATGGTTTCGACCAAACAGAACCCGGCTTATAGGCCAACTTCAATTTTTTTTAATATAAAAAAAGCTTTTCTCAATAATATTTCTAAAGGTTATAATGTGCCTTATTTAAAATACTGACTTAACCAAATGAGTTATTTCTATCTAGCATTGGCTATTGCTGCTGAGGTGGCAGGAACAAGTTTATTAAAGGCAACTGAAGAATTTACCAAGCTCGTACCAACAACATTTTTAGTCATTTCTTATCTCCTGTCTTTTTATCTTATGACGCTTGCTTTAAGAGACTTGCCTTTGGGCGTTGTTTATGCTGTCTGGTCTGGATTAGGAATATGCCTTGTTGCTGTTATTGGGGCAGTAATTTACAAAGAAATGCCAGATCTTGGCTCTATCATCGGTATAGCCTTAATTATTTCTGGAGTCGTCGTTATGCATTTATTTTCTAAAACTATTTAAAACTAAAGAATTTGGCTATTGAATCGACAAAATACAATCAAAGCAATCAAAGGGGTCAGTATCACTTGATTTTACTTTCTTCCTTCTAAAATTCATCGAAAAGCGACTAAGATTGAAACTAAAATATATACATTATGAATGATTTGAATAGGTTAAGAGAAAATATCGTTGCTAATAAATTAGCTGATGAAGCGACTTGTGTTGAATGTTTGAAAAAAAACAATGAGACAAGTGATAAACAACGCAAAAGCATTAAAGATGCTGCCATCAACCTTGTTGAGAAGTCGCGTCAAAATTATAAAAATGATTTATTAGATGCTTTCTTATTAGAATTTTCATTATCTAATCAGGAAGGCGTGGCTTTAATGTGCTTGGCGGAATCTTTATTGCGAATAACTGATAATGCTACTGCTGACAAACTGATTGCAGAAAAAATAAATTCAGGTAATTGGTCAAAACATATTGGGAAATCTCCAAATTTATTGGTGAATGCCTCAACTTGGGGATTATTGCTTACTGGTAAAGTAGTTGTACTTGATGATGAACTGGCTAATCATCCGGTTGATTGGTTTAAACATATTTATAACCAATTAGGCGAATCTCTAGTAAGAAAAGCCGTTTATTCAGCAGTTAAAATTATGAGTAAGCAATATGTTCTTGGTGAAACGATTGAAAAAGGACTAAAGTATTGCCAAAAGCCGTTTTTATATTCGTTTGATATGCTTGGTGAAGGAGCAAGAAGTTCTCAACAATCAGAAGATTACTTAAATTCTTATACAGCAGCTATTCATACCATTGGAAAAACACAAAAAGCACAATCCAGTGAGCATAACAATGCAACCCACAATATTTACCATGCTGCCAATGTTTCAATTAAATTGTCGGCTTTGCACCCGCGCTATGAAAATATTCAAAAAAGCACTGTCATTAAAGAGTTATTACCTAAACTTATTGGACTATGTGTATTAGCAAAAGATTATGGCATCAGTATTACTTTAGATGCTGAAGAAGCAGACCGATTAGAGCTGTCACTGGATTTATTTTCAGCACTCGCATTTGAGCCACAATTAACAGCTTGGAATGGATTGGGTTTAGTGGTACAAGCATATCAAAAGCGTGCGTATTTCATCTTGCAGTGGTTGGTAGAACTTGCTAAATCTAGCCAGAGAAAAATTATAATTAGATTAGTTAAAGGAGCTTATTGGGACAGTGAAATCAAGCATGCACAAGAGCTCGGTTTAAGTGGTTTTTCAGTATTTACCCGTAAGGAAAATACAGATTTGTCTTATGAAGTTTGCGCCAGTTACTTGTTGAAAAATTGTAATGTTATCTATCCTCAATTTGCTACTCACAATGCCTATCACATTGCATACATTGAAAAACTAAGCGAACAAAGGAACAATAGCTTTGAGTTTCAACGGTTGCACGGTATGGGCAAAGTTTTATATAAATGTTATGTTGATAACAAAACAGGAAAACTGCCTACTATTAGAGTATATGCCCCTATTGGAAAACATAAATATTTGCTACCTTACCTCGTCAGAAGGTTGCTTGAAAATGGCGCTAACAGTTCATTTGTTAATCGATTTTTTGATTCTAAAATTGCACCTAATGTCTTGGTGGAAGATACTTTGAAACGAATAAACAGTAATGTTATGCATGCCAATCCAAACATTCCATTGCCGCGCAATTTATTGCGTCATCAAAATGATTTGCGTGATAATTCAAAGGGTTTTGATATCAGCTGTTCAACCCAAGTTGCAAAGCTACAGGGTTTTTCACATATTCCTGTTATTGAAGCGAATAGCAAAAAGCACATAACAGAAATTTTTAGCAGAGTAGCTTTAGCACAGCAGAGATGGGATAAATTAGGATATTACAAGCGAGCTGACTTTCTAGATAAAGTTGCTAATCTGTTAGAAGAAAATCAAATAAAACTCATAAGCATTATTACTTGCGAAGCAAAACGCACACAAGACGATAGTATTGCTGAGATAAGAGAAGCGGTTGATTTTTGTCGTTATTATGCTCAGCAAGCTAGATTAAATTTTGCAAAAAAGATAAAAATGCCTAGCCCCACAGGTGAAGAAAACTATCTCAGTTTTCATGGTAAAGGCGTATTTTTATGTATAAGCCCTTGGAATTTTCCTTTGGCTATTTTTATGGGGCAAGTTATGGCTGCATTAGTTGCTGGAAATACTGTAATCGCAAAGCCAGCCGAGCAAACGCCTTATGTTGCTCAATATGCTGTTAACTTATGTTATCAAGCAGGCATACCAGAAGATGTCTTACAGTTGGCCGTTGGTAATGGTGCTGAAATATGTGATATTCTTTTTTCTGACCCTAGATTAGCTGGAGTTGCTTTTACTGGGTCAACTCAAACGGCTTCCATTATCAATAAAAATCTAGCAAAACGCAATGGCCCTATTGCGACACTTATTGCAGAGACAGGTGGACAGAACTGTATGATAACTGACTCCTCTATGTTGCCTGAAACATTAGTTGACGATATTATTCAATCAGCTTTTAAAAGTGCGGGTCAGCGTTGTTCTGCTATGCGCGTACTCTGGCTACAAGAGGAGATAGCTGAGCCTACTATAAAACTACTTATTGGAGCCATGCAAAATCTCAAAATTGGCCCGCCGATAGAATTATCAACCGATGTTGGCCCTGTAATTGATCAAGCGGCCGCTAAGCGTATTAATAACCATATTGAACGAATGAAACAAGAGGCAACTATACTTTATCAAACAAGTATTACGGAGTTTGAAGAAGGTCATTTTATTGCACCAACACTTATTGAACTGACTAGCTTATCTCAGTTGCGAGATGAAGTGTTTGGCCCCGTCTTGCATGTTATTCGTTATGATTCTAATAAAATTGATAAAGTGTTGACTGAAATTGATGAAACAGGTTACGGACTCACTTTAGGTATTCATAGCCGAATTAACTCTTTTGCTGAAAAAATTATCAATAATACACGGGTAGGTAATTCTTACATAAATCGCAATATGGTAGGTGCGACTGTTGGAATGCAGCCCTTTGGCGGTTCAAGATTTTCAGGAACAGGACCTAAAGCTGGAGGCCCTAACTACTTAATTCGTTTTATTAGCGAAAGACACTATTGTGACAATTTAGTTGCCCGAGGAGGAAATGTTGAACTCTTTAATTTGTAAAGCACAACAAGTTGCAAAAAAATCTAACAAATTATTCCAGCCGACCGCTAGTCGCACCCTTTGGGTATGCGCGGCCGCTAAATAATTAGGATTAGGCTCGCTAAGGTACTGATAAAATATCGCCATATATAAAATAAAAATTGGAGCAAAAATGCGTAAGGAAATATCACAGCTGATAATGATTGAGGTAAAGCATGGTCAAAGAGATGAGCAAATAAAAGCTTATGGTAAATTAGCACCTCTCGTGTTAGCTGAACGAGGCTGTCTTAAATATGATTTAAAAGCGATAGAAGGAAATGAAAATAAATTTGTGTTGCTAGAAAAATGGACATCAAAAGAAGCCCTTGAATTTCACGATAACACCGATTATATGAAAAAAGCAGACAGCTCAAATCATATATTTCGAGCTAAGCCAGCAAAAGTAATAACACTTGTAGATGTTTAAATGAATCATCAAATACAATTAGCCAGTTTAGATAATGCTGAAAGACTGGCATTAATTATCAGTAGCTCCAATAAAGATGTTGCTGAAAAATTTGATATCACATTTAAAAATAACCCAAAACACCCCTCGTTTTATACAAAAGAGTGGGTGATTAAGGATATGGAAAGAGGAGAAAAATATTTTCTTTATCAAGAAAATAATAAATATTTAGGTTGTGTTGCCTTTGAGCAGCCAAGTGCAGAAACAGCATACCTAAATCGTCTCTCAGTTTTACCAATGTACCGTTGTCGCGAAATTGGCGAGAAGCTAGTAATACATATTATCGACTACTCAAAAGAGAAAAATGTTAAAATAATTAGTATCGGAATCATTGCAAAACATGACCTTTTGAAAAAATGGTATTTAAAGCTTGGGTTTAAAATAGGGGACACTAAAATTTTCCCACATTTACCATTTGATGTAACATTTATGCATTATGAGTTATAATTTTAGTAAGCTTATAAAAAGCCTAACAAAGCACATACAGCGGACACAGCAAAATTGTCATGCCATTTTACTGTCGCAAAAGTCACACCAATTTTCCTGTGCCACTGATGTGCGACGCTAGTTTTCAAAACAGAGATACAGAGTACGAATGAATTTTACAGATAGAATAAAACCAACAGACAAAGGAATCACAACTTATCTTGATGAGTTGAAACATCACGATTATCAAATCCCAACATTTCAGAGGGATATCGTATGGGAAAAAGAAAATGTCAAAAAACTTTGGGATAGTATTTACAAATTCTATCCATTAGGAAGCATACTTGTTTGGAAAACAAAAATCAAACTTCAAAATCATCGTGAAATTGGTGGTCATAAAATTGCAAATGCAAATGGTAAAACTGAGTTTTTATATCTTTTAGATGGACAACAAAGAACCACTTCTCTCCTGACATCATTATATGGTGGACAAATTGCAGGTCGAGAAAATTTTGACCCATCACTTTATGTTGATATAACAATAGGCAATACAGACTACACAGATGATGAAAGTTACAAAAAACGATTTCTATATTGGGATGAAATTGATGATAAAGACGGAAGTTTTAGAAGAAATACTGGACGTAAAAAGAAATTTGATGAAGGACTAATTTTAAAACTTATAGACATTAAAGAAAGCTACAACGACATCCAAAGAAAAGTAATCCAACATCCTGAAATCAAATTGAATTTTGACCACGCTTACATTGAAGAACTTGGAAGAATGAAGCAGGTTCTTGATAATTATAGATTGTCATTTATTGAGCTAAAAGGAATACAAGTTTCAGAAGTCTGTCAAATATTTGAGAGAATTAATCAAGCAGGAAAACCACTTGATATTTTTGATATTGTAGTTGCAAAAACATTTAGACCTAAAACAGAAACTGAAGAAGGGTTTTATCTAAGAGACTTAATTGAAGAATTTAGGAATATAAACAATAGTCGATTTTTACAAATTGACGATTTTGATTACTTACAGATTGTTGCAATTCTTATTCGTGAAAATATTGAAGACTCAGGAGTTCATAATATTACGCCAAGATATTTAAACGATATAAAAACTGAGCAAATTGAAGGTATCTGGACAGATACAAAAAATGCCGTTTTAAAAACATTTGATTTTTTTGAAAACACACTCAATTTAAAAGGGCCTCAATTAATTCCATATAGATACTTATATTTGACTATTTCAAATTATTTTTACAAAAATGACAATCCAAATTACGACTTCCTTAAAAAGTATTTTTGGTTTCACAGTTTTCACAATGATGACTTATTGAGCAATACAGGAGACATCAATAATCACATAATTTTATTAAATAGCGAAAAATTTGATAAGGAAATCAAGTTCGACAGGTTTTTGATTAATAAGGTTACTTTGCGAAATGCTTCTTACAGTTCAAAAGGTAGAATTTCAAGAGCAATTCTTGCACTATATTCGAGTAAGCAACCGAAAGACTGGAAATTTACAGATAGGAATGTGATTGCAGATAATTTCTTTTTCTCAACTGACAAGCCAAATTTACATCATATTTTTCCGACAAATTACATTTCAAATAATAGAGGAAATAATACATTAGACAATAATAGTCTTATGAATATTGCTTACATAACTCAAATTACGAACTTGGAAATAAGCGATAAAAATCCACTTGATTACATAAAGGACTATATCAAAAATCCTGACTTTAAGAATGTGATTGAAACACATCTTTTGCCAAATCAGATATTAAAATGGTCAAGTAGACCTGAAATGCCATCGGACGCACTGGACAAATTTATAGAAGAAAGAATTGATTTAATAATAGGTGAATTGAAAGATAATCTTGAAGGAATAAATATTGAAGTTATTGATACCAAACAAAAAAGCTAACAAAGCACTCCAGCGGACGGCTACCGCCGCCGCTGAGTTTTATCGTTAGATAACTCAAAAAAGAAGTTATTCAAAAAAATTAAGGAGAAAAATAATGATTAACACTCAACCAATTATTCTGCACGATGCAGATAGCGAAGCAGGATGGGATGATGAAATGCATGGCTGTGTCCAATGGCGAACATTATTCAGTGCTGATAGCACCTCAACCGAAGCTATAACAGCTGGAATAGCTGAAATCATGCCTGGAAATCAACTCAAAGTTCATCATCACGCTCAAGCAGAGATATACTATATATTGAATGGTAGTGGTGAGGCAACGATTGATGGCAAGAAACACTTTGTTAATGTCGGAACAGCAATCTTTATTCCGGGTAATGCCGCTCATGGCATACAAAATACAGGGCGAACTACATTGCGTTTTCTTTATGCTTTTGCAGTTGATTCGTTTAGTGAGGTTGAATATGTATTTTAATGATGATAGAGGTCTAAATTTTTGATTTCAATAAATGGGTATTATCTAAGATGGTTGGTGATTAAAATTACAAGATAATTAAGAACAAACAATCTTAAAAAAAATATGGGAACTGCTTTTCTAACATCTATTTTATTTGCCATAACTGTGACATTAGCTCCAGTTGCTTATGCAACCGGGGTTGGTGTTGAATTATTACTTTTTGCACGTTTTTTAGTATTGATAATAGCTTCTTTCTTTATGAAGAAGAAAGGTTTTAAACAAGTTCTACAAAATGGTGATATAAAAACTATAGGAATTATCAGTTTTGCATTACTTGTGCAAACTTTTGGCTATATGACCTCAATAAAATATTTGCCTATTAGTGTAGCTGTAGTCTTGTTTTATATGTTTCCGCTGATAACTTACTTAATTGACTCAATGGTAAAATCAAAAGGAATAGGTGGTTATTCAATTGTGCTATTGTTGCTCGGGGTGTTTGGTATTTGGCTTGTCGTTAGTGGTGATGTTACTGGCGATGTTAATTTTATAGGAGTTTTTTGGGTGTTGCTTTCTGCGATCATGCAAGCCGTCATAAATACGGCGTCAGGCTTTGTTAAAACAATGGATAAATGGTTGATAATTAATACCACATCTATTTTTCCTGCTATGTTTTTCTTATTATATTTTCTATCAAATGGAGATAGCATAGTATTAGAACAAATTGTTTCAGTTATATTGCCAGGGTTGTCTTTTTGTTTAGGGATGTTTCTATTTTTCAAATCTATCTCCAATATTGGCACAGTCAGAACAGCAAATATGTTATATTTTGAACCAGTATTTACCATCCTTATCGCAATGGTTGCATTTAATGAGGTTTTAAGCATATTGCAGTGGTTAGGCATGGTAGTTACAGTGATTGCAGCTCTTATGTTAGAAATTTTAAATCGTCGTAAAATAATCACATAACAAATCGTTATAATGTCTGACCATTTCTTGTAATTAGGCGTTTTTGGAGAAAAATCATGGAAATTAGCATCGCATTAAAAATGCGACCCACGCAAATGTTGTTTGTGAATAACCACAGAGTATTGCATGGCAGAAATAGTTTTATTGCAGATAGAGGCACTAATAGACACTTTCAGCAGGCATACATTGATATTGATGATATTGAAGCACATTGTAGGCAATTATGATAAGAAGCAAGAAAAACTACTTTCCCCTGAAGATATTAAAAGTAGATGAAATATTGTTTTTGCTACTTTGGTGTTCTGGTTATATAGGGGCAAAAATAGGTATTCCTTTGTCCGGAACATTTACATTGCTTTTTTATAGGTATTTACTAGTATTTTTATTGGTTTTTTGTTACTTATTATTAACAAAAAAAATAGTTAGACCAACCTTGCCCAGTTTAAAAAGAAATTTTGTGATGGGCTTTTTTGCTCACTTTATTTGGCTGGTTGCTGTTCTTAAAGCTTTCGAATATGGCTTAGGAGCTGGTTCTGCTGCTTTAATAGCTTCCTTTCAGCCTATCTTGACTGCACTAATAACTCCATTTGTTTTGAAAGAAAGCAACAACAAATGGGTTTGGTTGGGGGTTGTTACAGGATTTATTGGCGTTCTTGTTTATACTATAGCTGACTTAGAATTTAATGAAATTAATGTATTTATCTATTTATTGCCACTTTTAGCGGCTTTAAGCCTTACTTTTATAACAATTTACGAACGCAAGAAAACTAACATAAAAAACGAATCTCAACTTGATGTATCTAATGCATTATTTTGGCAAAGCGTAATTACACTTTTATTATTATTGCCATTTGCCTTTTTTGTAGAAAAATTTGAAGCCTCTTACAGCCTTGAGTTTTTGTTTTCTGTCGGCTGGTTGGCAATTGTTGTTTCTATTTTTGCATACGGAATTATGTTACACCTTATTAGAACCAGATCTGCTAATAGAGTTTCTACCCTACAATATTTCACTCCACCCATAACAATGATAATAGCATTTCTTGTTTTTCAAGAGCACCAGAGCATTTATGGTTATGTGGGATTATTTATTATTGGAGTTGGGTTTGCTATATTTAGCTATGGTGAAACACTTAAGCAAAAAACAAATGCCTAACCAAACACTCTAACGGACGGTAAACCCCCGCTGGGGCAGGTATTATCCTGAACGGCAATATCTAAATGTGCCCAGCGATAATCTTTGGTAAATCGTGCTAAAAAACAAGCAAAAGTTATGCAACACCCGTTTTTTGATATGTGTAAAAATACTGAAAAATCGGCATTACAAACTAATTCAATAAAAAAGCAAAATAGTGCTTGACTTGAATATTAATGCTTGTATAATTGCCTCCTTTTTACCGCTTCTAAAAAAACAATTTTTTGTTTTTGCCTTTGCTTTAAGGTTAGGCTGTGGTTGCTCTTTAAAAATATATCAAACAACTTGTGTGGGCACTCGTGCAAAATATTGTGCAAGTGCACACGAAACAATTGCATTTATTTGTAGTTGTTCCGACAAAACAAAAAGCAAAATCAGCTTTTAAAAAAATTGAACTATTGGTAATTATGCCATGTGTTCTAAAAGTCAAAGATTAAACTGAAGAGTTTGATCCTGGCTCAGATTGAACGCTGGCGGTATGCTTAACACATGCAAGTCGAACGGAAACGAAACTAGCTTGCTAGTAGGCGTCGAGTGGCGGACGGGTGAGTAACGCGTAGGAATCTGCCTGATAGTGGGGGATAGCCCGAAGAAATTCGGATTAATACCGCATAATCTCTATGGAGTAAAGTGGGGGACTTTCGAGCCTCACGCTATCAGATGAGCCTGCGTCCGATTAGTTAGTTGGTGAGGTAAAAGCTCACCAAGACGACGATCGGTAGCTGGTCTGAGAGGATGATCAGCCACATCGGGACTGAGACACGGCCCGAACTCCTACGGGAGGCAGCAGTGGGGAATATTGGACAATGGGCGCAAGCCTGATCCAGCAATACCGCGTGTGTGAAGAAGGCCTGAGGGTTGTAAAGCACTTTCAATTGTAAAGAAAAGCTAAAGACTAATAATCTTTAGCCTTGACATTAACTTTAGAAGAAGCACCGGCTAACTCCGTGCCAGCAGCCGCGGTAATACGGAGGGTGCAAGCGTTAATCGGAATTACTGGGCGTAAAGCGTGCGTAGGTGGTTTGTTTAGTCAGATGTGAAATCCCCGGGCTCAACCTAGGAACTGCATTTGAAACTGGCAAACTAGAGTATAGGAGAGGAAAGTGGAATTTCTGGTGTAGCGGTGAAATGCGTAGATATCAGAAGGAACATCAATGGCGAAGGCAGCTTTCTGGACTAATACTGACACTGAGGTACGAAAGCGTGGGTAGCAAACAGGATTAGATACCCTGGTAGTCCACGCCGTAAACGATGATAACTAGCCGTTGGGGGGATTTACCCTTTAGTGGCGAAGCTAACGCGTTAAGTTATCCGCCTGGGGAGTACGGCCGCAAGGTTAAAACTCAAAGGAATTGACGGGGACCCGCACAAGCGGTGGAGCATGTGGTTTAATTCGATGCAACGCGAAGAACCTTACCTGGTCTTGACATACACGGAACTTTCCAGAGATGGATTGGTGCCTTCGGGAACCGTGATACAGGTGCTGCATGGCTGTCGTCAGCTCGTGTCGTGAGATGTTGGGTTAAGTCCCGTAACGAGCGCAACCCCTATCCTTATTTGCCAGCACATTATGGTGGGAACTATAAGGAGACTGCCGGTGATAAACCGGAGGAAGGCGGGGACGACGTCAAGTCATCATGGCCCTTACGACCAGGGCTACACACGTGCTACAATGGGAAGGACAAAGAGCCGCGAAGCCGCGAGGTGTAGCTAATCTCACAAATCTTTTCGTAGTCCGGATCGGAGTCTGCAACTCGACTCCGTGAAGTCGGAATCGCTAGTAATCGTGGATCAGAACGCCACGGTGAATACGTTCCCGGGTCTTGTACACACCGCCCGTCATACCATGGGAGTGGGTTGCACCAGAAGTAGCTAGTCTAACTGTTTACAGGGGACGGTTACCACGGTGTGATTCATGACTGGGGTAAAGTCGTAACAAGGTAGCCCTACCGGAAGGTGGGGCTGGATCACCTCCTTAAGAAACAGAGGACGGAATACAGAGAGCAGAGGACAGAAATATCTGTCATCAGTCATCTGAGTTCTGTCTTCAGAGTATGAGTGCCCACAACAAGTTGTTTGATTAATATTTTATGAGAAGAAAGATCAAGTGATCCCTTGTAAATTATGAAATATTTTATTCGGGTCTGTAGCTCAGTTGGTTAGAGCGCACCCCTGATAAGGGTGAGGTCGGTGGTTCAAATCCACCCAGACCCACCAATTTTTCATTGTTTAGTTATATAGTTAGGTTATGCCGTTTTTATCTTTATTTTAGGCAACACGTTTTTAAGCTTAAGCCTGTTTTTTATAACATTATTAGGCATAGGAAAAAAACATATAGTACAAAATAAAGGGGCCATAGCTCAGCTGGGAGAGCGCTTGCCTTGCACGCAAGAGGTCGGGAGTTCGATCCTCCCTGGCTCCACCACTTATTTTTTTCATATAAAAACTTAAATAAGTCCATCATAACAATAGTGGTTTTATTTAAGTTTTTATACCCTGCCTTTGGGCTGGAGGCTCTTTAACAATTTAATACATGAAGTAAAGTTTGTAGAAATACAATACAACGCAAGATAATGTTATGATGACTTTATCTTATATGGTGTATTGCATTGACACAACAATTTCAAAAAATATGGATTCTCATCGGTGGTGTAAAAACCACCAATGAAATAAAAAGAATTCACCGATTGTGAGTAATCACAATTTGTGACTTCAAGGTGAAATACTAAACCATTTAACCCAGATACTTTGGGGTTATATGGTCAAGTGAATAAGTGCATACGACGGATGCCTTGGCATTAGAAGGCGATGAAGGACGTGATAATCTGCGATAAGCTTCGGTTAGCTGATAAATAAGCTTTTAACCCGGAGATCTCCGAATGGGAAAACCCAGTGGTCATCAGACCATTATCTTTGACTGAATACATAGGTCACTGAAGCTAACCTAGGGAACTGAAACATCTAAGTACCTAGAGGAAAAGAAATCAACCGAGATTCCCTTAGTAGCGGCGAGCGAACGGGGACCAGCCCTTAAGCATATTTTAAATTACTAGAATGTTCTGGAAAGTTCAACGATACAGGGTGATAGTCCCGTATAGGAAAATTTAATTTATGTGAAATCGAGTAAGGCGGCGCACGTGAAACGCTGTTTGAATATGGGGGGACCACCCTCCAAGGCTAAATACTCTCTAATGACCGATAGTGAACAAGTACCGTGAGGGAAAGGCGAAAAGAACCCCGGGAGGGGAGTGAAATAGAACCTGAAATCGTATGCATACAAGCAGTGGGAGCTTCGTCACTCAATCGCTTCGCGATAGAGTGAGAAGCAGAGGACTGATGACTGAGGATAGAATATTGTGTGGCGAAGCCACTATTAAAAGCAGCAAAGCTGCACAATTTCTGTCTTCCGCTCTCTGTCTCCTGTCTTCTGAACGAGCCACTCAATAACGGAGTTATTGAGTGACGGAGTGACTGCGTACCTTTTGTATAATGGGTCAGCGACTTACTTCTCAGTAGCAAGGTTAACCAATAGGGGAGCCGTAGGGAAACCGAGTCTTAAATGGGCGATTAGTTGCTGGGAGTAGACCCGAAACCGGGTGATCTATCCATGGCCAGGGTGAAGGTTAGGTAAAACTAACTGGAGGCCCGAACCCACTTATGTTGAAAAATGAGGGGATGAGCTGTGGATAGGGGTGAAAGGCCAAACAAACCCGGAGATAGCTGGTTCTCTCCGAAATCTATTTAGGTAGAGCGTCATGTATTACTTCAGGGGGTAGAGCACTGTTATGGCTAGCGGGTCGTCAAGGCTTAGCAAACCATTGCAAACTCCGAATACCTGAAAGTATGAGCATGGCAGACACACTGCGGGTGCTAACGTCCGTAGTGGAAAGGGAAACAACCCAGACCGTCAGCTAAGGTCCCAAAATTGTAGTTAAGTGGGAAACGATGTGAAAAGGCCCAGACAGCCAGGAGGTTGGCTTAGAAGCAGCCATTCCTTTAAAGAGTGCGTAATAGCTCACTGGTCGAGTCGGTTTGCGCGGAAGATTTAACGGGGCTAAAACTACATACCGAAGCTGCGGGAGCAGAAGGCAGAACACAGAAATCAGATGTCAGATAAGGAAGTGTTATGAAAAATATTCAACAAAAATCAATTAATGGTTTTGAAGATTTGGAAGTATTTAAAAAATCTTATAGAATTTCTTTGGAAATTCATAGGCATCTTTAGACTTTCCAAAACACGAACAATTAAGAGGTTTAGCAGACCAAATGCGTAGAGCAAATAAAGGTATTTGTGCCAATATAGCCGAAGGTTATGGTAAGCAAAGTATCTCAAAAGCAGAATTTAAGCGATTTTTATCAATGGCTATTGGTTCAGCAGATGAAATGCGAGTATGGTTAAGATATTGTTTGGATTTAAAATATTTAGATTCAAATCAATGGAAAATGTTAAAAAATGAATACCAAGTTATTGCAAAAATGTTAATGGGTTTGCATAAAAATTGGTCATAGTATTTATCTCTGTCATCAGTATTCTGTGTTCTGTCTTCTGTTCGGTAGGAGAGCGTTCTGTAAGCCGTTGAAGGCAAACTGTGAGGTTTGCTGGAGGTATCAGAAGTGCGAATGCTGACATGAGTAACGATAAAGGGGGTGAAAAACCCCCTCGCCAGAAGTCCAAGGTTTCCTACGCAACGTTAATCGGCGTAGGGTGAGTCGGCCCCTAAGGCGAGGCAGAAATGCGTAGTCGATGGGAAACAGGTTAATATTCCTGTACTTCATATAACTGCGACGGGAAGACGGAGAAGGTTAGCTGATCAAGGCGATGGTTGTCCTTGTTTAAGCGTGTAGAGATGAGTTTTAGGAAAATCCGGAACTCTCTATCTCAAGGCGTTATGACGATCCCTCTTTTGGGAGAAGTCAGTGATACCATGCTTCCAGGAAAATCCTCTAAGCTTCAGGTTATATGAAACCGTACCCCAAACCGACACAGGTGGACGAGATGAGAATTCTAAGGCGCTTGAGAGAACTCGGGTGAAGGAACTAGGCAAAATGACACCGTAACTTCGGGAGAAGGTGTGCTCTTGCTGGTGATTTTACTTAGCTAAATGAGCTGGTAAGAGTTGAAGATACCAGGTGGCTCCGACTGTTTATTAAAAACACAGCACTCTGCAAACTCGTAAGAGGACGTATAGGGTGTGACGCCTGCCCGGTGCTTGAAGGTTAATTGATGAGGTTAGGATTCGTCCGAAGCTTTTGATCGAAGCCCAAGTAAACGGCGGCCGTAACTATAACGGTCCTAAGGTGAAATAACGCACGCCTTAGTAAAACCAAACCATATGCGGGAAACTCCTCCAAAACTATTTGGTACTCGTTAAAATGATGAATGATTGAAACTAAAAGATGTAAATTTAGTGGTAATTATCTATAACATTTAGCAGTAAAAATCCAATAGACATGGGGACAATCCGCAGGAAAGACTTAGATAGTAGTCTATCTAAGAATCCTCAGAGACTTTATGTTTGGAGATAAAATATGAAATTAGAAACACAATGGATAGTGGGATTTGTTGATGGAGAAGGATGTTTTTCCGTTTCAATTAACAAAAACGACACAATGACAACAGGTTTTCAGGTTTTGCCTGAATTTACCGTGATACAACATGAACAAGACATTAAAGTATTATATGCTTTAAAAGATTATTTTGGATGTGGCGTAGTGCGAGTTAATCGTAAAGATAAGACATCAACTAGAATGGCTTATCGAGTCAGAGGGTTGACCCATCTGTTGGATATAATTTCTCCTTTTTTTATGAAACATCAATTTAAAACTTATAAAAACGTGGAATTTAGAAAATTTCGCCAAGTTTTATTGATAATGCAAGATGAAAGACATTTGACCCTTGAAGGGATAAATGAAATTCGTCAAATTATTAACACGATGAATAATAGGAAAAAGGCAGTTATCTAAGAGAAAGTCCGACTTTTCTGGAAACAGTTAAGAGTATTCGAGCGAAATTCCTTGTCGGGTAAGTTCCGACCTGCACGAATGGCGTAACGAGGGCCACACTGTCTCCACCCGAGACTCAGTGAAATTGAAATTGCTGTTAAGATGCAGTATACCCGCGGCCAGACGGAAAGACCCCGTGCACCTTTACTACAGCTTTGCATTGAACTCTGATCCTACTTGTGTAGGATAGGTGGGAGGCTTTGAAGCTTTAACGCTAGTTAGAGTGGAGCCACCCTTGAAATACCACCCTGGTATGGTTGGGGTTCTAACCTAGGTCCATTATCTGGATCGGGAACAATGCATGGTGGGTAGTTTGACTGGGGCGGTCTCCTCCTAAAGAGTAACGGAGGAGCGCAAAGGTACCCTCAGCACGGTCGGACATCGTGCAATGAGCGCAAAGGTAAAAGGGTGCTTGACTGCGAGACTGACACGTCGAGCAGGTAGGAAACTAGGTCTTAGTGATCCGGTGGTTCTGAGTGGAAGGACCATCGCTCAACGGATAAAAGGTACGCCGGGGATAACAGGCTGATACCGCCCAAGAGTTCACATCGACGGCGGTGTTTGGCACCTCGATGTCGGCTCATCACATCCTGGGGCTGAAGCAGGTCCCAAGGGTATGGCTGTTCGCCATTTAAAGTGGTACGCGAGCTGGGTTTAGAACGTCGTGAGACAGTTCGGTCCCTATCTACCGTGGGCGTTGGAGACTTGAGGGAAGCTGTTCTTAGTACGAGAGGACCGGAATGGACACACCTCTGGTGTTTCGGTTGTCACGCCAGTGGCATTGCCGAGTAGCTATGTGTGGAAAGGATAACCGCTGAAAGCATCTAAGCGGGAAACCCCTCCCAAGATTAGGTCTCCCTGATATTTTAAATATCCTAAAGATCCCTCGAAGACTACGAGGTTGATAGGCATGGTGTGGAAGTGCAGTGATGCATGAAGCTAACATGTACTAATTGATCGTGAGGCTTGACCATATAACACCCAAATTATTTGAATGAATCTGTAATTTTTGTGTTGATGTGTTATGCAATACACTGAGTAAGTGTGCAAACTTTATAAATGTATTTTATTGTTATGCCTTCGGGTATAAAAACTTTTTAATTCGCCTCTAACTTAATTATTAAGTTGAGGTTTGCTTATTTTTGGAATTTCACCCCTCAAGGGGGTGTTAAACAGAATTCAAGGCAAATTTTTAAAACATGAAGGCGCATAGTGCAAACTATGTAACTGAATGTTTTAAAAATTTAACGCAGAAAAAACCGAAAATAAGCGAATCCAGAGGCAACCAGTTTGCTTAGTGACAATAGCAAGTGTGTCCCACCTGATCCCATCCCGAACTCAGCAGTGAAACCACTTAGCGCCGATGGTAGTGTGGGGTCTCCCCATGCGAGAGTAGGACATTGCTAAGCTTTTTACTTCGTCTTTTTCCATTCTGACTGCGTTGGATTTTTAAAATATTCGGTCATTTAGGTTGGCTAAACTCCCTTATATTTTAAAAATCCGCCTTGCAGAATGAAAAAATACTCGCAAAAATATTTAGTCATTTAGGTTGGCTAAACTCCCTTCATATCTTAACAGAATATTTTAAAAACCTGCCTTGCATTCTGTTTAATGCCCCTTTGAGGGGTAGAATGAAAAAAATACTTGAACCTTGTAAATAAACTAAAAATAGTTTCAAGCAAGTAACATAAGTTCGTTAATAATAGTGGTTGCTAAGTTGCCAACCACTTTTTAAATTTCAATATACTAAAGAGCCATTAATAAAAACATTGAGGATATAAAAAAGACATGAAAATAAGAGCGGCAGTTGCATGGGAAGCAAAAAAACCATTATCTATAGAAGAAATTGAAATTGAAAAACCGAGAGAGGGGGAAGTATTATTAAAAGTGGCGGCATCTGGTGTTTGCCATACTGATGCATTTACCTTATCTGGCAATGACCCTGAAGGTGTTTTCCCGGCAGTTTTAGGCCATGAAGGTGGTTGTATTGTGGAAGAGTGCGGTCCTGGAGTAAAACATCTAAAAGTAGGAGACCATGTGATTCCGTTGTATATTCCAGAATGTGGTGTGTGTGAATATTGCAAATCGCCCGAGACGAATTTATGTCAATCAATCGCTAAAACAGTGTGGACAGGATATATGCCAGATGGCACTCGTCGTTTTTCTAAAAATGGAAAACCTATCTATCATTATATGGGCTGCTCTACTTTTGCAGAATATACTTGTGTACCAGAGATTGCTTTGGCAAAAATCAATAAAGCAGCACCATTAGATAAGGTTTGTTTATTGGGCTGCGGTGTAACTACTGGCATTGGTGCAGTATTAAATACAGCAAAAGTACGACCCGGATCAACAGTTGCAATATTTGGCGTTGGTGGTATCGGAATGTCAGTTGTGCAAGGTTGTGTTATGGCTAAAGCTGGGCGCATCATTGCCATTGATTATAATGATAATAAGCTTGAGTTAGCGAAGTCTTTAGGTGCTACAGATTTGATTAACGCTAAAGGTTTAAATGAAACTATAGTTGAAAAGATAGTTGATATGACCAACGGAGGTGTTGATTACTCATTTGAGTGTATTGGCAATGTCCATGTTATGCGAGATGCGTTAGAATGCACCCATATGGGTTGGGGCGTTTCTACTGTTATTGGCGTTGCAGGTGCTGGAGAAGAGATATCAACTAGACCGTTTCAATTAATTACTGGCAGGACATGGAAAGGTTCTGCTTTTGGTGGTGTCAAAGGCAGGACAGAGTTGCCAAGTTATGTGGACAGATATATGAGTGGCGAGATTGAATTAGATTCTATGATTACTCATACTATGGCTTTAGAGGATATTAATCATGCCTTTGATTTAATGCACGAAGGTAAAAGTATTCGTTCAGTGGTTATTTTCTAAGAATTGATTATGCAAGAAATTGAAAGTATTAAAGAATTTGGTGGGTTGTTAAAACGCTATACACATCAATCAAAAGTTAATGATTGTGAGATGACTTTTTCTATTTATCTTCCGCCTCAAGCAATACAAGAAAAAGTACCTTGCCTATATTGGTTGTCAGGACTTACTTGCACGGATGATAATGTTCGAACCAAGGCTGGTATGCAGAAATATGCCGCTGAATTAGGTATTGCCTTAGTTATGCCAGATACCTCACCTAGAGGTGATAATGTTGTTGATTATCCAAACCTCTATAACTTAGGGCAAGGTGCAGGATTTTATGTAGATGCTACACAAAGTCCGTTCCACCAAAATTATAATATGTATAGTTATGTTGTGAATGAATTACCAAAGATTATAGAGAATAATTTTTCTGTTATGCGTGGTGTTAAATCTATATCTGGGCACTCAATGGGCGGGCATGGTGCGCTTATTTGTGCTTTAAAAAATAGTAATGCTTACCGCTCTGTTTCTGCATTTTCACCAATTTGCAATCCTACAAAATGCGATTGGGGCAAGGGTTGTTTTTCAACATACTTAGGAGATAATAAAAAACAATGGCAAGAGTATGATGCCACCTGTTTGGTTGAAAATGGTGCAATAGTTGATAATATCTTAATTGATCAGGGTTCAGCAGATGAGTTTTTAAAAACTCAATTGCATCCAGAAAACTTAAAGAATGCTTGTAAAAAGCAAAGTATAGAACTTAATTTGCGTATGCAAGCTGGCTATGACCATAGTTATCACTTTATTGCTTCTTTTATTGGTGAACATTTGCATTACCACAATAAATATCTAAGAAGATAACAATGAAATATTCTGTTTAATGCCCCATAGAATATTAGATAGAGCAAGCTAAAGATGTAAGAAATTTCGATAATGCGATGCAGTTTATGTCTAATAATTGCAACTGAAATTAGTATTTGGTTGGGATTTAATGGGGTGATTAACATACAAAATATCTTTACAATTATAAAGTCGCCAGTTATTGCGGAGCCTTTTCTGACTGGGTTAGAGTTAAAACCAAATGATTTTAAACAATTCATTCCTAAAGTCAAAAACACTATTATGCGTAAATCTTGATGAGTAATTCAGTTAAAACTAAGCAAGCATTACCCAAGTGGATTTTTGCAGTGCTTTTAGTAACCAGCGTGTTATTGGCAACTTGTTATGGTTCTACATTTATGCTTGCAGATTATTTACGCTTACAAGGCTTAGAGCCTACTCAGGCTGGTTCAGTAATTTCTTCTGGGGTAATTGTAACTTTGATTTGTGCATTATTTGCCGGCAAGCTTGCAGAGCGTATTGGCTTGATAGCAAGTCTTGCTATTGCATCTGTACTTATGGGTCTTGCAATGCTCAGCTTCTCTACAGCTGGAAAATTTTTTGGTGTAATTTATGTTGGAGGTATTTTATTAGGGGCTGGTTGGGCGATATTTTATATATTAGCTCCTTTGATTGTAATCAATTCTGTCAGTAGTACTGCAAGAATAAAATATCTAACATATTTATCTGGTGCACAAATGATAGGGCTGGGTTTATCTACTCCAGTTGGTAATTTACTTGTTACTTATGGGGCTAATCACCAGACAATTTATATTTATCTTGCTATTCTAGCTATTATTTGCCCGCTACTTTTAATTAAAATTAGCTGTATAGAAAAAAACATATCTAAATCAACGCACCGATTGACGCTAAGCAAAACGATACAAGTATTTACAAAATCTACTTTGTCTCCGGTAATGATGATTTTGCTTCTGGCTTGTATTTTCTCAGGGTTGGCTACATTTCAGTCCTTATATGCTGACACACGCGGTTTTGATTCATCAACATTTTTTATAGTATTTACATTTGTAACTGTTATATTGCGTTTCGGTGTTGCCTCACAACTTGTTAAATTGCCAATTTATAACTTAGCAATTGGGCTTATTATATTAATTGTTTTATCTCTTATGCTGTTACTGTTTAATAAAACTAACCCAATATTGTATATAGTATCATCCGTTATTTTTGCAATAGGATACGGGTTAAGCTACTCTACTTTAAATGCAATTGTTGTAAATACCGCAGAAGAACATAGTTTATCTACATCATCAGCCTCGCAGATTTTTACATTGTGCTATTTTGTTGGTATATTTGGCTTTCCTTTTATTGCCGGAATACTAATCAAAATCGGCACAATTAATTCTATGTTATTGATGGCAATCCTAATTGCTCTTGCTGCCTTGTTCATTGGAGTGCGCTTACGAGCACAAAAAATAACATTAAATAATTACTAATATTAGCTCACAATCCTTGATTATATCGGTGGTCGGACACCGGTCGAGGTTTTAGGCAGTTGCACTTTGAAGTGGGATTAGCAAACAAAAAAACACCTAAAAAAGCATCTAACAGACAGTCAAAAGTGGCACAATAGGAATCGCAATAGATGGTAATAGGTGGCAATCAGCACATTGAATTTGAGTATGTCTTTATTAGTGCTGAGTATTGAGTATTTTATTGAGTTGTGAGAGTGATTGCAAACTGGTGGCATCTTTAAAAATGACAACGCGTTCCTTTCCAGCGTTAATTATCACCAAAAATCGCGATTGATAGGATGGATAAAACGCAGGGTATTGTTGCCTTGTGCCATTGTTTTTTTCAATGAGAATGTAGCCTTCATCTAACACAATTTTGACAATCGAGTCTGCTTTAGTCAGTAGCACTGCTTTGGGTAAAAAATAATAAAGCCATATTGATAATAAAATGTCAATAATAAAACTCAACCAAACGGCATAAAAGTAATGCCAGCTGGCGAACAGATTGAATAGATAAATTAAAACAGTTAAAGCTAAGTAAATATTTGAGCGGCGTATCTCAACGACCAATTTATCAGTCATTATTGCTTGCTTCTATGTCTGCTTGGTCGCCCATTTCTATACCAATTTGTTTTGAACGGTCAAAGGCAGCATGCATTGCTTGGCTAATAATAGACTCAAGATTTGCATCTTGAAAAGAGCTGATGGCAGCCTGTGTGGTGCCATTTGGAGAGCTAATTTTAGCACGCAGTGTTTTTGCTGAATCACTAGATTTATCAGCCATTACCGCAGCACCAAGTGCGGTTTGAATGCTGAGTTTTTCTGCCGTTTGCTCATCCAAACCTAAGTCCACAGCCACTTTATTCATCAATTCTAATAGCAAGAAAAAATAAGCCGGTCCACTGCCAGAAACCGCAGTTACAGCATCAATTAGATCCTCATTATTCAGCCAAGCATTAATGCCAACACATGCCAAAATAGTATCAACCAGTGTTTTTTGTTCAGCGCTAACATGTGCATTGGCAAACAGACCAGTAGCCCCTTGGTTAAATAATGCTGGCGTGTTGGGCATAGCGCGCACAATCGCGTGTTGTGCGCCCAGCCAACGATTTATATCATTGGTTTTAACCCCAGCCACAACGGAAATAATCAGCGGATTATGGCTGATATGTGTTTGCAATTGTTGGCATACTTTTGACAAAATTTGTGGCTTAACCGCAATAATAATAATCTCAGATTGGATTGCTAATTGCACATTATCAGTAAAAACTTCAAAGCCAAATTCATCTGCCCGCTTGGCTAATAGCGCCTCGTCAGTATCACTGAGTTTAATATTTTTTGCCGTAAAGCCGTTATTAACCAGCCCAGAAGCCAGCGCATACGCCATATTTCCAGCGCCAATAAAACCAATAGTAGAAGTGTTTTGCATTAAAATATCTCAAAATAATAAATAGTGTATTCTACAGAAATAATTATATGAAAAAATTTAATCCAAAACTAATTATGATTGACCTTGATGGCACTTTGGTTGATAGCGTGCCAGACCTTAGTTATTGTGTGGACCAATTAATGTCGGCAATGGGTAGAAATAAATGGGGAGAAGGCAAAGTGCGACAATGGGTGGGTAATGGCGTGCCAAAATTGGTCGAGCGTTGTTTAACTGGCGAGCTGGAAGGCGAAGTTAATCAAGCCGATTTTGCTAAGGCTTATCCAATTTTCTTAGATTTATATGCTCAAAATACGGTTAAGCATTCTTGTTTATATGCTGGCGTGCGTGAAGGTTTGGATTATATGCAACAACAAAATTATATTTTGGGCTGCGTAACCAACAAATCCGAGCAATTTACCCTGCCGATTTTAAAACATTTTGGTATTTTTGACGACTTTGGCATTGTCATTTCTGGCGATACTTTGGAGCAGAAAAAACCAGACCCATTGCCTTTATTGCATGCTGCTAAGTTTTTTGGTGTTAAGCCAAATGATGCACTAATGCTGGGGGATTCAATCAGCGATGTCAAGGCTGCACGGGCAGCGGACTTTGCGATTATTTGTATGTCGTATGGCTATAATCATGGCAATGATATTGCTAATGCCAAGCCAGATTTGGTGATTGATTCAATGTCTGAACTCAAGGCATATCTTTAATGCAAACATTTGACAACAACCATATTTGGCATCCCTATGCCAAAATTCCTAACGATGTGCCTGCTTATTTAGTTGAGTCGGCGCAGGGCGTTTACCTGCATTTGGCGAATGGTAAAAGCGTGATTGACGGCATGAGTTCGTGGTGGTCAGCCATTCATGGATACAACCATCCGCTACTCAATCAAGCGCTTAAAACGCAGTTAGATAAAATGTCGCACATTATGTTTGGCGGGCTTACTCACCAAGCTGCAATTGATTTAGGCGAAACTTTGTTAAATATCACAGCTGAGAATTTGAGCAAAGTATTTTTTGCCGATTCAGGCTCGGTGTCGGTAGAAGTCGCCTTAAAAATGGCATTGCAGTATTGGCATAAAAAAGGACAAACCAGCAAACAGAAATTTGTTACTATTCGCGGCGGCTATCATGGCGATACTTTTGGCGCGATGAGTGTGTGCGACCCAGAAAATGGTATGCACCATTTATTTTGTGGCGTATTGACTCAGCAATTTTTTGTTAAAAACCCGTCAATGCTACCAACAGAAGAGGCGTTGCAAGATTTGCAAACAACACTCAAACAACACGCCAAAAGCATTGCCGCGATGATTTTAGAGCCAGTGGTGCAAGGCGCAGGTGGTATGAGATTTTACAATCCACAATATTTAACGCAGGCAAAAGCGCTGTGTGATGAGCATAATGTATTATTTATTTTGGATGAAATTGCCACTGGTTTTGGCAGAACTGGTGAATTATTTGCACTTGAATATGTTGATGTTGAGCCTGATATTCTGTGTTTAGGCAAGGCGCTGACCGGCGGTTATATGAGTCTGGCCGCAACACTTACAACCGATGATATTGCCCAGCACCTTGGCACCTTGATGCACGGCCCGACTTTTATGGCCAATCCGCTCGCCTGTGCGGTGGCGAATGCTAGTATTGAGTTGCTACTAAATTCAGCTTGGCAAGATAATATTGCCCGTATAGAAAAACATTTTTACAACGAATTATCCCCCCTCAAACAACATAAAAAAGTAGCCGATGTCCGCATTTTAGGCGCGATTGCAGTGATTGAAATGGTTGCTGAAATTAACATTAAACCCACCCAAGCCACCCTAATTGAACAAGGCGTATGGCTACGACCCTTCGGCAAATTATTATATGCAATGCCACCGTTTATAATCACTGACAATGAATTATTAACAATAACCAAAGCCATTAAAAATGTCGTTGCTTAAATTTAGAGGCAAGCCCTCTAAATTATTTGCAATAAAAATATAGTAATTAAGACTTAAAGTTTTTAATAATATTTTTAAATAAATAGTTTTTTGCATTTTGTGAAATTCCTTGTTCAAATAAAATAAACTTTATAAAAAAGGAAAAAAATTATAGGTTGACAATAAAACATTATTAAATATAATAACTATCCATTTATCATCAATATAAAGCTTATAAAAACTAATCGTATAATTTACCTAATTCATTTTATTACTAACAACTGATATTTTTATAGAAAAAATTGATAGATATTTTAATAAAACTACCTAACAAAGCACTCCAGCTGACTGCTTACGCATCCGCTGAGTTAAAGCATTAGAAGCCATAGCAAATAAGGAGTAAAATGGGAGATTGTAAATTTTGTAAAAAACCAGCTGGATTTTTACGCAGTACCCACAAAGAATGTAAATCTAAACACAATAATGTAAGTAACGACATTATTTCTCTTGTAAAAGCTGCTGGTTTTGCTGGTGCTGATTTACATGCTTTAGAGAAAGATATTTCTATAAAAGCCAAGTCTGTTTATATAAATGAGAGTAGTAAAAATCAGTTGCTTGTGACAGGTTGGGAAAAGGCAGTAGAAAAAGCCTTTGATGATGGTGTCTTAACAAATGAAGAAGAAGAAAACCTTACTAAGTTAATGGATTATTTTTCTTTATCTCAAACAGAATTAGACCAAAATGGTGCGTATAGCAAAATCGTAAAAGGTGCCGTATTACGAGATATTTTTGAAGGCAATATACCCGAAAGAGTGCAAATTGATGGTAGCCTTCCTTTTAACCTTCAAAAAACAGAAAAAATAGTTTGGGTTTTTCAAGATGTTGATTATTACGAAGAAAAAACACGAACCCAATATGTTGGTGGCTCTCAAGGAGTTAGTGTAAGAATTGCTAAAGGACTATATTATAGGACTGGAGCATTTAAAGGTGAAAGAGTGCAAACATCAGAAACTATACATGCTGATACAGGATTATTAGGCGTAACCAATAAACATATTTATTTTTCAGGTTCATCAAAAAGGTTTCGTATTGCTTTTAATAAAATAGTAACATTTGAACCATTTTCAGATGGTATTGGAGTGCAAAGAGATGCCCAAACCGCCAAGCCACAATCATTTACAACAGGTGATGGCTGGTTTACATATAATCTTATTACAAATTTAGCCCAAATGTGATGGCTTCTAACAAATCATTCCAGCTGACTGCTCAGTGTACTTTGGGTAAACGCGTCAAGTGAGTTCGGGCGTTATCTGCTAGGAGGCTTCATATTCTAAACGCAATAAAAACAGAAAAGAAAACAGGGCAAGAGCCTTTTACTTTTAACGAAAAATCTTTGCCAGAAAATATTCTTTCTTTTTGGCAGTGGTCAAGTTCAGAATTATTAGGAAATGCACTAAGGGGGGTTTTAGCAGAATTTATTGTTGCTTCGGCAATAGATGTTTTGGAAAAACCAAGAGAAGAATGGGATGCTTATGATTTGGTAACAAAACAAGGGCTAAAGGTTGAAATAAAATCATCTTCGTATCTCCAAAGCTGGAAACAAACAGGATTATCAAAAATTCTTTTTGGCATTCGCCCTACAATAGATTGGAAAGATAAAAAAGAAGAGCTAAAGCGGCAGGCAGATATTTATGTGTTCTGTATTCTTTCACACAAAGATAAGAACACAGTCAACCCTCTGAATTTAAACCAATGGGATTTTTATATTTTAGACACAGAAATTTTGAATACCAAAATACCAAACCAAAAAACAATCACTCTATCTAGCCTGTTAAAATTAAATCCAGTTAAAGTGAAATACAGCGAATTAAAAAATGAAATTAGCGAAAGCATCTAACAAATCATTCCAGCTAGCTGCTTAAGCAACCGCGAAATCAGAAATCAAAGTGGTCAGTATCGTTTGATTTTTAATTTTAGTAAAACAATAACTTATAAATAATTGGGCGGGTTGATTTTTAAGAGCAAGTCAAACAGCGATGTCATTAGGTTTGTTTGTGCGGTTGGTAATGCGACTTCAGTCGCATCTAAACAGAGAGTAGAGCAACGCTATTAGAACTGTTTGTGTATTTTTTGTGTCATATCGTTTGTTTAGCACCACAATGGCAGGCTTCGCGCGGTAGGGCTGGGTAGAGTGTGCCTCAACTCGAGATCCAGACGCCCTCCCCCAAGCCCCCACCCCTAAGAGTTTATCAAAATCGGGCTTCGCCCTATCGCCTGAACGGCGATTTTTGCCACTGTCGCATTGAGGATTGGGGTGCAATTAAATTTGTTTGTGGGGGTAGAAAAAGTAGAGCTGCCGTTTATAATTATTGATGATGAATTATTAGTAATAACCAAAGCCATTAAAAATGTCATTGCTTAAATATTTTTTATTTAGTTAAAACTGAACTATTTATTTATGTCAAAATTAACCGCAGTAAGTGGATAATCTACTTATGCTACAATATGAAATTTAATTATTAGGAGATAACTATGAATAAAACAACAACTGCGGTTGCAGGGGTGGTGCTATTGGGTTTGGGCAATGTTGCGGTTGCTGAACAATGTTTTGGTGTGGCACTGGCGGGCGAAAATGATTGTGCTACTAATCTTAATGTTTGTGCTGGGCATTCGCTTGAGGATGGGCAGAAAGATGCTTATATTAATTTGCCAAATGGTCTGTGTGAAAAATTAGTGCTTGGTAGTTTAGAGGCAAAAGAATAGAAAAAAAACTATTCAATCGGGTCAATGTCCAAATACCAACGGACTTTGTTTTTTAATGTCAGCTTATCAACATATTGATTAAAAGTTGCTAACAGCTGGTGGAGTGCGGCTCGATTGCTTGATTGCAGATACAAATTAAAATAATAATAATCTGATTTTTTCTCAATGATATTGGCGACTGGGCCCCAGATTTCCACCGTCTCAATCTCAATATTTTTTAATAAATTAGCCGCTTCATGCAAAAAGTTTTCTGCATTTTGCTGGTTTTTAGCATTTGCACAGAGTAAGGCTTGGTGAGAGAAAGGCGGCAATACGCCGCTCATGCGTTGTTTGAGTAGATTATTGGCAAATTGGGTGTAGCGATTGGACAGCACATAGCTAAAAATTGGATGCTCTGGATAGCGCGTTTGAATAACCACTTCGCCTTGCTCGGTATTTCTGCCGGCACGACCAGAAACTTGTATCAGTAATTGCGCTAAATGTTCGGTGGCACGAAAATCAAGCGAGAGCAAACCAGCATCAGTATCCAAAATCCCCACCATTGCTAAATTAGCAAAATCATGCCCCTTGGCGAGCATTTGTGTGCCGATAATAATACAAGGTTTGCCAGTATTAATTTGCAGCAAATGTTGGGCGAAGGCTTTTTTCTGCCGTGTGGTATCACGGTCAATACGAATAATTGGCACGCTTGAAAACTGCGATGTGAGCGTTTCTTCCAGCCTTTGTGTGCCATAGCCCAGCACTTCAAGTTTGGGTTGTTTGCAATCGGGGCAAATGGCATCAGGCATTTGTTCAACACCACAATGATGGCATTTAAGGCGATTGATATGGCGATGGTAAATCATGCCTGAGTCACAATGATTGCACAGCGCTTTCCAGCCACATTCTGTGCAAAAATACACCGGCGCATAACCCCGTCTATTGATAAACAGCATAACTTGCTTGCCTTTGCTTAGATATTGCTGCATTTTTTCAATCAATAAGGCGGATAGCGGCCCAGCAGAATGATGGCGCATATCAATTAGGCTGAGCTTTGGCAGTTTTGCACCACCGGCGCGTTCGATTAGTGTTAGCCGCGTGATTTTTTTATCCATCACATTCTTTAGCATTTCTAATGACGGCGTGGCAGTGCCTAATACTAAAGGGATATTGCCCTGTTTAGCACGGATGAAACTGAGGTCTCGGGCGGAATAACGGAAGCCAGATTGTTGTTTGAATGAGCTGTCGTGTTCTTCATCAATAATAATCAAACCAAGCTTTGGCATCGGTGCAAAAATCGCACTTCGTGTGCCTAATACCACGCCAGCTTCGCCATTTTTTGCCAATAAATAAGCGTCTAATTTTTGCGTTTCATTCAGTTGTGAATGGATTGCTACCACTTTGGTTTTCAGCCGTGATTCAAATCTGGCAATCATTTGTGGCGTTAGTCCAATTTCAGGCACTAATACTAATATTTGCCTATCTTGGTCAAGCATCGATTGGGTAATGTGCAGATAAACCTCAGTCTTGCCACTGCCGGTAACACCGTGCAATAAAAAGCCATGATAGCTGTGCTGTGCACTTAGAATTTGTTTGATGGCGTGCGCTTGTTGGTCGTTGATGTCAAAATCTGGGCTGTTGGTTTTAGTCGGCAGGCTCACCATTTTTTTAATAACAGCCTCTTTGCCTAAGCGTAAATTTTTAGGCAATGCCGCTGATATGACCTCGCCAATTGGATGGTGGTAATATTGAGCTGACCAGAATAAAAAATTTAGAATTGAGCGGTTTAAAATCGGTTGCTTGTCTAAAATTTGTTCAACAGATTTTAACTTATCAAACGCACTTTTTTGCTTATGTGCAATAACAATTCCAACCACTTTTTTGCTGCCAAATGGCACTTTGACACGAGCGCCTTTAGCCACTTTGTCATCACACAGATAATCAAAGGTTTGGTGTAATGGCACTGGAATGGCAACTTCAATGATTAACGACAAAATTATATATTTTAGGGCTAAAATAAATCATTTTATACAAGCTTCTATTAAACAATGGTTGTTATTCAAAATAGTATTAATACAGCATTGATTGACGAGAAAAACCTTGTAAATACCTTGCAGCAAGTGCTTGATGATTTGGGCAAACGCGAGGCTGAATTACTGATTCGATTGGTTGGTAGGGATGAAATTCAAAGCCTAAACAAAGCCTATCGCCACCAAGATAAACCAACTAATGTGCTATCTTTTCCCAGTGATTTACCTAAAGAAATTGAAGAGGTTATTTTGGGCGATGTGGTTATTTGCCCCGAAATTGTAAGGACAGAAGCAAAATCCCAAAACAAAACTTTTAGCCATCATTTGCTACACATAGCAATTCATGGCACTTTGCATTTGTTAGGTTATGACCACCTTCAGCCAACAGATGCCAAAACAATGGAAGCCTTAGAGGTGCAGATTTTAGCCAAGTTGCAAATCAATAATCCTTATATTTAGCCTAAAATTTTAACTTCTTCACTTTCTATAACTTGTTTTTCTTGTTTGCTAGATTTTATCCAATCAATAATATGTTTTTGGCTTAAAACAGTTTGCGAATACTCTTTTTCTAAGCCATCAAGTTTAATCCCATAGGTGTTAAAGCGTAGAACAACCGGTGCAAACATAGCATCTGCTATGGAATATGAGCCAAATAACCACTTGCCATTATTACTATATTGAGTTCTACATTGATTCCAAATTGACTTTATTCTTTGTATTTCTTTTTCTACTTGCTGTGAGGGCTGAAAATTTTTAAATGATTTTCTGCAATTCATCGGTAAATCATTTCTAATATTGAAAAAACTAGAGTGCATTTCAGCGCTAACAGACCGTGCAACCGCTCTTTTGCTGGCTTCACTTGGCATACCTTTAAAATCCAAATATTGCTCTGATAAATATTCAACAATAGCCAATGAATCCCATATTGTTAAATCATCATCTATTAATATAGGCACTTTAAAATTTGAATTATATTTTGCCAGCTCTTTATCGGTTGTATCGGTGGATAGTGGAACTTTTATTTCATTAAATTCAATTTCAAATTGTTTTAAGAATATCCAAGCCCTTAAAGACCATGATGAATAATTTTTGTTGCCGATAATAAGAGTTAAATTTGACATTTTTTTCCTATTTTGTTTATAAAATATAATTATGTAATTATAAGAATTATAGTGCATTTTTTTATCTAAAAACAAGGATAATAGTTAATTCTGTTACAGGATAAATACAGTGGTTTTCTTAATTAACAAATAGGAGTGGCGGTGGTAGTGCAGATTAATGCCGATCAAATTAAAAACAAAAAACGCCGCGCCAAAAAAGGCCATACGGTTGATTTAGAAGTATTAGCGGCTGTGCAAAATTTGTTAGGCGATGTGCCTCGTCGGCGAGATTTGCTGATTGAGCATTTGCACAAAATTCAAGATAATCGCGGACATATCCCTGCCTCTTATTTAATTGCCTTGGCACATGAGATGAATTTAAGCACGGCTGAAGTTTATGAAGTCGCAAGTTTTTATCATCATTTTGATATTGTTAAAGAAGGGCAAACTCCACCTCCTGCACTCACTGTGCGTGTTTGTCAATCAATATCTTGCGAGATGGGCGGGGCTAAGTCCTTAATTGCCTCGTTAGAGGATAATCTCGATGACACCATTCGCATTCAAAAAGTGCCTTGTGTCGGGCGTTGTCAATATGCTCCGGTAGCGGTGGTTGGGCAAAACCCAATCGACCATGCCAACATTGATAATGTCAAATATGCAATAAAAAACAAACAATTTAAAGCGCCAATTGCTGATTACATCAGTCTTAAAAATTATATTACTGATGGCGGTTATCAAACCTTATCTAAGTGCTTGGATGGCAAAGATGACGCTGAAAGTATCATTAAAATAATAGAAAACTCAGGTTTGCGCGGACTCGGTGGCGCTGGTTTTGTGGCTGGTAGAAAATGGCGTATCGTCCGCAATTATGATGCCCCACGAATGATGGCGGTTAATATAGATGAGGGCGAGCCGGGCACTTTTAAAGACCGTCATTATTTAGAACACAGCCCCCATCGTTTTTTAGAAGGTATGTTGATTGCCGCCGCGATTGTGGATTGTGTTGATATTTATATTTATCTGCGTGATGAATACGCTGGCTGTCGCGAAATCCTCAGCCGAGAAATCGCTAATTTGCAAGCCAATCCGCCGTCTAATACTCACCGCTTGCCAAACATTTATCTGCGCCGTGGTGCCGGTGCTTATATTTGTGGGGAAGAATCGGCTATGGTTGAATCTATTGAAGGCAAACGCGGTATGCCACGGCTGCGCCCGCCTTTTTTGGCTGAGGTGGGTTTGTTTGGTCGCCCAACGCTGGTGCATAATATAGAAACCCTATATTGGGTGCGCGATATTTTGGAAAAAGGCCCAAAATGGTTTGCCACCCATGGGCGTAATGGCAGAAAAGGGCTACGCTCGTTTTCAGTCTCGGGGCGCATTAATAAACCTGGGGTGCATTTAGCCCCCGCCGGCATTACCGTGCGCCAGTTGATTGATGAATATTGTGGAGGGATGCTTGATGGACACGAATTTTATGGTTATTTCCCTGGCGGTGCCTCTGGGGGTATTTTGCCAGCAACATTGGGCGATATTCCGCTAGATTTTGATACTTTGGATGAATACGGCTGCTTTATCGGCTCGGCGGCTATTATTATTATGTCTAATAACGATAGCGCCCATGATTGCGCTCGCAATGTTATGGCGTTTTTTGAAGATGAGTCCTGTGGTCAATGCACACCTTGTCGGGTCGGCACGACAAAAGCCACTGGATTGATGCAGCAAAAAAACTGGGATGTTGATTTGCTACAAGACCTATCAATTGCAATGTGTGATGCCTCAATTTGTGGCCTGGGACAAGCGGCGGCAAACCCAGTGCGTAGTGTTATTAAGCATTTTCCTGATGAACTAAAATAGCTATAAATATGATTACTAATCCTAAAACCAACAACACTGATAGCCCAAAAAAACCCGCTATTAATTTCACCTTAGACGGCAAACAAGTAACCGCATTTGGCGGCGAAAGCATTTTGCAAGTAGCGCAGCGCTATGGCAAACAAATACCCCATTTGTGCCATAAAGAAAGTTTGCGCGCAGATGGTAACTGCCGTGCTTGTGTTGTGGAAATTGAGGGTGAGCGAGTTTTAGCGCCATCGTGTTGTCGCGCTCCTAATGCCGATATGAAAGTGCAAACTAACAGCAAACGCAGTTTAAAATCTCAAAAAATGGTATTGGAATTATTATTATCCGATATGCCAAAACAAGGCAAATCGCCTTATAAATTGGATTCGGAATTAGACTTTTGGGCGCAAAAACTCAAAATCAGTAAACCGCGTTTTGAGTCGCGCCAACAACCAGCCGCTGATTTTTCCCACCCAGCTATCGCGGTTAATTTAGATGCCTGTATTCAATGCACCCGTTGTGTTCGTGCTTGTCGTGAACAACAAGTGAATGATGTTATCGGTTATGCCAATCGCGGCGCACATTCTGCAATCGTTTTTGATATTGCCGACCCGATGGCTCTTAGTAGCTGTGTTGGTTGTGGCGAATGTGTGCAAGTCTGCCCGACCGGCGCTTTGATGCCAGCTAATAATATCGGGCTGGAAATCGCTAACAAAACAGTTGATTCTACCTGCCCTTATTGCGGTGTTGGTTGTTTGATTAAATATCATGTTAAAGACAATAAAATCCTCTACACAGAAGGGCGTGATGGCGATACCAATCATTTTCGCTTGTGTGTCAAGGGGCGTTATGGATTTAATTATATTGAAAATCCACTACGCTTAACCAAACCGTTAATTAGGCGTGAGGGCGTTGCTAAAACCACTGAATTATTAGACCCTGATAATCTTAATAGCGTCTTCCGCGAAGCCACTTGGCAAGAAGCGCTTGACTTTGCTGCTGCTGGTTTTCTTAAAATCCGTGATAAAAAAGGCGGCAAGGCTTTGGCAGGTTTAGGCTCTGCTAAAGGCAGTAATGAAGAGGCTTATTTATTCCAAAAATTAATACGCACTGGCTTTGGCTCAAACAATGTAGATCACTGCACCCGCCTTTGTCATGCTTCCTCAGTGGTTGCCTTGTTGGAATGTTTAGGCTCAGGTGCGGTTTCTAATCCGCTTGCCGATGTTAGCAAAGCTGAGGTTGTCATTATTATTGGTGCTAACCCTACTGTTAATCATCCAGTTGGCGCAACTTTTATGAAAAATGCCGCAAAAAATGGCACAAAAATTATACTGATTGACCCAGCGCGCACCGATATTGCCAAATATGCCACGCATTCACTGCAATTTAGACCTGATACTGATGTAGCTTTGCTAAACGCCATTATGCACACCATTCTTGACGAAAATCTCCACAATCAAAATTATATTAACAAACACACCGAAAAATTTGCAACGATGCACCAACATTTATCCGCCTACCCGCCAGAAAAAGTTGCGCTAATTTGTGGGATTGATGCTGAAACTATTCGCCAAGTCGCGCGCCTGTATGCCAGCTCTAAAGCGTCAATGATTTTTTGGGGAATGGGCGTATCTCAACATATTCACGGCACTGATAATGCCCGTTGTTTAATCGCCTTAGCCCTAATGACCGGACAAATAGGCCGCCCCGGCACTGGCTTACACCCTTTGCGTGGGCAAAATAATGTGCAAGGGGCTTCTGATGTGGGTTTAATTCCGATGGTTTATCCAGATTATCTGCCTATTAACGAGCCTAAAAATCAGGCAAAATTTGAAAAACTTTGGGGCACTAAACTCAGCGCTGAGGCAGGTTTAACCACGGTGGAAATGATTCACGGCATTGTTGAGGGCATTGTTGACGGCTTGTATGTAGAGGGTGAAAATCCGGTGATGTCAGACCCTAATCAAAACTATACGCGCAAAGCCTTAGCCTCGCTAAAACACTTGGTGGTACAGGATATTTTCCTCACGGAAACCGCCGGCTTTGCTGATGTTATTTTACCGGCTTCGGCTTTTTACGAAAAAACTGGTACTTTTTCCAACACCGATAGACGCGTGCAAATAGGTCGTCAGGTGGTCAAACCGCCAGGTTCTGCAAAATCGGATTTATGGATTATCCAAGAAATCGCAAAACGCCTGGGTTGTGATTGGAATTATCAAGCCCCTGTTGATGTTTTTAATGAAATGCGTCTCGCTATGAACAGTATCGCCGGCATGACTTGGGAGCGATTAGAACGCGAAGATTCACTCACCTACCCCTTAGAAAATGAAGGCGATTCTGGCACCCCAATTATCTTTACTGATGGCTTCCCGACCGCCAATGGTCGCGGCAAATTTGTTACTGCTAACTATACTCATGCTGACGAAATGCCTGATGAGATATACCCCTTCATTTTTATCACTGGTCGCCAATTAGAACACTGGCACACTGGCAGTATGACTAGGCGTTCAACCACTTTAAACGCTATTGAGCCAGATCCGGTCATCAGCGCTCACCCAGAAGATTTGGCAAAACTGTGCATCAAACCCGGTGAGTTAATGACCATTGAGTCCAGACGCGGCAAAGTAGTCGCCTACGCTCGCGGCGAAATTAGCATTCAAAAAGGCACAATATTTATGGCTTTTTGCTACAACGAAGCCAGCGCTAACTTAATTACTAATGCAGCATTAGATCCATCTGCCAAAATCCCCGAGTTTAAATTTTGCGCCATTAATGCTTATGCGGGTGGCACAATAGCCAGCCGAATTCATTAAAATAAAACCATAAGTATTTGTGAAAAAATTTAGCAACAGCAACAGCCGCAGTGTGATTATTGACAGATAATGCAACTAAAATGCACGAATATATGTAAAAAACAGCCTCTAAAGTTGTCATAAGCATTTTTTATATTTTTTATATTTTTTATATTGTTTAGTTGCTTTAGAGGCTGTATAATTAAATTTTTTTTTATTTATTTGGAGATAATTATGAGTGTTTTAGTCACCCAGCAAGCCCCTGATTTTACCGCTGCCGCAGTTTTAGCGAGTGGCGAGATTGTTGATAGTTTTACTTTATCGGATTATAAAGGTAGCAAAATTGTGTTATTTTTCTATCCGCTTGATTTTACTTTTGTTTGTCCCTCTGAGATTTTGGCACATAATAGCCGCGTTGCTGCTTTTAAAGAAAAAGGCGTTGAAGTGGTTGGTGTTTCAGTTGATTCACAATTTACTCACAACGCTTGGCGTAATACCGAGCCTAAAGATGGTGGATTGGGGGCGATTGACTTTCCATTAGTGGCAGATACCAATCATGCGATTATGCAAGCTTATGGTATTGTTCATCCTGCTGGCATCGCACTGCGTGCTTCGTTTTTAATTGATGAGAATTTTGAAGTGCGTCATCAAGTAGTAAATGACTTGCCACTTGGCAGAAATGTTGATGAAATGTTACGCATGGTGGATGCGCTGGATTTTCACACACAAAACGGTGAAGTTTGCCCCGCTGGCTGGAATAAAGGCGATGAAGGTATGAAAGATACCCCAGATGGGGTGGCTGAATATTTGGCAAAGAATGCTGATAATCTTTAACAATCAGTAGCAGTAAAAACCCATTTTTTTTAAAAAGAGCAGTGGAAATGGAATATAAAAAATTAAGATGTATTATATGTGATTGGGTTTATGACGAATATTTAGGCTCGCCGCAAGAAGGAATTGCCCCTAAAACAAAATGGCAAGATGTGCCACAAGATTGGGTTTGCCCAGATTGTGGCGCGTCTAAGGCTGAGTTTGAAATGGTTGAAATCTAAACATAAAAAAACAAATGTCGACAGTATTAATATTGCCGGGCGATGGCATCGGGCACGAGATTGTCGCCCAAGCACTTAAAGTCATTGATTATCTAAATGAAAATCATAATTTAGCTATGGAGTTGGTGCACGGCTTAGTCGGCGGTAGTGCGTATGATGAAACAGGCTCGCCCCTGCCACAGGCAACGCTAGATGCCGCACATCAGTGCGATGCTATTTTGCTGGGTGCTGTGGGCGGTTATCAGTGGGAAAGTTTAGAGAGGGATTTACGCCCAGAGCGTGGTTTGTTAGGCTTGCGTGCTGAGATGGATTTATTTTCCAATTTACGCCCAGCAATTTTATACCCACAACTTGCCAGTGCCTCAACCCTTAAACCGCAAGTTGTATCTGGCTTGAATTTGATGATTGTGCGTGAGTTAGTGGCAGGTATTTATTTTGGTCAGCCGCGTGGTATTGAGCAACGCGGTGGCGAGCGTTATGGCTTTAATACAGCGACTTATTTTGAATCTGAAATTAGACGCATTGGACATTCTGCCTTTAAAATTGCACAAAAACGCGATAAGCGTGTTTGCTCGGTCGATAAGGCTAATGTGTTAGAAGTGTGCGAATTATGGCGTGATGTAATGGAAGATGTGGCTAAAGACTACCCAGATGTTGCACTTTCTCATATGTATGTGGACAATGCTGCCATGCAGTTAGTTAAAGCACCAAAGCAATTTGATGTGATGGTAAGCAGCAACTTATTTGGTGATATACTTTCTGATTGTGCGGCAATGCTAACAGGCTCAATCGGTATGTTGCCATCTGCTTCACTTAACAAAGATGGCTTTGGTATGTATGAGCCAATTCACGGTTCAGCACCTGATATTGCTGGAGAAGATATTGCCAATCCATTGGCGACTATTTTGTCGGTGGCAATGATGTTGCGTTATTCACTAAATCAAGCCGATTTTGCCGATAAGATTGAATCAGCCGTTAATACCGTGCTTGACCAAGGTTATCGCACCAAAGACATTGCCGCAGCAACTGATAGTGTTATTATCGGCACTAAGAAGATGGGCGATTTGGTGGTTGAAGCATTGACAGACAATAAATAAATAAATAAATACTTGACAAGTTGATAAAATATGGAATAATAGTATTTAAAAGTTTTTTATAAGAATATAAAATGGAGTTAGCAATGAATGATAATTTTGAATCGTGGATACAGGGTGAAATAGACTCAGGACTTAAAGATATTAAGTTTGCTATAGGGGGAGACACATCTAATGCCTCTGTAGAAAAAGCTAAGCAAGAGGTGTTACACATTGAGAGATTAGCAAATGCAGGAATTACAGAACCGTTTCCTAAAGTTGTTGATTATAGTGGCGAGTTAACAGAACTTAACGCTGCATTAAGTCATTAAAATAAATTAAAAATTAAAAAAGTCACAAGTTTGTGGCTTTTTTTTGGAATGAAAAATCATGGATAATTTTTACGAAACCTATGCTATTAGTGGAGTAAAACAAGCCAAAAAACTAACAGAAGAACTCAAAAGTTTGGATAGTATCCACTCTCAAGGCATTAGTCCAATATCAGTTTTTGGAGAGATTCCGACTAATCTGTTTCATAGTCACAATCTAGTCAAATTGTTTGAATCAAAATTTAAGCAGAAAATTACTGTGATTCGCCTGCCACATCGGTCTTTTATTGAAGCATTTATTAAATCATACGAGACAGAACATAAAATTTATGTTACCCAACACAACCCTTGTTGGACGCGTTTTTATATTTGTAAAGAGTTGTCTCAAATTCTCATTTATGAGGCAAGTAATTCAACCCACACCAACCAAGATATAGAAATATTGTTTTCTCATCTAATTAATGTAGTGCATAATGATAAAAAACCTCAAATTAGTGCAGATTGGGTAACTTACTTTATTGCTATTGAATTTTTATTACCTAGTGCTATTGTTGCAGAATTGCTAAAACTGAAAACTAAAGGTTTTAATAACAACCTTATTGCTAAGAAAATGTTAGTTCCAGAAAAAATTGTTGATTTTAGGTTAAGCGACGAAGGTTGTGAAATCTTTGATAATTTATAGTAAAAATAGTTGTTTATTCCAGCAATGCTTGTCCTATTTGTGTCAAAACTAAAGGGTTATTAACTAAGTTGGTGAGGCGCCGCGAAGTTACAAATCAAGTGCCTCAATTTCTAACAACATCTTATTGATATGACTGCCTAATTGTGCTTTATAACCATACCAATTTTGGTAATCAGTGAGTTTTTTATCAGCAAAAGGTTTGATTTCATAATCTTGTAAATCTTGCGCATAACCTTTTTTGGTTTCAGCTTGAATGATGAGTAGATAATCTAAAAATGGCTGCACTGTATCTTTAGCATTGCCAGATTTTCCATGCCCGGGCACATAGTGCTTCAAATTTAAGTTGATTGCATATTTTAGAACTTTGATATTGCCATGTATGTCTGCTGAGCTGTCAAACCTACTGTGTCTATGCACAACATCATTATCACCTAAGAATAGGGTTTTACTATTTATATGTTGCACCATAATGTCGGTATCGGTATGTGCTTTTTTGGTCGGGTTGTGGATTTTAAAACTCTGCCCGGCAATAGTAATAACTTGTAAATGTGAGGTTGCATCGGTTGGATAGGTAGCAATCGTGCCTTTAGATGCGCCGTTAGTCAAATCGTGCATAATTTTAATCCAATTGTCGCCGCCGCCATCTTTTGCTTCGGCAATCATATTCGGGTGGGCGTAAATTTTAGCGTTTGGATATTGTTCAATAATAGCTTGGTTGCCGAGCCAATGGTCGCCATGTATATGCGTATTAAACACTGCCAAAATTGGTTTTTTACTAATTTTATGAATTTCTTTTAGAATGTTTTTACCGACTTTATAAGTGCTGCCAGGGTCAATAACAATAATGCCAGTGTCGCCGATAACAATGCCGGGGTTGTTCATAAAACCTTGGTTTTTGACATTTGGGTTGCTCAACGGACCGTGAATAACAAACACATTGTCGGTAATTTTCTTAAAAGTAAATTCGCCCAAATCACCAATAATCCAAGCGTTTGATAAGCTTGATAAGCTTAAAATCAATAAAAAATAGAGTGTTTTCATAGTTTTCTCCAAAGGATTTTAAAACTCTAATTGTATAGTATTAAGCTTTGGTATTTTGCCCAAAATGCTCTTAATAAAATCCTCTTTATTTGCATCGATAGCAATGATACTATCAGGATTGATTGTGTTAATAATTCTACCAAGCCAGACAAAACAAACTTAATTATGGCATAATTATTATCATGCCTAACAAACCCACTATCCTTAATATTGAAACCATTGCCACCACCAGGGTGTTTAATATTGAAAAAATGGACATTCAGTTTTCCAATGGCGAACGGCGAGAATACGAACGCCTAAAACCTACTGGCAATGGTGCAGTATTGGTTATTCCTATGTTAGACGATGATACCGTGCTGATGATTTATGAATATTCTGGCGGCACTGATAGATATGAATTAGCACTCACCAAAGGCAAAATTGACCAAGGTGAAACTATAATTGAAGCGGCTAATCGGGAGCTGAGCGAAGAGATTGGTTATGCTGCCAAAAAACTCTCTTTTGTAAAAACCATAACATTAGCACCCGGTTATCAATCAAATATTACTCATATTGTATTAGCACAAGATTTGTATGAAGCCAGTGCACAGGGCGATGAACCTGAGCCGTTAGAAGTGGTGGCACACAAATTATCTGAGTTAGAAACTTTGGTGTATAACCCAGATTTAACCGAGGCCAGAACTATTGCTGCATTATATATGGCACGAGAAATCATTAAAAACCAGTGAGCAAAATACCGCAAGCGTTGATTCTTGATTCCCCAGATAAGGCTTTCCCAGCTATTGATTTAGCATTAGAGCAGCCAAATGGTTTGATTGCGATTGGCGGTGATTTATCAACCAAGCGACTGTTAGATGCTTATCGACAAGGCATATTCCCTTGGTATGGTGAAGGCGAGCCAATACTTTGGTATAGTCCAAACCCAAGAATGGTAATTACCCAAGATAAATTACACATTTCAAAAAGTTTAAATAAAGTGTTGTCCAGCGCCCGATTTGAGGTGCGTATCAATACTGATTTTGAGCAAGTGATTTATCAATGCAAACATATTCAACGCAAAGGGCAAAACAGTACTTGGATTGATAACGATATGTTGCAGGCTTATAGCAAATTGCATCATCAAGGTTTTGCGCACTCAATAGAAGTATATAAAAATAATCAATTAATAGGCGGTTTATATGGCGTGGCTATGGGCAAAGTATTCTTTGGTGAGTCAATGTTTTCTACGCTGAGCAACGCCTCAAATGTCGCTTTAGTACATCTATTAAAACACACAGATTATCAGCTGATTGATTGCCAAGTTGAAAATCCGCATCTAAGGCGTTTAGGTGCTTTTAATATAAAACGCACAAGCTTTGTTAAATTATTGAAAGAATTGCTGTAAAATACGATTTTTTAATAAAACAATAGGTGAATAGTTATGGATAAAATAGTTAAATTGGCTAAATTAGCAGCATTAGGTGTTATTGTTATTGGTATTTCTGCTTGTGGTAAAACTGGTGAATTAACAGCGGTTAAAAAAGTAGAGAAAGTGCAACAGGTTGAAAAAGCAAAACAAGTGCAACAGGTTGAGAAAGCAAAGCCAGTGCAACCAGTTAAAAAAGCAAAAAAAGTGCAACCGGTTAAAAAAGCCAAACAAGTGCAACCAGTTAAAAAAGCAAAGCCAGTGCAACCGGTTAAATTAACACCTGTTTTAACAGAGACAGACATCATGCCACACAATTCTAAATAGTAAGGCTAAATCGTTGAGTTTTTCTTATCGGCATCAAGCGCTACATATTGATTCTGTTGCAATAACAGATTTAGTGGCGGATTATGGTTCGCCACTTTATGTTTACGCTCGTGCTGATATAGAGAATAATTGGCGTAAATTTGACCATGCATTCGGCAATCATAAGCATTTAATTTGTTATGCTGTTAAGGCTAATTCTAATTTAGCAGTACTTAACAGCTTGGCAAAAATTGGCTCAGGATTTGATGTTGTTTCTATCGGCGAATTGCAACGGGTTTTAACTGCTGGCGGCGATGCTAA
The DNA here is from genome assembly GCA_965217125.1 of Gammaproteobacteria bacterium. Classification (GTDB taxonomy): domain Bacteria; phylum Pseudomonadota; class Gammaproteobacteria; order PS1; family Pseudothioglobaceae; genus JAAOIF01. The sequence goes on along the minus strand of OZ244244.1, from coordinate 1,640,383 downwards.
CAACATTGTTTTTTCAGGCGTTGGTAAAACCACAGCAGAAATAAGGCGTGGACTGGAAGTGGGTATTCGTTGTTTTAATGTGGAATCTGCCAGTGAGTTGGACAGAATTGAAGCTGTGGCACAATCGTTAGCAGTGCAAGCACCGATTGCTATTCGTGTTAATCCGAATATTGATGCCAAAACACATCCTTATATTTCTACTGGACTGAGAGAGAATAAATTTGGTGTGGAGATTGATACCGTTGTTGATTTGTATCAACAAGCGCACGATTCTAAGTATTTAGATGTGCAAGGCATAGCTTGTCATATTGGCTCACAGTTAGTGCAAGTATCGCCATTTTTAGATGCCTTAGACAAAATATTAGTGTTACTTGAAAAATTGAATGCAAGGGGCATTGAAATTACTCATTTGGATTTGGGCGGCGGTGTCGGTATTCAATATGACAACGAGCAAACTATTGATATTCAAGGCTATGTTGAGAGTATATTGAGCAAGGTAGGACAGATGGAAATCATCTTAGAACCGGGGCGGGCGGTTGTTGCTAATGCCGGTGTGTTTATTACTCAAGTTGAGTTTTTAAAGCATAATAACAAAAAATCATTTGCAATTGTAGACGGGGCAATGAATGATTTAATGCGCCCAGCCTTGTATGATGCTTATCATCAAGTCTTGCCTGTTAATAAAAACAATAATGGTATGTTGGCTACTTGGGACATTGTTGGCCCTGTTTGTGAAACTGGCGATTTTATTGCTAAAGACAGAAAACTATCTTTATCTGAGGGTGATTATTTGGCAGTTATAGATGCAGGGGCATATTGTTTTAGTATGAGTTCAAATTACAATTCACGCGTGCGCCCAGCAGAAGTGATGGTTGCTGGCGATGAACATAGATTGGTGCGCGAACGCGAGTGTCTGCAAGATTTGTTTGAGAAAGAGCGAATTGTTAAATGGAAAAGTTAAGCAACAATCAAAAAAAGTTTTTACGCTCAATGGGGCATGTATTAAAACCTGTGGTGCTGATTGGTCAGCAGGGTTTGAGTGAGGCGTTGTTGGCAGAATTGGCATCTAGTTTGAACAAACATGAATTGTTAAAACTTAAAATTCGCACCCAGAATCGAGAGCAAAAGCAGCGTATGATTGATGAGATTATTAAACTTACCGAGGCGCATTTGGTGCAAGTAATTGGCAATGTGTTGGTGATTTATCGCGCTTTTGACAAAGAGCCACAGCTTATTCTGCCCAGACGATGATTAGCAAATTAGCCATTATCAGGAAATAAAAATATGCAAGCAGCGGTGATTGGAGTAGGATATTTAGGCAGGTTTCATGCACAAAAATACGCTGTCCTAAAGGGGGTAGAATTGGTTGGCGTATGTGATAGCAATCCTCAACAAGCCGATAAAGTTGCACAACAATTGCAAACCCGTGCTTTTTATGATTACCAGCAATTAATTAGTTTGGTCGATTGTGTGAGTATTGTTTTGCCCACTCAATTACATTTTCAGGTGGCGCAGTTATTTCTTGATAATGGCGTGCATGTTCTGCTGGAAAAGCCTATTACTACTACTGTGGCGCAAGCGCAAATCTTAATTGACATTGCTCAGAAAAATCAATTAGTGCTACAAGTTGGGCATTTAGAGCGCTTTAATCCTGTTTTATTGGCATTAGCCAAAGTGCTGGATAATCCGAATTTTATTGAAATTCACCGTTTGGCATCTTTTAATACACGCGGGACAGATGTCAATGTGGTGCTGGATTTAATGATTCATGATATTGATATTATTCAAAGTTTATTAAAGTGCGAAATTAAAGATATTCAAGCCATTGGCGTGCCAGTGCTGACTAAGCAAATTGATATTTGTAATGCCAGAATTAGATTTGATAATGGTTGTGTCGTTAATGTATCTGCTAGTAGGGTTAGCAATAAATCTGAGCGAAAAATGCGCATTTTCCAAAAAAATAAATATTTAATTGTGGATTTTCAAGAAAGAACATTGACTATTTTTAGCAATCAAAATCCTGTGGACGGTATGCCAAATCAATCTTCTATCCAATCAGAAATCATAACTTTTGATAATGCAGATGCAATTATGGAAGAAATTATTGCTTTTACCCAAGCGATACAAAATCATACGCCGCCTATTGTCAGTGGCGAAGATGGTAAGTTAGCGCTACTGACTGCACTAAAAATTACACAGGAGACACAACAATGATTCCAATGGTTGATTTAAAGGTGCAATATGAGGCGTTAAAAGACACAATTAACCCTGCTATTTTAACCGCATTGGCTGATACTCAATTTATCTTAGGTCCTAATGTGCAAGCGTTTGAGAGCGAAGCAGCAGATTATTTAGGTGTTAAACATACGATTGCGGTAGCAAACGGAACAGATGCGTTGCATTTAGCATTACGCGCAGCGAATATTGGTGTGGGCGATGAAGTGATTAGCAGCGCCTTTACTTTTATCGCCACCGCTGAGGCGATTAGTTATACGGGTGCAAGCATCAAATTTGCCGATATTGATAGGCAAACTTTTAATCTTAGTGTTGTTGAGGCGGAAAAAGCCATCACCCCTAAGACTAAAGCAATTTTAGTGGTGCATTTGTTTGGACAACCGGCAGATGTAGTAGGCTTGCAAGCATTATGTGACAAACATAATTTAGTTTTAATCGAAGATGCGGCACAATCTTTTGGTGCAACAATCAACAATCAACAAACAGGCTCGTTTGGTTTAGCTGGTTGTTTTAGTTTTTTCCCTAGCAAAAATTTAGGCTGTTATGGTGATGGCGGATTAGTTAGCACAAATGATGATTTTGTGGCAAAACGCATTAAATCCTTGCGTAATCATGGCAGTGGTGAGCGTTATTATCATAATGAAATTGGTTATAACTCGCGTTTAGATGAGTTACAAGCGGTAATTTTGCGTATTAAACTCAAGCATATTGACGAATATAACAGCAATAGACGCAAAGCAGCGCATGCTTACACAGATGGGTTAAAAGACTTAATAACCATTCCTTTTGAAGACAATATCGGCGTTCATGTGTATCATCAATATACGCTTCTTAGTAACAAACGCGCCCTAATATCTAAGGCGTTGAATGAGGCACAAATCGCCAACGCGATTTATTATCCAGTACCGCTACATCGGCAAAATGTTTATAAAAATGAGTTTAAAGATTTGCTTTTGCCAACTACTGAAGCGCTCTCTACCCAGTGCATATCGCTACCAATTTTCCCAGAATTGAGCAAAGCACAAATATCTCAAATCATTGACACTGTCAAGAGCGTCCTTTGAAAAAAATTATGATTATTGCAGGCGAGCCATCAGGGGATGGACACGGCGCTAAATTGGTCAATAGTTTGCAAGATGAAGGGTGTGAATTTTATGGCATGGGTGGCAAAAAAATGGCGCAAAGTGGAGTTAAATTATTAGAAAATATTGATAAAACCTCAGTGATGGACTTTGCTGAGCTGATTACTAAGTTACCTTTTTTATACAAAACTCTGTTTCAATTAAAACACAGTCTGAAACGCAATCCACCGGATTTATTGATCTTGGTTGATTTTCAAGCCTTCAACTTTAAATTAGCCAAATTCGCCAAAAAAATAGGAGTTAAAACCTTGTTTTATATCAGCCCTCAAGTTTGGGCATGGCGCACTTATAGAGTTAAAAAACTTAAAAAAGTTATCGACTATATGGCGGTTATTTTTCCGTTTGAAGTGGATTTTTATCAAAAACACAATATGCAAGTCAGTTTTGTTGGGCATCCGCTGATAGAAAGCATACAAACTCAACTGAATAGTAAGCCAAACAAGGCAGAATTTTTAGCGCCTTATAATCTTAATCCAAACAAGAAAATTATCGGATTTTTGCCCGGCAGCCGCAGTAGTGAAATCATTAATCATTTGCCGATTTTTATTGAAACTATCAAGCAATTAACTCTGAGCAATAATTATGAATTTTTACTCTCTCGTTATCAATATAATCGTAAATTAGCCCCATATTTTGATGCCGTGCCCAAGCAAGTTAAAATTATTGATGAGGATTTTTACCCTATGTTATTGGCGTGTGATTTTGTGGTAGCTGCTAGTGGCACTGCCAGTTTAGAAGCGGCGCTACTAAAAGTGCCAATATTAGTGCTGGCTAAGACCTCTAATCTGAGTTATTTTTTCTACAAAAGAATGATTAAGATACCTTTTATCTCAATTGTGAATATTATTCTTAGCAAGCAAATCATAATCGAGCTTATTCAAAATCAGGCAAATGCTAAGAATATTTGTCGGCAAATTGAGCGGGTGTTATCCAATCAAACCACACGAGAGGAAATGCAGCTTGGTTTTACTCAGTTGTGGCAAAAATTATCCGTTAAACCCAATCAAAATTTAAAAGCTTTGGTGCTAAAATTATTGAACAATGAATAGTCAAATCCACCTACAAACCGTAGTGAAAACTGCACTAACTGAAGACCTTGGTTCGGGCGATGTTTCTGCTGATTTGCTCAACAATAATCTTGTATCTGCCAATGTTATTGTTAGACAGTCAGCGATTATTTGCGGTATTGATTATTTTAATTCGGCATTTTTGCAGTTGGATGCCACAATTAAAATTGATTGGCAAGTGTTAGATGGTGATTGCGTAGTTGAAAACCAAATATTATGCTCGCTTTCAGGACGCTCTCAGGCAATTATCAGCGCTGAAAGAGTGGCACTTAATTTTTTGCAAATGCTCAGCGCCGTGGCAACGCAAACTAAATATTTGGTTGATAAAATTGCACACACTAACGCACAGTTATTAGATACTAGAAAAACCATTCCAGGGTTGCGTATGGCACAAAAATACGCAGTGCAATGTGGTGGCGGGGTTAATCATCGTATGGGTTTGTATGATTGTGTTATGCTTAAAGAGAATCATATTATTGCTGCTGGCTCGATTGCAAATGCAGTGCAAACTGCAACACAAAAATATCCAAACTTACCTTTGATTGTTGAGGTGCAGAACTTAGGACAATTAAAGCAAACACTTAATATGAATCATATTACGCGTATATTGTGCGATAATTTTTGCACCCAAGATTTGCTCAGTGCGGTTGATTTGGCGCATGGTAGATTGCCTTTGGAAGCTTCTGGTAATATTAACCAGCATAATATTGTTGAGGTTGCTGATACAGGCATTGATTATATTTCGACCGGCAGCATTACCAAGAATATCCAAGCCATTGATTTATCTTTAATATTTGTTTGAATCGACTCCAGAGGCAAAAAATACCGGTGATAGCAAATCGTCTTTGGTATTGTAGCGCAGTGCGCCACCATTTTCATCCACCACGCAACCACCAGCAGTTTGTAAGATAGCAGTTCCAGCAGCAGTATCCCACTCAGAACAAGGTCCAAACCTTGGGTAATAGTCATAATTCCCTTCGGCAATTTCGCAAAATTTTAAGGCGCTACCTAATCGAGTGAGTTGATAATCTATTTGTTTTTTTAAATGATTTTTTAATTGTTGGTTGTAGGATGAATTATGCCCAATCACTATTTTAAGTGGATTAGAGGGCCGGCGCGTTTGTAAAATTTGTTCAACATTATTTTGAAGTTTGATAGTCTTACCATTCAAAGTGTAATAATGAGTATGAGTGAGCGGCGCGTAAATCATCCCAAAAATTGGGCTATGGTGTTTAATATAGGCGATGCAAATACAAAACTCACCCGTATGTTGTATAAAGTCACGAGTTCCATCTAATGGGTCTATCAGCCAGTATGTTTGCCAGTTTGAACGCTCATCAAAAGCAATAGTTTCAGACTCTTCGGACAGAACAGGCGTGTCTGGAGTGAGTTTTTTTAGACCTTTGAGAATCAGCTGATGTGCAGTTTGGTCGGCGATAGTGAGTGGCGTTTGATCTGCTTTAATCTTAACCTCAATGTTACTTTTGTAAAGAGACAAAATCATCTCACCCACATCAGTAGTGAGTTTAATTAGTGGTATTATCAGTGTATCAAACATAGTAACTAATCGTCCATTTTTCAGTGCGTTTGGTTTTATACAATATGGTGGGCCTACTTGGACTTGAACCAAGGACCAATCGATTATGAGTCGATTGCTCTAACCAGCTGAGCTATAGGCCCGAAAAAAAGCAAATTTTTGCCTTGAAATGGTGCATGATAAAATTATTCTAAGAAACTTGAAAGCTTATGTGCTCTGGATGGATGGCGTAATTTACGCAATGCTTTTGCTTCTATCTGGCGAATACGCTCACGCGTTACATCAAACTGACGACCCACTTCTTCTAAGGTATGGTCAGTATTCATATCAATACCAAAACGCATTTTTAACACCTTTGCCTCTCTAGGGGGAAGGTTGGCAAGTAAACTACTGGTGGTTTCTTTCAAACTTTTATTGGTGGCAATTTCTACCGGTGAAGATAGACTGATATCTTCGATAAAATCACCAATATTAGAGTCCTCATCGTCACCTACCGGAGTTTCCATTGATAATGGTTCTTTGGCAATTTTTAGAATCTTAGCAATTTTGTATTCTGGCAACTCCATCTCAGTTGCTAATTCTTCTGGAGTTGCTTCACGACCAAATTTTTGTAATAATTGACGGCGCACACGGTTGAGTTTATTAATAGTTTCAATCATATGTACTGGAATACGGATGGTGCGCGCCTGATCAGCAATAGAGCGGGTAATTGCTTGACGAATCCACCAAGTGGCATAAGTGGAGAATTTATAACCACGGCGATATTCAAACTTATCAACCGCTTTCATTAAGCCGACATTGCCTTCTTGAATCAGGTCTAAGAATTGTAAGCCACGATTGGCGTATTTTTTGGCAATGGAAATAACCAGACGCAAGTTGGCTTCAATCATTTGTGATTTGGCTTTTTTGGCACGGCGATCACCACGCAGATAGGCCTTATTCAGCGCCTTTAATTCTGCGATTGTGAGCTGCATTTGCTCTTCGTATGTAAGTAGATTTTTTTGTGCATAATAAATTTCATCTTTGTTTTTTTCCAATGCCTGGGTAACTTCTTTGTCTAACTCGGCATTTTTTAACCAGTCAAAGTTGGTTTCATTATTGCTAAATAATTTAAAAAATTGTAATCTATCCATACCAGCATAAAGACAAGTATTTTGAATTATTTTTTCTTGTTTTTTAACCTGTTCGACTTGTTCATAGATAATTTCCATCATCGTAATTACCAATTTTGGTGCTAGGCGTAAATCTGACAAACTAACTGACAACTTTTTACGCATAGCGATGGTTTTTTTATCACGGAAGCCGTGTTTTTCATTGATTTTTTTGTAATTCTTAGAGCATTGTAAAACAGCGTCAAAACGATGATATACTTTGGCTTCGTCTGGGCCGGTGTATTCCATTTCTTCCATGTCTTCGTATTCCTCGTCATCGTCAAATTCGCCAGCATCAAAAGCGGCTTTTTTCTTTTCAAAGTCTTGTGCATCGCCTTGATAGCCAATAATTACATCGGTCATCTTGCATTTGCCTTCTTCAAGGCGTGTATGGGCTTTAAAGAAAAATTCGGTAATTGATGGATACAAAGTAATTGCCTGCATAATTTCAAATACACCGGCTTCAATTTCTTTGGCAATGCGAACTTCGTCTTCTTGTTCTAACAGATTAACCACACCCATTTCACGCATATACATACGCACAGGGTCTGTGGTTCTGCCAAATTCTGAATCAAGTGCAGCCAGTGCAGCAATCGCGACCTCAGCTGAGGTTGATTGTGCTTTAGCCCCTGATTCAACGACTAAAGTATCAGCATCTGGCACGGTATCAGAAACCACAATATTGAGCTCTTCCAAAATGGTAACAATCGGCTCAATTTGTTCTTGTGTGAGTAAGTCTTTCGGCAATAAATCGTTAAGCTCAGAATAGGTCAGGTAGCCTTTTTCTTTGCCAAGCATAATGAGTTGTTGTAGTGCTTGTTTGTGTTCTTTAGTTGTAGTTTTCATAAGCTTATTTTTTAATGAGCATGTGGCAATTTAAACAAAGCATTATACATAAGTTTTTACTTTGAAAAGCATCGCTTCAGGTGAGCATAGTCGGCTATTGAGTGTCGGTAAAAATTGTGCTAATCGATTTTTCTTCACTAATGCGTTTTATAACTTCTGCGAGTGTTGGCGCAATAGATATTTGTCTAATTTTGGCACAATTAACTGCACTTGCAAATAAAGGAATGGTATTGGTAGTTACCAACTCGTCCAACTCAGAATTATTAATATTTTTAATGGCACTGCCAGATAGAACCGCATGGGTTGCATAAGCCACCACTTTTTTTGCACCTTTCTCTTTGAGAATACTGGCTGCTTGGCATAAAGTTTCAGCAGTATCAACCATATCATCAATTAGGATACAAGTGCGACCTTGCACATCGCCAATCACATTGATGATTTTAACCATATTCGGGACGGGGCGGCGTTTATCAATAATCACCAAATCTGCATCATTGATGCGTTTAGCAGCAGCGCGTGCACGCACTACACCGCCTACATCGGGTGAAACAATAACAACATCATTATAATTTTTTGACAAAATATCTTCGATTAATACTGGTTGTGCATAAATATTGTCAATTGGAATGTTGAAAAATCCTTGAATTTGGTCAGCATGCAAATCAACTGTTAAAATGCGATCAACTCCTGCTGCTTCAACTATTTTAGCCGCAAGTTTTGCGGTAATTGGCACACGGGTTAAGCGTGAGCGGCGGTCTTGTCGTGAATAACCAAAGTAGGGGACAACAGCAGTAATTCGAGCGGCAGACGAGCGTTTTAGTGCATCAGTCATCACTAACAATTCCATCAATGTTTCAGCTGGTGAAGGCCCGCAAGTTGGTTGGATAATAAAAACATCACAGCCGCGTACATTTTCTAAAATTTCAACCTGTGATTCTGCATCACTAAATTGACTAACCAACGCCCTGCCTTGTATGACATTGAGTTGAGAAATTATTTCGCCAGAAAGCTCAGGATTGGCGTTACCGCTAAAAATTTTAATTTTGTCAAGAGACATAAAGGTCAGCCAGTGGTAATTTAATGGTCAATTATACGCACTAAAAATGAATATTTTTATAAGTATTTTTTATTTTTATTTTTCAGCAAGTTTAGTGAGTTTTAAATGACAGAACATTTTAGAAATTCAACGCAGCACAATGAAAAAAGACGCCGCTGAAAAACAAAATTTTGGCTGGGCTGGCAGGATTTGAACCTGCGCATGACGGGATCAAAACCCGTTGCCTTACCGCTTGGCTACAGCCCAATTAAGATGTCCTGCCATCAGGCTGGACAAAACTCGGAGAAGTGTTAATCGCTTTGGCGACAAAACTCATCCATTTTTTTGGCACTTTTTTCGATGCTGCCAGCGCATCTTTCTCATGTTTAAATTCTGCAAAAACACAACTACCTGTACCTGTCATTCTTGCCCGATGTAGATGATTGCCTGATAATTCTAAATGCTTTAGTGCTTCTAAAATCCCGCTTTCCAATTCTACCGCCGCCACAAGGCAATCGTTATGCGTATCAATCAACTCTGAGAAGTCCGACATTTTCCCTATGCGTGGTGTCATTGTCAATGCTTTGTGCGAGAAAATTTGTCTGGTTGAAATATGTTGGTTGATAGAAACCACTAAAAAATAGTGTTCTGGCAGTGTTATTGGCGTTAGTATCTCGCCCACACCTTCGGACCAAGCGCTGTGTCCGCCAATAAAAATAGGCACATCCGCACCTAATGTTAAGCCTATTTCTGCTAATTGTTGCTGTGAGTATTGCTTGCCCCATAAGTGGTTTAAGGCAATCAGTGTAGTAGCTGCATTTGAGCTGCCACCGCCCAGACCGCCACCAGCAGGGATATTTTTAAGCACTGAAATATCAGCACCAAGACTTGTGCCGGTTGCTTTTTGTAATGCTTGTGCCGCTTTAATAATCAGGTCATTTGCTGGTGCTATTGCATCGTTACCACGCACACGCTGGATAACGCCATCCTTGCGTAATTCAAAACTCAACTCATCGTAATAATCCAGCAACTGAAAAATAGTTTGTAACTCATGGTAGCCATCCGCCCGTTTAGCGTTTATATGCAAAAATAGATTGATTTTTGCCGGCGCAAGCCAGATTTTAGGCTGCTTTTTGATTTTCTTTTGCGTAGTTGTAAAGGCATTTATAGGTTAAATACAAACCCACTTCGCCAGTTTTTTGGAACAAAATCCCATCTCGTATTAAGTTGATTGTTTGTTCTGTGAGCTTGGTGCGTTTGGCATTAACTAATGTAAGTTTTTCGTCAAGAATGCCAATCATAGTTGAAAGAACTATTCTTGATGCAGTTTTTAAACCATCTCTTTCCAAGAAGACAGACAAAGTTTTTGCTAAAAAGAAGATAATTTTGAATTCGTCAATCGAGCCTTTGGGCATCACTGAAAAATCATTTAAGTAAGTGTTGATTTTGTAGGAAGTTGCAATAAATATTTCTTCTGAATAAAAACCGATACAGTTTTCAAAATCAGATTGAATACTTTGTAATATAGTTGAATTGTGTTGAATGCCTGTAATTTCTGTATAACCTTTATAGGCGTAAGGTAAAGTATTGACAAATACTTTTAAAATTCTTTTGTAGTGAGGTTTATATATTGTTGTTATTGGGTCAGACATAAAAAAAGCACACTACTTAATTGATAGGAAGTTATCGTTTAAGTGTTCGCCTTTCTCTAAAGAAACAAGAAATTCTTCATCAATTGAATTTGAGCCTTTGCTGTCTATATCAAAATAAAATTTTGGCTCTGCCTCTATTTTAATATTGTCGATTCTTGCAGCAGATTCTTGTGCAAATTTAATGCTTTGTTTGCTGGGTTGGTTCATTTTATCCTCTTAAATTGTTGTAAATTTTAAATTAAAAAACGCTAATTATACCAAAAAAAACTAAATTATACCAAAAAAACTAAATTTTAATAAACACTTCTCGATAATGCTTCAACTCATCGATTGAATCATAAATGTCTGAAAGTGCTAAATGGGCAGAATCTTTCTCAAATTCCATTTTTGCATCAGGCTTCCAGCGTATTGCTAACTCTTTGAGTGTGGATACATCAATATGGCGATAGTGAAAAAATCGCTCCAACGCGGGCATATAGTTGTATAAAAATCTACGGTCTTGACAAATAGTATTGCCACACATCGGCGAAACATGCGGATTGAGGTATTGTTTGAGAAAATTTAGGGTTTGAATTTCAGCCTGTTTGGTGGAAATATTGCTGTTTTTAACGCGCTGAACCAAGCCAGAATTGGTATGGTGTTCCGTATTCCATTCATCCATTTCCGTCAAAAGTTCCTCGCTTTGATGAATGGCAAGTGCAGGACCTTCTGCCAACACATTGAGGTTTTTATCGGTAACCACAGTTGCAATTTCAATAATGACATCTTTTTCAGGCGCTAACCCGGTCATTTCTAAATCAATCCAAATTAGGTTTGTCTGTTTGTCCATAAAACTCTCCGATATTAACAGCCAGTTGATTCGCGCACTAAATCATCAAGTTTTTGGCGTGCAGCGCCACTGTCTAAAATTTCAATAGCACGGTCAATGCCTGCTTGCAAAGAATTAGCAATGCCTGATACATAAATGGCAGCGCCCGCATTTATGGCAATGATATTTTTAGCAGCACCATCTTTGCCATCTAACGCTTGTTGAATCAGTATTAACGAACTCTCAGCATCGTTGGCTTTAATCTCATTAAGGTTGCCCAAAGGTAATCCAAAATCAACAGGGTTAATGCTGTAAGTGCTGACTTCGCCATTTTTTAATTCAGCCACAAAAGTATCATCCGCAATTGATATTTCATCCAACCCATCTTTAGAATGCACCACCATTGCATGCTTAGATTCCAAGCTTTTAAGCACATTAGCAATCGGCTCTACTAAGGCTTTATCATATACCCCCATAAGCTGATGCGGGGCTTTTGCTGGGTTAGTCAGAGGTCCTAATACATTAAAAATAGTCCGAACTGATAAGTCCTTGCGTGCGTTAATGGCGTGTTTCATCGCTGAGTGATGTGCGGGTGCAAACATAAATCCAATGCCAATTTTTTTAACGCACCTACTAATATTCTCAGGGCTTATATCCAAATTTACACCAGCAGCTTTTAACACATCAGCGCTACCAGATTTGGAAGAAATAGAGCGATTACCATGTTTGGCGACTTGCCCACCAGCCGCGGCTACAACAAAAGCACAGGCGGTTGAAATATTAAATAAACTTAATCCATCGCCGCCAGTGCCGCAGGTATCTACCAAGTGTTTTGGGTGATGAATTTGCACCTCTGTTGCTAATGAGCGCATAACTTTAGCCGCTGCTGTGATTTCTTCAACGGTTTCCCCTTTTATCGATAATCCTACTAAAAATCCACCAATTTGTGCATCAGTGGTTTTGCCAATCATAATATCGCTCATCACCGCACGCATTTGATTTTCGCTTAAATCTTGTTGTGCAATAACTGCTTTAATCGCCTCTTGTATGTTCATTTTTTATCCATTAAATTTTCAATTTCATCAATAGTTTTTACCAGTGATTTACTCAATACCGTATTGCCAGTTTCTGTAATTACAACATCATCTTCAATACGAATGCCAATATTCCAATAAATTGGGTTAATTTTATCATCCTTAGGAATGTAAATACCGGGTTCTACCGTAGTCACCATGCCCGGCTTAAATTGACGATTTTGCCCGTTTTGTTTGTATTCACCCACATCATGCACATCCATCCCTAACCAATGAGTTGTGCCGTGCATATAAAATTGTGATAGCTTGCCAGCACTCGGCAAAATGCCTAATTTGATTAAACCTTGTTTAATAATTTTAGTGGCAATTTGGTGAGGTTTAGCAACATTTTGATTAGGCTTAATCGCATCAATAGCCGCCATTTGCGCGTCTAATACAATTTGGTAAATTTGCGCCTGTGCTTTGCTGAATTTGCCATTTACTGGAAAAGTGCGGGTAATATCCGCGGCATAACCCTCGATTTCACAGCCCGCATCAATCAGCAATAAATCACCGTCATTCAAAGTCTGATTATTTTTAATATAATGCAACACACAAGCATTTTTACCGTTAGCAACAATCGGCGAGTAAGCATATTCGCCATTATTTTTTTTAAAATGTCCAGCAAAAATACTGGCGATTTCAAACTCAAACAAACCAGCCCGAGTTTGCTGCATGGCTAATTGATGCGCATTTACTGAAATATCCACCGCTTTTTGCATCAGTGCAATTTCTTTAGCATCCTTAATCAAACGCATTTCACTCACATAAGCGCGCAAAGATTGATAGCGAGATTTAGTCAGTATTTGCCTAATATCATCGTCTAAAGCACCAGATTTAGGGTCGTAATACAACTTGGTTGCTTTATCAATTAATTGCGGCAATATGGTTTTTAATTGGCTAATTGAATAGGCTTGGTCGGCTTTTAATACTGCACGGGCGTTTTGCACGCCTAAGCGCTCACCGTCCCAAATTTCCTTGCTCGGGTCTTTGTCTCTAAGGAAAATTGTATAAGTTTTTTTTGAAAAAACTGCCACCGTCTCAGGCTCAGTAAAATTGGTTAAATACCAAAAATCACTATGCGGGCGAAACGGATAATACACATCACCATTACGCAACTGCTGTGGATTAGTGCTGAGAATAACCAAAGCGCCTTCGTCTAATTGTCTTAGTAATTTTTCTCTTCTATTTTGATGTATCATTTTCATTTATTATTTAAACAGCCATATAGCGCGCACAAGATACCATGAAACAGGTTCGTTTATACCAAAATACGCCATTGAAAATTGGCAGTGAATACCAGTTAGACCCTTATGCTTCGCATTATCTGTCCAATGTATTGCGCTTTGCTCAGGGAAAAAACATTATACTATTTAATGGAGACGGCATGGACTACATAGCCACAGTGCTTGAAATTAAAAAACAAAGTTTAGTTAAAGTGCTGTCTAACAAGCAAAACCCATCTGAATCAAAGCTAAATCTCAGCCTAATACAAGGCATTGCCAAAGGCGAAAAAATGGATTTCCTCATCCAAAAAGCAGTAGAATTAGGAGTGAATAAAATTGTGCCGCTATTCACCGAGCATTGTGTAGTCAAACTCAACGCTGATAAAAGCAAAAAACGCACAGCACATTGGCAAAAAATCGTGATTAGCGCTTGTGAGCAATCAGGGCGCTCAATCGTGCCTGAAGTGGTTTGCCCGATAAATTTGCATAAATTTTTACAACAGCCAGTTATCAATGGTTTTGTCTTACACCCCAACGCTAAACAAAGTTTATTAGCATTCAAGCCACAAATTCAAGCCAGTATTTTAGTCGGCCCCGAAGGCGGACTCAGCCCCAACGAAATCACCCAAGCAACCGATGCCGGCTACCAACCATTATTACTCGGCAAAAGAATACTACGCACCGAAACCGCTTCATTATCCGCCATTGCCAATATGCAATTATTGTGGGATAGTTGATTTTTTTTGAAAAACCACCAAAACCGCTAATATGCAATTATTATGGGATAGTTGAATTTTTTAAGTAAATTATTTATAATATTGGGTTTTAAAATGAGGATTATTATGCAAGAAGAAAATAAAAAACAAAAGTTTGAAAGATTAGCCAACGCAAGAATCAGCAAAGCCCTAAAACAGTTAGATTTAATTGGCAATTTAGCCAACAACAACGCTTATGATTATTCAAAAGACGATGTTGATAAAGTTATTACAGCACTTGACGACAAAATCAAAGAGCTAAAACTCAAATTCTCACGCGGCTTAGTCGATAAACAACATAAAGACACCCCCACCATTTTGTTTTCATAAGGACTAATTCTACGCCAAGAGATTTGTCTGTGTTTTGTGGTATATTGTGATGCCTAATAATAGTTAGCTGCTTAGGATAATTATGCACATTCCATCAAAATTTAAAGAAACGAATTTGGATACTTTGTATCAATTTATTGAAGAAAATCCACTAGGCACATTGGTATCAACAATTGGTAATGATATTGATGCCATTCACATTCCTTTTTATCTCGACACAAGCAATTCAAGCAAAGTTAAATTAGAAGGTCATATTGCTAAAGCTAATTCTCTTTGTAAAAAGTGCAATGATAGCAGCAAGGTACTTGTTATCTTTTATGGCCCAAATGCCTATATTAGCCCAAACTTCTATCCATCAAAAACAGAGACGGGAAAAGTAGTGCCAACCTGGAATTATTCTGTTGTTCATGTCAAAGGTAGAATTTCATTCAATTATGAAGGCAATTGGATTTTCAAGCATCTTGAAAAATTAACAAATGCTCATGAGTTAATTTCACAAAGTAACCCTTGGTCAATATCTGATGCTCCAAAAGAATATACAAATAAACTAATTAATGCTATTGTTGGCTTGGAAATAGAAATTGAAGATATCATAGGCAACTTCAAACTAAGTCAGAATAAATCTACTAATGACTATGATGGCGTTGTAAAAGCTTTAAAAGAATCCGGCAACAAACTTGAGTCTATGGTTTCAATACAAATGAAAGGTAACAAAAATGCAGTTAACAAAGAGATAAAGGGACACAAACATTAATTATAAAAAGGCGATGTTTCTCTTTTTATTTTAAAAAACAAATAATCTTTATAAAATAGTAATAAAAATATTTTTATAAGAACTATATAGTTATGTTAATTTTTACACTAAGAGAATTACATTTGTCTGTGTTTTATGGTATATTATGATGCACACTAATAGTTAGGTGTGATACCAGTCACACCTTAATAAGGAGTTTGAATAAATGAATATAGAGAAAGATAAAATCATAAGTGCTATTAAAAATGGGACAATTAACACAGATAATATATCATTTTCTCTAATTAGAAAGGAGGCAATTATACCCACCCCTCCTGATGTACATGGAGAGTTGGACTATGGTCATGCAATTCTTGACAATCAAGACCAATTAAATAAATATTTTTATGCGTATAGCTCAATGATCAAACATCAATGGGTTCCAATGTTTGACAACTTAAATCTTTCCTCTAGTAATATAGAAATAATTGATTATGCTTGTGGTCAAGGTTTAGCTAGTATGCTATTTCTTGACAAGCACAAAGATACGAGCAATTGCCTTAATATAACATTAATAGAACCGTCTAAAATAGCATTAAACAGAGCTAAGAAAATATTACAATGCTATTTGCCAAAAGCAAAAGTTCAAATCATCAATAAGGTATTAGATGATGTTGTTAAAAATGACATACAAGCCAGTGATAGTACAATAAAATTACATTTATTTTCCAATATCTTGGACATGGATGTATTTAATATTGGAGAATTATTAGATAAAATTACTACAATTAAAGGAAGAAACTATTTTATAGCAATGAGTTCAGATAGAAATTCTTTCGGTGGAGCTGAGAGGTTAGATATGTTTCATAACTATTTTAAAGAAAACAACAATTCACATAAAATTATCAAAATAAAAGCAGATTCTTTTGTTGCGGAAAACCCATCCATGCATCCAGAAGCAAAAAAATTTAAAATTAGTTATGTTTATATAGATATAGAGTTATAAAAATGGATTTATTTAACAATACTCAAGAAAACACCCTCTCTTTTAAGATTCCCAAAACAAATGGGTATTCAGTTATCTGGAATGAAGAATTAAATGGATTTAATATAAAAATTCCTTGTGGAGAGTTATTTTACTCTGAGCATTTTTTTAATAAAAAAATTAGTGACAGAAGCATTGAATATTTTTTAGAAAATAGCACTAATGATTGGCAACAAACTAATTGGCGAGAAGTTTCTGATACAGAATTTTCAAAAATTAAATTTAAAAATATGAAATGGAAACATGATAGTATTAAATTATATGGGAAAACTATACCATTGCCTCGTTATACATCTTGGTATGGAAATGAAGGTAAATCTTATACATATTCGGGAATAAAATCAAGCCCTAATAAATGGAATAAAGGTTTGCTGTATATCAAAAATGAAATAGAAAAAATTGCAAAAATACATTTTAATAGCGTATTAATTAACTGGTACAGAAATGGTGATGATTATATAAATTGGCACGCTGATGATGAGAAAGAATTGGGAAAAAATCCTATTATCGCCTCAGTTAATTTTGGCGAGACACGAGATTTTATTATTAGAAAAAATGATAAATCAGAAAAAATAACCATCCCATTAAAACACGGAACATTATTGATAATGAGTGGTGAAATGCAACATTTTTGGCAACACTCTGTGCCTAAAAGAAAAAAAGTAAAAAAAGCAAGATTTAATTTAACATTTAGAGATATATATCATTAAAACACCTAAAAGGGACACAAACATTAATTATAAAAAGGTGATGTTTCTATTTTAATTTTAAATGATATAGGATGTATATTTATTTTTAAAAAACAAATAATCCTTATAAAATAGTAATCAAAATAATTGTTCTGGCTATAATTTATGAAATCATGGGCAAGACAATATGACGGTTATAAAATATCAACAGATGATAAAGAAAATATGATATTTAACATGGATGGGCTGAATTAATACCACTTAGTTAAAAAAGCACTTTTGATAAAAAAATGGTAAAATGATTGCATGAGTCCAACAATTCATAGAGAAAATGGCCTTCTTTTCAAGAGAAGAAAGAGTCCATATTCATATTTTATCTGGAGGTGGTGAAGCAAAATTTTGGTTAAAGCCTGAAATTAGTTTAGCAAAAAGTTATCATTATTCAGCAAAACAACTTAAAGAAATTGAATCAGTAATACAGGAGCATTACGATGAGTTTATCGATGAATGGAAAAGACACTTTAGCAGTTGAAATTAGTCATATATCAAATTTTGGCGTATGGCTTTTGACACCTCGTAAAGAATTATTTATGTCTTATGAAGATTTTCCTTGGTTTAAAAACCAAACTATTAATGCAATTACGAATGTAGAAGAACTCTCTGAAGGTCATTTCTATTGGGCGGATATTGATGTAGATTTAACTGAAAAAATTATTGAACACCTTCAAGACTTTCCATTAACAGCAAACACTTCTGGCTGACGGGCAAAAGCTGCCCGCTTCTGAATTTAGTGTTAGGATGGCAATATTAACAAGCAAATTCAAAAAGAAAATATTTGGAAATACATTAGAGTTAAACTTCGTTGTGATACAGATGAAGATTGTAGAAAAATCCAACGAGGTAATTTATTTATTAGGCGTTTTGTAAAATTTTTTACCTTATTTACTGTAGTTGGTATAACGCTTTTTACAAGTGAATTATTAAATTTTACACTACACTACATTATGGAAATTAAAAATATAAGCTTTATTGGATTGGGTGTTATGGGCTTTCCTATGGCTGGGCATTTGGCAAAAAATAGCAATTATTCTGTTGCTGTCTGGAATAGAACTAAAAATATATGCTAAAATCAGCCTGTGTCTGAAGAAAGTAGAATTAAGGAAGAAATAGGTTGGTATAAAATTGCATTTGCTATTTTAATGGCTACATGTATCTCACTATTGGCGTGGCTTGCGGAAAATTATGCAATAGCAAAGCCTATTATCTTAGTCTGGTGTTGGATTACCATAGTTGTAGTTATTACTATAATTGTGTTGATTAACCACAAAGTTTTTAAAAAGTTAGATAGATTGGAGGAGTTATAAAATGGGTGAATATATACTTATATCAGCAATTATTGTGTTTATTGGTGGCTTAATTACTATTGCATTTCAAATGCTTAATCATAAATTTCCAAAACACCATAAAACTGCCATCTAACAAATCACTTCATCTGAGCGCTGTCGTGCCTTTTGGGTAAATGCGGCAGGTGAATTCAAACATTAACAACAGGAGATAGCAAATTAGTTACAAAAATAAAAACTTATGTAAGATAAGAACAATCACCACTTTTTTATCGCTAAACTATTCTAAGGAATTGTGGCAGCAAGAAATTTTAAAAGCCTCAAAATTTTGTGCTGGTTTATCTAACAAGTTTCACAAAAATGGCTACACTGTTCAATCTGTCAGGATTGTAACCAATCCATTTGGCGAATATCTTAACACTAATAGCATAAAAAACGCCATCATTGATTTGAAATTTCTTGCAGACTTATTAAATACTCCTGAACTATCTGGCATGCGCGTTCGTTTTGCTATTGGAGAAGCTAAAACAAAAAATGAAATTGAAATTTTGCCTGAACTTATTAAAGAATTTGGTGATTTGTGTAATGTTTGTGTCAATATAGGGTTGGATGAATTTGATGTTCCCGACAATGAATTAGTCCAACTATGTGCAAAAACAGTGAAAAAAATTAGCCATATTACCCTAAATGGCGAAGGAAACTTTAATTTCACTGTTAATTTTAATTGCAAACCACTTATTCCTTATTTTCCTGCTAGTTATCATAAAAGTGAATTAGGCAATCGTTTTGTAATTGGACTTGAAACGCCAGATTTATTGTTTAATGTCCTTAAAAACCATAATAAAATCAATAATGGCAAAAATCATAACGATCTATTTAAAGGGTATCAAACAGCAATGAGCGCTGCACTTACATATCATATATTACAGATTAAAAATATCATTGATTGTGCAAAAAATGAGTTACCTTTTGTTTTTTCAGGCTTTGATAGTTCTGCAGCACCCTCAAAAGATTGCACTAGCATGGTTGAGATTTATAAACAAATGGGGGTTGAATATTTTGGCTCTTCAGGTACGGTTGAAGCATCTTCATTATTAACTAATGTATTTAAATCAATTAAAAATGTTGATTTAGTAGGATTTTCTGGGTTTATGTTAGCACTTACAGAAGATACTGGATTAGCACAGGGGAGTATAGATAATGATTTTGATATCCGGTCTTTATTAACTTATAGTGCTGTTTGTGGCATAGGATTAGATACTGTGCCGATTCCCGGTAACACTTCTATAGAAAAAATATCAGCATTGATGAGAGATACAGCCACCATGGCATATCGCTTAGATAAGCCATTAACTGTGCGTGTTTTCCCAATCCCAGGATTAAAAGCAGGAGATCTAACAGCATTTACAAGTGCAGATCTTTGTGATTGTGCAATTTTGGCAGTTCCATAATTTTAAGATAAGGGGATACAAACATTAATTATTTAAAAACATCTAATAAATCACTGCATCTGAGCGCTCTCGTGCCTTTTGGGTAAATGCGGCAGCTGACTTCAAACATTAACAACAGGAGATAGCAAATGAAAAAATATATACATTTTGTAGCAGGCATACTTGCAACATTGACAATTGCCACATTTTTAACATCTACAATAACAGTTGAATTATTTGGCACGCCAGAAGCGATAGCATTAGTAAAGAGTTTGATTGTTATGCCGGGCTTATTTATTCTTGTACCTGCTATCGCTATGACTGGTGGCACTGGCTTTGCTTTAGCAAAAATAAAATCTGGTAGGTTAGTGCAAGCAAAGCAAAAACGCATGCCATTTATTGGAGCAAATGGCATTTTAGTTTTAATACCATGTGCAATTTTTCTTGACCATTGGGCATCAGCAGGATATTTTGATACAACATTTTATATAGTTCAAGGCATTGAGATAGTTGCTGGCGCGGTAAATCTAACATTAATGGGTATGAATATTCGCGATGGTTTAAAAATGAGCGGCAGATTTCGTAAAAAATAATATTACTAACAAATCACTCATCTGTTGCTGGAAAAGACGGTTGTTTATACATTATTGCACTTGAGTTTAAGGATAAGAAAAATGAGCATTGATGCAAGTAATAAGTTAAAAAAAACATTAAGCATTAGCCAAGCAGTAGGCTTGGGGATAACTATCGTTGTAGGAAGTGGGCTTTTATTGCTTCCTGGTTTGGCATATCAAGATGCAGGTGCATCGTCAATTTATGTTTGGGTTATTTGTGCTTTATTAGTTACCCCCTTGCTTGTGATATTTTCTGCATTAGGTGCAAAATACCCAAGTGCTGGGGGAGTCGCTGGATTTATGCAAAATGCATTTTCTAGGCATATATCAAGTGCAACAGAAATGATGTTACTTGGTACATTTGGCTTAGGTATTCCAGCAATAGCTTTAACTGGTAGTTATTATGTAAATACATTAATTACTGTAGATATTCAATTTGAAACCATTGCTTTGGTAATATCGCTTTTAATGATATTTGTTGCATTTTTAATAAACTATTTGGGAGCAGCTATTTCAGGGAATATACAGAAGTATTTAGCAATAACCTTAGTTCTGGCATTGCTATTAATACCGATATTGTCACTTATCTTTGCAAGTGAGTATAAAGGAGAAGGAATAAGTAGAATTTCAAGTATTGAAATAAATAATATTTTTCCTTTATTAGGTATGGTGTTTTTTGCTTACACCGGCTGGGAAATGTTATCTTTTACAATTGAGGAATATAAAAACCCAAAGCGCGACTATCCAATTTCAGTAGCACTTAGTTTTGTTATCGTAATAGTTCTGTATTTCCTTTTGGTAATATCTATGCAGTTAATTGTTCCTATTGATGATGTCCTGCTCAGCACCGCTCCTTTGTCAGCCCTATCACAATATGTATTTGGTAGCGTGGCTGGTGATATGGTGGGATTGTTATCATTTGTAATAATTTTGGCAAACCTTATTGGTGCAATTTGGGCAGCATCACGATTAGTGTTTTCATCAGCCAGAGAAGGCTTGCTTCCAGTTTCAATTGCGAAGTTAAGTGTCAATAAAATACCTAGGGCCTCACTTGTAGTCACATGTTTGTTTTTTTCTACAGTGTTAGTTTTAAATTATTTCAACTTTCTTAAAGTCAATGATTTACTGAGATTAGCAGGACAAAATTTCTTTATTTTATACGGAATGGCTACTTTAGCTTATATAAAAATATCTGCAACAAAAAAACAAAAAATATTTGGTATTACCTCTCTTATTGTTGTTGTTTTAACGATGGGGACATTTGGTTTTGAGCTGTTGTACCCTGTTGCTTTACTTTGTTTTGGGTATTTTATGAGCAAGTATAAATTCCAGAATTAAAAGATAAGAGGATACAAACATTAATTAGTTTTAAAGGGTTAATAGTGAAAAAAATTAAAAATATAAGTTTTATTGGGTTGGGAGTTATGGGCTTTCCTATGGCGGGGCATTTGGCAAAAAATAGTAATTATTCTGTTACTGTCTGGAATAGAAGCAAAAATATATGCTAAAATCAGCCTGTGTCTGAAGAAAGTAAAATTAAGGAAGAAATAGGTTGGTATAAAGTTGCATTTGCTATTTTTATTGCAACTGACTTATCGTTATTAGCATGGTTTGTGCAAAATTTCAAACAACAAAGCACATTGATTTTATTATTATGTTCAATTGCAGTTATCTTTGTTACAATAGTTGTTGTTCTTATTAACAAAAAAGCTTTTAAATGCTTTGATAAATTGGGAGAATTATAAAAATGAATGAATATTTACTTGTTTTTACATTTGTGTTTTTTATCGCAGGATTAGCTGTTGTTGCTTATCAAAATATCAATTACAATTCATCAAAATATAAACACCATCTAACAAATCACTCCACCTAACCGCTCTCCGTGCCTTTTGGGTAAACGCGGCGGCGGAAGTAAGATGTTAGGTGATTGTTAATAGCAAATGTTTGTGAAAAATATGGAAAACATAGTTCGTTATACCAACAAAACACCAATAGTAGATATTATTTCCGATTTGGAAAGTAGCTTTTATCACAAGCATTGTGATTGGCAAGTTAGAATGCTGGACGAAGAAATTCCAGTTGTTAAAAATGCAATAAGGCAGTTTGCAAAAGAACTTGGCAAAATTAAAAGTAGAAATACAACTTGGAAAACTATTTGCTTTGACTATTACATTAAATTTGAAAATTTAAACAATCATGATTGCTTTAGTTATTTTGATTTGGAAGAGGTAGATAGAAGGTATATTGACTTATCTATAGAAAAATGGAATAAATCTAAAAGATAAAGGGACACAAACATTAATTATTTTAATCAATTAGTTTTAAAGGGTTAATAATGAAAAAAATTAAAAATATAAGCTTTATTGGGTTGGGAGTTATGGGCTTTCCTATGGCTGGGCATTTGGCAAAAAATAGTAATTATTCTGTTACTGTCTGGAATAGAAGCAAAAATAGAGCAGAACAATGGTGTAATGAATTTAAAGGAGCCCTTGTTAACTCAATTGAAGAGGCTGTTGATAATGCTGATTTAATAATTTTATGTGCTGGAAAAGATGAAGATGTGGAACAAATAATCTATTCGGAAAATGGAGTTTTGCAAAATATTAGTAATAATGCATTAGTCATTGACCATACCACTACTTCCTATAAATTAGCGCAAAAATTAGCCGTGTCATTTAAAGAAAAAAATGTGGGGTTTGTTGATGCTCCAGTAAGTGGTGGCGAAGTTGGGGCAATAAACGGCTGTTTAAGTGTAATGGCTGGAGGTAGTGAGGCAGATATAGAAATTGCAAAAGCAATTATAAATAACTATGCTAAAAACCTATCCCACATCGGTGTAAATGGTTATGGGCAATTAGCAAAAATGGTGAATCAAATATGCATCGCTGGGGTATTACAGGGGCTATCTGATGGAATTTTATTTGCCGAAAATGAAAACATAGATATTGAAAAATTATTATCCGCCATATCGGGCGGGGCTGCTGGCTCTTGGCAAATGGACAATAGAGCCGTCACAATGAATAGGCGAGAATTTGATTTTGGTTTTGCCATCAAATGGATGGTTAAAGATTTAGGTTATTGCTTAGATAGAGCAAAACAGAATAAAACTAATTTGTCTTTTACAAAAACAGTGTATGACAAATACCAAGAATTAATCAAAAATGGCGATGGGCAATTAGACACATCAGCACTAATTTTACAAAATAAAGGCAAATAGAAGGCTCATTATTGGCAAATTATTTATTAATTGCCGTGTTAATTTTAGTGAATATGAGCTGTGGCGTAATGGAGGAGAAATATCGTAACAACTGATGGTTAGTATATTTTTTTAAAAGCGTGTACCGCCTGGTTTTAAGCCGTCTAATTGGTCAATTTTGTCTTGTATCAGGCGTTCTTGCTCTATAAGAGTTGCCTTGCGTTTTTTTAGTTGCTTTAGTTGTTTATCAAATTGCTTCTTTCTTTGTGCTTTTAATCTTTGTTGCTCCTCTGCTCTAATTTCAGCAATTGGGCGGTTTTTTAAATATTCAAAAACCTTAACAATTTTTTTAACGCCACTGACTTTTTTGATTATTCTTACAGCTTCAGCGGCTTCTTTTTTGGTTACCTTGCCCATAAGAAAAACGGTTTCATTTTCAGTTGTTATTGAAATATGCACTGGGTGAAAAACATCCTGAGCATAAAACAAAGCCTGAATTTTAAGTGTAATAAGACTGTCATTAGCCCTAGAAATTAAACTACTGGATGGCGCTACTATGGTTTCGTTAATAACTTTTAAAATTTGCGGCACATGTTCAGTAATCAGTTTATCAACCAGCGCTTTATGCTCTTGTTTAGCAACTTCACCAGTTACCAGCACCTTAGAATTATGGGTTGAAAAGTTAAGATGTGCATCTTTCAGAACCCCTTCTTTATCTTTGGCAATGGCATTATGCAGGTCTAAATACAAAGTGCCATCGTCAATAATAGTGCCAAAACTACGGCGGTCATTTTGAATATTGATAACCGTATGGGCTGCAGAGGCGTTTCTTACTGCTGGCGAGCAAGAGGCAAGCATTATCAGGGTTAGGATGATGGTAAAAATTTTTAACATTTTTATTTTTTTAACATTTTAAAAAGCATTTTTAATCCAATCTATTTTAGGGTATTTTAGATTAAATTTAACTGCAACAACATCAAATCTGCAAGTAAAATTCTGATATTGTGGTTTATGTTGTAAATAACGCTGTGCAGTTTTGGTAATTTTTAGCTGTTTATTTTGATTGATGGTTTCCTCTGGAGCGCCGAATTTAGTGTTTTGGCGGTAACGAACTTCAACAAAAACTAATTCATTGTCGTTTTTATCAAGCATAATAATATCTATTTCACCCAGAGGCGTTAGATAATTTTGTTCAATTAGTTGCAGACCTTGTTTGGACAAATAGTCCAGAGCTATTTTTTCTGCATTATTGCCAATTTGTCGCTTAAAACTAAACATAAATTATGCCATTATATATTGTTGCAACACCGATTGGAAACCTAAATGATATTAGCTTTAGAGCAATTCAAACGCTAAAAACTGTTGATATGATTTTGGCGGAGGACACGCGTCATAGCAAAATTTTGTTAAACCATTATCACATCAATACCCCGACCCGCGCGCTACACGAGCATAATGAAATCCAACAATTTAGCTCAATAATTAAGCAATTACTCAGCGGTAAAACTATGGCGCTGATTAGTGATGCCGGCACTCCGCTGATTAGCGACCCGGGCTTCGTTTTGGTGCGTGGCGCTAAAGCAGCAGGGGTTGAGGTAGTGCCGATTCCCGGTGCAAACGCTTTGATTAGTGCATTATCAGCATCGGGCATTGCCAGCAGTCAATTTAGTTTTTTTGGATTTTTGCCAGCTAAACCAGCTATCCGTTTAAAACTGATTCAAAAGCTTGCGCATTTACCGCAAACGAGCATTTTTTATGAATCACCAAAACGCATATTGGCGAGTTTATTTGATTTTCAATCCATTTTAGGCGCTGGACGAACGGCTTGTCTGGCAAAGGAAATTAGCAAATCTTTTGAAACCATTAAAACCGCAACTTTGCCAGTATTGATTGCTTATCTACAAGCAGATAAGGCACATCAAAAAGGTGAATTTGTGCTTATTATATCAGGCGTGGATGAGGCTAACAAGCTTATTGATGAGCAACAATTAGATAAAATATTGCCGATATTATTATCGGAGATGGGCGCTGCAAAAGCCGCAAAATTAGCAGCTAAAATAACCGGCATTGATAAAAAACATTGTTATCAATCTGCCTTAAAAGCAAAGATAGACAGTTGAAAATTCAAGCCTCGCAAAAGCACAACAACCCAAAAACCGTAAGTAGAAAAAACCTTGCCTTAGAAAAATCAATGCGCTTGCTGCCAAGAATCGCCGATACCGACATCAACTACTAATGGAATATCCAATTTATAGGCATCGCTCATCAGAGTTTGGATTTTGTTGGAAAATTCATCGGCTTTGTCGGCTTTTACTTCAAAAACTAATTCATCGTGGACTTGCATAATCATTTTAATATCGGCGTTGTCTTTGCTAATCCACGCATCAACATCGAGCATGGCTTTTTTAATAATATCAGCAGACGAGCCTTGCATCGGTGCATTGATAGCAGTGCGTAGGGCGTGTTGTTGTAGCATTTTATTTTTGGCATTAATTTGTGGCAAATACAAGCGCCGCTGCATCACAGTTTCAACATAACCTTGGGTTTTCGCAGCCTCTTTAATTTTGTCCATATAAGCCAATACGCCCGGATAATTTGCAAAATAGGCATCGATATATTGCTTTGCCTCAGTGCGTGACACATCAATTTGCTTGGCAAGTCCAAAGGCACTCATACCATAAATTAAGCCAAAATTAATGGCTTTGGCATTGCGCCGATGATCTTTTGTAACGCTGTCCAATGACACATTAAACATCATCGAAGCAGTGGCACTATGGACATCAACATTGTTATTAAAGGCTTCTAATAAATGCGCATCTTGAGAAATATGTGCCATAATTCTTAACTCAATTTGTGAATAATCAGCAGCAATAATCGCCTTGTCTTTACTGGCAATAAATGCGCCTCTAATACGCGCCCCTTGTGCTGTGCGAATCGGGATATTTTGCAGATTTGGGTTGCTTGAGGAGAGCCTGCCTGTGGCGGTTACTGCTTGGTGATATGAGGTATGTAGTCGCTGTGTTTTTAGGTCAATTTGTTTTGGCAGTGCTTCTAAATAAGTAGAGTTGAGCTTGGTTAGGGTGCGGTAACTTAGAATCAAATCCACTAAGGGATGGTCTAACAATTTTAATGCTTCCTCGTTAGTTGAGGGCGCACCTTTTGGGGTTTTCTTCTTTGCCTCTAAACCCATGCCTTGCTCAGTAAATAAAACTTGCTGGATTTGCTTGGGCGACTCAAGATTAAAGACCTCGCCAGCCATCTCAAAAGCCTCAGATTCAATGCTTTTCATTTGTGTGCTAATGTCTAATTGTTGGGCATTTAGTGCATTCACATCCAATGCCACCCCATGGCGTTCCATCCGCATTAATACTTTAATCAAGGGAATTTCAAGGGTTTGATAAAGCTGTGTTAGTTTTGGGTATTGTGCTAAATCATTATCCAATACTTTATTCAATTCATCAGTAACAATCACATCCTCACAAGCGTAAGGAAAGGCCTCGTTCAAACCCACTTGATTAAAAGATATTTGTTTTTTACCTTTGCCCGCCACATCGGCAAAATGAATGGTTTGATAATTCAGATAATACTGTGCCAAATCATCCATATTATGTCGGCTGGCAACTGAATTTAGGCAATAAGATTTAAGCATGGTGTCATCACTAATGCCGTTTAACTGAATATTGTAATTTGCCAATATATGGCTGTCGTATTTTAGATTTTGTCCGATTTTGTTAATCGCTGGGTCGGCTAAAATGCAGCTGAGTTTTGCCAACACCCAATCAAAATTTAACTGCTTAGGTGCGTCTAAATAATCATGTCCAACTGGCACATAAAAGCTGTCAAAATCCACTAAAAACACCCAGCCAACAATCTGTGCATTCATATAATCAAGCGAGGTTGTTTCTAAATCAAACACAAAGGCTTTGGCATTCTCAAGCCTTTTAATAAGCTGTTCAAAGTCGGCTTGTTGTAAAATCAAATTTTGACTATATTGTTCAAACCAAGCATCGCAATTGTCTTCTCTATCACGATTTTTCTGTGCCACTAAATCTATTTCTGGCGGCTGGTTATCCTCAATAGTATTAGTGCTATTTAGCTGTTTTAGCCATACTGAAAACCCATATTTTTCATATAATTTTGCCAATGTTTGAGTGTTTTCGCCGGGCTCATCTAACAGAATATTACAAGGCAGTTCAACATCAAATTTAAGTTTAACTAATTCATAAGATAAGTCTAATAAATCAAAATTTTCGCGTAATTTTTGACCAACTTTACCGCTAATCAGCGAAGCGTTGTCCTTAACATTTGCCATCGAGCCAAATTGATTGAGCCATTTAATCGCTGTTTTCGGACCTACGCTCGGCACACCAGGAATATTATCCGCACTATCGCCCGTTAATGCCAATAAATCCAGTATCTGATTAGGGCGAACGCCTGTTTTTGCAAGCACACCAGCCTCGTCAAGCAGCTCGCCCTTCATATTTAGCTGGTTAATATTTTTATTCACTAATTGCATTAAATCTTTATCGCTACTGGCAATCAAAGTCTTAATTTTATTCTCATCAGCATACCGACAAAGGGTGGCAATCACATCATCTGCCTCGACACCGGGCATACAAATAAAATGAAACCCCAGAGCACGAACAATCTCATACAATGGCTCTATTTGCACCACCAGTTCCTCCTCTGCCGGCTTGCGATGCGCCTTATATTCTGGGTAAATTTTATGTCTAAAGTTTTTGCCTTTGGCATCAAAAATGGCAATTATTTTTGCCTGTGGGTATTGTCGTTGCAAATGCTTAATCGCGCTTACCACGCCAAACATTGCTCCAGTTGGAAAACCATCTTGATTAGTTAAATTTTGGGATATGGTAGAAAAATACGCCCGAAATAAAAAAGCGGATCCATCTAATAAAATTAGTTGAGCTGACATAGGGAAAATTTTACCCATCAACGGTATAAAATAGGTTTTATTTTGAACAACTATATGAGCAATCCACAAACATTGATTAGTGCCAATAATATCAGTCTTAGCCACGATGGAAAATCTGTGCTTGACGATGTTAGCTTTGAGTTAAAAGCTGGGGAATTTATCACTCTAATCGGCCCGAATGGTGCTGGGAAAAGTTCCTTGATAAAAGTTTTATTAGGCTTGATTCAGCCCGATAGTGGCATTATCAAACAATCTAAAAATATTCGCTTAGGCTATACCCCGCAAAAATTCACCATTAATGAGTTTATTCCGATTTCAGTGTTGGGTTTTTTACAACTCAACCAGAAAATTGATGCCCAATTTTTAACTGCTACCATAGCGCTAACAGGCATTGATTCACTATTACACAGAGCTTTGAAAAATTTGTCTGGTGGCGAAATGCAACGAGTACTAATTACCAGGGCTATACTGAATAAGCCGAATGTTTTAATGCTTGATGAGCCGGCGCAAAATCTTGATATTAGCGGACAGATGAGCCTGTATAAATTGATTCAAGATATTCACCAACAACAGAGCTGTGCGGTGTTGATGGTATCCCACGACCTGCACCAAGTGATGCGTGAATCCACCCAAGTGCTGTGTTTATACCATCATATTTGCTGCATGGGGCAGCCGCGGTCTATTTTGCAAGATTCGCAATTTAATGATTTATTTGCCGAGCAAATGGACGAGCTGATGGCAACTTACGAACATCACCATAATCATTGTCACGAAGATTAAGCTGGTCTGATATAATGTTAAATTTCTCATCAAACCATAAAACTTACTATGAAAGATATTATCGAAGCCGCTTTTGAAAACCGAGCTAATCTCAGCCCACAATCCGCCAGTCCGCAAATCAAACAAGCCGTTGCCAAAGCCATTAATTTATTGGATTCAGGTCAGGCGCGTATTGCCGAACAAAACGGCATTGGTGATTGGCAGGTCAACGAATGGCTTAAAAAGGCAGTGCTTTTATCATTTAGATTACAAGATAATGTGCCAATGGCAGGTGGCTTTACCCAATATTATGACAAAGTGCCGTCTAAATTTGCCCAGCTGAGCGCAGAGCAGTTTAGTGCTACTGGCGTGCGTGTCGTCCCCCCAGCCAGCGTGCGGCGCGGTGCTTTTATTGCTAAAGACACGGTGCTAATGCCCAGCTATGTTAATATTGGCGCCTATGTTGATTCAGGCACGATGGTAGATACTTGGGCAACTGTAGGCTCTTGTGCACAAATTGGTAAAAATGTTCATCTTTCAGGTGGCGTTGGTATTGGTGGCGTGTTAGAACCACTACAAGCCGCGCCCACCATTATTGAGGATAACTGTTTTATTGGTGCGCGCTCAGAAGTGGTCGAAGGCGTGATTGTTGAACAAGGTGCGGTGATTTCAATGGGGGTCTATATTGGTCAATCCACCAAAATCTTCAATCGTGAAACTGGCAAAATAACTTACGGTCGAATCCCCGCAGGCTCGGTGGTAGTATCAGGCAATTTACCTTCTAAAGACGGCAGTTACTCGCTGTATTGTGCGGTAATTGTTAAGCAAGTAGATGCTAAAACTAGATCAAAAGTAGGGATTAACGAACTGCTGCGTGGTATTTAATTATCATCGCAGTGATTTTTTACAGAAAATTGATTTAATAACCCTTGCTATACAACAGAAAGTGCTATTCCACAGAAAATTATCAATCCAATATAATTATTATGCAAAAAAGCATTAAAACAAGCGGATTTTTCACGATTTTTGAT
The DNA here is from genome assembly GCA_965217125.1 of Gammaproteobacteria bacterium. Classification (GTDB taxonomy): domain Bacteria; phylum Pseudomonadota; class Gammaproteobacteria; order PS1; family Pseudothioglobaceae; genus JAAOIF01. The sequence continues at coordinate 1,609,752 of OZ244244.1, read as the reverse complement.
GAGTTTTTGATGATAAACCATCAAAAATACAGTCAAAATCAAAGAAATATAATAAAAAACCCCTAAATTAAACACAATTGAAATTTTTATCAACAGCAATAATAAGCAAATTTGTAACAAAGCAATGATTAATTTATCGTATTTTGCAAACAATATTGCGCTTGATTTCATCCCAATTTTTAAGTCTTCTTCGCGGTCGGACATGGCATACATAGTATCGTAGGAGACAGTCCAAATCACCGTTGCCAAGAAAATCCACCAGGCCTCGTTGGGAATATTATTATCCGTAGCAGCAAATGCCATCGGCACACTCATAGCAAATGCCAAGCCAAGTATAAATTGAGGCAAATGTGTCCAACGCTTGGTAAACGGATACAGCGTTGCTAAAGCGGCTGCAATAAATGCTAATTGAATGGTCAAAAGATTGGTCAGCAAAACCAAAGCAAACGCCACTAACAGCAAAGCAAAAAATAATAATAACGCAGATTTTCCACTGATTTCACCTGTGGTAATTGGACGATTTTTTGTGCGCTCAACTAGCTTATCAATGTCGCTATCGGCATAATCATTAATTACACAACCAGCTGAGCGCATCAGTATTACCCCAACAACAAAAATTGCCAACAACTCAAATCGCGGCAGACCTCCCGCTGCTAAAAATAAAGCCCACAAAGCTGGCCACAATAATAAATAAATACCAATCGGTTTGTGCAGGCGCATCAGGCGAAAGTAAGCGTTCATAAGGCGGCTAAAAAATCTTGCAAATCTTGGGTTAATGGCGCATTCACTTTTTGAATTTTATCATTCAATGGGTTGCTAAAGGTTAATTGATGTGCGTGTAAAAATAAGCGTTTAAGCCCTCTGGCTTTAGTTTTAGCATCAAATATTGGATTGCCGTATTTATCATCGCCAGCAATTGGATGTGCGGCATATTTTGCATGAACGCGTATCTGATGCATACGCCCAGTTTCAATCAAAACCTCAACCAAAGATGCTGCAAAATCATCTTGATGAAAATTTTTAAACGGTTGAAAATGGCTAATCGCTTGCTTGCCCTTAGCATCGACTACTATGCATCGTGAGTTTTGATAAAGTGGTGCATCAATGGTATGGCGTTTCTTTGACCAAGCGCCTTGCACCAAGGCGGTATAACGCTTTTCCATTTGATGTTGATTAAGTTGCTGCTGCAAGTTTTTCAATACAGCGCGTTTTTTGGCAATCAGTAACACGCCCGATGTTGCCCTATCAAGCCTGTGCACTAATTCAATCGGCTCTTTATACATTTTTCGCAGCACCTCAATCACCCCTACACTCACACCACTGCCGCTATGCACCGCTAAACCAGCGGGTTTGTTGATAATCAAAAGCCCTTTATCTTCATACAAAATGGCATTTTTTAACAAGGTTTGCAATGAATCTGGGATGCTAATCTCGTTCGGTTTCGATACGCGAATCGGCGGAATACGCACCATATCATTTAAAATTAACTTGTAATCTGCTTTTTTTCTGCCTTTATTAACACGCACTTCGCCCTTACGAATGACACGATAAATGTGCGACTTAGGCACTCCTTTTAGATGCTTTAATAAATAATTATCTAAGCGTTGCCCAACGGAAAATTCATCAATAGTTTGCAGACTAACACTCATACAGAAAAAAGTTTTTGAAAATTATGAGTAGTAGCGATGGCAATCGTTTCAATCTTTTCGCCACGAATTTCTGCTATTTTTTCAACGACATAATAAGTATAGGCAGGTGAATTAGCTTTGCCACGATACGGCACAGGGGTAAGATAAGGCGAATCAGTCTCTACCAAAATTCTATCGAGCGGCACTTTTTTAGCCACTTTGCGCAAATCCTGTGCATTTTTAAAGGTAATAATCCCCGAAAATGAGATATAAAACCCCAAATCCAGCGCCGCCTTAGCCGTTTCCCAATCCTCAGAAAAACAATGCATCACCCCAGCACGCGCTTTTTCCTGTTGCATAATTTGAATAGTATCCGCCTTAGCATTACGAGTATGAATAATCATCGGTTTGCCCGATTGATTAGACGCCTTAATATGCCGCCTAAACCTATCGCGCTGCCAATCTGCCGTGTCTTTTTCAATATGAAAATAATCCAGCCCAGTCTCACCAATAGCAATAATTTTAGGGTGATTTGCCAACTCAATCAACTCATCCACACTCGGATCTTTACCCTCCAATTCACAAGGATGCACCCCCACCGAAGCATAAATCTGCGGATATTTTTTCGCCAACGCCAACACCCCAGCAAAACACTCAAGGTCAATACAAACACACAAAAACCGCCCCACCCCCAACCTTTTCGCATGCACCAACATACTTTCAACACTCCCCCCAAACGCCGATAAATCTACGCGGTCAAGATGACAATGGGAATCAGTTATTTGCATATCATTTAATATCTTTAACTTTGGTTTAACACTTTTCGAAATGTAATTATATTTTGATGATGATGATTTATTTTATATGCATAAGGATACCCAAATGGATATAGTGGTTTACTAGGTTGTAATAAAACAGTTGTGCCACTAAATTCAAAACCAATATCACACATCATATTAACAATATCACCCTGAATATTAGTCTCTTTTTTATTGATTGTAAAATCGCTAATAACAATAGAACAATATTTTTTATTATTGAGTGCTGTATAACATTTTTGCATAATTAAACTTAATGATTGCAAGAAGTCCTGATAATTCTCTTTATTTCCTAAATCATCTTGATTATCAGAATAATATTCAACACCTGTCCTGCCACTGTGCCTAAATCCTTTGTTTTTCTTGTCCTCCCTTAATCCTTTTCCTTTATTTTTTAAGATATTATGATAAGGTGGAGAGGTTATTATATAGTCCACTTTTTCTATTGAATTTAGTTTGTTTAAGGCGTTTCCTATAATATATTCAAAATTTTTATATTGTTTTAGTCGGTCTAATGCTAATTTCTTATATTCGGCATTCAAGTCAATACCAATGCCGAACCTATCAATATTACAAGATGCAATTAATGTTGTTCCGCTACCGCAAAATGGGTCTAAAACTCTCATTTCTTTTTTAGTAAACATTGAGATAAGTTTTTGTATGTCTTTTATAAGAAAAGGTGCAGGGTGTTGCATTGCAGGTTTATCATCTGCACATTTCTCAGACATCCAAAAACTACCAGTAAGTTTTAACCACTCTTTACCAGTTAAATCATTTAACTTATTTCGTTTGTCATATTTTCCTTTACTATTCACTTATATCCTTTAAGAACAAGTCTATTTTCTGCCTAGATGTTGTTAATTTTTCAACATCACTATAAAGCAAGTATTTCCAATTATTAATTTTGAATTGGTCGCGAAATAATTTATCTTTTTGTCTCAATAGTTCATTTTCTCGTTGGTTGGGTATAACCATAATTTTCAATATAGTTTTATCTAAATTAGTACCCCTACTGATAGCAGAAATTAAATTAGTGGAATTCTCAACTTCAAAAACAACCTGTATATTTTTGTCATTTAACCAAATCATATCTATCATATGAACTCTATCTAATTTTTCTTTTTCAAAATCTAAAAATTTTAATTCTAAATGAGTTGCATATGTTGCTAAGATAGTGGTGTTAATTTTTTCCCCTTGTTCTCTTTTTCCTATAAAAATATCCAATTTATTTCTTTTTCCAATTTTGCTTAAGTCTGCTAATATTTTTGTGTGATTAGATATTTCGCTTTCAACTAATAATGAATTATAAAGCCATTTTCCGGCAGATTTTGTTGCATATTTTTCCAAATAAAAATTTATTGATTTGGTATCAGGTATTAATCCATTTGGATACTTAATAAATATTTCGCCTAACATCTCATCCAAACTTATAGATTGTTTTCGTCTTAGAAATTGTAAAACCGTATTTTCAACTCTATCGCTCAATGTTCTGTTTGGATACTTAATATGCTCATTTGGACTAACAAACCACCAAAATTTACCTGATGTTGAGAAGTTGTTATCACTTAATATAAATGTCTTATTGATATGGCCTTTAAGAATGGTTTCAATATTCTTATCAAATTCATTTATATCAAAGCCTTTGCCTGAGATTTTAGCCAAAATTCCGTTAAAAAGAATTTGATATGGAGTTGGTTCATTTCTTCTCGAAATTAACCTTGTAGCAGTTTGTAAAACAATATGTTCAAACTCGCTATCGTTATTTTCTTGATAATCCTTATTGTTCTTAACACATCTAATATAAAAATCAGTGCCGCTTGTTCCATAAGGATTAGAGATTGCACTTTCGCCACTTCTTTTATTTTGCTGATGAATAACTTTTTCTATCTTAAATCCTGCATCTTTAATAGAGTTTAAAAATATATTCCAAATTTTTATGTCTTTATTATGAAAAGTGAATACTATTTTCCCTTCATCTTTTAAAATCTTATGCAGTTTTTTCAAGCCATTAGTGAATCTACTTTTATATAAACTTTCATCAACTACATTTTTCTTAATCGTTATTTCTGCACCAAAATTTGGTGTGTATTTTTTATCATATAATCGTAACCAACTAAGCCATATATATGATAAATCTAAATATTGAACCAAGCCACCATAAGGCGGGTCTGTCATTATGAAATCAATGCTTTTATCATTTATATAGTCATCTATTGCATTTATATCCACATTACCATACTTAACATCAAATCCACTTAATTTGTTTTTATCTTTTTTTGATACCGACACATTTGATAATTTGATTTTATCTTGATAAAAATAATCTTTAGCATTTGTTAAGCTGCTTTCTACTGATTGTTTTCCTAAGCAACTACTAATAAATGTTAATAATGGATTCATTTCCATTTGCCTACTACTACAAATATAAGCACTTCTGCCCCAACTTGTGGAAAACGCTCTATTTGCTTCTGGTCGTCTAGGAATACTCATTTTGGTAGTTAAATGTAGCATTTGAATAAAGCCAAATAGCAATTGTTTTTTTAATATCTTGTTTTCAACTTTTAATACTAAATCAAAGATTAAAGATACGATATAAAGATTCCTCTTTGTCCATAAATTACTGAAGTTATTGCCGCCTACACAATTTATAAAATTTGCACTAAATGACGGTGAAATAGGAAAATCTTCATTTGGATGTTTAAACTTTAACTTTATATCATTAAAGCCTTCTATTAACTCAATGTCATAATCAGTTGGCGTAGTAATATATCTTTTTTCTTTCATCTTGTCTTCTTCATTTGCAATCACCCCCAATTCATATAATTTATTATCTTCCCATTTGAAATTTTGAACCTCTGACATAGTATTGCTATACCTTGATTTTGTATAAAAGAAATTTTTATACACAGCATCTTGTTTAATTTTTTTTATAATAATATTTAATTCATTTGCAAATGTAGTTCGATCAAAATTTGATGTTGTAACTTCAATAATAAACGAGCTTAATGGGTTTAAATCAAACCCAATAGAAGTTATCCCTAGTTTTAAACTTTCAAATATAGAGATAGCACTGCCACAAAAAGGGTCTAAGAATACGCCACCTTCTGGAGTGTAATTTTTAATATATTCACGCCAAATATTATGAGGTTTTCTCCCCCAATATTTCATTGACTTATATATAGGAGGTCTAACTCCCTCTACTAATGCATGATTTATCTCATTCATTATCTTTTTATCCGTGTATTTTTTTAAAATAAAACATATTTTAACATCTCTAAAACCCAAACCCTTTAAAAAGTGATTTGGCTTTGTTTTTTAGGGTGTTGATGTTTTGGATGCCGAGTTTGCGGGTGAGGGTTTGTTTGATTTTTTGTTCGTTGGTGTCGATGCCTTGTTTTTCTAAGGATTTTTTTAGCTTTTGCAAAATTTCTTGGGTGATTTTTTTGCCGATTTGAGTTAATGCAACGCCTGATTTTCCGCCAAAATTATGAGCGGAAATGGCGGGGACTTTGAGGGTGGTTTTGAGCCAGTTAGTATCTATTTTTAAGCTGATGTTATCCACTGTAAATTGTTTGATTTTAATGCGTTTATTGTGGCTGTGATGGTCAGATGAGGTTGCGGCGTGTGGCTTTTGTTTGAGGTTATTTATTAGTTTTGTTAAATTAACGCCGCTGTCATTTTGTTCTAAAACAAATTCTAATCCGCCCAGATATAACTCATCAATCACAATAAAATCAGAAGTGCTTTCATCGCCTAACTTTAAGAAAAAATGCTCTAATGACAGGGCATTTTTATTGTTAAAACTCGGTGGGTTTTGCACTTCAATAAAATCAATATTTAGACTTTTATCAAAAAAGCTGCTGCTAAATTGGCTGATTTTAACGGGCGTTTTGAGTAAATTAGTTGCGTATTTTTGGCTGATTTTCTTGCCAATCGGGTCGAGTGCAATAATGATAACGATAATAACGATAATTGCAATGATAATTAAGCCTAATAGGGCACGGATTATTTTTTTCATTTTTTGCTTGGTATTGCTAATAAAAATCGCTCATCTGACACCTGCGGCACAGATAATTGATGAACTTGTGTATTTTCAGGCAAACATTCTTGTTGAAAATTTGCACCTTTCATTAATAAATAAGCACCATTATCACATAATAAATGTCGGCTAAGTTTTAATGTTTTATCAACCTCGGCAAAAGCCCTTGAGACAATTTGTGCAAAACAAAACTCAGGGTGATAATCCTCTACGCGCGTATTGACAACGCTTAAATTTGCTAATTGTAGTTGGGTTTTGGCAAATTGCATAAACCGACATTTTTTACCCCCAGAATCAAGCACGACCACAGCTAATTCTGGCTTAATAATACTAATAACAATGCCCGGCAAGCCAGCACCAGAGCCAACATCCAACAAAGGCTGGGCTTTAATATAGGGCATAATTGAGAGGCTATCAAGCAGGTGTTTTTTAACCCCATCTTCGATAGATTTAATGGCACTCAAGCTATAAGTTTTGTTCCATTTAAGCATCAATGTTAGGTAATTCAACAACTGGCTAACTTGCTCATCATTTAAGGGAATGCCCATTTGCTCAGCACCGCTTAGTAAAAGTTGTTTGGCTTGGTTCATAAAGCCGTTTTATAAGTTTTCAGATAAACCAATAAAATAGAGATAGAAGCAGGGGTTATGCCCGACAATCGGCTTGCCTGACCGATGGTTTCTGGCTGGTGATGATTAAGCGTTTGGCGCACTTCTGCTGAGAGTGCCTGAATGCTGTCATAATCCATCGCCTCGGGCAGGCGCGCGTTTTCGTTTTTACGATATTTTTCAATTTCATCTAATTGGCGCTTGACATAACCGGCGTATTTCACCTGATTTTCCACTGAATCAATCAAGCTTTTATCTTGCAAAAATGGCTGTGCAGATTCGATTTTACTCAGTAGTTGGTAATCAACCATAGGTCGCTTCAGCAAGCCTTCTAAACTATATTCGTGATTTAATTTAACCCCAAGTATGGCACTTGCTTGGGTATCGTCAGCTTGCACCCAAGTGTCTTTTAGGCGCTGTTTTTCTTGGGCGATTAAGTGGTATTTTTGCTCAAACGCCCGCCAACGCAAATCATCAATTAAACCCAATTCTCTAGCCTTAGGACTAAGGCGCTCATCAGCATTATCCTCTCTTAAAAGTAAGCGATATTCAGCACGCGAAGTAAACATTCTATAAGGCTCATTTGTGCCTTTGGTGATTAAATCATCGACCATCACACCGATATAACTTTCATCGCGTTTTGGATGCCATGCAGGCTTTTCTTGCAGACTACAAGCGGCATTCACTCCTGCCAGCAACCCTTGTGCTGCTGCCTCTTCATAACCAGTGGTGCCGTTGATTTGTCCGGCAAAATACAGCCCTGAGATTTTTTTCACTTCAAGCGTTTGCCTTAGTCCTTGTGGGTTAAAAAAGTCATATTCAATCGCATAACCAGGGCGCATAATTTGTGCATTCTCAAAGCCTTTAATCGAATGAATAAAGTCCTCCTGCACTTGGTATGGCAAAGAAGTTGATACCCCATTTGGATAAACTTCATTGGTGCTTAAACCTTCTGGCTCGACAAAAATTTGATGCGAATCACGCTGTGCAAAACGCACTATTTTTTCCTCAATTGAGGGGCAATATCTGGGGCCAACGCCTTCAATATTGCCGCTAAACATCGGTGAATCTTGCAAACCAGCGCGAATAAAATCATGCGTTTTTTTATTGGTATGGGTGATGTAACAAGGGATTTGCTGTGGGTGGTCGGTTGTTTTTCCCATAAAAGAAAAAGTTGGTAATGGCGTATCCCCTAACTGCTTTTGCAAAACACTAAAATCAATAGTTCTGGCATCAAGTCTTGGTGGCGTGCCAGTTTTTAGTCGCCCAACACCCAAATCATAAGCCCGCAATGTTTTAGATAGGGCGTTAGAGGGGGCATCGCCGGCCCGCCCGCCTTGAAAATTACTTTGTCCAATATGGATAATCCCGCCTAAGAAAGTGCCTGTAGTTAATATAACTTTATCAGCCAAAAAGTCCAACCCCATTTGCGTTTTAACGCCTTTGATTACATCATTTTCAATGATTAAATCGCTAACTGCCTGTTGAAACAAAGATAAGTTTTCTTGATTTTCTAAAGCATAACGAATGGCTGCTTTATACAGCGCTCTATCAGCTTGCGCTCGCGTAGCACGCACTGCCGCGCCTTTTGAGGCGTTGAGTGTGCGAAACTGAATGCCTGATTTGTCAATGGCGGATGCCATCGCCCCGCCCAGCGCATCAATTTCTTTGACTAAATGCCCCTTGCCAATCCCGCCAATCGCTGGATTGCAACTCATTTGCCCCAGCGTTTCGATATTATGGGTAACTAACATGGTTTTCACCCCCATCCGTGCCGCCGCCAACGCCGCCTCAGTGCCAGCGTGTCCACCGCCGATTACAATTACAGAACAATGCTTAGATGGTTGCATAATTCTCGAGCGAACAAGGATTTATGTTTTATTGGAAGCAAGAACCTTTTCGACCATACTGTGTTGCTTCTGTATGTTTTGAAATTCTTCTTTAACGGTAGATTCTTTAGAAAAAATTTGATACATCACATATAGTGCGGCACATAAAAAAATAAGGAAACTAACAGATAGTATTTTCAATATTAAGCCAAAATCAATATAAGCAACATTGCCAAATAAAGTTCCAATAAATACAGCACTAATTAAAGCAATAAATACAAACCCAACTGCTACTAAGGAATTAGGGCTTATAGAATAAGTATGGGTTTTACATGTGCGAATTACTTCTTCCCATTTTTTTTCTAACTCGTTATCAACACTATTATCTTTTTTAAAATCTATATTGCCTAAATTCAACAAAATATCCTTTAAGGTGCTTTGATGATTAGTAAAAATATATTGAATAATGGCAATAGAAATTCCCATTAAGACTGTCAAAGAGTTTAATTGGAAATATATTTCTTTCATTATCTATCTATGAAAGTTTTGCTTTAATATTTGTAAATAAATTTTTGATAAACTCTCCCATTTCAGGGTCATTAAAATTGGCAATAGCTTTGGTGCTATCACTATCCGTTTCATGACGATAAGCATGATCTCCTACTACAATAAAATTAGGCAACTCGTCAAAATCAGAATAAGCCTGTGAAATGTATTGCTTAAATTTAGCATAAAAAGCATTGTCTTTCTCAACTTCTGTTTTGACAATAATTTCTACTTTGTTACCATTGTTTATAACTTTATCAATTTTGTCTATCAATTTTTCATAAAAACTGGCAATTAGTTGGTTGCTAATAATTCGGACATCTTCTTTATCTCTAAAAGCTTTATCTAATAACTTTTGAAACAAGAAAAATGCATGGTCTCTATTAGCATTATCTATTTCTTGGTTTAAACGCTTGTCATAGCATTCTGAAACCCACTCCTCATAATTAAATTCTTTACTCATAAACCTTCTCCAATTATTTGTTTCAAGTGCGTAATTCTACACTAAGTAAAATCCCATATTAAACTATTTAATGTTTAGATTTTCCCATAACCTACTAACTATCTATTTTTATTTAAAACTTTATCAACAACTTGATGTTGCTCCTCTATGTCGCGAAGTTCGGATTTAATAGAGGTTTCTTTTCTAAATATTTGGCTTAGAATGTATAAATTCATTATTAACCACATCATTAAAGCAATAGCTAATGCAAAAATGAATATATTTAGAAAAACAGTACTTATTAGCTCTTGTGTCATTCCAATAGCGGGCAAAGAAGCAATAATATAAATAAACAGCAAAAATACAATGATAATAAGCCCAGATATGATTGAATCATTTTGATTTATAAGATAAGTATGCTGTTTATAATTGTTAATTGCAGATTCCCATTGTTTTTCAAGTTTTGAGTCGTATTCGTTATTTCCATCAAAATCAATTTTTTTTAGAGAGTTAGCAAAATCTTTTAAATGCGTTTTATGATTAGTAAAAAGATATTGAATAACTGCTACGGATACACCAGTTAAAATCACTAATGCACTTAGTTGTGGTAGGATATATTGCACTACTTATGCAGTTATGATGTCTTTGTTTATTTTATCAAACAAATTTTTGATAAACTCTCCCATATTTTTATTATTAAAATTAGCAACGGCCTTGGTGCTGTTTTTATCGGTTTCATAACGATAAGCATTATCACCAACAACAATAAAATTGGGCAAACCTTCAAAATTTGAGGCAATTTTTAGATTACTTTTTGATTGTTTGTAAAAATTATTATTGCCTTTATCATCAACTTCTTCTTCAACAATCACTTGAACAGTGTTGCCACCTTCAGTAATTTTTTTAAGTTTGTTGGTCAATTCATTGTAAAAACGCGCTAATAATATACTACTAATAATTCGGACATCTTCCTTGTCTCTAATTGCTTTATCAAAAAGTCTATTAAAAAGCAATAAGGCGTTTTCTTCACTAGCATTGTGAATCTCTTGATTTTTTTTATTCTCATAACAATCATCAACAAATTCTTCGTAGTTAAATTCTTTACCCATAAGCCCTCTCCAATTATTTGTTTCAAGTGCATAATTCTACACTAAGTAAAATCCCACATTAAACTATTTAATTTGTGCATCCAATTCGCCACTCAAATATCTTTTACTCATAGTATCTAATGAAGAAATTTTGATTTTATCGGCATTGCCAGCAGAGCCAAATGACTGAAAACGCGCCTCACAGATGTCCATCATAGCTTTAGTTGATTCTTTTAAAAATTTACGCGGGTCAAAGTTAGCAGGATTATCAATCAGATGTTTACGCACCGCACCCGTTGATGCCATACGCAAATCAGTATCAATATTGACTTTACGCACGCCATTCTTAATGCCTTGTTGAATTTCAGCTACTGGCACGCCATAAGTTCGCCCCATATCGCCGCCATGATTATTGATAATTTCTAACCAATCTTGTGGCACACTTGATGAACCGTGCATCACTAAATGAGTGTTGGGAATACGCCTATGAATTTCTTTAATGCGGTCAATTCTTAGAATATCGCCATCCGGCTCTTTGCTAAATTTATACGCACCATGAGAAGTGCCAATCGCGATTGCTAAGGCATCAACATTGGTGGCTTTGACAAAATCAGCAGCTTCTTCAACTGAGGTTAATAATAAATCTAAATCTAATTTTCCCTCAGCGCCGTGTCCATCTTCTTCGCCCATTTCACCCGTTTCTAATGAGCCCAAACAGCCTAATTCGCCCTCAACTGAAACGCCGCCAGCATGTGCCATTTTGACCACTTCTTTAGTAACGCTAACATTGTATTCAAAACTAGCTGGGGTTTTCATATCCGCCAGCAAAGAGCCGTCCATCATCACCGATGAAAAACCCGATTGAATAGAGCGCAAACAAACCGCCGGCTCGCTGCCGTGGTCTTGGTGCATCACCACAGGAATATGCGGATACATTTCAGTAGCAGCAACAATCAAATGGCGTAAAAATGGCTCACCTGCATAACTTCTCGCCCCTGCGGAGCCTTGCATAATAACAGGGCTATTGGTTTTGTCAGCAGCCCCCATAATGGCATGGACTTGCTCCATATTATTCACATTAAATGCTGGCATACCATAGTCATTTTCAGCTGCATGGTCTAATAATTGTCTCATTGATATTAACATATTTTTCTCCTTTTTTTATTTTTAAAATTTAATAACATTATCGCCAACACGAATAATTTTCATCATATTGGTGCCACCCGATTTATCTTTGTGCATTCCTTTGGTTAATATTACCAAATCTCCCGATGCTACAACCTTGTTTTTTATTATGGTTTCTATCACCGTTTGATTGACTTTTAGCCAATCATTAGCACTGATTTTAGCAACGCCACAAGGATAAACACCGCGATAAAGTGTTACTTTTCGCAAGGTATTTATATCATCTGACATGGCAAAAATAGGAATATTAGAACTCATTCTTGACATCCACATAGCGGTTTTACCTGTTTGTGTCAAAGCAACAACCGCCTTAACTTTTAGATGGTTAGCCGCATACATAGTGCTCATAGCAATGGTTTCGTCAATCTCCTCAAAACGCTCATACAAGCGATGGTGAGAGGTTTTTGCAATGGGATTTTTCTCGGTTTCTAAGCAAACATCGTGCATGGTTTTTACCGAATTTTGTGGATAAGCACCTATTGCCGTTTCTGCTGAAAGCATCACCGCATCAGTACCATCTAACACCGCATTGGCAACATCAAACACCTCAGCACGCGTAGCAATAGGGCTTTTAATCATTGATTCTAACATTTGCGTGGCAGTAATTACAATCCGGTCATTTGAGCGGGCTAATTTAATTAAACGCTTTTGCTCGGCTGGTAGGCAAGGGTCGCCAATCTCAACCCCTAAATCACCACGCGCCACCATAATGCCAGCAGACTCATAAATAATATCAATAATAGTTTCTTCAACCAAAGATTCAGCGCGTTCAATCTTAGCAATAACGCCTGCATTACAACCAGCGGCTTTTAATAATTGTTTAGTTTTACGCACATCATCAGCATTCACCGGAAATGACAATGCTACATAATCAGCCTCTGCTTGAGCGGCAATCAAAATATCTTTTTTGTCTTTTGCGGTTAGGGCATTAGCTGACAAACCACCGCCACGCAAGTTGATGCCTTTTTTATCAGACAACATACCGCCTTGAACTACAATAGTGTTAATTTTATTGCCAGTAATACTAAGCACTTCTAACACCACTTTAGCATCATCTAAAAGTAGAATGTCAGCTACTTTAACTTCTTTAGGTAATGTTTTATAAGCAATCCCAACTGATTTTTTATTGCCTGAATTTTGCTCCAAATCGCCATCAAGGGTAAAAGCATCACCATTATTAAGCTTGATTTTTGCCCCGTCTTTAAAACTGGCAATACGAATTTTAGGGCCTTGAAGGTCCATTAAAACCCCCACATAAGTATTATTAGCCTTTGCCCATTCACGAGTAGCAGTTACGCGGGCTAAGTGTTGTTTTTTTGAGCCGTGCGAAAAATTAATACGCACCACATTAACCCCCGCTGCCAGAATACTTTCTAAGACTCCGGGTTTATCGGTTGCCGGGCCGAGTGTTGCGAGTATTTTGGTTCTTCTTGACAAATCCTACTCCTTTGCTCTAACTTCTAAAATTTCCACCGCAGGTAGTTTTTTGCCTTCTAAAAATTCTAAAAAAGCACCGCCTCCCGTGGAAATGTAACTGATTTTATCTTCAATATTATATTTATCAACTGCCGCTAAGGTATCGCCTCCACCAGCGATTGAAAAGGCATCAGAATTAGCAATCGCCAGCGCCAAAGTTTTGGTGCCGCCAGCAAATTGTTCAAATTCAAACACGCCTACAGGGCCGTTCCAAACAATCGTGCCTGCATTTTTCATAATTTCTGCTAATTGTTGTGCAGAATCTGGGCCAATATCAAAAATCATATCAGCAGCAGCCACAGCATTTGAGGCTTTGGTTTGTGCTGGCGTGTTTTCTGAAAATTGTTTGCCACAAACCACATCAGTAGGCACTGGAATTTCGCAATCTTGCATTAGTTTTTTAGCGGTTGGAATTAAATTATGCTCACACAAAGATTGACCAACATTATGCCCCTGTGCTGCAATAAAAGTATTGGCAATACCGCCGCCAACCACTAATTTATCCACAATTTTAGATAAACTGCGTAAAACTGTTAATTTAGTAGAAACTTTAGAACCTCCTACAATCGCCACCATTGGGCGTTTTGGCTTATCAAGTGCCTTGCCGAGCGCGCTCAGCTCGCCTGAAAGTAGCGGACCTGCACAGGCGACCGGTGCATATTTTGCCACTCCATAGGTTGAGGCTTGCGCCCGGTGGGCAGTGCCAAAAGCATCCATTGCAAAAATATCACATAAACTTGCCATTTTTTTGGCTAATTTATCATCGTTTGCCAACTCGCCGACATTAAAGCGCACATTTTCACAAAGCACCACTTCGCCATCATTTATAGCAACGCCATCTAACCAATTTTTCTCTAAACGAACCGCCATATTCAGCAATTCACTCAAACGAACAGCTACCGGTTGTAGAGAAAATTGTGCAGTAGGTTCGCCCTCAGTTGGACGGCCTAAATGCGACATTAACATAACTTTAGCGCCTTGTTTTATTGCCATTTTAATGGTTGGCAATGAAGCCTTGATACGCTTATCGCTGCTAACCACGCCATTTTTAATCGGCACATTCAAATCCTGACGAATCAGCACTTTTTTTGAACTTAAATCTAAATCTAATAAATTAATAACTGACATTTTTTTAAGATTAGGCAATATGCTCAACTAAACGCAACATATTACAAGTGTAACCATATTCGTTGTCATACCAAGAAACCACCTTAACAAAAGTATCATCTAATGCAATACCCGCACCTGCATCAAAGATTGACGAAGCGCTAATGCCGCGGAAATCATTAGAAACCACCATTTCTTCTGTGTAAGATAGCGTGTCTTTCATTGAGCTGGCGGCAGCGTCTTGCATTGCCTCACAAATTTCTTTATAAGTTGCTGGTTTGTTTAATTCACAGGTTAAATCAACCACTGAAACATCAATTGACGGAATGCGGAACGCCATACCAGTTAATTTGCCATTTAATTCAGGTAAAACCACACCGACTGCCTTAGCAGCGCCAGTTGATGAAGGAATAATATTGTCAAATACTGCCCGACCACCACGCCAATCTTTCATGCTTGGTCCGTCAACGGTTTTTTGCGTGGCAGTTGCAGCATGCACTGTGGTCATTAAACCGCGCTTTAACCCCCAATTATCATTAATCACTTTAGCAATCGGGGCTAAGCAATTAGTGGTGCAACTGGCGGCTGAAATAATTGCCTGTCCTGCATATTCGCTGTGATTTACAGCATATACAAACATCGGTGTTGCGTCTTTACTCGGCGCTGATTGCACAACTTTTTTAGCGCCTGCTTGAATGTGTGCCTGACAAGACTCTTCGGTTAAGAAAAAACCAGTGCAATCAATCACCACATCAGCGGCAATATCGCCCCAGGCTAAATCAGCTGGATTACGCTGTGCTGAAAGGCGGATTTTCTTGCCATTAATCACAAAATTATCGCCATCTACTGCTATCTCGCCGTCAAAACGACCGTGTGCGCTGTCATACTTTAGCATATATGCTAAATAATCGTTATCAAGCAAATCGTTAATACCTACAACTTCTAACTGTGGAAAATCCTTAGCGATTGCACGAAATACCATACGCCCAATACGCCCAAAACCGTTAATACCTACTTTAATTGTCATTTTTTTACTCCTTTATAAAATTGACTTCGCCGTAGCAATAACATTGTCCACGGTAAAACCAAACTCTTTAAATAAATCACCTGCTGGGGCCGACTCACCAAAGCTGGTCATACAAACCAAACCACCATCAAGACCAATATATTTATACCAGCCATCGCCCACGCCTGCCTCAATAGCAACGCGTTTAACCCCTGGGGTTAGCACAGAATCTTTATAAGATTGACTTTGCTCATCATAAGCATCGGTGCAAGGCATTGAAACTACACGCACATTAGCATCCATAGCCTGCGCTGCCTCAACTGCCAAACCCACCTCAGAGCCTGTTGCGATAAAAATAATATCCGCATCAGCCTGACAATCTCGCAGCACATAACCACCTTTTTCAATATCGGCAATTTGCTGAACTGTTCTAGACTGTGAGGTTAAATTTTGTCTTGAAAACACTAATGCAGTGGGCGCATCGCCTCTTAAAATAGCGATTTTCCATGAAACCGCTGATTCAATCGCATCACAGCCACGCCATGTTTGAAAGTTAGGAATCATACGAATAGTGGCTAATTGTTCAACCGGCTGATGGGTCGGACCGTCTTCACCCAAACCAATGGAATCATGCGTATAAACATAAATAGTGCCAATCTTCATTAACGCCGACATCCGCAGGGCGTTACGCATAAATTCCATAAACATAAAGAAAGTAGCGCCATAAACCTTAAATCCACCGTGCAATACCATACCGTTCATCATATGTGCCATGCCAAATTCACGCACCCCCCATGAAAGGTAATTACCATTAGCATTATTTGCATTGACTTTAACCGTGCCGGACCAATTTGTTAGATTAGAGCCTGTTAAATCTGCCGAACCACCAAACAACTCTGGCAATAAAGCGCCCATTGCTTCAATCGCATTTTGTGAGGCTTTACGCGAGGCAATATTAGGCATTTCTTCCTGAGTTTTAGCAATAAATTTGTCCATTTCTGCCGCAAAATTAGCTGGTAAATCACCCGACATACGGCGTTCAAACTCAGCAGCTTCTGCTGGAAAAGCACTCTGATAAGCGCTAAATTTTGCATTCCAATCTGCCTCATCTACAGAGCCTTGTTGTTTATGCTCCCAACCTGCATAAATATCATCAGGAATCTCAAAAGCAGGATAATCCCAGCCCAATTCTTTACGCGTAGCAATAATCTCAGCATCACCAAGTGGCGCACCGTGGCACTCATGCGAGCCTGCCAAATTCGGCGCGCCAAAACCAATGGTAGTTTTACAACAAATTAAACTGGGTTTATCAGTAAGCGATTTTGCCTCAATAATCGCTTTATTAACAGCATCTGCATCGTGTCCATCTACTGCAATCACCTGCCAACCATAAGACTCAAACCGCCGTGCCGCACCGCGTTCCATCCAGTCGCCAATATGCCCATCAATAGAAATATCATTATCGTCCCAAAATGCAATCAGCTTGCCCAAGCCTAATGTGCCAGCCATAGCGCAAGATTCATGCGAAAGCCCTTCCATTAAACAACCATCACCCATAAAAACATAGGTATTGTGATCAACAATAGTATGATTAGCTTTATTAAATTGAGCAGCTAATGTGCGCTCGGCAATCGCCATACCTACAGCGTTAGTAATGCCTTGTCCGAGCGGACCTGTTGTGGTTTCAATCCCATCAGCATAGCCATATTCAGGATGACCTGCGGTTTTAGAATGCAATTGACGAAAGTTTTTAATATCATCCATCGTTAAATCAAAACCCGTAAGGTGCAATAGCGAATAAATCAGCATTGAACCATGCCCATTTGACAACACAAAACGATCACGATTTGCCCATTTAGCATTGCTTGGATTATACTTTATATGGTCATTCCAAAGCACTTGTGCAACATCTGCCATGCCCATTGGCGCACCCGGATGACCTGATTTTGCTTGTTGAACAGCGTCCATACTTAAAGCACGAATTGCGTTTGCTAACTCTCTGCGTGTTGGCATAGTTTCCCTTAAACAAAAACTGCTGAATTATACAGAAAATGAGGGTTTAATCAAGGTGATTTTTTGCCTAATTCGTCAAAACAGTAGAAAAAAATGGTGGTTATGGGTGGACTTGAACCACCGACCCTAGCATTATGAATGCTATACTCTAACCAGCTGAGCTACATAACCAAAAAGAGTGGATATTATCAAAAGGTTTGGGTCAAATGTCAAGCAATAGCGACTAAAATAAATAATTATGTCTATCCTTAAAATTGCATTGACCGGTGGCATCGCTTGTGGCAAGTCAAGTGTTGGTCAAATATTAGAAAAAATGGGCGTGGCGACTATTGACCTTGATGTCATTGCCCGTAAGGTGGTTATGCCTAATACTCAAGGCTGGACTGAGTTGCTATCGCAGTTTGGGGATGGCATTCTCAACGCCGACCAAAGTATAAATCGAGGGTTGCTACGGCAAAAATTATTCAAAAATCAGGCAAATAAAGCCTTAATTGAAAAAATCCTGCACCCAAAAATCCTACAACAAATGCAAATAGATATTAAATCGCTTGGCGTTAGTTTGGTTGTAATTGAAGTGCCTTTGTTAGTTGAACAACAGCTATCGCCCTTGTTTGACCGTGCTATCATAGTAGATTGTAGTGCAGAAAATCAGCTGAAAAGACTGTTAAAACGCCAGCATATTAACCCCGCCCTTGCCAACAAAATGCTGCTAACACAGGCAAATCGGCAACAGCGTTTAGCATTGCTTGCGCAATTACCAACCGATATTATTAAAAATAATGCTGACCTGTCCGCTTTAACAAAAGCGGTGCATAGCTTGATGGAAAAGCATAAAGGCTTCTAAATAATTATTGTTGCAATAAAAACTCCACATTTTGTGCTTTTAGAAAAGCCAGTGCATTTTTACCATGCAGCGTGGCAAGGGTAGATAAAATCCCTGCTTGCAAGCAATTATCGCCCCCAACACTGACCGAATTAGGCGCATTACTCACCGGCCAGCCAGTGCGTGGGTTAAGAATGTGGGTGAGTTTTTTGCCCTTATGTTTAATATAACGATTAGCATTACCGCTAGTAGCAATCGCCCCGCGTTCTAATTGAAAAAACGCGCTACTCCACTGGGCATTACTTTTTTCAATATCAATCTGCCAATATTCAAGCGCATTTGGTCTTTTATTGACCCGCAAATCGCCGCCAAAATTTACCATTATCGGTATATCAGCTGCTTGCAAAGCCAATTCCATTGCCCTATCAACCGCGTATTCTTTGCCAAAACCACCAAAATCAATCTGCATACCCGCTGGCAGATGTATGGTTTTTTCTTGCCAATTAATTTTATCAAAGCCAAGCAAAGGCAATAACGCCTTAACTTGTTTGCGCGATGGCGCAATAGATTTCCCATCAAAAGTCCAGAGTTTACGCAAAACCCCCGAAGTAATATCAAACAAACCATCGCTAAGTTGATAGGCAGTTTTAGCAAATTCTAACATTTTGATGGTTTCCGCGTCCAATTCAACCGCCCGATATTGGTGAATTTTGTCAATTATATTGCCTTTTAAATAACGCGAATATTTTTGCTCAATGCGCTTGGTTTCTCTATAGGCAATATCGGCAATCAGGCTGGCTTGTTTTTTATCCGTGCTTTTAACAATCAGCTCACAATCACTCGCCATTGCCCTAAACCCAACGCGAAAACCATCATTGTGCTGCCTTAGATAATAATCCTTAGAATTCAAAATTATATCGAAGCATCCACGATTTATTATTAGGATTGAGTTTTTGCGTCAATAAAGCGCCAAACTTATTGCCCGGCTCCTGATTATCTTGCAAATAATACTCTAATGAAATATTCCAAGCATTATCGATATTATCTCTGCCATATTCAACTCCTAAAGTATATGCCTGCATATTCCCTAAGCGATAATCCGCAGAAGCATAGGAATTTACATCGCCCGCCACCGGCATATTGCTACTGGTAATAAACGGCAGATAAAAGCTGGCTTGTTGTTGATTGTAGTATCTAAAATGTGGTTGTAAATAGCTGGTTTTATCCAATCTAATTTTGTATTTAGAATCAATCGTATGCGAAACTATATCCCAATTATCGCCCATAAGTCGATAGGAAACATCTAAAACTTCGCCCACAAAATCTTTTTTATATTGCACAAAAACACTGCTTTTTTTGCGTCTTTCAGGGCGGCGTTCATATATGGTCAAATCCAAACCAGTATTGCCCTCTATTAGCGGCGAACCGTTTGCATCCACCACAGATATTACTTTATAAGGGTCGGTATGATAACCGTCAGATTGACTATAAGAAAAAAACACTTGAACAAGTGAAGTTTTATCAATCACCTGAGAAACCCCCAATAATATATCTTTGGTGGTTTTACTTCTACTGCCCATATCTTTAGGCGGCACAATAGTGGCAAATATTGTCGGCACACCGCCTGACGGAGTGATAGTATCACTGTTATATGCCAAGCCTAAGGTTATGGTATTGTGTTTATTGTTAAAATCATAATTAGCAGTTGCACTGATGCCTTTAGACAAATAATCGGTCTCAGTAGAATAATTAAGCCCCAAATTAGTAGTAATATCATCGATTTTTTTGCCCCAACTGAGCGCCAAAGCCGTTCTATCATCTGAAAAATTATGCACCGGCACAGTGCCAGGCAGGATTAGGGTATTAGTGCCGGATGGATTAGTGCTTGATTGATTATTTGCTGAAGGTGCGGCCCCGGTGGGCGATGCACCGGTAATACTATCAAAAGTGATTTTTGCATTAATATTTTCATCAGTATCAAGATTCCATTTAGCATTTACAATAGCCTCAGTTACCTCAATTCTATCTTGTTCGGAATAACGCAATAACGACCCTGAAAATTGGCTATCAGCGCCAGCACCAGCGGCAAAAATATTGGTTGTGCTTAATAATGCTGAGGCAATACAGAGGCTGGGGGCAATTTTTCTATATTTTTTCATAGTTTTATTTAGTTGCAACCGCAACCGCCACCCGCAAAGCCGCGCCCGCCGCTACTGGCTTCTTTAGAAAAATAAGTATGATCGTCAATCGCTGTGGTTAGTGGGTCTGGGTCAAACTGCATATCCGTTCGCGCTAAAATACCACGCTCCCAAGGTTTAACCGTGCTTAGCTGACAAGCGCTGAGTAATATTAATAAAATCGAGATGGCAAATATTTTTTTCACGGCTATTTAAGCAGCTGTTTAAACTTGTTTTCTAATTCAGTTTTAGCTTCATTATTAAAGCCAATATGCGAATAAATAACCTCGCCTTGTGGATTCACAATAAAAGATGAGGGCATCACCTTTACCCCAAATTTTTCTGCCATTTTTACCCCATCAGTAAAAACCACTGCAAACTTTGCCGGCACTTTTTGCAAAAAACTCTGTGCAGATGATTTCTCCTCATCCAAATTAACCGCAACAATATTTAAACCCTGAGCCTGATATTTAGCAAACATCTGATTCATCCATGGAAAAGATGCCAAACAAGGCGGACACCAAGATGCCCAAAAATCAACATAGGTAATTTTACTTTTTTGATAATCAATTTGGGCAATACCAACCACAGGTGAGATAAGCAATAATAAAGCAATAAATGTTTTCATAATTTACTCCTGCGCAATAATATAGCAAAAATACATAGCAAACTTTTAATTTTCAGTTGTTTTGCTATTGGTCATAGTGTTGTGAATTGCTGCTTCTATTATCCCCATCTACTGGATTATGACAATCATTACAAGAACCAGCATTATGTGCGTCTTGAATATGCAATATTTTATATGCATCAACATCACCGCCATTAAGCCTGCCACCAATTATTCTTGCAATAATAGTATCTGCCTGAGATGCACCAAGTTCACCAGTGCCTGATATGGTTGAGGTGACTATCCCAGTAGAGGCACCAACACTATAACCTCTATCACTAGTACTTTTTAACCATGTAATAGTTTGCTTGGTGGCATTAGCTGGTGTAATGGTAACATTAGTTCCGAGCGCATAAGTAATTGGCGTGCCATTACGAACCCCAGCGTAATAATCAAAATTTTGTGTGCCATCGTTATTTGCTGTGCCAATAGTAATACCAGTAACAGCAACAAAGGCATTAACTGTTATTGTTATTGTATCTGTGGCTGTTGCATTATTACTATCGGTAACCGTTAATTGCAATACAACAGCAGTTGTGGTCCCAGTCGCGGTCGCTCTTGGTGCTACAAAACTTGCAGTTGCACTATTAGAGCCAGTAATAGTAAATGTTGCACCGGAGATTTGCTCCCAAACATAACTGGAAATTGTACCAGTGCCGCCAGAGCCAGAGCCGGTTAAATTAACTGTAGCATCTGGCTCAATATCTGATTGGTCAATGCCGGCATTTGCTGTTAGTGGTGCAACTACTGTAATACTAACAGTATCTGTGGCTGTTTCCCCTTCGTTATCAGTAACCATTAATTGCAATACAATCTCACCTGCTGTGCTTGGTGCTGTAAAACTTGCATTTTCGGTATTAGCATCAGTTAAATTTACTGTTGTGCCAGAGACTTGTGTCCAAGCAAAACTGGCGATTGTGCCATCGCTATCAGTGCCAGAACCTGATAAATTAACCGTTGCAGAAAAAGCAACACTTTGATCATCCCCTGCCTCTGCATTTGGTGGTGAATTTACATCAGGCGCTGCTACTGTAATACTAACATTATCTGTGGCTGTTGCCCCGTCATCATCAGTAACCGTCAGGATAAATATCAATACTTCACCAGCATCATCTGCACCACTGCTATCAAAACTTGCATTTGCACTATCAGCACCAGTTAAAGTTAATGCTGTGCCAGAGTCTTGTGTCCAAGCATAACTAACAATTGAGCCATCGCTATCAGTGCCAGAACCTGATAAATTAACCGTTTCAGCAGCAGAAACATTTTGATCATCCCCTGCATTTGCAGTTGGTGCTTGATTTTCAACTACTGCTTCCACTGTAATACTAACATTATCTGTGGCTGTTGCCCCGTCGTTATCAGTAACTGTTAATTGCAATACAATCACACCTGCTGTGCTTGGTGCTGTAAAACTTGCATTTTCGGTATTAGCACCAGTTAAATTCACTGTTGTGCCAGAGTCTTGTGTCCAAGCAAAACTGGCGATTGTGCCATCGCTATCAGTGCCAGAACCTGATAAATTAACCGTTGCAGCAGCAGCAACATTTTGGTCAGCCCCTGCATCAGCAGTTGGTGCTTGATTTGCAACTGCCGCCGCTTCCACGGTAATATCATGTGAATCAGCCGCACCACCGCCATCATTTGCTGTTGCAGTAATGCTAACAGTGCCAGCTTCAGCTTTTGCGCTTACTAATCCAGCGGAATCTATAGTGGCAATTGTGGTATCGTCTGATGACCAGCTAACTGATGTTAAACTTGCATCAGTAGGAATAATAGTTGTTGTGAGTTGCGTTGTGGCATTTACTTCAAGGGTTGTCGCGCCTTCAATAGTAATATCAGTTATAGCAATACTTGTGTTGTCATCGCCTATAATGTTTAATACAGTAGATGTTGCACTGCCAGTATTGCTGCCTACGGAGCTGCTACTAAGGCTGTTAATCGCTGCTGCAATATTAATAGAATTCAAATTGCCATCGGTATAACCATTTACAAAACTTTCAATAGTTGCGGTGGGAGTTGCGCTTGTGGTTGCACCATATTGAGAAATTGCCGCTAATATTAAGCCAAATCTGCCAGCAGCATCATCAGCAGCAGCCTCATTATTTAAGTCGGTGGGCAGTTGGGTGGCAATGTCGATGCCGTCTAAGCCTAATTCGTCAGCAATGTCTGTATTGTAATAATCAATATTAGCTAAATCATCATTAGCGCTGGCGATTTGATAGGCGATTTCTGATACTGGCGAGGCGATAACGGCTGTTTGTCCGCTGTAATTCAGTGCTACTCGTAGGGTTGGTGCTGGGCTTACCTCTGAGCCTGTTGCCTCATCGGTATAAGTGCCGCCAGTGCAAGTAATAATTGCAATGCCGCTGTAATTCTCACTTAAACTAACATTTACTAAACCATCATCACCCGTTGTGCCGCTGCCTAATGAGCTGCCATCTGGTTTTTCAAATTGACAAACAGCACCTTTTGTGGCGGCATTAAATGCACCTAAACTGACGCTATTAGACGAAATACTATAATTTTCACTGCCACAAGCACTTAAAAATAAAAATAAAGCAGTTGTTGATATTATTAATAATTTACGCATTTTACACCTCATATTTAAAAATTAAAAAAACCTGATTATACATATAATTTACAGTAATGATTATTTTTTTAATTTAGAGGCAAGGTCTGTAAAAAACAGCTGATATTTTATATGTGATTGCTGCTTAATAAAATCATTAAAATATTAGATTTTGAGTTTGCAAGTTGAGGCAGATATAGCACTTAAAAAAAACGCCAGCATTAGTGGCTGGCGTCGGGCTAAGGCACGAAAACCTTAGGGTGGTTGAGCAACATTATACTATAGAATAATCAAGATTGTAGATAATTTATGAAAAATACAAAACAAAAACTCAGGACTATTGTTTATATTGATGGTTATAACCTTTATTATGGTTTGCGTGCAGCCTATAAAACTAAGTATAAGTGGTTAGATTTGCAAGCATTGGCATATAGTTTTATTCAGCAAAATATGGATATAGTTGCAGTTAAATATTTTACCGCTATTAGTAAAAGTGATAGCAAAACAAAAATGAAGCAAGAGATTTTTTTAAAGGCACTAAGCTCTCATTGTGATAAATTAAAGATTATTTATGGCAGATTTTTGTCTAAAACAAGGCAATGTAGGGAATGTGGCGATAAAGAGTTGTGTAAAGTGGCTGATGGTTTCTTTTCTATTTCTAAGTTAAAAATTCAAACTAATCAATTACCCCATACTGTAATTAACAAAAATGGCAAAAAACTAACTAAACCAGAGGCGTGGGATTGCTAACACTATGAAGCAAAAATTACAAACATTATTACAGCAAAGTTTGCAGCTGTTGGTCGAGAATGGCATACTTGGGAGTGTGCCTGAGGATATTCGTATTGACCATTCTAAGGATAGAACTCAGGGCGACTTTGCCACCAATATTGCTATGGTTTTGGCAAAAAAAACAGGGCTTTCGAGCAGGGCATTGGCAGATAAAATTGTGGAAAATTTGCCTCATTCTGAGCAAGTGGAAAAGGTTGAAATTGCGGCGGCGGGCTTTATTAACTTTTTTATGTCGCCAGACTCAAATACTGCAATTATTAACCAAATTATTGCCAAGGGCAGCGGATATGGGTTGTCGGATTTTGGCCAAGGGCAGCGCGTTTTATTGGAGTTTGTATCGGCTAATCCAACCGGACCTTTGCATGTCGGGCATGGGCGCGGGGCGGCTTATGGGGCCACTGTCGCTAATCTTTTACGCGCAGTGGGTTTTACGGTGGACTGTGAATATTATGTAAATGATGCAGGGCGGCAGATGGATATTTTGGCGACTTCGGTTTATTTGCGTTATATTGATACCGATAAATTCCCCGATAATGGTTACAAAGGCGACTATATTTTTGCCATTGCCAAGCAAATTAGTGGGGTTCAAAAATGTGATATTTTGGCTGGCGCCTGTAAAGATGAATGCGCTGGCGGCAATAAAGAACGCCACATTGATGATTTAATTGCGAATTGCAAGCAAGCATTGGGCGCGGATTATAAAATCGTGTTTGATTTGGCGATTAACGATATTTTAAGTGGCATCAAAACGGATTTATCTAATTTTGGGGTGGATTATGACCAGTGGTTTTCTGAGCAATCGCTGCTTGATAGTGGCTTGTCAAAAACAACAATCGAAGCCTTGCAAGCCTGTGCTTATATTTATAAAAAAGACGGTGCACTTTGGTTTAAAACCACAGATTTTGGCGATGAGAAAGACCGAGTTGTGGTGCGTGATAATGGCGCGCATACCTATTTTGCTGCGGATATTGCTTATCATCGTGAAAAGTTTGAACGCGGTTATGACAAAATTATTAATATCTGGGGGGCCGACCATCATGGCTATATTGCCCGTGTCAAGGCTGCGATTAAAGCATTGGGTTTTGATGAAAACAAACTTGAGATTTTGCTGGTGCAATTTGCGCATTTGTATCGTGGCGGAGTCAAAATCCCGATGTCCACGCGCGCTGGCTTGTTTGTAACATTGCAACAATTGTGCGCCGAAGTTGGCAATGATGCTGCTCGTTTTTTCTATATTTTACGAAAATCTGAGCAGCATATGGATTTTGACTTAGATTTGGCAAAATCAAACAGCAATGAAAATCCCGTATTTTATATTCAATATGCCCATGCGCGCATTTGCTCGGTATTGAGACAAGACACAGCAGATACATCAGCACTAAATTTATCATTGCTCAATAATAAGGCAGAAATCGCCTTGATTAAACAACTCAATCGTTATAAAGATGTGTTGCAATCTTGCGCACTTAATTACGAGCCACATATACTGGCGTATTATTTACGCGAGTTAGCAGGGGATTTTCACAGTTATTACAACAACAGCGAATTTTTACTTAAAGACACCATATTACGCAATTCAAGATTGCAATTAATTACTTCAGTCAAACAAATTTTAGTAAATGGTTTGGGTCTTTTAGGTGTTTCTGCACCTGATAAAATGTAGCATTAGATTATGGAAAATTTATCACATATCAATATTAAAGGTTTTAAATCTATTAAAGAATTGGATTTAGAGATGAGACCGATTAATGTTCTTATTGGCGCTAATGGCTCGGGTAAGAGTAATTTTATTTCTGTTTTTAGGTTGCTTGAAAATACTTATAATCAAAGATTACAAAGTTATGTTAAACAAAATGGTGGGGCGGAAAGGTTTCTATATTTTGGCAATAAAATAACTAATGAAATCACTATTAAGTTGGTGTTAGGCGAAGACCAGCACTCATCTAACGGATACTTTGTTAGGCTTAAAAAGAATGATAATAAAGATTCCTTGTTTATTGATTACGATAGTATTTCCCTTCATAACAAAGAAAAGTATCAAACACCATATTCTGAAGGCCTAACTAATGCTGCTGATGAAAGCCAGCTTAAAAAAATAAATACAAGAGTAGCAGAATACTCAAAACAGTATTTAAATCGATCTAAACTTTATCATTTTCACGACACATCATCAACGGCAAAATTTAAAACTTATCAAGATATAGGGCAAAATAAATTTTTAGACAGTTTTGCTGCTAATTTAGCACCTTTTTTATATAAATTAAAACAAGATTTTAATGCCGATTATCAAAATATCGTTCAAGCGGTGCAAACAGTTGCCCCTTATTTTCAAGATTTTGACTTTAACATAGAGGGTGAAAATATTATTTTGCGTTGGCAACATACAAATGATTTAAGCGGGTTAGGGTTTTCAGCACAAACCTTATCTGACGGCACAGCGCGTTTTATTTGTATGGCAACGCTATTTTTACAGCCTAAAGATTTACGCCCAGCAACCATTGTTTTAGACGAGCCAGAAATTGGTTTGCATCCAGATGCACTCACGGTATTATCAGAAATAATCAAAGCAGTCTCAGCACAAGGCACGCAAGTTATTATTTCTACTCAATCAGTAACATTGGCGAATTGTTTTGAGCCTGATGATTTTATTATTGTTGATTATGAAAATGGCGAATCTAAATTTAAACGGTTTGAAAAAGATAAACAAGAAGAATTAAAAGAGTGGCTTGAAAATTATCAAATGGGCGATACTTGGGAAAATGGCTTAATCGGAGCATTGCCAAAATGATAAGATTGTTAATATCTGTTGAAGGAAAAACAGAATATAATTTTGTTGAACAAGTTTTACAACCGCATTTTATCCAATTAGGTATTATTATTTCTTTGCAGAATATGAAAGGCAATATCAGTATAGAAAGAATTATATCAAAATTGAATGCTCTAATACATAATCATGATTTTGTTACAACATTATATGACTTTTACGGATTTAAGGGTAAATCTGGAAATGAAACTAAGGCAAGTTTGGAAAATAAAATCAAAGACAAAATTAAAGATGGCCAAAAACACAAAATAATCCCCTATATCCAAATGTATGAGTTTGAGACATTGCTTTTTAGTGATGCACAAAAGATGGCAAATGTATTGAACACCAATCAAAATTGGATTGATGATATATTAAGCCAATTTAATAATTTAGAGGAAATAAATAATTCACAAGAAACAGCACCATCCAAAAGAATTGAAAAGCAGTGTTTATATATTAAAACAACGCACGCACCTAATATCTTAAAACAAATAGGTTTAGCAAAAATCAGAGAAAAATGCGCTGGTTTTGATGCTTGGATAACACACTTAGAAAGTTTAGGTATTAGATTATAAAATACTAATAATGTAGTATTATTAAAATAAACTTGCATTTTTGGCAAAAAGTGTTAAAATGCCTGCTTTATTTACTATGGAAATCAAAATGCTTTTAGAATTTAGTGTTACTAATTTTCGCTCAATCAAGGAAAAACAAACCCTAAGTTTGTTAAAAACTAAAAAGAATGAGTTAGAAAATAACTTCACCACTGTTAGCCTATCAACAGGCAAAACTCTTGATGTGTTAAATAGTGCGGTGATTTATGGTGCAAATGCCAGTGGCAAGTCAAATTTAGTCTGTGCCCTGAATGATATGCTTGTCATTATTAATAAATCTGCTAATTTTCAATTAAACGATATAATTCATATTGAGCCATTTATTTTATCTACTAAAACTCAAAATCAACCGACAGAATTTGAGTTAGATTTTGTTGATGATGGCGTGCGTTTTGTTTATGGTTTTTCAGCAACCAAAGAAAAAATCATTGATGAATGGCTTTATCAATACCCCAAAGGCCATCCACAGGTTTTAATTGAAAGAACAAATACCAATACCTGGGGTGCTATGACTGCCCTGAAAGGCAATAAAAAATTATGGCAAGAAAGCACCAAGGATAACTCATTATTTTTATCAATTGCCACGCAGTTAAATGCCCCACAATTAGCTTGTATTTTTAAGGCTATAAATAAAATAAAAGGTGCTGTAACAGGCATTCCTGATATTTATACTTTAGATAAACTCAATACAAATAAACAGCAAGTGGTAGATTTTTTATCGTTTGCTGATATAAATATTGTTGATATAGATCATCAAGAAATTGAGCCAACAGAAAAAGAAAAAAATTCTATATTAATAAATGGCGTAGAACAACAAGTGACTAAATATAGAAAAAGCAAAATTGAATTTATTCATAAATCTGATGAAGGACTTCTACAATCATTTATTTTTGGACAAGAATCAAAAGGCACACAAAAACTCTTTTTATTAGTAGGTGCATGGTTAGATGTTTTAGAAAATGGCTATTGTTTAATTTTAGATGAATTACAAAATAGCCTACACCCAAAATTAGTAGAATATTTGGTTAAAATGTTCCATGACCCAGAACTTAACAAAAATGGCGCACAGTTGATTTTTGTAACGCATGAAACTTCATTACTTGACCAAGAAATTTTCCGCCGTGACCAAGTATGGTTTTGTGAAAAGGAAAATAATGCCACTGAATTATTTTCTTTGGCTGATTTTTCTGTGCGTAAAGGTGCAGAGAATGTAGAAAAATTTTATCTCTCAGGTCGTTATGGTGCAGTGCCGTATTTGGGATAATATTGTGGTAAAACGCAAAGTAAAAACTAAATACAACCGCAGAAAAGTTGCAAGTAGAGAGTCTTATGATAGAGTTCTTATTGTTTGTGAGGGGATAACAGAACAATACTATTTTAAGGGGTTGATTAGGCAATTAAAACTAAGCACTGCGAATGTTGAAATAAGCAATCCTAAGCAAAATACACCAGATAGTTTATTAAAAGAAGCCAAAAGACTTTATAGGAAATCTAAATACGAAAAAAATATATTTGATAGGGTGTATTGTCTTTTTGACAAAGATAGACACCCAAAATACAAGGAAACTAAAGGCAATATTAAACAAATAAAAAATACCTATTTTGCAGCTTATTCAGAGCCTTGTTTTGAGTATTTTTTATTGTTACATTTCATATATACAACTAAGACCTTTACTAAATTTGATGAGTTGCGCAAAGATAAGGACTTTAAAAAATATTTTCCAAAATACAACAAAACTGACAAAGGTATTTTTATTAAATTACAAGGTAAAATAGGTTTTGCTTGTAAAAACGCAAAAAATAATCCTCATACCAATCTTGACAAATTAGTGCAATATTTACAAAAAATAAAATGAACGACCAAGAACAAAGAGCTGAAGCGCTCAACATTACTCAGTCTTATATTGTCCAAGCACCTGCGGGCTCGGGCAAAACTGAGTTATTAACGCAACGATATTTGAAGTTATTATCGGTTTGTGAATATCCAGAGAATATCATGGCAATGACATTTACTAATAAGGCGGTAGATGAGCTTAGGCAGCGTGTTTTATCGGCTTTGAACTCGACCCAGCAACCCAGACCTAATGAGGCGCACAAACAAATCACTTATGATTTAGCCGCTACAGTAATTCAGCATTCAGAGCAGCAAGGCTGGGCCTTATTACACAATCCAAAACGCTTAAAAATTGCCACTATTGATAGTTTATCGAGCTTGATTAGCAGCCGTTATCCTGTCGCCTCAGAATTAGTGCCGCGTCAAATTATGCTGAAAAATTGGCAACAAGTTGCCGCTTATAAACACGCTACTATGCAAACATTGCTGCTGATTGATGATAAACAGTATGGCGCGGTGATTTCGGATTTATTGCTGTATTTAGATAATAATATTGAGCAATTTTATCGGCTGACAACGCAGATGCTTGCCAAGCGTGACCAATGGCTAACGCGTTTGTATCGAGATGATGTGCTAGATCCGAGCATACTACAAGACAGTGCAAAAACCATTATTGTGCAACATTTAAGCTGCTTAGAACGCCTTGCTAAACCACATTTAAACAGCAACTTTTTTGCACTTATGTCAGCCAGCACAAAGGCTGAATATGCACAGCTTGATTGTTTGCCGGGCTGTGCGCTTGCAGATTTTGACAAGTGGCAAAGCATTCAGTCCTTGTGCTTAAAAAAAGACGGTGCTTGGCGCAAAACTTTAAACAAGAATAACGGCTTTCCTGCTGAACTCAAGGCGCAAAAACAAGCACTGATTGAGCAATTACAAATTTTGAGTGAAAATGAGGCATTAAGAGCAGCACTACACAACATAAGCCATTTACCAGATGCGGATTTTTCTGTAGCACAGGTTGATACTTTGGCATTGATTGCACAAGTGTTGAAACTCTGCGTAGCACAATTAAGTTTGTATTTTGAACAACAACAAGCGCATGATTTTATTGAGGTAGCACTGCTTGCTAATCAAGCCTTAGATAATCAATCAAGCGTCAGCGATATTGCCTTATTTTTAGATTACAAAATACAACATTTGCTGATTGATGAGTTTCAAGACACCTCAACTTTACAATTTGACAGCATTGAAAAACTGATTGGACAATGGCAGGATGGTGATGGTAAAACCTTGTTTTTGGTGGGCGACCCGATGCAATCGATTTATCGATTTAGAGAATCTCAAGTCGGGTTATTTCTACAAGTTAAGGCGCAAGGCATCGCTAATATAGCGCCCACTTCTTTGCTATTAAATACAAATTTTCGCTCCTCAAAAAGCATTGTTGCCGGCAATAACACATTGTTTCAACAGATTTTCCCTGAATATGAAGATATTTATCAAGGTGCAATCAGCTATTTAGCATCACAAGCCGCGTCAGATGTAGTTAATAATCAGGCGATTAGCTTTTATCCATTTGCCCATAATCAATCAGAGTTGGAGGCAGAATCAGTCTTGAATA
The DNA here is from genome assembly GCA_965217125.1 of Gammaproteobacteria bacterium. GTDB lineage: Bacteria > Pseudomonadota > Gammaproteobacteria > PS1 > Pseudothioglobaceae > JAAOIF01. The sequence continues at coordinate 1,578,061 of OZ244244.1, read as the reverse complement.
TTGTTAAAACTTCATTGGCTGACAATGCACAAGCCGAGCTGGTAATTTTGGTGAGAAATCGCTCGCATTTGCAACATATTATTCCACTGCTGAAGCAATCTAATATTGCTTTTGAAGGGGTAAAAATCATACCACTTAAAGAGCATTTATTAACTCGTGATTTGTTTTCACTCACCAAAGCCTTACTGCATTTAGGCGATAAATTGGCATGGCTAAGTGTTTTGCGCTCACCTTGGTGCGGGCTTATTTTAGATGATTTATTGATTTTGTCCGCAGACAATAAAACCGTTATTTACCAGCAATTAGCAGATGAAAATACCCGCTCTTTATTAACTAAAGACGGGCAAAAAAGAGCACAGCACTTGTATGATTGCCTGCGCCCTGTGCTTGATAATCAAGGGCGATTTAGTTTTGTGGAATTATTAACTTACGCATTGCAACAGCTTGGTATTACCGCCGCCCTATCATCCACAGAAGCGATAATTAAAGATCAGTTTTTACAAATTATTAATAATTGTGAAAGCCAACAATTGCTGAATGTCGCGACTATCGAGACAATATTAAACGAGTTATATGCACCTAGTGAAAAGGCACAAGTTAAATTAATGACAATTCACGAATCTAAAGGGCTGGAATTTGATACAGTGATTTTGCCCGGTTTAGGCAAACGCCCTGCTAATAACAAATCTCCGATAATGCACCTAAAAACTTTTGCTGATGAGTCGTTATTATTAGCACCTATCAAATCATCAACCGAGGCTGAGCAAAGTCGCACTTATAACTATTTAGGGTTTGTTGATGCCGAGCAAAATAAATTTGAAACCATGCGCCTACTGTATGTAGCTATGACCCGTGCTAAACAACATTTGCACCTATTAGGCGCGCTCAATCAATCTGAAAAAGCACCAGCAAAAAGCCTATTGGCGTTACTCATACCATTTTATCAAGCCAGCTTTGAGCAAAAGCCAGTAACAGAATGCCAAGTCAAACCAACAGATGCGCCGCAATTACAACGCCTCAAACAATTAACAACGCCGCACAATAAAGCACAAATAATAGGGCAAACAATAAAATATCAGCAAAGTTTTGAGCGCTTATTTAAGCGCCTGATAGGCACATTGATACACGCGTATTATGAGCAGCAGATTTTTAGCCCAAGCAGCGCCCATATTAAAAACCGATTAATTGAGATCGGCACGCCTGCTACCGAGATAGAGCGCTGGCAAAGTTTTGTTGTAAAATTGTTAAATAACACCACAAACGACCCGAAATTTGCTTGGCTATTTAAGTCGCGCCCCTCAACTTTAACCGAAGCTGAGTTTGTCGTTAATGAAAAAACCATCGCCATTGATAGATTATTTATTGACGATGATATTTTATGGATTATTGATTTTAAAACCACCGAGCCAGCCAGCAACGAGGCACTTGAAGCGTTTATCAGCAGGCAACAATCAGAACACACAGCGCAATTATTGCTCTACCAACAAACCCTTAGCCAGATTTACCCCAACAAAATTAAATGCGCGCTATATTGCCCCGCAGTCAGTCAATTGATTGAGGTAAATTTGCCCACAGCGCATTAATCATTGCCACCGCATCACAGCCCGCATCGAAGGCTTGCTGTTGATTGCTAAAATTAATACCGCCAATACCTACAATAGGAATATCAAGCGTTTGCTTGGCTTGAGTAATAATATCTAAGGGACAATGGGCGACATCAGGCTTAGTGTTTGAGGGGAATAGTGCGCCAAAAGCCACATAATCAGCACCTAAGTCTTGCGCTTTTTGAGCCAGCCCAATATCAGCATAGCAAGACACACCAATAATCGCCCCATCTTTGAGTTGCTGACGTGCTTGCCAAATGCTGCCATCATTTTTGCCCAAATGCACGCCATCGGCTTTAATTTTTTCACTCAGGTTAATATCATCATTGATGATAAATACAGTATTATATCTCCAGCACAACTGTTGTAATTGTTTGGCTTCATTCAGTTTAGTATGTGGGTCGTTTGTTTTGTGTCGATATTGCAAAACATTGATTGCATATTGTTTAAACAACTGTTCGATAGCACTTAAATTCAGCGCTTGATTTGGGCTAATAGCATAAATGCCACTAATTTTTTTTATAATCATTTTTAATTATAATCAATGAGTTTTCAGTTAAGACGCAATCTATTATTTAGCACTTTTATTATAGTGATTATCGCCCTTGTGTGGCTTTTAATACCAGCGCTATTGTATTCATTTAACTTATTTCAAGCTGAAAATGCAAGCCCTGTTGATAATAATCCTGTTTCACAGCAAGTGTCATATATAGAAAAAATTGATAATTTTGCTTTGCAGGAGTTTGATATTAACCAGCAAATTTCACATTTTATTGAGGCCAAACATTATCTTAGTTTTAAAGATTCCCCAACTTTATTACTTAATCCAAAAGTCATTATTTATGATAACCAAGGCAAAGCGCAGCGCACACTAATTGCTAAACGCGCTAATTATCTTGACAATGGCGATATTAAGTTTGTTGGCAAAGTGGATGTTAGTTCTGTAGCTGGTATTACTCATAAAATAAATACAGAAGAATTATTGGTTGGCGCTAAAACAAAAGATTTGATTAGCCAAAAAAAAGTAACTTATTTAGCACAACATGGAAATATTGTTGCCCAAGGTATGCGCCTAAAGTCTAAACAAGACCAAATGAAATTGCTTGGCAAAATACGCATCAATCAAGACAGCGGGCAGAAAATATTAACCAAAACCTTATATATTGACGAGTCCAATGGACAAAAGTATTATTATTCCAAAAACAAAACCAGCTATTTAGCCAACAACAACAAGATTTATGCAGATGCGATGAATATGGATATGAATACTCAGCAGCTGCAATTATTAGGCAAAGTGAGGATTTTGCAAAATTCAGGCTCTAAGATTAATGCCATAAACTTAACCATAGACCAATCAAAAGACAATGAAATTTATCGCACCAAAGAAAAAATACATTATCAGTCAAAAGCCGCCGACATTGATGCAAAAGGCATGCACTATGATGCTAAAAATCAAAAAATCAAACTCAGCGGCGGCGTGGTTGGGCGTTATGAATAAGTTTTTATTAATTATTCTCATCCTATCCAATACAACTTTTGCCTTAAAAGATGACAGCCAACAGCCGCTTGAAATCGAGGCAGATACAGTGCTGATTGATGAACGCACTGGGCTGAGTATATACAGCGGCGATGTTAAAGTTGTGCAAGGCTCGCTAATACTCAGTGCCGAGGTTATACAGCTGTTTAGCAGCCAACAAAAAGTTACTAAGATAGTTGCCAAAGGCAGCAAAAATAAGCGCGCATATTATAAGCAAAATCAGCCAAATCAACAGCGTTTTATTGAGGCAACAGCACTGAATATCAGCTATTTAATCAAAAAAGAATTTATCCATCTTAAAGGCAATGTGCATTTAATTCAAGGCTTTGATTCCTTCAAAGGCGCAACATTGGATTATGATATAAAAAATGACAAAGTTATTGCTAAACAATCAAAAGATGGTACTGAGCGTGTTAGGTTTAAGATTAAGTTATAGGCAGAAGACAGAGGGGCAGAAGACAGAAAACAGAGTAGAGCAAGAGCGGCGTTGAACAGAGGGCAGAAAGGCAGAAAACAGAACAGAGCAAAAAGCGGCGTTGGTAATGCGACTTCAGTCGCATCTATGCTTGTATTGAGGCGATTTTTGCATATTATCACCTTGAGGATTGTGGTGATATTAGATTTATTTGTGTGGGCAGAAAAAGCAGAGCAAGAGCGATACCATTAGAATTGTTTGTGTATTTTTTGTGTCATATCGTCTGTTTGGGGGAGGGCGGGTAGAATGTGCCTCAACTCGAGATCTCGAAGGCCCTCCCCCAAGCCCCCACCCTAAGAAGTTTATCAAAATCGGGCTTCGCCCTATCGCCTGGACGGCGATTTTTGCCACTTTCACATTGAGGATTGGGGTGTAATTAGATTTGTTTGTGTTGGGCAGATGTCAGAGAGCAGAAGGCAGAGAACAGAGTAAGAGCGGTGCTATTAGGTTTGCTATTGCTCTGTTCTGTCCTCTGTTTTCCGCCTTCTGCCCTCTGTTCATTAGATTTGTTGGTGTTGGTAGAAAAAGCAGAGCAAACAATAGTATAATAACGCCTCAAACAATGATATAATTACCGCCTTTTTAACTACAAAATATAAAACTATGAAAAAAATAATCTTAGCAAGCCTATTATTCAGTTTAGCAGCCTTAGTTAATGCTGTTCCTACAGGTATAACTCTTACACCAAATAACATAGATGAAAATCTCCCTATTGGCAGAACTATTGGAGTGCTTTCAACAACTGATTCTGCGGGGGGAGGGAGTTATAATTACTCTTTGAAAGTTACTTCTTTTTTATTTGATGTAGGAGAACAATCTGGAACAAATCTTGGCAGTAATCAGCTTAAAGCCCGACCTGCTGGGAATAGTAATGGCGATAATGATATTATCATAGCTACTATTAGTGGTTATACTAATACCGGTCAATCTCCTGCCAGTTCCTTAGTAGCGGCTATAGATTCTACTACTGGAGTTAGCGCAGAAGTTGTTACTAATGGTGAAGATTCTGGAACAGTCCGATTAACAAGCTGGCCAGCTAATTTGAATGGTGCAACATTAATTGGTTTTACGACAACGGATAGTGGTGGTAATAGTGTTTCTACTATCACAATAGATTCTAACTTAGATCCTCTTCCAACAGCAACATTTGATGAACAATATTTCGAAATTTCTGGCAGTGATTTAGTATCTGCTATTGTTTTTGATTACTCAGTAAAATCTTCATATACTATTAATGTTACCACAGACGATGGAAACAATACTTTTTCACAAGATATTACTGTTAATATTACAGAAAACAATATTGTTCCTATAGGTGTAACTCTTACACCAAACAGCATATTTGAAGGTCTTATGAGTGGATCAACCGTTGGAGCTCTTTCAACAACTAATTCTGCGGGGGAGGGAGGGAGTTATAGTTACTCTTTGAAAGCTACTTCTTTTTTATTTAATGTGGGAGAACAGGGCGGAACAAATGTTAATAGTAATCAGTTTAAAGTCCGACTTGCTGACGACAGTGCTGATATTACTATAGCTACTATTGGTAAATATTCTTTTGCTACTGGTTCTCCTGCTGGATTCTTAGTAACGGCTATAAATACTTACAATACTAACAATAGCTCAGGAGTTAGCGCAGAAGTTGTTAATGATGGTCCTGCTTCTGGAATAGTCCGATTAACAAGCTGGCCAGCTAATTTGAATGATGCAAAATTAATTGGTTTTTCGACAACAAATGGCGCTAATAGTATTAATACTATCACAATAGGTTCTGACTTAACTATTCCAACACTATCAACAACATTGAACGAACAATATTTCACAATCTCTGGCAGTAATTTATTATCTGCTACTGTTTTTGATTACTCAGTAAAATCTTCATATACTATTAATGTTACCACCAATGACGGAGTTACTGATTTTTCACAAGATATTACTGTTACTATTAAGAGTATAGATGAAAGTTTAAGCCTTTCATCAAATACTGTGGCTGAGAATAATGCCGCTGGAACAACTGTTGGAATACTTGCTACATCTGGCGGCACGGAACCTTATAGTTATACTGTTAGTAACGCTAATCCTAATAAAGCTTTTACATTTAATGTAACAGGCGAAGATGGAGCCAGTAATGAAAGCACAAATTTTGTAATTGAAGCAATTGGTGGAAGTAGAACTGCTATAGCCTATTTTTACTTTCGTATATATCGTGCTAGTGGCGCCAACAACCCTGCTAATACATTGTCATTTGAAATTAATCAAACTGAAGGATTTTCTTCTGAATATACTATTACAGGTTCATATACTGGAACAATAACATTAACTGATTGGCCTGATAAATATGATGGAGCAACATTGATTGGATCTAGTCGAACTGATATTGATTATATAACAATAGACTCAGGCTTGACTCTTCCAAGTTATTTACCTTTCTCAACTGACGGCGATAAACTAATAACCACTGCCGTTCTTGATAAAGCAACACAAGGCTCATATACTATTACCATTAGCTCAACTGATTCATCCTCGCCCACCGCCGTTACTATTTCCAAAGATTTTATTATTACGGTAACAGAAGAAAAAACCTTTTCCTTAGATGTTGATGGCAATGGAACTATTAATGCCCCTAATGATGGATTGATTATCTTTAAATATTTACTAAACTCTAACGCTAACAATTTACATACTACCATTGCTAGTGATACACCTAATGGCAGAAAAACAACCCCACAGTTGAAAGCTTATTTAGATGATGCAGGAACTATTTTAGATGTTGATGGCAATGGCACTATTAATGCCCCTAATGATGGATTAATTATCTTTAAATATTTACTAAACTCTAATGCCAACAATTTACACACCACCATTGCCAGTGATGCACCCGATAGCAAAAAAACAACCCCACAGTTGAAAGCTTATTTAGATTTATATTCAGAATAATTATTCGCTAGGGGGCAGAAGACAGAAGACAGAAGACAGAACAGAGTAAACCTAATAGCACCGCTCTTTCTCTGTTCTCTGTTCTCTGTTCTCTGCCTCTCTGTCCTCTGCCTCCCAGATAGTATTTTCTTTTGGTAATGCGACTTCAGTCGCATCTATACTTGCATTTATATGACTAAAGTCTCTTTTTCTGCTGATGAGGCAATTGAAATCGCCTTTGCAGATGGTATTTTCTTTTGGTAATGCGACTTCAGTCGCATCTATACTTGCATTTATATGACTAAAGTCTCTTTTTCTGCTGATGAGGCAATTGAAATCGCCTTTGCAGATGGTATTTTCTTTTGGTAATGCGACTTCAGTCGCATCTGAACAGAGCAAGAGCGATACCATTAGAATTGTTTGTGTATTTTTTGTGTCATATCGTCTGTTTGGGGGAGGGCGTGGTAGATTGTGCCTCAACTCGAGATCCCGACGCCCTCCCCCAAGCCCCCACCCTAAGAAGTTTATCAAAATCGGGCTTCGCCCTATCGCCTGGACGGCGATTTTTGCCGCTGTCGCATTGAGGATTGGGGCGCCATTAGGTTTGCTCTGTTCTGTCCTCTGTTTTCTGTTTTCTGTCTTCTGCCTCTCTGTTTTCCGCCTTCTGCCCTCTGTTCTGCGACTTCAGTCGCATCTATGCTTGTATTGAGGTAATTTTTGCCACTGTAGCATTGTGAGGATTGGGACATAATTAGATTTGTTGGTATTGGTAGAAAAAGCAGAGCAAACAATAGTATAATAACGCCTTAAACAATGATATAATTACCGCCTTTTTAACTACAAAATATAAAATTATGAAAAAAATAATCTTAACAAGCCTATTATTTAGCTTAACAACCTTAGTTAATGCTACTCCTTCAACTATAACTCTTACAGCAAATATCATAGATGAAAATCTTGATATTGGCACAACTATTGGAACTGCTACTGCTTCTGGCGGCACGGCACCTTATTCTTATGATGTGCAAGATGAAGGTAATACTTCTTCATTTGGTGTAATGCTTACTCACATATCCCCGAATGCAACTGATGATGGTGTTAATAATTTTAAAGTCCGACCTGCTGGTGGTAATAATGATGGCAGTAATGATATTACTATAGCTACTATAAATTTTAATTCTTCAACAAGTGCAGATAACCCTGCTACTAAATTAGCAGCGGCTATAAATGCTTATAATGCTGCCAATAAATCTGGAGTTTCTGCCACAGGTATGAATGCTTCTGGTACTAATGCTTCTGGAACAGTCAGGTTAGATTCATGGCCAGCTAATTTAGATGGAGCAACATTAATTGGTTTTAGCGTGGAAGCGGGTGGAGCATATATAACAATAAATTCTGGCTTAACTATTTCAACCCCTCCAACTTCTGATTTTTTCTCAATCGGTAGCGCTACTGGTGTTTTAAAATCTAAGGTTGAGTTTGATTATGAAGCAAAAGCTTCTTATACTATTGTTATTAGAGCAACTGATAATACTGGTGGTTATTTAGAAAACTTTATTATTAATATAGTTAATATAGATGATGTTCCAACTCCAATAGATATAACTCTTTCACCAACTACTGTGGCTGAGAATAATGCTGCTGGAACAACTGTTGGAAATCTTGCTACACTTTTTATAGTTGGTGACACGGGACCTTATAGTTATACTGTTAGCAACGCTAATCCTAATAAAACTTTTACATTTACTGTAACAGGCGAAGATGGAGCCGGTAATGAAAGCACAAATTTTGTAATTGAAGCAATTGGTGGAAGTAGAACTGCTATAGCCTATTTTTACCCTCGTATATATCTTGCTAATGGTCAATACCACCCTGCTAATGTATTGTCATATGAAATTAATCAAACTGAAGGATTTTCTTCTGAATATACTATTACAGGTTCATATACTGGAACAATAACATTAACTGATTGGCCTGATAAATATGATGGAGCAACATTGATTGGATCTAGTCGAACTGATATTGATTATATAACAATAGACTCAGGCTTGACTCTTCCAAATTATTTACCTTTCTCAATTGAAGACGATAAACTAATAACCACTGCCGTTCTTGATAAAGCAACACAAAGCTCATATACTATTACCATTAGCTCAACTGATTCATCCTCGCCCACCGCCGTTACTATTTCCAAAGATTTTACAATAACTATTGCTACAGGCGGCACTGTAACCGGCATAACCCTTGCACCAAATACCATAAATAACCAAGCCGCAGACGGGACAACTGTTGGACTTTTATCAACTAATGCCACTGATACTGGTCGTGTTTATGTTTTAGAGAATAATACCGCGACTTTCTCAATTTCTGACGATAAATTAACAGCCAATAACCCTGGAAGTTTTACTATTGTAGGTGCCACATACACTGTTTATGTTTCAACACTTAATGGAGATAATACTATTTTTACCCAAAGTCTTACTATTACGGTAATAGAAGAAAAAACTTTTTCCTTAGATGTTGATGGCAATGGAACTATTAATGCCCCTAATGATGGATTGATTATCTTTAAATATTTACTAAACTCTAATGCTAACAATTTACATACTACCATTGCTAGTGATACACCCGATGGCAGAAAAACAACCCCACAGTTGAAAGCTTATTTAGATGATGCAGGAACTATTTTAGATGTTGATGGCAATGGCACTATTAATGCCCCTAACGATGGATTGATTATCTTTAAATATTTACTAAACTCTAATGCCAACAATTTACACACCACCATTGCCAGTGATGCACCCGATGGCAAAAAAACAACCCCACAGTTGAAAGCTTATTTAGATTTATATTCAAAATAATTATTCGCTAGGGCAGAAAGGCAGAAAGCAGAAGACAGAAGACAGAACAGAGTAAACCTAATAGCACCGCTCTTTCTCTGTTCTCTGCCTCCCAGATAGCATTTTCTTTTGGTAATGCGACTTCAGTCGCATCTATGCTTGCATTTATATGACTAAAATCTCCTTTTCTGCTGATGAGGCAATTGAAATCACCTTTGCAGATGGTATTTTCTTTTGGTAATGCGACTTCAGTCGCATCTATGCTTGCATTTATATGACTAAAATCTCCTTTTCTGCTGATGAGGCAATTGAAATCACCTTTCCAGATACCTAATGTATCTGTGGTTAGTTAAAAAAGCAGAGCAAGCTGATTTTTGCCACTGTCGCTTTTAGGATTGGGGTGCCATAGATGCGACTGAAGTCGCATTACCAACCGCACAAACAAAGCTAATGAGCAGAGGGCAGAAAACAGAAAACAGAAGACAGAACAGAGCAAACCTAATATCACCCCAATCATCAATGTATAAGTGGCAAAAATCGCCTCAATACAAGCATAGATGCGACTGAAGTCGCATTACCAATACCACTCTTGCTCTGCTTTTTCTACCAACACAAACAAATCTAATGGCACCCCAATCCTCAATGTATAAGTGGCAAAAATCGCCGTTCAGGCGATAGGGCGAAGCCCGATTTTGATAAACTTCTTAGGGTGGGGGCTTGGGGGAGGGCGTCGGGATCTCGAGTTGATGCACACTCTACCACGCCCTCCCCCAAACAGACGATATGATGTAAAAGATACACAAACAGTTCTAATAGCATTACTCTCTGTTTAGATGCGACTGAAGTCGCATTACCAACACCACTCTTACTCTGCTTTTTCCACCAACATAAACAAATCTAATTACACCGCTCTTGACTTGCTCTACTCTCTGTTTAGATGCGACTGAAGTCGCATTACCAACGGCCGCCCTTGCTCTGCTCTGTTCTCTGTTTTCTGCACTCTGCCTCTCTGCCCTCTGTTTTCTGCCCTCTGTTCTCTGCCTATAAAAAACCCGACAACAAGCCGGGTTTTTAAATTAAAAAAATAATTTGTAATTACATTGGAACGACATTAGCGGCTTGTGGACCCTTTGCGCCATCTTCTAATTCAAATTCTACTTCTTGGCCTTCTGCTAATGATTTGTAACCATCACCTTGAATAGCACGGAAGTGAACAAATACATCATCTCCACTTTCCTGCTCAATAAAACCAAAACCTTTTTTTACGTCAAACCACTTGACTTTTCCTGTTGTTGTAGACATTGTATCTCCTAAAAATTAAAAATTACCGCTAAATTTATACCATTTTTATAACTTAGAGAAGCTTAAAACCTATCAAAAAATATAACAGCAAACTGTATTTCTTTACCAGCAAACGCATTTTAACACCTGTTTTGTTATTAAATGTTAATATTTTAAAAATAATTTGATATTTTTTGATTTTTGTCCTACTTATTCTTTTGTTTGTTATGATTTTTTGCAGGTTTTCTGCTGTAATGAGCCTTCTTTGCGAACTTTTTGCGTCCAAAATTTGATTTTGGTTTTTTGCCGCCAATACACGCTTTATTATTCTTATCAGTAAGCTCAGCAATCTTGAGTGCTTTGCCGCAAACTATTGTTTTTTGCAATATTTCAAAAACCTCTTTAGGCATTTCATCAGGTAAATCAATGGTTGAGAAATGCTCAAAAATTTGAATTGCACCAATATAGTCGCTGTTCATATCTGCTTCGTTAGCAATAGCGCCGATAATATTACCGGGTTTAACCTGATTATTATTGCCCACTTCAAGCTTATAGCGCCGCATTGGAATTTGTGGAAATGCTTTAAGTGAATCGGCGCTGATTGGAATGATTTTTTCTTTAGCAGTAGTGTGTTTTGTCTGCAAGTTAGGTTCTTTTTCTGATAATAATAATGGCTCATTGCCTTGAGCAATAACAGCTAAAGCAGCTGCAATTTTAAGCGGTTGAATTGTGGTATTGCTTTGTTGGTATTCTTCAACCAACTTTTCAAAAACGCTCAAATTTTGGTTGTTTAGCGTCTCAGTAATGCTTTGTTTAAAGCTTTCAATGCGTTTTGCATTAATAGTTTTTGCACTTGGCAGCTCAATTGGTTGAATGCTTTGGCGAGTAACTCGTTCAATCGTCTTGAGCATACGCCTTTGCCGGTGGGAGACAAACAAAATCGCCTCACCACTACGACCAGCACGACCGGTGCGGCCAATCCTATGCACATAAGACTCAGCATCTTGTGGAATGTCATAATTCACCACATGTGAGATGCGTTCTACATCAAGACCACGGGCAGCAACATCAGTGGCAATAAGAATATCAATCTTGCCTTTTTTGAAGCCATTGATAATGCGCTCACGCTGATTTTGGGCAATATCACCATTAATGGCATCGGCTGAAAAGCCACGAGCTGAGAGTTTTTCTGCCAGCTCAACCGTCAAGGTTTTGGTGCGCACAAAAATAATCATCGCATCAAATATAGTTACCTCTAAAATCCGCGTAAGAGCGTCTAATTTTTGTGCTATGTTGCCGACCAACATATATTTTTGGTTAATGTTAGTTGCGGTTTCAGTTTTGGTTTTAATTTTAACAATTTTTGGATTATTAAGGAATTTCTCCGCTACTTTTTTAATAACATTTGGTATAGTAGCTGAGAATAAAGCGATTTGACGCTTTTTTGGAATGCGCTCCATCACCCATTTAATATCATCAATAAAACCCATTTTTAACATCTCATCAGCCTCATCTAAGACAAATGATTTGAGATTATCCAATTTTAAAGTGCCGCGTTTAATATGATCCATCAGCCGACCTGGAGTGCCTACCACGCAATGCACACCGCGTTTTAGTGGCCTGAGTTGAATATCATAAGATTGCCCGCCATAAATTGGCAATACATGAAAGCCTTTCATCCCGCGTGCGTAAGTTTGCACCGCCTCGCTCACTTGAATTGTTAATTCACGGGTTGGCGTTAAAATTAGTAGTTGTGGATGGGTGTTTTTTAGATCAATTTTGTCTAATAATGGCAGCACAAAGGCGGCAGTTTTGCCAGTGCCTGTTTGTGCCTGACCAATAACATCTTCGCCGTTGAGTAGGTGTTTGATGCACTGTTGTTGAATCGGCGATGGTATTTGATAGCCAATGTCATCTAACACTTTTAAAATGTTATTAGACAATCCTAAAGATTCAAATGTGGCTTGCGGCTGGGTATTTTCAGACATATATAAGCTAATGGCGGGCAAAGACCGCAATTATACGCTATCAGTCTTTATTCATCATAGCAATCGCGTTATAACCATTTAATTGAGCAGCCCATTGAGGGGATTTGCTGGGTTGGCCCTTTGCCTGTTTCGGCTACTTGGCGCATCGCTTCAAATAAATCGCGCTTAACATCTGCGGCGCAAGTTTCTTTGCGTGAAGCGTCTAAACGACCACGATATTGCAATTCTAAATTGGCGTTGTAACCAAAAAAGTCAGGTGTGCAAACCGCGCCATAGGCTTTTGCAACTTCTTGTGTTTTATCGATTAAATAAGGGAAAGGGAAGTCCATTTGTTGGGCAATTTTCTGCATATTCTCAAAAGAATCCTGTTGATATTCTGTTGGATCATTTGACATAATTGCCACCGCATTCAGCCCGATTGATTGCAACTCTTTAGTGTCGCGAACAATGCGCTCAATAATGGCCTGGACATACGGACAATGATTGCAAATAAACATCACTAATAGCCCCTTTTCACCTTTGCAGCTTGCTAAACTGTGCATTTTGCCATCGACCCCTTGTAGCTTAAAATCAATTGCTGGACTGTTGAAATCGCAAATCGGCGGTTGCATACTAACCATAAGTTTTCTCCTTTTTTTTTAAAATTAAATCAAAATAATCAGCCAAATGATAATCAATATTTTTTTATCAATATGGTTCAATATTATATATAATAAGTTTTTTATTTGTAGTGAGTTATTTTCAGCGAGTTAGCACAAATAATTTGGTGCTTTTGTAAGTCTGAAATGTCAATAATAGCAAAAAAAACACTAAAACCCCTATTATTTTTAAAATCAAAGAAGTTGTATTGACCTAAGTATAAAAAGTGATTATAATAGCCCGATTATTTTGCAGTATAGATATATTTAAAAGTTATGAAAACATTCAGCGCTAAAATTAATGAAGTGAAAAGAGACTGGTGGTTAGTTGATGCAGCTGACAAAACCTTAGGCCGTTTATCTACAGAAGTAGCTTCCAGACTTCGTGGCAAACATAAAGCAGAATACACCCCGCATACTGATACTGGCGATTATATTGTGGTGATTAATGCAGAGAAAGTTAAGGTTACTGGCAAGAAGTTTGAAGACAAAATGTATCATCATCACACTGGTTATGTGGGCAATTTGAAATCAATCGCATTTAAAGATTTACAAGCTAAAAAACCACAAGAGATTATCAATAAAGCGGTGCGAGGTATGTTGCCAAAAGGTCCATTAGGCAGAGATATGTTTAGAAAAATGAAAGTATTTGCAGGTTCTGAGCATACCCATAGCGCACAACAACCCCAACTTTTAGACATTTAATAGCGGTAAATTATTATGGAAAATAAAAAAACTTTTTACGCAACAGGCAGAAGGAAAACCTCCGTTGCGCGTGTTTATATGACTAAGGGCAAAGGTGTTTTTACCGTTAATAAACTCCCAATGAATAAATATTTTGGTCGTGAAACTTCTTCAATGATTGTCAATCAACCATTAGATAGCATTGATATGAGAGATAAGTTTGATTTTAATATTATGGTTAAAGGCGGTGGCGATACTGGTCAGGCGGGCGCAATTCGCTTAGGGGTAACGCGTGCATTGATGGCGTATGACAATGAGCTAAGAGCTGATTTACGCAAAGCAGGTTTTGTAACGCGTGATGCCAGAATTGTTGAACGCAAGAAAGTCGGACACAAAAAAGCACGCAAGAGCGAGCAGTATTCAAAGCGTTAGGATTATTGATAGCGGTTTTTTATTTTGCATCAATCAAATCTAAGCAAATTATTTTGCCTAATAACGCCTTGCACCAATTCAATATATTCATAACCAATACCAGAATAATTTTCTAAGCCCTCTGCTAAACTCGCGCCGCTTAGTTTAAGCCCGTGCTTGCGTTTGTGTTTTCTAATTTGTCGTAACTTGTCATAAGCTTGATTGCGATTAATATTGAGTAGATAGTATTCAACTGCTTTATTAGTTGAAGAGAATTGCATAACTTCGTGTTTAGCATTTTTATCGCGATTTTTTGGCACAACACCACAGCCAGAGTGAAAACACCAAATACCAAAATAATTATGCCAGCGCCGGGAAAATCTCGACCTGCCCCAGTTGGATTCAATGGCGGCTTGTGCTAATACTAAAGAAGTTGGAACAATGTCGATGGTAGCTAATAACTCTTGTTTATTAGGGTTTTCTAAGCGGTATTTTTTTGCTAATTTATTAATTCGTCTATCGCTGAACTTATCATTTTTGATTAGCGATCTGATAGTTTTTATTTTTTTATTTTCTTTTTCAACAATTGGCAATAAGTGCTTAAAAAACGCAGCTTTTCTTTCTTTAGTGTCTTTGATTTCACTAAAATCTGGAGTCATCAGATAATCAATAAAATAGCTTGTCAAAGAATTATGTGCCTGTAGTGGCGAAACCCAAACAATAAAAAAAATGATGCAGATTTTTTTAAATATTAAAATATTCATACGGTTATTTTAGTCAGTTGTTGGACTAAATATAATTTAATTATTCGTCAACTGCAGCGCGCGACATTAAATAATTAACCGCCTCGATTGCCGAAGTTTTCCCTTGGGTAACAAGGTAGGCCTGTTGGCAAATTGGCATTTCTACTTGATGTTTTTTGGCAATGGATAATAACAATTCTAAGGTATTTAGCCCCTCGACTGTTGCCCCTACGCTATCAAGCGCTTGTTGCGTATTTTGCTCATTTGCTAAGGCTTTGCCAAAACGCCGATTTCTGGATAAATCATCTGAGCAGGTCAGCACCAAATCACCCAAGCCCGACAGCCCGTTAAAAGTTTGCTGATTAGCGCCTAATGCTGTGCCGAAGCGAACCATCTCAGCCAAGCCTCTGGTGATTAATGCTGCCTGTGTATTAGCGCCAAAGCCTAATCCAGCAGCGATACCAGCGGCGATGGCTAAAATATTTTTAACTGAGCCACCAACCTCAACGCCGATAATATCGTCATTGGTATAGGTTCTGAGTGTGTTGGTGTGCAGTGCTTTTGCCCAATAGTCGCGTGCGTTTTTATCCTTTGAGGCAACAGTTACGGCAGTTGGTTTATTTTGGGCAAGCTCAGCTGCAAAACTTGGTCCAGAAATGACGCAGCCAGAATATTCAGTTAAAATAGCTGCAAAACTTTTATGCAAAAAACGCTGATGATGAGTATCAAAGCCTTTGGTGCCCCAACTAATGAATTGTGCGGAGGTCAGTTGTTGTTTAATTGCCTCTAGCGTTGTGGCAAAACCGTAACTTGGCACAGCAATTAAAACCCCTTCGGACTGTTGAATTAATGATAGCTCAAAAGTCAGCTCGACATTATCAGGATAATTGACCGACAAAGCAGGGTGCTTTGGCACAAGTGTTTTGAGCTCGTCTTTGCTATGGGTGTGCAAATAGATTTTATCAAAATTTTGCGCCAAGGCAATAGACAAGGCACTGCCCCAAGCGCCAGCACCAATAATGCTAAGGTTTTTACTCATTTAGAATTTTATCCAATTTTCCAGACTGCTCAGCGGCATATAAATCATCAAATCCGCCAATATGAACGTCATTAATAAAAATTTGTGGAACTGTTGTTCTGCCAGTTTTTTGCATAACTTCATCCAAATCATATTGGTTTTTGACCTGTTTTTTTTGAAAAGCCAGCCCCTTATTTTCCAATAGTTGATAAGCTTTTTGGCAAAATGGACAATTATCAGAGCAATAAATAATATTTTTTTTCATAGTTTTATTTTTTATTTTGCAATGGGTAAATTAGCCTTTCGCCATGCTTGCATACCGCCTTTTAGGCTATATACTTGCTCAAAATTATTATGCGTTAGCAAGCCGGCAATATGCGCTGAACGCGAGCCGCTACGACAATAAACCAAGATTTTTTTGCCACTATCTAACTCGCCCAATTTGTTTTTAACTTGTGCTTGCGGAATATGTATATCGTTAGCGATAAAGCCAGATTCCCTCTCTTTAGGGCTGCGCACATCTAATATGATTAAATGTTTTTCATCCATCAAGGTAATCGCGCCGTTAACATCAATATCTTGGTATTTTTTTAATTTATCAGCAACAATACTGCCAACTAAAAACGCCAGCAACAATGCTAAAGTGATAGTTGCAAATATTTGTTCGTCATCTAGTAAAAATTCAATTATTTCCATATTATTTTTTATTTTTGTTTTAAAAAGTTGTCTAACATTGCCCGACCGCATTCAGTCAAAATAGATTCTGGATGAAATTGCACCCCTTGAATGGCTAAATCTTTATGCTCAATGCCCATAATTTCATCAATCTCATCCTGTGCGTTTTGCGTCCAAGCACTGACCTCAAAGCAATCAGGCAGACTTGTTTGCTGTGCAACCAATGAATGGTAACGCGTTGCTTTTAAAGAATTTTTTAAATTAGCAAACACCCCTTTGCCAGTGTGGTGAATCTTAGAAACCTTGCCGTGCATAATTTCTTTTGCGCCAATAATATTGCCGCCATAAGCCTGCACCATCGCCTGAAAACCTAAGCAAACGCCAAGCATAGGCACTTTGCCAGCAAAATATTGAATGGCGTTAATTGAAATCCCCGCCTCGTTTGGAGTGCAAGGACCAGGCGAGATTACCAAAAACTCAGGATTGCGTTTTTCAATCTCAGCAATGCTAATTTTGTCGTTACGATGCACTTCAACGCTTTGCCCTAACTCGCCAAAATACTGCACCAAGTTATAGGTAAACGAATCGTAGTTGTCAATCATCAGTAACATAATGGGCTATTTTACCGCTAAAAACGATGCAAAGTTAAGACACTGAAAATGACAAGTGCTACTGCTAAACCCAGCCTTGTTAAAACGCTCAAAGTGAGTTTTTTTATCATCAGTGATTAGCACATTTTCGATGGCTTGGCGCTTAGTTGCAATTTCTAATTCGCTATAACCATTGGCGCGTTTAAAGTCCAAATGCAGCTTGGTAATTTGCTGTTGTTTTAGTGGATTGTTAAAATGAATTTTTTCCGTTAGCAGCAGAACGCCGCCAGTATTAAGCCCTTGGTAAATGGCATTAATTAATGTCTGACGGTGTTTAACTTGAATAAACTGCAGGCTTAAATTTAACACCACAATAGACGCATTTTCAAAGCATATATCCATAATATCGGCACAAATAACCTCAAAGTTTGTTATTTTACCAGTAAGATTTGTTTTGCATTTTTGCGCCATAGCAACAGAATTATCAACCGCAATAATGCGATTATTTTGATGGATATTATTAAGCCCTAAGGCCATAGAAATAGCGCCAGTTGATGTGCCTAAATCATAATAATTAGTATTGTCTTGACCGTAGGTTTTTGCAATCAAGCCAATCATTTCAATCATGCTTTGATAGCCCGGCACCGAGCGCCTTACCATGTCGTCAAACACTTTTGCCACTTGTGCATCGAAGACAAAATCAACTAAATCAGTTTTGCTCGAAAATAAATAATCACGCATATAATTGCTCTAAGAAAAATTCACTCACCAGCAATTTAGTTGTGCCGATAGTAAAAACCGAACGCCGCCCCCAAATATTACCAGTGCGAGTAATTTGCAACGCCCCGCGTTTAATCTGGTCATCATTAAACAAAATCTCACCTAAAGGCTTGCAACCAATCAACAATAAGCCCCGTGTGTCAGCACTCACCGGTATAACTGAACGCGCAAATACCACAGCCTGCCCGCCGCCCAGCAGCTCAACCTCTCGAACCACCACCTCCCCAGTAAAATCCAGCACATTACCCTCATTCGGATGAGCCGTTGTTTGCCTTTGCGACAATACATTAACGCTAAAATCACTAAATTTTTGCCTAAGTTTTGCAGTCAATGAGCAGTCATCAAGCACCCAACTTAATACATTTTTTGGCATTTGCGCAGACTTCGTTAAATTTGTCCAAACCAGCGTTTGTGTGTTAATCATCAAGGCATTTAATTAAATAAAAAAAGCAGCAGTCTCATAAAAACCGCATTCCATTTTAATCAATTTTTATACCATACTCTTGATAAATTGAGCTAAATGCTGTTTTTGTTTATCGTTTAACAAATTAAAAACCACGCTAAAATCCTGCTGATTTTCTGCCTTATTTTCAACCTCACCCAACGCCAACCACTCAAAACTCACATTTAATATTTTAGCTAATTTTGCTAAATTCGCCGTGGACGGATTAGCATTACCTCTTTCCCATTGTGAACAAATAGAGTGCGATAACCCCAACTCTTTTGATATTCTAATACTCGATAATCTCATCTTGGTGCGTGATTTTTTAATCCTGTGACCAATGCCGATTTCATTTTGTTGTTTGTTTTTCATAAAATATACCCAAATTATATAATTTGTAAATTTTATGTTTCCATACTAATTTTTTTTATGTAAAATAGTTAAATATTTATTTATTAAAATTACATAAAAAACAAAACAGTAATTGTTTTTTTTGATAGTTGTTAAACTTTTGATAAATTTTATTTTGTGATATTGTGTTTTAATGTAGAATTACTGAACTTTTATTTAAAATAATTTAGTAATTTTCCACCTCAACCAAAAGTTGTGAAGCAGTTAGTTTAAAAACTTTAGCAAGTTTCTCAATAGTAGCTAAAGTTGGTTGCTGTTTTGAGCATTCTAACAGCGAAATTGAACGCATAGAAAGATTGGCTAATTCCGCCAGTTTTTCCTGAGAAAGCCCTGATTGCTGGCGTTTGTGCTTGAGAGTTTTGGCAAAGGATTGGGTGATATTCACAATAATTACTCAAAATAATAGTATTTTTAAGCAGTTATTGTAAAACTTCTATGAAGTAATCATCATATGATGTATAATTCATAAAATTAATAGTATTTTTTAGATTATTTAAACAAGGAAAGTTTATGAAAACAATATTTTTAAAAAAATTAGTGCTGGCTTTTGCTTTGGTGTTTGTGGTTAATAGTGGGGTTTGGAGTAATCCAATTTCATTCAATATTGACGGACAGGTTTATAGCATAAAACCAGTTGGACTTAATGGTACATCCTATTTTGACATTACTTTGCGTGTATTTGATGAAAATGGCGTAAATCAGATAAATGTTAGCAACAATGATGCTAGAATAATTTTATTTGGCTCGGCACAAAGAATTCATGAAGCGGAAGAGTTTAATGATTTTAAGCAATGGTATTTAGATAAAATTCAAGAAGCACTAGGGTCGCAAGTTAGTAGTGTTTTTGCTGGGGTGGAGTCTAATGTAATAGGTTCATTAATGAGTGCCGTAATAACAGGAGATATAGATTTAATCAGCGATGGTGTATCAACAGTAGTTCAACTTGCAGTAGATTCTGGAGGGCAGGCTTATACAGATGTGTTAATTTTTCTAGCCTACAAATTATATGAAACAGCCTATGACAGAACAAAAGATAAACTAAACACTATAAAACAATCTAATAGCCATATAACTACAGATATGATTACTGAATTATATAAAAATACTAAAGTTGCAAGTGAGTTAACGCGCCTATTAGATGAATTATTGATTTTACAAATGCATTATAGTAATAATATAGATGATTTCGAACAAAATACAATTTTATCTGGGATTCCATGGATTGGTCCATACATAGGGGCGTATCTTCAAGGTGCGGAAACTGGTGAGTATTTAGGGCAAGCCACAAGATCATGGTTTGATTATATATATGATTATTTATCATCCAATAACACTCCATTCTTTACTGGAGACCATAGTAATGTCATAGCAACTGTTCCATTAATAGCAACATCAATAGATATACAAGATGCTGAATTATCAGATTCAAGCGTGGAGCCAGGAGATTCAATAACTGTATCAGGACAGGTCAATTACAATACTGGCAGTCCTGTTATATCAGGGGAAGTTATTATTAATTCTGGTGGCACTGTTTATACTGCAAATATTACTAATGGGGAATTTTCTCGTAGTATATCAGCACCAAACAGTAGTGGTAATATTTCACTTACTGCTAGTGGTGGCGGTTTTACTGATACAGATAGTCTTTATGTTGCTATTGATGGTGATTCTAGTGGGTCAAATGATTATGATGCTTATTATTATATGATTGCTGTTGATACATACGAAGATAATGGAAGCGATACTCTACCCACATATGTTTATTGGCCAAATGATGATGGAGATGGATTTTATAGCACTGATGATGAAACGGCTGGTGTTTCAATATATTTAGAAGATTTAGATATTAATAGCTCTATTGCCATTGAGTATAGGTTTTACTCACCAGATGGAACGCATTACGGCACTTTATTGACTGGACCTGATGATGATGATTGCAGTGGAATTCCTTCAGGTCAATATACACAGGCTTACACAGGTTGGTGTGGTTATGATATTGACGGTGCCGACATGGCAGAAAATCCTGGGCGCTATAAAGTAAAAATTTATTTTGATGAAGGTAATGGATTTGAGCGTAAAAAAATACTGTATTACACAGTTGGTTGGAATTTAACCGAGCATAGAATGGGCAAGGGCATAGACAGCAACCATAATCTTATTTCTCAAACTAATACATTTTATCAAGATGCTGGATCAGCGACATTTTGGGTAAAATTTATAGATGTGTCACAAGCTATTTATATGAAATGGGAATTTTATGAACCAAATGGAGCACTATATTTTGAGTTTGACCACACAACCGATGATCCTAATGATGATGGCGATCCTAATGATGATGGAAATGATTATTATGGTGACCCAAAATATGGGGGTTGGATTGATATAAATGGTAGCTCTGCCCAAGATAAAACGGGCTTATGGAGTGTTAAATATTATGTAAAAAATCCAGTTACCAATGTATATCAAGAAGAATACACTGATTCATTTCAAATTCTTGAAAAACCAAATCTCAAACCAACTATAGCAAATATTAGCATTTCAGACTCTAACCCTGTAAAAGGCGATAGTTTAAATATTTCTGCCAATATTTCTGATAATACTTATCTTAAAAAAGTAGTTTTGCACTGGAGGTTTGGGAATCAAGCAGAACAAACTAAAACTTGGGATAATCTTAATAAAGGCTCACATAATATTATAAATCATGAAATTACTAATAATGCCCCAGTGGGTAATTTACAATATTGGATAGAGGCTTATGATAATTCTGATAATGTCGATAATTCTGGAACATATATATCTATTATAACGCCAACACCACCAAACACCCCAACTGTTAGTGATGGTGATTATACTGATAAAGTGCTTATCTCATGGAGTAGCGTAAGTGATGCTAATAGTTATATAATTTACCGTTGCACTAGCACAAGCAGCAGTAGTTGTTTTAAGATTGGCACAGATTCAACCTCGCCTTATAATGATACTTCATCCACATCAGGCATCATTTATTATTACCGACTAAAAGCGTGTTCTGGTAGTAGTGACACTGGCTGTAGTGATTATAGTAATTATTATTCAGGGTATCGTGCTATTGTAGCACCAAACCCATATGCTAGTGATGGCGATGGTGACAAAGTGCGTATATTGTGGAGTATTGTAAGTGGCGCTAATAGCTATATAATTTATCGTTCTACTAGTGCAAATGGCACTTACTCAAAAATTGCTACTTATTCAGCCCCGCCTTATGTTCATTATGATACCCCACCCACAATAGGCAAAACTTATTATTACCGACTTAAAGCGTGTTCTGGTAGTGATGAAACTGGCATTTGTAGTGATTATAGTGGTTATGATTCAGGGTATCGTGCTATTGTAGCGCCAAGCCCATCCGCTAGCGATGGTACTCATACTGACAAAGTGAGTATATCGTGGAGTAGCGCAAGTGGTGCTAATAGTTATATAATTTACCGTTGCACTAACACAAACAGTAACAGTTGTTCTCAGATTGGCACAGATTCAACCTTGTCTTATGATGATACAGAAGCCACAGCAGGCATCATTTATTATTACCGACTAAAAGCGTGTTCAGGTAATTGCAGTATCTATAGTAGCTATAACCAAGGACATCGTGCTATCACAGATGCTCCAAGTATTGCTTTTTCACCTGCTACTATTACCGCTTTTATTAGGGCATCTATTGGCAATATAACAGTTATAAATATTGGAGGAGTTGTTGCTTCATATTCTATTGCGCCAGCAATTACTAATAATTTGTCTTTTAATACCAATACTGGAACTATTTCAGGCATACCAAGTGCCACAGCATCAGAAACAACATATACAGTTATAGCCACAAATTCATTTGGTAGTAGTACCGCAACCCTTAGCATTGAAGTAAAAAGTTTTTCCTTAGATATTGATGGCAATGGGACTATTAATGCCTCTAATGATGGATTGATTATCTTTAAATATTTACTAAACTCTAATGCTAACAATTTACATACTACCATTGCTAATGATGCCGCTAGAAAGACAACCGCACAGTTAAAGGCTTATTTAGATGATGCAAGAGCTATTTTAGATGCTGATGGCAATGGGCCTCTTAGCGCCTCTAGTGATGGATTGATTATCTTTAAATATTTACTAAACTCTAATGCTAACAATTTACATACTACCATTGCTAATGATGCAATTAATAGTAGAAAGACAACCACAAATTTGAAGGTTTATTTAGATAAATTTAGATAAAAATAACAAGGCAAAAATCTTCTTTTTATAATAATTTCCGTTTACAAAACAGTTGAAAATTAACAACAAACTCTTAAATATCTTTTTAGACTATAATATATCCTTTTAATTTTTTTTGTGTTTGGGCTTTTAAGGGGGATTATAAATAAAATGAAACTAATTTTTGCAGTATTAATGCTTGTAATAAGCGCACAATCTGTCGCCAGCACAGTCCTCAAAGTGGATTTTGATAATGTGGTCAATGCTGCTGAGATGGTCTTTCAAGGTCAGGTTATTTCTAAGGAAGTTCGCAGTTTGCCGAATGGGCAGCCGATGACTTTTATCACCTTTAGCATAGACGATTTAATAAAAGGCAGCTATGCCTCAACAACAATAGAATTAGGTTTTTTAGGCGGTGAAACTGGCGGCAGGACTATGATAATATCTGATTTAACAATGCCAGAAGCAGGCGAGGAGGGCATTTATTTTGTTGAAAACACTACTCGCAGGCAGGTTAATCCGTTGTATGGCTGGCATCAGGGGCATTATTTAGTTAAAACAGATAGCAGCGGCAATAAAACAGTTGAAAAACTAACATCAGACGCTGAATATAGCCCAAATAACAAATCCACCAGCTCATATCAAGCCCAGAGTGCATCAAACAATCTTGATGATTTTAAATCAAAAATTGACGATATTTTAAATCAATGAAACTGATAGCTAAGATAAGTTTATTGGCTATTTTAGTCATTAGCACAGCAGTCAATGCTTATGAATTAATCGGCTGGCGTTGGCAATATAACAATATAGTATTTCATACAGGATTTAACAGCGGTGAAGATGGCACTAGTGCTGCTGATTATCAATCAGCTCTAAATGATGCAATAAATTCCTGGAATAGTGAGTCTAATTTTCAGTATGATATTAATTCAGCATATATAGATCCTTGCGCTGCAGGTGGTGATAATAGTGCCAGTTTTGAAAGTGATATATGCGGCGCAGCTTTTGGTGATAACGCACTTGCAGTAGCATATACTTTTTATAGTAACGGCGGTGGTACAATTTATTCTGATATTTTTTTTAATTCATCATATAACTGGGGTATTCACAATAACAGCGGTTCACCATACGATTTTAAACGCGTTGCTTTGCACGAAGTTGGTCACACCCTTGGGATAGGTCATGAAGAAAATAATTCCTCAATAATGAACCCAGGGTATCAAGACAATGTAACAACCCTACAACAAGATGATATAAATGGCATTAGAGCAATATATGGTTTTGGCAGCACAAAAGACTACTATGCAGATGACACCAGCACTGCCACAGTTATTAATTTTGCTACTGATGTCAGCGGCAGTATTGAAGTTGGTGATGATGATTATTTTAGTATTAGCGTGCCTGCTGGTGGCGGTGATTTGGATATTTATAGCACAGGACCTACAGATACTTATGGCTATTTATTAGACAGTTCAGGCAGTATTATTGCCGAAAATAATGATTCTGGCACGGATAGTAACTTTAAAATTACACGCACACTTAGCACTGGCACTGGCACTTATTATATTCGCGTTAGAGGGAATTATTTTGCCACAACAGGCACTTACACAGTTAGGGCTAATATTGCTATCCAAACTCCAGCCGCCCCTATTGCTACAGTCCAAAGCACTAACCAAATAAACCTTTTATGGACAAGTGCTAATAGTGCAACTTATTATCGCTTGTATAACGGCAATAACCAAATTTATGCTGGCACTGACCTAAGTTACAATAACACTGGATTAATTAGCAATACCACCTATAATTACACCCTACAAGCCTGTATAAATAGTAATAGTGGCACTTGTTCAGTGCAATCAGTAGCAAGTAGTGCAACCACACAAGAAATAATCCTGCGCACCTTTGTAATCGAAGACAATAGCGGTGTCATTAGAGGCACCATTATTGCCGATGGCATCAACTGCGGCGCTAACGGCGATGATTGCAGCCAAACTCATGCTCAAAATACCCAAGTTCAACTTGCTGCTAACGCAAATAGCAATTATAGTTTTAGCGGTTGGAGTAGTGATTGTTCAGGCACTGATAACCCATTAACTGTCATAATGGATAGCAGTAAATTATGTTCAGCAAGCTTTGCTTTTGTGGCAGGTACCGAACCCAATCAATTCACATTCACCAGCCAAGCCGATGTTGCTATTAACACTGCTATAACCTCAAATCTAGTTATTATCAGCGGCATCAATACAGCCAGCAATATTAGCATTATCAATGGTGAATACAGCATAAATAATGGTGCTTTTAGCAGTAATAATGGCACCATTAATAATGGTAATGCAGTTAGCGTTCGCCACATCAGCAGTAGCAATTACAGCAGCAGTAAATTCAGTACATTAATAATCGGCGGCATATCAGCAAACTTTGTCTCTACCACACAAGCAATACCAACTTACGCCCTAACTACCTCAGCAACAAACGGCAATATCAGCGCCAACGGCATCAGCTGTGGCACTGATTGCAGCAAAACTTATAATAAAAATACCCAAGTTCAACTAACTGCCAGCGCAAATAGTGGTTATGATTTTAGCAGCTGGTCTGGCGATTGTTCAGGCACTGATAATCCCTTAACTATAAATATAGATAGTGATAAATCTTGTAGTGCTAATTTTATTATCTCTGCTCCAAATATTGCATTTTCACCTGCTACTATTACCGCTGTTGTTGGAACATATATTGATATAAGTGCTACAAACACTGGAGGAGTTGTTGTTTCATATTCTATTGCGCCAGCAATTGCTAATAATTTATCTTTTAATACCAATACTGGAACTATTTCAGGAACACCAAGCGCCACCGCATCAGCAACAACATATACAATTACTGCCACAAATGTAGGTGGCACTGATTCAGCAACCCTTAGCATTACTGTTAATCCAGCTGCTATAACTTTTTCCTTAGATATTGATGGCAATCAGACTATTAATGCCTCTAATGATGGATTGATTATCTTTAAATATTTACTAAACTCTAATGCTAACAATTTACATACTACAATTTCTAGTAATGCCGCTACTAACAGAAGAACAACCGCACAATTGAAGGCTTATTTAGATGATGCAGGAACTATTTTAGATGTTGATGGCAATCAGACTATTAATGCCTCTAATGATGGATTGATTATCTTTAAATATTTACTAAACTCTAATGCCAACAATTTACATACTACAATTTCTAGTAATGCAATGGAGGGCAGAAAAACAACCCCACAGTTGAAGGCTTATTTAGATAAATTTAGATAAAAATAACAAGGCAAAATCTTCTTTTTATAAGAATTTCCGTCCGTAAGAGGACTCAGGTCTTAGCTTCTTTTCAAGTAAATTAGATATTGCAAGCTTGTAAAATGTGTATAATCTTTTTCAAATTACTCAAATCATTATCAATACATAGTTTATGAAAAAATGCTTATCAGCAATATTTCTTATTTATCCAAATTCAATTAAAAAGGCTTGGTTAAGGACTATTTTTGTTTTAAGTTTATTGAGTATATCTGGCGGTGTTTTAGCTAATGATTTATTGATTTCCCTATCAACCTCCTCACAAAAAACATCTTATCAAGCCAGTGATGCGCTATTAATTAAGTTTGAATTAAGTAATAATACTAATCAAGATATTAAAATTCTAAAATGGCAAACTCCATTAGAAGAGGGTTTTAATGCCAATATGTTTGATGTTTATAATGGTTTAGCAAGGGTTAATTATATAGGTCGTTTAGTTAAAAGAGGTGCGCCTAAAGATCAAGACTATATTATTTTAACAGCAGGAAAAACGATTAGCGAACTGATAAATCTTGAGCAAGGTTATGATATAAGTGCGACGGGTGATTATAATATTTCTTATAAAAATAATCGTCTCAAATACCAAGCGCTACCAGTATCTAAGACTAAACAAGCGCATACAAAACAAAGCCAATCAAATGTTATTTTAGGGCAATCCTCGCCGGTGTTAATTGAGATTACTGAAAATAGACCATCCTTAAAAAAAAAGCAAAAACCCCCCGTAAATATTAAAGCTAAACTATTAGGCAAACAAATCCCTACTTATCAAAATTGCTCAAATGATGAGCAAACCGCCCTTGATTCTGCCTTAGATGAAGCAGAAAGAATTGCACTCATCGCAAAAGATTCCTTAAATATTGCTCCTGCTGCTAAAAGAGCTAATGCCACACGATATACAACTTGGTTTGGGGTTTATGAAGAGGAAAGATATGACAAAGTAAAGGCAAACTTTAACAATATATCTAATGCATTAGGGACTCAAACTATTGGGTTAGATTGTGCTTGTGCTGATATTCCTGCTAGTTCAAGAGATTATGTTTATGCTTATGTTTATTCTGATGATCCATATAATATTAATCTTTGTGGTGCGTTTTGGGGTGCCCCTACAGCTGGGTCAGACTCTCAATCAGGCACTTTGATACACGAATTATCACACTTTAGCGTTCTGGCTGGCACAGATGATTATGTTTATGGCACAGCTGGTGCAAAAGAGATAGCTAATAATGAGCCGTCACTGGCTATATATAATGCAGACAACTACGAATATTTTGCAGAGAATAGTCCCCCGTTATTTATGCCAAATGCATCAAGCATTCCAGCACCAACTGGAGTTAGTGCTTCAGACGGCAGTTATAGCTCTTATGTGGAAGTGTCTTGGAATATTGTTAGTAGCACTGCAACTTATACAGTTTATCGTTCTACCAGCGCAGATGGCACTTATTCACAAATTGCAGATAATATCTCATCTTTATCCCATAATGACACTCCAGCCATAGCAGGTGCTACTTATTATTACAAAATACAAGCTTGCGGTTCAAGCACTGAGACTTGCAGTGATTATAGTAGTTATAATTCAGGGTATATACCATCATTAATGTCAATAGCGCAGGCTATAGATAATACTAAGCTATCCTTTACAAACTTAAGCGAGGCTAATTGGTATGGGCAAACGCAAACATTTTATTATGATAGCGATGCCGCTCAAAGTGGCGATATTAGCGATAATCAGCAATCTTGTATGCAAACAATTGTTACCGGCTCTAGTGATTTGAGTTTTTATTGGAAAGTATCATCAGCATATTCATCAGAATATACTGATGATTATTTACGCTTTTATATTGATAATATTGAACAAAGTGGCAAAATTAGCGGCGACATAGATTGGCAGCAAAAATTTTATCAACTAAGCCCTGGTAATAAGGCTTTAAAATGGTGCTATACTAAAAATGAATCTGGAGATAATGGCAGTGATACAGGATGGGTGGATAAAGTTTTCCATGCTACTAATGATAGCTCTATTTTAGCCCCAAGCAATATTAGTGCCTCAAACGGCAGTTATACATCTTATGTCCAAGTGTCTTGGGATAGTGTTAGCAGCACTGCAACTTATGCAATTTATCGTTCTACCAGTGCAGATGGCACTTATTCACAAATTGCAGATAGTCCATCTTCGCCCTATGATGACACTTCAGCCGCAATAGGCATTACTTATTATTATAAAATAAAGGCTTGCACCGCCTCAGTTGGCAGTGCTACTTGTGGCGGTTATAGTGGTTATGCCTCAGGCTATATATCATCAGTGCCGATAGCAGATGCAATAGACAATACTAACTTATCTTTTACAAGCTCGGGCGATGCTAATTGGTTTGGGCAAACGCCAACATTTTATTATGATAGCGATGCCGCCCAAAGTGGCAATATTGACGATAAACAGCAATCTTGTATGCAAACAACTGTTGCCGGCTCTAGTGATTTGAGTTTTTATTGGAAAGTATCATCAGAGAATCTTGCTGGTTATTTACGCTTTTATATTGATGATATTGAACAAAGTGGCAAAATTAGTGGCTACATAGATTGGCAGCAAAAATCTTATGTGTTAAGTGCTGGCGAGAAAGTTTTAAAATGGTGCTATAATAAACATGAATCTTATTTTAATGGTGATATTGGATGGGTAGATAAAATTGTCCATGCTACTAATGATAGCTCTATTTCAGCCCCAAGCAATGTTAGCGCCTCAAATGGCAGTTATACATCTTATGTCCAAGTATCTTGGGATAGTATTAGTAGTGTTGCAAGTTATACGGTTTATCGTTCTACCAGTGAAAATGGCACTTATTTGCAAATTGCAGACAGCCCATCCTCACCTTATAATGACACTTCAGCAGTAGCAGGAACCACTTATTATTACAAAATAAAGGCTTGCACCGGCTCAGTTGGCAGTATTGCTTGTAGTAATTACAGTGATTATGACTCAGGCTATCTACCATCAGTGCTGATAGCAGATGCCGTAGATAATACTAATTTATCTTTTACAAGCTCAGGCGATGCTAATTGGTACGGGCAAACACAAACATTTTATTATGATAGTGATGCTGCTCAAAGTGGTGATATTGACCATGATCAGCAATCTTGTATGCAAACAACTGTTACTGGCTCTAGTGATTTAAGTTTTTATTGGAAAATATCATCAGTAGATTACAATGATGATTACTTACGATTTTATATTGATGATATTGAACAAAGTGGCAAAATTAGAGGTAACACAGATTGGCAGCAAAAATTTTATCAGCTAAGTGCTGGTGATAAGGCTTTAAAATGGTGCTATACCAAAGATCTCTTTGTAGAGGGCGGTAGTGACACAGGATGGGTAGATAAAATTGTCCATACTACTAATGATACTTCTATTTCAGCCCCAACTGGAGTTAGTGCTTCAAACGGCAGTTATACATCTTATGTCCAAGTGTCTTGGGATAGTGTTAGCAGCACTGCAACTTATGCAATTTATCGTTCTACCAGTGAAAATGGCACTTATTTACAAATTGCAGACAACCAATCTTCGCCCTATAATGATACTTTAGCAGCAGCAGGTGTTAATTATTACAAAATAAGGGCTTGCACTGGAGTTGGCAGTATTGCTTGTAGTAATTATAGTGATTATGCCTTAGGCTATATATCATCAGTGCCGATAGCAGATGCTATAGATAATACTAACTTATCTTTTACAAGCTCAGGCGATGCTAATTGGTTTGGGCAAACGCAAACATTTTATTATGATAGCGATGCCGCCCAAAGTGGTGATATTGGCGGTTCTCAGCAATCTTGTATGCAAACAACTGTTACTGGATCTAGTGATTTGAGTTTTTATTGGAAAGTATCATCAGAAAGCGGTTATGATTATTTACGATTTTATATTGATGATAGTGAGCAAAGTGGCAAAATTAGTGGCGACACAGATTGGCGGCAAAAATTTTATGTGTTAAGTGTTGGCGACAAAGTTTTAAAATGGTGCTACACTAAAGATTCCTATGGTGATATTGGCAGTGATACAGGATGGGTAGATAAAATTGTCCATGCTACTAATGATAGTTCTATTTCAGCCCCAAGCAATGTTAGCGCCTCAAACGGCAGTTATACATCTTATGTCCAAGTGTCTTGGGATAGCGTTAGTAGCACTGCAACTTATGTAATTTATCGTTCTACCAGTGAAAATGGCACTTATTCACAAATTGCAGACAGTCCATCTTCGCCCTATAATGACACTCTAGCAGGAGCAGGAACTACTTATTATTACAAAATAAAGTCTTGCACCGGCTCAGTTGGCAGTGTTGCTTGTAGTAATTACAGTGATTATGACTCAGGCTATCTACCATCATTGCCGATAGCAGATGCCATAGATAATGCTAACTTATCTTTTACAAGCTCAGGCGATGCTAATTGGTTTGGGCAAACGCAAACATTTTATTATGATAGCGATGCCGCCCAAAGTGGCAATATTGGCGGTTCTCAGCAATCTTGTATGCAAACAACTGTTGCCGGCTCTAGTGATTTGAGTTTTTATTGGAAAGTATCATCAGAAAGCGGTTATGATTATTTACGATTTTATATTGATGATAGTGAGCAAAGTGGCAAAATTAGCGGCTACTTAGATTGGCGGCAAAAATCTTATGTGTTAAGTGCTGGTGACAAAGTTTTAAAATGGTGCTACACTAAAGATTCCTCTGCTGATAGTGGCAGTGATGCAGCATGGGTAGATAAAATTGTCTATGCTACTAATGATAGTTCTATTTCAGCCCCAAGCAATGTTAGCGCCTCAAACGGCAGTTATACAGATTATGTCCAAGTGTCTTGGGATAGCGTTAGTAGCACTGCAACTTATGCAATTTATCGTTCTACCAGTGCAGATGGCACTTATTCACAAATTGCAGACAGCCCATCTTCGCCCTATAATGACACTTCAGCCGCAATAGGTATTACTTATTATTACAAAATAAAGGCTTGCACCGCCTCAGTTGGCAGTGTTGCTTGTAGTAATTACAGTGATTATGCCTCAGGCTATCTATTATCATTGCCGATAGCAGATGCTGTAGATAATACTAACTTATCTTTTACAATCTCAGGCAATGCTAATTGGTTTGGGCAAGCGCAAACATTTTATTATGATAGCGATGCCGCTCAAAGTGGCGATATTGGCGGTTTTCAGCAATCTTGTATGCAAACAACTGTTGCCGGCTCTAATGATTTGAGTTTTCATTGGAAAGTATCATCAGAAAGCGATGATTATTTACGATTTTATATTGATGATAGTGAGCAAAGTGGCAAAATTAGTGGCAACATAGATTGGCAGCAAAAATTTTATGTGTTAAGTGCTGGCGACAAAGTTTTAAAATGGTGCTACACTAAAGATTACTCTGGTGATAGTGGCAGTGATGCAGCATGGGTAGATAAAATTGTCAATACTACTAATACTTCTATCCCAGCCCCAGCTAATGTTAGTGCCTCAAACGGCAGTTATACAGCTTATGTCAGAGTATCTTGGGATAGCGTTAGTAGCACTGCAACTTATGCAATTTATCGTTCTACCAGTGCAGATGGCATTTATTCACAAATCGCAACTATCCCATCCTCGCCTTATGATGACACCTTAGCCAAAGCAGGAACTACTTATTATTACAAAATAAAGGCTTGCACTGGATTGTTCGGTAATCTTACTTGTGGTAGTAATGATGGTTATGATTCAGGTTATCTACCATCAGTGCCGATAGCAGATGCCATAGATAATACTAACTTATCTTTTACAGGCTCGGGCGATGCTAATTGGTTTGGACAAACGCCAACATTTTATTATGATAGCGATGCCGCCCAAAGTGGCGATATTGGTAATGAACAGCAATCTTGTATGCAAACAACTGTTGCCGGCTCTAGTGATTTGAGTTTTTATTGGAAAGCATCATCACATAATTATGATTATTTACGATTTTATATTGATGATAGTGAGCAAAGTGGCAAAATTAGTGGCGACACAGATTGGCAGCAAAAATTTTATGTGTTAAGTGCTGGCAATAAGACTTTAAAATGGTGCTACATTAAAAATAGCAGGTATGGTAGTGGCAGTGATGCAGCATGGGTAGATAAAATTGTCCATGCTACTAATGATAGTTCTATTTCAGCTCCAAGCAATGTTAGTGCCTCAAACGGCAGTTATACATCCTATGTCCAAGTGTCTTGGGATAGCGTTAGTAGCACTGCAACTTATGCAATTTATCGTTCTACCAGTGAAAATGGCACTTATTCACAAATTGCAGACAGTCCATCTTCACCCTATGATGACACTTCAGCCGCAATAGGTATTACTTATTATTACAAAATAAAGGCTTGCACCGGCTCAGTTGGCAGTATTGCTTGTAGTAATTATAGTGATTATGCCTCAGGCTATCTACCATCAGTGCCGATAGCAGATGCCATAGATAATGCTAACCTCTCTTTTACAAGCTTAGGCGATGCTAATTGGTACGGGCAAACTCAAACATTTTATTACGATAGCGATGCCGCCCAAAGTGGTGATATTGGCCATGATCAGCAATCTTGTATGCAAACAACTGTTGCCGGCTCTAGTGATTTGAGTTTTTATTGGAAAGTATCATCAGAAAGCTATTTTAATTATTTAGAATTTTATATTTATAATAGTGGTGGGCAAAATAGCAGAATTAGCAGCAACACAGATTGGCAGCGAAAATCTTATGTGTTAAGTGCTGGCGATAAAGTTTTAAGATGGTGTTATATTAAAGATTTCTCTGGTTATAGTGGCAGTGATACAGGATGGGTGGATAAAATTGTCCATGCTACTAATGATAGCTCCATCCCAGCCCCAAC
Organism: Gammaproteobacteria bacterium; assembly: GCA_965217125.1. Taxonomy (GTDB): domain Bacteria; phylum Pseudomonadota; class Gammaproteobacteria; order PS1; family Pseudothioglobaceae; genus JAAOIF01. Next base: position 1,544,605 of record OZ244244.1, on the reverse strand, counting down.
TGGGGTTAATGCCTCAAACGGCAGTTATACATCTTATGTCCAAGTGTCTTGGGATAGCGTTAGTAGCACTGCAACTTATGTAATTTATCGCTCTACCAGTGAAAATGGCACTTATTTACAAATTGCAGACAGCCAATCTTTGTCCTATAACGATACTTTGCCAATAATAGGCAATACTTATTATTACAAAATAAAGGCTTGCACCGGCTCAGTTGGCATTGTTACTTGTAGTAATTATAGTGATTATGCCTTAGGCTATATATCATCAGTGCCAATAGCAGATGCCATAGATAATACTAACCTCTCTTTTACAAGCTCAGGCGATGCTAATTGGTTTGGGCAAACACAAACATTTTATTACGATAGCGATGCTGCCCAAAGTGGTGATATTGGCAATTATCAGCAATCTTGTATGCAAACAACTGTTGCCGGCTCTAATGATTTGAGTTTTTATTGGAAAGTATCATCAGAAAGCGATGATTATTTACGATTTTATATTGATAATATTGAGCAAAGCAAAATTAGCGGCGACATAGATTGGCAGCAAAAATCTTATGTGTTAAATGCTGGCGACAAAGTTTTAAAATGGTGCTACACTAAAAATTACTATTATGATAGTGGCAGTGATACAGGATGGGTAGATAAAATTGTCCATGCTGTTAATGATAGCTCCATCCCAACTCCAACTGGGGTTAGTGCCTCAAACGGCAGTTATACATCTTATGTCCAAGTGTCTTGGGATAGCGTTAGTAGCACTGCAACTTATGCAATTTATCGTTCTACCAGTGCAGATGGCATTTATTCACAAATTGCAACTATCCCATCCTCGCCTTATGATGACACCTCAGCCAAAGCAGCCACTACTTATTATTACAAAATAAAGGCCTGCACTGGCTCGTTCGGTAATCTTACTTGCGGTAGTAATGATGGTTATGATTCAGGTTATCTATCATCAGTGCCAATAGCAGATGCTATAGATAATACCAGCTTATCTTTTACAATCTCAGGTGATGCTAATTGGTTTGGGCAAACGCAAACATTTTATTATGATAGCGATGCTGCTCAAAGTGGCGGTATTGACGATAATCAGCAATCTTGTATGCAAACAACTGTTGCCGGCTCTAGTGATTTGAGTTTTTATTGGAAAGTATCATCAAAACATTTTTTTGATTATTTAAAATTTTATATTGATAATATTGAGCAAAGTGGCAGAATTGGAGGTTATACAGATTGGCAGCAAAAATTTTATCAGTTAAGTGCTGGTGATAAGACTTTAAAATGGTGTTATACTAAATATCTCCTTGTAGAGGGATATGGCGGCAGTGATACAGGATGGGTAGATAAAATTGTCCATGCTGTTAATGATAGTTCTATCCCAGCCCCAACTAATGTTAGTGCCTCAAACGGCAGTTATACATCTTATGTCCAAGTGTCTTGGGATAGCGTTAGTAGCGCTACAACTTATGCAATTTATCGCTCTACCAGTGAAAATGGCACTTATTTACAAATTGCAAACAGCCAATCTTTGTCCTATAACGATACTTTGTCAATAATAGGCAATACTTATTATTACAAAATAAAGGCTTGCACCGGCTCAGTTGGCAGTGTTGCTTGTAGTAATTATAGTGATTATGCCTCAGGCTATATATCATCAGTGCCAATAGCAGATGCAGTAGATAATACTAATTTATCTTTTACAGGCTCGGGCGATACTAATTGGTTTGGGCAAACGCAAACATTTTATTATGATAGCGATGCTGCCCAAAGTGGCGATATTAGCGATGAACAGCAATCTTGTATGCAAACAATTGTTACTGGCTCTAGTGATTTGAGTTTTTATTGGAAAGTATCATCAGAAAAAAATTCTCATTATTTAAGTTTTTATATTGATGATAGTGAACAAAGCGGTAGAATTAGCGGCGACATAGATTGGCAGCAAAAATCTTATGTGCTAAGTGCTGGCGAGAAAGTTTTAAAATGGTGCTATACTAAAGATCCCGCTGCTAAAAGTGGCAGTGATGCAGGATGGGTAGATAAAATTGTCAATACTGCTAATAGCGCTTATACAGCTCCAATTATTGAGCTTTTACCTGCTACTATTACTGCTACTGTTGGAGAAGCTATTGGCAATATAACAGTTAATAATACTGGTGGAACTGCCACTTCTTATGCTATATCACCAGCCATTGGCAATGGATTGTCTTTTAGCACTACCACTGGAATTATTTCAGGAACGCCTACCACTACCACTGATAGTAATAGTATTGAATACACAATTACTGCCACAAATGTAGTTGCCAGCAGCACAGATACAATTAGCATTAAAATCAATCCAAAAGCGCCAAGCATTGCAATTTTGCCTGCTACTTTTACTGCTGTTGTTAAAACAGCCATTAGCGGCGTAACAATTACAAATTCTGCAGGACAGGAATTAACGGCTTGCACGAGTAATCCAACATTGCCAGCAGGCATTTCAATAGTAGTATCTACTGATAAAGCCACTTGTGAATTTAGCGGAACGCCAAGCACTACTCAGGACGCACAAACATATACAATTACTGCCACAAATATAACTGGCGCTGATTCAGCAACCCTTAGCATTGAAGTAAAAACTTTTTCCTTAGATGTTGATGGCAATGGGTCTCTTACTGCCTCTAATGATGGATTGATTATCTTTAAATATTTACTAAACTCTAATGCTAACAATTTACATACTACCATTTCTAGTAATGCAATGGAGGGCAGAAGAACAACCCCAGAGTTGAAGGCTTATTTAGATAATGCAGGAACTATTTTAGATGCTGATGGCAATCAGACTATTAATGCCTCTAATGATGGATTGATTATCTTTAAATATTTACTAAACTCTAATGCCAACAATTTACATACTACAATTTCTAGTAATGCAATGGAGGGCAGAAAAACAACCCCACAGTTGAAGGCTTATTTAGATAAATTTAGATAAAAATAACAAGGCAAAATCTTCTTTTTATAAGAATTTCCGTCCGTAAGAGGGTTCAGGTCTTAGTTTCTTTTCAAGTAAATTAGATATTGCAAGCTTGTAAAATGTGTATAATCTTTTTCAAATTACTCAAATCATTATCAATACATAGTTTATGAAAAAATGCTTATCAGTAATATTTCTTATTTATCCAAATTCAATTAAAAAGGCTTGGCTAAGAACTATTTTTGTTTTAAGTTTATTGAGCATATCTGGCGGTGTTAATGCATCAAGCATTCCAGCACCAACTGGAGTTAGTGCCTCAAACGGCAGTTATACATCTTATGTCCAAGTGTCTTGGGATAGCGTTAGTAGCGCTACAACTTATGCAATTTATCGTTCTACCAGTGAAAATGGCACTTATTTACAAATTGCAGATAGCCCATCCTCACCCTATAATGATACTTCAGCAGCAGCAGGAACTACTTATTATTACAAAATAAAGGCGTGCACCGGCTCAGTTGGCAGTATTGCTTGTGGTAATTATAGTGATTATGCCTCAGGCTATATATCATCAGTGCCGATAGCAGATGCCATAGACAATACTAACTTATCTTTTACAAGCTCGGGCGATGCTAATTGGTTTGGACAAACACAAACATTTTATTATGATAGCGATGCCGCCCAAAGTGGCAATATTGACGATAAACAGCAATCTTGTATGCAAACAACTGTTGCTGGCTCTAGTGATTTGAGTTTTTATTGGAAAGTATCATCAGAGGGTTTTGCTGGTTATTTACGCTTTTATATTGATGATATTGAACAAAGTGGCAAAATTAGTGGCGAAATAGATTGGCAGCAAAAATCTTATGTGTTAAGTGCTGGCGAGAAAGTTTTAAAATGGTGCTATAATAAACATGAATCTTATTTTAATGGTGATATGGGATGGGTAGATAAAATTGTCCATGCTACTAATGATAGTTCTATTTCAGCCCCAAGCAATGTTAGCGCCTCAAACGGCAGTTATACATCTTATGTCCAAGTGTCTTGGGATAGTATTAGTAGTGTTGCAAGTTATACGGTTTATCGTTCTACCAGTGAAAATGGCACTTATTTACAAATTGCAGACAGCCCATCCTCACCCTATAATGATACTTCAGCAGCAGCAGGAACTACTTATTATTACAAAATAAAGGCGTGTACCGGCTCAGTTGGCAGTGTTGCTTGTGGTAATTACAGTGATTATGCCTCAGGCTATCTACCATCAGTGCCAATAGCAGATGCCATAGACAATACTAATTTATCTTTTACAGGCTCGGGCGATGCTAATTGGTTTGGGCAAACACAAACATTTTATTATGATAGCGATGCCGCTCAAAGTGGTGATATCGACCATTCTCAGCAATCTTGTATGCAAACAACTGTTACTGGATCTAGTGATTTGAGCTTTTATTGGAAAATATCATCAGTAAATTACAATGATGATTACTTACGATTTTATATTGATAATATTGAACAAAATGACAAAATTAGCGGCGACACAGATTGGCAGCAAAAATTTTATCAGCTAAGTGCTGGTGATAAGGCTTTAAAATGGTGCTATACTAAAGATATCTTTATAGAGGGCGGTAGTGATACAGGATGGGTAGATAAAATTGTCCATGCTACTAATGATAGTTCTATTTCAGCCCCAAGCAATGTTAGTGCCTCAAACGGCAATTATACATCTCATGTCCAAGTGTCTTGGGATAGCGTTAGTAGCACTGCAACTTATGTAATTTATCGTTCTACCAGTGAAAATGGCACTTATTCACAAATTGCAGACAGTCCATCCTCGCCCTATAATGACACTCTGGCAGTAGCAAGTGTTAATTATTACAAAATAAAGGCTTGCACCGGCTCAGTTGGCAGTATTGCTTGTAGTAATTATAGTGATTATGCCTCAGGCTATATATCATCAGTGCCGATAGCAGATGCTGTAGATAATGCCAGCTTATTTTTTACAGGCTCGGGCGATGTTAATTGGTTTAGGCAAACACAAACATTTTATTATGATAGCGATGCCGCCCAAAGTGGTGATATTGGCGGTTCTCAGCAATCTTGTATGCAAACAACTGTTGCTGGCTCTAGTGATTTGAGCTTTTATTGGAAAGTATCATCAGAATATAGATATGATTATTTACGATTTTATATTGATGATAGTGAGCAAAGTGGCAAAATTAGCGGCGACATAGATTGGCAGCAAAAATTTTATCAGCTAAGTGCTGGTGATAAGGCTTTAAAATGGTGTTATAATAAAGATCCCTTTGTAGAGGGCGGTAGTGATACAGGATGGGTAGATAAAATTGCCCATGCTACTAATGATAGTTCTATTTCAGCCCCAAGCAATGTTAGTGCCTCAAACGGCAGTTATACATCTCATGTCCAGGTGTCTTGGGATAGCGTTAGTAGCACTGCAACTTATGCAATTTATCGTTCTACCAGTGCAGATGGCACTTATTCACAAATTGCAGACAGCCCATCTTCGCCCTATAATGACACTTCAGCCGCAATAGGTATTACTTATTATTACAAAATAAAGGCTTGCACCGGCTCAGTTGGCAGTGTTGCTTGTGGCGGTTATAGTAATTATGCCTCAGGCTATATATCATCAGCGCTGATAGCAGATGCCATAGATAATACTAACTTATCTTTTACAAGCTCAGGCGATGCTAATTGGTTTTGGCAAACACAAACATTTTATTATGATAGCGATGCCGCCCAAAGTGGTGATATTGGCGATTCTCAGCAATCTTGTATGCAAACAACTGTTGCTGGCTCTAGTGATTTGAGTTTTTATTGGAAAGTATCATCAAAATATAATGATGATTATTTACGATTTTATATTGATGATAGCGAGCAAAGTGGCGCAATTAGCGGCAACATAGATTGGCAGCAAAAATCTTATGTGTTAAGTGCTGGCGAGAAAGTTTTAAAATGGTGCTACACTAAAGATTCCTCTGGTGATATTGGCAGTGATGCAGCATGGATAGATAAAATTGTCTATGCTGTTAATGATAGCTCCATCCCAGCCCCAATTGGGGTTAGTGCCTCAAACGGCAGTTATACATCTTATGTCCAAGTGTCTTGGGATAGCGTTAGTAGCACTGCAACTTATGTAATTTATCGTTCTACCAGTGCAGATGGCATTTATTCACAAATTGCAGACAGTCCATCCTCGCCCTATAATGACACTTTGGCAGCAGCAGGAACTACTTATTATTACAAAATAAAGGCTTGCACCGGCTTAGTTGGCAGTGTTGCTTGTAGTAATTACAGTGATTATGCCTCAGGCTATCTACCATCAGTGCCTATAGCAGATGCTGTAGATAATACTAACTTATCTTTTACAGGCTCGGGCGATGCTAATTGGTTTGGGCAAACGCAAACATTTTATTATGATAGTGATGCCGCCCAAAGTGGTGATATTGGCGGTTCTCAGCAATCTTGTATGCAAACAACTTTTGCCGACTCTAATGATTTGAGTTTTCATTGGAAAGTATCATCAGAAAGCGATTATGATTATTTACGATTTTATATTGATGGTAGTGAGCAAAGCAAAATTAGCGGCGACACAGATTGGCAGCAAAAATCTTATGTGTTAAGTGCTGGCGAGAAAGTTTTAAAATGGTGCTACACTAAAGATTACTCTGATGATAGTGGCAGTGATGCAGGATGGGTAGATAAAATTGTCAATACTGCTAATACCTCTATCCCAGCCCCAGCTAATGTTAGTGCCTCAAACGGCAGTTATACATCTTATGTCAGAGTATCTTGGGATAGCGTTAGTAGCACTGCAACTTATGTAATTTATCGTTCTACCAGTGCAGATGGCATTTATTTACAAATCGCAACTACCCCATCCTCGCCTTATGATGACACCTTAGCCAAAGCAGCCACTACTTATTATTACAAAATAAAGGCTTGCACTGGATCGTTCGGTAATCTTACTTGTGGTAGTAATGATGGTTATGATTCAGGTTATCTACCATCAGTGCCGATAGCAGATGCCATAGACAATACTAATTTATCTTTTACAAGCTCAGGCGATGCTAATTGGTTTGGACAAACGCAAACATTTTATTATGATAGCGATGCTGCTCAAAGTGGTGATATTGACGATTCTCAGCAATCTTGTATGCAAACAACTGTTGCCGGCTCTAGTGATTTGAGTTTTTATTGGAAAGCATCATCACATAATTATGATTATTTTCGATTTTATATTGATGATAGTGAGCAAAGTGGCAGAATTAGCGGCGACACAGATTGGCAGCAAAAATTTTATCAGCTAAGTGCTGGCAATAAGACTTTAAAATGGTGCTACATTAAAAATATCCTGTATGATAATGGCAGTGATGCAGTATGGGTAGATAAAATTGTCCATGCTACTAATGATAGTTCTATTTCAGCCCCAAGCAATGTTAGTGCCTCAAACGGCAGTTATACATCTTATGTCCAAGTGTCTTGGGATAGCGTTAGTAGCGCTGCAACTTATGCAATTTATCGTTCTACCAGTGAAAATGGCACTTATTTACAAATTGCAAACAGCCAATCTTTGTCCTATAACGATACTTCGCCAACAATAAGCAATATTTATTATTACAAAATAAAGGCTTGCACCGGCTTAGTTGGCAGTGTTGCTTGTGGTAATTACAGTGATTATGCCTCAGGCTATATATCATCATTGCTGATAGCAGATGCCGTAGATAATACTAATTTATCTTTTACAAGCTCGGGCGATGCTAATTGGTTTGGACAAACGCAAACATTTTATTATGATAGCGATGCCGCCCAAAGTGGTGATATTGACCATGAACAGCAATCTTGTGTGCAAACAACTGTTGCTGGCTCTAGTGATTTGAGTTTTCATTGGAAAGTATCATCAGAAAGCGATGATTATTTACGATTTTATATTGATGATAGTGAGCAAAGTGACAAAATTAGTGGCAACATAGATTGGCATCAAAAATCTTATATGTTAAGTGCTGGCGAGAAAGTTTTAAAATGGTGTTATACTAAAGATCGCCATGTAGAGAGCGGTAATGATACAGGATGGGTAGATAAAATTGTCAATACTGCTAATAGTGCTTATACAGCTCCAAATATTGCATTTTTACCTGCTTCTATTACTGCTACTGTTGGAATATATATTGATATACGCGCTACAAACACTGGAGGAGTTGCTACTTATTCTATATCACCAGCAATTGACAATGATTTGTCTTTTAGCACTACCACTGGAGTTATTTCAGGAATGCCGAGTGCCGCCGCAACACTACAAATATATACAATCACTGCCACAAATGTAACTAACAGTGATTCAGCCACCCTTAGCATTACCGTTAATCCAGCAGCTCCAATTATTGCATTTTCACCTGCTAATATCACCGCTGTTGTTGGAATATATGTTGATATAGTTGCTACAAACACTGGCGGAGTTGCTGATTTATATTCTATTGCACCGACAATTACTAATAATTTATCTTTTAGCACTGAGACTGGATCTATTTCAGGAACACCTACTGCCGTAACAGTGGCAACATATACAGTTACTGCCAGCAATGTGACTGGCACTGATTCAGCAACCATTGAGATTACTGTTAATCCACAGGCTCCAAACATTGTATTTTTACCTGCTAATATCACCACTGTTGCTGGAATATATATTGACATAAGCGCTACAAACACTGGAGGGGTTGCTACTTATTCTATCTCACCAACAATTAATAATAATTTATCTTTTAGCACTGAGACTGGATCTATTTCAGGAACACCTACTGCCGTAGCAGTAGCAAAATACACAGTTACTGCCAGCAATGTAACTGGCAGTAGCACAGCAACCATTGAGATTACTGTTAATCCAGTAGCTCCAAGCATTGAGATTTCAGCTACTACTGTTAATGCTGAACTTGATGTGGTTATTACTAATATAACAGTTATAAATAATGGCGGAACTCCAACTTCTTATGCTATTTCAGATACACTTAGTGCTGGTCTGTCTTTTAGCACTGAGACTGGAACTATTTCAGGAACACCAAGTGCCACTGCATCAGCAACAATATATACAGTTACTGCCACAAACATAACCGGCACTGATTCAGCTACTGTGGAGATTTCTGTTAGCCAGATTACCATTGCACCAAGTATTGCAAACATAGAAGGGACACAAGCATACTATGCTGGGGTTATGATTAGCCCTGTAGAATTTACCAACTCAGGCGACCCTGCTCAAAGTTGTGCAAGCAATCTAGCTTTACCAGCTGGCTTAAATGTTGGCGTTAGTGCTAATAGTTGTGCTATTAGCGGAACACCGCAACAAATTAGTAGCGCAACAGCTTATACAATTATTGCCACAAATTCACAAGGCAGTGATTCAGCAACCATTAGTATTGTCGTAAAAAGTTTTTCCTTAGATGCTGATGGCAATGGGACTATTAATGCCTCTAATGATGGCTTGATTATCTTTAAATATTTACTAAACTCTAATGCTAACAATTTACATACTACTATTTCTAGTAATGCTGCTGATGACAGAAAAACAACAGCACAGTTGAAGGCTTATTTAGATAATGCAGGAACTATTTTAGATGTTGATGGCAATGACTCTCTTGCTGCCCCTAATGATGGATTGATTATCTTTAAATATTTACTAAACTCTAATGCTAACAATTTACATACTACCATTGCTAATGATGCCGCTACTGACAGAAAGACAACCAAAGATTTGAAGGCTTATTTAGATACATATAGGAAATAATTAGGGTTAGAGTGTAATTATTTTTACTCTGCTTTTTCTACCAACACCAACAAATCTAATGAACAGAGAGCAGAGGGCAGAAAACAGAGGGCAGAAAACAGAGGGCAGAAAATAGAGGGCTGTAATGGTTTAATAAACTTAGACACAAAGATAGCCTTATAATACAAAACATAAGGAGGTCAAAATTTTAATATCGCTCCAATCCTCAATACAAGCATAGATGCGACTGAAGTCGCATTACCAACCGCACAAACAAACCTAATGGCGCTGTTCTTAATTTTGCTCTGCTTTTGCTCATTACAAAAAACAAAACATCCATTAACAGTATAATAACTCTTTTAAAGTCCGACCTATTAATGGCAATGCTAGTACTGATAGAGATATATCTGTTGAGTTGAAGACTTAATTTAGATTTGTATAGTTGAAAATTGAAAGTTAAAATCAAGAATAGAGCAAAATCGGGTTAGGTCTATCGCTTGCACGGCGATTTTTGGTTTTGATAATAGTAAGCAAAATTTTACAAAAATATAACTTAAATAATTATGATTGAACAATTATTAGACGAACACAAACTAAGCAAAGATAAGATTAGCGATTTGCTCGGTGCATTATTGCTTAAAGCCGCAAACTATGCCGACCTGTATTTTCAACATTCTGTGGCTGAATCTTGGTTTTTAGAAGAAGGCATTGTTAAATCAGGCACTTATCATATCAGCCATGGGGTTGGTGCAAGAACAATTCAGGGCGAACAAACTGGGTTTGCCTATTCGGATGACTTAAATATTAGCGCCATTGAACAGGCAGTTAATTTTGCCAAAGGCATTGCTAAACAGCAAGTTAGCCAATCTATTCAAACTTTTCAAACAATGCCAAATGTGGCGAAATATAACGGGCTTAATCCACTCGCTAGCCTGAGTTCAGAAGAGAAAGTTGATTTACTTAAACAAATTGATTCAATCGCCAGAAAAGAGCCCAAAGTCAAGCAAGTCAGCGCCTCTTTATCGGGCGCTTATACTGAAATTTTAATTGCCTCTACTGATGCGGTCTATCAACAAGATTATCGCCCTATGGTACGCGTGAGTGTGAGTGTGATTGTTGAGCATAATGGGCGTATAGAACAAGCCTCAAGCGGTGGCGGCGGGCGCTATGATTATCGATATTTTATTGATCATAATCTGGCTGAGGTCTATACTTTTGAAGCCATTCGCCAAGCTATGGTAGCACTTAAAGCTAGCGCTGCACCTGCTGGTAAATTGCCAGTTATATTAGGCTCTGGCTGGCCCGGTGTGTTATTACACGAAGCCATTGGTCATGGCTTAGAAGGTGATTTTAATCGCAAAAAAACCTCAGTTTTTACGGGTAGAATTAATCAGCAGGTCGCCAGTGAAAAATGCACTATTGTTGATAACGGCACTTTGGCTAATAGACGCGGCAGCCTTACTATTGACGACGAAGGCACGCCCACCCAAAACACCACACTGATTGAAAATGGTATTTTAAAAGGTTATTTATTTGATAAATTAAATGCTGGATTAATGAATGAAAAATCGACCGGCAACGCAAGGCGCGAATCTTATGCCCATATTCCCATGCCAAGAATGACCAATACCTATATGCTAAATGGCAATGACACATTAGATGAGATGATTGCTTCAGTCGATAATGGTATTTATGCGGTGAATTTTGATGGCGGGCAAGTCGATATTACCTCAGGTAAATTTGTATTTTCAGCAAATGAGGCTTATTTAATAAAAAATGGCAAAATCACCACGCCAGTAAAAGGCGCAACTTTAATTGGCTCAGGTGATAAAGTGCTTAAAAAAATCTCAATGGTGGCAAATGATTTGAGGCTTGATAGCGGTGTAGGTGTTTGCGGTAAAGACGGTCAAAGCGTGCCGGTTGGGGTCGGGCAGCCCAGTTTGAAAATTGATGAACTGACTGTCGGCGGCACACAAATATAAATCTTGTAAAAAATACAAATATTTTTTTGTAACACAATGCTTAACTCTACACACATAAACCAATCTGTATTTCTCTCTAAATAGCTGTCAAATTAGATATAATATTTAACTTCTATCAAATTAAGGTAATTGAGTGTTAGAGAACTATCTACCTATTATGGTTTTTATTTTTTTAGGGATTGCATTTGGCGTTGGACCAATGTTAATTGGCTATTTGTTGGGGCCAAGCAAACCAGACGAAGAAAAAAACTCCCAGTTTGAGTGCGGTTTCCCCGCCTTTGACGACTCGCGTATGTATTTTAATGTGCGCTATTATTTAGTAGCAATTTTATTTATTCTATTCGATTTAGAAGTTGCTTTTGTGTTTCCTTGGGCAGTTGTTCAATCTCAACTTGGCTGGTTTGGCTTTATTGGTATGAGCATCTTTTTATTTTTATTGGTGGTGGGCTTTGTTTTCGAATGGAAGAAAGGCGCCTTAGAGTGGGAATAAGGATTATTTAATATGGCAATTGAAGGTTTAATAAAAGAAGGTTTTGTTACCACCTCGCTAGACAAAGTTATTAATTGGGCAAGGACCGGCTCACTATGGCCCATGACATTTGGCCTGGCTTGTTGTGCGGTGGAGATGATGGAGGCTGGTTCGTCGCGTTATGACTTAGACCGCTTCGGTATTGTATTTCGCCCGACACCGCGTCAATCAGATTTAATGATTGTAGCCGGCACCCTAACTAATAAGATGGCACCAGCTTTGAGAAAGGTGTATGACCAGATGCCTGAGCCAAAATGGGTAATTTCGATGGGCTCATGTGCGAATGGCGGTGGCTATTATCATTATTCTTATGCGGTGGTACGCGGCTGTGATCGCATTGTGCCAGTTGATGTATATGTGCCGGGCTGCCCGCCAACAGCAGAGGCCTTACTTTATGGTATTTTACAACTGCAAGACAAAATTCGCCACACCAATACCATTGCGAGAACATAAATGCAAAATCTCAAAGCACAATTAATTGAAGAATTTGACGCAAATATTTTGGCTGAGGAATTTGCTGAGATTACTTTAACGGTTGATGCTAAAGACATTATTAAAACTTGTTTAAAGCTTAGAGACACTTTTTCATTCGATACTCTGATTGACTTATGCGGCGTTGATTATTTAACTTATGGTCAAGCTGATTGGAACGCCGATGCCAGCTCTTCGGGTTTTAGTAGAGCGCGTGAAACACAGGGCAATGAAGACCGGCACGAGCGGCGTTTTGCAGTAGTTTATCATTTATTATCAGTCAGCAAGAATTACCGACTTAGGGTTAAATCCTACATTGACGAGGCACAGCCAATTATTCAATCAGTAACCGATATTTGGGCATCGGCTAATTGGTATGAACGCGAAGCCTTTGATTTATTTGGGATTTTATTTGAAAATCACACAGATTTACGCCGAATTTTGACCGATTATGGTTTTGTTGGACACCCGTTGCGTAAGGATTTCCCGATGATTGGCGAGGTTGAAATGCGTTATGATGAAGATTTGGGTCGTGTGGTTTATGAGCCTGTTAGTATTGAGCCGAATGTTAATGTGCCGAGGGTGATTAGAAAATGAATCAACTTCAAATTAAAGAAAAAATTGGTGTTTTAAAGATTTTTCTCAGTATTTCTTTGGTTATTTTTGTGTCTACTATAGCATGGATTTTTCAAAATTTTAATCAGGTGAATACGCTACAATTATTCATTGCTATTGTAACACTTTTTGTTATGCTTAAATTTGTCAGCTTGATGATTGAGAAAATTTATAAATTAATTAACGATTTAGGAGAAGAATGATGGATGAAATTAAACCAATACTTGACTATTTAACTTCAGCGGCTGGCATTAGGGAAGTCTTTGGCTATTTTGTTTTATTTTTGGCTACGGGGGTCTTTTTTTATGCAATGTATGCACTATCCATGTCTATGGAAGATAAGCCTAAACACGAGCATAAACACAAATCGTAATGGCAGAAATTCGCAACTACACCCTTAATTTTGGACCACAACATCCTGCGGCACATGGCGTGTTGCGTCTAATTTTAGAAATTGATGGCGAGGTGATTGAGCGTGCAGACCCGCATATCGGGCTGTTGCATCGTGGCACAGAAAAGCTCGCTGAATCTAAGCCATACAATCAATCAATCGGCTACATGGACAGGCTGGATTATGTCTCGATGATGTGCAATGAGCATGCCTATGTGATGGCGATTGAAAAAATGCTGGATTTAGAAATACCTGAGCGCGCTCAGTATATTCGGGTAATGTTCGATGAGATTACCCGCATTTTAAACCACCTTATGTGGCTCGGCACACACGGGCTTGATGTGGGCGCAATGAGTATTTTCCTCTATGCTTTTCGTGAGCGTGAAAAGCTGATTGATTGCTATGAAGCGGTTTCAGGCTCGCGTATGCACGCAACATATTACCGTCCAGGCGGGGTTTATCGCGATTTGCCAGACAAAATGCCGCAATATTTAGAGTCAGATTTTCGCACTGCTAAAGAGTTAAAAGCAATGAATGCCAATCGTCAAGGCTCATTACTGGATTTTATTGCAGATTTTGTCAAACAATTCCCTAAAAGCATTAAGCAATATGATGACTTATTGACCGATAATCGTATTTGGAAGCAGCGTTTGGTGAATATTGGCATTGTTTCTAAAAGTCGAGCCAAACAACTTGGCTTTACCGGTCCTATGCTACGCGGCTCAGGCGTGCCTTGGGATATTAGGAAAAACCAGCCTTATGCAGTTTATCATAAATTAAAATTTGATATTCCGGTCGGGGTAACCGGCGATAGTTATGATCGCTATTTGGTGCGTATGGAAGAAATGCGTCAATCAAATAAAATCATCGAACAATGTGTGGATTGGTTACAAAATAACCCAGGCCCCGTCATCAGCGACAACCATAAAATATCGCCACCGAAACGCATCAATATGAAAGACGATATGGAGTCGCTTATTCATCACTTTAAACTTTTTACCGAAGGTTATTGTTTGCCTAAAGGCGAAGTTTATTCAGCAATTGAGCATCCGAAAGGCGAATTTGGCATATATTTAATATCCGATGGTGCTAATAAACCATACCGCATTAAAATTAGAGCGCCCGGTTTTGCACATTTAGCAGCTATGGACGAGATGGCAACAGGGCATATGCTTTCAGATGTTGTAACCATAATCGGCACGCAAGATATAGTTTTCGGAGAGATAGACAGATGAGAAACTTCGTCTTTTCACCTTTAATTGCGTTGAATTTGAAAAATATTCAGTCACATAGTTTTTACTATGCTCTTTCATATTTTTCTACATTCGTCTTATTAAAGGCAAAAATACTCGTTTCTGAAAACTTCGTATTTCTCTTTCTACGGTGTTATATTTTAAAAAATACTGGTTTTAATTAAATTTATTATGATTTCAAATAATGCAAAAAAACAAATAGACGCATGGGTAGCAAAATATCCAGCGGGCAGGCAGAGTTCTGCGGTGATGGAGGCGTTGAAAATCGTCCAAGCAGAAAATGAAAATAAGCTAACACCTGAGACTATTCAAGCTGTGGCTGATTATTTAGATATGCCGGGCATTGCTGTGGCTGAGGTGGCGACTTTTTATGAAAACTACAATCATAAACCTGTTGGCAAACATGTGATTCGTTTTTGTCACAATATTTCTTGTATGCTAAATGGTGCGGATGATTTGATTAGTTATTTGGAAAAAAAGCACGAAATTAAAGTGGGTGAGCCTACTAAAGATGGTCGTTTTAGTATTAAGAAAGTTGAGTGCTTAGGTGCTTGTGTCGGTGCGCCAATGTTGCAAATTGACGATACTTACTATCAAAATTTGAGCGAACAAAAGCTCGATGAAATTTTATACAATTTAAGATAATTATGAACGAAGTTTGCTTTAAAAATTTAGACAAAGATAATTGCTGGTCGTTAGCAACATACGAAGCAAGTGGCGGCTATTGCGTTTGGCGTAAGATTCTAAAAGGTGAATTTACCCCCGAGCAAATTATTGACGAGCTGAAAATCTCAGGGCTGCGTGGTCGTGGCGGCGCTGGTTTTCCAACTGGACTTAAATGGAGTTTTATGCCACGCCATAGCGAGGTGCAAAAATATGTGGTGTGTAACTCAGACGAGGGCGAGCCGGGCACTTGTAAAGACCGCGATATTTTAAGATATAACCCGCATGCCGTGATTGAAGGTATGGCGATTGGCGGCTTTGTGATGAATGCAAGCAAAGGTTATAACTATATTCGCGGTGAATTTATGCAGCCATTTTATCGCTTTGAGGAGGCGCTCAAAGAAGCGTATGCTGCCCGCTTGTTAGGTGAGAATATTGATGGTAGTTCAGTGAGTTTTGACTTATACACACACTTAGGTGCTGGTGCTTATATTTGTGGCGAAGAGACGGCACTATTAGAATCACTTGAGGGCAAAAAAGGTCAGCCAAGGTTCAAACCGCCATTCCCAGCAAATGTGGGTTTATTTGGTCAGCCGACCACTATTAACAATACTGAGAGTTTTGCCTCAGTGCCAGATATTTTGATGAATGGCGGACAATGGTTTGCTGATTTAGGGGTAGAAAATTCTGGTGGCTGTAAATTATTTTCAGTGTCTGGTCATGTCAATAAGCCGGCTAATTTTGAAGTGCCGATGGGGACAAAATTTAGTGATTTATTAGCAATGGCAGGCGGATTACGCGCTGGGCGAAAGCTCAAAGCCGTTATTCCCGGCGGCTCATCAACCCCCGTTTTAACTGCTGATGCTGCAATGGCCATGACTATGGATTATGACGGCATTGCGAAAGCCGGCTCAATGCTCGGCGCCGGCTCAGTGATTATTATGGATGACAGCACTTGTATGGTAGCAGTCTTAACCCGATTATCACATTTTTATTATGATGAATCTTGTGGTCAGTGCACCCCGTGTCGTGAAGGCACTGGCTGGCTGTATCGTGTGTTAAAACGCATTATGGACGGTAACGGCAAAGCTGGCGATATTGATTTGTTGTTAGGCGTGCAGAGTAAAATTATGGGCAATACCATTTGCGCATTAGGCGATGCCGCCGCTATGCCTGTTGAAAGTTTTTTGCGATGTTTCCGCGAAGAGTTTGAATACTATATCGAACATGGTAAAAGTATGGTGGTGAAAGAATAATTATGGCAAAAATACTAATAGTTAACACTGATTTTTTGACAAAATGTATAAATAGTCTTGTTTTGGCCTATAGGTTATTAACACAACAAAATAAAGATGATGTTTTATATGATGTTTATCGCAGTGCTAGTATTAAAGAATTTGAGGTTATTTTAGAACAATCTGGAAAGTTGTTAAAAAAAGTGATAGAGCCATATTTTTCCAATAATAAAGAATTAGATAAATTATTTTTCAAAGAAATTTTTCGTTATACACATAAAGTCAGTTTATTAGATGAAAATGAAACAAAAAGATGGTTTGAATATAGAGATAGTAGCAATCAAACTGCACATAATTATGGGGAGAAATTAGCAAATAGAACAATAAGTTTAGTGCCACAATTTATAATTGATGCTCAAAGTTTAGTTAAAAATATTGAAAAATCAAATGTTACTTAACAATAATGACAAACGAACAATATTACAAATATTGGATAATAGTATAAAAACCAGTATTGAGCTTTGGGCCTTTGGTTCTAGGGTAAATAATAGGGCGCATTCTGGCAGTGATTTAGATTTGGTTATCAGAACAAAAGATAACAAACCGCTTGATTTTAAAGAGTTTATTAGTTTTAAAGAAGGTTTGAGAGAGTCTAATATCCCATTTTTGGTAGATGTGCTAGATTGGAATAGAATTCCAAATTATTTTAAAGACAATATTAAAAAGCAATATAAAGTGTTAAAAGAATTATGATAGAAATTGAAATTAACGGTAATATTGTAACTGCGCAGGCAGGTGAAATGCTGATTGCGGTTACTGATAGAGAAGGTATTAGTGTGCCTAGATTTTGCTACCATAAGAAACTCTCAGTGGCAGCTAACTGTCGTATGTGTTTGCTCGATATTGAGGGCGTGCCTAAGCCGCAAACAGCTTGTTCTACCCCAGTTAATGAGGGGATGAAAGTGCATACGCAAAATGAGAAAGCCAAAGCAGCGCAAAAAGCAGTGATGGAATTTTTGCTGATCAATCATCCGCTTGATTGCCCGATTTGTGACCAGGGCGGTGAATGTGAATTACAAGATGTGGCAATGGATTACGGTGCAGATGTGTCTCGCTTTAACGAGGGTAAACGCATTGTTGTTGATGGCGATATTGGCGCACTGATTCAAACAGATATGACCCGCTGTATTCATTGCACGCGTTGTGTGCGCTTCGGCGCTGAGGTGGCTGGTATTATGGAAATGGGCGGTATTGGTCGTGGTGAGGATATGAAGATTGAGCCGTTTTTAGCTGAGGGGATTCAATCAGAGCTATCAGGCAATATGATTGATGTTTGCCCAGTCGGCGCACTGACCTCTAAGCCATTTCGTTATGAACTTAGATCTTGGCAGATGAATGCATCAGCTAACATTGCCAGACATGATTTAGTCGGCTCTAATATTATTACTCAAACTT
This sequence comes from Gammaproteobacteria bacterium, assembly GCA_965217125.1. Taxonomy (GTDB): domain Bacteria; phylum Pseudomonadota; class Gammaproteobacteria; order PS1; family Pseudothioglobaceae; genus JAAOIF01. The sequence continues at coordinate 1,526,295 of OZ244244.1, read as the reverse complement.
ATAAAAACAAGCTCAAACGAGTTGTTGCACGCGATAATGATGCAATTAATGAAACTTGGATTTCCGACCGAGATCGTTTTTCTTACGAAGGTCTGGCACATAAAAATAGGCTACTAACGCCACAGATTAAAGTCGAAGGTAAATGGCAAGAAGTGGAATGGAATGTGGCATTGGATTTTGCTGTTAGAGGCTTGGCGAATAATGTGTTTAACGCTCGTCAAGCAGATAAGTTGGGTGCATTAGCATCAAATACAGCAACCCTTGAAGAATTTTATTTATTGCGAAAAATATTAACAGAAGTTGGTTCTGAAAATATTGATTATCGTTTAAATGTTAATAATCTTGATGCCCCAATTATGCTGGATTCAAATATTGGACTTGTTGATTTAGAAAAGGTCGAATATGCACTGCTTATAGGCTCTAATCTTAGATTAGAACAACCGATGATTAACCACCGTTTGCGTAAGGCAAGTTTGGCTGGTGCAAGTATTGATGTGGTTAATGTTATGGCATTTGATTTTAACTATAAACTTAATAATGAGCATATTGTTGCACCTAATCAAATTGTTGTTTTATTGGGCGCTGTTTTAAAGTCAATTTTACAAAGTAATCAGGCGCAGATTCCGCACTACCTTGAGGCTGTTGTAGTGGATGATAGTGCCACACAATTGGCTGATAAATTATTACAATCAGAGAATTGCGTGATTGTATTGGGCGAGCATATCATTAACAACCCACAAGCTGCTAATATTGCCGCATTGCTCAAGCAAATTGCACAACAAAGCAATAGCGCCACATTAAATGTGAGCGCAACTGCTAATAGCAAAGCAGCAAACTTAGTTGGTTTTGTGCCGGGCAAGAATGGTCTAAATGTGAATAAGATGTTATTCGCAAACCTTAAAGCCTATATTTTATTAGATATTTATCCGCATTATGATTTTCACCACCCAGCCCAAGCGATTGATGCGCTCAGCAGTGATAACACCTTTGTCATTTCCCTAAACAGCTTTAAAGATGAGAGTGTGATGCAATATTCGGATGTTATGTTACCAATTGCCAGTTTCTATGAAAGCTCAGGCTCGCATGTCAATATTGAAGATAAAGTGCAATCATTTGCAGCAGCAGTGAATCCACCGAGTAACGCCAAGCCAGCTTGGAAAATATTAAAAGTCTTGGCAGATTTATTAGAATTACCGGGTTTTCATTATGCCGATTCCGCGCAGATTACTACTGAGGCACTGCATCAGTCTCATCAACAGCCATCAACTGATGTTAATATTGATTTAACGACAAAACACGGCATTCAGGTTATTTGGCAAAAATCACCTTATGCAGTGGATGCCCTATTAAGACACTCAGCCTCATTGCAAGCCGCTAAGATCGGTCAGCTCCATAGTGCTTCGATGAATCAGGCAAGTGCCAGTAAATTGGAACTATCCCAAGATGATGAATACTTAGGTGTGCCAGTGCTTATCAGTGAAACGGTGGCAGATAATTGTGTGTTTATTAATGCCAATCGCACCACCCACACAGGAGCTCAACCATGATGGCATTATGGCAGGCGTTTACTGAGCGGTTGTATGGATTGATTTCTTGGTATGATGGCGCTATTGCGAGCGTGCTTATCATCTTAATCAAGGCGATTGTGTTGCTAATGCCGTTGATGTTGGTGGTGGCTTATTTTACTTATGCAGAGCGCAAAGTGATTGGTTATATGCAGCTAAGAATTGGCCCAAATCGTGTGGGTCCTAAGGGTTGGTTGCAGCCGATTGCTGATGCGTTAAAGCTGATGACTAAGGAAATTATTTTTCCAACTAAGGCAAATATTTATTTATTCCTGTTAGCACCAGTATTAGCGATTGCACCAGCGATTGCAGTATGGGCAGTGATTCCTTTTGGTGAAGGCATTTATGTTGCTAATTTAGATGTCAGTTTATTATATGTATTAGCAATTGGCTCAATTGGCGTGTATGGCATTATTTTAGCGGGTTGGGCCTCTAATTCTAAGTATCCATTATTGGGAGCATTGCGTAGTGCATCGTTGTTGGTGTCTTATGAAATTGTGGTTGGTTTTGCTTTGGTAACTGTGGTGATGATTGCTGGCAGTGTAAACTTAAATGTGATTGTTGAGGCACAAAAAGGTAGTATGCTGCATTGGTATTGGCTGCCATTATTCCCTATGATGATTGTGTTTTTTATTTCCGCTTTAGTGGAAACCAACCGCGCACCATTTGATGTGGTTGAGGGTGAATCAGAAATCGTTGGCGGCACCCATGTTGAATATTCAGGCATGACTTTTGCGGTATTTTTCTTGGCAGAATATGCTAATATGATTTTGATGGCAGTGCTTGCTGTTATTATGTTTTTTGGTGGTTGGCATTCGCCATTTGAAGGCGTTCCTTATTTACAAACAAGTTTTGCTTGGGTGCCAGATTTAATATGGTTATTGGCAAAGACAGTTGTATTTATGTTTTTGTATTTATGGATTCGTGCAACTTTTCCGCGTTTCCGCTATGACCAAATTATGCGTTTGTCTTGGAAGGTGTTTTTACCACTGACCATTGCTTGGATTTTTGTAGTGGCTTTAATGACGCAACTACAAATAGCGCCGTGGTTTTAACAAGGAGTAATTTATGATTAAAAAACTAAAAAAATTAACAAAAGATTTTAGCCTGAGTGAATTGCGTGGCGGTATGAAGATTACCGCTAAAGAGATGGTGAATAAAAAAATCACCGTGCAATTCCCCGAGGAAAGAACCCCAATTTCACCGCGTTTTAGAGGGTTGCATGCCTTGCGTCGTTACCCAAATGGTGAAGAGCGCTGTATTGCTTGCAAGTTGTGTGAGGCAGTGTGTCCAGCTAATGCGATTACCATTGAATCAGCAATGCGTGATGACGGCACACGGCGCACAACCCAATACGATATTGATTTATTTAAGTGTATTTTTTGTGGTTTTTGTGAAGAGGCCTGCCCAGTGGATGCGATTGTTGAAACCCAGATTTTTGATTATGCTTTTGTCGGTTCAAGGCAGGGCAGTATTATTGATAAGGCTCACTTATTAGAAGTAGGTGATAAGCATGAGAGCGCGATTAACCAAACTAAATTACAAGATTCAAAATACACATAACAAAATGAACAGAATAAACACAATAATTAACAGTATTAGTAAAGAGTTTTACCTGACTTTTGCGACCGATGCACAATTGTTATTATTTGGTTCTAGGGCTAATAATACCCATAATGTTTATTCAGACATTGATTTAGCGATACAATATGAGGGTGAGTTAAATCAAAAAAAAGTCCATCAATTTTATGATTTTGTTGATAATTTTCCAACTTTATACAGTATTGATTTGGTTGATATGAAGCACACAAGCAAAGCATTTAAGCAACAAATTAAAAACAACTCGGTAACTTTATGAATACCATAAAACAGGATTATTTGTTACAATCTATTGTTAAATTACAAGCAGTTTTATTGCTTGAAAAGACAGATGTTGTGCGTGATAGCAGTATTAAGCGTTATGAAATTTGCTATGAGTTGGCATGGAAAGCGCTACAAGAAAGTTTAAAAAATGAAGGCTTAGAGGCTTGCAACTCGCCCAAAGATTGTTTTAAAAAAGCCTTTAAATTAGGCTTGATTAAAAATGAAGAAATGTTTGCTAATATGGTGCAAAGCCGTAATTTAACGGCACATACTTATAATGAGGCTTTGGCGGATAAAATTTATTTAGCATTGGATAGTTATTTGCAAGTGCTTGATGATCTTGCTAAAAATATTAAAATTAGGAATAAAAAATGAGTGTTGAACAAATATTATTCTATGTGTTTTCTTTTTGGCTTGTTGCCGGCTCGCTGGCAATGATTTTTTCACGCAATACGGCAAAAGCTGTGTTATTTTTGATTTTAGCATTCTTTTCTGCGGCAAGTATTTGGATTTTATTAGAAGCGGAATTTTTAGCCATTACCCTTATTTTGGTATATGTTGGTGCGGTTATGGTGTTGTTTTTATTTGTAATTAAAATGCTGAATATCGATAAGTCCGCCTTGCGTGCAAAATTTGCTGGTTATTTGCCGCTTGGTTTAATTGTGGCAGTGATTGTTATTGCCGAGATGGTGCTGGTATTAGGTGGCAATCAGTTTGGCTTAGATGTGGCGCCGGCGCCGGCAAGACACGCGGCTAACTACAGTAATATCACCGTTTTGGCAATGCAACTTTATACCGATTATGTTTATCCATTTGAGTTAGCAGCGGTATTGTTATTGATTGCGATTATTGCGGCGATTACCTTAGTGCATCGCAGTGAGATTAATCGTAAGAAACAATCAATTTCACAGCAGGTTAATGTGCAGGCGAAAGACAGAATGCGTTTGCTTTCAATTACTTCAACGCGAGGCACAGATGATTAGTTTAAGTGATTATCTTATTTTGAGCGCGGTGATTTTTTGCATTGGTCTGGTGGGGATTTTTATTAATCGCACCAATATTATTACTTTGCTGATGTGCGTTGAGTTAATTTTGGTGGCAGTTAATACCAATTTTATTGCTTTTTCACATTTTTTAGCTGATGAAGCTGGGCAAATTTTTGTATTCTTTATTTTGACAGTAGCAGCAGCAGAAGTTGCTATTGGATTAGCAATTATAACTTTATTATTTAGAGTTAAAACCTCTATTAGTGTCGATGTTATGAACAGCTTAAAAGGATAAACAAAGTTTAGTTATGGAAAATATCTATTTAACAATTGCACTTTCACCTTTAGTTGGGGCTATTATTGCTGGCTTTTTTGGTAGGATATTAGGTCGAAAGGCCACACATACAATTACGATTTTAGGGGTGTTGCTTTCAACGGTGTTGGCACTGTTGGTGTTTGATCATCATGTATTGAAGCAAGGTGAAATTTTTAATCAAAACCTCTACACTTGGATGCAAATTGGCAATCTGAATATCAGTGTTGGTTTTTTGGTTGATAATCTAACTTCAGTAATGTTGGTAGTGGTTTCGTTTGTGTCGCTGATGGTGCATATTTATACGATTGGTTATATGAATGATGACGATGGTTATACTAAGTTTTTCAGCTACATTTCATTGTTCACTTTTTCGATGTTTATGTTAGTGATGTCGAATAATTTTATGCAATTATTCTTTGGCTGGGAGGCGGTAGGCTTGGTTTCGTATCTACTGATTGGTTTTTGGCATTATAAAGAGTCCGCAGTTGAGGCAAGTCTCAAAGCTTTTTTGGTTAATCGTGTTGGCGATTTTGGCTTTTTATTAGGCATTGGTTTAGTGTTGGCGTTTAGCGGTTCGTTGGATTATATGGAAGTATTTGCTAGTTTAGACAATACACTTGAGCAGCAGCTTTGGGGCTTGGATTTAATCAGCGTGGTTTGTTTGTTGTTGTTTGTTGGCGCTATGGGTAAATCAGCACAAGTGCCGTTGCATGTTTGGTTGCCGGGCTCGATGGAAGGGCCGACACCTATCTCAGCTTTAATCCATGCAGCAACTATGGTAACGGCTGGCATATTTATGGTGGCGCGTATGTCGCCGATGTTTGAGCTGAGCGATGTTGCCCTAACTGTGGTGATGGTGGTCGGTGCAATTACAGCGTTATTTATGGGGCTGGTGGGTATTGTGCAGAATGATATTAAGAAAATAGTAGCTTATTCAACTTTATCGCAATTAGGCTATATGACTGTTGCCTTAGGTGTGAGTGCTTATTCTGTGGCAATTTTCCATTTGATGACCCATGCGTTTTTTAAGGCATTATTATTTTTGGTGGCAGGCTCAGTGATTGTGGCTATGCATCATCAACAAGATATTCGTAAAATGGGCAGCTTGCGTAAAAAAATGCCAATCACTTATTTTAGCGGATTAATCGGCACACTGGCGTTGATTGGCTTCCCGGGTTTTGCTGGTTTTTATTCAAAGGATATGATTATTGAGGCGGTGCATTTCTCTTCACTGCCGTTTGCTGATTGGGTCTATTACGCGGTGGTTGCAGGTGTTTTTATTACTGCGTTTTATTCACTTAGAATGTTTTTTATTGTATTTCATGGCAAATCACGCGTTGATCCTCATACTGAGGAGCATTTGCATGAGTCAGCGCCTTCAATTACTTTACCACTAATAGTTTTGGCAATTCCTTCGACTATTATTGGCCACCTTACGATTGAGCCAATGCTGTTTGCTGGTTGGTTAGATAATGCGATTACTGTGGCGCACTCTCATACTTCTATGCTTGAATTATCTCGACATTTTAAAAGTGCAAGTGCGATGATATTACACGCACCACAAGCACCAGCATTTTGGATGATGCTTGGCGGTATTGTGAGCGCCTTAGTATTTTCATTGTTCAGAACGCAGTGGGCTGATTGGTTGCAAAAAAAGTTGCGTTATGTAAATTATGTGTTGCAATCTTTATATGGGTTTGACCGTCTTAATGAGATTGTGTTTGTTGGTGGCGTTAAAAAACTCGGCAATCTTTTGTGGAAAGTCTCGGACTCGGGTTTGATTGATAAAACGCTGGTTAATGGCAGTGCCAGATTGGTTGGTTTTATTGGCTCGATTGTTCGCCCTATGCAAACTGGTTATGTTTATCATTATGTTTTCTTTATGATTTTCAGTTTATTGCTTATTTTAACTTGGACCTTGTTTGCAGGCGATACGCCGCTACTTACACTGTAATTGATTATGCAAAACGCCCTACTTAGTTTGTTAATTTGGCTGCCAATTTTAGGCGGTGGATTGATTATTTTAATTGCTAATAATAGTGCTAATACTGCGCGTTGGGCAAGTCTGGCAATTTCAATCTTGGTGTTTGCGATGTCGCTAAATTTATACAGCGGCTTTGATAATACCACCCACCTGATGCAATTTGTTGAAAAAACCACTTGGATTTCACAATTTAATATCAATTATCATATCGGTATTGATGGCATTTCTATGCCGTTAATTATTTTGACAACATTTTCTACTGTTTTGGTGATTATTGCCGGTTGGCAGGTTATTCAACACAGAGCCTCGCATTATATGGCAGCGTTTTTGCTGATGGAAGGTTTGATTATCGGGGTATTCTCAGCGCTTGATGCGGTTTTATTTTATACTTTTTGGGAAGCATCGCTAATTCCGATGTTGCTAATTGTAGGTATTTGGGGTGGTAATAATCGCGTATATGCGGCGATTAAATTTTTCTTATATACTTTTTTGGGCTCGGTGTTTATGCTAATATCGCTGATTTATATGTATAACAAAGGTGCTTCGTTTAGCATTTTGGATATGCACAATCTCAACCTAAGTGCGGCTGAACAGGCTTGGATTTTTTGGGCGTTTTTTATGGCATTTGCGGTCAAAGTGCCGATGTTTCCAGTGCATACTTGGCTGCCTGATGCACATGTGCAAGCGCCTACTGGCGGCTCAGTGATTCTGGCGGCCATTATGTTGAAAATGGGCGGCTATGGTTTCTTCCGTTTTTCATTGCCGATTACCCCAGATGCCGCACTACAATTCTCAGATGTGCTGATTGCCTTGTCACTGATTGCAATTGTGTATATTGGTTTTGTTGCTTTGGTGCAAAAAGATATGAAAAAGCTAATCGCTTATTCGTCAATTGCACACATGGGCTTTGTTACATTGGGTGTGTTTGCCCTATTTTTGGCGTATCAAGCAGATAGCACCGAGGCAGCCTTGTTAGGGCTTGAAGGGGCAATGGTGCAAATGGTTTCTCATGGCTTTATTTCAGCCGCGATGTTTTTGCTGGTCGGAGTGTTATACGAGCGCCTGCATTCAAGAGAAATATCAACTTATGGTGGGGTGATTAATTCAATGCCTAAGTTCACTGCTTTTGCCGTATTGTTTGCTATGGCAAATGTCGGATTACCGGGCACTTCTGGATTTGTGGGTGAATTTATGGTTATTTTAGCTGTCATACAAGCAAATATTTGGTATGGCGTATTGGCAGCAAGCACATTAGTTGTGGGCGCAGCTTACACCTTATGGATGGTTAAACGCGTGTTCTGGGGGGCAATTAGTAACCCAGCGGTGGAAACTTTGCAAGATATTAATGGCCGTGAATTTCTGGTTTTGGCAATATTAGCAGTGGCAATATTAGCCTTAGGCTTGTATCCACAACCGCTGATTGAAGTCATACACACATCCATTGAGCATTTATTAAATCAAGCCCTCACTTCTAAAATATGACTTCCAAAATATGACTTCTAAATTATGAATAACACCTTTCAATTTGATACACAATCATTGCTAATAGCACTGCCAGAGATTTTTTTGCTAAGTGCTATTGTGGTTGTGTTGCTAATAGATTTATTTCTAACTAAGGCATTTAAACAAGTAACTTACTATTTAACCCAGCTGAGTTTATTGATAACAGGCATTTTATCATTTAATCTAATTGGACATCCTGAGACTACCATTTTTACTGATTCTTTTGTGCTGGATAAATTAGCATCAGTATTTAAAACCTTTATGATGGGCGCTAGCATGGTAGCGATGGTGTATTCGCGTCACTATTTAAAACAACATTCACTGTTTAGCGGTGAATATTTTATTTTAGTGTTGCTATCAGTGTTGGGCATGATGGTGATGGTATCAGGCTATAGTTTATTAACCTTATATCTTGGTTTGGAAATTCTTTCTTTATCGTTATACACCTTGATTGCTATTGCCCGTGAAAGGTCTGGCGCAATTGAAGCGGCACTTAAATATTTTATTTTAGGTGCAATTGCCTCAGGTTTGTTGCTGTATGGTATGAGTATGATTTATGGTATTAGTGGCAGCTTAAATATTGGCGATATTGCAAATTTTGCCTCAGCGGCTAATCTTGGCTCAAGAGAGGCGCTTATTATTAACTTTGGCTTGGTGTTTTTAGTGATTGGTATCGCCTTTAAACTCGGGGCAGTGCCGTTTCATATGTGGGTGCCGGATGTTTATCAAGGCGCGCCAACAGCAGTTACTATGTTTATTTCAACCGTGCCAAAAATTGCCGCTATTGCAATGTTGGTGCGTTTATTGATTGATGGTCTCGGTGCAATGTATTCTTATTGGTCAGATTTATTTATGATATTAGCCTTGTTGTCAATTGCATTAGGCTCGGTGGTGGCACTGCTGCAAACCAACATTAAGCGTATGTTGGCGTATTCTACTATTTCACATGTTGGTTTTATTATGCTTGGTTTTGTAACTGGGGTTGTTAGTGGCTATGGTGCTGCGGCATTTTATGTCTTGGTTTATGTGTTGATGAGTTTAGCGGCGTTTGGTATTATTATCTTGTTGAACAAAAAAGGCTTTGAAGCTGAGCAAATATCTGATTATCAAGGTTTAAGCAAACATTCACCTTGGTTTGCCTTAATGATGTTGGTGGTTATGTTGTCAATGGCAGGGGTGCCTCCATTTATTGGTTTTTATTCAAAGTTCTTTATTTTGCAACAAGTTATTGAGGCAGGTTTGCTAACGGTGGCTATTATTGCGGTGGTATTTGCAGTTATAAGCGCTTATTATTATCTGCAAATCATCAAGTCGATGTATTTTAATGACAGCGATAAACAAATGACGATTAACGCACCAATGGACTTTAAGTTAATTTTGTCAATTAATGCCGTGTTAATCTTAGCAGTTGGCTTATTTCCAAATTTTTGGTTGCAATTAGCCTTGTCTTTGTTTTAACAATTAAAAAGTAGCCTTGACGGCGATTTTTGAACGCCACCTCATTCAAATAAAAATAATTAATTTGAGAAATATATGAATTTATTGCTTTATTTAATAGTGGTGTTGATTTGGGGCACTACATGGATTGCCATAAAGTTCCAGTTAGGAGATATCCCGGTCGAGAACTCCATTCTCTATCGTTTTACAATAGCGAGTGTTTTGCTGATAGGTTTTTTGTTTGTTACAAAAAAACTGAAGCCACTTACAAAAAATGACCATTTTTTCTGTTTGCTACAAGGAGGGTTTCTTTTTTGTTTTAATTTTTACGCCATATATAAAGCTACTAACTACATAGAAAGCGGTCTTGTCTCAGTAATCTTTACAATGAGTATAATATTTAATGTTTTTAATAATTGGGTATATTATAGAACCCTACCGGAAAAGAAAGTTATTATCGGGTCTTTGATAGGTATATTGGGTATTGTATTGGTATTTTTACCAGATTTTCTAAAAGTTGAAATTGATATTTTTAGATTGAATGGTATAGCTTTGGCCATGCTTGGGACTTATTTTTTTTCTTGCGGAAACATAATAACGGTGCGACATAAAAAGCATAACTTAAAAATAGCGACTACCAATGCATGGGGTATGTTGTATGGAACTATAATTATGTTATTTATCAATCTGGTAAATATAGAAGGGTTTACTGTGAGCGCTGACCCGACTTATTTGCTGTCCTTATTTTTCTTGGCAATACCGGGAACTATTTTAGCCTTTGCAGCTTACCTATCTTTAATTAATCGTATCGGACCAAGTAAAGCGGCGTATGCAACCGTATTATTTCCATTAATAGCTCTTAGTATATCGTATTACCTTGAAGGATACAGACCCTCAGATTTAGCCGTTATTGGTTTAGTTATGGCAATAATTGGTAATATTATTATATTTTATAAGCCACTAAAGATAAGGGGATAAGATAACTTTAACTGCATAGTGCGTAGCCTATCCCTATTATTATAAAAATGTTTTTATTGCTAAAAATATGTTATATAATTGTGTTTTTTAATTTAACTACAAAAACAACTATGAAAAAAATAATCCTAACACTACTATTAACCCTATCAACCTTAGTTAATGTTAATGCTGTTGCAGCTTTTTCCTTAGATGTTGATGGCAATGGGACTTTTACTGCCTCTAATGATGGATTGGTTATCTTTAAATATTTACTAAACTCTAATGCTAACAATTTACACACTACCATTGCTAATAATGCACTTGAGAGCAGAAATTCAACCGCAGAGTTGAAGGCTTATTTAGATGATGCAGAATCTATTTTAGATGTTGATGGCAATGAAACTCTTACTGCCTCTAATGATGGATTAGTTATCTTTAAATATTTACTAAACTCTAATGCTAACAATTTACACACTACCATTGCTAATAATGCACTTGATAGCAGAAATTCAACCCCAGAGTTGAAGGCTTATTTAGATGAATTAGAATCAGAATCTAATTTTATCGATGTTTCGGTGGGTTCTAGCACCATTCAAGCCTTCGACTCTTATGCCACAGGATGTGTTGCTCCTGATGTCTGTAATCATAACTTTGTTGCTGCAATAGGAATTGAACAGGGCGGCAAACTTAGTGCAGCAGACGGCTCTATCCTATATGATAACTTTGTAGAACATTTTGCATCAGGCCCACTTCTAAAAGATAGCATACCTCAAAGCACCTCAACCGACAGAATCTGGCTGCCACCTAACTCTTCCAGTTGTAATGCCGTCTTTTTTAACGATAAGATGAGAATCTACAATCCCACCGCTAATGATATCTCTGTAATGCGCTTAATAAATAGCTCAGGAACTATTACATCTGAGGTCGTGAACCAAGCCCGCAATAACTGCTCTATGGTTGGTCCAGCAGATCAAGATTTGAGATACACAGATTCTATAAGCAATATACTCGTCGACCCCGTGACTGTTACAGCTAATGCTTTTACTATGTTTAATATCAATGGACAGAAATTAGACCTCAATGCTTTGGAAATAGCTAAGATACTCTTTGTAGATAAGGCAGATTATGATGCTAAAATAGAAGCAGGCGAGCCTCTGACATTCGACTCTTGTATGCAGATGGAATTTTCAATACAGGGAGACAGTAGTCGTTCTACTAACGCATCAGACAAAGATTCGTGGATTTCATGTATTCAGAGCTCCTACGAATATCTCAATACTCAGCCAGGGACACCAATTGCAAATGCAGGGAATAATCAAAGTGTTGCTTTTTCTACAACGGTTAATTTATCAGGTTCTGCCACTGATAGCGATGGCACAATCGTCAGTTATGCTTGGACACAAATCTATGGCACAAAATTAACTTTAACTGCTGCTGATACTGCAAATGCAAGTTTTGATAGCAGTGGTGTGGATTTTGCTGGTGAAGTATTGACATTTGCCCTGACGGTTACTGACAACGACGGGGTAACAGCCAGAGATAATGTTATTATTACAGTGGCAGCTAATCCAGATCGACTAATAGCAAATGCTGGCATTGACCAATCAGATATTGAGGCATATGCTACAGTTACTTTAACTGGCTCTGCCACTGTCGGCACTGGCTCAATTTCTAATTATGCTTGGCAGCAAATCTCCGGTGCAACAGTTAGTATTACTGGCGCTAATAGTGCAAATGCAAGTTTTGTAGCACCAAGCACAGCAGGTAGTGAGATTGTATTGCAATTAACGGTTACTGACAGCAGCGGGACAACAGCCACAGATACTATTAGTATTACAGTGTTAGCTGATCCAAATCGACTAATAGCAAATGCTGGCATTGACCAATCAAATATTGAGATAGGTGCTACAGTTACTTTAACTGCCTCTGCCTCTGTCGGCACTGGCACAATTTCCAGTTATGTTTGGCAGCAAATCTCCGGTGCGGCAGTTAGTATTACTAGCGCTAATAGTACAACTACCAGTTTTGTAGCACCAAGAGCGACCGCGAGCGGGACGACTATTGATGTTGTATTGCAATTAACGGTTACCGATAGTAATAATGCAACAGCCACAGATACAATAACAATAACAGTTGATGCCTTTGTCCCTGTTACTGCTATTACTATTGGCACACATAATACTGATTATCTCGCTGGGGTTCGTAATGGCACGCCAATTACTTATGCACTCGGAACTAATGTTACCATTACACCAGCTAATGCCACCAAGCAAACTATTGTTTGGAGTGGAGATAACGAAATTATTTTCAAATATAGTGTTAATGCCTCTACCGGGCTAATTACCTCAAGTAGAAGCAGCGGCGATGGTTCTGCGCCTAGTAGTATTCAAGCCACCATAACTGGCGGCAATCTTGATGGCACTGACTTTTCCCAAGTCAAAAACATTCGTATTCAAGACGAACATAATGGCTCTACTTGTAATAGTTGTCATAATCCAGTAGATGGGAGTGAAAAAAACCGCCACTCACAATACTACGACCAATAATAGCAAAACAACTGAAAATTAAAAGTTTGCGAATAATTACAGGTCAAAGTGTAATTATTCCTAATTATTAATTTTTTAATTGCACGATTGTTATGATAAACAGAGGGCAGAGGGGCAGAGGACAGAAAACAGAAAACAGAGGGCAGAACAGAGCAATAGCAAACCTAATAGCACCGTTCTTGCTCTGCTTTTTCTACCAATACAAACAAATCTAATATCACTCTAATCCTCAATGCGACAGTGGCAAAAATCGCCGTCCAGGCGATAGGGCGAAAGCCCGATTTTGATAAACTATATAGGGTGGGGTCTTAGGGGAGGGCCTCCGAGTTCTCGAGTTGAGGCACACTCTACCCAGCCCTCCCCTAAACAAACGATATGATGTAAAATTCACACCAGCAAATCTAATGGCACCGCTCTTGCTCTGTTCTGTTTTCCGCCTTCTGCCTCTCTGCCCTCTGTTCAACGCCGCTCTTGCTCTGTTCTGTTTTCCGCCTTCTGCCCTCTGTTCAACGCCGCTCTTGCTCTGTTCTGTTTTCCGCCTTCTGCCTTCTGTTTTCTGCCTCTCTGCCTTCTGTTTTCTGCCCTCTGCTTTTTACAACCCAGCCAAATAATCCGCAATAGCCTGTTCTTTACCAGCCGCCAACGCCGCCATTGCAGCCATAGAGGCATCTTTACGCGCACCAGACTGGAAATCTTTGAGTTGTTTGACCGTGTAAGCTGCCTTTTGTCCAGCAAGGTTTGGCCAAATTGGCGATGCTGAAATACCAGCAGCGCCATGACAACCAGCACAACCTAATGCCGCGTAATCTGCTTTGCCATCTGCTTGTGCTGAAAATGAGCCAACTGTTAATAATCCAACCGCTGTTAATAATACTAATTTTTTCATACTTGTCTCCGTTTTTAAAATTATAATGTCGGATTATTATACTTATAAATTGTCAATTGAACAAACTTTATCATCAGTCTAAGTTTTTACTTTCCTGCCCCTCTCTCAAAGGCGCTCCAACAGATGAGGGCTATGAGGTGATTTTTGCTGGGCGCTCAAATGCGGGGAAATCCAGTGTTATCAATACTCTAACTCAACAAAAAAAACTTGCCAAAGTGTCACGCACACCTGGGCGAACCCAACATTTGGTATTTTTTGAATTAGATAAAAGCCGCCGTTTAGTTGATTTGCCCGGTTATGGTTATGCCAAAGTTCCAGTGCATATTAAAAAACAATGGCAGATTGATATGTTTGCGTATTTTGAACAGCGTCAATGCCTTCGTGGAGCTGTATTAGTTATGGATGTGCGCCGTCCGCTGCTGGCGTTTGACCAGATGATGTTGGATTGGTGTGTGGGCATTAATCTACCTACACAAATATTGCTTAGCAAGTCCGACAAACTGAAAAAAGGCGCTGTTAGCAATGCACTGCTTAAAGTATTAGGCAAAACCAAACAACATCCTTTTGTTGAGGTGCAATTATTTTCTAATTTGAAAAAACAAGGCGTGGAAGTCTTATCAAACAGGCTTGACACTTTTTTTGGCTATGTGGATTAACGCCGATTTAAGCGCCATCACCGCTCAGGACAGTATTGTTCTAGCCAATAATCGCCAAGTATTGGCTTTTAAAAAAACTTGGGGTTTGCAAAAAGGCATCTGTGCCTTGCCTAGCGTTTTTTCATGGCAACAATATCTACAAAACACTTGGCGTAATATTTATCCTAATAGCCAGCACAGATTTATCTCATCAATTGAATCTAAGGCGTGCATCAATTGGTGCATCACTGAATTAGGGCAAATTGTCGATAAACAGCTATTGGATGAAGTGGTTAAAAATATTAATTATTGTTATGCGCATTTAATCAATCCTGAGCAATTATCAACATCACATATTCAACACTGCACAGCTTTTGCCGCGTGGATGCAACGCTATCAGCAGTATAAACTTGAGCGTGGTTTGGTGGATATTGGCGATTTATCAACATTGATTATAAATCATACAGCTGATATAACTAAACCCTATATTTATGGCTTTAAAACCCTCACCCCAGAGCAGTTGCTGTTATTCCAGCATATCGGCTATCAAACACTATGCGCCAAACAAACAAACACGCAAAGTAGCAATTTAAGCTTTAACACAACGCATGATGAAATTCTAAGTGCTGCTCGCTGGGCTAAGGATTTACAGCAAGCACAGCCTAAAAAACATATTGCTATTGTTAGCCCTACGCTTGTTAATGATTACTATCAAATTAAATCTATTTTTGACCAAGTGTTTGACGATGTGCTGTGCGAAACTGGGCAAAAAGCCTACAATATTTCTTTGGGTTTGCCACTAACACAATATCCACTGATTCGGCATATATTGTTAATTCTGCAACTTTCCCAACAATTAGCGCGCGACTATATTAGCACTGAGACTTTTAATACAACTATTGTATCGCCTTATATTGCCCATGCCCGGAGTGAGCAATGCGAGCGGGCGCTATTAGTAAATCAAGTGTTATCATTAGCAAAAACGCATTTTAAATTAGCGCATATCAAGCAGTATTTATCGACCACGCCACATTTAAAAACTATGCTTGATGCGCTTATTGTTAAAGCTGTTGCCACCCAACAAAGCCATAAAAATTGGTTATTTAATTTTAATAACTACCTACAGATATGGGGGTTTGCAACTGAGCGAACGCTCTCAAGTGCTGAATATCAACTATTTAATAAGTATCAGCAAAGCAGTTTAGGACTCAATCAACTGGCGGGCATACATAATAAAGTTAGCGGCACAACTGCCATCAATGATTTAAAAAATTGGCTCTCACAAGTTATATTCCAAGCACAATCTAGCACAACGACTATTCAAATACTCGGCAGCTTAGAGGCTGAAGGTTTATATTTTGATGCCGCCTGGGTGCTGGGGATGAGCGATAATTTCTTGCCAGCAGGGTTAAATTCACCGCGTTTTATTCCTGCTAATATTGCCACAAAACATCAAATTCCACATAGTAATTTTGCACTGATTGCTAAAGATTGCAAACACACGCTGAATAATTTAATCAATCTATCTGCTGAGGTGATTTGTAGTTATGCCAAAACTCACTTTGAGGGCGAACAACGACCCTCACCAATGTTAGTGTTTGAGAATCAAGTTAAAACCCCTAAACTCCAACATAAATCTAGCAAAACTTTGCTGGAAAGCTTGACTGACACCCAAGCAAGTAAGTTGTTAAATAAACAAATAAGCGGTGGTGTTAGTGTTTTAAAAGAGCAAATGGCTTGTGCCTTTAAAGGCTTTACACATCGGCTTAATATTCAAAGTTTTGAGACTCCGCACCTCGGGCTAAATCGTGCTGAACAAGGCATTATCATTCATAAAATTTTGCAAAAAATTTATCAACAAACGCCATCGCATGCCCACTTAATTGCTTATCAGCCAGAGCAATTAGATAAATTGATTGACACTAATATCAAGCAAACATTACAAAACTATGTGCAATCTGGATTTACCCAAGTGGAATACCAGCGATTGTGGCGATTGATTCATCAGTTTATTGCCATAGAAAAACAACGCGAGCGCTTTAAGGTGGTTGCCACAGAGCAAATTATTGAGGCGAATATAGCTGGTTTGAGTTTTAATATCCGCCTTGATCGGGTTGATGAATTGGAAAATTCTGAGTGTATTATCTTCGATTACAAAACTGGCAACACGCCGAGCAACCCTTGGTGTGGAACTCCAATCAAAGAGCCGCAACTGCCGATTTATGCCATCAGCAATCAGGTAGATGGCGTTGCTTTTATTAGTATTACAGCTGACAAGGTGAGTTATACCGGCTTAGCAAAAGATGAACAATCATTGCCTAATAAAACAGCGCAACAAAAATCTTGTGGCGAATGGAATCACCAAGTTAAACTTTGGCAGCAACAACTTGAGCAAGCCAGCATCGACTACCAGCAAGGGCAAGCAGCAGTGCTACCAACTAAAGGCGCTTGTCAATATTGCCAATATGATTCACTTTGTCGGCTGCAAAAATAACCCAATAATCGATAACTTGCGTTGGCGAATTTCCGCCGCAATATTGTGCTTATCTAAGCTTGTGGTATCAATGTTATTTAATGCCACCAATAGGGTTTTAATGGGTTTAATATCGCTACCTAATAAAGCAAATACTTTAAGCAATTGTTGAAAGCGTTGGCCGCGCCTGAGTGCATCAGTTTTACTGAAAAATTCTAATATTGCCGCTGCGCTATGTTGTCTAAAATTATGCACAAATTTATGCCACTTACTCGCCAATACTGCCAACTGCTGATAATTTTTAGGGCATTTAATGTGCTGGCACAATGCCTCAACAACAGATGAATTTTCGCCGTGCAACCAAATGGCAAATTTAGTCAGCGGCTGCTCGGTAGCAAGTTGGTCAAAATGTGCAAATGTATTGTGGTTATTAAGCATTGGAAAGATTTTTTTGTCCGCACCACAGGCGGACAATACCTGAAAAAATGCCGCTGGCGTTGCATAAGACAGCGCCTGGTCCAACTCTTTAAACACGCGCTCAGGAGTAAGTGCGTCGACCTCACCTGAGGCTACCATCTGCTGCATTAATTGCTCTGTAGTAGGCGCTACCTTAAAACCAAATGCCTTAAAACGCGCTGCAAATCTTGCCGTTCGTAGCACCCGCACCGGGTCTTCGGCAAAGGCTGTGGATATATGTTTGAGTAGCCCATTATGCAAATCTGCTTGACCATTAAACGGGTCAATTAATTCCCCATCTTTCTCAGCAATTGCATTGATTGTCAAATCACGGCGGGATAAATCTTGCAGCAAACTAACTTTAGCAGAAGTGTCAAACTCAAAGCCTTTATAACCAGCGCCAACTTTACGCTCTAATCTGGCAAGTGCGTATTCTTGTTGTGTATGCGGATGCAAAAACACTGGAAATTGTTTGCCCACTTGACGATAACCTAAATAAAGCAGCTCCTGAGGCGATGAGCCAACCACCACCCAATCTTGCTCAGTATTGTCATCAGCAATACCCAACAGATGGTCACGCACCGCCCCGCCAACTAAATAAATTTCCATCACCTAAAATTATTAATCAAATTCCCCTATAATACCCTAATGGACTTAGATAAATTAACAGCAGAACAGTTTAGAGTTACCCAACAATCTGGCACTGAGGCTGCATTTACTGGCAAGTATTGCAATCACCACGAAAATGGCAATTATGTTTGTGTTTGTTGTAATCAGCTATTGTTTTCCTCAAAAACCAAATTTGACTCAGGCACCGGCTGGCCAAGCTTTTATGACATTGCACAAGCCGATAGCGTTAGCTTAATCAAAGATAATACACATGGTATGGCGCGCGTGGAAGTCAGGTGTAGCCATTGTGATGCGCATCTGGGGCATGTGTTTCCTGACGGCCCGGCGCCCAGCAAACAGCGTTATTGCATTAACTCTGCCTCTTTGGATTTCAAAAAAACATAATGCACATTCATATTCTCGGCATTGCCGGTGCTTTTATGGGCTCGCTTGCACTGATTGCCAAGCAATTAGGGCATACGGTTAGCGGTATGGACCAAGGCGTATATCCGCCAATGAGTGCCCAACTTGATGAACAAAATATCAGCTACACCATAGGCTATGAGGTTGAGAAATTGCCAGTAGCGGATGTTTTTATTATTGGTAATGCGCTGTCTCGCGGCAATGCCTGTGTTGAGCAAATTCTGCGTCAGCAATATCCTTATACATCAGGCGCACAATGGCTAAGCGAGCAGGTGCTAAACAACAAATGGGTGTTGGCAATCTCTGGCACTCACGGCAAAACCACAACTGCTAGTATGTTAGCGTGGATATTAGAATATGCTGGTTACAACCCTGGCTTTTTAATTGGTGGTGTAGCTGGCAATTTTGGCATTTCTTCACGCCTTAGCGACTCCAATTTTTTTGTGATTGAAGCAGACGAATACGACACTGCTTTTTTTGACAAACGCTCAAAGTTTGTGCATTATCACCCCAAAACATTAGTAATTAACAATCTCGAATTTGAGCATGGCGACATTTTTGATTCACTCAAAGATATTCAAAAACAATTCCACCATCTTGTCCGCACTGTGCCTGATGACGGGCTGATTATCCATCCGCACAATAAGCAAAATATTGAAGCAGTTTTCAAACAAGGTTTATGGTCAGCCACCCGCTCCTTACCAACAGCCACGCTATCAACAACAGCATTAGGCAGCAGTTTTGCGATTGATGCAAACAATAGCGTTAATTGGCATTTACTCGGCGAGCATAATATGGCAAATGCACTCAGCGCGATTTATGCAGCACAACATATCGGGGTAGAATTTGCTGTGTCAGCGGCAGCATTAGAGAAATTTAGGGGGGTAAAACGCCGCTTAGAAATCAAACACCAAACCGATAATATCACCCTATATGATGACTTTGCCCACCATCCAAGCGCCATCAAAACCACGCTTTTAGGCCTGCGCGCTAAAGTCGGCAAAGACAACATTATCGCCATTGTTGAGCTGCGCTCTAACACCATGAAATCAGGCATTCACCAACAAACCTTAGCCGCCGCCATATCCGCCGCCAACCAAACCCTAATTCTACGACCAAACAATATCAACTGGGATATTGACGCTGTATTTGCCCACACAAAATCAGCCCTATTATTTGACTCAGTAGATGCAATCGCTCACCACCTTGCACAAATCAAACAAGGCCATTTTGTGGTAATGTCAAACGGCAGTTTTGATGATATTTTCAACAAAATAATCCATAACAAATCTCAATGGCAGCAATCTTGACTTGCTTTTGCTGTGATATAATTTGTAGCATTGTCAAAAGCGCTTAGAGTAAAAACCATCGATTTTTAAATTTATAAAAAAGGAAAAGACTATGAAGTATTTTTTAATAACAATAACACTACTTTTAACACTCAATGCAAATGCAGAATTGCCTTCTAAAGACAAAGTAGTAGATTATTTACAGAACAGAAACGGTGTTTTTTATGAGGTTAATGCTGAAAAGCCGTTTACAGGAAAATATCTAAAAAAATATGAAAACGGACAGAAAAAATCTGAGAGAAATTATAAAAATGGCACACAGGACGGACTAACAACTTCGTGGCATAAAAACGGACAGAAAGAAGGTGAGGGAAATTTTAAAAATGGCAAACTGGATGGATTAACAACTTTGTGGCATAAAAACGGAAAGAAAAAAGTTGAGGAAAATTATAAAAATGGCACACAGGAAGGACTAACAACTGCGTGGTATAAAAACGGACAGAAAAAAGCTGAGGTAAATTATAAAAATGGCAAAAAAGACGGGCTAAGAACTTTTTGGAATAAAAACGGACAGAAAAAATATGAGGGAAATTATAAAAATGGCAAACCGGACGGACTGGCAACTGCGTGGTATAAAAACGGACAGAAAAAAATTGAGCTAAATTATAAAAATGGCAAAAAAGACGGGCTAAGAACTTTTTGGAATAAAAACGGACAAAAAAAATCTGAGGTAAATTATAAAAATGACAAAAAAGACGGACTATCAGCTTATTGGCATAAAAACGGACAGAAAGAATATGAGATAAATTTTAAAAATGGCAAATCAATCAAATAACAATAGTCTAAAAGTCTTAGAGTATTTTTGCAAAGGTCTCTATAAGGCAACATTTAATTTTTGCACTTGATAATAAACAACGCTATTTTTTAAATAGTGCTAATTTTTTAATTGTTAATAAAAATACTTTATTTGCTGAGGATAAATTGGCAATCACCGCAGAACAATTAGTATTTTTAATGAATACCGACATTATTAATTGGTTATTTAAAAAGCTGTTTAGAACCCATAAAGTATTAAGGTCTGATTTGGAAAAACTACCAATTTTTAGTGAATTTTTTAATAACTATAACCAGTCTGAAAAAGACTTACACCAATATTTAAACATAGAGAAGCACAATGGAACTTTTAGAATTAAAACATAAAATCTTAGCTAATTTTTCTGGCAAGCAAGCAGAATTAGACAAAATTATTGCTTTCCCTCTTGACTTGCTTTTGATATGATACAATTTGTGGCATTGTCAAAAGCTCTTAGAGTAAAAACCATCGATTTTTAAATTTATAAAAAAAGGAAAAGACTATGAAGTATTTTTTAATAACAATAACACTACTTTTAACACTCAATGCAAATGCAGAATTGTCTTCTAAAGACAAGGTAGTGGATTATTTACAGAACAGAAACGGTGTTTTTTATGAGATTAATACTGAAAAGCCGTTTACAGGAAAATATCTAGAAAAATATGAAAACGGACAGAAAAAAATTGAGAAAAATTTTAAAAATGGCAAACCGGATGGACTAACAACTTCGTGGCATGAAAACGGACAGAAAAAATATGAGAAAAATTTTAAAAATGGCAAATTGGACGGACTATCAACTTCGTGGCATAAAAACGGACAGAAAAAATCTGAGGTAAATTATAAAAATGGCAAATTGGACGGACTAACAACTGCGTGGCATGACAACGGACAGAAAAAAGGTGAGATAAATTATAAAAATAGTGAACAGGACGGACTGGCAACTTTGTTGTATAAAAACGGACAGAAAAAAGGTGAGGTAAATTATAAAAATGGTGAACAGGACGGACTAACAATTGCGTGGTATGAAAACGGACAGAAAAAATATGAGAGAAATTATAAAAATGACAAACAGGACGGACTGGCAATTGCGTGGTATAACAACGGACAGAAAGAATATGAGGGAAATTTAAAAAATGGCAAACTGGACGGACTGGCAACTTCGTGGTATGACAACGGACAGAAAGAATCTGAGGGAAATTTAAAAAATGGCAAACTGGACGGACTATCAACTGAGTGGGATGAAAACGGAAATAAAGAATATGAGAAAAATTTTAAAAACGACAAAAAAGACGGACTATTAACTTATTGGTATAAAAACGGAAAGAAACAATCTGAGGACAATTATAAAAATGGCAAACGGGACGGACTAACAACTTATTGGGATGAAAACGGAAATAAAGAATCTGAGAAAAATTTTAAAAATGGCAAAAAAGACGGACTATCAACTTATTGGGATGAAAACGGAAATAAAGAATCTGAGATAAGTTTTAAAAATGACAAACGGGACGGACTATCAACTTATTGGGATGAAAACGGAAAGAAAACTTTTGAGATAAATTTTAAAAACGGCAAATCAATTAAGTAATAATAGCCTAAAAGTCTTATAGTATTTTGGCAAAGGTCTCTATAAGGCAACATTTACTTTTAGCAGCTTAAACTAAATGGAAAAAACACACTTAAAAAAATAATGAATACTGAAAAACCGATTACATATAGAGGGGAAAAATATTATATTTTTGAATCTGAAGGCAAAAAATATGTGTCTATTGATGATATTACTTATACAATTATTAATAAAAAGAATGAACTTAGCTCAATAATCAAGAATAAATTTGACCCAAAATACGATAAATATTTATTTAATTGTAAAATTAATTCTTCAGATTTTAAAATTAATTCTGTTTTTAAAAATAATTTTGTTTTTAGATCCTGCATTTTTATAAAAAATGCAGACTTAAGTAACTGCAAAATTGCAGATGCTATTTTTTGTGAAGATTCTATAATTAATAAAGTTGAATTCATAACAGATCCTGGTAATTGTGTTACTTTTGAAAAGAAAGTAGAATTTATTGGCGATATTAAGACTCAAATATCCACAGCAAGTACCGAAACTTATCCTGTCAATAGCAATGAAAATGCAAAATTAACTACGCCATTTTTTATTTTTAAATCTGTCGCTTCTTTTGTAGGTGCAAAATATAATAATATTGTCTTATTCTTATCCAAAAATGACTCAAGTGAAGGCTCATTGATTTTTAGAAAATGTCATTTTGAAGAAAAACTAAAAATAAGAAGTGTTGAAAATTGCGATTATGAAACTCAACAAAAAAATAAAGCAAGTATTAAAGAACTAAAAATTATTGATTGCACTGCAAGCAAAGATGCTTATTTACGCATTGGTTTCTTAGCGGTTGATAATTTTGAATTATCAAATTTACGACTTCCACAAAATGCTGAACTTAATATTGGCGACTGTCATTTTCAATCTTTTAAATTAACCAATTTTAGAAATGTTGGAAAATTTAAACTATTTAAAATCAATGTTATTGATGATGAATGGCGAAATAATGACACATTTAGCATCAATAATACTTCTATTGGTGATGCAGATTTTCAAAGCCTTGATTTAACCTTTTTTAAAACGGTAAAGATGTTTGATAATATTCTATCAGGCATTGATTACACCAATGTTCAATGGGGGGAAGATATAGAAGTTGGACAGTATGGCGCAAGCAAAGAAACAAAAATAGCTAAAAAACAAGATACTTACCGCACTTTAAAAAATGTAGCACAAAAAAATAATGACCAGCCACGAGCATTGATTTTTTACGCAAAAGAAATGGAGCAACATCAACTTATAACAAAAGCAAATAATTCTTTGTATAGTATTGATAGAGTTATTTTGGGATTTAATTATTGGACAAATAAATTTGGCTTAAATTGGCAACGACCGTTATTATGGCTACTGCCAATTTCTATTGTTTTTTATGCTTTATTATTGCTAACTTCAGGAATACCACTGTTAGTTATTGGGCATTGGGGTAATTATTTTGAATTTTTAAACCCAACTCACAAAACAGAATTTATTGGAAATAATTGGAATTGGGGCGGATTATCTTATTTTATCGATTTTGCCTTTAGAATTATTGAAGGTTTATTAATCTACCAAACCATTCAAGCATTTAGAAAATATAGCAGAAAATTATAAGGACTGCAACTATAATGATTTATTAAATCATTCAACAAAATAGTAATTAAAAGGGCAGCGCAAAAATCAGAATTTATAAAATTTAAGCCAGTTTTGAACGGATTAACCCAGAGGCATAGCAGCAAACATAAAGGAGATAATTTATGGCATTAGAAAAAGCAACAAATATAGAAATACAAGAATTTATTGTTGATTATGATTCTTGGTCTATTGAGAACAATAAATTACATCGTGAATATATTTTTAATAATTTTATTGAAGCATTTGGTTTTATGACAAAGGTGGCTTTAATTGCCGAATCTAATAATCACCATCCAGAATGGTTTAATGTCTATAAAAAAGTTGTTATTGATTTAACTACTCATGAGTCTAAAGGCATCACCAAATTAGATTTTGAATTAGCCCAAAAAATAGAACAAATAGCTAAAAATCAATAGAAATCACAAACCAGATGCCAGCCCCGCCGAGACCACTGCATTGTTAAAAAATCGCCGCTTAATCAACAAGTGAAGTTAATATTTTTTTAAAAACACTGTGATAGCAAGGCTTAACGCCATCTTCGCAATTGCTATCTTTGTATTAGGGTATAATTCACCACACTTTAATAAATACTTATATTATGATAACAAATAAGCAAAACTATGACCGCATTACTTTTTCCTTGCCTAAAGATGTCAATATGGCTTTAGGAAAACTAAAAAATGAAGCCAAGCAATCAAAATCTGAAATTATAAAAATAGCGATACAACGCTATTTAGCCCAGAAAGAAAAATATAAACTAAAAAAAGCAGTGGCACTTATGCACAATGAATATAAAAATAACACTGAATTAACCAAATTTACTGCTTTAGACGGTGATGATTTATTAAATCATTCAACAAAATATAGTAATTAAAAAGGCAGCGCAAAAATCAGAATTTATAAAATTTAAGCCAGTTTTGAACGAATCAACCCAGATACATGACCCATATCCGCCTTGCCGTTTAATTGCGCTTTAAGCACGCCCATCAACTTGCCTATATCCGCCATACAAGTGGCGCCAGTATCAATAATCGCCTTATCAACAGCGGCTACAATCTGTGCTTCTGAGAGTTGTGCCGGCATATAATTATTGATAATAACAAGTTCTGCTTGTTCAATATCTACCAAATCAGTGCGCCCCGCATTTTTGAATTGAGAAATTGAATCCTTGCGTTGCTTGAGCATTTTTTGAATAATACTCAATACTTGCGCATCATCCAACTCAATCCGTTGGTCAATTTCTTTTTGTTTAATAGCACCTAAAATCATACGAATAGCTTTTAGCGCATCTTTATCTTTCGCCTTCATTGCTGATTTCATATCAGCAGTAATACGCGCTTTAATCAAAGAGGTTGGTGTCATTTGATTTTTCCTTTTGTTGATTATTAAGGTTAATTTTTTTTGTCTTATCCACCAATTACCGCACTTACTTAGGCATTGTTGGTTGTTTTTTAGAAATGTTATTATACATAAAATCAAGCAAGCCGACCATTTTGATTATTGTGCTTTTTTGCTAGGCTTTTATTTTGGACATGATATATATTGATATTCTAAATCATAACAAATTCTTATCTCGTTCAAATTGTTGCCTTTAAAGTTAGTAATTATATTTTTTGTTAATAATTTTTGATTAAGTTGTTTGAAGATTTTACGCACTTGTTTTGATTTTTTGGGCGGTGGATTATTTTTGTGCCATTGAGGTAGTGTCAGTTGGTTGAATAATTTTTTGGTTGTGGCTAAATAATCAACTGCATTTTTATAATAACAACTGCCGTGTTTCTCCCATTCGGACTGGATCAGTTTCACTCCCGGAACTAAACACAAATATTGCTTTAAAACGCTGGTTTTAATGGCTGGCGTATTAGTACAGTTGCGAGGGTGGTCTTTATAGTTTTTTGCCACATAAGATTGTGGCCATAAACCATGCACAATCAAACCAAAGTCATTATCCCTGCACTGATGCGGGTGGGTTTTTTGGCGTTTTTTACTACGGCAAAATTCAGGTGAATAAGACAAAGCTAGCATTAAATAATCAGTTTTTACTAAGTTTTGTTTGTCCCGATGGTTTTTGCTGTAGTCATAATCATAGGTGTTAATAATTTTTGGTAAATTACAATCAGCGTAAGCATTAAAGCCAATAATTAACCCAATAAACAGGATTGTTATTTGCATTATTTTAATAAATAAATCTAAGTAAGTTTCCTTCTTTGGTATAGTAGTGGTCAATAAATGGGTTACTATTGCCTTGAAGAATGCGTATAACAGCATTTCGATTGCGTTCAAAGGTGTCAACTGGATCTTCATAGTGCCAGTCTTTCATA
Organism: Gammaproteobacteria bacterium; assembly: GCA_965217125.1. Classification (GTDB taxonomy): domain Bacteria; phylum Pseudomonadota; class Gammaproteobacteria; order PS1; family Pseudothioglobaceae; genus JAAOIF01. The sequence goes on along the minus strand of OZ244244.1, from coordinate 1,499,964 downwards.
TCTTTGATATTAGCAACCTTGCTAATATCATAATCATAGCGAATATTTACATAAAATAATGCTCTAGCTACATCACCCCTTACTTTTTTTGGTAGTTGCCAAGTGCCTTCATCACATAGTTGTATTTCATCAATGCTAGATTTTTTAGTTATCAAAATAGTTTTTGCTGTTGCTGCTGTACTAATTGTAATTACCCCATTATTAGTTACTTCTACTGTAAATGTTTGAGTATTATCATAACACTTGAATACATTTTTAATCTTGTTTTTGTTATTTTGATTTATATACCCAAATTTATAACCTTTTCTATCGCCTTTACTTATTTCCCCATTGTTATCTCTATAACCAGATTTGATTTTATTTAATATATTCCTTGCAGGGTAAAGATTGTGCAAATCTTTATCGGCATCTGGTGCATGACTTGGTCTTGCTATTTTTATTTTGCTCCATTTTTTTATTCCATCTTTGCTATTGTTATATTTATCTTTATCAATATTTAATCCGTATAAAGTAACTAATTTGGTGTTGTTGTTTAAGTCTATATTAGTTTTTTGTAATGCTGTTTTTAGGTTTGTGTTACTCAAATCTATATTACAATCGATCGCATCTTTTAACCCGACTCTAGTAATAGTTTTTGGGTTAATATTACTACTACACTCATTGCCAAAAACTACTTCTTTTTGATATTTTGTAAAATTAAGCACCAAATCTTTAATTGCTTGGGTGCGTTCATTAATATATTGTGTTGTAGAAGTTCTACTTGATGTATTGTTATTAATAGTCATTGCAAGTGAGTTAGAAGTAGTTGCTTTGGCGGTACCAGTATGTTTGCTAAAATAATTATTTATACTAATACCGCCACCTTTGCGGCTATATTGTTGAGGCGATAATGCGTCAATAGCTTGTGAAGTTATCATTGCTGCTGGATAGGCTTGCATTGAGCGTTGAAATTGTGTTTTTCCTATCGCTTTATTTGCCCAACCCTCACACATTCTATAAGTCCAATCTCGAAGTTGTTGGATGCCTTGGTTTCGACTGCCTAATTGCACAATCGCATTAGCACTTTGACTGCTTAAACCAATTGAATCACCTTCTGCATTTTTCTTTTCTAAAGCTAATTGATACAAGGAATTTACAGCAGCATCAGGGCTTGGTTCAGCACAAATTCGTTTTTCATTTTCATGCCCTAACACCCACAACATACGCCTATCAGATTGTAATACGACCCCACCTGAGTTTTGTAAATCAATCTCATCGTTATAATATGGAATATTAAAACAAGACGATAAAAGTAATATATTTATTCCTGTTAGAATCATAGTTAATAAACGCATGATATTGCTCCTATTGAATAAAGTCTTTCTATTGTTGTTATTGTAATTTTTTTAGTTCCTTGTATGCAAAAGTATAAACTCCATCACAACTCTTTTGAAAATATTTTACTGCCTTGGTATTGCTTTGAGTAACAACTATGTTGTTATTATATATCAAACCAAGATTAAAACAACCATTGGTATTACCGCCATCAGCGTGTTATTTAACTTTCTGCACTAATTCCATTCAAATAAATTATTATTGCTTTCTTGTAATTGTTCAAGCTTATCAGATGCGCTTTAGGAAATTGGTTAATTTTAGGGATTAACCAAAGTAATAATTTATGACAATCTTCTACGGCTTTTGTTGGTCTTGTTCTGGTAATACAAAAAAAAATTACCAAGCACCAACCTCTTCAAACAAGGGCACTACAAGTTCTCTAGTAATGGGTACGCACTGACCAAAAGTTTCTTTTGTAAAAAGACGATAGCGAGCATCATTTTTTTCAAAAGTCTTGGCTGCTTCATGAACGCAAACTAACCTGTATTCGTGTTTGTTAGAATCCTTGATGGTCAATTTTTGAAGTATTGGCCCGCCAGAATAGCCTGGTGTAGATATACAGTCATGAGCTTTTAGACCATGGTCAAGACCAGTTCGATTACTAATTAAACCACAGTTTTCTGAAATTTTTATTTTATTATAACGAGCGTCATAGCCTGCTAACAGCATTGTTGAATCTTCATATACATTAGGCCTTTCGCTTGGGTAAGTAATTTCACCATCATCATCAACTTTGCGCTCTTGACTAATTGAATCAGTTAAAGTAACTGTGCTAGCAGTAGTGGCTTCAAAATTTTCTAACTTTGCCACTGCCATATCAAGAGATTCTTCTGGACTATTGCAATCAAACTTAGTGGCTATTTGTGTAAACTGATAAGCCCGAATTTCTCCTGTGTTTTTTTCATAATAAAAACTACAATCTTTAGGTTGTAAAAGCTGATTATTTTCATAACAAGTGCTGTGACCAGAAAATATAATTATTGGTGCGCCTTTGTTAGTATCTACAATAGTAGCTGCCGTAGTAAAGGTTTTGCCACTAGGATGTGAACATTTTATGCTACCCACTGCGCTAAAAAATTCACTTCTTTCTTGGTCACTAATATCTCTAACGCGACCTTTAGTGTTAATCCACACGCTTTGAAGACCATTTTTGTATTTTGCTTGAGTAATTTTTGCTTGAGTAATTTTTGTTTGAATATTGGCAGTGTCTTTGGTTTTAAACAGTTTAAAAATTCCGTCATTTCTTTTGCAAGAAGTGCCGGAGATTTTTTTAAAATTAGTGCCGTATTCGCCGTTAAAATCTAGCGTGTTGCTGGTCATGGAAAATACGCCTTCATCATCGGCATAGCCGACTTCAATCTTATGAATTGTGTTATTAACTAAGAATTGTCCAGTAATTTCAGTGTCTTGTTGTTTGAGAATGGCATAGAGTTTAGCCACTTTGTCTTCGCCTGGGCAGTTGAGGATGCCTTTATAACTACCTGTGAGGCTGGTTTCATTAGCAATAGCGTTGAGTGCTAATAAACTGATACTTAATAATATGATTTTGATTTTCATAATCTACCCTGTTTTAAATAAACTTAAAAGCAGTAAAAACTGTTAGATAATTGCCTGCCAACCTGCATGTTTTGGTTAATGACTGTTTGCGAATCAGCAATCACGGCATTAGTCTGATTGATAGCGCTTTGTGTAAGTTTATCAGAATGATTATTAAGGCAATTTTCTGCGCCTCGCATCATTGCTTTGGTTTGTTTGATGACACCACAAATTTGCTCTGAACGGGAGGTGCCCATATAAATTAAATTAGTTGCATTTATGGCATCTGCAATTTCTTCGGCACAAATAGTTCTATAGTCTGAGGATTTGACATTGGCTAATCTGCTGGCTTCGGCTTGCTGTTTTTCTCTTGCTATGCGTTGCTGTTGCGCTTTGATTTTATCTTTTTCAATTTGGTATTCTGATTCACTATAAGCAATTATATCTTTGGTTTTAAGTAGCCCTGTATGGGTTTTTGCTGATGGATTAAGAAAATTGTTTTTGCTGTATTTTCCTCTGCCACCACATTTTGTGGCTTCGCGTTTGATAAAATTCTTACAGCCTCGGGTTCTGACTTTTAGCCAAGAATCGCATTGCCCTTTGTATTCTTTAAGAAAAATATCTTTTTTGACTATTTTACCGCTCTCAATACTAACCCCCGCTTCAAAGGCTTTTTTAAAAGTGTTGGCTTCAATGTTGCAAATATTGTCCTGCAAATAAGCATTTTGACAAGTTTCTGCCGTGTAAAAACTGCGTGATAAATTAGGGATATTATTGCCATCAATGCCGTTGCACTCGCCAAAACTGAATTGGCGCATATTGCTCATATCTACATATTTTTGTTCTTGGGCATAGGTGTTAATAGTAATGAATAGTAGGATACTTAAAATTTTCATTACTTTTGAGATAATGTTTTGATTGCTTAAAAGCGGTTAATACATGCGTTTGCGGTGAACGCGGTTTTTGGCCATTTCTTTGTGGGTGCGTTTAATTGCGGCGGCTTTCATGCGTTTATTGACCCAAGTTGGTTTCTCGTAAAATTCTTTTTTTCTAACATCAGTAATCACGCCAGCTCTATCGCATGAACGGCGGAAACGGCGCAATGCAATATCAAATGGCTCGTTATCTCGGACTTTAATTGAGGGCATATTTTATATTCCTTTTATGAATCAATGGTTTGTGCATCAACGGTTTGTGTATCGTCTTGTTTTGTTGTAGGGGGCTCAAAATCAACCAATTGGACGATTGCCATCGGCGCTTTATCGCCACTACGGAAGCCGGCTTTTAAGATACGAACATAGCCACCAGGGCGCTCTTTATAAAATGGAGCTAACTCGGTGAATAATTTAACAACTGCGGCATTATCGCGTAATTTTGCAAAAGCATTACGGCGGTTGGCGACACTATCGATTTTTGCCTTAGTAATTAATGGCTCAACAATGCGCCTAAGCTCTTTGGCTTTAGGCAAAGTGGTTTTGATGGTTTGATGTTCAAATAACGAATTTGCCATATTTTTAAACATTGCCCTACGGTGAGAAGCGTTACGATTTAATTGTCTGCCTGATTTTCTATGTCTCATATTGGTTACCTATTTTACTTATTCGCTCATCAAATCAACCGGCGGCCAATTCTCAATCACTGTGCCTAATGCAAGCTTTTTTTCAATTAATACTTCTTTAATTTCATTGAGTGACTTGCGACCTAAATTAGGTGTTCTTAATAAGTCTTGTTCAGATTTTTGGATTAAGTCACCAATATAGTAAATTTGCTCTGCTTTCAGACAATTTGCACTACGCACGGTTAGTTCTAACTCGTCAACCGCTGCTAATAGTTGTGGGTCAAAATCATCGGAAGTTGGCAATGCTGCTGTTTCTTCAAGCAATTCAAGCTCAACAAATGAAGTTAATTGGTCTTGTAAGATGCTTGCTGCGCGTTTGATTGCCTGTTCTGCATCAACAGAGCCGTTAGTTTCAAGTATGATATTGAGTTTATCAAGATTAACCTTTTGCTCAACACGGGCGGATTCTACGGTAAAGCTCACGCGTTTGATTGGTGAAAAACTGGCATCAAGTTGCATACCGCCAATGGTTGAAGCCTCATCATCGCGTGTTACCGCGGCATCATAGCCAATGCCTGTGCCAATCTTGATGGTCATCCGCATATGCCCGCCATTATTTACCGTTGCAATCACTTTATCGGCATTAAATACTGAAACATCAGTGCCGTTTTTTTCAATATCTGCCACCGTAATTTCACAAGGGCCTTTTTTATCAATTACCAGCTCGGCACTCTCACTGGTATTCAGCGCTACTGATACTTCTTTAAGGTTTAATAGAATATCTAAGACATCTTCTTGCACCCCATCAATGGTTGAAAACTCGTGCATAACACCATCAATTGCCACCTCAGTTATTGCTGAGCCGACCATAGAAGATAATAATGTTCTTCTAAGTGCATTTCCTAATGTATGACCGAAGCCTCTTTCTAAAGGTTGAAGAATAACTCTGTATTCATTTGTGCCTGTTTGTATTGATTCGACCATTTTTGGCTTTAAAAAATTTCTTGCGCTACCTTGCATAATGTTTCCTTTATTTTGAATATAATTCAACAATTAAATGTTCTTCAATATCTGATGACAAATCATCACGAGCAGGAACATTTTTAAACACACCTTTGAGTGCTTTGTTATCTACCTCGACCCACTCAACCTGACCAGCTTGTTGTGCTAATTCAACAGCTAATTGAATGCGGTTTTGTTTTTTGGCTTTTTCTCTGACTGCAATCTCATCATTCACACTCACTTGATAAGATGGAATATTAACCACAGCGTCATTAACTAAAATAGATTTGTGCGAGACTAATTGCCTTGCTTCGGCGCGCGTAGCACCAAAACCCATACGATAAACCACATTATCTAAGCGACATTCTAATAAAGATAATAAGTTGTTACCGGTAGAGCCTTTGTTTTGTGAGGCTTTTTTATAATATAGGCGGAATTGCTTTTCTAACACGCCATAGATGCGCCTTACTTTTTGTTTTTCACGCAACTGCAAGCCATATTCTGTGCCTTTTTGACGGCGGGCATTGGTGCCGTGCATACCGGGTAATTGCGATATTCTACACTTAGAATCTAATAATCTAATGCCACTTTTTAGAAACAAGTCTGTGCCTTCGCGGCGTGCTAATTTACAAGTAGGTCCGGTATATCTAGCCATAATTTTAGTTCCCTATACTCTTCTTTTCTTTGATGGACGACAACCGTTATGAGGGATTGGCGTAACATCTGTTATTGATTGAATTTTTAACCCTTGTGCATTTAGCCCACGAATAGCGCTGTCTCTACCGGGGCCAGGACCCTTAACACGAATATCTAAGTTTTTCATGCCAAAAGTTAATGCTTTTTCACCACAATTACCTGCTGCAACCTGTGCGGCAAATGGGGTTGATTTTCTTGAACCTCTAAAACCAGAACCACCTGAAGTTGCCCAGCAAACTGCATTGCCATGACGATCAGTAATCATCACAATGGTATTGTTAAAGGTTGCGTAAATATGCGCAATACCGTCAGTAACGACTTTTTTTGATTTCTTTTTTACTGCTGTCTTGTCCATAAATATCTACTTAATAATTATTTGATTAAACGCCGAGGACCCTTGCGAGTTCTGGCATTTGTTTTGGTTCTTTGACCGCGAAGTGGTAATGATTTTCTATGGCGAACACCGCGGTAGCAACCCAAATCTACAAGGCGCTTAATATCCATTGCCACTTGACGACGAAGATCGCCCTCTATCTCAAGTTTTGCAACAGCATTGCGAATTAACTCTAACTGCTCTTCATTCAAATCAGCCACTTTAATTTGTGGGTCTAATTTAAGCTGTGCACAAAGCTTTTTTGCACGCGACCAACCAATGCCAAAGATTGACTGTAAGCCAATAACAATGTGTTTATCCGTTGGGATATTAATTCCCGCGATTCTAGCCATATATAATACTAATCCTATTTTCCTGCATTCTATTTTTAGGTATTAACTGCATTTTTCACCTAAAAATCAAAAAACCCGCAATTATACCCTGCAAACCTAACAATGTCAATTCAAATTCTAGCCCTGTCTTTGCTTATGACGAGGCTCTTTACAAATCACCCGCACCACGCCATGGCGCTTGATAATTTTACAATTATTACAAATCTTTTTAACTGATGCTCTTACTTTCATAACCCCACCTTATATTAGTTTAAACCCGCTTTTTTCATTAATGACTCATACTGATTAGACATTAAATGCGACTGCGCTTGAGTGATAAAATCCATCACCACAACTACAATAATCAGCAAACTGGTGCCACCAAAATAAAACGGCACATTCCAATATAAAATTAAAAATTCTGGCAATAGACACACAGCAGTAATATAAATAGCGCCCGATGCTGTTAAACGCGACATCACTGCATCAATATAATCAGCAGAATGCTGACCTGGGCGAATACCGGGAATAAAGCCACCTGATTTACGCAAGTTATCAGCGGTATCTTTTGCATCAAAGGTCAAAGCAGTATAAAAGAAGGTAAAAAATACAATAGCCAAACCATAAAACAACACATACAAAGGCTGTCCCGGTGAAAGACCGCTAATCAATTTATCAATCCAAGTTAAATCACCGCCTTGTGAAAACCAACCGCCTAAGGTGGTAGGAAATAAAATAATACTAGAGGCGAAAATCGGCGGAATCACCCCCGCCATATTAATTTTCAATGGCAAATATGAGCTTTGACCGCCAACCATTTTACGCCCTTGCTGACGCTTGGCATAATTCACCGTGATACGGCGTTGCCCACGCTCCATAAACACCACAAATGCTGTTACTAATAATGTCATCGTCAATAAAATGACAACCAGAATAACGGTTAACTCGCCAGTAGAAACTAATGATAGGGTTGAGCCTAATGCTGATGGAAGCCCTGAAACAATACCAGCAAAAATAATCATTGAGATGCCGTTACCAATACCTTTTTCAGTAATTTGTTCGCCTAACCACATTAAAAATAAGGTGCCTGTGGTCAGCGTTACCACCGTAACCAAACTAAAAATAAAGCCGCCTTGAGTTACTAAGGCAACGCCACCGGCACTTTGAGATTGCAAAGCAATGGAAATTCCATACGACTGAAACACTGCCAAAATAACCGTGCCGAGTCGGGTGTATTGGGTAATCTTGCGCTTGCCTGTTTCGCCTTCTTTTTTAAGTTGTTCTAATTTTGGCACAGTCGTAGCCATCAACTGAATGATAATTGATGCTGAAATATAAGGCATAATGCCTAAGGTGAAAATAGATAATCTTTCCAAAGCGCCGCCGGAAAACATATTAAACATATCCAAAATCGTGCCTTGTTGATCTTGCACTAATGAGGCAAGTGCGGTGCTTGAAATAAAGGGAATAGTAATATGTGTGCCAAGCCTAAAAATGATTAACGCACCCAATAAAAACAGGATACGCTTTATTAAATCTTGAGAAAGTCCTAATGCTGGTTGGCTCATAATAATTACTCTTTGACTGAGCCTTTAGCAGCCTCAATTGCTGCTTTTGCACCTTTGGTCGCCCTGATGCCGATTAAAGTAACTGCTCTGGTGATTTCGCCAGACAACATAAGTTTAACATGCTTAATATTCTTTGTTACTAAGTTGTGTTGTTTTAACACATCAACTGTAATTTCAGTTTCTTCAAGCTTGTTGATTTCTGCTAAGGTAACTTGTGAGCTAATAATAGACACTCTTGATGAGAAACCGACTTTTGGAAGACGGCGTTGCAAAGGCATTTGACCACCTTCAAAACCAACCTTAGTAGAACCTCCTGAACGAGCTTTTTGACCGTTGCAACCACGGCCACAAGTTTTACCAAGACCGCTGCCAATCCCACGGCCAACGCGTTTTCTAAGTTGTTTTTCGCCTGCTACTGGCGCTAATGTGTTTAATTGCATAGTGTTCATAATTCCTAAGCCTCTACTCTAAGTAAGTAAGATACTTTATTTATCATGCCTCTGGCTTGAGGCGTATCAATTAGTTCTACCGTATGGTTAATACGCTTTAGCCCCAGACCCCTAACCGTTGCACGATGTGCTGGCAGACGACCATAAAAACTTTTAACCAAAGTTACTCTAACTGTGTTTTTCTTAACAGCTACTTTTTTAGCCTCAGGCTTTTTGCTGACTGCGGCTTTTTTTACTGCCACTGCTTTTTTAGCCTCAGGCTTTTTGCTAACTGCGGCTTTTTTTACTGCCACTGCTTTTTTAGCCACTGGCTTTTTGCTGACTGCGGCTTTTTTTACTGCCGCTGGTTTTTTAGTTGTTTGCTTTTCTTCAGCCATTATGCTTCCCCAATAATTTGTTCAACAGTTTTACCGCGTTTAGCTGCCACTGATTGTGGTGATGACATTGAGCTTAACCCATCAATAGTAGCACGAACCACACTAATTGGATTACGCGTCCCATTACATTTTGTCAAGATATTATGCACCCCAACTGCCTCTAATACGCTACGCATTGGGCCACCGGCAATAACGCCTGTGCCTTCTGATGCAGGCTGCATATAAACTTTAGCAGCACCGATATTAGAAGTGATTGGGTAATAAAGTGTGCCGTCTTTAAGTGGCACATTTTTCATGGCTCGTTTGGCTTTGTCCATAGCTTTTTGGATTGCTGTAGGGACTTCACGCGCTTTACCCGTGCCGTAACCGACTTTACCATTACCATCGCCCACAACAACTAATGCTGAGAAACCAAAAATGCGCCCGCCTTTAACCACCTTGACAACGCGGCGAATATTCACCAATTTTTCAATATATTCGTTATCGTCATTATTATTATTTTCAGCCATTATTATTACCTATTTATATAACTATTAAAAATCTAAGCCGCCATCTCTGGCGGCATCTGCTAATGTTTTTACTCGACCATGATATTTGAAACCAGAACGGTCAAATGCCACTTTTACTATTTTTGCTGCTTTTGCTGCTTTTGCAATTTCATTGCCTATTTGAGTTGCTGCCGCTTTATTGCCGCCATTGCTAACTTTGGCAGATACAGTAGAAGCCGAAGCCAATACTTTAGTTCCACAAGCGCTAATAATTTGCGCATAGATATGTTGCGAAGTTTTGTGTATGCACAAACGCTCAACATTAGTTTCTGCGTGTTTGGCTCTAAATTTTGTTGCCCTTCTTAAACGAGCATTTTTTTTAGATAGTTTCATCTCTAATCCTTTAATATTATTTCTTCTTCGCTTCTTTACGAACCACATATTCATCTGTATAACGGACACCTTTGCCTTTGTAAGGCTCTGGCGGACGATAAGCTCTAATCTCAGCGGCTACTTGACCTACTTTTTGTTTATCTATACCTTTTACCACAATTTCTGTCTGTGATGGTGTCTCAGCAGTAATGCCTTCAGGCAAATTGTATTTAATTGGATGCGAAAAACCAAGTGTTAGATCTAGGACTTTGCCTATAGATTTAACACGATAACCAACCCCAATTAAGTTGAGTTTCTTTTCCCAACCTACTGACACCCCTTGAATTAAATTAGCAGTATTGGCTCTAGCGGTGCCTGCTTGTGCCCAAGCTTTCTTTGCTTCTTTACTGCTAACTTTAGCAATATCAAAAGTTAATACATTTTCAGTATTGTTAATTACCACCGCTGAATGTATATCCATCTGCATTTGACCTAATTTACCTTTAACGGCCATAGCGCAACCATTTATGGAAACTTCAACCCCAGCTGGAATTGTAATTGGTGCTTTTGCAATTCTACTCATCTCAACTCCTTATGCAACACTACACAAAACTTCGCCGCCGACATTTGCAGTGGCTGCGTTTTGACCTGTCATCACCCCTTTGGGGGTAGAAACAATGACAATACCTAAGCCGTTCATAATGCTTGGCATCTCATCGCTTTTTGCATACACACGCAAACTTGGCTTAGAGATTCTTGCTAAACAATCAATTACCGGCTTATCGTCATAATATTTTAATTTTAAAATTAAGGTTTTAACAGCGCTCTCACCTTCAATGATAAACGACTCAATATAACCTTCTTGCTGCATCACGCTAGCGATGGCAGATTTTAGATTTGATGCTGGAATACTGACTTTTTTCTTATCAACCATCTGTGCATTACGAATGCGGGTTAACATATCAGCAATTGGATCAGACATACTCATATTTTTTTCTCCATAGTATTGATACTCATAGCTACCAACTTGCCTTAGATAAGCCAGGCACTTCACCGTTCATAGCGCGTTCTCTGAGTTTGATTCTGCCCAGCCCAAACTTGCGATAAAAACCATGTGGGCGACCGGTTAAGCCACAACGACTGCGTTGTCTGCTTGGCGATGCATCACGCGGCAGAGTTTGTAATTTAATGCTTGCTTGAAAACGCTGTTCAGCAGAAGAGCTTACACTTTTAATAATTTTCTTTAACTCAAGGCGCTTAGTGCGGTATTTTGCAACCAACTTAGCACGCTTGATGTCTCTATTTATCATAGACTTTTTAGCCATTTTACTTATCCTTTAAATGGGAAATTAAACATTGCCAATAGTTTCTTAGCATCATCGTTACTTTGTGTACTGGTAATAATAGCAATATCCATACCGCGCACTCGTGTTACTTTTTCAAAATCAATTTCAGGGAATACAATTTGCTCTGTCAAGCCCATATTATAGTTACCACGACCATCAAATGATTTATCATTCAAGCCACGGAAATCACGAATACGAGGAATAGCAATATTGACCAAACGGTCTAAAAATTCATACATTTTTTCCTTGCGAAGTGTTACTTTACAACCAATTGGATTGCCTTCTCTGAGTTTAAAACTTGCAACTGATTTACGCGCATTGCAAATCATTGGTTTTTGCCCAGCAATTAAGCTCATTTCTTGCAAAGCACTTTGCAGAATTTTTTTATCACCTAAGGCACTGCCCAAACCCATATTAAGGGTGATTTTTTCAATCTTAGGCACTGCCATTGGATTTTTCAAGCCTAACTCTTTTTGTAAGGCTGGCAAAATCTCATTTTTATATTGTTGTTGTAATCTAGACACGGTTTATTCCTTTAATATTCCTTAACTATCTCAAACGATTAGTTCGCCGTTTGATTTAAAAAATCTTTCTTTATTGCCGTCTTCATCAATCTGCACGCCAATTCTGTCTGCTTTTTCGCTGCTTGGATTGTAAATAGCAACATTAGAAATTGCCATTGGCATTTCAGTATCAATAATACCGCCAGCAACACCTGCATTTGGATTTGGTTTAACATGCTTCTTGGCAATGTTTAAACCTTCTACCACAACTTTGGTGTTGGTTATTTTAGTAACTGTGCCGATAGAGCCTTTATCCTTGCCAGCAATCACCATCACTTCATCTTTTAATTTAATTTTATTCATTACAATACCTCTGGCGCTAGCGAGACAATTTTCATAAACTGTGCAGAGCGTAATTCACGGGTTACTGGACCGAAAATACGCGTGCCAACTGGCTCAAGCTTGGTGCTTAGCAACACCACAGCATTACTATCAAAACGGATACGCGAACCATCAGAGCGGCGCACCCCTTGTGCGCTACGCACAACCACAGCATTATAAACATCGCCTTTTTTCACTTTAGCACGCGGCGCGGCTTCTTTAATACTAATCTTAATTACATCGCCAATATTTGCATAACGGCGTTTAGAGCCGCCTAATACTTTAATGCACATTGCTTTAACAGCGCCACTGTTATCAGCAATATTAAGTTTTGTTTGCATTTGAATCATGTCTTATTCTCTTTAAATGTGTTCTAAATTAATCAATAGCAACTGATTTTTCAAGCACTTCTAACAATGCCCAATGTTTAGTCTTAGAAAATGGTTTTGCTTCTACCACTTTCACTGTATCGCCTAAGCTGCATTGGTTTTTTTCATCATGTGCATGAACCTTAGCACTACGCTTAATGTATTTTTTATAAATCGGGTGTCTGACCTTGCGCTCAATCATTACAGCAATGGTCTTATCACGACCGTTGCTGACCACCTTGCCAGTTAATACGCGTTCTACTTTTATTTGCTTTTGTGCTATGTTACTCATACCTGTTTCTCTTTTATAATTGTTTTAACTTGTGCAATTGATTTTTTGGTTTTGCCTAATTTTGAAAAATCAGTTAATTGCGCACTTTTATGCTGTATACGCAACTCAAAATGTTGCTTCAGTAAGCCCATTAAGGTTTCTTTAAGTGTTGAGACATCTTGCTCTCTTAATTCTTTAATATCCATTACATTGCTGTCCTTTTAATCACTTTTGTTTTTACTGGTAATTTGGCAGAAGCAAGCTCAAACGCTTGCACGGCAATAGTTTCATCTACGCCTTGCATCTCAAACAACATTTGACCTGGTTTGATTTGTGCCACCCAATATTCAACACCGCCTTTGCCTTTACCCATACGAACTTCTAAAGGTTTTTTAGTAATTGGTTTATCTGGGAAGATCCGAATCCAAATCTTGCCTTGCCGTTTTACATGACGGGTCATGGCTCGCCGTGCTGATTCAATTTGTCTTGCCGTCATACGACACCTGCCGATTGCTTGCAAACCAATTTCACCAAAACTAACCTTATGGCTAGTCGCAAGACCACGATTGCGACCTTTCATTACTTTTTTATATTTTGTGCGTTTAGGTTGTAACATTTATAAATTCCTTTGCTTCTTGCCTAACTGTGTGGTTGAGCCACGATTAGCAACTTCATCCAATGTGCCTTTTTTGTGGTCCAAGATTTCACCTTTGAAAATCCAAACTTTAATGCCAATCACCCCATATTGTGTGTTTGCACCATAGGATGAATAATCCACATCAGCTCTAAAAGTATGAAGTGGCACTCGCCCTTCACGATACCACTCACTGCGTGCAATTTCAACGCCATTTAATCGACCACTGACCATCACTTTAATGCCCTGTGCGCCCAGACGCGTTGCATTCCCCAAAACGCGTTTAACCGCACGGCGATACATCACTCTTTTTTCTAATTGTTGTGCGATATTCTCCGCAACCAAACGCGCATCAAGCTCAGGCTTTTTAATTTCTTCAATACTAATATGTGCAGAAACGCCCATCATTTTAGAGATAGTATTTTTTAGTTGCTCAATATCTGCGCCTTTTTTACCAATCACAATACCGGGGCGTGCGGTGTGAATCATAATTTTAGCATTGTTAGCCAAACGCTCTATTTGAATGCGACTAACAGAAGCAGATTTGAGCTTATTAAATAAGAAATCTCTAACTTCTATATCAGATAATAAGTACTTAGCATAATCTTGAGAATTTGCATACCATTTAGAATCCCAATCTTTAACGATGCCTAATCTAATACCTTTTGGATTTACTTTTTGACCCATAATTAACCTGCGCTTACGCCAACTGTAATGTGGCTTGTTCTTTTTAAAATTCGATTTGCCCTACCTTTTGCCCTAGGGCGGATTCTTTTCATAGTTGAGCCTTCGTTAATATAAATACTGCTCACTTTTAACTCATCAATATCCAATCCGTCATTATGTTCGGCATTTGAAATTGCTGAATTTAGTACTTTTTTAAGCAATAGGGCGGTTTTTTTATTGCTAAACGATAAAATATTAAGCGCCTCTTCTACTGGCTTTAAACGAATTTGGTTCGCCACCAATCGCGCTTTAAAAGCGGAGGTTTTTGCGTATTTATGACTTGCTTTGACTTCTTTCATATTATTTACCTGTTAATTACGCTTTACGGTCGCCAGAATGTTTTCTAAAAATGCGAGTAATTGCAAATTCACCAAGTTTATGACCAATCATACTCTCATTAATCGACACCGGTATATGCACTTTACCGTTATGCACCGCAATGGTTAAACCAATCATTTCCGGCACAATAACTGAGCGCCGTGACCAAGTTTTAATTGGTTTTCTGTCTTTGTTTTCTTGTGCAGTTAATACTTTCTTGATTAAATGCTCATCAACAAATGGACCTTTTCTTAGTGATCTAGCCATAATTATTCCTATTTATTCCTACGGCGCACGATAAGCTTATCAGTGCGTTTATTGCTACGCGTTTTATAACCCTTAGTCGGTGTCCCCCAAGGAGAAACTGGATGACGACCACCACTGCTCTTACCTTCACCACCACCATGCGGGTGGTCTACCGGGTTCATAACCACGCCACGAACTGTTGGTCTAACTCCTTTCCAACGCGTTGCACCAGCTTTACCGAGTTTTCTTAAACTGTGTTCTTTGTTAGACACTTCGCCAATCGTTGCACGACAATCCGCTAGAACTTTACGCACTTCACCAGAACGCAATCTTAAAGTTACATAAGCACCTTCTTTGGCAATCAACTGTGCAGAAGTGCCAGCACTACGCGCAATTTGTGCGCCTTTACCGGGTTTGAGTTCAATACAATGAATTACACTGCCCAAAGGAATGTTAGCACAAGGCATTACATTACCAACTTGAATCGCCACGCTGTTGCCGGAAATAACACTATCGCCAACCTTTAAACCATTCGGCGCAATAATATATTTGCGCTCACCATCAGCATATAAAATCAGTGCAATATTAGCACTACGATTTGGGTCGTATTCTAAATGCTCAACTCTGGCGACAATATCATTCTTAATACGCTTAAAATCAATATTACGATAACGGCGTTTATGACCGCCGCCTTTATGGCGAACCGTAATTTTGCCACGATTGTTACGACCATCAATTCTGTTTTTACTTTCAGTCAGCGGTGCATAAGGCGCACCCTTGTGCAAATCTTTATCAACAACGCTAACAACAAATCTTCTGCCGGGCGAGGTGGGTTTTCTTTTAATTACTTGTGCCATAATATTTCTCTTTAAGCTCCACCGCTAACATCAATCATTTGCCCTGCAGACACTTTAATCATTGCTTTTTTCCAATTAACACGGCGACCAATCTTGCCCCTAGATAATTTCTTTTTGCCTTTGACATTAGCTGTGGTAATATTTAACACATCAACCCCAAATAATGCTTCAATAGCGGCTTTAATTTCTCTCTTATTGCTATCGCGGCGCACTTTAAATACATATTGATTAGTGGCTGACATCATCGTTGATTTTTCGGAAACAATCGGCGCTAACAAGGTTTTTAATACTTTTTCTTGGTTCATAATTGCGCCTCAATTTTCTTTAATGCCGCTTCAGTTACAACCACATTCTCATAGCCAATTAGGCTAACAGGGTCAATACTTTGGGTATCACAAACGCCCACATGATATAAGTTACGCGAAGACAGGTATAAATTCTCGTTAAGCTCGTCAGTCATTAACAACGCATCTTTAAGCTTCAATGTTTTTAATAGGGCTGTAATATTTTTAGTCTTAGCATCCGCCACCCCAAAGTCATTCACAACTTTCAGGCGCTTAGAGCGCACCAACTCTGAAAAAATAACGCTAATTGCACCCTTATACATTTTCTTATTGACCTTTTGTGCATAACTTCTGGGCTGTGCGGCAAAAGTTACCCCGCCACTACGCCAAATCGGGCTACGCGAAGTGCCAGCACGCGCACGACCTGTGCCTTTTTGTTTCCAAGGTTTTTTACCGCCACCATTTGCTGTTGAGCGGCTTTTTTGCGCTTTAGAGCCTTGACGACCACCAGCCATATAGGCTGTCGTTACTTGGTGAACCAATGATTGATTAAAATCTCTGGCAAACACGCTATCTGCTACCTCAGCAGAACTAGATTTGTTGGTGCTTATGTTTAATACCTTTAATTTCATCTTAAAACTCTCATTTAAATGCCTTTTTGTTTATTCTGTTGCTTTTGTTGGCTTTTCTGTAATATTGTCTTGTGCTTCGGGCGCTGCACTTTGCGTTGCTTTTGCTGCTTCCTGTGCTGCCTCTTTTGCTACTTTAACTTGCTCTTTTTCAGCTGCTTCCTGTGCTGCTTCCTGCGTTGCTTTATCTTGTTCTTTTTCAGCCGCTGCCGCTACTTTTGCCTCTTCTTGCTTGGCTAATTCAGCCGCTTTTTGTTGTTTAATTTGTTTGCTAATATCACTATTAATTTTGTCTTTTTTAGCAGACAGTGTTACCTTAACAAAGCCGCGTTTTGCGCCAGGGATAGCGCCTTTGAGCAACAATAAATTTTTATCGCTATCTACTTTAACAACCTCTAAACATTCCTCAGTTATTTGCTCGTCTCCCATATGCCCTGCCATTTTCTTACCTTTGAAAACACGTCCAGGTGTTTGACACTGTCCAGTAGATCCAAGAGCACGATGTGAGATTGAGTTGCCATGCGTTGCGTCTTGCATTTGGAAATTATGACGCTTAACACCACCCTGATAACCCTTGCCTTTAGATCGGCCTATTACATCAACATAATTGCCTACACCAAATAATGACACATCAAAACTTGTTGTTTCAGAAATTTCATCAGCATTTATTCTAAACTCCCAAAGACCTAAACCGATCTGTTGCGATGCTTTGGCATAATGACCTTTAATAGCTGCTGGCACATAGCGTATTTTCGCCTCACCTTTTTTATTAACTTTTAGCCCTGTGGTTACTTGAATAGCACTATAACCATCGGCTTCAAGCGTTTTTGTTTGCACAATATGGTTATGCTCAATTTTAATCACGCTGACCGGCGTAATAGAGCCATCATCATTGATTAAGCGCGTCATTCCTAATTTTTGTCCTACTACACCGATTGCCATGATAATAAATTATTCTCTTTAATTAAGTTTAATTGCCACATCCACGCCTGCTGCTAAATCTAGCTTCATAAGTGCATCAACTGTTTTGTCTGTTGGACTAATAACATCCATTAATCTAATATAAGTTCTGAGTTCATATTGGTCTCTAGCTTTCTTGTTAACATGCGGAGAGGTTAATACAGTAAAGCGCTCTTTCTTAGTTGGCAGGGGAATGGGACCTCTAACACTTGCACCAGTGCGCTTGGCTGTTTCTACAATCTCAACAGCAGATTTATCGATTAAACGATGATCAAATGCTTTAAGTTTAATTCTAATATTTTGATTACTCATTTGTTTGCCTTAAATATAAATCTTATAAATCCTATTAAATAATTTTGCTAATTTTTGCTGTGTCAATTAAAACGAAAAACCGAAGATTATACAATAAACCTTCGGTCTTTATTTTATAATAATCAACTAATTTAATTATCAGTCCGTTACTTTAACAACCACACCAGCACCAACCGTTCGACCACCTTCACGAATGGCAAATCTTAAGCCTTCGTCCATAGCAATCGGTGAGAGTAGTTCAACATCCATCTTCAGATTATCACCCGGCATTACCATTTCTACATCTTTTGGTAGCTCACAAGCGCCAGTTACATCTGTTGTTCTGAAGTAGAATTGTGGGCGGTAGTTGTTAAAAAATGGGGTATGACGACCGCCTTCCTCTTTACTCAGAACATAAACTTCTGCCACAAACTTTGAATGTGGCTTAATTGAGCCGGGCTTAGCAAGCACTTGACCGCGTTCTACTTCTTCGCGTTTAGTGCCACGAAGCAGAACACCTACATTATCACCTGCCTCACCTGAATCTAATAACTTACGAAACATCTCAACACCGGTGCAAGTGGTTGTTTGAGTGTCTTTGATGCCGACTATTTGAATCTCATCGCCAATATTAACCTTGCCTGCTTCAATACGACCGGTAACAACTGTGCCACGACCAGAGATTGAGAATACATCTTCAATCGGCATAATGAAGTTTTTATCGGTATCGCGTTTTGGTGTTGGAATATAGCTATCTAGCGCTTCTACTAATTTAACAATTGAAGGCACACCAATATCAGAAGTGTCGCCTTCTAATGCTTTTAGTGCAGAGCCAAAGATAACTGGGGTGTCATCACCTGGGAATTCGTATTCACTGAGTAACTCACGGATTTCCATTTCAACCAATTCTACTAATTCTTCATCATCAACCATATCAGCCTTGTTCATATAAACTAAGATGTAGGGCACGCCTACTTGACGCGAGAGTAAGATATGCTCTCTGGTTTGTGCCATAGGACCATCTGTGGCAGCAATGACAATAATAGCGCCGTCCATTTGTGCAGCACCAGTAATCATATTTTTAACATAATCGGCATGTCCCGGACAATCAACATGGGCGTAATGGCGAGCCTCTGATTCATATTCTACATGGGCGGTAGAGATGGTAATGCCGCGTTCTCTTTCTTCAGGGGCATTATCAATATCTGCGTAATTTTTAAATTCACCGCCTCTGGCTTCTGCCATAACTTTGGTGATAGCCGCGGTTAATGTGGTTTTACCGTGGTCAACATGACCTATGGTGCCAACATTGACATGGGGTTTAGTTCGCTCAAATTTTTCTTTTGGCATTTTATTCTCTCACTTTAAGTATTTAATTTATTAATTTATTAATTTAATTTCAGAATCAAATCAAGCATTCCAAAAAAACAATCAAGCATTATCGCATATCAGCCAACTCAATGCAACATTTTTATAATATTTTTTATTAGGAAATTTGTAAATAATTCGCGATAATCAAACCACCGCATTAACATAGGGGAAATCCTGTCATAGTTTCCATTGACGATAAACCTTATAGCCACTTGCCGCAGTAATAGCATCCCAATTAAATTAGATTTTATCGCCATCGCCTGAATTAGCTAAACCACTTATTTATTGAGTTTTTCAATCACCTTATTGGCCACATTTTTTGGCGCAGCGGTGTATTTGGAAAATTCCATAGAATAACTAGCACGACCCTGAGTCATAGAACGCAAATCATTGGCATAACCAAACATTTCTGCCAGCGGCACATCGGCTTTGAGTTGTTTGCCGTTAGGCAGATCTTCCATGCCGCCCAACAAGCCACGACGACGATTAATATCGCCCATAACATCGCCCATATAATCCTCAGGGGTAACCACTTCAACTGCCATCATCGGCTCAAGTAGTTGTGGGTTTGCCATTTTTACGCCTTCGTTCAAACACTTGCTGGCGGCAATTTTAAATGCCATTTCGCTAGAATCCACATCATGGTAAGAGCCATCATAAACGGTAACTCTCATATCAACCAATGGAAAGCCAGCCAAAACGCCATTTTCCATTTGTTCTTGTATGCCTTTATTGACAGCAGGAATGTATTCTTTGGGAATCACGCCACCTTTAACTTTATCAACAAACTCATAGCCCGAGCCCGGCTGTTGTGGCTCGATACGCAAATAAACATGCCCGTATTGTCCGCGTCCGCCTGATTGTTTGGCAAACTTATGTTGATGTTCGACCATAGTGGTGATGGCTTCACGGTAGGCTACTTGTGGTGCGCCGACATCGCATGCAACATCAAATTCACGCATCATTCTATCAACGATAATATCTAAGTGCAGCTCGCCCATACCTGCAATAATGGTTTGACCAGATTCTGCATCACTTGACACTTTAAATGAAGGGTCTTCGGCGGCTAATTTACCCAGTGCAATGCCCATTTTCTCTTGGTCTATTTTGGTTTTTGGCTCTACTGCTAATGCAATGACCGGCTCAGGGAATTCCATTCTCTCAAGCACGATTTTTTGTTTCATATCGCACAAAGTATCGCCTGTGGTTACATCTTTAAGTCCGATGGCAGCGGCAATATCGCCAGCACGCACTTCTTTGATTTCTTCGCGTTCGTTAGAGTGCATTTGCACCATACGACCAATGCGTTCTTTTTTGCCTTTTGATGAATTATAGACAAAATCGCCCGCTTTTAACACGCCTGAATAAACGCGAAAGAATGTTAAATTGCCCACAAACGGGTCGGTTGCAATCTTAAATGCTAAGGCTGCAAAAGGCTCGTCGTCATTAGCATTTCTAAGTGCTCTACTCTCGTCCTTGTCATCTAATATACCTTCAATTGCATTCACATCAAGTGGCGAAGGCATATACATAACCATAGCATCAAGCACTGCTTGCACCCCTTTGTTTTTAAAAGCCGAGCCGCAAAACATTGGGATAATTGCGCCTTTAATGGTTTGAGCGCGAATACCTGTTCTGATTTCAGCATCACTCAAGGTGCCTTCTTCAAGGTATTTTTCTGTTAATTCATCGTTCGCATCAGCCGCAGATTCAATCATAATCTCACGCTTTTGTTCGGCTAATTTTTGCAACTCTGTAGGAATATCTTTGGATTCATAAGTCGCGCCTTGGTCGTCTTCATTCCAATAAATGGCTTGCATGCTAATAAGGTCAATAACGCCTTTAAAATCTTCCTCAGCACCGATTGCAATTTGCATAAGCACGGGGTTGCCGCCTAAGCGTGATTTTACTTGGCTGCAAACACGCAAGAAATCAGCACCTGCTCGGTCCATTTTATTGACAAAACCAATCCGCGGCACATTGTATTTATTCGCTTGACGCCAAACTGTTTCTGATTGAGGCTCGACACCACCTACTGCACAAAATACAGCACAAGCACCATCTAACACTTTAAGTGAGCGTTCAACTTCAATCGTAAAATCAACATGTCCGGGGGTGTCAATAATGTTAATGCGATGCTCATCAAACTGCTTGTCCATGCCTTTCCACATACAAGTAGTAGCAGCTGAGGTAATGGTAATGCCGCGTTCTTGTTCTTGTTCCATCCAGTCCATGGTAGCGCCGCCGTCATGCACCTCGCCAATTTTGTGGGTGCGCCCTGTGTAGAGTAAAATACGCTCTGTGGTGGTGGTTTTACCGGCATCAATATGTGCCATGATGCCAACATTACGGTAGCGTTCTAATGAATGGTTTCTTGCCATTTTTAAGCCCTGTGTTGATTGTCAGATTGATTTTACCAGCGGAAGTGTGCAAACGCTTTGTTTGCTTCTGCCATTCTGTGGGTATCTTCTTTTTTCTTGAATGCACTGCCACGGTTTTGCACCGCATCAAGCACCTCTCCTGCTAATCTAAGGTTCATGCCTTTTTCACCGCGTTTGCGTGATGCTTCAATAATCCAGCGCATGGCAAGTGCTATTTTTCGTTCGGTGCGCACCTCAATTGGCACTTGGTAAGTAGAGCCGCCTACACGACGAGATTTGATTTCAACCTGAGGGCCGATGTTGTCAAGTGCTTGCTTAAAGACTTCGATAGGCTCGGCATTGCCTTTGCCTTGAATGGTGTTGAGTGCATCATACACAATTTTTTCAGCTACAGATTTTTTGCCATTGACCATTAGGATATTGACAAATTTAGCTAGCACTAAATCACCAAACTTAGGGTCTGGCAAAATTTCTCTTTTAGGTGCGGATTTTCTTCTCATAATTATTCTATTTATTATTTTTTAGGTTTCTTAGCGCCATACTTTGAACGACCCTGCATTCTGCCATCAACCCCTGTTGTGTCTAATGCACCACGAACCGTATGATAACGAACACCAGGCAGGTCTTTAACACGACCACCGCGAATTAAAATCACTGAGTGCTCTTGTAGGTTATGACCTTCACCACCAATATATGTGGTTACTTCAGCTGCATTTGTGAGTCTGATACGCGCTACTTTACGAAGTGCCGAATTAGGTTTTTTTGGTGTAGTTGTATATACGCGCGTACAAACGCCGCGTTTTTGTGGGCAGTTGTCTAATGCTGGAACGCCACTTTTTACAATCTTCTTTTTACGGGGCTTACGCACCAATTGATTAACTGTTGACATAAATATACTACTCCAAATTTAATAAATAAATTGCTTGCCGTTTTTTCGGTGGCAATAAAGCGGGGCATTATACTGTGTTAAGAGAGTTTATGTCAATAAGTTTTATGGTTAAATTTTGTCAAGCGCCTATTGTGCTTTTTTATAACCTTGTTTTGCGGCTTTTGCATAGCAAATGAGGCGATATTTTTAGCAAAATTTTTACAATTTATTTAATTTTCTCAAAAAATGTTGTATGGCATTATTCACTATATTTACAATATTATCAAAACCACCGTTGAAATATGGGTCTGGCACACTTTGTCCCTGACTAGCTGGGATATTGTCTAATATTAATGAGAGTTTGTGTTGCTGCTCATCTGGGCAAATGGCTTTTAAATCAGCTAAATTTGCAAAATCCATGGCAAAAATGTAATCATAGTGATAAAAATCTGACTGATGAACTTGTCTTGCCCTTTGTGATGATAGGTCAATGCCTTGCTTTTTAGCTGCAATTTGTGAGCGTGCATCTGGCGGCTCGCCAATATGGTATGCGTGAGTGCCAGCTGAGTCAATTTCAAACAAATGCTCTATATTGTGTGTTTTTACTTGAAATCTACAAACGCCTTCAGCTGTCGGCGAACGACAAATATTACCCATACAAACAAATAAAATTTTAGTTTTTTTGTTACTCATAGAGTGCTATATTATATAAAATCCAATATTATATCAATTTAAATTACATAAATATGTCTAACTCTTTATTACAATCGGCTAAAAAAGTCATACTTGCTGAGGCTATGGCAGTTGCTGAACTGGCTAATCGCCTTGATAAATCTTTTATTCAGGCTTGTGAATTAATACAAAATTGTCATGGCAAGCTGATTTTAATTGGTATGGGCAAGTCTGGGCATATTGGCAATAAGATTGCCGCTACTTTTGCCTCCACTGGCACGCCTGCATTTAGCATTCATCCTGCTGAAGCTGGGCATGGCGACCTTGGTATGATTGCCAAAAAAGATGTGGTAATTGTGATTTCTTATTCGGGTAAATCAGACGAAATTGTTACACTAATACCAGTAATCCAGCGTTTGGGTGCGCCCATTATTGGCATGACTGGCAATGCTAATTCTGCAATTGCCAAAATATGTAATGTGCATCTTGATGTTGGCGTTGAAAAAGAGGCATGCCCACATAATTTAGCACCTACCTCATCCACTACCGCGGCACTGGCAATGGGGGATGCTTTGGCAGTGAGTTTGTTAATTAACAAGGGCTTTAGCTCCGATGATTTTGCGCGCTCACATCCTTCTGGTGTGCTCGGAAGGCGACTGTTGACCTTGGTTAAAAATATTATGAAAAGCGGCGATGATATTCCTATGGTAGCTGCTAACACTCTGTTATTAGATGCGCTATTGGTGATGAGTCAAAAAGCGCTTGGCATGGTGTTAATTACTGACAATAAAACCTTATTGGGGGTTTTTACCGATGGCGACCTGAGACGAGTTTTACAAGCACATAACAATATTCAGCATTTAACAATTTTTGAGGTGATGACAGCTAATTGTAAAACCATATCTGCCACTAAGCCTGCGGTAGCAGCAGTGCAAATTATGGAGCGATTTAATCTAAATTCACTGCCTGTGGTTGATGATAATAATCAAGTAGTTGGTGCAATTAATAATCACACCTTAATGCAGGCTAAAATCATTTAAATCACTTGGTATTTTTAGTTTATTAAGCGCTCGATGCCCCACCAAATTCCCACCAAAGCAATCAATACAGAGACAGGAACTACAGCCAATTGTCGGTAATTTAGCTGTGTTGTGCGTAATCCTAATAACACCATTACAACCGTAGCAACGATAACAATTTGTGCTAATTCAACACCTATGTTAAACCCAATTAAGGTGGTTAAAAAAGAGTTCTGCGCCATTTCAAATTGTTTGAGAATGTTAGCAAAACCAAGGCCATGAATCAGTCCAAATAAAAATACAATAATGCTTTTGCGCCTGATTGATTGTTTAATTAGTAAATTTTCAAGCGCCACATAGGCAATCGAAAATCCAATCAGTGGCTCTACAATTCGCGCCGATATTTCCACTACACCAAACATTGCTAAACCCAGCGTTAAAGTATGTGCTAAAGTAAATGTGGTTAGCAATAAAAGCAGTTTTCGCCATAATAATGAAGACAGCGCCAGACCGATAATAAATAAAAGATGGTCCCAGCCCATGGGAATAACATGCTCAAAACCAATGCTGGTAAATTGCAAAAACTGCTGTGTTGTAGTTAACAACTGTGGATGGTTAATATCAATAGTGCCACTAGGTTTGCCACCCCGCAACCATTGCCACTGACTCCAATTATATTGATTTTTTTTAACAATCTGGTAGCGTAGCGCGCTATCGCCAGATGCTTTATGGTATTGCCAAGCTAGCGTTTTTGCTAATTCTTTGGGCTGCGCTACATAAGTCAGCACGGTTTTTCTGGGGCGTTTTTTATAACCAACAATATCAATCTTGGCAGTATTCAAACTTAGCAGCTGAGGTTTGCCATTGATAGATAATTGAAAACTGTTTAAAAAATCAGACTCAAATGCTTTAAAACGCTGACGCAGCCGCTCTGGTTGTAATGCGCGAAGTTCATCATACTCAGCTGAGGATGGCGACTCAGTGGTGTTTTTGTATTGAGTCCCAATCCCCGTCATTGCCGCTTCGAGGCTCAAATCAATACGCACTTCCACTTGATAATTGTGAAGGATTGAGATTTCCACCAAGGCGGGCTTAACCACATCAGCAATTGATATGCCCACCAACAAAAAAAACCAGACAAGAGACTTTAGCAATCTTAGCATTTATGTTTTATTTCTGTTGCATCTAAATCAATCTACCAGCATAATTTTCAATACCAGGGTTGTTTTTTACGCCTTTGATGGTAGGATGATTGACTTTGCTAAGATTTAAGTGTTTTTGTTTGCGTAAATAATCAGCGACAACATCCCATATCAAGCGCCCGTTACCGATTGAGTCGACTTGCGCCCAGCCTGAGACTTTATAGCTTTTATTATCTTTAACGGCTTCACCACTATCGGCTTTTATATTGCTAATGCGTTTGCCTAAGCCTGCTGCTGGGTCAATAGTGTAATCTAGGCCACCCACGCGCACCATATCGCCACCGGATTGCAAATAAGGGTCTTGCACAAATAGATTTTCAGCAATAGCTTCTAATATGTTTTTGATTTGTTTACCGCTCATCTCAGCAACATAAGTCTCGCCATAAGTCATAGAAGTATTGGCCATCACATCTTCCATAGTAACATCATGCCCTGCCAATACCGAGGTCCCCCAACGCACACCTGCACTCAGAGCAAAATCAGCGCCGTGTTCTGCGCGCAAGGCATTCACCAATACCTGATCCCAAGTCCCCATAAAGTTACCACGGCGATACAAGGTTTGCTCGGTGCTGCAAAGTTTTTCAGTCAGAATAGCAGCATAAGTTTTGCCAACCCGATTAGGATTGTTTGACATTGCACTGCTACGCGCTTCAACCACATTTTTATCATATTTGCTGTTACGCATCTTATCGATAAACGATACCATAGTCGCATCAGGCTTAATTAGATTGCTAATAATTGGCAACATTTTGTAGTTATAAGAGGCGACTTTATGCTCTTTAATATCCAAATCCATCACCCCGATATATTTACCCGAACAGCCTGCATTTGTAACCACCGTAATGCCGGCGGCGTTTTTCACCTCAATCGGTTTTGGCATACCGTCATGAGTATGACCACCAAAGATAGCATCAATACCAACCACCCGTGATGCCATCTTAATATCCACATCCATACCATTGTGCGAGACTACAATCACCGCATCCGGCTTGTCGTTTTTACGAATATCCGCAACTAACTCGCTCATTTCATCTTCACGCAGTCCAAATGACCAATCTGGGAAGAAATATTTTTGCGGATTAGCGTTTGAGGTGCGTGGAAATGCTTGTCCAATCACCGCAATACGATGCCCGCCGACATTTTTAATCACATAGGGCTTAAATGGCAGTGCATCGTCTTCATTGTAAAGCCCGTTGCCACCGTATTTTTCTGTCATGGAGATGTATTTATCTTCTAATAGGGCATCCTCAAAAATACGCACATTTTGCCCAAGGAAATCGCCCTTGAAAAAGCCAATGTTCTTTAGAGTTTCTGCCTCGCGGTAGGTAAATTCCCAATGCCCGACCATCACCTCAACACCTAATATATTGCAGGCCTCAACCATATCAGCACCACGCGTCCACAGCGAAGTGCCTGAGCCTTGCCAAGTATCGCCGCCATCAACTGTGAGGGTATTTTGCACCCCGCCTGCGCTTTCACGCAGTGATTCTAACACAGTCTTAATTTGTCCAAAACCACCGGTTTTGCCGTATTTAGCCGCCAAGCTTTCAAAATTATTGTAAGTAAAAGCGTAAGCTTCAGCAGAACCGGGCGCTACTCCAATTTCTTTTAGTAGATTGTTGCCCACCACATGGGGTAATTTAGCAAAAGTATCGCCAAAACCCAAATTCACATTCGGCTCACGAAAATAGTTAGGCAATAAATTGCCGTGCGTATCAGTAATGTGCAAAATCCGTGCATTGCCGGTTTTAGCCACTTCATACTTATTATCTTGTGCAAATAAACTATCGCGCTTGACATAGCCATAACCAATCAAACCTGCTGTTGAACCAGCGCCCAAAACCTTAATAAAATCTCTACGCGTTAAAGCCATTGCCCACCCCTATAAAATGTAAAATTAAATATTATAATACAAACTCAGCCCATTGCTTAATTATTATTAAATCCCAATATGGATATAAAAAATCTATTCTCAACAGTTAAAACAACAGGCATTAGTCTAAACTCACAGAGCTTAAAAAAAGGCGATGTGTTTGTAGCGCTACAAGGAGCAAAACAACATGGTATTGATTTTATTGATGATGCTATCAAACGAGGGTGCACAGCTGTTTTAACTGATGGCATTGATTGCTCTGGTAGCGTTCCTATTAGGCGTATTGACAATCTCAAAGCGCAGTTACCAGCACTTGCCAATAAATTTTATCCTCAGGCTAAAAAACAAAAAATTATTGGCATTACTGGCACTAATGGCAAAACTTCAGTGGCGAGTTTTATGGCGCAAATATTAGATAGTTTAGGGAAGTCAACTAAAGTGATTGGCACCTTAAATGGTAAATGCACCACGCCTGATATTTTTTCGCTGTATCAAATATTGGACGATTGTGTTGCTGAATTTGTGATTTTAGAGGTATCTTCACACGCACTCGAGCAAGGGCGTGTGTTAGGTTTAAATTTTATTCAGGCTATTTTTACAAACCTAACGCAAGACCACCTTGACTACCATCAAAATATGCAAAATTATCTAAATGCAAAATCCAAACTATTTGCCTTTGACTCACTAAAAAATGTTGTGCTTAATCAGGACGATAAAAATTATCAGCATTTTTTAAAAACAGCGCATAACAAATATGCTATTTTCTACACAATAGACGATTTTTCCAGCATTGTGCCAAAGGAATTTGGTTTTTTATTACAATTAGAACAGTTTGTATTTGAGGTTAATTTGCTTGGGCGCTTTAATTTGTCTAATTTATTGGCAGCCTTGTATGCTGTTTGTGCATTGGGATTTGACAAACAAACAGTCATACCACTATTGCCTAAACTGAATGCCCCAATTGGCAGAATATACAAAATCCCCCAGCATAATATCTGGATTGATTTTGCCCACACGCCAGATGCGCTGCAAAATGCAATTGACACGCTTAAACTGCATTATCCACAGCATAATATTAATCTGGTGTTTGGTTGTGGCGGTAATCGCGATAAAAATAAACGCGCTAAAATGGGCAAAATTGCCAGCAATAGTTGCCATACAATTATTCTCACTAACGACAATCCTCGAGATGAAAATCCATTAGATATTATTGAAGACATCAAAATGGGGGTTAATAATCAAAATCTACAAGTGATAACCGATAGAGCTTTGGCGATTGAAGCGGCGATTAGCAATATGGCTGAAATGCACAAACTCGGCAAACAAGAATGCGTTTTAATTGCCGGCAAAGGGCATGAAAATTATCAGATTATTAGCGATGAGGTTTTTGCATTTAGCGACCTAAATACTGTAAATAATTTACTTTAACCCTCAATCCTCAAGGTGGCAATGTGCAAAAATCAAGAGTAACGCTATTAGAACTGTTTGTGTTGAGCAGAGGGCAGAAGGCAGAAGGCAGAGGACAGAACAGAGCAAGAGCGGCGTTGGTAATGCGACTTCAGTCGCATCTATGCTTGTATTGAGGCGATTTTTGCATATTATCACCTTGAGGATTGTGGTGATATTAGGTTTATTTGTGTGGGCAGAAAAAGCAGAGCAAGAGCGGTGCTATTAGAACTGTTTGTGTTGAACAGAGGGCAGAGGGCAGAAGGCAGAGGACAGAACAGAGCAAGAGCAGCGATATTAGAACTGTTTGTGTAAATTTTGTGTCATATCGTCTGTTTGGGGGAGGGCGTGGTAGAGTGTGCCTCAACTCGAGATCTCGACGCCCTCCCCCAAGCCCCCACCCTAAGAAGTTTATCAAAATCGGGCTTCGCCCTATCGCCTGGACGGCGATTTTTGCCACTGTCGCATTGAGGATTGGGGCGTAATTAGATTTGTTTGTGTTGGTAGAAAAAGCAGAGCAAAAATAATTATTGCTCTTGCTCTTTATCAAAACAAATGCTTTTCTACAGGCTAGTTAGCATTTGTTTACAGGTATAATCGTCCTTGTATGATACAAAAGGAGATAATATTATGGCAGTAAATATAGTAGAAAAAGCTCAAAAAGAAGTCAATAGGAATTATGATTTTTTTAAAACACAAATTTCCCAACTTAAAAGTGACCACCTAAACGAGTTTGCGTTATTGCATGATAAAAAAATTAGCAAATTTTTTACTAATGAAGATGAAGCAATTAAAATTGGCACAAAAAAATATGGCGAAGGTAGTTTTTCGGTTCAACAAGTAAATGATAGTTCTATTGAGTTAGGGTATCAATCCTATGTCATCATTTAATAAAAAACTAAATAATAATGCTCAATTTATCATTACAATTAAGGTAATTAAATCACCAACCACAGAAGAATACAAAAATGCTACAGCACAAAATTTAATTATTAATGCACAACCTAAACGAGCATTGATTGATACAGGAGCGTCTAATACCTGTATATCTCAAGAATATGCTGATGAATTACAATTGATACCAATTGGCAAATCATCTATAACTACTGCTGGCAATAATTGTGATGTAAGCCGATATAAAATTGATTTTGCTATCCCGGTTGCAACGACTGCATTACAAACTACTGAAAAAAACGGCAAGAAAAGTACTGAGCAAATTATTATTGGCGAGGAACATTGGGCACACGCCCAGCATAAAATTCATTCTATTCCATCCATTGGAAAGGATAGAGGATTTGATGTTATATCAGGTATGGACATACTATCCAAAATGCACATTACTATGTTTAATGGTGAAATTATTATGTCTTTTTAAATGCTAACTAATCACCCCTATTCAAAAGGCGCACTACAAGATAAGGAAAGACAAATATTAATTATTTACGCCCCAATCCTCAAGGTGATAATGTGCAAAAATCAACTTGATTTTGCTCTGCTTTTTCTACCCACCCCAACAAATCTAATGAACAGAGAGCAGAAGGCAGAAAACAGAGGGCAGAACAGAGCAAGAGCAAACCTAATAGCACCGCTCTTGATTTGCTTTTTCTACACCCACCAACAAATCTAATGTCACCCCAATCCTCAATGCGACAGTGGCAAAAATCGCCGTCCAGGCGATAGGGCGAAGCCCGATTTTGATAAACTATATAGGGTGGGGTCTTAGGGGAGGGCCTTCGAGTTCTCGAGTTGATGCACATTCTACCCAGCCCTCCCCTAAACAGACGATATAGTACAAAAAATACACAAACAGTTCTAATAGCGCTGCTCTTGCTTTTGCTCTTGCTTTTGCTCTGCTTTTTCTACCCACACCACTATGGAAAAGAAAAAGCACCCATTATCATTAACAGGGTATTATGTGTTTTTTTGATAATGGAGTTTTAAATGTTAGATTTGAGGCCTAATTGCGAATGTTGTGATAAAGATTTACCTGCTGAATCAACTAAGGCTGTAATTTGTACTTTTGAGTGTACATTTTGCATTAGTTGTGCTGAATCAGTATTTAATTATATTTGCCCTAATTGTTCAGGTAATTTGACTAAACGACCAATAAGACCTGTTGCAGCTTTAAAAAATAATCCAGCATCAACTAAGCGTGTGCTAAAACAACATATTGAGTAAAAAAGGGTTGCGACAATCATTATGGAAATACTACTTTTTACCATTGTTTCTATTGGCGTTGTCATCTTTCCAGGACCAAATGTTTTAATTATTGTATCTACCTGTATTTCACATGGTAGATTACGAGGTTTGCAAACTGTTGCTGGCACAAGTACTGCTACGATAGTTCAATTGTTTATTGCTGCTATTGGGACATCGTGGTTCGTTTCTACTTTAGCATCAGGTTTTTTGTGGCTTAAATGGGCTGGGGTTGTTTATCTTTGTTATCTTGGTATTAGCCATTTAAAAAGTGCAGTGCAAAAAGCCCAACACCAAGCAATTTCAGCTATAGGCTCTTTTCACAAAGGTTTTTGGGTTTCGTTAACTAACCCAAAAACTATTTTATTCTTTAGTGCTTTTTTGCCTCAATTTGTTTCTTCGTCAGAGTCATATTTTAGTCAAATTGCACTGTTATCAAGTATATTTTGGGTTTTAGCTGTTGCGGTTGATACAAGCTATGCTTTGTTGGCAAATAAATTGGCATCAGTGCTAAGCAACAAATCTGCAGCCACACAAAATTACTTTAGTAGTGCTTTATACCTTGCTGCAAGTGCAGCATTAGCAGCAACTAAGCATGGACAATAAAAATGATGGACGCTGATATATTATATAAAGTTATAGTATTTTGGATGATATTTTATATTACCCCAGGTCCGGTATGGGTAGCAGTGATGGAGGCGACCAGCAAACTTAATGTCGCTGATATTTGGCATTTTTTTATCAAGGTATTTTTTCCTGTTAATATTTCTATTCAATTTAGTCAAGCTGTTATTTGTGTTATATTTATTAAATTTGTTTCTTTATTTTTTGCTCAAATTGGATTGCTACTTTATCTATTAGGTGGCTCGTATATTACTTATCTTGCTTATAAAACCCTTAAAAGTAAAAAATCTAACAAGCCATTTGAGCTTAGCTTTTTGAATTTAGCATGGGTTATGTTACTCTCACCTAAAATATGGCTATTATTTCCATCAGGCGCTGTCATTGTTAATCAACTTAGCCAAAATATCATTTTTAATGCACTTATATTTGCTGTTACTATGTTGATAATCTCAAGCTTAGCATTTGTTATTTATATTATAATAGGCAAGATTGGCACTAAATTACTAGCAAATAATTTCTCTTATTTAGCCTGTGGATTACTAATATTATTTGCTTTATTTTTATTTAATGAGGCTTTTAATATTGGGTTTGAAAAAACATAATAAAGAATGGACGGGCTACTTTTTTATTAGTTTTTACAATAAAAATAGCCTGTTTCCATTATTTTGTATATGCAAAAAAACACTATAAAATACAATCCAAATTACGATCCATTGGTAGATAAAATACCTGGATATGGAATGGATTTTGCCCCAAGTTATTGGGTTGCAACAGCAGGAAAACCACCAGAAAATGACTTTGCAATTAGTGGCAATATAGATGTTGATGTTGCAATCATTGGTGCTGGTTTTACCGGATTGGCAACCGCGATGTTTCTTGCTAAGGAATATGGCATTAAGGCCACTGTATTAGAGGCAAATTACCCGGGCTGGGGTTGTTCTAGTAGAAATGGTGGCCAAGCTCATTTGGCCTGGGGGCGACTAAGTCGAAGCCAGTGGATAAAACGCTGGGGAGAGCAAATGGCGAAAAAAATACATTTAAACACCTTAGAGGGTTTTGCTGTTTTTCAATCCTTAGTGGAGAGTGAGCAAATTGATTGTGAGTCATTTGGTAATGGTAATATTTTGGTTGCCCATAATGCTTCAGCAATGAAAAAACTCACCGTTGAATCGCAAATTTTGAATCAGGTCTTTAATTACAAAAGCCACATTATCAGTAGAGAGACTCTACACCATAAATATATCAAAGATGA
Organism: Gammaproteobacteria bacterium; assembly: GCA_965217125.1. Lineage (GTDB taxonomy): Bacteria > Pseudomonadota > Gammaproteobacteria > PS1 > Pseudothioglobaceae > JAAOIF01. Next base: position 1,467,121 of record OZ244244.1, on the reverse strand, counting down.
AGAAGCCTTTGGCGCGTTGGTTGAGCCAATTGGTATTGCGCTGCATCCATTAAAACTGGCTTTTGGATATATGCGTGTTGCGCGCTCTTATGGTGCAACAGTACACCCTAAAAGCCCTGTTGTTGATTGGAAAACCATTAAAACAAAGCATATTTTAACAACTCCTAATGGCACTATCAAAGCGCGTGCTGTAGTAGTTGCTACAGCGGGCTATACACATAATAGTTTGCACCCCTTGTTGTCATATAAAAATATGCCAATAATGGCAAATTCTGCTGTAACCAGAGTATTGACTAATGAGGAAATTGTAGCTTGTCGATTTAACAGTAATTTATATTTCACAGATAGCCGAAAGTTGCGTTATTATTACCGATTTTTGCCCGATAATAGATTACAAATTGGCACGCGTAGTGCAATAACTGGTGCTGATGCACAAAATCCTAAGCATCGTCTTGTGGTAGAAAAAGCAATAGCAAATAAATTTCCAATACTTAAAGGCATTAAATTAGAGTATTTTTGGGATGGATGGATGGATATTAGTCACGATATGATGCCGCGTATTGTCCAACCAGATAAAAAACAGCAATTTTATTATGCTCAAGGCTACAGTGGTAATGGTGTTTCTTTTTCCGCCTATGCTGCTAAAAAGTTAGCACAATTAGTGGCGGGGAAACCCATAAAGGAAAGTGATTTGCCTATATTTACTACACCATTGCCAAGCCATATACTGCGCCCATTTCGTAGAATAGGGCAACGGCTAATGTTTCACTATTTTAATATGTTGGATAAATTACCTTGAATTGAAGTTACAATAAGTCTTAGTTAATGCTAAAGCTTGTAAATTTACCTTATTTATAATAATTAGGTTATAATAGCCGATATGGATACTTTAGGCATTACAAAAATATTACAAGAATCAGGTTTGGAGCGAAAACCTGCTGAGGCAATTGCCAAAGTGATAGATGAACGCAATAAAGAATTAGCTAGCAAAACGGAAACTAGAATGTTATTCGCTGGGCTTTATATTGCAGGTGCTTATGGCTTTGTTTTGCTCAATACCATTATTAGTCGATTAGCTTAAAAAATCAAAGTGGTCAATATCACTTGATTTCCCTAGATACTATTTGCCTGATTAGCAGTAATAATAATCATATTAACAATATCTTCTACTGAGGCTCCTCTTGATAAGTCATTTACTGGTTTTGCTATTCCTTGCAAAATAGGGCCAATTGCTTTTGCCCCAGCTAGTCTTTGCACCAGTTTATAGCCTATATTCCCTGAGTTTAAATCTGGAAATATCAATACATTTGCCTGCCCTTTTACTGGGCTATTTGGAGCCTTAATCTTACTTATATCTTCACATATTGCAGCATCTAATTGTAGTTCTCCATCTACTATAAAATCCATTTTATGTTGTTTGATTTGTTGTTTGATAAGAGCTGTTGCTTGAGATATTTTTTCACTTATTGGATGTTTGCCACTTGCGTAAGTTGAAAAGCTAAGCATAGCTATTTTAATTTGAGTATTTAATAATGTTTTGGCGGTTTGTGCTGTGCTTATCGCTATATCTTTTAACTGTTCAACACTTGGATCGACAACTACAGCACAATCAGCAAATAAGTATATTTTCTCTTTATTAATTATTATAAATACGCCTGATATAGTTTTTGTATTTGCTTTAGTGCCAAGTATAGAAAAAGCACAACGCAATACATCGGCTGTTGAATGCACACAACCTACAACACAACCATCAGCTTTATTGGCTTGGAGATAAAGGTTGGCAAAATATAGTGGGTTTTTTAGTTGTTGTTGTAACTGTTCTTGAGAAAATGCTTTATTTTTCTTTTTATAAGTTTGTTGCAATAATTCTAGCAACTCTTGGTGTTTAATAAAATCTTTTGGAGATATTATTTCTGTTGTGCCTATGTTTAATTTTAAAGATTTGACTTTATCTGCAATAATTTGCTTATCGCCTAATAAAATTATTTTGGCAATTTTATTTTTTTGAGATGTGTGGCAAGCACTTAAAACTCTTTCATCTTCTCCTTCTGGAAGGATTATTGTTTTTAAGTTTTGTTGTGCTTGCTTAGATAACTTAGTTAATAGACTCATTTAAAAAAACCTGAATAATTTAGCTTTTAGCAAAAATTATAGAATTATCTTAAAGCCACTTAAACATATTTTTTATATTTATCAAGAAATCTAACGGGTTTGCTTAATGCGTCTTTTCTAAATGGGTCGCCTAATTCTCTGGTGCACATTATTTCTATAATTGTTGTTTTACCTTGATTCATTTGAGCATCAACTGCTTTTTTAAGAGCCACTCCAACATTTTCTAATTTATCCACTCTTATGCCTTCTGCCCCCATTGATTTAGCAATTTCAGTAAAGTTTTGATGATCTAATTCTGCTGCGACAAATCGCCTACCATAAAAATCCACTTGGTTTTTCTTCTCAGCACCCCAGTGTTTATTATGGAATACCACTACAGTTACTGGAATATTATGGCGAACACAAGTCATAGTTTCTACCATACTCATAGCCCAAGCACCATCGCCGACATAAGCTATTGCTGGACGGTCTGGGGCTGCTAATTTAGCACCAACAATTGTCGGAAATGCGTAACCACAATTACCCCAACTCATAGCGGCAAAAAAACTTCTTGGTTTTTCAAATCTTAAATAACTATTAGCAACTGAATTAATATTACCTATATCGGTTGATACCATAACATCTGAGGGCATTGCTTTTTCTAATTCTCGTAATACTTGTCTTGGATGTAGATAGTTTTCTTTATTTTCTGCAATCATATCCATACTATAAGAATCTTTTTCGTGAATCCAGCCGTCTAATTCTTTTTCCCATAACTCTTTTTCTAATTTTACTTTTTGCAATCTTTCTGCTGCATTGCTTTTACAAACAAGTTCTTCATTGCCTAAGCGTTTAGTTAGCTCTATTGCCGCTGCTTTAGCATCAGCATAAATACCTACAGAAATTGGTTTAACTAAGCCAAGCATTTTATGGTCAGCATCTATTTGAATTATTTTTGCATCTTTTGGCCAATAATCCATATTATGTTGCGGTAGTGTTCCAAATGGCCCTAATCTAGTGCCAAGCGCAATAACAACATCGGCTTGTGATATAAGTTTCATTCCAGCTTTTGAGCCTTGATACCCTAAAGGTCCACACCATAATTTATGGCTGGCAGGAAAAGAATCATTATGCAAATAACTATTAACAACAGGGGCTGATAGCACTTCTGCTAATTGTATGCAACTATCTACACCGCCTGACATTACCACTCCGCCTCCTGAAACAATAACTGGGAATTTTGCTTGTTTGATTAACTCAATTGCTTGATTTATAGATTCCTCAGAACCATAACCTAATTTAACTTTTGCTGGTTTAGGGATTGCCACTTCAATTTCACCATAAAAATAATCACGAGGAATATTTAATTGAGTTGGACCCATGTCAGATATTGCCCGATCAAAACATCTGGCAGTAAATTCTGCAATTCTATTTGGATTACAAACATGCCCTTGATATTTAGTAAATTCTTCAAACATTGGCAATTGATTTGCTTCTTGAAACCCGCCTAAACCTTGCCCCATAGTGCCGGTTTCTGGAGTAATTATTACCACCGGAGTATGTGCCCAAAATGCCGCCGCTATTGCTGTTACACAATTACTAATACCTGGTCCATTTTGCCCTATACAAACACCGTGTTTGCCACTAACTCTTGCGTAGCCGTCTGCCATATGTGCAGCACCTTGTTCATGAACTACTGGAATAAATCTTATGCCTGCTGGCTCAAATATATCCATAGAATCCATAAAAGCCGAACCCATTATTCCAAAAATATCACTAACTCCGTTAGCAGCCATTGTCTCTACAAAAGCCTCACTTGGTGTCATTTTTATTGCCATTATTATTTCTCCTATATTATGTATTAGATATAAATATTCATCTTTTAATAAACTGCTTTTAATAGTCCCATTATACTAAATCTTTAGCATGGTAATAGTAGTAAGCGAGTTTTTGCCCAATACGACGAAAAGGTCTAAAGGGATGTGTTGGTAATGAGTTATTATAAATAGGTAGTAAATTGAGTTTTTTATCAAAATTACCAGAAATTCTTTGAGCCATTCTTTTTCCTGCTTGTGCAGAAAATGATACTCCATTGCCACCATAACCAAGTGCATAAAAAATATTTTATCTTTATCTGCTTTGATAATCCTAGGCATCATATCATGACTTACATCAACCCAGCCCCACCATGAGTAATCAATTTTTACTGAGATTAAGGCAGGAAATTTATTGTGCATGCCATTAATAAGTAGATCATAGTGCTTTTTTTTACTGGCATGTTTGCCCGTAATTGCACTACGAGTGCCAATTTGTAGGCGGTTATCAGGCAGCAATCTATAATAAAAACGCAATACGCGAGTATCAGTAATAATAATATTTGTTTTTAATCCACAAGCATTGATTTCTTCTTTAGTCAAAACTCGTGTTACAACAGCATTAGATAAGATAGGCATATAATTATATGACAAACTTTTATGCAAACAGGCATGAGTATAACCACCAGTTGCTACTGCAACAGTTTTTGCTTTAACAACAGCATTTGGCGTTTGTAAATAATTATAGCCTTGTTTTTCTTGCCAACCAATAACAGGGCTTGAAGTATGTATTTTAGCTCCATAATGCCTTGCGGCTTTAGCATATCCAAAAGCTAGTTTTGCTGGCTGAACCCCAAAACCTTCAGGCTCTAATAAAGCGCCATAACTATTTCTTTCGTTGATATATTGATCATGCAGGGTATCGCTATCTAGGATTTTTGTTTTATAATTAAAAACTTCATTATTAATTTTTGATTCTTTATGTAATTTTAATAATACAGATGGCTTATGTGCTATGTGTAAATGCCCTTTTTGAGTAATGTCACATTGTATTTTTTCATTTTTTATAACAGAGCTAAAGGTTTCTAATCCGTCGCAAATTTCTAAATGTAGATTTTTTGCAGTTTGAACGCCCCATTTCTTAATCCACTCACTACGAGCAAGTCGTCCAGCAGATAGTTGGGCTTGTCCGCCATTACGACTGCTACAACCCCAAGATAATTGATTTGCCTCTAGGACAGTTGCTTTAATATTGTATTTTTTTGCTAAAAATAAAGCAGTGCAAAGACCTGTAAACCCAGAGCCAATAATAGCAACATCTGTTGTTATATCATCTGTTATAGTGCCATCATCTTTAGGGATAATACCTACTGAATCCATCCAATAAGTCGGGGCATAATCAACACCATGACCAGGTGTTTTATTTACTAACGGATCATAATGCTTATTATAAGGGCTAAGAACACTACTCATTTACATCTACTTATACTAATTGTTTTCTAAAAGCATTTTTAATGAAAATTTTCCCATCTTTAAATGTAAAAATATCACACCCTTGCGCCTCGATACGCGTATTATTTTGTGCATTAGTGCCAGTAAAAATCCACTGAGATAAAGCCATATCTTCACCAATTATAAATACATTTATAGAGTTCCAATGAGCATCAGGCATTAATGCCCAAACCGATTCAAAAGCCTTTTTTATTTTATCAGTTCCAACAATTTTATTGCCATTTACAGTGCTTCCCGCCAAGGTATAAAAAGTAGCATCATCATGCATCATACTCATTAGTAACTCTGAGTTATGGTTATTAAATGCTTTGCCAAATTCTTCTAATAATTTATAATGTTGTTGTTGTTGCATAATTTTATTTTTAGTTAAGTTATAAAGTTGTGTTTAACTTCTGCCTTTACCACGCCAAGGCACAAATTTTGTTTCTAAAAAACGCATAAATATATCAATTCCATAAGCAACTAAACTTATTAAAATAACGCCCAAAACCACAATATCAGTTGATAAAAACTTACTAGCGACCATAATCATCATACCAATACCAGATTCAGCAGCTACTAATTCTGCTGCAACCACTGTTCCCCAACATACACCCATAGAGACACGCATTCCAGTAAATATTTCTGGTAGTGCATTAGGCAGGATAACTTTGAACAAAATCTGCACTTTATTTGCATTTAAAGTATAAGCGGCGTGAATCTTTGAAAGATTAGTTGCCATCGCACCTGAACGCGTAGCAAGCGCCATAATCCAAAGGGCAGCCAAAAATAATAAAAAGATCTTTGCAGTTTCGCCAATTCCAAGCCACAAAATAACCAACGGGATTAGTGCAAGTGGCGGCATCGGACGGAAAAATTCAACAATCGGGTCTAAGATGCGATTCATAGTTCTTGATAATGCCAGCATAAAACCTAAGGGGATGCCAATCAAACAGCCTAAGAAAAAGCCAGCTAACACTCTATAAACACTAATAGATATGTGCTCAATCAGCGTTGCACCGCGAAACCCTTCTGAGGAAATATTTTGCAACTGATACCATACGCTTGCCATATGAGGCCAAAAAATCTCTCCTATCCAGCCAAAATAATCAGACACAAGCCACAACACAACCAATGCAAAAACACTGGCAAAACTCAAAATCCGCCCACCAGGCGCGCTAACTAAAGAAGAATCGCCAAAACTTACTGTTTTTCTTTCATTCTCGCCACCCGGCATTCTTAACATACCTAGAATATCTTTCATAATGTCTCCTTTCTGCCCATAATCTCTTCTTCCATTTCCCAAATCATAGCTAGGATTTCTTCGCGTTTTTCCACAAAATCAGCCTGTGCCTTAATCTCTCTGCTATTGCCTTTTACACCTTGTTCTGCAAATGGTAGGTGGTATTGTTTTTCCAAACGACCCGGCCTAGGTGCCATGACAAATAAACGCTCGCCTAACATAAGTGCTTCTTCAACACTATGGGTAATTAGTATAATAGTTTTATTAGTTTCTTTCCATAATTTAAGCAATAATCCCTGCATTTTCTCACGAGTAAGTGCATCAAGTGCACCCAAAGGCTCGTCCATTAAAATCAAGCCCGGTTCATTTGCCAGACATCTAGCAAGTGCTACTCTTTGTTGCATACCGCCAGACAGTTCATAAACTGCTTTGGTAGCAAAATCTCCCAAACCAACAATATCTAACCAATATGCGGTATTTTTGGCTATTTTGTCTTCAGGTTGTTTTGCCATAGTTGGTCCAAAACCAACATTTTTTTCAACTGACATCCACTCAAAAAGTGCACCTTGTTGAAATACCATGCCCCTTTCTGGACTTGGCCCTGCCACTACCTTGTCATTAAAAATGGATTCGCCACCTGTAGGTGCCAAAAACCCAGCTAAAATATTAAGTAATGTGGTCTTGCCACAACCTGATGGACCTAATACTGTTAAAAACTCTCCAGCATTTAGATCAAATGAAATATTTTTTAGTGCTTCTACAGAACCACCATCTGGTAGTTTATATGCCATAGATAAATCTTTAACTTGAAGTCCTTCCATAATTATCCACCTATTTTGTTTGCGAGCATCTGCAAAAACCTAGAACGATTTTGTAGGTTTTTGCAGATACCCATAAAACATATCCCACAAAGCACTGTTATTTTATAAATCACAACAACACCATAATGAGACAATTAATAATAAAGAACCTCACAACATAAATACAACTGTATGTGTGAAGTTCTCTAATTTTATCTAACTATTTAACCTCAGCTAATACACTACTATCAACTGCTCTACTATATTCTTCTAAGCTTTTAGCTCTAGAAAGTTCTTTTTGTTTAACAAAAAAGTCAGCAACTTCCTTAGTAAATGATTGCACACCGCCTAACATCCATTCTTCTGATAATTGCTCAGAGCGAGTAAGAAAAGTAAACTTCTTTAGCGTGCTAATAGTATCAGCTATATTCATACCAGATGCCTTAGATAAAACATTATAGAAACGCTCAGGATATCTATTAAAACCAAGGTTAGAATCTTCTGTAATTTGCATAAATTGACGCACAACACTACGATTGTTTCTTAAGAAACTACCTCTAACTGCAACAATATCAAATACTTTAAGGCCAATTGCTTCTTGCTCAGCACCAGTCATTAGCACTTTTCCATAATTTTTCATACGATTAAGCGAGCCACCAAAACCACAAGCCATAGTAACATCACCTCTTGCAAGTGCTGAAGACGCATCCGCATTACTCATACTAAGAATTCTCACTTTTTTAGAATCAACACCTAAGTGCTCTAGCGTTTTTAGCAATTTATAATGAGTTACATTGCCTGCTGGTGAGCCAACTTTTTTACCTTCTAATTCTTTAGCATTCTCTTTGCTAATACCGGCATCTTTATGCACAACGCAGTTATCATTTTCTGCATAAGTCATAGCAACACCAATAAGTTTCAAATCAACTCCCTTGCTTACTGCTACCACAAAAGGCACAAAACCTTGAGAATAAGCAATATCAATATCGCCAGCAACCATAGCTGCTGTCATAGCATTGCCATTGTCAAAAGAACGCCAATTTACCTTTAGTCCCATTCTTTTGTCAAAAGTTTCTTCTAATTGTGCTACTTGGTTAGCTGATGGCCACTCCAGAAAGTATGCCACATTAAGCTCGTCAAGAGCAAAACTACTAGCACTAATACTAACAAACGCAACAAAAGTAACTAGCATATTCTTTATATATCTTAAATAACTCATATTTTTCTCCTTGATTAAAAAAATTAAAAACAACATAATAAAACTTACATTGTATTTAGCATTATAACATAATTTTCAAATATAACAACATTATTATAATTTTTTTTTAATGCTATATTTTATCATATAACTATATGATTTTTATTGTTTTTACTTAATCTAACTTATAAAGAGACTACAACTAAACAACAAAAATCTTGCTCATCACAACTTAATTATATATAAAAATATGTTAAAGTGTTATTATAAACAATGAAAAACAAGTAAATAAGTTTGGTTGCTTAGTGAGTGCTTGATTGTCTTTAGTGTTTTCACCTATTTTGGATTTAGGATTATGTTTAATGACTTTTTAAAACATTGTGCACAATCGCAGTTGGCTGATTTATGCGAAAAACTGCTCGATTTAGCACAACAGTCATTTTGTGTTAAAAATGCTAATATTGCAAAATGGCGTAAAGCGCTTGAAGCAATTCAAACCCAGCCCAAAGGGATATTGCAATACAAAAATCCCTATTTAAGCATTGACGCAAACAAGATTAATAAAAACACCTTAGAACAAGCACTCAAACAATTAAGGCCATGGCGTAAAGGTCCATATAAAATAGCTAATCTTACACTTGATAGCGAATGGCGTGGTGATATGAAATGGCATCGACTTATGCCACATATCAGACCACTACAGGGCAGGAGCGTGTTAGATGTGGGTGCTGGTAATGGTTATTTCACTTATTTAATGGCATTATCAGGAGCAAAATTAGCATTAGGTATTGAGCCGTTTTTATTGTTTAATTATCAATTCCAAGCCATATATTCACTCATCAATAACCCACCGAATGCCTTTGTCCTGCCCTTGCGTTTAGAGCAAATGCCAAATGCAGCTGTATTTGATACGGTGTTTTCAATGGGGGTTTTATATCACCAAAAAGAGCATATAGCACACCTGCAAAAACTCAAAAAAATGCTGGCAAATGCTGGGCAATTAGTTTTAGAAACTTTGGTGATTGATGCGCAACACGGGCAACAGATTATCCCCAAACATCGTTACGCTAAAATGCGTAATGTTTACTGCCTGCCCTCAATTGAGACCTTGCAAACTTGGCTGTTTGATGCTGGTTTTAATGATGTTAAATTAGCAGATGTCAGCCAAACCACAATCGAAGAACAGCACGCCACCCATTGGATTGGAGATAATGCCCAATCACTCAAAGATTTTTTACACCCAAACAATGCCAATCTCACCATAGAAGGGCTGCCAGCACCAAAACGCGCACTGTTTATTTGCCATAAATAATGTATAATTTGCCTATGATATTTCGTCTATTGTTTATTGCGCTATTATTTAATCTATTATTTAATATAAGAGCTTTTGCAGCGCCAAATATTGTGGTTAGCATTAAACCATTACACAGTATTGCCAGCCTATTAACACAGGGGCTAACAAAACCCGAATTGCTACTTAAAAACAACGCCTCGGCACATCATTTTCACCTAAAAGCTACGCAACTATCAAAAATTGATGCAGCGGATTTGATTGTATTTGTGCATCCTAATTTTGAAGCTGGACTTAAAAAAACTTTAGCTAATATCAAGGCCGATAAAAAAATAACATTAAGTAACCAACACAATGATAACCACCACCAGTGGCTGGATATTGATAAAATGATTGATTTTTCCACCAAGTTAAGCAAAAAACTCAGCGAGATAGATGCACCTAACCAGTTAATTTATCGCACCAATGCCGCGATGCTAATTGATAAACTAACAACACTAAAGGCAAAAATCAAACAACAACTCAGCGCCTATAAGCAGCAAGAAGTTGCCAGTTTCTCTAATGTTTTTGAGCATTTCCTCAATGCCAATGACTTAAAAAATTCAACCATTGTCAGTAAAAGTCACGGTGCAAGACTGAGTTTATTTAAGCTATTAGCTGCCAAACAAGCCATTAAAAAAAACCAAACCAAATGTCTATTAAGCGCCATTGATGTGCCTAACAAATACATCAATATACTTAGCGAAGATTTAGCTATTAACACTGCTAATATTGATATTATTGGCAATAGTGATTATTTCAAACTAATGAAAAATATCAGCAATCAAATCAGCCAATGTCTCAAATAAGAGCAGCATTTAATAAAGCCTCAAATAACTACGATGATTACGCTTTTTTACAAAAAGAAATTGCCATCCGTTTAGAGCAAAAATTAGACCTTATTGAGGCTCAAGCAAATATTATTGTTGATTTAGGCGCAGGCACGGGCCTACTAACTCAGCAGCTGTCAAATCGTTTTGAAAAATCACAAATCATCTGCCTTGATTTTGCCCAAGATACACTTAAAAATAACCAAGCAAAGCATAAACTTTGTGCCGATGCCCACCAACTGCCAATCGCTGATAACAGCGTTAATATGATTGTTTCAAATTTAATGTTGCAATGGTGTGCTGACCTCAAGCAAATATTTAGCGAATGCCATCGTGTGCTTAAAAATGACGGACTGTTATTATTTTCAACCTTTGGCACCGACACACTCAAAGAGCTAAAAAAGAGTTGGGCTGTGGTTGATAAGCAAACCCATGTCAATACTTTTGCCGATATGCACGACATCGGCGACCAAATACTAACAAATGGTTTTCAAGCACCGGTAATGGAAATGCAGGTCTGGCATTTAACCTATCAAAGCGTTAAAGATTTACTCAAAGATATTAAGGCAATCGGCGCTCAAACCGTCAATAATCGAGCAAAATCCTTAACCGGTAAAGGCAAATTCCAACTAATGACACAAATGTATGAAAACTATCGAAAAGACGGCAAATTACCCGCCACCTACGAAGTAATTTACGGACACGCATGGAAGAGCAGCGACAAAAAGCAATTGTTAATTGTTAATGATTAACTAAAGAATCTGTAAAAGAAGTGGAATGAATTATTAGCTTATTTTCCATTGAGACTCAATTGTATCTGCTGATAAATCAGCACCACAATCCCATTCTATAAAGTATTTTCCATTGTGGATTTTTTTAAAATTTTCCTCATTTTGTAATGCTAAAAATGCTTCAAATTTTAAATAAGGAGATACATCAAACAAACCAACCCTGCCATCTTTTGCAGATATATGCAAATTGTAGTTTTTTTTGACTTCTATTTGTTTTATTATCACTGATCTAACCCTCTAATAGGGAATGGGCTTTTGCCATTAACAGCAAGTTCCCAATCTGCTTGTAGGTCGTCATGATGAATTTCAATCCAAGCAACAACTAATTTATGTTTTTTGGTCGGTAGTTTTCCTGACAGTAATGTACCTTCTTCGATGGCATATACAGCAACCTTTCCTTGATATTCTGCGTGAATATGGGGCAAGTGATGTTTTCCCACATCATGAAAAAACATTTTTACCAATATCCCATAAAACATTGATATAGTCGGCATAATTTATTTCTACTTTGTAATAATAGCTTTATATTTTGCCATATTAGTTAAATTATTTGTATGTATTTTAACCTAACGGCTAAAAAGGTTTTTTTTGATTAAACCATAATGTTTGGGTTTGAATATTTTCCTCATTTCAATCACTGACAATCGTTTGTTATCAGTATGGGATAAACTAACATTTATTTATTGAATATTAAAATTTATTTTACATATAATTAGACAGTTATTTTATAATAAAGTTTTAAATCAAGGAGATGACAAATATGGACATTAAACAACAAATAAAAACAATTGAAAAAGACTGGCAAACTAACCCAAGATGGGCAGATGTTAAACGAGATTATCATGCAAAAGATGTTGTTAGATTACGCGGCTCAGTAGTAATTGAGCATACACTTGCCACACGAGGGGCGCAACGCCTTTGGGATTTAATCAATGGCAATGCCAAAAAATCTTATGTAAATTGTATGGGGGCATTGACAGCAGGTCAAGCAATGCAACAGGCCAAAGCTGGTATTGAGGCTATTTATTTATCAGGTTGGCAAGTAGCAGCTGATGCTAACAGCTCTGAGCAAATGTATCCTGACCAGTCTTTATATGCTTATGATTCAGTCCCGGCTGTGGTTCGTAAAATTAATAATACTTTTAAACGCGCTGATGAAATTCAACACTCTCGTGGAATTTATGCAGATGATAAGCAATTTATTGATTATTTTTTGCCTATTGTTGCTGATGCAGAAGCCGGTTTTGGCGGCGTGCTTAATGCTTATGAACTGATGAAAAATATGATTAGCAATGGTGCGGCTGGTGTTCATTTTGAAGATCAATTAGCAGCTGTTAAAAAATGTGGCCATATGGGCGGCAAGGTATTAGTGCCAACTACTGAGGCGATACAAAAATTAACAGCGGCAAGACTTGCAGCTGATGTTATGGGAGTTCCAACATTGCTATTAGCCAGAACAGATGCAGAAGCTGCGACCTTACTAACCTCAGATATTGATGATAATGATCGTCAATTTTTAACTGGTAAGCGCTCACAAGAAGGTTTTTATTATGTAAAAAACGGTTTAGAGCAAGCCATTTCTCGTGGTGTGGCTTATGCGCCTTATGCTGATTTAGTTTGGTGTGAAACTGGCAAACCAGACTTAGGTTTTGCTAAAGAGTTTGCCCAAGCAGTTAAAGGAGAAAATCCTAATCAACTATTGGCTTATAACTGCTCGCCGTCATTCAATTGGCAAAAAAATCTAACAGACAAAGATATTGCAAGTTTCCAAGAAGAAATCGCAAGTTACGGTTATAAATACCAATTTATAACTTTAGCCGGTATTCATAATATGTGGTTTAATATGTTTGATTTAGCTTATGATTATGCACGAGGTGAAGGAATGAAACATTATGTTGAAAAAGTGCAAAAACCTGAGTTTGAAGCTGCGAGCAAAGGCTATACTTTTGTAGCCCACCAACAAGAAGTTGGTGCAGGTTATTTTGATGATGTTAGCACCGTTGTTCAAGGTGGAAAATCTTCAGTAACTGCTCTAACAGGCTCTACTGAGGAAGAACAATTCTAATATGTCTAACTTAGATTGCCTAAGCATTAAAATCGCTCAGGCCATTTTAGATGGTTTTGGGCGGCATTTTAGTATTTTCCAAGAAAATTCCACTAAGGCTAAACAACATTTTGAGAGACAGCAATGGCAATCTATCCAAACATTAGTTAAACAACGGCTCTACTTTTACGATGAGCGCGTCAAAGAAAAATGTGAATCATTACAAAAAACCTTTAATTTAAGCCAGTTTGACGAATGCTTATGGCGAAAAATTAAACATAGTTACATACATTTATTGTATAACCACTGTCAGCCAGATTTAGCTGAAACTTTTTTTAATTCACTTTTTTGCCGCCTATTTCATCGGCGTCATTACAATAATGATTTTATTTTTGTGCGCCCTAGTGTTAGTGATTCTTATGTTGATCTTAACAAGCCTGTGGTCGATGGTTATCATTTTAATAATGCAAAAGGGCTCAAAAAAGTTTTAAAAAAAATTTTACTTAATCCACAATTTAATTGCAATTACCAAGATTTAGACAGAGATATTAAACGCCTAAGCGAGCAGTTTTATCAAAATTTAGAATCTGACTCAAACCAGCCCTTAGCAATTGAAGTTCTAAAAAGCGTTTTTTTTAGAAATCAAGCCGCTTATATTATTGGTAGAATTGCTAGCGACTCTAATCATCAAACATTTTGTATTGCTTTATTGAATAAAGCAGATGGCATCATAATAGATGCTTTAATTCTTGATTCGACAGTTTTAGCTACTATTTTTAGTTTCTCATATAGTTATTTTCTATTAGCAACTGATTCACCGTCAACTGTAGTGGGTTTTTTAAAAACACTAATGCACTCAAAAACAAAAGCAGATTTATATAGTGCTATTGGGCTACATAAACAAGGCAAAACAATATTTTATCGTATGTTTCTTTACCATAACGCTACCAATCAAGATTTATTACAAATCGCGCCAGGTGTTAGCGGCATGGTGATGTCGGTATTTACCTTTCCAATTTATCCTTATGTATTTAAAGTCATCAAGGATAGCTTTAAACCACCAAAAAATACCACCAAAGAAGCAGTTCGCAAACAATATCAACGAGTAAAAGCACATAATCGTATTGGTCGCTTAGCTGATACTTGGGAATTTTCTAATGTTGCTTTTCCGATTGATAAAGTATCTAATGATTTAATGTCTGAACTTAAAAAAGAAGCGGCTTCTAACTTAGAGTTAGATGGTAATTTACTTATTATTAAGCATTTATACATTGAGAAAAAAATGATACCATTAGATATTTATCTGCGCCAAAATAAAAGTCAAAAAGCTATCAAACATATTATTAATGACTATGGTTTAGCCATTAAAGAACTTATTAATGCTAATATTTTCCCTGGTGATTTGCTTCTTAAAAACTTTGGCGTAACCAATAATAAGCGCGTGGTTTTTTATGATTATGATGAGATTGTCGCTATGGACAAAGTAAATTTTAGATATATTCCAAAAGCCTTAACGCTTGAACAAGAGATGGCATCACAACCTTGGTATCATGTTGCAGATAATGATGTTTTTCCTGAAGAATTTTGCCAATTTTTATTTACCAAACCCAATATTAAAAAATACTTTCAAACATACCACAGCGATTTACTCTCTCCAGAATACTGGCAAGAGGTTCAGCAAAAAATTAAAAATGGCACAGCACTAAGTGTCTTGCCTTATTCTGACAAATATCGCATGGATAAAATTTATCAATCATAATATATAAGGAGTAATTATGCCCCGCACTGCTGATTTATCTGACCAATATGGCAATAAAGCACAATATAGCCAACCTATTTTTAAGCCCTACGGAGGCAAACAGCAAATTGCTGGGAGAATTGTTACTGTTAAATGTTTTGAGGATAACTCATTAATTAAAAGCACCTTATCTCAACCGGGAGAAAATTGTATCTTAGTAGCTGATGCTGGTGGCTCTAAACGCTGTGCTATGCTTGGCGATATGATTGCTAAGAATGCTGTTAAAAATAACTGGCAAGGCGTAATCATATATGGCTTAGTGCGTGATTGTATTATACTAAAAACCCTAAATTTTGGTGTTTGGGCCCTAGGCACTATTGCTCTTAAAAGTGTAAGGCTTGGTGTTGGACAAAAAAATATTGCCATTAATTTTGCCAATATTAATTTTGAGCCAAATGATTATTTATTTGCTGACCAAGATGGTATTATGCTTATTAAACAAGAATATTATAATGACAACTAAACTAACAATAGACCCAACGCTACAAAGCTACATTGAGCAAGAATTATTGCCTAATACAAGTATTAGTGCGGCATTATTTTGGCAAACGCTAACTAATATCTTGGCTAAATTTAGCCCCATCAACCAGCAATTATTAGTTAATCGTGATACATTACAAGCACAAATTGATGTGTATTTATCAGCACATAAAGACAATTTCAAAGCAGCGCATTATCAACAATTTTTACAAGAAATTGGCTACATTGAAGCACCAATTGAAGATTTTAAAATTTGTCCTGAAAATGTTGATGCACAGATTAGCAAAATTAGTGCGCCGCAATTGGTTGTGCCGCTAGATAATGCTCGTTATGCCATTAATGCCATTAATGCTCGTTTTGGTAACTTATATGATGCACTTTATGGCACTGATGTTATTGATAAAAGCACACAACTTGCCCTAAGTGGTGAATTAAATATAATGCGTGCCAATGAGGTTTTTGACTGGACCAACCAATTTTTAGATGAAGTATTGCCTATTAAAGATGCCTCTCATCGCGATGTGGTTGGTTTTATACAAAAAGATAAAACCCTAAATATTATTCTAAACAATGGCAATCATACCACATTAAAATCACCAAAATCCTGGCTTGGTTTTAATAAAAATAACACTGAATTAAACGAGTTGGTGTTTATCCACCATAACTTGCATATCATCTTGCAGATTGACCTTGCAGATAATATTGGGCGCTTGCATCCTGCCGGCATTAAGGCAATTTTATTAGAATCGGCATTAACTACTATCTTAGATTTAGAAGATTCAGTTGCTATCGTTGATGCTAAAGACAAAGTTAGCGCCTATTACAATCTATTTCACATCATCGCCGGTGATTTAACCTCACAGTTTAACAAGCAGGGTAGAGTTATTAACCGTAAACTAAATACCGATTATTGTTATCAGGATAAAAATAACCAAGCATTATCCCTATCTACCCGTAGTGTTATTTTAGTAAGAAATGTTGGTATTCATATGCAAACAACAATGATAAAAGATTCACATAACAAACCAATTTACGAAGGAATTTTAGATGCTTTGGTGAGTGCGGTAATGGCAAGTTATGCACTGGATAAATTAGCTAAAAAAAGTTTTTATGTGGTTAAACCAAAATTACACGGATCAGCTGAAGTGAGTTTTATGGTTGATTTATTCTCAGCTATTGAACAAGCACTAAACTTGCCGTTAAATACCATTAAACTTGGCATTATGGATGAGGAAAGACGCACTTCTGTTAATCTTAAACAATGTATTGCCGCTGCTAAAAAACGCATTATTTTTATCAATACTGGCTTTTTAGATAGAACCGGCGATGAAATCCATACAATGATGAAAGTAGGTGCAGTTACACCTAAGACCAATATAAAGCAACATAAATGGTATCAGGCCTACGAATCTCGTAATGTGATTATTGCATTAAAAGCGGGTTTTTTAGGTCAGGCTCAAATCGGCAAAGGTATGTGGGCAATGCCAGATAATATGGCACAAATGTTGGCAGATAAAATCACCCACTTGCAACAAGGTGCAAATTGTGCCTGGGTGCCTTCGCCTACTGCCGCTACTTTGCATGCAAGTCATTATCACCGTTATAATGTCTTTAATAAACAAACTCAATTATTACAAGATGCCCAAATACTAACTGATAATTATTTAATTGATGAATTATTAACCTTGCCTTTATTAGCAGAAAACCTAAGCACAGCACAAATACAAGCTGAGCTTAATAATAACATTCAGAGTCTGTTAGGCTATGTTGTGCACTGGGTTGATTCTGGGATTGGTTGCTCTAAAGTGCCTGATATTAATGCTATTGGCTTAATGGAAGATAGAGCTACTTTGCGTATTTCCAGCCAACATATCAGTAACTGGCTAATGCACGGTATTTGCACTAAACAACAAATTGAACATAGTTTAATACAAATGGCTAAAATTGTGGATAAACAGAATAAAAACTCTTTAAAATATACAGCAATAAATACAAACCCTAATAGTGTAGCACTTGCAGCAGCTAGGGCATTAATTTATCAGGGCATCGAACAGGCTAATGGTTATACAGAATTTATTTTGTCACAGCATCGGCTTTTAGTAAAAAATAATCACTTAGGAGGCAGTAATGAATCATTTAATTGACAGCCTAAACACTTTAGGCATTAAAACTAATCAAGAAATTATCTATAATCCTTCTTACCAGCAACTAAGGGTAGAAGAACTAAATCCATCTCTTAAAGGCTATGAAAAAGGGGTGTTAACCAACAGTGGTGCAATTAATGTGCTTACAGGTCAGTTCACTGGGCGCTCACCTAAAGATAAATATATCGTTTTAGATGAGAGCACCAAAGATAGTATTTGGTGGACTAGTGAGCAAGTTAAAAATGATAATAAAGCTATTGACCAAGATATTTGGCAATCATTAAAAAACATTGCAACAAAGCAATTATCAAATAAGCGCTTGTTTGTCGTTGATGCATTTTGTGGTGCCAATAAAAATACCCGCCTTTGTGTGCGTTTTGTAACAGAAGTTGCTTGGCAAGCACACTTTGTTACTAATATGTTTATTCGACCAAGCGCAAAAGAATTAGCAACATTTAAAGCTGATTTTGTGGTGCTTAATGCTGCTAAAGCCACTAATCCTAATTGGCAACAACAAGGGTTAAATTCTGAAAACTTTGTCGCCTTTAATCTTAAAACCCGGATGCAAATTATCGGCGGCACTTGGTATGGCGGCGAGATGAAAAAAGGCTTGTTTTCTGTTATGAATTATTATTTACCAAAACAAAATATTGCCTCAATGCACTGTGCGGCTAATATGGATAAGAACAATAATGTGGCTATCTTTTTTGGCTTATCAGGCACTGGTAAAACCACATTATCAGCCGACCCTAATCTTTTACTGATTGGCGATGATGAACATGGCTGGGATGATGATGGTATTTTTAATTTTGAAGGAGGCTGTTATGCTAAAACTATCAACCTATCAAAACAACAAGAGCCTGATATTTACCAAGCAATCAAAGAGAATGCCTTATTAGAAAATACAGTTGTCAATGATGATGGTAGTGTGGATTATGCCAGTAAAAAACACACTGAAAATACCCGCGTTTCTTATCCTATTTATCATATTAATAATATTGTTAAGCCTTCCTCAAAAGGCGGCCATGCTAAAAAAATTATCTTCCTAACCGCTGATGCATTTGGTGTATTGCCTGCTGTATCTTTACTTAGTTCAGAACAAGCACAATATTATTTCTTATCTGGATTTACCGCAAAAGTTGCTGGCACTGAGCGAGGCATTAATAAAGCAACGCCCACTTTTTCAGCTTGTTTTGGTGCGGCTTTTTTACTAAGACACCCTAATGAATATGCACAAATATTAACTAAACGGTCTTTAGCAAATAACGCAAAATTCTATTTAGTAAATACCGGTTGGAATGGTTTAGGAAAACGCATTAAGCTAAGTGATACACGCAAAATTATTAACGCTATTCTTAATGATGAGCTCAATGAGGCTGATACAGAAAATTTACCTATTTTTAATTTAAAAATGTCAAAACAAATAGCAGGCGTTGATGCCCAAATTCTTGATCCAAGAAATCATCATATTGATAAAAAAAGCTGGCAAACAAAAGCAAAAGAATTATCCAAACTTTTTGCTCAAAATTTTGCTAAATTTAATGATACAGAATCATATCAAACACTAACACAAGCCGGACCTAAATATTAAAGCTTACAATTTAAAATATACTTTTTTAGCCAACTAAATAGTTGTGATACATTTGATACATTACCGAGTAAATCAGTTTGTGCAGTAGCTTCATTTGCAAGAGCAGGAGCGGTTAGGGCTTTGTTTATAACAAAATTATAGTTCTTAGATTTACTATCTGTGCTTACTACAGAACCTATATTAAGATTAGTTGCAGCAACATAAGTTGCTAACTTAAAATCTGCGGTAAATAATATCTGTGGGCTGTCTGGGGCAAATTGTCCTCCTCCAATACACTCAATGGTTATAAATTTGCCATCTACACCCTCAACATCACCACAAGCAGCAATATAAGCATAAGTGCCAGAGCCTATGCTCTTGCCTACAGTAGCAGTGCTTATTCCAATCCAAGGTCTGCCAATAACTCCCCAAGCTCTGGAAAGAATTTTATCTGTGTTGGTATCCTCGTCTTTATTCTTGACATCAGGAGATGCATTGCCCCCTGCAAGTATTGCACTATAATCTGGTATTTTATTTATAACTGAAGTTGATGGGTCAGAATTAAAAGGATTTTCGGTTATTTCAGAAGAATTATAATAAATAAAAACACCTGAAAAGTTGAAAATACTAACTTCTGTATTTTCTACAAAATGATAAAAATCAACAGCGACCGTCCCGTCAGCATTTGCATAAATAGGATTGGCATCTAACAGATTTTGAATAATTGTAGCGGCATTATTAGTAGTAGTGTAGAACAATAATTTGCCAGCATCATTTGTGCTTTGATTAACTGCATTAGCAGCAAATAATGCGGTGCCTGTGGAATCTGTTGATACTAATCGCTCAGTATTATCCAAGACAGGGTTTTTTGAAGATGAAATAAAACCAGCAACATCTGTCCCTGCTGGAACTGCAAAAAAATGATAGATGTCAGCATTAACTAAAGTTGGCAACACTAATGCTAAAATTGATAGTGTTATTTTTTTCATAATTATAATTTTTACTTAATTTATTAGCTTTGCAGAATTATACATAATTTATTCAATTTAATATTCATCCATTTTTTAAAAGCCAGAAAATCCATACCAGTTTGGGAAGAATATGAGGCTTAGTAGAACAGTTACTTGGATGGCGATGAATGGCATAACGCCTTGATAAATATCGCTTGTGTGGATGGATTTTGGGGCAACTCCTTTTAGGTAAAATAGGCTAAATCCAAATGGTGGGGTGAGGAATGAGGCTTGTAGGTTCATGGCAATTAGTATGGCGAACCAATTCATATCGATGCCGAGTGAGAGCGCGACTGGGTAGAAAATTGGCACAATGATTAGCGATATTTCGACAAAATCAATAAAGAAGCCGAGTAGCAAAATAATCAACATAGCAATAAAGATAAAACTCATCTCTTTGGCGGGCAAGCCTAAAATAAATTGTTCCACCACCATATCACCGCCGCTATAAGTAAATACCATCGAAAAAGCCGTTGCACCAACTAAAATTGCAAAAACCATCGAAGTTATTTTGACAGTTTCAATGCTAGCTTGACGAACTATTGTCCAATCCAATCTTTGGTAAATAGCAGCCAATAATAATGCACCAACAGCGCCGATTGAGGCGGATTCGGTCGGGGTGGCAATGCCTGAAAATATAGACCCCAAAACCATAATAATAAGTGTTATTGGTGGAATAATTGCTCTAATAGCAGTGATATATTTTTGCACTCTGGTAGTGTGTATGTTTTTACATTGAATAGCAGGTGCGGCGTTTTTGTCAAAATGGGTAATGATTAAAATATAAGCAACATAACAACCCACTAAAATTAGCGAGGGCATAATAGCACTTTTGAATAAATCCCCTACCGGCACCCCCAAAACATCCGCCAAAATAATTAGCACGATAGAGGGTGGAATAATCTGCCCTAATGTTCCTGAGGCACAAATCACCCCAGTCGACAGGGTTTTTTTGTAATGATGTTTGAGCATCACCGGCAGGGAAATCACCCCCATCGCAATCACACTTGCCCCCACCACACCAGTAGATGCTGCAAGTAGCGAGCCAACTAAAATAGTAGAAACTGCCAAGCCACCACGCATGCTACCAAACAGCTCCCCCATCGCCTCTAATAATTGTTCAGCAAGGCGGGTTTTTTGCAAGACAATGCCCATAAAAATAAACAATGGCACTGCCATCAAAATAGTGTTTTGCATCACACTCATAATGCGATAAGGCATAAAATTAAATAAATCAACACCTTCAGTCAGCACCCCAAATATCAACGCTACGCCAGCAAAAGTAAAAGCAACAGGAAACCCAGCAATCAGTAACAACAGTGCAACAGCAAACATAATAAGTCCAATCATTATTTAGCCGCCTTGAATTTTTGGTAGTTGTGTTGAGCAAAAATAACCGTAGAAATCATCACTAAAATAAAGCTGATGGGGATAATGCTTTTAATAATAAAACGATAACTCAGCCCGCCAGGGTCGCCACTTTGTTCATTCAACAAAAAGGACTGATAAGCAAAATCAACCCCATAATATGTAATCAATAAGCTGATTGGCATGATAAATATAGCACAGCCTACAAGGTTGATTAGTGCTTGTTTTTTGGCGCTAAATTTGGTGTATAAAATATCTACTCTGACATGTGCATCGCATTGCATGGTGTAGGCAATACCCAATAAAAACATACTGGAAAATAAATGCCATTCCATTTCTTGCAAGGCAATCGAAGAATTGTTAAATAAGTAGCGTAAAAATACATCAACAAAAACATTGACAATAGTGAGTAACAATAGCCCAACAGTTAATCGTTCTAACCATCGGGTGTAGCCAACAGTTAGTCGTTCTAACCATTGGCTGCGGGCAAGTCTTGCCAATTTATCTATTTGGATTGAGAGTTTAAATAAGCTTGATCTGAGATTGCGGTCCAAGCGCGTATTTTTTTCAAATAGTTGGCTTGAGATTCGATAATCTCTTTAGAAAGTGCATTTTTTGCAGCTAACTCTTTAAGCAACTTATTGTTTGCTGAACGCAATTTATCAAAGACAGATTTAGGAAAAGTTTTGATTTTAATATTAGGGTAATTTTGTTGCATACTCGCCCAGTTTTCAGCGCTTTCATGTTCAGATTGATTATACATTTGATAAGCAGATAACTTCATTGCCGATATTAAAATGCTTTGTAAGTCTTTAGGTAGAGCGTTGTATTTTTCAAGGTTAATTAAGAATTGCAACTCAGTGCCGGGCTCATGCCAGCCTGTGTAATAATAAGGAGCAATCTTGTGAAAACCCATGCGTAAATCCAATGAAGGCCCCACCCATTCTAAGGCATCAATCGTGCCTCTATCAAGCGCGGTGTATAGCTCTCCTGGTGGAATATTAGTTGGTTTTGCGCCAACTTCTGCCATAATTTCGCCAGCAAAGCCGGGAATGCGCATTTTTAAGCCTTGTAAATCAGCAATACTGTTAATTTCTTTTTGAAACCAGCCGCCCATTTGATTGCCAGTGCTGCCGCCAATGATAGATTTTAAGCCATGCTTAGCATAAACTTTGTCCATAAGTTGTTGGCCGCCACCGTATTCAAACCAAGCGTGTTGCTCGTCTGTTGTCATCCCAAATGGCATTGAGGTAAAAAATAAGGTGTTGATGTCTTTGCCTTTCCAATAATATGAGCCTGAATGCCCTAAATCATATTGACCAGACTTAACAAAATCAAAAATACCAAGTGCTGATTTGTGTTTATTTTTGGAATCAATTCTAATGCTTAGTCTGCCATTTGACATTGATTCTGCTAATTGTTTAAAGTTTTTAGTGGCATCGCCAAAAATCGGGAAATTGCTCGGCCAAGTTTCTGCTAATGTTAAGCTATAAACTTTGCTATCTTGTTGCGCGGCGGTTTTTGGTTTGTCGTTTGTGCAAGCACTTATAAAAAGTGCAGCCAGTAATATTGATAATATTTTCATGGTTTTCTCCTTAAGTTTTTAGTCGTGCTAAAACAGCACGCTGATTAGAATTATAATCGTTAAATGTTTGAATGTGAGTAAAATTTTCTTTTAATAGTTTAACAATTTTTGCCTGTTGATTATAGCCATGTTCTAACAAAAGATAGCCTAATTGCTTTAAATGTTTGGGCGCATCGTTGATAATAATCCTAATATCGTCCAGCCCGTCTTTCCCAGCAATCAGAGCGCTTTGTGGCTCATAGCTTAATTGTTTTAGGTGTGGGTCGTGTTGCGCAATATAAGGTGGATTGGCAATAATTAAATCAAAGCTTTTATGAGCAACAGCCTTAAACCAATCGCCTTGCTGAAAGTCAATATAGTTAGTGGCATTTTGCTTGGCAATTACTAATGCTGCTGCTGAACAATCAACGGCGCTAACCTTCCACTCAGGGTTTTTATCTGCCAGAGTAATGGCAATAACGCCGCTACCAGTGCCAAGATCCAGCAAGTCGCAGGCTTGATTTGGTTTGAACAGGTGCAGGGCAATGTCAATCAGCAGCTCGGTTTCTGGGCGTGGAATTAGCGTATCAGGGCTAACTTTAAAATCAAGATGATAAAAACCTTTGCTGCCACTTAAATAGGCAAAAGGCATGCCATTTTGGCGTTGCTGAATGAGGCGCTCTAACTTATTTTTTTCATAGCCAGTGAGCACATAATCAACATCAGCCATCAATTCAGCCGTGCTTTTATTAAGCACCAAAGACAACAGCGGCAGAATATCAACCGTGCCGCTACTTAGGTAATGTTGAATATCCAAGTTTTATAAATCAGCTGAGGGTTTAAATTTTAAATCAATCACATTTTTAAGCGCAACAATTAAGCCCAAACCAATAAAAGCACCCGGCGGCAAAATTGCCAATAAAGTGCCTTGATAATCTGCAAACACAGTGATACTGAGGCTATCTCCAAAACTGCCTAACAATAAAGCAGATTGGTCAAATAGCGTGCCAGAGCCAATCAATTCACGCGCCGCCCCTAAGACAATCAATGCTAACGAAAAGCCAATGCCCATCATCAGTCCATCTAACAAAGATTTATCCCAAGTATTTTTACTAGCAAACGCCTCCGCCCTGCCAAGAATGGCACAATTAGTAACAATCAACGGCACAAAAATCCCAAGTATTAAATACAAATCATAAAAATACGATTGCATAATCAACTCAACAATAGTAACAAAAGAGGCGATTAGCAATACAAAAATCGGAATCCGAACCTCTTTTGCAATCTGATTGCGAAAAACAGAAACACTCAAATTAGACGCAACCAACACAAAAGTAGTGGCAATCCCCAGCCCAATCGCATTAACAATATTATTAGTAACCGCCAGCAACGGACACAACCCCAAAAGCGCCACCATCGCTTGGTTATTATGCCACAAACCGTTTTTTGCAATTTTAAGGTAATCTTCCATGTTGCTTATTATATATGAGTAGAGGGCAGAAAGGCAGAAGACAGAAAGCAGAAGACAGAAAACAGAGAGGCAGAAAACAGAGGACAGAAAAACAGAAAACAGAGGGCAGAAAACAGAACAGAGCAAGAGCGGAGTTGGTAATGCGACTTCAGTCGCATCTATGCTTGTGTTGAGGTGATTTTTGCCATAGTGCAGGGTGTTGGTAGAAAAAGCAGAGCAAGAGCGGCGCTATTAGAATTGTTTGTGTATTTTTTGTGTCATATCGTCTGTTTAGGGGAGGGCTGGGCAGAATGTGCCTAAACTCGAGAACTCGAAGGCCCTCCCCTAAGACCCCACCCTATATAGTTTATCAAAATCGGGCTTCGCCCTATCGCCTGGACGGCGATTTTTGCCACTTATACATTGAGGATTGGGACATAATTAGATTTGTTGATGTTGATAGAAAAAGCAGAGCAAAAATAATTACACTCCGACCTAATTATTTTTGACCCTAATTATTATTGCTCTGTTTTTACTAAATACAATCACAATTACTCATATTAAACTATGCTAAAATCAGCCTGTGTCTGAAGAAAAGAGAATTGAACAAGAAATAGGCTGGTATAAAGCCGCTTTTGTTATTTTAATTGTATCTGGCCTATCTTTATTGGCATGGTTTGCTCAAAATTATGCTTCAGCAAAACCTGCATTGCTAATTATAGCTTTAATTAGTATTTTTGTTGTTATTGTAATAACAGTTATTATTAACAAAAAGGTTTTTAAATGTCTTGATAGATTAGAGGAGTTGTAATTATGGGCGAATACTTATTTATGTTGGCGGTTGTTATTTTTATTGGCGGATTGGCATTGACTATTTTTCAAGGTCTTAATCACAAATTTCCAAGCCATAAAAACACCTAATAAAGCACTGGAGATAAGGGGAAAAGATAATTTTAACTGCATAGTGCATAGCATCCCCATTATTTTTTAAATTATTTTTATAAAAAATGTTTTTTATTGTTAAAAAGATGTTGTATAATCGTGTTTTTTAATTTAACCACTAAAACAATTATGAAAAAAATAATCCTAACAAGCCTATTATTCAGCTTAACAACCTTAGTTAATGCTACTATTTCAACTATAACTCTTACAGCAAATACCATAAGTGAAAATCAAATTATTAACTCAGTCGTTGGAGCTGTTTCTGGTGATGGCAGTGGAACTACTTATATTGTGCAAGATGCAGGTAATACTTATTTTCAATTTGAAGTAGGTAGCCAAGGTGGGAATCCTAATTCTAATAACAATTTTATAGTCCAAGATACTGATGGAAATAATCATACTATAGCCACTGTAGATTTTCTTGTTTCAGGTGCAACTACTAATCCTGCATCTGTATTAGCAGCGGCTATAAATACTTATAATGCTGCCAATAACTCTGGATTTTCTGCCACATCTGATAATTATAATGCTGATTCTGGACAAGTAACATTAACCGCCTTTCCGGCTACTTTAGAAGGAGCAACCATCGTTGGGTTTAATACAGTCGGTAATTTTGCTATAACCGTAACTTCTACTAATTTAACAATTACAACTCCAACTTCTGATTTTTTCTTAATTGATGCTACTATTTTAGAATCTAAGGTTGTTTTTAATTATGAAGAAAAAGCTTCTTATACTATTGTTATTAGAGCAACTGATGAAGATGGTAGTTATTCAAAAGATTTTACTATTGATATAATTAATCTAGCCGATTCTCCAACAGATATAACTTCTGATCCAGAACCTCTAAGCATACAAGAAAATAATAGTATTGGAGATATTATAGGAACTTTTTCAACAGTTGATGGCAATGGCGGAAATCATACTTATACTTTAACTGGTGCAAATAATAATCTTTTCTCAATTGATAATAATGGTGTTTTAACAGCTGATGTTGTGTTTGATTATGAAGAGCAACAATCATATATTGTTACTATTAAAACAGATGACGGCACGCCATTTCATACTTATTCAGAAAATTTTACTATTGGTATAACAGATGACCCAACTGATTATAGTTTAACGCTTTCACCACAGATTGTGGCTGAGCATAATGCTATCGGAACAACTGTTGGAATCCTTGCTACAACTGGTGGCACGGAACCTTATAGCTATACTGTTAGCAACGCTACTAATCCTAATAAAACTTTTACATTTACTGTGGGAGAAGAAGATACTGACGCTGCTGCAGATAATGAATTTATATTTAGAACAACTGATGGAAATGAAACTGATATACTCATAGAGAATTTTTTCTATTTTGCTCAACTTACTGATAGCCCTAATCACCCTGCTAATAAATTAGTAACTGCTATAAATTTTGATAATAATTTTCATAATACAGGATTTGCTGCTACATCTACTGTTACTACTACATCTACTGGAACAGTAACATTAACTGATTGGCCTGATTCTTATGATGGAGCAACATTGCTTGGATTTAGCAATAAGAATATTGATCATATAACAATATCTGAAGCAAATGGTGCTGGTTTGACTCTTCCAAATTATTTACCTTTCTCAATTAAAGACGGTAAACTAATAACCACTGCCGTTCTTGATAAAGCAACACGAAACCCATATATTATTACCATTAACTCAACTGATTCATCCTCGCCCCCCGTTACTATTTCCAGAGATTTTACAATAATTGTTGCTGATGGCCCAAGCGGCACTGTAACTGAGATAACCATTTCAAAAGATACCATAACTAAAAAAGCCACAGACGGAGCAACTGTTGGACTTTTAGAAACTAATGCCAATGATACTCGTCGTGTTTATGTTTTAGAGAGTAATACTGCGACTTTCTCAATTTCTGGCGATAGATTAACAGCCAATAACCCTATGAGCCTTAATGAAGGCGCTACATACGATGTTTATGTTTCAACACTTAGTGGAGATAATACTATTTTTACCCAAAGTCTTACTATTACAGTAACAAATGAAACAGCCTTTTCCTTAGATGTTGATGGCAATGGGACTTTTACTGCCTCTAATGATGGATTAGTTATCTTTAAATATTTACTAAACTCTAATGCTAACAATTTACACACTACCGTTGCTAATAATGCACTTGAGACCAGAAATTCAACCGCAGAGTTGAAGACTTATTTAGATGAAGCAGAATCTATTTTAGATGTTGATGGCAATGAAACTCTTACTGCCTCTAATGATGGATTAGTTATCTTTAAATATTTACTAAACTCTAATGCTAACAATTTACATACTACCATTTCTAATAATGCACTTGATAACAGAAATTCAACCTCAGAGTTGAAGGCTTATTTAGATTTATATTCAGAATAATTATTCGCTATTAGGGGCAGAGGGACAGAAGACAGAAGACAGAACAGAGCAAACCTAATAGCACCCCAATCCTCAATGTATAAGTGGCAAAAATCGCCTCAATACAAGCATAGATGCGACTGAAGTCGCATTACCAACGCCACTCTTGCTCTGCTTTTTCTACCCCCACCAACAAATCTAATTACGCCCCAATCCTCAATGTATAAGTGGCAAAAATCGCCGTCCAGGCGATAGGGCGAAGCCCGATTTTGATAAACTTCTTAGGGTGGGGTCTTAGGGGAGGGCCTCCGAGTTCTCGAGTTGATGCACACTCTACCCAGCCCTCCCCTAAACAGACGATATGACACAAAATTTACACAAATAGCTCTAATAGCGCTGCTCTTGATTTTGCTCTGTTCTGTTTTCTGCCCTCTGCCCTCTGTTTTCTGCCCTCTGCCCTCTGTTTTCTGCCTCTCTGTCCTCTGCCTTCTGCCCTCTGTTTTCTGCCCTCTGCCCTCTGTTTTCTGCCTCTCTGTCCTCTGCCTTCTGCCCTCTGTTTTCTGCCCTCTGCCCTCTGTTTTCTGCCTCTCTGTCCTCTGCCTTCTGCCCTCTGTCTTCTGCCCCTAAGAAAACACAATTTTCTCACCAACAACATCAGCATTAATAGTAGCACCCGGCAAAAACTCAGCCGCTAATATTTTCTGAGACAGTGGATTTTCTAATAGTTGTTGAACAGTGCGTTTCAGTGGGCGGGCGCCAAATGTGGGGTCGTAGCCTTTATCAACAATCATTATCATGGCTGCATCGCTTAATTTAAGGGTTAAATTTAAGTCGGATAGGCGAGATTGTAAAATCTCAATTTGCAACTTGGCAATGCCCTTAATTTGCTCTTTATCAAGATTATTAAACACCACAGTCTCATCGATACGATTAACAAATTCAGGGCGAAAATGCTCACTAACAATTTGCCTTAGCTCAGCGCTTATATCTTTGCCGGGGTTTTGTTGAATAAGATGTGAGCCAAGATTAGAGGTCATTATAATAACGGTGTTTTTAAAATCAATCGTGCGCCCTTGTCCATCGGTCAGGCGACCATCATCAAGCACTTGTAATAGCACATTAAATACATCAGTATGCGCTTTTTCAATTTCATCTAATAGAACGATTGAATAAGGCTTGCGGCGCACTGCTTCTGTTAATACTCCGCCTTGTTCATAACCGACATAGCCGGGCGGCGCGCCAATTAGGCGGGCAACTGAGTGGCGTTCCATAAATTCGCTCATATCTACACGCACAATGGCTTGTTCGCTGTCAAATAAGAAATCCGCCAAAGCTTTGGTAAGCTCGGTTTTGCCTACACCAGTGGGGCCCATAAATAAAAATGAGCCATCAGGACGATTCGGGTCAGACAGCCCAGCACGCGCACGCCGCACTGCATTAGCAATTACTTTTACTGCCTTGTCTTGCCCTACTAAGCGCTGATGAATGATGGACTCCATTTGTAGCAATTTGTCTTTTTCGCCTTGCATCATTTTATCAACAGGAATACCGGTCCAACGAGCCACAATGTGGGCGATTTCATCTTCGCCTACTTTGTTTCTGAGCAAGGTCATATCTTTGGCATCTGAGCTTTCTGCTTGTGCAATCTTTGTTTCTAACTCAGGAATAATGCCGTATTGAATCTCGCTGGCTTTTGCTAAATCGTTATCACGATGTGCTATTTCAAGGTCAATTTTAGCTTGTTCTAACTCTTCTTTTAAATGTTGCGCACCTTGCACCACAAGCTTCTCTTTTTTCCAGATTTGTTCTAAGTCGCTGTATTCTTTTTGCAGGGTTTTAATTACATTTTCTAATTCTTTTAAGCGCTCTTTAGAGGCTTTGTCTTTGTCTTTTTTCAGTGCCATACGCTCGATTTTGAGTTGCACTAATTTACGGTCGAGCTGGTCCATAGATTCTGGTTTGGAATCAATTTCCATACGAATTTGCGAAGCCGCCTCATCGATTAAATCAATGGCTTTATCAGGCAGCTGTCGGTCGGTAATATAGCGTTGTGAATAAGTGGTCGCTGCAATAATAGCTGGGTCGGTAATTTCTACCCCATGATGCACTTCATATTTTTCCTTCAAGCCGCGTAAAATAGCGATGGTGTCTGCTTCGGTAGGCTCATCTACCAGCACTTTTTGAAAGCGGCGCTCTAAGGCAGAATCTTTTGCAATATATTGCTGGTATTCATCCAGCGTGGTTGCTCCTACGCAGTGCAGATCGCCTCTGGCAAGTGCTGGTTTGAGCATATTGCCGGCATCCATTGCGCCATCAGATTTACCCGCGCCGACCATAGTATGTAGCTCATCGATAAACAGAATCACTTGCCCTTGTTCGGCTTCTAATTCTTTAAGCACGGCTTTGAGGCGCTCTTCAAATTCACCGCGATATTTAGCACCGGCAACCAGCGTTGCCATATCTAATGATAATACGCGTTTTCCCTTAATGCCTTCAGGCACTTCGCCATTGATAATGCGTTGTGCCAAGCCTTCGACAATCGCTGTTTTGCCCACACCCGGCTCGCCAATTAACACTGGGTTGTTTTTGGTGCGGCGTTGTAATACTTGAATGGTGCGGCGAATTTCACTATCACGACCAATCACCGGGTCAAGTTTGCCATCAATGGCAAGTTGGGTTAAGTCCTGGGTGTATTTATTCAGTGCATTTCTCGTTGTTTCTGCGTTTTGATGATTCACTTTTTCATCTCCTCTTAGGGTGTTAATTGCAGTGCTTAAAGTTGTTTTATTGGCATTACAATCTTTTAAAATCCTACTGGATGGGTCATTACTCTCAATCAGTGCCAGTAAAAATAATTCGGTTGATAGGTAAGAGTCGCCTCGTTGGGTTGCTAATTTATCTACTTGATTTAATAAGCGCAATAAATTTTGCGAAATATTAATTTCACCGTTCGGGTTAGTAACTTTAGCCATAGCATAAATTGATTGCTTGAGTTTTTGTTGCAATTTAGGCAAATCTACTTTGGTTTGTAACAGTAGATTGCTCACACTGCTTGCACTATCTTTAATCATCGCTTGTAGCACATGAGCAGGCTCAATTACGCTGTGGTCATGGTTAATTGCAATCGATTGTGCGCTTGACAAATCTTGCTGAAATTGCGTTGTTAATTTATTAATATCCATTATTTAATTATTTTTTTATGTATTTAAGTGTTATCTATGGGATGATTAAGACATTTCAACAGTATAAAAAATATATTATGTTAAATTTAGTCTTGCATGAGCCGCAGATTCCTAATAACACCGGCAGTATTATTCGCCTGAGTGCTAATATGGGTTTTGCTCTGCATTTGATTAAACCTTATGGCTTTGAAATTAGCGATAAACGCCTTAAACGCGCAGGGCTTGACTATCGGGAATTAGCGCAGGTGTTTGAGTATCAGAATTTTAATGATTATTTGGCTAAGGCAAAGCCGCAGCGTTTGTTTGCCGTGAGTTCTAAGGCTTCGATAAACTATGCTAAAGTTGCGTATCAAACCGATGATTCATTTTTATTTGGTGCAGAAACACGCGGTTTGCCGCCAGCAATATTAGCTGAGTATCAGGCTATTACTTTGCCAATGCAGGCCGGCTCTCGTAGTTTGAATTTGTCTAATTGTGTTGCGATTGTGGCTTATGAGGCTTGGCGGCAAATTGATTTTATTGGTAGTTTAAGAGAATGAAATTTATAATATTAATGTTGTTTTCATCAGTGGTGAGTGCAAATAGTTGCGTGGTGCTTTTGTATCATAATTTTTCTGATAAAACGCCTAAATCAACCAGTATCAGCCCAGCATTATTTGAGCAGCATTTGCAATATTTACAAAAAAACAAGTTTACAGTATTGCCTTTAAAAACCATGTTAAGCCAGCTCAAAACCAACAGCCTGCCGAATAAATGTGCGGTATTAACCGCAGATGATGCCTACCTTTCTATTGCACAAAATGCCTATCCATTGCTTAGGCAATATCAAATGTCAATGGCAGTTTTTGTTGCCACTGATGCGATTGATAAGAAATACCGGGCGATGATGTCTTGGCAGCAGATGGGCAATATGCATACTGATACTATCCAGTTTTACAATCACTCAACCACCCACGCTCATTTGTTGGACTTGGAGCAAGACCAAGTTAGAGATGAAATTGTTTATGCAAAAAAACGCTTATTTGAAAATTTAGCGGTGCAAGATAAGATTTTTGCCTATCCTTATGGTGAGGCAAGTTTGAAAATATTGCAGCAAGTAAAAAATCTGGGCTATGTGGCTTTTGGACAACAATCTGGCGTGGTTTCAAGCCAAAGCAATCAGCAACAATTACCGCGTTTTCCTATGGCGGCGGATTATGCCAAAATGTCGAGCTTTAAAACTAAGGTAAATGCCTTGCCAATGCCAATTATTGAGAAAAAAATAAACCCAATAATCACCCAAAACCCACCAATATTGGCGTTAGAATTTAAACAAACACTAAACAAACGACAGCAGAAAAACCTAAATTGTTTTGCCGATGGCGGTGTAGAGATGACTTGGATAAATGACAACAATGTTAATATTGTTGCCAAGCAGGCGCTAAAGCAACGGCGTAATAAATATAATTGCACCATGCCCAGCGGGCAAAATGGCAGCTATTATTGGTATAGTGTTCAGTGGGTTAATCCAGCCATAGCCGAGTAAGTTTATAAGCGTTATTAAAGTCTTTAATGGCTAATGGTTTTTTGCCAGCAAGTTGCACTGTTTCTAAACTCAAAACCCCATCTCCCGTTGCCACCTGACAAACACCTTTTGCATATTCAATCACATCGCCCGGATTAGCATGATGGATTTTATCAACAACGCTGGCTAATAAAATGCGCAACACTTTAGCATCAAACTGATTGCCCGCAGCATTGGTTTGTGCAATCGGATAGGGGTTAAACCCTCTAATTTGTTGGTTAATTTGCACTGCACTTTGCCGCCAATCTATCCATGCTTCTTGTTTGCTGAGTTTTTTAGCGTAACTAATGCCATGCTCGTTTTGCGCACTTGGCGATAGATTATCAAGTTTATTTAACACTTCAACAATCGCCTCAGCACCAAGCAAGGCGAGTTTATCATGCAAGGATTGTGCATTGTCAGTAGCAGTAATGGCGCATTTTTTTTGTAGCAAAATAGCGCCAGTATCTAAGCCTTGATCCATTTGCATAATACCCACCCCAGTGATTTTATCGCCTGCCAAAATAGCGCGCTGAATCGGCGCTGCACCACGCCAACGCGGCAATAATGAAGCATGAATATTAAGACAGCCATATTTTGGCGTTGTTAATATGGACTTAGGCAATAACTGACCATAGGCAACCACTATCATCACATCAGCATTCAAACTGGCTAATTGTGATTGCACCTCAGCATTTTTGAGGTTATCAGGCTGATAGATAGGCATATTGTGCTGCACGGCGTATTCTTTAACCGCACAGGCACTAAGCACACGCCCACGCCCTTTGCGGCGGTCGGGCTGACAATAAACTGCAACAATATTGTGTTTGGCATCAATTAATGCCTGCAAAATACTGACCGAGAACTCAGTCGTGCCTGCAAAAATAATTTTCATTATTTGAGTGTTTTTCGTGCAGCCTGTATGGCTTGTTTGACTTGAACGGGCGAGGTTGCCCCTAAGTGATTACGCGCCTGCAATGAGCCTTCTAAGGAAAGCACAGCAAACACATCATCCTCAATACGCTTATCAAAACTTTGTAATTGCGCTAAACTCAGCTCGCTTAAATCTTTTTGTTGCTCAATACCATAAGCCACAGATTGTCCAACTACTTTATGCGCATCGCGAAACGGTAGCCCTTTTTTGACCAAATAATCAGCCAAATCAGTAGCTGTGGTGTAACTTTTTTTAGCGGCCTTATACATATTATTGCGTTTAACTTCGATGTTCGGTAGCATCTGGGCAAACACATACAAACAATCTTTGAGTGTATCAACGCTATCAAATAGCGGCTCTTTGTCTTCTTGATTGTCTTTGTTGTATGCTAATGGTTGCGATTTCATAATCGTTAATAATGAGTTTAAGTTGCCATATACACGCCCAGTTTTGCCGCGCACTAATTCTGGCACATCCGGATTTTTCTTTTGCGGCATAATAGACGAGCCGGTGCAAAAACTATCGGGCAATTCGATAAAATCAAACTGTGCGCTTGACCATAAAATCAGCTCCTCCGAAAAACGCGACAGGTGCATCATAATAAGGCTTGCTGCTGATAAAAACTCAATCACAAAATCTCGGTCGCTGACCGCATCAAGCGAATTAGTACAGATACGCTCAAAGCCTAACAATGCTGCTGTGCGCTCGCGTTTAATTGGATAACTCGTGCCTGCTAAGGCGGCTGAGCCTAATGGCAAGGTATTGATGCGTTTATAGCAATCATCCAGGCGTTCAACATCACGCGCTAACATCTCAAAATAAGCCATCAGATGATGAGCAAAACTAATAGGTTGCGCTGCTTGCAAGTGGGTAAAACCGGGCAAAATAGTGTCTGTTTGTTGCTCTGCTAAATCAAGCAGTGCTGATTGCAATTTGCTTATTTGTTTAACAATATCATCAAGCTGAGCGCGCAAATATAGGCGAATATCGGTTGCTACTTGGTCATTGCGAGAGCGCCCTGTGTGTAGTTTTTTGCCCGTATCGCCAATCATTGCGATCAAAGCTGCCTCAATGTTCATATGCACATCTTCCAGATCAATTGACCATTCAAACTTATCAGCCTCAATTTCATTTAGGATTTGATTAAGCCCACCTATAATTTGCGATTTTTCAGCTTTGCTCAACAAGCCAACTTCTTGCAACATAGTTGCATGGGCAATCGAGCCGGCAATATCATAAGGTGCTAAAATCTTGTCAAAAGAGACAGAAGCTCCAAAAAATTTAACAAAGGCATCGGTTGGCTGATTAAAGCGCCCGCCCCAAGATTGGTTAGTGATATTTGTCATAATGTTAATTTATTGCTTGATTTTTTAATAAGTTTATCTAACTCGGCCCAATAAAATTCTTCACTTGAAACGCCAATCATTTTAGCTAATATTGCCCCATAATTATCAACCAGAATAATAGTCGGAAAAAAATCAACTGCATATTGAGCGGCAAACTTATTTTGAGATACTTTTTCATTATAAAAGTTGTTAATTTCAGCAAAACTATCGGCATCAATATGGCGAATAATAACTCTTTGCTGATGTTCGTCAATTTGCGCCATTGGGCTAATTATATCTTCTTTAACTTTTTCGCAATATGGGCAATCAGCAACAGAAAACATTATTAAAATAGGGGTTTTGTTTTGCTGAATTTTTTGAGCATCTGCAAAAAAATCTTTTGCCTCTGGCAGTATTAATGTCTGAGCATAAATAATATTTGTAAAAGCTAGCAAACATAGTAAATAAAATTTAATCATTTGCTTATTTTAACCGAAAGTATGAATAAAACTTTAAAAATTGCAACACGACAATCGCCTTTAGCACTCTGGCAGGCAGAATATGTTAAAACCAGATTGGAATATGTCCATCCTAATTTGACAGTTGAATTAGTAAAAATGACCACCGCAGGTGATGAAAATCTAGGATCAGCTCTGTCTAAAATTGGCGGCAAGGGGTTGTTTATCAAAGCCTTAGAAGTTGGCATACTTGAGGGCAAGGCTGATATTGCCGTGCATTCGATAAAAGATATGCCTTATAAAATACCGAGCGATTTTGAATTGGGCGCTGTTTTAAAACGGGAAAATCCGTTTGATGCCTTTGTTGCTAATCATTATGAAAGTATTCAATCTCTACCGCAAAACGCCAAAGTAGGCACTTGTTCAATGCGCCGTATTGTGCAGTTGCAAGCCTTGCGCCCTGATTTACAAATGCTAGATTTACGCGGCAATGTTAATACTAGGCTGAATAAACTTGATAACGGCGAATATCACGCCATTATTCTGGCTTGTGCAGGCTTAATCCGCCTCGGTTTTGCCGATAGAATCAAACAACAAATACCTAAACAACAAAGCCTACCAGCCGTTGGACAAGGTGCGATTGGGATTGAAGTGCGTAAAAATGATACCGAAATACTCAATTTAATCGCCCCTCTCATTGACTCTGAGACCACCCATAGAATAAGGGCCGAACGCGCCATGAACGCCCGCCTTGAAGGCGGCTGCTCAGTGCCAATCGCCGGTTTTTCAACAATTGACAATAATCAAATCACCCTAACAGGCTTAGTAGCAAGCGTTGAGTCTGGCATCATTCTAAAACATCAGATTTGTGGCAATGTCGCAGATTCACAAAAAATAGGCGTAGCATTAGCAGATAAACTTATCTCATTAGGCGCAAAAGAGATTTTAAAAAGCAATGGTTAATTTTCAGCTATTTGTTTAACAATGCTGTGGTGCTAAAGGTTGGAGTCAGGTTTGTGATTGCTATTTTTGGATTATGGATTTAGGTTAATAATGTAAAAACCGCAAACCACAGCCCGAATAGGCTGGCGTTAATGCCAACAATCCACTTAATCAGCCTTAATTCAACTTTGTATAAATCAGACTTAGTTACTAAATCACGCACAATCACTTCCTCAATTGCATGCGTTAGTGTCTTGGATTGCACTTTTGCTTGTGGCTCTGAAACGCCTACTTCAATTAAGTCGTCCATATATTTAATAGCATCAAATGTAGCCGCAGACATTGTTGTTACTCCTAAAATATTGTTAATGTTGCTGATTATAACATAATAATATTTTTTTTATTAGTTTTTTTATTAGTTTTTTTAATTGACAATTTTTACTATTTAATTGAAATAATTTTTCTCTACTGTGCAATTAACAATCCAAAACAAAGCCATCTTGTGCAAAGATTTTGCCATTAATTTGTAGTTGGATTTGATAATTGCCTGCATATAATTTTTTGCTGGTCATTAGTTTAAACAAGTGCTTTTTTTCGATAAAAACAGCGTTATTTTTTATCAGTATTAGCTTTTTAATTTTGAAGACTTTGGTGGATTGTTTTTGCGTTTTTGTTGGGTAAATAATTTTGTAATCAAGCATTAATTGCTGCTTGCTTTGTGCTGTAATTTGGAATGAAAATATTAGGTAGTCGCCCAAGCAAATTTGTTGATTGCTAATCTTAAAATCATTCACAGTAATGGCTGGATTAGCGTGGTAGCCAAGCAGTTCTAATGCGGGTATATAGCCTTGTTTGAGCAATGTTCTGAGTGCGTGTTGGGTCAAAAAATCCAGCTCTTTTTGATTTTTTTGTTGATTGTCTAATCGCCATTTTTGTAATATTTGCAGCACTAAATCAGCATCTATTTTAGCAATATCATTGAGGTGATTAGCCACCGAACGAACCACAAACCGAGTGTTATCAAAATACAAGTTGTCCAAAATGCTAACGGCTTTTTTGTAGTCAAAATCAATGCCAATACCCCAAGGCAATTTTGGGCGCAAACCCTCTGATGCTAAACGCCTTTGATGGTAATTGTCCGAGCGCGACATACTTTGCATAAAGGCAAATGTTTGCTTAGGATGTTGATTGATAAAGTAGCGGATTGCATGCTCACAACTAAAACGCTTGGTGATTTGCGCTAAGGCATTAAAAGAGTGCTCTAAATATTGTGTTTGCAAGCCATTTTGGGCGATAAAGTCAGATAGTGGTGCAAAGATAAAATCGCCAAAATCATTATCGGTTTTATTGGCATCAAGCTCTGCTGGTAATGCTGCTACGATAATATTTAAGGCGCTCAGATAGTCATTAGGCAGGTGTTTTTCTAACTGTTTACCAATAGCAACAATGCGTTGTTTGAGCTCTAAATTTGGCAATTCTTTAACAATTTGGCTAACAAATTGTCGGTCTGCAAATTCTGCGTAAGCACTTTTAATAAGCGAGGCTAAGTAGGCAACTTTTTGCTGGTTGAACAGCGCATCTTTTAAAGAAAATGCTTTTTCCATTACAAATCAAATAAAGCATCCACAAATTCTGTTGCTTGAAATGCTTTTAAATCATCAATGCCTTCACCAACGCCAATATAGCGAATGGGTAAATTAAGCGCATCTGCAATGGCAAATAACACGCCGCCCTTGGCTGTGCCGTCAAGCTTGGTGATGCTGATAGCGCTAAGTCCGATGCTTTTGTTAAATTCTTGTGCTTGATTAAGCGCATTTTGCCCCGAGCTGCCATCGATGATCAACATGGTTTCATGCGGTGCATTATCATTATGTTTATTCAATACGCGTTTGATTTTTGCCAGCTCCTGCATCAAATTACCTTGCGTGTGCAGTCGTCCAGCCGTATCAGCAATGAGAATATCAATATTTTTAGCATTGGCAGATTGATAGGCATCATAAATCACTGAGGCGGCATCGCTACCTGTGGCTTGGGCAACCACAGGCACATCATTACGCTGACCCCATATTTTAAGTTGTTCAACCGCCGCGGCGCGGAAAGTATCACCTGCGGCTAACATCACTGATTTGCCTTGGTTTTGAAAAGATTTTGCCAGTTTGCCGATGGTGGTGGTTTTGCCAGCGCCGTTGATACCAACCACTAAAATCACAAAAGTGCCTTTAATATCGGTGTTAAGTTGATTGTCTTTAATCAGCAGTTTGCTTAATTCATCTTTCAGGAATAGATGCAAGCCATGCGCATCTTTTAGTGTTTTGCGTGAGGCATTTTTGCGCACCGAGTGCAAAACCTTATCGGTGGTGTTAATACCAACATCTGCGGTGAGCAGTAGCGTTTCTAATTCATCTAATAAATCATCATCAATTTGTTTTTTGCCCAATAACAAAGCCCCTAACCCAGCACCAAGCCGCCGCCGAGATTGACTTAGTTTGTCTTTTAACAAGCCAGGTTTTGCACTGTGTTTAGACTTGTTTTTTTTGATAAAATTAAACATAGATTAATTTATTGATAAAGGCGTTATTTTACTTAATTAGACCTATAATAGTATGTTCCCTAATCAAAAAATAGCAATCACAAATTACCACGAGCAGAGTTTTGCTCTGCTTTTCCTACCAACACAAACGGTTCTAATGGCACTACAATCCTCAATGTGGAAGTGGCAAAAATCGCCGTCCAGGCGATAGGGCGAAGCCCGATTTTGATAAACTTCTTATGGTGGGGGCTTGGGGGAGGGCGTCGGGATGTTCCGTTGAGGCAAAATCTACTACGCCCTCCCCCAAACAGACGATATGATATAAAATTCACACCAGCAAATCTAATGACATCGCTCTTGACTTGCTCTGCTTTTGCTCTGCTTTTGCCCTGCTTTTCCCACCCACTCAAACAAACCTAATAACATCGCCCTTGATTTGCCCTACTCCGAATAATTACATTTACCTGTGTTTTTCGGTATATTAGGATGTTTATCAATAGTTAGGACTTTAAAATGAATATCACAGAACAAGAAAATACCCTATTTAAAAAATGGATGCAGAAAGAAAACCGCCGCCCTTTTATCAAGGACGGCTCACCCTCACCTGAATCATATATTAAACAGAAAAAACATATACTTTTTATTCTTAAAGATGCAAATTTTGGATTAAGTGAAGAAGAGCAAGAAAATTGCAACCATGAGAATAAAGATTTTTATGATCAAAGATTAGAACTGCGTGATAATCCAAACCAATGGTGGCAAAAAGTTAGCAACTGGTGCGTTCCTATATTACACCCAGCCCTTAAATGGGAAGA
The DNA here is from genome assembly GCA_965217125.1 of Gammaproteobacteria bacterium. Lineage (GTDB taxonomy): Bacteria > Pseudomonadota > Gammaproteobacteria > PS1 > Pseudothioglobaceae > JAAOIF01. The sequence continues at coordinate 1,427,049 of OZ244244.1, read as the reverse complement.
AGTAAAACAAAAAAGCAGTAAAGAATTAATTAAATCATTAGCCCCTTTTGCATTTATGCAATTAAAAAAGAATGCTGGGGGAGGCTCTGTAGAAACAGCTAAACTATGGAAAACTGCAGAAGATAATAAAAGCGAAATAAAAGAGCAAATAGCCATTTATCAGCCTGATTTTATTGTCTGCTGTGGTGTTGGAGAAATAGTTTACAAGGAAGTATTTTCAGGTGAAGAAAAATTAAAATATACACCAAATGGTGTGGGGTATTGGGATGTTTTAATTAAAAACCATAACACGCACATTATAGATTTTTGTCATCCAAGTGCTCGTTTTGGCAAAAAAATAGAAGGTGCTGTAGCATTTGGCTTGTCTGCTGCAATTAACCATTTAGGTAGTAATGAGTCCTAATAAATAATGTTTGTGAAGTTCCCCCAAAAAACTGGAGTGCGTAGCCTACCCCATTACTCTTTCAGCGGTAGCGTATGCTATCCGCTCAGTGTGCCTTTTGGGTAGGAATGATTTGTTAGGTGCTTTTTTTACTGTGCTTATCTGTTGTAAAGTGTATGTACAGTGCAAAAGCAATACCCAAAATAACAACAATAAATGACCCTAGTATAATTCCGTCCATGTTTACACTCCTTTATTTGTTAGATATATGCCGACAAGGCTTGATAACAAAGCAAATACGACAACAATAATTTGAAAATTACCACCTTTGACTAATGGTGCTAATATAGCAATAGCAAAAATTATTTTAGCTAAATCAATGAATAACTTACCAACCTCTTTGATTGTTTTTTTTCATAGTTAGCATTGTAACATATTTATAAATAACAAAGCCCAAAGTAAAAACTCTAGGCTTTGATTGGTAATACTATTTATTTTTTCGGTGTATTGCCTCTTCTTGGTCCTGAAGGATTTGGTGTTTTACTTGGATAATTTGGATTTTTCCCCATAATTAACTCCTTGCAGAGCAAAATCAAGAGCAGCGCTATTAGAACTGTTTGTGTTGAGCAGAGGGGCAGAGGACAGAAGGCAGAGGGCAGAGAGGCAGAAGACAGAGGGCAGAAAACAGAGAACAGAGAACAGAACAGAGCAAAAGCGGCGCCATTAGGTTTGTTTGTGCGGTTGGTAATGCGACTTCAGTCGCATCTAAACAGAGAGCAATGCTATTAGAACTATTTGTGTATTTTTTGTGCCATATCGTTTGTTTAGGGGAGGGCTGGGCAGAATGTGCCTCAACTCGAGAACTCGAAGGCCCTCCCCTAAGACCCCACCCTATATAGTTTATCAAAATCGGGCTTTTGCCCTATCGCCTGGACGGCGATTTTTGCCACTGTCGCATTGAGGATTGGGGCGTAATTAGATTTGTTGGTGTTGGGCAGAGGTCAGAAGGCAGAGAACAGAGCAAGAGCGGTGCTATTAGGTTTGCTATTGCTCTGTTCTGTCCTCTGTTTTCCGCCTTCTGCCCTCTGCCTCTCTGCCCTCTGTTTTCTGCTTTCTGCCTGTCGCATCTGTGTTTGTGTTGAGGTGATTTTTGCACATTATCGCCTTGAAGATTGGGGGTGCAATTGGATTTTTGGGGTGGGGGTGAAAAAGCAAATCAAAACTGAAACTTTTGTGTGTTTGAGATGTATAATAGAGTAGATTTTTTTTACTAAAACTATGCTATGAAGAAAATAACTGAACAACATATTACTGATGAGGCTGATTATCTAAATCGCCGAGCGTTTATTAAACAAAGCGCACAATTTAGCATTGGTCTGGCGGCGCTTAATGCTTTTCCAAGTTTGGCAGAAGGGGTGGCTGGCGGCGGTTTAACTGACAAAATTATCAGCACCGATTACGGCAAAGACCTCAGCCCTAATTCTTTTAAAGATATTAGCAATTATAATAATTTTTATGAATTTGGCACTGGCAAACGCGACCCTGCCAAATATGCCCACACTTTAAAAACTAAGCCTTGGCATATTAAAGTTTCGGGCGAGTGTTTGAAAAAAGGTGATTATGATTTAGAAGATTTTATTGCGCCTTATCAATTAGAACAGCGCACCTATCGTTTTCGGTGTGTGGAGGCATGGTCGATGGTAATTCCTTGGGTGGGCGTGCCTTTGGCTGGTGTGCTTAAAACTTTTCAGCCGACTTCAAAGGCAAAATATGTGGTCTTTAAAACGCTACTTGATAAAACTCAAATGCCGGGGCAAAGGCGCCCGATTTTGGATTGGCCTTATCTTGAGGGGCTGACGATTGCTGAGGCGATGAACCCGCTTAGTTTTTTTGCGGTGGGCTTATATGGCAAAACCTTGCCTAATCAAAATGGCGCGCCTATGCGTTTGGTGGTGCCTTGGAAATATGGCTTTAAAAATATTAAATCGATTGTCTCAATCCATTTTCAAGAAACTATGCCGATTAATACTTGGCAAGATCAGGCGGCAAGTGAGTATGGATTTTATGCCAATGTGAATCCAAAAGTCGATCATCCGCGTTGGTCTCAAGCGCGCGAGAGGATGATTGGCAAGGGTAGTTTTTTCTCACCAGAAAAACGCAAAACTGAACTGTTTAACGGCTATGGTAGCGAGGTGGCGCATTTATATACTGGGCTTGATTTGGTCAAAAACTTTTGAATAAATAAATAAATAAATATTTGAGACCTTTGCATAAATATGAATAACCATCAAAACGCCATCTTCCACCACCTTGGCAATTTTATTAAAACCTGCCGTAGCCCTGCTAGGACTGGCTTTAATAAAAATTACCAATGCGGCAAAATCTGGCATTCTGCTAATCATCCCTATTTATGCAAAGGTCTCATTTATGCAAAGTTTTCAATTTAGGTCAATTCCTTGGCAAAAGCCATTATTGTTTATACTACTTTTAAGCCCTTTTTTACTGCTTTTATTAGATATATTTTCAGGTAATTTGATTGACCCGATTGAGGAAATTACCAACCCGACAGGGCAGTGGTCTTTTAGATTTTTGCTGCTTAGTTTGAGCATAACTCCGCTGAATAAAATATTGCCTTTTTCGATTATTAAATATCGCCGTATGATTGGGGTATTTAGCTTTTTTTATGCCTGTTTGCACCTGATTATTTTTTTGATTGACCAGCAATTTACCCCAGCGTTTATTATTGATGATATTATCAAACGCCCGTATATCACCATTGGTTTTAGTGCGTTTATTTTGTTGTTTTTACTGGCAATTACCTCGACCAATAAAATGCTGAGGCGTTTAGGCAGGCGTTGGAAAAAACTACATAAAATGGTTTATTTAATTGTGCTATTGGTAGTTGTGCATTTTTACTGGCAAGCAAAATCATCAACCGATATTGAGCCGCTAATCTATGCACTTATTGCATTATTATTATTGGCATTAAGAGTTAATTGGAAAAAATGGCTAAAGCTTTAGTTTGTATTATTGTGCTTTTGCAACAGTGGGCCTTTGCTTTTGTGCCTAAGAGTGTGAGCATGGCAACATTGGATAACGGTTTAAACATCATTGTTAAAGTTGATAATCGTTCGCCGGTGTTTATTTCTCAGCTTTGGTATAAGGTTGGCAGTAGTGATGAATCGCGCCCGATTACCGGCATTTCACATATGCTTGAGCATCTGATGTTTAAAGGCACTTCCAAATATCCGGCGGGTCAGTTTTCAAAAATTATTGCCAGAAATGGTGGCGATGAAAATGCCTTTACTTCCAGAGATTACACCGCTTATTACCAAAAAATGCACAAGTCTAAATTAGCACTTGCCATGCAGATGGAGGCGGATAGGATGGGTAATTTAAGCTTTTCTGAGGCTGAATTTGAGAAAGAAAGGCAGGTAGTGATTGAAGAGCGGCGGTTGCGCATAGAAGACAATCCGAACGCTAAAGTCTATGAAAATTTACAACTCATTTCATTTGCTGAAAAAAGCCCTTATTATGCTCCTATTATTGGTTTTCAGCAGGATATTGAGAGCTATCAATTGCAGGATTTAAAGGACTGGTATCAACAATATTATGCGCCTAATAATGCTACTTTAGTGGTAGTCGGTGATGTTGATGCTGCTAATGTTATTGCACTGGCTAAGCAATATTTTGGTGCCTATCAATACAATCCGAACATCAAAACATTAGAAAAATCCAGTATCGCACTGCAATCGAATAAAAAAGTATTAAAGCTCAAAGCAGAATTGCCATTCTATGCCTTGTCGTTTTCAGTGCCCAGCTTAAAAACTGCGATTGATGAAAAACAGGCTTATAGCTTAGAAATGTTGGCGTATGTGTTGGATAAGTTGCTATCAAAAACCTTAATCAGAAACCAGCAAATCGCCTCAAGCATTGGTTTGAGTTATCGCATATATGATAAATATAACACCCTGTTTAGCCTGAGTTTTGTGCCTGCACAAGGCGTGAGTAACGAGGCTATACTTGCCGCCGTCAAAAAACAAGTTGCCGAATTAACTCAGCAGCCGCATTTGATTGAAAATGAACTTGTGCGTATCAAGGCACAATTAGAGGCACAGTTTGTTTTTTCGCAAGATAAAATATCCACTCAGGCTTATTATTTAGGTATGTTATCAACGGTTGGTTTGAGGGCTGACAAGATGTTTAATTATCCTCAGAAAATGAACGCTGTTAGTGCGGCTGATGTGTCAAATGCGGCAAAACAATATTTAGATTTTTCTAAGGCTAATGCAGTTGAATTGATTCCACAGGGTATGCAATGAGTCTAAAAATCAAAACATTAATATTGTTGTTATTATGCGTTAGCACGACCAGCGTAATTGCTACTCTCAATATCCAACATTGGACCACCCCTGAGGGCGCTAAGGTGCTTTTCACCCAAACTAAAGGCTTGCCAATGCTTGACATTCAGCTTAATTTTGCCGCCGCCTCATCCACCGATGGCGAGCTGTTTGGATTAGCCTCATTAACCAATAGTTTATTAGGCACAGCCACTAAATACCAGAATGAAGAGCAAATTATTAATGGATTTGAATCCGTTGGCGCACAGTTTTCTAACAATTCGCTCAAAGATATGGCAATTGTGTCATTACGCACCCTGACACGAGCGCCAATTTTAAAAAAATCATTAGATACTTTTGCCCAAGTGGTAGGGCTGCCGGATTTTCAACAACGCTATTTAACACGCGCAAAACGCCAAACCTTGCGCGCTATTAAAGCCAATCAGCAATCCCCAGCTCGCGTGGCATCAAATGCGTTTAGTCAAGCAGTATTTGCCGAACATCCCTATGCACACCAAGAGATTGGCACGCCAAACACACTTAGTGAAATTTCTATTAAAGATGTGCAGCGACATTATCAGCAATATTATGTTGCTAAAAATCTCAGTATTGCCTTAGTCGGCGATATTAGCAGGGCAAAGGCAAAACAAGTGGCTCGGCAAATTTCTCATGGTTTAAATATTGGTAAAAAAGCGGTGAAAAATCCAATCGTATCGCCACTCAAACAAGCACAAAATATTCACATTGAATTTCCCTCTAAGCAAACCCATTTGCTGATTGGACAAACAGGCATCAATCGCACAAATGCTGATTATTATCCACTATATTTAGGCAATCATATATTTGGTGGTATTGGGCTAAGTGCTATTTTGAATGCGCAGATTCGTGAGCAACAAGGGCTGGCTTATTCCGCCTATAGTTACTTTACTAAAATGCAGTCAAACGGCTATTTTTTACTCAAATTACAAACTAAAAATCAGCAAACTTCTGCGGCAAAAAATATTGCATTACAAGCCTTAAAAGATTTTATCAGCCAGCCGATTGATGAGGCACAATTAACACATGGCAAAGATAATATTATTGGTGGATTTGCCTTAGAAACATCTAATAATAGTGATATTTTGACTTATTTATCAGTGATTGGTTTTTATGATTTACCCTTAGATTATCTGGCTAATTTTGTTACTCATATTAAAGACATTAGTGCCAAAGATATTCAAACCGCATTTAATCGTTTGATTGATATGGATAAACTTATTATTTTAAGCGTTGGAAAAAAATGAGTGATTGGGCAAGCTAAATTCTGGCAAACAAGCCTGGGTTTATGTGCAAGCTTAGCAAAAGTCTCATTATAATAACTTAGTTATGGTTTTGTTAGGAGTGGCTTAATGTTGTGGGTTAAGGCTTTTCATATTATTAGTGTGATTACTTGGTTTGCTGCGCTGTTTTATCTGCCGCGTTTGTTTGTCTATCATGCGATGAGTGCTGATACAACCAGCATTGAGCGTTTTAAAGTGATGCAAAGCAAACTTTATTATGGGATTATGATGCCCAGTTTTGTGATTGCCAGCGCGCTGGGTTTGTGGCTATTATTTGACTATGGATGGCAAGCCTATAGCGGGCAATATTGGCTACATACTAAGTTAGTATTGGTGGGGCTGTTAATCATTTATCATTTTTATTGTGGGTATTTGCTGCAAGTGTTTAAAGCGGATAAAAACACCTATTCACATACTTTTTATCGTTGGTTTAATGAATTGCCGGTGTTGTTATTAGTAGCAATTATTATTTTAGCGGTGGTCAAACCTTTTTAAAGATTTTTGCTTGAAAAAGTATTTGTTTGCCCCTATACTTTAACCAATCTTTTATTATCTTTTATCAATTATGCAAGCCATACAAAATTTATCCAATTATCTTAATAGCGAAGTTTTAGGACAAGAAAAACTGATTAACACCATGATGATTGCACTATTGTGCGATGGGCATTTATTAGTTGAAGGCCCGCCCGGCGTGGCAAAAACCAGAGCCATTAAAGCCCTGAGTTGTGGCATTGATGCAAGTCTTGGACGGGTGCAATTTACCCCTGATTTATTGCCTTCTGACCTCACTGGCGCACAAATTTACAAAGCCCAAAACTCGCAGTTTGAGTTTATTAAAGGTCCGCTGTTTAATAATTTTATTTTGGCTGATGAAATAAATCGCTCGCCTGCCAAAGTGCAATCAGCGCTATTAGAGGCGATGGCAGAAAAGCAAATTACCGTCTCAGGGCAGACTTATCCATTAGCAGATTTGTTTTTAGTAATGGCAACCCAAAACCCGATTGAACAAGAAGGCACTTATGAATTATCAGAAGCACAGCTTGACCGATTTTTATTGCATACTGAAGTGGATTATCCAAGCATCGAAAGCGAGGGCAAGATTTTAAAATTACTGCGTGAGGAACATAACACCGTTCCAACCATGCTGGAAAAACTCACCGCCAAAGATTTATTTGCAGTCAGAGAGGAAGTGGATAAAGTGCATATGGAGCCTCAGGTTGAGCTATATTTACTAAATATTGTGCAAGCCACCAGATTTGGTAAAAAATACAACGACAAACTAAAAAACTTATTTGAATACGGCGCTTCTACCCGTGCTAGCATTGCCCTTGATAAAACCACCAGAGCCTATGCTTATTTACAAAATCGTGATTTTGTCAGCCCTGATGATGTGCGCGCTATGGCGTTTGATGTATTGCGTCATCGAATTATTTTGACATTTGATGCACAAACCCGCGGCATTAGTAAAAATGACGCAATTACCACCTTATTATCCTGCGTTGGTTCGGTATGAGCCTTAGTAAAGGTGTTGATTTAACCAGCAGCGAGTTGATTGATATTGGAAAATTATTCAGCTCAAACATTCGCGATAACAAATATATCAGTAGCAATCATAGTGGCGCAAGACGCACAAAAATACTAGGGCAGGGTATGGATTTTAATCAAATTCGTCAATATCAATTTGGCGATGATATTCGTTCCATTGATTGGAAAAGTAGTGCCAGATTGCAAAAAACTTACATCAAAATTTATAAAGAAGAACGCCAAAGGCCGATTTTTTTACTGATTGATTTAAACAACAGTATGCTGTTTGCCAGCAAAACAGCCTTTAAATCAGTGATTGCCGCCAGATTAGCGACTTTTTTTGCATTTTTAGCCTGCCAGTTTGACGACAAAATTGGTGCGATTATTTATACCCAAAATCATCATATTGAAATCAAACCCAAAAGCCCTAAAAGAGCCATTAATTTATTGATTTGTAGTTTGGTTGAATTGCATCAAACAGCCCTGATGGAGATTGATAATAACGATTCAAAAGCGCATCCGAATACACTTGAATTTGCATTATCACGGCTTAATCGTGCCACAAAATCAGACTCTTTGGCGATTATTATTAGCGATTTTTTTAATTTTGATGATAAAGCACAGGTTTGGATTCAGCGTTTAGCTAAACGCAATCAGGTGTTACTCAATTTTGTCTATGACCCGCTCGAACAAGCGCCGCCAAAAGCAGATGATTATTGGGTTAATGCTGCTGGCAGCACGCAAAAAATGGACATTGGAGGCAAACATAATCGACAAATTTATCGTGATTTTTTTGCACATAAACTGGCGTTTTTAACACGATTTGCCAACAATAATAAAATTGAGTTACGCCAAACATCCACCACAATTGATTTAAAAACCATGGCGCTAGATTTGTAATGCAGGATTTATTAGCACAATTAAAAGACATTCATATTGAGCAAAATATTGCTTGGCAATTAGCCTGGGGCTGGTGGGTTTTGCTGGTGTTGGCTATTATTATAGCGTTAATATTGCTGGTTTTTTTGATAAAAATCTGGCGTCTCAAACGCTTAAAAAACAGCGTTAAACGCTCGCTTGAAGCTGCCTTAAATAAGCACAATCCTGCCATTGAGTGTTTGTTAATTTTGCGTTCCTATGCTGATTTTCGCCACCCCAAGATTAATATTAAAACATTTAATCAAAAACAATGGCAAGATTTTTTAGCAGAAAAATTATTGCCAAGTGAGCAGTTAAAATTGCTATTTTCTGTCACAATGTATCAGCCAGCAACAGATATTGACAAACAACAGTTGTTAGATTATTGTCAAAAGTGGGTTGATTGTGTTTGAATTTCAGTTTGAATTTCAGTGGGTATATTTATGGTTATTATTGCCATTGCCAGCAGTGTTTTATTGGCTTAAAAATACACGCTCATTAGCAATCCATGGCATTCGTTTCCCTATGTTTGCCAGCCTTAATCAGCTGGCAGATTTTTCACAAAAAAGTTTCCGTCCGAATACCAACCAACTCTTATTTTGGCTGGCTTGGTTGCTGCTGTTATCATCCGTTGCCAAGCCAGTAATTTATGAATCAGTCGAATTGCCGATTAAGGGTCGGGATATAATTCTCAGTATTGATTTATCAAAATCAATAAGTGATTATAATAGGTTAGGAGGTATTAAAAAAGCCGCGTTTGAATTTGTTGAGCAGCGTAAAAATGACCGCATTGGTTTGGTAGTATTTGGCTCAAGTGCATATTTATATTCCCCCCTGACCTTTGATAAAAATATTATTAAAGATTATTTACGCACAGTGCAAACCAGAATGGCAGGGGATGGAACCGCGATTGGTGATAGTATTATTGCCGCTGTTGAACATTTTCAAAATAGCCAACAGCAAGGCAAACCCAGGGCGTTAATTTTACTTACTGATGGCGACAATACTGCGGGTAAAGTTGGTGTTGAAGAGGCAACTCAAGTTGCCCAACAACAAAATGTCAAAATCTACACTATTGGACTGGGCGGAATAGGTGAACCAGCACTTAAATACATCGCTAATCAAACCGGCGGATTGTATTTTCGTGCAGAAAATACCAACGCCTTGACGCAAATTTATGAAAAAATTGATGCTTTGGAAAAAAACGCAGAAGAAAAAATCAGCTACAAAGTGCATAAAGAACTGTTTTTATACCCATTATCAGCGTTTTTATTGCTACTTATTGTGCTAATGTTGAGGTGTAGATAATGCTTGAACATATTGAATTTATTCGCCCCAGATGGCTATTAGCAATCATCCCTGCATTGCTGTTTTGCTGGTTCTTTTTGCGGGAAAATAGCACCTTTAGTAATTGGCAACAGGTGATTGAGCCGCATTTATTGTCAAGGCTTGCTAAGCAGCCGCTCAGTGCAAAATCTTACAACATTTTTTTACTGCCGAGTTTGCTGGTTTTAAGCATTATTGCTTTGAGCGGTGTTAGTTTTTTTACGCAAAATAAACCAGTTTATGAGCAACAAAAAACCACCCTGATTATACTTGATGCCTCACCTTCAATGAACGCTGATGATGTTGTGCCGTCAAGGTTAGAGCGTGCAATTTTGCTTATTAAACAATTTTTAATGCAAGACAAAAATCAAACGATGTTAATGGCATTTGCCGCCGAGCCTTATTTGATTTCTCCACCGAGTATTGACGATAAACCAACTCTGAATTTGCTACAAGGTTTTGCTACGGATGTTTTGCCGGCTGCTGGTTCTCGACTAGATTTAGCGCTTAAATATGCTAAAATTTTACTCACCGAACAAGATACTAAGGCTGATATTTTGCTATTGACTGATGCACAAAATGTTAGCTCAGCGGCGCTAAAAGCGGCTAAGCAATTAGGGCAAAAAATCTCAATTATTGCGATAAGTAAGGCGCAAACGGTTGAATTTAAGCATGCTGGAAAAAACCGAAAAACCACCACCAACAAACGCCTGCTGAAGCTGTTAGCACAATCAACAGACGGACTTTATCAAGATTTAGGGGTGGGCAATATTGATAATTTTGTGCGCTTTAATGAGCTTGCATCATTATCTGCTAAAACTAAAAAGAAAGATAAAAAAACCACCGTTCTGGTCGATAACGGCGCTTATATTGCACTACTTTTATTGCCGTTATTTTTATTATTTTTTGCACAAAGATTAAGACAATGAAAGCACTTTTATTATTTTTATTATTAATCTCTAAAGCGGTTTTTGCCGAGCAATTAGGGCTATTAGATACATTTTGGCAAAGCCCAGATCAAATTGCTAAAGCCCAATATGACAAAGGCAATTATCAACAATCTGCTGATTTATTTGAAGATAAAACCTGGCGGGCTAATGCCTTGTATAAGGCGGGCGAGTTTGATAGAGCCGCGGATATTTTTAATGATTTAGAGTATCATTATAATTATGGCAATGCCTTAGCACAACAGCAAAAATACGCCGAAGCGATTGAAGCTTATCAAAAAGTGGATAAAAACAGTGCTGATTATGCCGATGTTTTGCATAATTTATCCATTACGGAAAAATTGTTAAAACAACAAAAACAGCAACAAAAACAGCAACAAGGCGACAAACAGGGAGACAAAGAGGGCGATAAAGAAGAGGATAAACAAGGCGAAGAAGAGGGCGAAGAAGAAGGCGACAAAGAGGGAGATAAGGAAGGCAAAGAAGGCGAAGAAGGTGACAAAGAAGGCGACAAAGAGGGAGACAAACAAGAGGATAAAGAGGGCGACAAAGATGGAGACAAAGAAAGTGATAAAGAAGGCGACAAAGAAAGTGATAAAGAGCGTTATGCACAACAAAAAAAGCAAATAGATAAACAACGCTTAGAGCAAATGTTTAAAAAAGTAAGAACTGAACCAATTAAATTTTTGCAAAAAAAGTTTTTAATCGACCGACAATTACGCCAAAAAAATAAAAGCAAACTCATCAATAATCAAGGTCAAATATCATGGTAAAAATTATATTTATTTTACTATTTTTTGTTAATATCGCGATTGCAGGTATTCAAGTAACTACTAATAAAACCAAAATCAGCAGTATTGAGAGCCTGAGCATTAATATTAAAGTTGATAATAATCGACAACCTAATATTAGTCCATTAAATCGAGATTTTCATGTGTCTGTCATTTCGCAATTTACCTCAGATACCTTAGTAAATGGCAAGGCTGTAAGTATGTTTAATCTTAAGCTAACGCTCAAGCCAAAACGCACTGGAGATTTACTAATTCCGTCACTTAGTGCTGGCAAGGAGCGTTCTAAAGCGATTAAAATCAAAGTTAGTGAGGTGGATGAACGCAGTTTTGAGAAGAATATTGTGTTTATTAAAAGTCAGATTAGTAATGCTAAGCCGCTGGTGCAACAGCAGGTTATTTATACTGTGAGTTTTTATTCGCGCCAACGGTTTCAAAATATCAACATCAATTTCACCCCGAAGATAGCAGATACTCTGGTTAAAAAAATATCAGATTCCGTCAATAAAAAGGTTACTTTCAAAGGCAAAAAACTATGGAGAAAAGATTTTAATTTTGCCCTTTATCCGCAAAAAATTGGCAAACTCAGCATTCCCGGCATTAGGATAAATGTGAATGTGAATAGGAAGAATATCCTACTGTTCACCAAATCAATAAATTTGAATATATTGCCGAGTGATAAAAATTACCCATCAGGCGTTTATTGGCTGCCAGCCAGTAATGTTGAGCTGTCTGAGGAGCCACTTGATAAAAAGCAAAAAATTATTGCTGGTGAGCCAATTATCAGGAAATTTTTAATCAAAGTCAGCGCCCAAAGTGCCGAGCAAGTGCCGGCGCTTGATTTGGTTAATAATACATTATTTGAGCAATATGCAGACCAAAGCTCAAGCACTGAAAAATTGACCAGCACAAATATCCTCAGCACTGTTGAGCAAAATATCTTGTTTATTGCCAACAAATCTGGCGAACAATCCATGCCAGCAATGAGCCTTACTTGGTTTGACACCAACGAAAATAAAACCAAAATAGCACGCATTCCTGCCACCAAAATAACCGTGAGTGCGCCCTCTGTTAAGCCAAAAAAACTGGTTTTGTCAAAGCTTGAAGACAACGATATTGAGTTTGTTGCACCATTAGAAAAAACAGTAATAATTGAGGATAATTATTGGAAATTTACCGCATTTTTTATGCTTGCATTATGGTTATTAACTTTGTTGCTTGGATGGTTTTATCGACCATTGAAAACTAAAAAAACCAGCAAAACTGCAAAAACAACTGATGTTAATCAGTTAAAAATGATTAATAAATATGCCCAAAAAAATGACATAAAAGCAACAAAACGCGCCCTCGATGCTTGGGTTTTTCAGCAATATGGACTATTAGACACCAATCTTTTTGCCCAGCAATTAGGCGATGATTTTGCAGCCCAAGTATTAATTTTGCAGCAAACTTTATACAAATCTAACAAGCACTGGGATGGCAAAAAATTCCATCAAGTATTTACCACCGCCATCAACCAACAACCCCTTAAAAAACACAAGCAAGTGTTGCCAAACTTATACCCTTCTTAAAAAAAACTTGCCTTCATTTGACGGCTTATAAAAGAGGCTTTTTTATTACTCTTGAAGATTGATTAACGCTTGTTTTTTTGCAAACAAATCTTGCATATCAATAGAAGGCAGACTGTATGCACCAAATTGATATGGTTGTGTGATTCGTTCTAAATCACTTCGTAGTTTAGCTATAGAAATTGAGATTGCTGAGAAGGTTTTTAAATTATTAATAGCAGATTCATCCAAATTATCATCTGTTATTTGAAATAGATAGTCTGCTTTTAATGAAATAACATAACCGGGCATTTTTTTGCCTTTATTGTTAATATCTATTGCAATACGAACTATAAATTCGTTTACTTTATTAGCGTCTTCTAAAATATCAAAACTTAAATCAGTTGCATAATCAGACATTGAAAAAAGCTTTTTAATACTCTGTTTAGGAATGAATTGTTTAATTGACAGCGAGTTTAAAAAGCTTGTTTGACATTGCAAAGGTGAATTTTGTATTTTCATATTTTATGCTGCATGTAATTTGTAATTATCAACAGAAGTGTGCATATCTATAACAGAAAAATTTGCATTATTAATGACACAGTTTTCTGTGATTGGAATGATATTTTTTTTATTTTGTGCGCTATCAATGGCAGTTTGTTTCAATTCAAAGTTAATATCCAATGCCAATTCTATTTTTGCCAATGTTTTTAAATTAATTAACTTATTAAGATTAAAAAACTGAGATATATAACTGGCAGATGTGCCAATTTTATCCGCCAACTGTTTTTGTGTCATTGATTGACTCTCTAGCGCTTGTTCTATTTGAGTTAAATACTGACTCATAAGATTATAAGCTTTAGCATCAATTAAGTCCTCGCCGGTTGGATTAAAAATATCATCGAAAAAAATCAACCACCTCTTGGTTGGTGTATTTAGTAGTCATAGTCATTTACCTTTTTTATTAAATTCTTTTCTTTGGGTGTAAGATTATTTTGTTTTTTGCTTTTCAATAGTTCAGATAATACAATAATTCTTGGTTTGTTTTTATCGTAATCTTTGCAATAAATTCGCGCATTGTTAAAACCTCTTCCTTTAAATTTAATCGCAGTTACATTTTTAATACTATTGTCATAACTTTCTATCTCATAGACGCTTTTTGGCGGCTTTCCTTTATTGATTATTAAAAAAATATAAAGTAACTTTTTCCTACCTTTTCATAATTAACCTATAAGTTAATTTTTTTTAAATAAGCCTGTGGAAAGGTAACGGTCGCCACGGTCGCAAATAATGCTAACAATGGTGGCATTGTTGATTGTTTTTGATAATTCGATTGCCACTGATAGTGCGCCACCGCTGGAAACGCCTGCAAAAATCCCCTCTTTTTGTGCCAAATCACGCGCGGTTTGTTCAGCGGATTTTTGCGTAACATCCATAATTATATCTACTTTAGATCTGTCAAATATCTTTGGCAAATACGCAGTTGGCCAGCGGCGAATGCCGGCGATTTTTGCGCCGTCCTCAGGCTGCACACCGATGATTTGAATTTGCTTATTTTTTGCTTTGAGTGCGCTAGATACGCCCATAATTGTCCCAGTTGTCCCCATAGCAGAAACAAAATGGGTGATTTCGCCATTTGTATCTTGCCAAATTTCTATCGCCGTTGTGTTTATATGGGCTGCTGGGTTGTATTTATTGGCAAATTGGTTTAATTGCTTGCCCTTGCCATCTTTTTCCATTTTTTCAGCCAAATCGCGCGCGCCTTCCATGCCCTCATCTTCAGTTACTAAAATCAGTTCAGCACCGTATGCGGCCATGGCATCGCGGCGCTCCTGTGAAAGGTTATCGGGCATAATCAAAATCATTTTATAGCCCTTAACCGCCGCTACCATAGCCAGCGCAATGCCAGTATTGCCACTGGTAGCCTCGATTAAAGTATCGCTCGTTTGAATTTCACCGCATTTTTCAGCTTGGGTAATCATATTAAAAGCCGCTCTATCTTTCACCGAACCAGCTGGGTTATTGCCCTCAAGTTTTAATAAAATTGTATTGCTGGGGTTAGGATTGAGCCTGCGTAATGCTACTAAAGGCGTGTTGCCGATGGTGTTTTCGATGTTTAAGTAGCGCATAATTGACCAATGCCTGATAATAAAAATCCAAAACTACTTGATTTATTTGTGCCATCTAACTTTAAAAAAGGTGCGATAGCCCTCGAACCTGATACAGTTTGATATTGTTGCTGGGTAATTCTCCGCAACTCTTGTTTGGCATTTGCTAAATTATCAGGATTACGATATTTACTGTTATTTTGAGAGGGAGTATTATTAAGTTTTAGCCCAAGTTTAACAGCTTCTAAATCGCCCAAATAAAAACTTTCTAATTCGTGGCAGGCAATTCTCACTATTGACACATCTTTTTTACCGCTGTTGATTATTTTTTGTAATAATTGTTGCTTTATTTCCTTGCAATTACCAGAATCTTGGTCACGCATAATTAAGAATTTTGTATCAGGTGTTTGCCAATGCTGGAGTTTTATCTTAATATTCTTTTCTAAATCTTGTTTACCTTCAAAAGGTATATATTGAGTGGTTATGTTTTCAGGTAGAATTTTCGGCAAAATAATATCAAGCATAACTTTTGCAGATTGTTCTTCAAGCAAGCAAACTAAGGTTGTCATTATTTAAAAAAACCTTGCTTCCACAAGTAGCCCATTTTATCACCTGCTTCCATATAAGCTGTAATTTGTTGATTCTCTGAAATGCGCCTAATGGTTGTGTAACCGCCTTCTTTAACCAATAAAAACACTTCATCAACTTGCACCGCATTGAGAAAATCAGGCGAATGTGTGGAAACAAACACTTGTTCTCCACGGTCAGCATAAGCTCTAAATTCCTCAGCTAATTCCGTCAATAAATGTGGATACAATTGATTTTCAGGCTCTTCAACACATAATAGTGGATAAGGTTTTGGGTCATAAAGTAACACTAAATAAGCCAGCATTTTTATTGTGCCATCGGAAATATATCGCACTAAAAATGGCTCATCAAACGATTCATCTTGAATCTTAAGTAAAACTTGCCCTGTTTCAACAATGGTTTGCGCTTCTACATTTTCAATGCCTTTGATTCTTTGTTTCAGAATATTGATAATTTTGTCCAATGTTTTTCTGTGATTGTTGTGTAAATAGTCTATGACATTAGATAAATTTTCACCTAAAGTGGATAAATGTTCACCTTTGTCTGTTTGTTGAATATTGCGAGCTTCATTAACATGAATATCTGATACATGCCAATTATCAATTAACTCGCTTAGCGCAATCACAGCTGGAAATTTTTCAAATTGTGCCAAACCTTTAATGGCTAAAATATCAGGGGATTTTAAAGATTGCTCTTCTCGTTGTAAATCTTGTTCTTCTGTAGAGTCAAGCATTTGTTCGTTAATAACCGCCTTGCCCCTACCTTCGCTAAAATTTAAAAATTCCCATGGCTGTCCTTTTGCACCACGACGATATTTTAAAATTTCCCTATCAACAATTGCTTTGCCATTTTTTTCAGAGATGTTTAATAAATAAGTGATAATCGGATTATTTTTATAAGTATTTTTTGCCTTAAATTTTATTTCAAATTCAATATTAGCTTCGCAATTACGGCTGATAACTTCATTAAAGCCGCCTCGTTTATTAAAAGCAGTATTGACGTCAGTAGTTAATGCATCTTTTAAAAAACCAAACACATTGAATAAAGTTGTTTTCCCAGAGCCATTCGCACCAACAATTACACAAAATCTTGGAATATCTCTCATTTCAGCATTTTTAAAGGCCTTAAAGTTTTTTATTTTTAATGATTCTATTTTCATAATAAAGAGTAATTTCTTGTTTTTAAATGTGTCCTATTATAAGTTTTTATTAATGATAGTTAAATCGCCCATCTGAAACTCTGCTTGCTTAATTGTGCCGAGATTTTTTAGTTTAATTCTCATTATTACATATTATCCAAAATTGCATGCTTTACTTCATCCATAATAGGATTGATATTAACTGTGATTTCGGGGCATTGGCTGATGGCGCTGTCAGGGTCTTTTAATCCGTGTCCTGTTAGGGTGCAGACTATTTTAGCGCCTTCGGAAATTCTACCGTGTTTGAGATCATTTATTAGCCCAGCTAACGAGGCTGCTGAAGCGGGTTCGCAGAAAATACCTTCTTGTTCGGTTAGTAATTTTTGTGCTGCTAAAATTTCCTCATCAGTGCAAGCATCAAACCAACCGCCTGATTGTTTTTTAACATTATGGGCAAGTTCCCAGCTTTGCGGATGACCAATCCTAATTGCTGTGGCAATGGTTTCAGGATTATCCACCATCCCACCTTTAACAAAAGGCGCAGAACCTGCTGCCTGATAACCCACCATCTTAGGTGTGCTATTGGCTTTGCCATCTTTATAGTATTCGCTATAACCCATCCAATGGGCAGAAATATTGCCAGCATTGCCAACTGGCAGACAATGATAATCAGGCGCACAACCAAGCTCTTCAATAATTTCAAATGCGGCGGTTTTTTGCCCTTGTAGGCGGAATGGATTGATAGAATTTACAATTGATACTGGCGTGTGATTTGCAACTTCTTTTACCAGACTCATACCATCATCAAAATTACCTTTAATTTGAATAATTATAGCGCCGTGCATCATCGCTTGAGCCAGTTTGCCCAGTGCGATTTTGCCCTGTGGAATCAGCACAAAAGCTTTAATACCAGCACGCGCTGCATACGCCGCCGCTGAGGCAGAAGTGTTGCCTGTAGAGGCGCAAATAATAGCCTTTGAGCCTGATTCAACTGCTTTAGTAACTGCCATAGTCATACCGCGGTCTTTAAATGAACCGGTTGGATTAAGACCCTCGTATTTGACATAAATATCAACTTTTTTACCCAATAAAGTTGGAATATTTTGCAAGCGAATCAGTGGCGTATTGCCCTCGCCTAAGCTGATAATTCTGCTGTTATTATCAACCGCAAGACGGTGGCGATAATGTTCAATTAGACCTGTGTATCTCATAATTTTTTTTCTAATTTAGGGTTTCTACATAAATGATTTTAACATCTTGTTGAATAAAATCATGGGTTTGAATTTCTACTATTGCCTTATCTAATGCCGCCGTTTTAACCATATTTGTAATAATAGCAAGATGTGCGTTGTTTTGTGCATCAGCTGGTTTTTGCAGCACTTGTTCAACACTAATATTGTGTTTTGCCAATGTTGTGGTAATATCAGCCAGCACACCTGTTTTATCAGTTACCAAAAAACCCAAGTAAAAGATGCTTTCAATATCTCCCGCATCGCAATTAGCAATATTGCTAAGTGATTGCCAGCCAAGCAAGTTATCGCTCACGGTGTTTTTAATAATATCGAGCAAATCAGCAATCACCGCACTTGCCGTTGCCTGCGAACCTGCACCTGCACCATAATACAAAGTCTGACCTACGGCATTGCCTTTAATCAAAACGCCGTTCATAACCCCATCAACATTTGCCAACAGTTGGGTTTTGGGAATTAAGGTAGGATGCACACGCATTTGCATCGTGCCATTTATTTTTTTAGCTATAGCTAAATGTTTGATTGAGTAGCCCAACTCAGCTGCAAAAGCCACATCCTCAAAGCTAATTTTGTTAATACCTTCGGTTGAAACTTGTTCGAAGGCTAATTCACAACCAAATGCAATCGAACTGAGGATGGTTAGTTTGTGCGCTGCATCAATGCCTTCTATATCAAAACTTGGGTCAGCTTCCGCGTAGCCTAAAGCCTGTGCCTCTTTAAGCATATCTGCAAAGTTTGCCCCTTTATCACGCATTTCAGTGAGGATAAAATTACCCGTGCCATTAATAATACCAGCCACTAATTCAATTTGATTGGCACACAAACCTTGTTCTAATGATTTTAGAATGGGAATACCGCCAGCAACAGCTGCCTCAAACAATAAATACACTTGATGTTTTTTTGCTAATGCAAGTAATTCATTGCCATGCGTGGCAATCAAAGCTTTGTTAGCAGTAACCACATGTTTGCCATTTTTAAGTGCGGTTTCAACCAAATCTTTGGCAATTGTTGTGCCGCCGATAAGCTCTAAAACAACTTCAATTTCAGCGTTATTAACCACTGCAAAGGCATCTTCGGTTAAATCAAAACCATCGTTTGAACAAATTATATCTTCGTCAAAACTTTTAACTGCCGCTTGCACGATGTTGATTTGTGTGCCAGTGCGTGCAAAAATTATTGGCTGATTTTCAGCTAAAACATTAACAACACCACCGCCAACAGTGCCTAAACCTAAAATTCCAATGTTCACTAATAAATCCTGTGTATAAATAAAAAAAAGGCTAAATTATACCAATCACTTAAATGTAATTGCCATACATTTAAGTGGGCGCGTGTATTGTTTTGGGATTTTGTGTTGGTTGTTAAACAAAACAGGCGCTAAGGCTTTCAGCATATCCTCATAAATGTTTTTTTTAAAATCAATCACCGCTTCAATCGGATGCCAATAATCTACCCAAGCCCAGCCATCAAATTCAACATTTTTGCAACTATCTAATTTAATATTGCTCTGGGCAGCTGTGAGTTTCAACAAAAACCAAACTTGTTTTTGCCCGATACAAGTATGCCTTTGCTTGCGTTTAATGTAGCAATCTGGCAAATCATAACGCAACCATTTAGGTGTTTTAGCAATCACTTTTACATGCTCGGGCAATAAGCCGACCTCCTCATTTAACTCACGAAACAACGCCTCAAGCACTGTTTCATTTTGGTCAATACCGCCCTGAGGTAATTGCCATGAATCTTGCTTATAACGCTTGGCTAAAAGTATTTGTTGTTTATGATTGCTAATAACCATGCCAACATTAGCACGGTAGCCTTCGGCATCTATCATTTTTCTGTATAAGATTTAGTCATCGCCAGAAAGCACGCCTAAAAGACTAAGCAGATGAATAAATATATTAAACACTGAAACAAACAAACTAACAGTTGCCATAATATAATTAGTCTCACCACCGTGAATAATATTTGAAGTTTCAAACAAAATAAAACCACTCATCAGCAATATAATAAGCGCAGATAGAGTCAGTGATAACACCGGCATTTGCATAAAATAATTAGCAATAAGTGCCAGCACCATAAGCACCAAACCCACCATCAGCATACCACCCATAAAGCTAAAATCCTTGCCTGAGACAATAACATACAAAGACAAAGACAAAAATATCACCCCAGTCCCTACCATTGCCATTCCTACCAATTCGCCACCATTAGAAAAAGCCGTCATATAAGCGCTAATCATAGGTCCCAGTGTCAGCCCCATAAAGCCAGTTAATGCAAATACTAACAATAAACCTATGGCTGAATTTTTAAATTTACTGACCAAAAACAACAATCCAAAATAACCACCTAAGGTAATCAAAAAGCCAAAGTTAGGTAAGTTTAACGAGATTGATAAATAAGCCATTAAACCACTAAAAAGTAGCGTTGCAGACAGCAACTGATAAGTATTTTTTAAAACATTGTTAATGCTAATGTTAATGCTTTGTGTTTGCGTGTTTATATTTGTGTTCATAATTTTCCCTCGAATTTAAAAAGTGTAAAATATAAACATTTTATACTGAAAAATGCAAACATACAATATTTTCAAATGAAACTAATTTTAGGGCTTGGCGACACTGGACTATCAATCGCCCAATTTTTATCAAAACACAATATCGCCTATAGGCTGGCTGATAGTCGTATCAATCCACCCCGACTAACTGAATACAACAAATTCACAAATAACCCCCCCATTCTTGGCAGTTGGAGCAAAGCATTACTTAATAATATTGATGAGATTTTTATCAGCCCGGGCATAGCACAAACACAGTCAATTGTCATCTGGGCCAGGCAAAAAAACATCCCTATCAGCAGCGATATTGAGCTATTTTCACGCCACGCCAAAGCAGCTATAATTGGCATTACTGGCTCTAATGGCAAATCAACCGTTACCCAATTATTAGGCGATATGATTGCCCGCGCTGGCAAACGCGTTATGGTTGGCGGCAATATCGGCAAACCCGCACTTGATTGTTTGAGTGCAGAAGTTGATTTTTATGTGCTTGAATTATCCAGTTATCAGCTTGATTACACCCAGCATTTAAACTTATTAACCGGGGTAGTGCTTAATATCACTCCAGAGCATTTAGACCGATATACTAATTTTGAGCAATATATCAATTCAAAGCTCAGTTTATACCAGTATTGCCAGCAATTAGTTATCAATAATGACGAGCCACTTGTGCCCAAAAAAATCACTGCCAAGCATTTTAGCATTGACATTCCCAAGCACTCTGGTGATTTTGGCAGCATAAGTCGCCATGGCAGTCGTTTTTTACTCAAGGGCGATACCGTGCTGATGGATATTAATAAAATACAATTGATTGGCGAACACAATATAAGCAACATCCTTTGCGCCCTAAGCTTAGGCGATGAAATTGGGCTGAATATTGATTCAATGGTGCAATCCGTTAAGGATTTTCCAGGCTTAGAACATCGACTCGAATGGGTCGGTAAAAAACAAGCAATAGATTATTATAATGACTCAAAAGCCACCAATCCCATCTCCACCATTAAAGCCATAACAGCACTCATTAAACGGCATAAAAACATCGTCCTGATTGCTGGTGGCATTGCCAAGCAACAAGACTATTGTGCCTTATTTGCACTAATTAACCAAAAACTAACAAATATTGTCCTAATTGGTCAAAACGCCAAACAATTTGCCACAGGCATCCGTCAAGCACAGGCAAATAACACTCTCGGCACACAAATCAGCTATGCCAACTCTATGCAACAAGCAATTAATTTTGCCACTGCCAAGCGTTGCGATGCAGTTTTGCTATCTCCAGCCTGTGCCAGTTTTGATATGTTTGATAATTTTGAACATCGTGGACGGGTGTTTAAAAAGTTAATATCCTAACCCAAAGATGTTTTTATAACAAAGTTAAAAACTTATTTATATTTATTTTAAAAAAAAATATAAATATAACTTTTTTATGATAAAATATCCAACTTATTGTATAATCCTTTACTCAATTTTTAAATAAACCACTAATACTATGATTAAAAAATTATTAAAAATTGCTATTTTAATAGCATCATCAGCCATTTCAGTCAGTTTTGCTGCTACGGACTTTACTATATCCACAAATACCATTGTTTTAACTGAAAATAACGCTAATACTATTCGTAATCAAGTTAATATAACTGATATTACTGATACTAATAATGGCGGTAATAATGCAAGCTTTACTGTTACTGTTAGTGGAGACGATATATTTACTACCAATCCAGCGCCTGTAGTGTCGTTTTCTGATAATTCTATTATCTCCGTTGCTACTTTAACTAGCACCGCGCAAACAGCCACACTTTATTTTACTACCATCCCAGATACCACAGGCACTAGCGAAATTAGTATAACCCTAACTGATACATCGGGTAATGTTATCACTAAAATAGTAACGGTAACAGTTAATCAAGCCAATAAAACCCCAATAATTTCACAAGATATTGCTACTTATGTTGATGCTATTACTGATACTATAAGTAGAAAATACGACTATAAAGATGATGCAGCAGTATTTGGTGGTAGTCTATATTTTAGTGTTAATAATGATACTGGAGCTAATTTTTCCCATTTTGTTGCCTTACAATCATCTTTTAATACTGATGCCCATGTTGCAATTGTTGATAGCGAACAAGAACGACTTTTCTTTAATACTCTATCAGGTGGCGCATTTGATACATATTTAGGCGTAGCATCAGGCACTGAAACCGGCTTTGGCGCGGTAGATAGTGGTAATTGGTATTCTGTATTGGGTGATTTTATTTTGTTTGATAGCCTCCCTATAGCTGCAAATGGTGAGCAATATGCCCCTGGTCGTTTTAATCTCACTAATACAGATAATGCAGGTTATTTTGCTAATGGACCTAGTAATAGTTGTTTACGCTACAGCTTTGGTATTAGTAGTGCTAATAGTTTTAACGACCGATTTTGTAATGATGTAGGCGGTGGTGCTATAGATTACGGCTTTTTCGAACTGCCATCAGGCTTGCCTGCAACAACAACTCTTAGTGTTACTATTGAGCAAGATCCATCTGCTACTGAGATAGCAAAACTTACTGGTTTTGACTTAGACGGTGATAATGTAACTTGGTCATACACTAATAGCACTGGCAGCGGCACAGTTACTTTTAATAATAGCGCAACTAATACAGGTGTTAGTAGCACCACCGTTTATTATCAACCAGCAGCAGACTTTATAGGAACCACAACCCTTGATATAATTTTAACTGATGACAACAATAATAGCTCTACAATAGTTATTGATGTTACTGTTGAGATAATTGCTCCAAATATTGCATTTTCACCTAATGCTGTTATTGCTAATGTTGGGGCATATACTACTATAACGCCTTCAAATTCTGGCGGAGCGGTTGCTTTCTATTCTATTAGTCCAGCATTTAGTAACGGTCTATCTTTTGCCACTGATACTGGAACTATTTCAGGAACACCTACTGCCAAATCATCACTAATAACACATACAATTATTGCCACAAACACAAAAGGCACTGCTTCAGCAACCATTGATATTACCGTAAAATCGGCCGCTCCGACCGGTGTAACTCTTTCATCATATAACATAAATGAAAATAGTAATATTGGAACAGTTATAGGTTTGCTATCAACACAAGACCTTGATGGAACTCATGCTTATACTTTAAATGATAATAATGATTATTTTAAAATTTCTGATAATTCTCCTTTTGCTTTAATATCCAAGGTTCGTTTTAATCATGAAACCAGGTCTTCATATACTATTAGTATTACCACAACTGATGAAGAAGGTAATTCTTATAGACAAGATGGTATTGAAATTGTTATTAATGATATAACAACAGGTGATAGTGCTCCGTATGCTATATATATTAGCGATGTCGGCGCACAACAAACAAAAACAGTTACAACAACAGACGAAAATATTCCACCCGGAATTATAGGAGTGCTTACAACAGCTGATGCTGATGATAGTAACAATACTTATACTTATACTTATACTTTAAATAATAATACTGCATCTTTCACAATTGATAATAATTCCTTAAACTCTTCTGTTGAATTTGATTTTGAAACACAATCTTCATATATTATTAGTATTAGCACAGTTGATATAGATGGCAATACTTTTTCACAAACCCTTACTATTAATATTAACGACGCCGCCGACATTCCTGAAATTGCAAGCCTGTCAGCACAAGTTTATACTGCAAATATAGCGATTACTAATGATTTAATATTTGAAAATACTTCAATAGTAAACTTAGACTCTTGCGAGAGTAATCCGCCACTACCAGCAGGGCTTTTATTAGATAAAAATTTTAATGACTGTAAAATCAGCGGAAAGCCAGCAACATATAGTGATGCAACAGATTATACAATTACCGCAACAAATCAATATGGTAGCGGCACAGCAACAGTTAATATTACTGTTAATCCAACTGACCCTACAGGCATAAATCTTTCACCAAATAGCATACATGAAAATAATGTTGCTGGAGCTACCGTTGGAATATTTTCAACCGATGACATTGATAATGGAACCCACACTTATACTTTTACCAATAATTATTTTGAATTTGGCGTAACAGCCAATCAATCGGGGAATTTTAATAATACTTATAATAATAATTTTATATTAAGAGATATTGATGGAGCAACTCATACCATAGCCGCTATAACTTTTGCTAATGTAAGTTCAACTAACAACCCTGCCAGTAAAACAGCAACAGCTATAAATGCTATGACTAATGTTACCGGAGTTAGCGCTTCGGCTATTACTGATGGCAATGCCTCTGGAACAGTCAGATTAACTGCATGGCCTGATGATTTTAATGGAGCAGAATTGATTGGCTTTAGCATTATTTCAGGTGAAATTGGTATAGCAGTAGATGCTGGTAAAACTATTGATGTTGATGAACAATTTTTCTCAATTGATGCCGATAAGTTAATAGCCGATGTTGCATTTAATTATGAACAAAGACGCTCATATACTATTGACATTAGCACAACTGATGAAAGAGGCAGTGCTTTTTCACAAAACTTTAGCATTACTATTTCAGATAAAATTGATATTCCAACAGAGATAACTCTTTCGTCAAGCAGTGTAGCAGAAAATTCTATTACTGTAATTGGAGTGCTTTCAACAACTGACTTAAATAATCTCCCTGGTGAAACCCACACTTATACTATAAATAATACTTTTAACTTTGCCGTAGCAGGAGAGGATGTTAGCGATACTGCTAATATTAGCAATAATTTTATATTAAGAGATATTAATGGCAAACAATACATCATAGCAACTATCAATAATTATTCAGCAAACGATGATAGTGCGGCGGCTTTCTTAGTAGCGGCTATAAATGCTGAGACTGTTATTACGCAAATTTCTGCTACTAATACCGGAACAACAGTAAGAATAAATTACCCAGATAAATTTATTGGAGCAACATTGCTTAGTTCTTCTGGCACCGGCACTGCTGACTATATAAAAATAACTTCTACCACAACTCTTACAGCTAATCAGCGGCTTTTCTCAATTAGCGGCAGTAATTTATCATCTGCCATTAAACTTGATTTTGAAACACAGTCTTCACATATTATTAATATTTCAACAATTGATGTAGATAATAATACTTATTCACAAGATATTAAAGTTTATATTGAGGATGTAGATGATGTCCCTATACTTACAAATCAGTCAGCACAAATTTATGTGATAAACACACCGATAACATTGACATTTACCACAAATAGTGCAACAAATAATGCAGTAAGTTTAGACTCTTGCGAAATTACTCCAGATTTACCAGCAGGGCTTGGCATAGTAGTAGTTAATACCGCTTGTGAAATCAGCGGAACACCAAGTGCAGTTAGTAGTGCAACAACATATACAATTACTGCTATAAACACAGCAGGTAGCGACACGGCAACAGTTAATATTACTGTCGATCCAGATGCTCCAAATATTAGCCTTTCAATTCCTGGTCCTGTTACTTTTGTCGCTGGAACGCAGATTATTCCTATAACAGTTTCAAATTCTGGCGGAACTGCCACTTTACATTCTATTAACCCAGCATTTACTAACGGTTTATCTTTCAGCACTGCTACTGGAACTATTTCAGGAGAGCCAATAGCATTTCATAGCGCAATAACATATACAATTACTGCCACAAATATAACTGGCAGTAGCACCGCAATAATTAATATTGCAGTAAATGTTTCAACTGCCCCAGATATCACCCTTGTGCCTGCTACTCTTAGTGCTACTCTTGGATTGCCTATTAGTGGAATAACAGTTGTAAATATTGGAGGAGCTGCTAATTCTTATTCTATTGCACCGTCACTTAGTGACAGCCTATCTTTTGACGATAATGATGGATCTATTTCAGGAATTCCAACTGTTACAGTGGCATCACAAATATATACAGTTACCGCAACAAATCCAATTGGCACTAATGCAGCAACAGTTACTATTACAATATCTAATCATAATCCTACCGGTGTAAGGATTAATGGCAGCACAACAGCCAGCATAAATGAAAACACCGCTACCGGCACAACTATAGGAACTCTATCAACAGTAGACCTTGATGGAGGAGATTTTTCTTATGAGTTGGTAAATGATAATCATTTTGAATTTTTAGTATATGCAGATCCTAATAATAATGGCCTTAATGCTTTTATAGTAAGAGATGTTAATGGTGTAAATCATACTATAGCTACTATAAATTTTGTGAATTTTAACAGTAGCAGTGATCCTGCCGAGAAGTTAGCAATCGCTATAAATAATTATAGTCAAACACATAACACAGGAATTGTTGCTGGTTATCAGAATTATAGTAGCTATGGAAAAGTTATAATAAGATTTTGGCCTAATAATTTGAATGGAGCGCTATTGGTTGGTTTTAGTCTTCCAAATGATGATATATCAATTGATGGTGTTACACTGCGTTTTCCAACAATTGATGAACCATTTTTCTCAATTGATGCTGATGTTTTAAAATCTAATGCTGTGTTTGATTACGAAGGAAAAAATGTATATAATATTAAAGTTAGAACAACTGACCAAAATAATAATTCTTATAAAGAAACACTTAGGATAAATATTAATGATGTAAATGATGCTCCAACAGCTATAACTCTTTCACCAAATAGCATAGCTGAAAATAATAATATTGGAGATACTGTAGGAACATTTTTAACAACTGACCCTAATTTTGGAACTCATACTTATAAACTTCCAGCTACTAAGTCCCAACTTAAATTAACTGTAAGAAAAACTTCTGGTTATGTTGCTGGCACTAGGAGTTTTGTAATAGAAGATGTTAATGGTGCAACTCATACTATAGCTACGATGAATTTTAATAATGAAAATTCATTCAGGCATCCTGCCAATAAGTTAAGAGACGCTATAAATAATTATGATGATGAACATGGAACAGGGGTTAGAGCTGGTGATGAAACTCTGAGTGATGTAAATGTTGGAACAGTTAATATAATTAGTTGGCCATATAATTTGAATGGAGCGCAATTTATTGGTTTTACACTAAATGGTGATAATGGTATATTAGTTGCATCTGGACAATCTATTCCAGCAGATGATGAGCCTTTCTCATCTGTTCCTTTCTTAATTGAGACCGGCACTGATGTTTTAAAATCTAAGATTGTGTTTGATTATGAAGAAAGAGCTTCATATACTATTAATGTTACCACAACTGATGAAGATGGTAATTCTTATAAACAAGATGTTATTGTTTATATTGATAATGTAGCTGATGTTCCTGAACTTGCGGATAAGCTACCACAAGTTTATGAGGTAAATGTAGAGATTGAGAAACTGATATTTGCAGATACTGCATTAATAGATTTAATAGATTGTTCTGCTTCATTGCCAGCAGGTCTTTCAATAGAAATATCTGCTGATAAATATGCTTGTGAGGTCAGCGGAATGCCAACAACACTTAGTAGCGCAACAGATTATACAATTACCGCAACAAATACTAATGGTAGCGACACAGCAATAGTTAATATTACAATTAGCGCATCTGTCCCTAAAGGCATAACTCTTTCACCAGATAGCATAGATGAAAATAATCAGATTGGAGCTATCATTGGAACTTTATCAACGGATGATAATGATAATGCAACTCATACTTATACTCTTACTAATAATTATTTTGACTTTGTCGTAGCAAGCCAATCAGGAAGCAATATTAATAATGATAATAAGTTTATATTAACAGATATTTATGGCGCAACTCATACCATAGCCACTATAAATTTTAATACGCCAGATTCAGCCCAATACCCTGCCAGTAAGACAGCAACAGCCATAAATGCGATGAATGCTGCTAGCAATACTGGAGTTGTTGCTTCGGTTACTGGTGTTAATAGCATTGATACCGGAACAGTCCGATTAAATTCTTGGCCTGATAATTTGAATCTAGCAACATTGAATGGTTTTACTGCTAAAAATAATAATAATCAAGATCTTCATATTATAAAAATAGTTTCTACCAAGACTCTTACTCTTGATATTGATGAACAATTTTTCTCAATTAATAATAGTAATGCCACTTTAATAGCCGATGTTGCATTTAATTATGAAGAAAGAGGCTCATATACTATTAATATTACCACAGCTGACGAAACTGCTACTTTCTCACAAGATATTACTATTTATATTGGTGATGATCCAAATGATGTTCCAACAAAGATAAATATTACAAATGATACGATTGATGAAAATCAACCTGCTAGAATTGTAGGATTATTTTCAACCACTGATGGTGGAGATGGAACTTATACTTATACTTTATTAGATAATACTGCAATTTTCTACATTGATGAGAATAATAATTTGAATTCTAAGGTTTCTTTTGATTATGAAGAAAGAGGCTCATATACTATTAATGTTTCAGTAACTGATGAAGACCGCAATACTTTTTCACAAAGCATTATTATTTATATTGGTAATTTAGATGATTCTCCTATTTTTGC
Source organism: Gammaproteobacteria bacterium (assembly GCA_965217125.1). Classification (GTDB taxonomy): domain Bacteria; phylum Pseudomonadota; class Gammaproteobacteria; order PS1; family Pseudothioglobaceae; genus JAAOIF01. The sequence goes on along the minus strand of OZ244244.1, from coordinate 1,397,833 downwards.
AGATGAGCCAGCGCAAACTTATACTGAAGACCAAGCGATTAGTGATTTAATATTTATAAATACAAATACTACAGGAGGGCAATTAACATCTTGCGAGGTTAATCCAACTCTACCAACAGGACTGAGCATAGCAATATCTAATTTAGATGATTGTAAAATTAGCGGAACACCAACTCAAGTTATTGCAGCAACATATACAATTACCGCAAGAAACACAGCAGGTAACGGCACGGCAAAAGTTTTCATTACCGTTAATCCAGCCAATCCAGATATTTTTATTTCAACTACTGGTTTTGGTGTTAAGGTTGGGGAAGCTATTACTGATGTAACAATTTCATCAAAAGTTGGAGGCGGAGCTGTTGCTTCTTATTCCATATCACCAACACTTAATAATGGACTATCTTTTTCTACTACTACTGGAACTATTTCAGGAGTGCCAAGAGCCGTGCAGGATATAATATGGACAATTACTGCCACAAATGTAACTGGCACTGATTCAGTAACTGTGCATATTACAATAAGCCTATCTGCTCCAAATATTGCATTTTCACCTAATAATATTATTGCTGTTGTTGGAACGCCTATTGTTGATATAACAGTTTTAAGTTTTGCAGGAACTGCCACTTTATATGCTATTTCAGATACACCTAGTGCTGGCCTATCTTTTAACACTGAGACTGGAATTATTTCAGGAACACCAAGCGCTACCAAGCCATTAACGGTATATACAATTACCGCAACAAATTCAGTAGAAGGTAGTGGCGTAGCAACGCTTAGCATTACTGTTAATCCAAAAGTTCCAAATATTAGTCTTTCAACTACTACTATTACTGCCACTGCCAGGAGTGCCATTAGCAATATAACAGTTACAAATTCTGGCGGAGATGCAACATATTCTATATCACCAGCAATTGCTAATAATTTATCTTTTGATACCGCTGATGGAACTATTTCAGGAACGCCTGCTAATGCTGCAACTAATGTTGTATATACAATTACTGCCACAAATGTAACTGGCACTGATTCAGCAACCATTAGCATTACTGTTAATCCAGCCGCTCCAATTATTAGCCTTTCAGTCTCTACTCTTACTGCCACTGCTGAGACAGCTATTAGCAATATAACAGTTACAAACTCTGGAGGAACTGCTACTTATTCTATATCACCAGCAATTGCTAATAATTTATCTTTTAATACTACTGATGGAACTATTTCAGGAACGCCTGCTAATGCTGCAACTAATGTTGTATATACAGTTACTGCCACAAATGTAACTAACAGTGATTCAGCAACCTTTAGTATTACTGTTAATCCAGCCGCTCCAAGCATTGAGCTTTCAGTTGCTGCTATTAATGCTGGTATTGGAAAAGTTATTGAGCCTATAACAGTTATAAATAATGGCGGAACTCCAACTTCTTATGCTATTTCAGATACACTTAGTGCTGGCCTATCTTTTAGCACTGAGACTGGAACTATTTCAGGCACGCCAAGTGCCACAGCAACAGCAATAATATATACAGTTACTGCCACAAACATAACTGACACTGATTCAGCTACTGTAACCATCACCGTTAATGAGATTATAGATCCACCAAGTATTGCAAACATAGAAGGGACACAAGCCTACTATGCCGGCGTTATGATTAGCCCTGTAGAATTTACCAACTCAGGCGACCCTGCTCAAAGTTGTGCAAGCAATCTAGCTTTACCAGCTGGCTTAAATGCTGTAGTTAGCGGTAATAGTTGTGCTATTAGCGGAACACCAACAATGGTTAGTGCTGCAACAACATACACAATTACCGCAACAAATATAATAGGCAGTGATACCGCAACCATTAATATTAGCGTAACATTTGCTACTCCAAGCATTAGTGTTTCAGTCACTGCTATTACTGCTATTGTTGGCAATGCTATTAATATAACGGTTAGTAATGATGGCGGAACTGCCACTTATTCTATATTACCAGCAATTGCTAATAATTTATCTTTTGATACTACTGATGGAACTATTTCAGGAGTGCCAATTGCCACCGCAACACTACAAGTGTATACAATCACTGCCAGCAATGTAACCGGCACTGATTCAGCAACCCTTAGTATTACTGTTCATCCAGCCTCTCCAGATATTAGCCTTTCAGTCTCTACCCTTACTGCCACTGCCGGCAGTGCCATTAACGATATAACAGTTACAAACAATGGAGGAACTGCTACTTATTCTATATCACCAGCAATTGCTAATAATTTATCTTTTGATACTACTGATGGAACTATTTCAGGAACACCTGCTAATGCTGCAACTAATGTTATATATACAATTACTGCCAGTAATATAAGCGGCAGTAGCACAGCAACCGTTGAGATTACTGTTAATCCAGCTGCCCCAGATATTAGCCTTTCAACCACTACTATTACTGCCACTGCCGGGAGAGCTATTAGCAATATAACAGTTACAAACTCTGGAGGAACTGCTACTTCTTATGCTATTTCACCAGTACTTAATGTTGGTTTGTCTTTTAGCACTGAGACTGGAACTATTTCAGGAACGCCTGCTAATGCTGCAACTAATGCTCAATGGACAATTACTGCCAGTAATGTAAGCGGCAATAGCACAGCAACGCTTAATATTACCGTCAATCCAAAAGCTCCAAATATTAGTCTTTCAACCACTACTATTACTGCTGTTGTTGGAATATATGTTGATATAAGTGCTACAAATACTGGAGGAGTTGCTGATTTATATTCTATTGCGCCAGCAATTGCTAATAATTTGTCTTTTAATGTTGCTACTGGATCTATCTCAGGCACCCCAAGTGCTAGTGCTACAGCAATGATATACACAATTACTGCTACAAATGTAACTAACAGTGATTCAGCAACCCTTAGCATTACCGTAAATGCTGCCATAGCTTTTTCCTTAGACATTGATGGCAATGGGACTATTAATGCCCCTAATGATGGATTGATTATCTTTAAATATTTACTAAACTCTAATGCTAACAATTTACATACTACCATTTCTAGTAATGCAATTGAGGGCAGAAAAACAACCCCAGAGTTAAAAGCTTATTTAGATGATGCAGGAACTATTTTAGATGTTGATGGCAATGGGACTATTAACGCCCCTAACGATGGATTAATTATCTTTAAATATTTACTAAACTCTAATGCTAATAATTTACATACTACCATTTCTAGTAATGCAATTGAGGGCAGAAAGACAACCATAGAATTAAAGGCTTATTTAGATAAATATAAATAAATAAAATTTTTATGATATAATTCTTTTTAAATTAAATAAATAAATGCTGTATAATTCTGCAAACCTAATGAATTAAATAAAAATTATAACTATGAAAAAAATAATATTATCAATTCTAGCATTGACATTATCAACTTTAGTTAATGCTGATACTCAGCATTATTTTGCAGTTCCAGAAGATATGGATGTTGCTGGTTTTATTTCAAGTTCAACAAACCCTACCTTAGATAATTCTGAGCGAGTAGTATCAACAGATAGCACAGGCACCCCATTGTTTGCTGTTGGATCTAATGGTGTACAAAGCACAAATGGTTCTGGCGAACCATTGTTCTACACTACTACTAATAATGCCGCTACAATTATTCAAAACCTGTTAGCTGCCAATCCTATTTATGCAAAAGATACTGGAGAAGTCGCTATTGATATTTATCATTTTGTAGAAAATACAGAGGATAGTATTTTCAATGTTTCAGGTGCCCTTGTTTATTATAATTCTTCTGAAATAACTGAAGTTCCTTCTATTCCTTCTAGCAATACTACTGCAGTTAGAAATGAACTACCAGCTTATAATGGAACACTTGCACCTGGTAATGATACTAGTGATGTCGCCGAGAATAAAGATGATGATAGCAGCACAGATAAACAATTTTCAAGAGTTTGGGGAGTTGCTGGTGATGACCTTCCTTGGATTGGTTTAAATACTAATGTTATAGGCGCTACTTATCTTACTTATACTCCTGCTTGTGGTGATGTTTCAGGTGTAGATGGTAAAGTTGTAACCATTGAGTGTATTGGAGGAGGAAAATTTGACCCAGATAGCCCACAGAGATTATTTACTATAGATTTAAAGTTAACTGCTACTATTGCTACAACTAATCTTAATTTTCGCAGTAGTGTAAGTTCAGATAATACTGCTGTACACTATAATTTTGCTATAAACGAAGCCTTACCCGCTCCTGTTCTTGCAAATCATCCAGCACAAATTTATACTGTAGATACACCGATTACCACCCCATTGAGATTTACCAATACTGGAGGAGTAGGTTTAACATCTTGTAATAGTAATCCACCCCTACCAACAGGGCTTAGTGTAGACCCATCTACTGATGCCAGCACTTGTGAAATAAGCGGAACCCCAAGTGCAGATAGTAATGCAACAACATATACAATTACCGCAACAAATTCAGCAGGTAGTGGCACCGCAACAGTTAATATTACCATTAATCCAAAAGCTCCAAACATTAGCCTTTCAACCACTACTATTACTGCTGTTGTTGGAGTGGATATTACTGATATAACAGTTTCAACAAATACTGGCGGAGTTGCTGTTTCTTATTCTATCTCACCAACACTCAACAATGGTCTATCTTTTAGCACTACCACTGGAGTTATTTCAGGAATGCCAAACATCTCCGCCTCAGCAGCAATATGGACAGTTACTGCCACAAATGCAGGCGGTTCTGGCTCAGCAACACTTAGCATTACCGTGCTTGATAATGCCCCGACAGATATAACTCTTTCAAACGATAATATAAGTGAAAATGCTGGCGCTAATGTTATAGTTGGAACTCTTTCAACAATGGACCCTGATTTTGGAACTCATACTTATACTTTAGCTAGCACCAATACTGCATTTTTCTCAATTTCTGATGATACTTTAATAGCTAATAATTCTTTTGATTTTGAAACACAATCTTCATACAATATTAATGTTATTACAACTGATAAAGACAATAAATCTTTTTCAAAAGATTTTACTATTACAGTTAATGACACAGACGAGCCAATAATAACTTCTGCTAATACATTTACTGTATTAGCAGGTGAAACGATTGTAGCAACTCTAACTGCAACTACTGAAGACGGGAATACAGCCACTTTCTCAACAGATATAAGCGGCACAAATGCAGCATCATTTACTCTTACAGCGGCTGGTGCTTTAACATTTAATAATCCAGCAGTTTATGACACATACAATATTATTGTAAAATCTGTTAATGCTAATGGCACAGCCACTCAGGCTATAGCAATAAATGTGCTTACACAATCTACTTTTAATGTAGGCACAAATACCATTACTTTAACTGAAAATGCCGCTAATACTATTCGTCATCAAGTTAATATAACTGCTATTGATGAGGATAATAGCGCTAGTAATTCCACATTTGCTGTTAGCACTACTGGAGGTATATTCACCACTAATCCAGCACCTGTAGTATCTTTTTCTAATAGCTCTATTGACTCCACTGCTGCTTTAAGTAGCACTGAGCAAACAGCCACACTTTATTTTACTATCATCCCAGATGTAACAGGCACTGGCACTATTACAATAACTCTAACTGATGAAAATAATGATGTTACTACCAAAACACTAACAGTTATAGTTAATCAAGCTAATAAAGCCCCAATAATTTCACAAGATATTGCTACTTATATTGATGCTATTACTGATACTATAAGTAGAAAATACGACTATGAAGAGGATGTAGCAGTATTTGGTGGTAGCCTATATTTTAGTTTAAATAATGATGGTGGCGCTAAGTTTGCTGATTTTGTTGAATTACAATCATCTTTTAATACTGATGCCCATATTGCAATTATTGACAGCGAACAAGAACGACTTTTCTTTAATACTTTATCAGGTGGCTCGTTTGATGCATATTTAGGTATAGCATCAGGCACTGAAACCGGCTTTGGTATAGCAGGCAGTGTTGATAACTGGTATTCTGTATTGGGTGATTTTATTTTGTTTGATAGCGTCCCTAATGAGAGTAATGATGGCGAACAAATTGCACCAGGGCATTATGATTTTAGTTTTAATAGCGGTAATAGTGGTTTTTTTGCTGATAATGATGCTGTTGCTTGTTTGCGTTATCAAGATGATAGCGCCTTTAATGATAGAGGTTGTAATGATGTAGGCGCTGACGCTATAGATGACGGCTTTTTTGAACTGCCATCAGGCTTGCCTGCTTTAAACCAAGCAAGTTTTACCCTTAGTCAAACAGACACATTTACTCAAGTAGCCACGCTTTCAGGCTTTGACTTAGACGGCGATAGTATAACTTGGTCATATTCTGATAGCGCTGATGGAACTGCCACTTTTACAAATAATAGCGTAGCTAATGCTGGCGTTAGTAGCACCACTGTTGCTTATAAACCAGCAGCAGACTTTATAGGAACTACAACCCTTAGTATAATTTTAATTGATGACAATAATAGCTCTACGATGGCTATTAATATTACTGTCAATCCAGCTGCCCCAGATATTAGTCTTTCAACTACTACTGTTGTTGCCAGTGTTGCAACAGCTATTACTGCTATAACAGTTAGCAATGATGGCGGAACTGCCACTTATTCTATCTCACCAGCACTTAGCGAAGGTCTATCTTTTGATACTACTGATGGAGCTATTTCAGGAACGCCAAGCGCCACTGCAACGCTGCAAGTGTATACAATCACTGCCAGCAATGTAACTGGCACTGATTCAGCCACCATTAGCATTACTGTCAATCCAGAGGCTCCAAAGATTAGTCTTTCAGTTGCTACTGTTAATGCTGAACTTAATGTAGCTATTGCTAATATAACAGTTATAAATTCTGGCGGAACTCCAACTTCTTATGCTATTTCGCGCTCGCTTAGTGCTGGTCTGTCTTTTAGCACTGAGACTGGAACTATTTCAGGAATACCAAGTGCTATAGCAACAGCAATAATATATACAGTTACTGCCACAAACATAACCGGCACTGATTCAGCTACTGTGGAGATTTCTGTTAGCCAGATTGCTTCTAAGCCAAGTATTGCAAACATAGAAGATGCACAAACTTACTATGCCGGCGTTATGATTAGCCCTGTAGAATTTACCAACTCAGGCGACCCTGCTCAAAGTTGTGCAAGCAATCTAGCTTTACCAACTGGTTTAAATGCTGTAGTTAGCGGTAATAGTTGTGCTATTAGCGGAGTGCCAACAATGGTTAGTGCTGCAACAATATACACAATTACCGCAACAAATCCAATAGGTAGTGATACCGCAACCATTGATATTAGCGTAACATTTGCTACTCCAAGCATTAGTGTTTCAACCACTACTGTTGTTGCTAGTGTTGCAGCGGCTATTACTGATATAACAGTTAGCAATGATGGTGGAACTGCCACTTATTCTATATCACCAACACTTAGCGAAGGTCTATCTTTTGCCACCACTGATGGAACTATTTCAGGAATACCAAGCACCACCGCAACACTACAAGTGTATACAATCACTGCCAGCAATGTAACTAACAGTGATTCAGCCACCCTTAGCATTACTGTCAATATAGAAGCTCCAAATATTAGTCTTGCAACCACTACTATTACTGCCATTGCCGGCAGTGCCATTAGCAATATAACAGTTACAAATTCTGGCGGAGATGCAACATATTCTATATCACCAGCAATTGATAATGGTCTATCTTTTAATACTACTGATGGAACTATTTCAGGAACACCTGCTAATGCTGCAACTAATGTTGTATACACAGTTACTGCCAGCAATATAAGCGGCAATAGCACAGCAACCCTTAATATTACTGTCAATCCAAAAGCCCCAGATATTAGTCTTTCAACCACTACTATTACTGCCACTGCCAGGAGTGCTATTAGCGATATAACAGTTACAAACTCTGGAGGAACTGCTACTTCTTATGCTATATTACCAGCAATTGATAATGGCCTATCTTTTGATACTACTGATGGAACTATTTCAGGAACGCCTGCTAATGCTGCAACTAATATTGTATGGACAATTACTGCCAGCAATGTAACCGGCACTGATTCAGCTACCCTTAGCATTACTGTCAATCCAGCTGCCCCAGATATTAGCCTTTCAACTACTACTATTACTGCCACTGCTGGCAGTGCCATTAGCGATATAACAGTTACAAACTTTGGAGGAACTGCTACTTATTCTATATCACCAGCAATTGCTAATAATTTATCTTTTGATACTACTGATGGAACTATTTCAGGAACACCTGCTAATGCTGCAACTAATATTGTATGGACAATTACTGCCAGCAATGTAAGCGGCACTGATTCAGCTACCCTTAGCATTACTGTTAATCCAGCAGCTCCAAACATTGCTTTTTTACCTGCCTCTATTACTTTTGCTATTGGAATATATGTTGATGATATAAGTGCTATAAACAATGGAGGAGTTGCTGATTTATATTCTATTGTGCCAGCAATTACTAATAATTTGTTTTTTAGCACCGCTACTGGATCTATCTCAGGCACCCCAAGTGCTACTGCAACAGCAATGATATACACAATTACTGCTACAAATGTAACTAACAGTGATTCAGCAACCCTTAGCATTACCGTAAATGCTGCCATAGCTTTTTCCTTAGACATTGATGGCAATGGGACTGTTAATGCCCCTAATGATGGATTAATTATCTTTAAATATTTACTAAACTCTAATGCTAACAATTTACATACTACCATTGCTAATGATGCAATTGAGGGCAGAAAAACAACCCCAGAGTTGAAAGCTTATTTAGATAATGCAGGAACTATTTTAGATGCTGATGGCAATAAGACTATTAATGCCCCTAATGATGGATTAATTATCTTTAAATATTTACTAAACTCTAATGCTAATAATTTACATACTACCATTGCTAATGATGCAATTGAGGGCAGAAAGACAACCATAGAATTAAAGACTTATTTAGATAAATATAAATAAATAAAATTTTTATGATATAATTCTTTTTTAAATTAAATAAATGCTGTATAATTCTTTTTTAAATAAATAAATACTGTATAATGCTGTTAAAATTAAATAAATGCTGTATAATTCTTTTTTAATTAAATAAATACTGTATAATGCTGTTAAAATTAACTTAATGACTTAAATATAAATAAATACTATGAAAACTAAAACTAAAAATACAAATACAAATACAAATACAAATACAAATACAAATACAAATACAAATATGAGGAATATAACTATGAAAACTACAATTATGAAAAAAATAACACTATCAATTTTAGCATTAGTGCTACCAACTTTAGTTAATGCTGACATCTATCATTATTTTGCAGTTCCAGAAGATACGGATGTTGCTGGTATTATTTCAGGCGCAGGTCTGGATAATTCTCAGCGAGTAGTATCAACAGATAGCACAGGCACCCCATTGTTTGCTGTTGGAACAAATGTACAAAGCACAAATGGTTCTGGCGAACCATTGTTCTACACTACTACTAATAATGCTGATGGAATTATTCAAAATCTGGTAGATGCCAATCCTATTTATGCAGATACTGAAGGAAATGTCGCTATTGATATTTATCATTTTGTAGAAAATACAGATGACCTTATTTTCAATTTTTCAGGTGCCAGTGTTTATTATCGTTCTTCTGAAATAACCGAAGTTCCTTCTATTCCTTCTAGCAATACTACTGCAGTTAGAAATGAACTACCATCTTATAATGGAACACTTGCACCTGCTAATGATAGTAGTGATGTAGTCGACAATAAAGATGATGATGACAGCACAGATAAACAATTTTCAAGAGTTTGGGGAGTTGCTGGTGATGACCTTGCTTGGATTGGTTTAAATACTAATTTGATAGACTTAGGTTTTGGTAATTGTGGTGATGTTGACGGTGTAGATGGTAAAACTGTTACTATTGAGTGTATTGGAGGAGGACAATTTGACCCAGATAGCCCACAGAGATTATTTACTATAGATTTAAAGTTAACTTCTACTGTTGCTGTAGCTAATCTTAATATGCGTTCTCTTCCAAGCGTAAATAGTGCATCTAAGAACTATGATATTGTTATAAACGAAGCCTTAACCGCTCCTGATCTTGTAGATGAAACTACTGCACAAACTTATTTACGCGGTGATGATATCACAGCTTTAGCATTTACTAATAATGATGGAGGAAATTTAACATCTTGTACTAGTAGTCCAACTCTACCAGCAGGGCTTTCAGTAGCACCATCTGCTGATAAATCTACTTGTGAAATTACTGGAAACCCAACAACAGTTACTGCTGATACTACATATACAATTACAGCATCAAATTCAGTTGGTCCTGATTCTACTCCAGCGACTGTTAATATTGAAACAGTTTCCGCTCCTGACCTTGCAGATTTAGAAAAACAATATGCTATAAATAGTGATATTGATACATCGTTGGTGAATAATGGTGGAACAGGCATAATAAGCTGTACTGTTGATCCAGCTCTACCATCAGGACTTACTTTAAGTGTGTCTGATGATGCTAATGCTAGCACTTGTGAAATTACTGGAGCAACATCAGGTGCTACACAAGCAGCAACAGTATATACAGTTACTGCCACAAATGGACAAGGTAATGGCACATCTACTGTAAATATCACTATTAGTTCTATTGTAGAAGCTCCAAGTCTTGCTAATGCAAGTGCTGTAAGTTTCTTCGTTGGTGTTGAAATTGATCCTATAGTGTTTGTAAATGGTAATGGTGCATTAGGCAGAGCTACAGAATGTTCAGGTTCAAACTTACCAGATGGCTTAACTGTTGCAGTTAGTGGCGATAGTTGTACTATTACTGGAGTGCCAACAGTAGCTAGTGTTGCAAAAGACTATACAGTTACTGCTGGAAACGCGATAGACAATGATACGGCTAATGTTAATATTACAGTTGTAGCCTTAGCGGTTGCCCGCACTGATAATAATGGTGAAATAGTAAATGCAGGTGATGCAATAACATTTGGCACCAATGCAGGTGATGATGCTAATGTATATGTATCTCAGCCTGATGGTAGCTCAAGTAATCTATTAGTTCTAACAGATATTGGTTATACTTTTACACCACCTACTACTGGTAATTTTGCTGGTGAATACACTATTAATGTAAGAGGCGTGAATGTAAGCACATTCACTGTGCCTGTTATTGTTAGATTAGCGCGTTCTGGCTTATTTGAAGGTGGTAGCGATGCGTATGCAACCACTACTGTTACTGTGCTTGGTATGGAAAATAGTAGCGAAGTTAGCCTAAGCGTTGATAATGCCTTAGTTAATGGTGGCGCTGCTACTGTTAGCATTATTGATATTAGTGATAATCAAGCAACTGCAAATGTTAGCACTACAGCAGAAGATGTGAGTGCTGTTACTGAATTTAGCATTACTGCTACTTATTTAGGCACTACTGCTACTGTAGTTGGAAATGTTATTCCAACTACTGCTTATACTGGCAATATAGTTGATGATAGTGCTAGTGCTGCTGCTATTCCAGGTGCAACAATAATGCATACTAATGCTTCTGGCGATGAATTTGAGACTACAAGTGATGCAGACGGTGCATTTACTCTGACCCTGCCAACAGGTGCTGAATTAGTGATAGCAGCTTCAACTTATGCGACTAAGGTAGTTGATAGTGCTGGTGCTGGTGCTGATGGTAGTTTTGGTAACATAGCCCTATCAACAGCAGGTATTAGCATTGCTGGTACTGTTACTGGTCCTGATACTTATAAAGTGTTTGCAGTTAGTGCAAGCGACAATACTGTCTTTGGTCCTTTTGCTCAAACTGCAAGCACCTATAGTATTGATTTAGCTACTGGAATTTACACTATTTATGTAGAAGCGGATGGTTATTTACGCCAAGTTAAGCATAATATTGGTGCAGATAACGCTACTGCTGTTGACTTTACTTTAGAAGCAGAACATGCTGTTACTTATAGCGTAGTTAGAGGTGCTGATACGCTAGTCTTTAGCGGAGATAGTGGATCTATATCAGATCATACTATTGTTATTGCCGAGACTGGTGTAGCTGTTACTGCTTCAGGCGACAACCTGTCAGTAGATATAAGCGATATAGGCGGTGCTACTGCTACTGCTAACCTAATACTGCGTGATGCAAGTGATGCTGCGGTATTTGCTTATGAGTTTATTGGTAGCAATACTGATACTGATAATAGATTAGGCGGCAGTCAAGTAGCAGATAGTAGCGGCTTTAGCACTGAATTTAGTAACAGTAGCCGAGCTGGATTAGGTGTGAACTCGTCAGTGCAAACATTTGCTGTAGATTCATCAAATGCAGTAATAACACACGGGGCTGACACTGGTTCTATAGCGCGAATTCTGGTAACCCTAACACCTGTTAATTTAAGTGATAGCACAGATTCAAAAGCGATTGCTTCTGATGGTGTGTTCTATCGTTTAGATGTTACAGCAATACTTGCTGATGGTAGCATTGTTGATATTGATGAGACTGATGGCGCAATTACAGGAGAGCTGATTATTACTATGAGTTATGACACATCACAAGTAACTGTGCAAGAGTGGACTAGTCGCAACTACGGTGTTTATCACGCTGAGACTCTGAGTGATTTAGAATCAGGTAATCATACTGTTGTTAGCGTTGATAATATTGATATTTTAAATAGTAAAATAGTATTTAGAGTATCGGGCTTGTCTGGCTTTAGCTTAGGAACAGCAAGTCCAACATCAACTAGTAGTGGTGGTGGTGGCTGTGCCTTAGCATCAAATAGCACAGGCTTAGACTTAACTTTCTATTTACTAATGATAGCTGCTGTTTTAGGCTTGTTACGCCGCCGTCAGAAAACGGTTACAGCTTAAATATACAAAAAAAATACCCCAGTCTTGGTAAGTTACAAGGCTGGGGTATTTTTTTGCCTAAAAAAAAAGAAGGCAAGACCTTCTTAAAGGTTAGTAGCCTCTGTTAGTGAATAAAGTCTAAGACTTTTTTAATATCGATTTTTTCTAAAAAAAGTGCATCAGTTTGATTTTTAAGCCAAGTGCTTTGGCGTTTGCATAGTTGGCGGGTTTTGATAATAGCTTGTTCAATCATGCTTTCTTTATTTATTGTGCCAGCTAAATATTGCCAAGCTTGGCAATAACCTACGCAACGGATTGAGGGTAGGTTTTGATTGAGTTTTGGGTTTTGTTTTAGGCATTTAACTTCTGCTAAAAAGCCATTGTCAATCATCGACAAAAAACGCGTCTCAATGCGTTGGTGCAGGATGCTACGCGCAGGCATAAGGATGATTTTTTTTATTGGATAGTTGGTTGCAGATTGTCTGCTGCCTTGCAACTCACTTAGGGTTTTACCACTTAAATCAAACACTTCAAGGGCGCGTATAATGCGTTGTGAATCGTTTGGGTGGATGCGCTTGGCGGCGGTTTTGTCGATTTTTGCTAATGTTTGATGTAGTGCGTTTGCACCTTTTGTTTGTAATAATTGGGTGAATTTGGCTTTGGATGCGCTGGTAGATTCTGGCAGGGTGGATAAGCCGTGTTCTAAGGCGTGAAAATAAAACGCGGTGCCACCGACTAAAACTGGCAGTTGCTTATTGGCAAAGGCATATTCAATTTGCGCCTTGGCATCAATCACAAAATTATGTGCTGAATAGCTTTGTTCTGGGGAGCAAATGTCAATTAGATAATGAGGATATTGTTTTAAGGTGTTTTTATCAGGCTTGGCAGTGCCGATGTCCATTCCTTGATAAATTAGCGCAGAATCCACGCTGATAATCCGTATGTTCAGGTGTTGGCTGAGTTTAATGGCTAAATCAGTTTTACCAGAGGCGGTAGGACCCATTAAGAATACGATTTTTTTGTGCATTAATTTGGTTTAGTATTTATACAAACCCAGCTGGTATAACTTTTTTATACCAGCTGGGTTTATGTGTAAAACCTTCTTAGGGCAGGCGCTGTTCGATATGATCGCCTTGTTGCGTTAGCACTATAAAACCCTCTTTTAGCGCTTGATTTTGCAAGGATTTTGGAAATGATTTGCCTGCAAGTGCGGGGATAATTTTATAAGATTTAAAATTAGGGTGAAATTGGTAAAACTTAGCCACTATATTTTTGAGTTGCTCAATATCATCTTTTCTTACTTTGCTTTTAACTTCAACAATCCCTACTGAATTACTATTTTCTAAGAAAATATCCACTTCATGAGACTGACCTTTTTTGCTGTTATAAAGATTAGCATCAATATAGTCGAATTTAATGCCACCTAAAGTTTTGTCTTTATCTAGCGAAGAGTAGAAAAATTCTTGTGCGATTTCGCCAGTGGTTCTGCTAATGCCTTCTACTTTTTTATTAGTGCCTTCAGCAAAAATACCTAATTCTTTTAATACTTTCTCGGTGTTAGCAAATTCAGCAGCATTTTTTTTAAATATTGCATCAAGTTCAGCAGATCGAACAGCAGCTTCTGCGGCGTTTTTAGCATATTGAGCATCAAGTTCAGCAGATCGAGCAGCGGCTTCTGCATTGTTTTTTTTAAATATTGCATCAAATTCAGCAGATCGAGCAGTGGCTTCTGCATCGTTTTTAGCAGATCGATCAGCGGCTTCTGCGGCGTTTTTAGCGCTTTGCACTGCTAAACTTGCTACTAAGTCTTTAAGTTCTTGGTCGGTCATTGTCTTGTTGTTTGTTTAAATAATTATTATTTTACCCTTAAAACTTTGCTCTGCTTTTGCTTTTTTTTGCTAAGATTGTGAGGTGTGCAGGGCAGAATAGCTCAAAAGCGATGTTATTAGATTTGTTGGTGTGCTAAAAACAAAGCATTGCCTTCAAAGTTGCGTTTAAGCAAACAACTTGGCTTACTTGACTTTATAATACCAGCAATAAATTTATTAAGTAGTGGGTATGTTCATAATTAAAAATCAAGCCAGCGGTAGTCGCTTTCAAACTGATGGAAATAGTTCTATTTTAGAAGATGCACTGATGCATAGGATTAATTTTCCGTATGGCTGCCAACGAGGCGCCTGTGGCAAATGCAAGGCAACAATCATTGAAGGCAGCGTTGCTTATGAGGGTGCTATACCTGATGGTATTAGTGCGGAGGAGGTGGCTGATGGTATGGCGTTGCTTTGTCAATGTAGGGCTAAATCGGATGTTTCTTTAGTGGTGCAGGAGTTAGACAGCGTTGCTGATATTGAGGTTCGCACATTGCATTGCCGAGTTGATAGTATTAAGCACCTGAACCATGATGTGGTGCGAGTGCTTTTAAAAATTGCTAATGCAGAATCACTACAATATTTGGCAGGGCAATATATTGATTTAATTCATCCTGATTTTCCTTCTCGTTCGTTTTCGATTGCTAATGCGCCGTCTAACTCTAACTTGATTGAGCTGCATATACGCCGAGTTGAAGGCGGTAAGTTTACTAATTTTTTGTTTGATGAGTTGAAAGAAAAAACACTGCTTAAAATCGAAGCGCCAAAAGGCAGTTTTTATTTTAAAGAAGACAGTAAAAAGCCGGTAATTTTAGTGGCTGGCGGCACTGGTTTTGCGCCAGTTAAGGCCATTATAGAACACGCGATTGCCACTAAACTAAAGCGTCAAATCCATCTGTATTGGGGGGTAAGAGACGAGGTTGATTTGTATACGGATTTGCCACAGCAATGGGCGCAGCAGCATGATAATATTGGTTTTGTGCCGGTGTTATCTGAGCCGAATGAGACTTGGCAGGGCAGAACGGGCTTTGTGCATCAGAGTGTTTTGCGTGATTTTGATGATTTAACTGGTTATGAGATCTACGCTTGCGGGCCACCGGTTATGGTTAAAGCCGTTGCTGGATTTGTAGAACAAGGTATGATTAAAGATAATTTCTTTGCAGATGCGTTTGTTTTTGCATTTACGGAAAATTAGTATGAATAATAAAATAAACAGACTTGGAATGGGGCAATATTTGACCGAGCAGCTGACAAACGCACTTAGTCCAACACATTTGCAAGTTATTAACGAATCTGCTAACCATTCAGGCACGGCTGCTGAGTCGCATTTTAAGTTAGTGGTGGTGAGTGATTATTTTATTGATTTAGCACTGATTGAACGCCATCGTTTTATCAATCAATTATTTGCAGAAGAATTAAAACATATTCGCCCCGAAGGAAGCGCCCCTGGGGTGCATGCACTGGCGATGCACACTTATACACCAAGTGAATGGTTGGACAAAAATGGCGTGCCAGATTCTCCCAAATGTGCAGGCGGTGTAAAATCTTAAAATTATCTTTTTATTGTGCATTGTTGCTGTTATTAAACGGCTGTGGTTGGTTAGGCGTTAATGAAAAACCTCCAACTGTGGTTGATAAAGGTTTTGATTCTAATAAGGTTCAAACCGCTTTTGATTCTAATAAAGTTCAAGCCGCTTTTGATTCTAATAAGGTTCAAACCGCTTTTGATTCTAACAAGGTTCAGACCGCTTTTGATTCTAATAAAGTTCAAATCGCTGAGGTTGTAAAGCCACCAGTGTCCGCTGAAACAGATTTATGGCGTTATATTTCTAATCGACACAGTTTAAAGAGCAGAAGTCAGAAAGATTTATTTTGGCATATTGATTGGTTTAAAAAGCATCCTGATTATTTAACTCGGGTAACCAAGCGGGCAACACCGTATTTATATTTTATTACCAAAGAAGTTGAAAAAGCCGGCTTACCGATTGAATTGGCGTTGTTACCGATTGTGGAATCGGCTTATTATCCATTTTCTTTTTCTCATAGTAGGGCATCAGGTTTATGGCAGTTTATTCCTGCTACTGGAAAACTCTATGGGTTAAAGCAAAATTATTGGACTGACCAAAGGCGTAGCGTTGTGCTTTCAACCCGTGCAGCCATTGCTTATTTAAAAAGCTTGAACAGTTTGTTTAAAGGTGATTGGTTATTAGCGATTGCGGCTTATAATTCTGGACCTGGTCGGGTGCAAAGGGCGGTTAAAAGAAATAAAGCCGCAGGCAAGAAGGCAGATTTTTGGAATATTTCCCTGCCAGCAGAAACTAAGGGTTATGTGCCTAGATTGTTGGCAGTGGCTGAGTTAATTAAAAACCCGCAGAAATACAATCAAATAATTACCCCAGTTAAAAATAAGCCAAAGTTAGAATCTGTTTATTTGTATTCACAGCTTGATTTGGCGTTAATTGCACAGTGGAGCGGGCTTAGTTTAGAAGAGATTTACACCTTAAATCCTGACCTTAATCGCTGGGCAACACCACAGATTTCGCGCTATGAATTGCTATTGCCGATTGATAAAGTTGCTGCTTTTAAACAAGCGCGTGGCAAATATCCAAAGCATAAGAGGCTTAATTACAAGCGCTACCAAGTTAGGACAGGGGATAGTTTAGCTAAATTGGCTAAAAAATTTAATTCCTCGATTGCTTATATCAAGAGTATTAACAATTTAAGCAATTCAATAATTAAACTTGGTCAGCAAATTATTATTCCAATCCCGCAAAAACCAGATGATTATTACACTATGTCGCAGTCTCAGCGTGAGGCTCAAAGACTCAACAATGAGAAGCATGGAAGCAAGATTATTCACCAAGTTGTTAAGGGTGAAAGCCTATGGCTAATTGCTAATAAATACTCCGTGCAAGTGGATGATATTATCGAATGGAACCACTTAATAAACGCTACTAAAGCCTTGCAAGTGGGGAAAAAATTAGTCATTTGGCAGCTGCAAAAAATTACGCAAGATGCGCTCAAAGGGCTGGCTAAAGTTAATGTTAATATTAATAGAACGGTATTTTATAAAATCAAAAGTGGCGATAATTTATCAACTATTGCGCGTAAATTTGGCGTTAGTGTTGCTAAAATTGTTAAAACTAATAAGTTAAATAAAAATCAGCCACTTAAAATTGGCAGAAAGTTAAAAATCATCAAAGCTATTGCTAACTAAAGGTCTCAAATTATGAAACAATTACCCATAAATAAAATTTTTTTAGCAGGCATTGCCTTTACGCTCACACATTGGCGGAAAATATTGGAAATTTCCATATTGCCGTTGCTGTTTTCTATACCGCTTTTATTGATTGCAACAGAATTATTAGCGTTGATGACACAATTTTTTAATGGTAATGGTAATTTGGCTGATATGCAATTGCCAGATAATGCGATTATTTATTTTCTGCTGTTTTTTTATGGATATATTATGCTATCAATTAATATGTATCGATTAGTAATATTGGGCGAGGCGGCAGTTAATGGGCTGATGCCGATATTGGATATTAATAAAATGATTAGATTTATTGGACTAACCTTAGTGGTAGGGATAATAACCACTGTTCCAGTTATGATTACTGGTATGCAATTTTTGCATTTGCTGATGTATTTTTTGATTATTCCAATCACCCTTAATTTTATTAATATTGCCCTTGGACAGCCGTCAAAATATAGGTGGAATTTGCCTTTTATTAGCCATCTAAATTTGTTTTTCTTGCAGATAATTTTGCCCGCTTTAGTAACCATATTATTTAGCGTAATGGTAAGTGCGATTGGACTTAGCCCGATTTTTGAATGGGTGGTTAGGCTGGTGCTGCTGTATTGGACTTTGGTAACATTGGCGTTATGCTATCAGTTGATTAATAACTCAGAGCAAAGCCTTTAGGATAACGCATATCAAAGGTTGCTGATTTGATTTTTGCATTTTTGTGCTTGAGTTTATTGTAGGCTTTGATAAACTTCCTCAGCCGTTCGCTTTGTTGTTGATAACCTAAAATTACCTTGACCCCAGATTTGAATGTTAGTTGCTCAATATTGGTTTTGGAAAATGATTTAATCAGCATCGGTTTAGCCAGCATTTGATAGTGCTGATAGTTTTTGTGCAGTTTGTTAATAGTATCACTATCTTGCGTTGAAATTGCCAAAACAGCCGTTGATGGGATTAACTTTTTAGGTATAAATAATAACCCATCGGTTGATATATAGCCTTTGCAATCAGTTAATTGTTGGTTTTTACAGTTGGTATTTTGCCAACGCATAGCAATTTGATGTGGGTTAATATTGATTTGAATGGCGTTCCAAAATAGGCGTTTAATATGGGCGTTATTTATCCAAGGTTCGGATTCTAAGCTTTGTTTTATTTGCACTAAATCAAGCTGATATTTATCTTCAATTAAGGGCTTAATTTTGTCCATTAGTGCGTTTTGTGTAAGTGGCAGTGTTTGCTCAATATTCCAATAAATATCTACTTTTAAAAATTCAGTTGGATTGGATTTTAAAACAGCCCAAGTAATTAAGCCAAGCACGGTGAAAACTGCCAATATTTTAATAATAGGCACAAACAGCCGAATGATTGGTTGTTTGCGTTTGTTGTGTTTATTGCTCATTCAAAATAGCTAAAACCAATTGGTCAAAGTTTAAACCAACTGCTTTTGCTGCCATCGGCAATAGTGAGTGCGAAGTCATACCCGGCACGGTATTAATTTCTAATAAATAAGGCTTTTGCTGTTTATCAACAATAAAATCAACCCGCCCCCAAGTTTTAGCGCCCAGCAGATTAAATCCATTTAGTGCAATTTTTTGTAGCTGTTGTTCGCGACTCTCTGATAGGTCGCATGGGCATAAATACTGAGTTTTATTTGAATGGTATTTGGACTGATAATTATAAAAGCCCCCAGCAGCAATAATTTTTATTACTGGTAGCGTTGCCCGATTGAGGATTGAGACTGTATATTCATCACCTGTAATCCAGTATTCAATCAACGCCTGTTGGTCGTATTGCCAAGCCAATGCAAGTGCTTGCTTTAGTTCGTTGCTATGATTAACCTTGCTAATGCCAATGCTAGAGCCTTCTAAAATTGGTTTAACCGCCCAGGGCAATGGGAAATTAATTTTGGGGATGGGTTTGTCAATAGTGGCAAGCACGGAGGGTGCCAGAGGTAAATTGTGCTTTGCCCAAATGGCTTTGCTGGTGGCTTTGTTGATACATTGTTTAGAGGCGACTACATTTGAGCCGGTATAAGCAATATTGTGTTGTTCTAAGTGTTGTTGAATAGCGCCATCTTCGCCGCCACGGCCATGTAGGACAATAAAGGCTTTAGTAAAAGTCTGCTGCCAAAGTTGCGCTAAATTGTTACCATGCCAATCAAACTTAAAACATTCAATGCCCTGATTTTTCAGGGACTGATAAACTGCCTCGCCACTGTCAAGTGAGATTTCTCTTTCAGCGGAATTGCCGCCCATTAATACTGCAATCATACAATTTTAACCTCAGTTTCTAATTCAATATCAAACTTGGATTTTACGGTTTGTTGAATTTGTATAATCAATTTTTCAATATCGGTAGCGCTGGCATTGTGTTGATTGATAATGAAGTTTGCATGTTTGCTAGAGATGCACGCAGCACCGACACAAACCCCTTTTAAACCACTGTCTTCAATCAATTTAGCGGCAAAATATGAGCTTGGATTTTTAAATACCGAGCCGCAATTAGCCTGCCCAATAGGCTGGGATAGGTTGCGTTTTTTTATCAGTGTTTTAATGTTGTGTTGTTCAGTTTGATTAAATATAAAATTAGCACTAACAAAATATTCGCCCTTGTTTTTACTGACAACATGGCGATAAGCAATATCAAAATCATATACTTTTCTGTTAAACAGCTCGCCATTATGATTGATGGTGGTAACTGAGCTAACAAATTGCCAAATTTCAGCACCAAATGCCCCAGCGTTCATCGCTAGAGCGCCACCTACATTACCGGGGATGGCACTTAAAAACGCGCCACCGCCTAACTTTTGGGCGGCACAAAAGCGAGACAGCTTTGCCAAAGTTGTGCCAGCTCCAGCATGGACTATGCCATTGAGTATATTTAATTTATTAAAATGTTTAAGTTTAATTACCACGCCATTAAAGCCTTGGTCGCGCACTAATAAATTACTGCCTAAGCCGAGCATTAAAATTGGTTTTTGGTTGTTTTTTAAAAACTCACACAACTGCTTGAGCGTATTTGGCACAAAAAAATCATCTGCTAAGCCACCACTTCTAAATGAGCAATGCCTACTCATTGGTTCATTATGTTTAAGCATAAGTGCGCATCAGTAAATTAATTAAAACACTAACATTACCAGCACCTAATGCCAATATTACATCGCCATCTTGTGCAATATTTGGCAATACTTTTAAGGCTTCATCAGTATTTTTAACCACTATAGGGTCTAATAACGAACGCTGTCGAATACTCTTTGCCAAGCTGCTGGAGTTAATACCTGCAATCGACTTTTCACTGGCTGGGTAAATCTCTAATAAAATCAGTGCGCCAACCTTAGATAAGGCGTGGGCAAAGTCATCAAATAAATCACGCGTGCGTGAGTAGCGATGTGGCTGGAAAATGACCAGTAAACGCCTATTTGGATAGGTGTTTTGTAGGCTTGTAAATACTGCATTAATTTCATTGGGATGATGACCATAATCATCAAAAAATACAACTTTTTTACCCTCAATATTTAAGCAGCCATGATAGTCAAGACGGCGCGCTACGCCAGCAAAACTTTTTAGTGCTTTTTTGATGGTATTAACCTTAATATTTAGCTCACGCGCCACGCCAATGGCGGCTAAGGTGTTAAGAATGTTGTGTTTGCCAATCAGGTTCAACTCAACGCTAAACGATTTTTTGCCCTTATTATAGAGCACTTCAAAATTCATTTTGCGCCCAACTTGGCTAATATTAATCGCTTGTATATCAGCATTATTTCCAAGTCCATAGGTGATTAAAGGTCGGTGAATATGGTTTAATATGCTTATGACGCCCGCATCGTCCACGCACACAATGCAAGCACCATAAAAAGGTAAATTTAGGGCAAATTCAACAAAAGCACTGGTTAATTTTTGATAATCATTGTCGTAGCTGTCCATGTGGTCATGGTCAATATTGGTGATAACGCTAAGCATTGGCTGTAGTTGTAGAAAAGATGCGTCTGATTCATCGGCTTCGGCAATGAGATAGTCGCTTTCACCAAGTTTTGCATTAATGCCGCTGGAGTTTAAGATGCCACCAATAATGTAGGTAGGGTCAAGTTTGGCAACGCTTAGTATGTGGGTGATTAAACTGGTGGTGGTGGTTTTTCCATGTGTGCCTGCCACGGCAATGCCAAACCTAAAACGCATAATTTCAGCCAGCATTTCAGCCCGAGGCACAATGGGAATATTTAGCTCACGGGCTTTGATAAGCTCTGGATTGTTGTTATCGATTGCACTGGAAACAACCACAGCCTGCACACCAATTACATGATCTTGGTGATGCGTATTGGTGATTTTGCAGCCTAAATCTTGCAATCTTTGGGTAACTGAGTTTTGCTTAATATCCGAGCCTGAAATTTGATAGTTTAGATTATGCAATATCTCAGCAATGCCACTCATACCAGAGCCACCAATGCCAATAAAGTGCAATTTTTGAATTCTAGGATTAACTGGAATGTGTAAATTATGCATATTTTGAAACGCTAATAATAGTAAATACTTGAATGCCTTCGCCCCTACCAAAAGTGCTTAAACCTTCGCCTGTTGTGGCAGTAATTCCAATGTTATCCACGGTAGTATTGATTAAGTTGGCAATACTGTGTTTTAATGCGTCTAATTGTGGTGAGATTTTTGGCAGCAAACATTCAATGGTAATGGCAATATGCTCAATCTGCCAATCGTTTAAATCATTTAATGCTAATTTTAGATATTGCGCACTATCAGTAATGCCTTGTTGGCACAGTTCATCGGTTTTTGCGCCTAAAATATTGTTGCCTGTAATGGATGAAATAGCATTGGTGAGCGAATGCAAAATAACATCAGCATCGCTGTTGCCTTTTAAGCCTTGAGGATGGTCAAATTTAACACCACCGAGGATAAGCAATTTGTCCTTCTCAGTTTCAAATGCGTGCGAGTCTTGCCCTAATCCAGTTTTAGTAGTCATTTGTTGATTGAATTTAAATAAAAATTTGCCAATTTTAAGTCTTCTTGCGTGGTAATTTTAAGGTTATTTTTGCTGGCTGAGAGCAACACAGATTCAAGCCCTAAATGCTCAATTGCACTGGCTTCATCGCTAATATCTAAGTTATGTTCTACAGCTTTTTCCAATGCTTTTGATAATACCCCAAAACGATACATTTGTGGGGTTTGTGCTTGCCAAAGATTGCTTCTATTTATGGTGTTTTTAACAATTTTGTGATGGGCTTGTTTAATGGTATCAACTACTTTGGTAGCTAACAGCCCACCAGTTGGGTGATTACTAAGCTGGGTGATTAAATTCACCACTTCGCTGGCTTTTACGCAAGGCCTCACAGCATCATGCACTAACACCCAATCGCTATTTTTGGCAAAAGGTTTGAGTGCGCCCAGCCCAGCAATGACTGAATGAAAACGCTGCACGCCGCCAAACACAGTTGCCAATAGTTTTGGATGTTTGGCAAAGTCTGATGTTGCAAATGTATTATCTTGCTCGGCAATTACCATCACACAGGCTGTGATTTGCTCAATATTTAATAAGGTTTTTAGTGTTTGATCTAGCACACTTAGCCCATTATCGAGTTTTAGGTATTGCTTTGGTATGTCGGCACCCATGCGCTTGCCAATCCCACTGGCAGGCACGATAAGGAAATGTTGATTTTTTAGCATAAAAATATTTGATTAGGGCTGGTCCGCCTCGTTTGGCGTTAATTCATTAATTTGATAATAAGTTTCACCCTTTTTAATCAGTCCAAATCGATAACGCGCTTGAGATTCCAAAACTTCGTTATCACTCGCGGTTTGGGTGTTGAGTTCAATTGAGCTGATTTTATTTTGTTGCTTTAGGGTTTGATTGCGGCTGATATTTTGCTTGATTATTTGTTGCTTATTCATCAATCCAAATGGGAATTGATTGATAAAATTTTGCCGAATTAAGCTCAGCAATACTAACAATAAAACAGCAGTAATCCAATATTTATAAAAAAACACCAGTATTTGGTTGGATTTTTCAGCGTTTTGCTTGTTTTTTATGGACATTTTTTATTCTCCAAGATTGCCAATACTTTTTTCACATAAATAATTTTATTGGTATGTATAAGATAGTTGTAATTTTGGAGCGAAGTTATAAAATATGGCGGGTCTTATTTTTTAAGTTTATTGACAAAATATTCAAATTCAATAAATAAATTATCATTTTTATCAACCTTTCTAACTTCTTTTATATAAGGCTCTAATTTTTCATACATTTCTATGGTTTGTGTTTTTTGTGATCTTTTAATCATATCAAAATCATAAACTTTTTTATTGATGCTAACAGAAATATTTTCATAAAAATTTAATAAATTTATTATTTTTATTGAATTTTTATATTTATTGTGATCTTTATCATTTATTTTTATATGGGCATAAGTTGCAATATTATCATCGGTTGTATTGATTGAGATTTCTCTCAATACAGATAATCCATCTTTAAGAAACGGGTCTTCTAAATCGTTTAATAATAATTTATCTGTTTTATCTTTTTTAGCGATATTTTTATTAGATAAAATAGCGTAAAAAGCAATGACAACAGCCGCTACAATAGCGGCTGTTTGAATATGTAAAAGAACTATCTGTGATAACATTTATAGAGGTAATTTACCCTCTTTTAAATTTATTTTTTTCATATTATTCTCCTGTGTTGTTTGTTTGAGTTGCTGTCTTTTTGAAAATTATACACTAATATTTATAATATTTATAATATTTATTATTATTTGTCTCTTTGTTAGTATCAACTAAGGCTTTATTATAGAGAAAAAATTAGCTAAAAACTATGCCGTTTAAAATCTCCTGAGTTGAGTGTGTGAATATTTATCATGCAGTGCTAAATTATCTTTATTGAATAATTGATAAATAAACCCAAACCCCATAAGCATAAATGAAACAATTGCTAAGACAAAGCGAATTAAGGCTTGCTGATGAGTAATATTTTTACCGTTATTTTGCATAATTTGAATTTTCCAAGCCTTCATACCTAAGGTTTGCCCGCCTTTGACCCATGACCATGCAAAGTAGAAATATAGGCTAAAAATGATTAAGCCAAAAATAATAGCATTATTTTGTGCTTGTTTATCCCAAAACACAATCAACACAACGCCAGTGATAAAAAAAACAAAGGAAAATACTAAGAAAATATCATATCCAATTGCACCCAATCGCCGTAATAAAGAGACATTAGATTTCATTTTGATGTTCTAATAATAAATTTGGGTTGATGCTGGTTTGATTCAGATAAACCCCCCAATGCAGGTGCGGGCCAGTAGCACGCCCTGTTTGCCCAATCGTGCCGATAATATCGCCTTGTTTGAGGTGTTGTCCCGCTGTTACCAAGCGTTTGTTCATATGAATATACACGCTAATCAGCCCTTGCCCGTGGTCAATAAATACCGCATTGCCATTAAAAAAGAATTGGTCCGCCAAAATCACTTTGCCAGCCGCCGCCGCCTTAATTGGCGTGCCAGTTGTGGCGGCAATATCAATGCCTGTGTGTGGGCGGCGGGCTTGTTTGTTGTAAAAACGCTTTAGCCCAAATGTGCCGGTGATAATGCCAGTTACTGGGCGAATAAATTGTTGATTTGACAAATGTTGAGGGGTAAATACTTTGCGCGCTTGGGAGAGTATCGGGCGCTCAAGGTTAATTCTATCCATATGTGCAAGGTTTGGATTAATATATTTTTTCTTTTTACCTTTTAGAGTAATATGCTGTTCGGCATAAGTCCCTGGTTTAGTTTTGACTTCAAAACTAAATTCCCTAGTAGAAAAATCCTGCACAGTGATGGTTTTTTTGCCAGATTTTTCGTAGAGTGGAATGCCAATTAATACTTGCCAATGCTCATCTTTTAGATGTTGCAAGTAAAGTGGTATTTTGTTGTAAAAGGCTTTAGGGTTGGCGTGATTGGTTTCAAAGTCAATGACGGCAATGCCGCCCGCTATGGGGGTGTTTTTAACCGCAATGCTGGCGAATAAAACACCAGGCAATAGCAACAAAAGCAAACTAAGATTTTTCAACTTTGCTAACATCAGAATAAATTTTTCCATCATTGATAATCGTGGTGATTGATGTGCCTATTTTAACCCCAGCAGTTGATTGTAACAGCTTATTATTATCTAAAGTGGTAATGCTATAACCGCGTGATAATGTGCTGAGTGGTGACAGATGTTGCAGCCCTATCGTTTGCTTTGCTAAGTTGTTTTTTTGCCATTGAATGTGTTGATTTATCAGCCTTTCTAACTGATTATGTAGCTGATTTAATGTGCTATGCTGTTGGCTGATAAAGCCTTTAATATTTTTATTTAGCTGTATTTTCGATAATGTATTTAATTGTTGTTTATGGGCAATGTTGGCACTTGGCGAGTGTTGTTTAAGCTGCTCAAATAGCGTGGCGAGCTTACTACGATTGAAATTAATCTTGCTTTTGATTTGATAGTTTAGATGGCTATTTAAACCGTCTAATGTTTGTGCAAATATATTTAATTGGCGCACTAAACTTGGCGTGCTTAAACTAAGTTGTTTGAGTTGGTAGCGATAATTACCTAATGTTTGTCGCATTAATTGAGATAGATTTGCGTGTAGTTTGTTGGTTTTTGATAGTAATTCTAATCGGTCTGGTGTTGCTAAGACTGCTGCTGCACTTGGCGTTGGTGCGCGCATATCGGCGACAAAATCGGCAATCGTGGTATCGGTTTGATGTCCAATAGCACTAATAATGGGTGTTTGGCTGGCAAATATAGCTCGTGCCAATAGTTCCTCATTAAAAGCCCATAAATCCTCTAAAGAGCCGCCACCACGCGCCAAAATCAATACATCGCAACGCTTAGATTTATCTGCCATTTGGATTGCTTGCACTAGCTTTTCTGCCGCATTTTCACCTTGCACCACACTATCAAATAATAATATGGCGGCGAATGGATAGCGTTTGTTTAAGACTTTGATAATATCTTGAATGACCGCGCCATTTGAGGAGGACACAACACCAATGGTTTTGGGAGTTAATGGTAGGTTTTTTTTATGTATAGAATCAAATAAACCCTCTTCTCTGAGTTTGCTTTTGAGTTGTTCAAATGCCAGTTGTAAATTGCCCACGCCAACTGGTTCAATATGTTGAATGACTAACTGAAAATCGCCCCGTGTTTGATATAGTGTTGTCGCGGCGCGTAGCAAAACTGTCATGCCATTTTCTGGGTTAAACTTGATATTGCGTTGCCTTAATCGGAATAGGGCGCAACGAATCTGCCCTTGTTCGTCCTTCAGTGAGAAATACCAATGTCCAGAGGCAGGGCGCGATAAATTAGAGATTTCCCCTTGTAGCCAACAAGTGGGTATGTTGTTTTCAATGGTTTTATTACACAGCGATAAGAAGTCTGAAACTGTGTAGATTTGATCAATGTTAAACATAGGTTTTGAGCAGTACAAATACCGCGCCGGTGCCACCGTTTTTATCAGGGCAAGAATTAAATGCCATGATGGCTGGGTGTTGTTTTAAAAAACTCATAACTTGGGTTTTTAAAATGCTAAGCCCATTTTCAGAATGATAGCCCTTGCCATGAATGATTTGAATAAAGGTTTTATGCTGGTGATGGTATATAAATTGCGACATTGAATCACAGGCTTCAATCACGGTTTGACCATGTAAATCTAATTTTGGAAAATCTTCAATATTGCCGTTTTTCATTTTTTTAATGATTTTATTTGAAACCCCGCCTTTTGTATGTGCAATCATCTCAGAGCCTAAAATCCTAGCCTCGTTAATGTAGCGATAATTGCTAAAAAGTGCTTGTTTTTTAGTGCCAGTAGATTGCTCTATATTGTCCTTATCAAGGGGCGTGTTGCTATCAACCGTTGTTCTAAACAGTGCTTTGTCAGATTCACCTACATTGTTGCTACCTTCGGACATAAAAAAAGCCTTAAATTTAAGGCCTTTATTTTAGTAGGTAGTTGATGCTACTGTGCTTTAATTTGTGTATTCAAACGCGATTTTTTACGCGCTGCTTGATTTTTATGGATTAAGCCCTTGCTAACAGACTGGTCAAGCATTTTTTGCATGGCTGAAAAACCGTCTTGTGCTTGTTGTTTGTTGCCAGCTTCTAATGCGTAAGTAACTTTTTTAATAAAAGTGCGAACTTTTGCACGAATTTGAGTATTGTGTTGGTTGCGTTTAACTGCTTGTCTTGCGCGTTTTTTAGAGCCTGCTGAATTAGCCATTAGATTAAAGATTAAAATTAGTAAAACGCATAATTATAAAGTCTTAAATATCAAAAGTCCATAGATTTTACTAATTTAAGTGTCTTCTTTTTATTAAATAATAATTGCCAAGTTCTGCCGCCTTGTGATTTCCACAATGAAACTGCTCGAATGCCTGCTAATAGTAGTGCTCTTATGTGGTTAGCAGTGTGTTGATTGCTTAAATAAATTTGCTCACCGCTCACCATAACTCTGGGATTAAGCTCTCCTAAGGTTGATTTATAAAGTTCAGCTAATCTTGCCAATGAATTAGAATGGCTGATTTCAAAAAAATCTTGTTTTTTAATCGCATCAATTTCGCTTGATAATTGTGTTAAAAGTTGTTGATTTTTCATTAGTTTTTTTTCAAGATTTATCAGTGTTAAAGCATACAACACAATGTTTTGCACTGATTTGGTTTTTTTACCTAATGCAATTTTCATCGTCTCCAAGCCAATAAAAAGATTTTTTGGTGAGCCAAATACTTCTTCAACATTGGTGCTATTAGTAATGATGCTTTTTAGGCTGAGCTCGTTGCTTTTGCTGTCGCAAGTACCGGTCGAGGCAAGCTGTTCAACTAAAGCTGTGGTTTGCAATAATGAGGCAAGTGCCAAAGTTTGTTGTTTTAATCTGTTCATATTTATTGTATGTTGTTTCTATTTTCAATAATAGCGCCGCCCAAGCAAATATCTTGATGATAAAAAACGATTGATTGCCCTGGGGCAATGGCTCGTTGTGCTTGGTCAAAAATAACTGTTAATTGTTTATTTTTACCTTGTTCAATCCTGCAAGTTTGTAACTGCTGACGATAGCGTATTTTAGCACTACATATCAATGGTAATGTTGGAGAATTTTCAATCCAATGTGGATTAGAGGCACTCAAAGCTTGATGATACAATAGTGGATGCTCGCCTTGCACAACTACTAATTGATTGCTTTTAATGCGTTTATCAGCGACAAACCAAGGCTCGCCTGATAGTCCAAAGCCACCACCAATTTCCAAACCCCTGCGTTGCCCTATGGTGTAGAAAGCCAAACCCTGATGATGTTTGATGAATTGCCCCGCTTGATCAACAATATCACCTTGTTGTTTGGGTAAATAAGTTTGTAAAAATTGTGAAAAATTGCGCTCGCCAATAAAGCAAATACCAGTTGAATCTTTTTTATCAGCAGTAACAAAAGCATTTTCTGTGGCAATTTGACGCACCTTGTTTTTGTTAATTTCACCGAGTGGAAACAGGCTTTTTGCCAGCTGTTGTTGGTTTAGCAAATACAAAAAATAGCTTTGGTCTTTATTCTCATCTAAGCCAGTTTTGAGTTGATATGTTTTATTATTTTTAGCAATGCGGGCATAATGCCCGGTGGCAATTTTATCAGCGCCAAGTGATAGTGCATGCTCTAAAAAAACTTTGAATTTAATTTTTTGATTGCATAAAACATCAGGATTAGGGGTGCGGCCTTTTTTATGTTGTTGTAAGAAATGAGCAAATACATCATCCCAATAGTCGGCAGAAAAATTGATTGTATGGAGTTTTATATTGAGTTTATCTGCTACTTTTTGTGCATCGGATAAATCTTGCTTGGCGCTGCAATAGCCGTTTTTGTCGTCCTCTTCCCAGTTTTTCATAAATACTGCCTCAACTTCATGGCCTTGTTGTAGCAACAATAAGGCAGCAACAGAAGAATCAACCCCACCAGAAAGACCCACAATAATTTTTTGTTTTTTACTCAAAGTTTTGATAGGCTAAGACGATGCGTTGCACTAATTTATGCCGAACCACATCTTTTGATTTGAAATAACAAAATGAAATTTGCCTTTCCTGTGCAAGCACATCAATTGCATGCAGTAAGCCAGATTGGCTTGGTTTGGCTAAGTCAATTTGAGTAATATCGCCAGTAATCACCATTTTTGAGTTAAAGCCTAACCGTGTTAAAAACATTTTCATTTGTTTAATGGTGGTGTTTTGTGCTTCGTCTAAAATAATGAATGATTCATTTAAGGTTCTGCCACGCATAAACGCCAGCGGCGCGACTTCAATCACATTTTTATCAAGTAATTTAGTTACCTTCTCGAAACCCAGCATTTCATATAAAGCGTCATAAATAGGTCGCAAATAAGGATCGACTTTTTCGCTCAGGTCGCCGGGTAAAAAACCAAGATTTTCACCCGCTTCTACCGCAGGGCGAACCAGTATAATGCGGCGCACATTAGAATGTTCAAGTGCTTCAACTGCTTTGGCAACCGCAAGATAAGTTTTGCCAGTGCCAGCAGGGCCGATGCTAAAGGTGCAATCTTGTTTGCTAATAGATTTAACATAGTGTTGTTGGTTGGCACTACGCACATGAATGATTTTGCGTTTGGTTTTAATGCTGATGGACTGGTTCGGCAAATCCTGCTGTGCTCGTGCATTCAGGCACATTTCTATGTCTGCCATACTCAGCGTTTTTTCTTCAGAAAGGGTGAGTAAATCTTGCAATATTTGCCCCGCTTGCATAGCATTTTCACCTCTGAGGGTAAAATCAGAGCCTTTATTGTTGATTTCCACATCAAGGCTTTTGCTAATAGTCTCAAGGTGTTTGTCGAGTGAGCCGCAAATATTGGCTAATTGTGTTAAGTTATCAACCCCTAATGATAGCCGCATAATTTATTTTATCCATGTTCCAGTTAGTGAATTGCCGCGTGCACCTGTAATTTTTAGATGCACAATTTGCCCGATTAAGTCAGCGTCGCCTGTGAAATGGGCATTACGCATATTTTCAGTGCGTCCAAATAAATTATTATCTTTTTTTGCCTTATTTTCAACCAGCACTTTTTGCACGCTACCAATCATACCCTTAGAGATTGCCTCAGTATTTTCATCAATGGTTTTTTGTAGCAATGCCAAGCGTTGTTTTTTAACTGATATATCAACATCATCAGGGTAATTTGCAGCTGGAGTGCCGGGTCGAGGCGAATAAATAAAGCTAAAGGATTTATCAAAACCAATCTGTTTAACAAGGTTCATCGTGTTGTTAAAATCGTCTTCATTTTCGCCCGGAAAACCAATAATAAAATCGCTTGAGATGGAAATATCAGGGCGAATTTTGCGTAATTGCTTGATTTTTGATTTGTATTCAAGCACGCTGCAACCACCGCGTTTCATTAAACTTAGAATTTTATCAGAGCCACTTTGAATTGGTAAATGTAGGTGTGATACTAATTCTGGCACATCGGCATAAGCCTGAATTAGGGCATCATTAAACTCAACAGGATGAGAAGTGGTGTAGCGAATACGATCAATGCCCTGGATTTGTGCCACGATATTAATCAACAAAGCTAAATCAGCGATTTCACCATCATTCATTAAACCTTGATAGGCATTTACATTTTGCCCGAGCAGGTTGACTTCTCGTGTGCCTTGTGCGGCTAAAATTTGCACCTCTTTAATCACAGCATCAAATGGGCGTGAGATTTCTTCACCACGGGTATAAGGCACCACGCAAAAAGTGCAGTATTTACTACAACCTTCCATAATCGAAACAAAAGCAGCCACAGCACTATTTTCTGTTGTTGGCAAATGGTCAAACTTTTCAATCTCTGGAAACGAGACATCAATACTAACATGCTTGTTTTTCACCACATCACTAAGCATATTAGGCAGACGGTGCAAGGTTTGCGGGCCAAATATCATATCCACATAAGGCGCGCGTTTAAGAATTAATTCGCCTTCTTGTGAGGCAACACAGCCGCCAACACCAATCACTAAATTAGGGTTTTTGTCTTTCATTTTGCGCCATCGACCCAACTGGTGAAATAACTTTTCCTGGGCTTTTTCACGAATAGAGCAGGTATTAATTAATAAAACATCTGCCTTTAGCGCATCATTTGTTGGTGTTAAATTATGTGAATGCCTCAACACATCGAGCATTTTTTGGCTGTCATACTGATTCATTTGACAGCCAAAGGTTTTAATAAAAAGTTTGTTCATATTAGTATTTTAACTAAACTGTATTAAATCAGTGCGATTTAGGCGTTATTTTTCAGGTGTAGCGTTTGTGTAGGATAGGCAATTTCTGCGCCATTTTGTTCAATAATTGCTGCAATTTTTAATAATATTTCTTGTTTTACTTGCTGATATTGATATTTATCAACATTGCTGGTAAAGGCATAAATATTAAAATCAAGTGAAGAGGCGTTAAAGTAGTTGAAATATACATGTAAGGGCTGATTTTGATCAATATCAACATAATTTTTTAGCATGGTTTCAATCTCTTTTAAGATATTAGGTAGCTTGTTGATGTCATTATAACGAATGCCAATCACCTCTTTAATGCGGCGATTAGTCATACGCGATGGGGTTTCAATCGGCAAAGTAGAAAAAATAGAATTAGGTATATAGATTGGATTTTTGCTAAAAGTGCGAATACGAGTCATACGCCAGCCGATTTTTTCCACCACTCCTTCAAATTTGGTGGAACGAATCCAATCCCCAGTTGAAAAAGGTTTATCCATTTGAATCATCAGACCGCCAAAGATATTTGACAGCATATCCTTGGCAGCAAAGCCGATGACAACGCCGCCAACACCACCAAAAGTTAATAGACTAGAGATTGAAAAACCCAAATATTGTGCCACCCCTAATACAATAGCAATAATAATTAGAATTTTTAATAGACGCACAATCAATTTGACTGAGTCATAATCCACCTTAGTGCCGCGTTCGAGTATATATTCCTCAAGCCCAGAAAGGATTCTAACAATGCCCCAAGTAATAATAAAAATTGGTGCAATATCAATATATTCAACCACTTTTGCTAAAGCGTCTATTTGTGTTGCAAAAGTGTTAATACACAGATAAATCCAAATAAACCAAACCAGTATTTTGAGCGGCGGGGAGACGGCTTTAATGAGATGGTCGTCCCATTGATTTTTGGTTTTATTGGCGTGGTTACTAATTTTTTTCAGCGTAATGCTGAGTATTGCATGGGCAATTAAAGCAATAACAAAAAAAACTCCAACTGTTTGATAGCCGGCCATGTTATTTAACAAGTCATTCATAATTAGTTATTTTAAATATTTAAGTGGGTTGATTGGAGTTTCAAACTTTTTTAGCTCAAAATAAAAATCATTTTTCCCTGTCAGGGCGATTATTTTACCTGATTTTACTTTATCACCACGCCTAACCCTAAGAGTGCGGTTTTGCGTATAGAAACTATAAAAACCCAGCGGATGTTTAATAATCACCATTTTGCCATATTCTTTATATTTATTGCCGCTATAAGTTACCACACCAGAGTCAATAGCCCTGACTGCTTGACCAAGTTCGGTGTCAAAAACAATGCCTGGATGCTTTTTTGAAAAATGTTTGCTAACTTTTGCTTTTACTGGGAAAGACCATTTTTTGGGTTTAACTGTTGGTTTTTTTAACTGCTTAACTGCT
Organism: Gammaproteobacteria bacterium; assembly: GCA_965217125.1. Classification (GTDB taxonomy): domain Bacteria; phylum Pseudomonadota; class Gammaproteobacteria; order PS1; family Pseudothioglobaceae; genus JAAOIF01. The sequence goes on along the minus strand of OZ244244.1, from coordinate 1,364,186 downwards.
TTCTTGGTCGCTATCTTATCTTTTTTATCAACAACATTGTTGTTAACAAGCCGCTTTTTTTTCACAACTTTTGCCTGCGAAGATGTATTTTCAAACTTTTTATCAACAGCTATAATATCAGTAGTTTGCACTTGATTGATTGATTTTTCAATCACAATAATTTCTGGTTTAGGCACAGATGACGAACAGCCGTTCAATACAAATAAAACACCAATAAATATAAGCTTTTTAATTTGCATACCAAACACCTATAACTATTACCACAATTAAAATATAACCTAATCGATCAATGTATTTCCTTAACCAAAGATCACAATTAGAACCAAACTTTCTAACTAAAAATGTTACCAGAAAAAATCGCGCACCTCGAGCTACAAATGACATCAATACAAAAGGCAAAAACGCCATTGAAACCACCCCAGCACCGATGGTAAATACTTTGTATGGCAGTGGAGAAAATCCAGCAATAGCAATAATCCAAACGCCATATTGCTCAAACAGCAAGATGATGGTATCAAGTTTATCTGTGTAATGTAACTTAATTAATAGTGGTGTGATAGCCTCCAATAAAAATGCACCGAGATAATAGCCGACAATACCGCCTAAAACTGAAAAAACTGTAGTGATTAATGCAAATTTATAGGCTTTTTCTGTTTGTTCTAATGCCATTGGCGCTAGTAAAACATCTGGCGGTGGGTAGGGCAAAATAAAACTCTCTACAAAGCTTAAAAATGCCAAATAATACTGCGCATAACGGCTTTTTGCCCAATTTAGGATTTGCAGATATAAAATGGAAAAAATCCTCATTATTTTTGCACCATCGGGAAGCCTTGCGCTTCGCGAGAATGGTAATAAGTTTGTGCTACTTTTTGGCTCATAGCGCGTACTCGGCTAATAAAGCGTGCGCGGTCGGTAACACTAATAGCATTGCGTGCATCAAGCAAATTAAACAGGTGTGATGCTTTCATTAGCTGCTCGTAAGCTGGGTAGGATAATTCCTCTTCGATGAGTTTTTGATTGATTGATTGTGCTTCGTCAAACTGCCTAAATAAAACTTTGGTATCAGCAATTTCAAAGTTGTATTTGGATTGTTCCACTTCATTTTGATGAAATACATCGTCATAATTGATACCATCCGCCCAGACTAAGTCAAACACAGAATCTACGCCTTGTAAATACATAGCCAGCCTTTCTAAGCCGTAAGTAAGCTCGCCTGATACCGGTTTACAGGGCAAGCCACCAACCTGCTGGAAATAAGTAAATTGGCTGACCTCCATACCATTTAGCCAAACTTCCCAACCAAGCCCCCAAGCACCGAGTGTGGGTGATTCCCAATTATCTTCAACAAAACGCACATCGTGTTTGCTCAAATCAATGCCAATTTCGCTTAAAGATGCTAAATACAAATCTTGAATATTTTTAGGTGATGGTTTTAATAATACTTGAAATTGATAATAGTGCTGCAAACGGTTCGGGTTTTCCCCATAGCGCCCATCAGTAGGGCGGCGAGAAGGTTGGACATACGCGGCTTGCCAAGGCTCGGGGCCGATTGCGCGTAAGAAAGTAGCAGGGTGAAATGTGCCTGCACCCATCTCCATATCAAATGGTTGTAATAAAATACAGCCTTTTGCCGCCCAAAAAGATTGCAATTTAAGGATTAAATTTTGAAAAGATTTTGTTGCGTCTAAATCTGAAATTGCCATTTTTTATGTTATTTGGTGTTTGAATAGATAAGTTTTTTTACAGTCTCAGTGGTCCCGTAATGATTAAGTTGGCGTAGCATGAGATTCTTTAGGGCCCCAATTTAATGCGAGTTTTTCAAAGTTAATGTGCAATGAATCCTCATTTAGGATATTCCTGCTTTTGAGGATATAAGGTTTTAATTCTTTGTAGATATGGGTGTAAAAAAATCCATAAGACCACCTAATAATATCCTCATCTACCGCATTATTTAGCACAGCAATACTAACAAATTCAAAATAATTTAACACACATCTAATTGCTTCGTGCATATCTTGTTGTTGTTTGCTTTGAGCGTTTGATTTATCGTGACTGGATATGGCAATTTCTTCCCAATTGTAATTAGATTTAGTTCTGATAGTTTTTAAGATTATAGATAAACTATCAGTCCATTGCTTTTCAAAACGATGATGGGATAATAACTCTATTGCAATCTTTTTTCGTTGTAGTTTGCGATTTTTGTGACTAATAAAAAACCAGCTAAAAACGACCACAAAAATGGCGATAATTGGCGTAATTGCTTGAATAATTTGCAAATTATCAATCAAGAATTGCAAAATTCCCACAGAATTAGAATTCCTCGTGTTTAACTTTTTTTATCATGATGTGTTTTTATAACTTAATAATCAATCTGCCATAATACGCGTTTTTAAAACAAAATGCAAATTTTTTAAAACATATTTTTATATATGCTTAAGTTATCATAACCCAATTTAATATTTATAATGCTCAGCTTTAAACGGTCCGTTTTTAGGGATATTGATGTAATTAGCTTGTGCATCAGTCATTTGTGTTAATACACCAGAAAAACCAGCAACCATATCAGCGGCAACTTCTTCATCGAGTTTTTTGGGCAATACTTCTACATAAATATCACCACCCAAATCCGCAAATTTTGCATCAAATAAGTGCATTTGTGCCAGTACTTGATTGGCAAACGAGCCATCCATAATACGCGAAGGATGCCCTGTGGCATTGCCCAGATTAACCAAACGACCTTCGGATAGCAGAATCAAATAATCGTTTTTATCGGCACTTCTGAAGATGCGATGAACTTGCGCCTTAATCTCATCCCATTGCCAGTTATCACGCATATAGCCGGTGTCAATTTCATTATCAAAGTGTCCAATATTGCAAACCACCGCACCTGCTTTTAGGCTTTGTAGCATGGCTGAATCACAGACATTAATATTGCCAGTATTGGTTACAATTAAATCAATAGAGCTTAATAAATCGGTGTTTATATCATTGATAGACCCAGTATTAATGCCGTTGTTATAGGGCGATACAACCTCGAAGCCGTCCATACAAGCCTGCATGGCGCAGATTGGGTCAATCTCAGAAATTTTAACAATCATACTTTCTTGACGCAGCGATTGTGCTGAGCCTTTGCCGACATCACCATAGCCAATTACTAAGGCTTTTTTGCCTGACAGCAGCATATCTGTAGCGCGTTTGATGGCATCGTTTAAAGAGTGGCGACAACCGTATTTATTGTCATTTTTACTTTTAGTAACCGAATCATTAACATTAATTACCGGCACTTTGAGCTTATTTTGTTGCATCATTTCTAACAAACGGTGAATGCCAGTTGTGGTTTCTTCACTAATGCCGTGAATATTATTTAACATATCAGGGTATTTTTGATGCAATATTTGGGTTAAATCACCGCCATCATCTATCACCATATTGGCATCCCAAGGCTTGGAATCTTTTAAAATGGTTTGTTCAATACACCATAGAAACTCTTCTTCAGTTTCGCCTTTCCAAGCAAAGATTGGAATACCAGCAGCTACCATAGCCGCCGCCGCATGGTCTTGGGTTGAGAAAATATTACAGCTTGACCAGCGAACTTGCGCACCTAAGGCAACTAAGGTTTCTATCAGCACAGCTGTTTGAATAGTCATGTGAATACAGCCTAAAATCTTGGCACCTGCTAATGGTTGCTTAGCGCTGTATTTAGTGCGTAATGCCATCAGCGCTGGCATTTCTACTTGTGCTAATTGTATTTCTTTACGCCCGTAATCAGCCAATGTTATATTGGCAATTTTGTAATCGTTATTATCAAGGGTTGGATTGTTACTCATTTTTATCTCCTATTAAAAGTAAAAATGAGCGCCGTTACAGTCTCTTTAGTGCCAAGCCTGATGGGTAATTTCCCAATGCAGCGCTCCTTGGCAACAAAGCAATTATACCTATTTAAGCAAGTGGGCACGGTCGGTTTTTTCCCAACTGATGCTATCTTCTGTGCGACCAAAATGTCCATAACTGGCAGTTTGTTGGTAGATTGGGCGTTTAAGATCAAGCATAGTGATAATCCCTTTAGGGGTTAAATCAAAATGCTGGCGCAGCAAAACTTCAATGGCTTGATTAGAAACCTTAGCAGTGCCAAAGGTCTCAATGCTAATGGAAGTGGGCTCAGTTACACCAATTGCATAAGAAACCTGAATCTCACATCTATCTGCCAAACCTGCGGCCACCACATTTTTAGCTACATAACGCGCTGCATAAGCAGCTGAGCGATCAACTTTTGAAGGGTCTTTACCTGAGAATGCACCACCGCCATGACGCGCCATACCACCATAAGTATCAACAATAATTTTACGACCAGTAAGCCCAGCATCACCTGCTGGACCGCCAATGACAAAATTACCAGTTGGATTGATATGATATTTGGTGTTGTTATTAAGCCATTTGCTCGGCAAAACTGGTTTAATGACTTGCTGCATAATCGCCGCTTTTAAATCAGCATAACTAATGTCATCGTCATGCTGTGTTGATAATACCACAGCGTCAATGCCGATGATATTATGACCATCATAAATACAAGATACTTGTGATTTTGCATCTGGACGCAACCACGGCAAAGCCCCATTTTTCATAAGCTGTGCCTGACGCGCAACTAAGCGATGAGCATATAAAATTGGTGCTGGCATCAATACATCAGTGCCATTACAAGCATAACCAAACATCAGCCCTTGATCGCCAGCACCTTGTTGGTGATTGGTAGATTCGTCAACACCTATGGCAATATCTTGAGATTGCTCGCCGAGCAGCTTGCTAATGTTGCAAGTATGCCCGTTAAAACCATATTCATCTTTATCATAACCAATGCCGATAATAGTGTTACGCACAATTTGCTCGTAATCGATGTTTGCGTCAGTGGTGATTTCACCAGCTAAAACTACATTGTTATCTTTTACTAAAGTTTCAAGTGCAACACGCGAATTAATGTCTTGAGATAATGCCGCGTCTAAAATAGCATCAGAAATTTGGTCACAAACCTTATCGGGATGACCAGCGGAAACGGATTCTGAGGTAAAAATCATATTTTTCTCCTTGTTAAAAGCGTGTTTAACGCCCAATAAAAACCCTTATAAAGTTGGGTTTTCTGGAGAAAATCCTACTTTAGCTTTTTTTTAGTTATGTGTTACCCACATAAACAACGCTAGCAATCGGGACAAATCAGCGAAATCAAATTATAACATAGATGATAGTTATTCCAAACTAATTTTAAGAGAGATGCTGCTGATAAATGGCGACAGCATCAAACTTGATACTAAAATAGTGGCTAAAAAATATAATTGAGCGGTTGGTGCTAGATTAAATTGGGCTTGTGATACTGCACTGCTAGCGAAAATAAGAATTGGGATATATAAAGGCAATATCAGTAGAGACAACAACATACCAGAATTTTTAATGCCGACAATCAGCGATGCACCAATTGCACCGATCAGGCTAAGACTGGGGGTGGCGAGTAGTAAGCTTAGCATCAGGATTTTAATACTTGCACCATCAAGAAATAAAAATAAGCCCAATAATGGCGATAATAAGATAATTGGAATGCCGGTTAAAATCCAATGCGCGGCAATTTTGGATAAAATTAATAGTGGCAGTGAATGGTGAGAAATTACCATTTGTTCAAGCACGCCATTTTCAAAATCATGATGAAATAGGGCGTTTAAAGATAATAGCACAGCCAACATACTGACTACCCAAATAATTCCGGCGGCAATTTGTGCAAGGGTAGTAGCTTCTGGACTGATGGCAAAAGGAAAAAGTGAGACTGAAATTACAAAAAATAATAAAGGATTCAACACATTAGAAGGATTGCGAATGCCGATGCGTAAATCGCGTTTTAGTGTTTGCCAGTAAATATTCATAAATCCAGTGTTTTTTGATTTGCCAAAATGCTGTCTTGGTGAGTGGTAAATATGCACATACCACCTTGTTTACAGTGGGTGTTAATACAAGCTTCTACAATCGCTATGCCTTGAGGGTCGAGCGCGGTAAATGGCTCGTCTAATAGCCAAACTTTAGCTTTGGAAACAAATAGCCCAGCCAAAATAACGCGGCGTTTTTGTCCAGCTGAGAGTTTGCCACAAATTTCATCGGCAAAACCTTTTAGGGCTATTTGCTGTAGTGCGTCAATTAATAATGCTCGGCTTACAGGCTGACTTAATCCAGTTAAAAATTCAAGATTTTCAATACTACTAAGCTCAGCACTAAGTGCGGACAAATGCCCTAAATAAAAAATTGCTTGTTGGTATTTTTCTGATTTAACCGGGTGCTTGCCGAGCATAACTTCGCCTTGTTGTTGCGCATTTAGACCGGCTAAGATTTTCAATAAAGAGGTTTTGCCGCTGCCATTAGTGCCAGTAATGCGCAGTATATCTCCTGAATTAACGCTAAAAGATAAGTTGTTAAAGAGTTGGTTATAGCCTTTTTGACAGCTTAGATTTTTAATATTGAGTAACAACACAATGTTTTGCCCTCAACTGTGTATTAATAAGGTTTGTTGGTTTGTGTTTCCCATAGGTGTAAGCGCTCTTGTTCTAATGCTTTTGCTTCAGCGGCGGCTTTTTCACGGGCAATACGCTCATTCTTGGCTTTGACAAGTGCTAAAGATTTGGCTCTTTCTTTGGCTAAGCGTTTTTGTTCTAATGCTTTTGCCTCAGCGGCGGCTTTTTCTCTGGCAATGCGTTTAATTTTTGCTTTGACAAGTGCTTTTGCATCGGTTTTTTCTTTAGCAATGCGCCTTTGTTGTAAGATTTTTTCTTCAGCAATGCGTTTTTGTTGTAAGATTTTTTCTTTTTCGCTAAGTGCTGGCAATGAAGTGATACCCGTTTTGTCAATATTACTCAAAATATCATTTTTAAATGTTAAGCTTAATCGATAATGAATATTTTTTTTATTGTGTAAGTTGGAATGGTTGATATAATCCCATTGGTTGTGATGAAATGGGTCGCTAACACTTGGAGAGCCAATTAAATCATTTACCTGTGTTTTTGACATACCAATTTTTAATTGATTGACTTTAAATCTCTCTAGCACAGAGCCTTGATTGACATCATCTTTGTATGATATTGTATTAGAAAATCTTGGAATTAGTTTGGATACATCAGGCAACTTAGGCACAGTATCCGAACAAGCTGATAAAAAAATTAATAAACATACAATTAAAGTTATTTTTTTCATGACTAATTTAGTGATTAAAATGGTTATAATAATTTTACCTCAAGGATGCAATGATATTGTAAAGATATTATAATGATATTACAAGGATATTAAATATGGATGCACAAGATTTAAAAACCGCAGGGCTTAAAGTTACCCTGCCAAGATTGAAAATTTTACAAGTTTTAGAAACCAGTAAAAACCACCACCTGAGTGTAGAAGATATTTATCGTGCTTTAATTACACAAAACGAGGAAGTCGGCGTAGCAACAATTTATCGTGTGCTGACTCAATTTGAAGAATCTGGCATGGTCAATAAGCTTAATTTTGACAATGGTCAATCAGTATTTGAACTGTCTAATGTTGAACATCACGACCATTTAGTATGTGTTAAATGTGGTAGGATTGACGAGTTTCAGGATAATGTGATTGAACAACATCAACATGATGTGGCAATAAAATATGGTTATAAGCTAACTGACCATTGTTTGTATTTATATGGATTGTGTAAAAACTGTCAATCTTAAATGGAAGCCTTTATTATTAGAGCGGTTTTAGCGGCAGTTGGTATTGCAATTATTGCCGGCTCTCTCGGTTGTTTTGTAATTTGGAGGCGTATGAGTTATTTTTCTGAATCGATTTCTCATAGCGCATTATTAGGTGCTGCCTTAGGGCTTGCCAGTGGATTGGGTATGCATATTGGGCTGCTATTGGTCAGCGCGGTTTTTGCTTTATTGATTACAATTTTACAACAGCGTAAATTCCTATCTAATGATGCCATACTTGGTATTTTTTCTCATATTGCCTTGTCGTTGGGTATTGTGGTTTTGTCCTTAGTGGGCGGTGCTAATATGGATTATTTTTCACTGTTGTTTGGTGATGTTTTATCCGTTACTAATGCTGATATTATTTGGGTGTATTTGGTGTTGATTGTGATTATAAGTTTGTTGTATTTCTTTTGGCAGCGCTTGTTGTTGCTTACTTTAAATGAAGAATTAGCAAGGGCAGAGGGCATTAAACAAACGCTTTATCAATTATTATTTATGTTGATGATTGCACTGACTGTGTCGGTTTCGGTGCAAATTGTCGGTGTGTTGTTAATCAGCTCATTGCTGATTATCTCACCAGCAATTGCCAAAATGTTTGCTTGTAGCCCAAGCCAGATGCTGTTTCGCTCAATTTTGGTATCGGTTTTAGCAGTGCTACTTGGTCTTGGCAGTTCGGTGGTTTATGATATTGCAACTGGTCCTGCCATTGTGCTGGTGCTTGGTATTATGTTTGTATTTTCTCAACTTGTAGGTGGCAAAAACTTAACTTAGGGCATCATTAAGTGCGCTCAGTTGATTAGTTTGTTGCTCTATAATCAATGGCTTGATAACTGCTTCTAAATCTCCCTCCATTACCTCAGCAAGTTTGTATAAAGTCAGATTAATACGATGGTCAGTAATACGACCCTGCGGATAATTATAAGTGCGAATGCGTTGTGAACGGTCGCCACTACCAACTAATTCCTTACGAGTTGAAGCCTGCTTGCGTTGCTGCTGTTGCTGCTGTTTGTCAAGAATTCTGGATGCCAGCACTGACAAGGCTTGTGCCTTATTTTTATGTTGTGAGCGCCCATCTTGGCATTCCACTACCGTGCCACTTGGTATATGGGTTAAGCGAATCGCAGAATCAGTTTTATTGACATGCTGACCGCCTGCACCACTAGCGCGAAAGGTATCAACCCGAACCTCATTCATATTGATATTGACCTCTTCAATATTTTCCACCTCAGGCATAATTGCCACTGTGCAGGCAGAGGTATGTACTCGTCCTTGAGATTCAGTTTCTGGCACGCGCTGGACGCGGTGTGCGCCAGATTCAAATTTGAGTTTTGCATAGACTTTATTGCCACTAATTCGTGCAATAATTTCTTTAAAGCCACCGTGTTCACCAGCATTTGAGCTTAGGGTTTGTATTTGCCATTTTTGCCTTTCCACATAATATGAATACATTTTGAATAAATCACCTGAGAAAATACTGGCCTCATCGCCACCTGTGCCTGCACGAATTTCAATAATAATATTACTGGCATCATTTGGATCTTTAGGCAATAGTGCTTTTTTCAGCGCTAACTCAAGTTGTTTTAATTTTTCTTTAGTCTCAGTAATTTCTGCTTTTGCCATATTGCGCATTTCATCATCATCTTCAAGCAACATTGACTCAGCTGTTACCAGGTCTGCTTGCGCGCTTAAATACTGGGTAAATTGCTGGTTTATTGGGATTAGTTGTGCGTGTTCAATAGATAGTTGACGGAATTTATTTTGGTCTGCGGCAACAATAGGCTCAGACAAAATAACGCTGACCTCTTCAAGGCGCATTGATAATTGCTCAAGTTTGGCTAAAATAGAAGCGTTCATATTTTTTTATATGTTGGCACACAGCCCTCACATTGCTTGAGTTGTTGTTCAGAGACTTGCTTGATGTTATTAAATGGCGTATGCAATAATTTGTTGGTTAATTGCTCGGCTAATTGGCTGATAATTTTAGCAGAATCACCGCCGTTATTAAGTTTTTTTAGTGCTGCTGAGAGCGCTATTTCTTTAATTTGATAAGCATTATTTTGGTAGTTTTGCACCACTTCTTCATTGGGCAATGTGCTAAGCCAAATACCAAACTTTTTGTTTTGAGCGATGATAATTTCTTCAGCCAGCATTTTTTCTTTTTGCCGATTATTGATATTGTCATTCACCACTTGTTGCAGGTCATCAACCGTGTATAAAAATACATCATCGAGTTGCGCAACTTCGGGTTCAATATCTCTGGGAATAGCAATATCAAGCATAAACATAGGCCTGTGTTTGCGTAGTTTTAGCGTGGTTTCAATCAGCCCTTTGCCAATGATTGGCACTGAGGCGGCAGTTGAAGAAATAACAATATCAGCTTGGTGAATAATGCTTGAAAATTGTTTTAAACTCACTGCTTTTGCAGCGTAGGGTGCGGCAATCTTTTCAGCATTTTGTAGTGTTCTATTAGCGACAATGATATTTTTTACGCCTTTTTTGTTTAAATGTTGCGCACACAGTTCAATCATCTCACCCGCACCAATTAACATTACTGTTTGCTGTGTTAAGTCGGTAAAAATTTTTTCACTAAGTTTGACTGCACAATAGGCAACAGAGACTGGTGAGGAGCCGATTTCTGTATCAGTTCTGACTTTTTTAGCGGTTGAAAATGCGTGTTGAAACAGCCTTTCTAATAACTTATTGAGTGTGCCTGCTGCTTTAGCAAAATGATAACAATCTTTAAGTTGCCCGAGAATTTGTGGCTCACCAAACACCAAAGAATCCAGCCCAGTTGATACATAACAAATATGCTTGACGGCTTGCTCATCTTCAAAATACAGCAAATATTTATCAAACTCTTCAATTTTAATTTGATGTGTTTGGATTAAGTAGTTGCTGAGTATTTTTTTTGTGTTTTTGCACTCTGATACCACATAAATTTCAGCACGATTACAAGTTGATAAAATAGCACAGGCACTAATACCATCAATCTTATTGAGTTTTTTCAGTTGCTTGTTTAATTCGCTTGGCGTAAAGGCAACTTTTTCACGCACTTCAACAGGCGCAAGCTGGTAGTTGACACTTAAAATTGCAATATGAGGCATAAAAAAAACAAGCAAATAAGCTCGCAATTATACTACAATATGCTTTCTATGAAATGGACACTAATATTATCAGCAATATATCTATTGCAATCTTGTGATAGTTTTGATACTCGCCCAACAGTTATTCAAAAATTTCACCAACTACCAGATAGTTGGCATACTAATGGCAAAATCAGCGCAGCATTTAACGGTAAAAGTCAATATGCCGATTTTATGCTGGATTTTAATCAGCAAAACTACAAACTAACCTTAACTGCCAGTTTAGGGCTTGGGCAAATTCTAATACAGTCAAATTCGCGGGGTTTAAAGATTGATGATAATTTGGTTTTTCTCAATTTTGAGCAATGGATGCTTGCAGAAACTGGCTGGTATTTCCCTATTTATGATTTAGCTAAGATTGCTTTTAATCAGCCTTTTATTAATAAAAATTGGCAGTTAAAAATACTGTCCCGCCAGCCCAATAATTTACCTAAAACCATTTATTTATCTCATCAAAGTCAAGATATTAACATCAAACTTATCTTCAAAAACATCCATATTAACTAAGCCTACTTTGTGGGCAGCGCTGATTTTTGCACTAATTACAAAAATGCTGACCACCTATAAATAACTTAAATTGTTTGTATTTTGTAAGCCATTCAAGCAGCTTATTGGATATTTTATTTTTTTTCAAAATATTATTGACAATACGAATGATAATGAGTATCATTTGCGTTATTAAATTTATGGGTGTATAAAATGTTACAAATACCGAGTTTTATTGTGGGGTTTAGAGAGGGCTTAGAAGCTTTTCTTTTAATCGCTATTGTTTTGCAATATATTACTAAAATTGGCAAGCAACATTTAAAAGACAAAGTGATACAGGGAGTTATTAGCGGTTTAATTGTCTGTGTTATTTTAGGATTATTATTAAGTCAATTTTCGCAGTATTTGGGCGGTGTTTCCAGTCTAACAAAGTTGTGGGAAAGTGCGGCTAGTTTAGTTGCTTTATTGCTGGTGTCTGTTTTTATTATTTGGATGATTCATCATGGTGATAATATGTCTCAATATATAAAACAACAGGCAGGTGAAGATATTTCTGCTAATGCCTTGTTTTGGATTTCGTTTATTATTATAGCTCGTGAAGGCACGGAGATTGCTATTTTCTCATTTGCAGGAAAATATCCGTTTGATATTGTCAGCATGGGAGTGGTATCAGCGTTGATACTGTCTGTTTTAATCTTCTATTCTTTAGTTAAAATCAATTTATCTGTTTTGTTTAAAATTACTTTAGCTTATCTTATTTTGCAAGCTGGATTTTTATTAGGTTATTCGTTACACGAAGGTTTTTCAGCCCTAAAAGGCTACGATATGATTGCTGCAGATAGTTTTGTTTTTAATCAGGCGTTTAATGTTGTAAAAACAATATTTAGTCACAAAGACGGAATCTTAGGAATACCGCTACACATATTGTTTGGCTGGTATTCTAAACCTGAATGGATTCAGTTTATTGTGCAGTATTTATTCACTTTTTCGATGTTTGGTTATTGGTTTTATTATAATAAAACAGCAAAATAGAGAATAAGTTTATTTGCTATATTCTCCGCGTTTGATAAATACATCAATTTTTGCAACGCTACTATGATTAGGTAAATCTTGCAGTATTTTGTATATCTTAGGACGACTCCAGTATTTAGTAGCACTTTGCATATCAGAGAAATTAAATTCTACTAATCTATGTGGATTTGTGCCGTAATAATTATCGTATGACGCGATACTTTTCACTTCTGGATAGGATTTAAAGGTTCCTACATTGCTTTTAACCCATTCTAAATATAGTTGTTTGCCATTTATGCCAGCAGGGTAGTCAATGCTCATTAAATACTTTATTGTTTGCGTTTGATTAGCGCTGTCAGCCCAAATATGTGGCGTTATTAGCAGGCTTAAAATAGCCAATGTAGTGTTTAGTTTTTTCATTTTATTTCCCTTTATGTTGTTTAAATAATGTTAGTTGGTGCTGGTTATTTTAACGCATAACATTGTTAATCAAAATCATAATTTAAAAGTTTATTTAAGTTATGCTCAGAGCCTATATCTTTTCTGTATTCTAAATCGGCATACACAAACTTTTGTATGGCTTGATTAACTAAATTTGCAGCGTCTGCTATGTTGTCGGCTTTTGCACCAAAAGCGATGGCCCTTGATTTTTTAAGGGTTTGATATTTGCCGTCAGGCATTTTAATTGAAGAGGCAAAGAATATATCAACTCCCATAGCATAAATGGCTTGTTTGTCTAAGGTAAATACGGTGGCTTTAGTGCTTTCTTGTGGGTATTGTTGTGCCACTAAATATTTGACAACGCAGGCTTTTTTAATAAAATCAAGCTTATCTTCTGACAGCGTTTTATGCCACATATCTCTTATCAAATCAGCAAAAGAACTTTTTAAAATGCTCAAAATATTTAAACCCTCAGGGTCGCCAAAACGCCCGTTAAATTCCATAAATTTAATCCCTTGTTTGGTTTTAAAAAATCCGCCATTCAGAACACCATTAAAAGACAGCCCTTGTTTGCTCATTTCATCAATGACTTTTTGCATAATATCTTTACAATCTTGCAAATCTTTATCATTCATAAAAGGTAGTTTTTTTTCATAATTAGTAAAGCATCCCATACCGCCTGTGCCAGCGCCTAAATCATTCTCAAACCTAAAAGGATAATCGTAACTTGCTGGCGCTACTACCAAATTTTGTCCATCGGTTATACCCATAATAGTAAATTCAATCCCTTTTAGTTTTTCCACTAAAAGCACTTTTTCATCTGCACATTTATCTAAAAGCTCGCCCGCATAATCAATACAATCATGGTAGGTTTTTAAGTGTTGAGGCATAACTTTAACCCCTTTTCCGCCTGTTAAACCTTGAGGCTTAACCACAATTTGCATCTCTCTATCTTTAAAATATTGCACCGCTGAGGCTAAGGCTTGCTTGTTTTCAATTACTTGATAAAAAGGGGTAAATTCAGGGCAAACTTTTTTCATCATATCAATAGAATAAATTTTATCCCATTCTATTTTTGTTGCTTCTTTTGTGCCGCCAACAGCCTTGATATTGTTATCAAGCATTGCATCAACCACGCCATTTGCCAAAGGCTCATCGGCACTGACAAAAGCGTAATCTATGTTGTTTGCTACTGCAAATTTTGCAACTTGCTGTGCGCAACTAACATCTCCTACAGAGTATGAGCCGCCTGATTTTTCAACAGATTCAATAATAGCGGGATTTTTATGGCTGATAAAAGCGTGAAGCACTGTGTCTTTAAACAGTTTTAAGGCAAAAGCACATTCTCTGCCGCCAGAACCGACTATTAAAAAGTTATCTTTTTTCATATTTATTTAAAGGTTTTTAAAAAAACAAATTATATAATGGCTTGTTACTCAAAGTGCAGATGTTTAGACTAAAATAACCCACATTATGATTGAACAAGATTCTTTAGTAGGCGGGCTAGCACAGGACAACGAAGAGTTGGTTATGACTTCGGTGCGCCCGCATTCATTATCTGAGTATATTGGTCAAACTGATGTTAAATCACAAATGTCATTATTTATTAAAGCCGCTAAAAAACGCGATGATGCACTTGACCATTGTTTAATTTACGGGCCTCCGGGTTTGGGTAAAACCACTTTGGCAAATGTAATTGCTAATCAAATGGGCGCTGGTTTTAAACAAACTTCTGGTCCGGTGTTAGAGCGCTCAGGCGATTTAGCGGCGATTTTGACTAAACTTGAAGCCTATGATATTTTGTTTATTGATGAGATTCACCGACTTAATCCAGTAGTAGAGGAAATTCTCTACCCGGCTTTGGAAGATTTTAAGCTTGATATTATGCTCGGTGAGGGCGTGGCAGCACACTCAGTGCAATTAAAATTGCCGCCATTTACCCTGATTGGGGCGACCACGCGTGCTGGTATGCTGACCTCACCTTTACGCGAGCGATTTGGGATTGTGCAACGATTGCAGTTTTATCAGGTCAAAGATTTACAGAAAATCGTTATTCGTTCTGCCAATATTTTAGCCATCAGTATCGAAGCAAATGGCGCCTTAGAAATTGCCAAACGCTCACGCGGCACACCCAGAATTGCCAATCGCTTATTACGCAGAGTGCGTGATTTTGCCGATGTTAAATCCGATGGGGTGATTCACCAGCAAATTGCACATGACAGCTTGCTTGAACTCAAAGTAGATGAGCTTGGTTTGGAGCAGTTAGACAGAGATTATTTATCGATTATGATAAACAAATTTTCAGGCGGCCCGGTTGGCTTAAATACACTTTCAACAGCGATTGGCGAAGAGCGCGGCACGCTCGAAGATATGGTAGAACCGTATTTAATTCAGCAAGGTTTTATTATGCGCACCCCGCGTGGGCGTAGTGCAACAGATTTGGCTTATTCGCATTTAGGACTAATCAAGCCTACAGATGCACAAGGCAATTTAATTTTGTAGCTTAATTTCCCACAGAAAATAAGCAAAATAAGGTATTATTTACAGCAAAAATGTTTGTAGCCAATAGTTTTAAAAAAACCAGCGGCATTCCGCTAATCATCTTGGAGAAAATAAATGGATAATAATTTGTCAATCTTTAGTTTAATTATAAGCGCAGGTTATGTGGTGCAAGTGGTGATGTTTATTTTGGTATTTATGAGTATTTATTCATGGACTTTAATTCTATCAAAAAAGAAAATATTGTTTGATGCTAATCGCGATATTAAGACTTTTAAGGGTAAATTTGATGGCGATGACAATTTTGATTTTAAAAAAAGCCATGATGAAATAGATAGCGATTCCGAACTAACACCAATGCAATCTATTTTTGTCGCTGGTTATGACGAATTTACCCATTTTGAATCCGCAACCAGCACCGATGTAATTACCAATTCCGAGCGCGCTTATCGTTCGATGAATGCCGCGGTCAATCATCAAATAGAGCAATTAGATAACGGTTTAAGCATTTTGGCGATGATTGCCTCATCAAGCCCATATATTGGTTTGTTTGGCACGGTTTGGGGAATTATGCACTCATTTATTGGTCTGGCATCGGTCAAACAAGCAACGATTGCCATTGTTGCCCCAGGTATTGCTGAGGCTTTGATTGCAACGGCTTTTGGTTTGTTTGCAGCAATTCCTGCTACTATGGCTTACAATCGCCTACTCTCTCAGGTAGGCGAAATTAATAATAAATATACTGCTTTTATTGAAGAATTATTTATTATTTTCCAAAAACAAAAACCCTAAAATATGATTGAATTACCAAAACGCACCAGACCAGCTATAGATGCACAAATCAATATTGTGCCGTATATTGATGTGATGTTAGTTTTGCTGGTTATTTTTATGTTGGCAACGCCGATTATTCAACAAGGCATTGAAGTTGATTTGCCCTCAGGCACAGGAGAGGTAGAAAATATTGATTTTAGCGAGCAATTCCCTACCATTGTTACCGTCAATAAAGAAGGCGAGTATTTTATTAATCCATTAAATGAGGAAAATACTGAACTGTCTCAAGGTGAAGCCTTGCCGTTAGTCAATCTTGCCGCGACTGTAAAGGCTAGAATGCAACTTTTCCCACAAATGAAAGTATTTGTTAAAGGCGATAAAAATGTCCTTTATGGTAAGGTGATTGAGTTAATGTCTATTTTACAAGATAATACGGGAGTTGGTAAGATTGGCATGGTAATAGAATCCCCAGATGCCAAATAATATTAATAATGCTATGAGTAAAATAACCTTAACTAAACTTTCCAAAAATCATCCAATTGCTTTTTGGATGGCAATAATATTACATATTGGCTTGTTATTAGGGCTTATTTTTGCCAATATTGAGCAGTGGGATATTCAACAGCAAACGGTTAAAAAAACTAAATCCAAGCCTGCGCCTAAGGCAATTGCTATTGATGTGTTAGAGCTTGAAAAACGAGCGAAAAAAGAAAAGCAAAACATACTTGATCAGCAAAAGGAAAAGCAGTTAAAAAAGCAACTTGAAGAACAACAGCATAAAGACAAAATCAAAGCATTAAAACGCGATGAGAAAAAAGTTGAGAATGAGCGTTACAAAGAACAACAGCGTTTAAAAAAACTCAAACAAAAAACCCAAAAACAAAAACAAGACGAAGCACTTGCTAAAAAGCAAAGAGAAACAGCCGAGAAAAAAGCCAAACAAGCAGAAAAAAAGGCAAAAGAGGCTGAAAAAAATAAACAAATAGCAGAAAACAAAGCAAAAGAAGCTGAAAAAAAGAAACAAATAGCACAAAACAAAGCAAAAGAGGCAGAGAAAAAGAAAAAAATAGCAGAAAACAAAGCAAAGGAAGCTGAGAAAAACAAAAATCTGGCTGAGGAAAAAGCTAAACAAGCTGAGAAAAACAAAAAACTGGCTGAGGAAAAAGCTAAACAAGCAGAAAACAAAGCAAAAGAAGCTGAGAAAAAGAAAAGTCTGGCTGAGAAAAAGAAAAAAATAGCACAAAACAAAGCAAAAGAGGCTGAGAAAAAGAAAAAAATAGCAGAAAACAAAGCAAAAGAGGCTGAGAAAAAGAAAAAAATAGCGCAAAAAAAGGCAAAAGAAGCTGAGGAAAAAGCTAAACAAGCAGAAAACAAAAAACAAGAAATTGAAAAGCAAAGAAATGTTCAATCTAAGGAATTTAAAAAAGAACAAAATATACGCGATTTAACCAAAGAAATACAAGCAGACGAAGACCAAGAAAGGAGCATTGCCCAGCAAGATACGCTGAAGAGACTAACAGTTAGTTACATCAATGAAATTTCCTCCAGAGTAAGAGAACAGTGGCGTTATCAAGGCGCAAAAGATGATTGGGGCTGTGATGTCAATATTCTGCAAGATGTTGATGGCAAAGTTAAAAGTGTGAATTTACAATCGTGCAATGTGGGCAATAGCCGCAACGCTAAATCATTTAAAGATTCCATTGAGCGCGCTGTGTATAAATCCTCTCCATTGCCTGCAGCGCCAGATAAAAGCGTGTTCGATAGCGAAATTATATTCTACTTTAGAGCAAATTGATGAAAGAAACTAATGTAATTGAAGTAAAAGCGCAAACTGAAGTGCTGTACACTCTCAAAATACTAAGCAACGATGCCGAGCGTTTGACTACTGATATTGTTGATTTGTTAAATAGCAATAAGCAATTACGGCATGCGCCAGTTATTTTACAAATTGAAGACAAAAATTTTCAAGCTAATGAGTTGGCTATATTGGTAGAAATACTCACCCAAAATAACATTGTTGCCGTAGGGGTGCGTAGCCACAAACAAGAGTTGATTGATTTTGCCCAATTTTCAGGTTTGGCAATATTTACTGATTTACCCCCACCTAATGAAACCCATCCCAGCCAACCAACACCAACTCAAAATAAGGTTTATAAAGCACCTAAAATTGTGGCTGATAAGATACGCTCATTAACCCAAATAATAGTTAAAGACAATGATTTAGTGCTGTTAAATACCGTAAAAATAGGTGCTGAGGTGATAGCAGATGGCAGTGTTTCAGCTTATAAAGAAGTTAATGGTAGTGTTTTTGCTGGTGTTTCTGGCAATGAAAAAGCCACGATTTTTATCAACTCATTTAATGCACAGCTAATTTGCATTGCCGGCGTTTATAAAAAATTTGACACCGTTCCAGTCAAACTTTATGCGCGTCCAGTGATGATTGATTTGCAAAATGGAAAACTTAGATTTCAAATTGTCTGATTGCAGAAAAATATTATGCTTACAGACCACTTTTTATTAGAACTCGGCACAGAAGAGCTACCACCAAAATTACTCAAACAATTATCTCTGGATTTGAGTAATAATTTAGTCGCTGAGTTGGATAAACTAAATTTGACCTATTCTAAGTTTGAATCCTTTGCCACCCCAAGGCGTTTAGCAGTGTTAGTGTATGATTTACAAACTCAGCAAGATGAACAATTGATTGAACGAAAAGGTCCGGCTGTTGATGCGCCTAATCAAGCAATTGATGGTTTTGCAAAATCATGTGGCGTTAGCAGGTCTGATTTAGCGCAAAAAACCATAGGCAAGGCAGATTATTATTTTTTCAGCAAGCAACAAGCAGGGCTAAAAGCGCTTGATTTATTAGAAAATGCGGCTAGTCTGGCGATTAAAAAAATACCCATTAGCTGCCCGATGCGTTGGAGTGATTTAGATTTTAATTTTATCCGCCCAGTCCATGGGTTAGTTATGCTGCTCGGCACTAAAGTGGTCAATGCCAATATTATGGGGCTTACCAGCGGCAATATCACTAAAGGTTTGCGTTTTACTGGTGAGCCACAATTTGCTATTAGCAATGCTGTTGATTATCAAAAAACCTTGTTGCAAAAAGCACAAATTGAGGTGGATTTTGAGCGCCGCAAGGAAATAATTCGCCAACAAATTATGCAAGTAGCAACTCAATGTCAAGCAAATGCGGTGATTGATGAGGCCTTATTGGATGAGGTGTGTGCCTTAGTGGAATATCCGCGTGCATTTTCAGGTGAGTTTGCTGCGCGGTTTTTGGACGTGCCTGAGGAGGCGTTGATTTCAGCGATGAAAACCCATCAAAAATATTTTCACTTAGTGGATGATGATGGCATATTATTGCCGGCTTTTATCTCAGTTGCTAATATTGAATCAAGTGATTTATCGCTGATTATTGATGGTAATCAACGAGTAATTAGAGCGCGACTTACGGATTCAGAATTTTTTTGGACGCAAGATAAGGCAATTACACTTGCTGCACGCCTACAAAAATTAGACAGTGTTTTGTTTATGCGCCGCTTAGGCTCTATGGGCGATAAAGTTAAGCGCATTCAAATATTAGCAGCTTATGTAGCACAACAAATTGCTGCGAATGTTGAACACAGCAAGCGCGCCGCCTTACTCTGTAAAAGCGATTTGCTTTCTAATATGGTGGGTGAATTTGCAGATTTACAAGGCATTATGGGCGGCTATTATGCACAAAACGATGGCGAACCTGAGGCGGTTTGTCTGGCAATCAGTGAGCATTACCATCCACGATTTTCAGGCGATACGCTGCCATCAACGCCAGAGGGAATGGCTTTGTCAATTGCTGATAAAGTAGATAGTATTGTCGGCATTTATGGCATTGGACATAAGCCCACAGGCTCAAAAGACCCTTATGCTTTAAAGCGTGCTGGGCTGGGTTTGTTGCGCATGATGATTGAATCAAAACTTAAAGCAGCTTTGTGGGGTTTTATTGCTAAATCAGCTGATTTGTATCAATTTGATGAAGAAATTGCACTTGAAATTTATGATTTTATTATTAAGCGCCTGCCGTCTTATTATCAACAAGAAGGCATTCAAAAGAATATTATTAAAGCAGTATTTGCCGCCGCGGATAATCAAATTACCAGCCCGACAAATTCAGTTTATGATTGGCATTTACGCATTATGGCGTTAAATGTGTTTATGCAAAATGACGATGCCAAAGATTTGGTCGAGCTCAACAAACGCATTAAAAACATTCTAAAAGATGAAAATCCGCAAGGCGCTGATACCGATTTTACAACCTCGTATGATAAAAGTCTGTTTGACTCGTTACAAGCAGTTGATAAGATTGTCATAAATTCTAAGGATTACACATTAATTCTCAAAGAGTTTTTAAAACTCAAACCAGTGATTGATAACTTTTTTAATAATGTGATGGTGAATGATGAAAATTCTATCATTAAAAATCAACGCTTAAAACTGATTAGTGAAATAAGGCGAATATTTTTAACGGTTGCTGATTTTACTTACCTGTCTAAGTAAAATATTATTATGTTAGATTTAATTAACCAATGGATTGCTGATTATCAAGATTATTTTATTTTAGTTGGCATTATTTCTACCATTGTGTTTATTGTCAGTATTGCATTGATGCCATATTTATTAGGGCTGATTGATGTGCATTATTTTGTTAATTTACCAGAGCGAGCACTCCCCATTAATAGTTTGCCACAGTTACTATTAATTATTATTAAAAGTGTTTTAGGTTTTGTGTTGCTAATTGCAGGCATTATTATGCTGCTAACCCCGGGTCAGGGTGTTATCTGCATTTTATTAGCTTTATTTTTAATGGAATTTCCGGGAAAACACAAGCTTGAACTTAAATTAATTCATCATCAACCAACCTTTAAAACACTTAATTGGTTACGTGCAAAAGCAGGCAAACCACCGTTTAGTAGATAAAAGCAAGGGGCAGAGGGGCAGAAGACAGAGAACAGAGAACAGAGAACAGAGGGCAGAAAACAGAGCAAGAGCAAAAATAATTACACTCTAAACCCTAATTATTTCTTGCTCTGCTTTTTCTACCCCCACCAACAAATCTAATGTCACCCCAATCCTCAATGCGATAATGTGCAAAAATCGCCGTCCAGGCGATAGGGCGAAGCCCGATTTTGATAAACTCTTAGGGGTGGGGGCTTGGGGGAGGGCGTCGGGATCTCGAGTTGAGGCACACTCTACCACGCCCTCCGCGCGCGTAGCCTGCCCTTGGGGTGCAAACAGATGTAATGGTTCAATTACCTTAGACACATTTCAAGCCACTTTTTTCAACTCAGCCATCTTTTCCGCAGGGGTTTTATACCCAATGGCTGAATGAATCCTTTTGTAGTTATAAAAGTAAATATAACTCTCCACATTTTCCACTACTTCTTGATGATTGCTAAAGCTTTGGTAGTTTAATCGTTCAGTCTTTAAACTTCTAAAAAATCGTTCCATTACAGCATTATCCCAACAGTTACCTCGTCTGCTCATGCTTTGAGTAATACTTCTGCTTTTACAATACTGTGCAAACATGTTTGCACAGTATTGTACCCCTTGATCTGAATGGAACATCAATTGATGGGTATTAGGCTGATGTCTGTAAATAGCATTAACCAGTGCATCCTTTGCTAACTGTGCATTAGGCTGTTTAGACAACGCCCAGCCAACCACTTGCTTTGAGCTCAAATCCACTACACTGGCAAGATAACTCCAACCTTGGTGGGTCTTTATATAGGTTATATCACCCACCCAGTGCGTGTTGATTGATGGCTGCTTAAACTCGCGGTTCAATAGGTTTTCTGCCTTTTTATGAACAATGCCAGCATTGGGGTAATAATGTCGTTTTTTAGGGCGTATGGCAACTACATTGGCTTTTTTCATTAAGGTGGCAGTTTGGTAAACACCAATCTTCCAGCCTTTGTTTTTTAATGCTACTTGCATCCTGCGTTTGCCATAGGTGTGCTTAACTTCAATGGCGGTTTGTTTGATAAATTTAATCATAGCATTAGTGTTGTCATTGACTGGTTTGTCTTTGATTTGATAATAATAACTGCTACGAGGAAGCTTCAATAATTGACACAATTCCTTGGTGTGGTATGGTTTGCAAGCCTTGTTCATTTGGGTAATCATAGTGTGTCTTGATTGACCGTTGCGAACAAGGCTGTTGCTTTTTTTAGGATTTCATTATCCCTTTGTGCACGCCATAACTTCTTTTTAAGCAATTGGATTTCTTGTTGCTCAGGTGTCATCGCTTTACTTGATTCAGGTGTTTGTCCATTTATCTCTGCCAGATATTGCCTCTTCCAACGAGCAACAGCAGATGCGCAAGCACCAGAGATTATCATTACTTGTTTGTTGGTGTAATTCTCATGCACCATGAGTTTGGCATAGTCTAGTTTTTGTTCAATTGTGAAAACAGAACGTTCTTTTTTTTGGTTTTATTATTTGTGTCATTTTGACCTCCTTATGTTTTGTATTATAAGGCTATCTTTGTGTCTAAGTTTACTGAACCATTACAAGACGATATGACACAAAATTTACACAAACAGTTCTAATAGCGCTGCTCTTGCTCTGTTCTGTCCTCTGTCCTCCGTTTTCTGTCCTCCGCCTCTCTGTCCTCCGTTTTCTGTCCTCCGCCTCTCTGCCCTCTGTTCATTAAGTTTGTTTGTGCGGTTGGTAATGCGACTTCAGTCGCATCTATGCTTGTATTGAGGTGATTTTTGCCACTTCCACATTGAGGATTGGGACGACATTAGAACCGTTTGTGTTGGTAGAAAAAGCAGAGCAAGTCAAGAGCAATGCCATTAGAGCCGTTTGTGTATCTTTTACATTATATCGTCTGTTTAGGGGAGGGCAGGGTAGAGTGTGCCTCAACTCGAGATCCCGAGGCCCTCCCCTAAGACCCCACCCTATATAGTTTATCAAAATCGGGCTTCGCCCTATCGCCTGGACGGCGATTTTTGCCACTTTCACATTGAGGATTGGGGTGACATTAGATTTGTTTGTGTTGGTAGAAAAAGCATAGCAAAAATAATTATTTTTTTGCTTGTTGCGCGGCAATTTCTTTATGCACTATCTGCATATCAAGGCTGATGGACTTATCTAATACAGCTTCTAAATCGTTAGTCGCCATAGCACCCGGTTGAGAAAAAATGGCAATTTGTTGTCTAAAAATCATCAAGGTTGGAATAGAGCGAATTTGGAATTTGACTGCTAATTCTTGCTCATCTTCGGTGTTGATTTTGGCAAATACCACCCTGCCCTCAAACTTATTTGATATTTCTTCATAAGTTGGCGCAAATTGTTTGCAAGGTCCGCACCATGGCGCCCAGAAGTCTAAGATAACAATATCATTATCTTTAATAGTTGCGTCAAAATTATCTTTGTTTAACTCTAATACTGCCATAGCATATCCACCCTAATTAAAAAACAAAAGTATATATTATAATTGATTAAATGATAAAATTTTTTAATATGAAAATATTAGGAATTGATCCAGGTTCACGGATTACTGGTTTTGGCTTGATAGATGCCAATAAACTCAAGTTTAGCTATATTGTGAGCGGCTGTATTCGCACTAAAGGCGAACTGTTTGAGCGCATTACTACTATCTTTGTGGGCATTGAGCAAATAATTAAACAACATCAGCCAGATGTGGTGGTAATTGAGCGCTCTTTTATGCGCCCAGACCGTCCTAATCCCGATGCTGCTATTAAGTTAGGGCATGCTCGTGGTGCGATTATTTCTGCGGTAGGTGTTAATGCTATTGCTATGGTTGAGTATAGCCCCAATCAAATTAAAAAAGTTGTGGTGGGCAATGGGCATGCCACTAAAGATCAGGTATCTTATATGGTGCAAGAGTCTCTAAAACTCAACAAAGCACCGCAAGCAGATGCCGCAGATGCCTTAGCTGGGGCAATTTGCCATGCTTATCATTGCCCTTAGCCAAAATAAAGCCGAATATCGCCAAAATTAGGTAATTTTGCAACGATTTCGGTGAGTTTTGACAAAATCTCTTGATAGTCTTTATCCGCACTAATACAACTCAGTGGCAAGAAGAAATCAATATGAATTTTGCCATCTAAATAATGTAGTTGGATGCGTTGTATTTCACCCCCACATTTGTTGTTAAATAGGGCTTTATTTAAAATACCAAGTGCTTCTGCACGCTCTGGCAAGTCTGCATAAGGCGCATTGATTTCGTCATCTTCAGGGTCAATATGCACAGTAACATCTTGCAAATTTGCCAAACAATGTTTGCTAACACGCTCAACACTTACGCTAATCATATGCCCCTCACTAACACTTAAAAATGGATCAACCTGTACATGCACATCACAAGAAATTAAATGCCCAATTTTTCGAGTGCGTAAGGAATGCACATTATTAACACCGCTAATTTGCCCAATAGCATGTCTTAATAGTGCAACTTGTTGCACATCAATAGAGCTATCAACCAGCTCTGTAGTTGCATCCTTGCCAAGCTTCCAAGCAATATAAAGCACCATTAAACCGACCACAATCGCAGCCATAGCATCTAAATATAAATAACCATTTAAACTACCTAAAATACCAATAAATACCACAATAGATGAAAGCGCATCCGAGCGATGGTGCCAAGCATTGGCTTTTAGCATATCAGATTGGTAGGTTTTTGCCACTTGAAGTGTGCGCCAGTATAAAGCCTCTTTAACAACAACAGATAAACCAGCAACGCTTAACAGTAGCGTGCTATGTGTTAGTAAAGCGGGATTAGACAAACGCTCAAATCCATCAAAAATAATAGCCACAGCAATCACCGCCAAAATAATAGCCAAACCCAGAGTTGCCACGGTTTCAAAGCGTTTATGCCCGTATGGATGTTCTGCATCTGGCATTTCGTTAGAATGTTTGGCAGCATACCAAATAATGCCATCGGACAATAAATCGGAAAAAGAATGCACGCCGTCAGCAATTAAAGCCCCAGAATGTCCAATAATACCGGCAATCACTTTAAAAATTGCCAATAAGAAATCAACTACAGCGCCTATAATTGTGATTTTTTGACTGGCTTGAGTGCGTTTTTTATTTGAGTCCATAATAATTAACATTGTAACATCAAGAGTTGTTTAATTAGGGTACAATATCTTTCAAAGTTAGTTTAAAATGCGTTAAAATGCCTAAAATGCTTAAAAATTTACTAAAAATTGCCATACTAATAGCATCATCAACCGTTGCAGTTAGTTTTGCCGCTACCCCTACTTTTAGCTCTACTAATACATTTAGCGTATTTGAAAACACAACAGCTGTAGCAACTTTAAGTGCAACTGATGAAAATGGCACAGCTGCTACCTTCTCAACAAGCATAACAGGCACAAATGCAGCAGCATTTACTCTTACAGCAGACGGTGTTTTAGCATTTAATACTGCCCCAGTTTTTTCAACCACAGATGCTGCTGCAAATATTTACAATATCACAATATCAGCCACTAATGCTGCTGGCACAACCACTCAAAATATAACCATAAATATAATTACCAAACCTACTTTTAATCTAACAGCAACAGATATTACTTTAACTGAAAATTCCCCTGAAACTATTCGCCATCAAGTTGATATAACTGAGATTATTGATAGGGATAATAGCTCTGCTAATGCAAGATTTACTGTTAGTTCTGCTGGCGGCATATTCAGCGCTAATCCAGCACCTGTAGTGTCGTTTTCTAATAGCTCGATTATGCCCACTGCTGTTTTAAGTAGCACTGCGCAAACAGCCACACTTTATTTTACTATCAAACCAAATGCCACAGGTGCTGGCATTATTACAATAAGCCTAACTGATGCATTGGATAATATTAGTAGTAAAACAGTAACTGTTAGTGTTACGCAAGCCACTAATTCACCAGTAATTACCAATAAGTTTGATAGTCGTTTACAAAATCTATCAGTTTACGGCGGTCATTTATATGCTTATTCTGCTATTACTGCAAGTGGGGAAAGTAATAATGCTTACAAAGCTATTAACACCGAATTGGGTGGGCATTTTATAGCTATTAATAGTATTGAAGAAGAAAACTTTTTAAACAGTGCAATGTCAGATGGTAGTCTAATATCAGCAGGTTGGGAAGCATTAGTATCAAGTGCTAATGTTAATAATAATGCTTATCCATTTAATCTAGTTTTAGAAACAAATACAGGTTCAACACTACATTCTGTTGTTAATTCTGCTGGTAATTACACAATTTACCCAGGATTTTATGATTTTAAAAGCTGGAGTACAGGTCCCGTCAGCACTGGTGTAGCACATCCTGCTTCTGAATATGTATACGGTACCGCTTTGCGTAAAATTTCAACTTTTTTATTTGGTGAAGGAGTTAGTTTTGGAGTTAGAAACTCAAGACACGAGTTCCCGAATGGATTTGCTGCATTAACTCAAGCAAGTTCTGCCATTGTCCGAGCAGATGCACTTAATCAAGTAGCCACGCTTTCAGGCTTTGACTTAGACGGCGATAATATAACTTGGTCATATTCTGATAGCGTTGGCAACGGCACGGCTACTTTTACTAATAATAGAACTAAAGCTGGCATTAGCACCACCACTGTTGTTTATCAATCAGCCTCAGATTTTGCAGGAACTACAATCCTTAGCATAATTTTAACTGACAGCAATAATAACAGCACTACGGCAGTTATTGATATTACAGTTTTAAACACAACTCTTTTTGCAAATAGCATAAATGAAAATGCTGGTGCGGGCGCTACAGTTGGAACATTTTCAACAGCTGGCATTAGTGCGGCAGCTTACACTTATACTTTAGATAATACTGCAACTTTCTCAATTAGTGGTGATACTTTAATAGCTAATAATTCTTTTGATTTTGAAACACAATCTTCATACACTATTACTGTTACTACAACTGACGGAGACGGTAATGCTTTTGTAAAAGATTTTATTATTGATATTACTGATGAACTTGAAAAACCAGTAATAACTCCTAATATACTTAGCGTATTAGAAAACACAACAGCTGTAGCAACTTTAAGTGCAACT
Source organism: Gammaproteobacteria bacterium (assembly GCA_965217125.1). GTDB lineage: Bacteria > Pseudomonadota > Gammaproteobacteria > PS1 > Pseudothioglobaceae > JAAOIF01. The sequence goes on along the minus strand of OZ244244.1, from coordinate 1,337,022 downwards.
GATGAAAATGGAATAGCTACTTTATTAACAAACATAAGCGGTGCAAATGCAGCATCATTTACTCTTACAGCAGCTGGCGTTTTAACATTTAATACTGCCCCAGTTTATTCAGCCACAGATGCTGCTGCAAATATTTACAATATCACAATATCAGCCACTAATGGTATTGGCATAACTACTCAAACTATAACCATAAATGTCATTACCAAGCCTACTTTTAACATAACAGTAACAGATATTACTTTAATTGAAAATGCTGATAATACTATTCGCCATCAAGTTGATATAACTGTTGTTGATGAGGATAATGATGGTAATGTAAGCCTTGCTGTTAGTGCAACTGGCGGTATATTTACTACTAATCCAGCGCCTGTAGTGTCGTTTTCTAATAGCTCTATTATGCCCACTGCTGCTGTTGGAAGCACCCCCAAAACCGCCATACTTTATTTTACTATCATCCCAGATACCATAGGAACTGGAACAATTAACATTACTCTAACTGATGAAAATAGTAATATTACTAGCAAAACACTAACAGTAACGGTAAACAAAGCAGATAACTCCCCACCAGTTATTTCTAAGTTTGATGGCCGTATTTCAAATCTATCAGTTTTTGGTGGGCATATTTATGCTAGTCAGATAGGGCAAGGTAATAATACGAGTAATCTTTTTAGTCAATTCCAGCCTGTTATTGATGATTTAGATGGGCACTTTGCTATTGCTAATAGTGAGGAGGAGGACGCTCATATTGGCAGCAGTAATAATTGGCAAGGCTTAGTTTCTAACAAAACTATGACCGGAATAAATAATAATAATGATTATTCATTTACTCTCTTGATAGAAGGTGAAAACGGCACACAAACCCACTCTAATATGACAGCAGATGGTGTTTATACGCTATATCCAGGGTTTTATGACTTTAATTGGACTCCAAGAGACGGGGCGGTTCAGCCCAGCAATAGATTTTCAGCAAATGGGCAAAAACAAAGACGGGCTAATCAATTTTTGTTGCCAGAATCTAATTGGTATGATATTAGAAATATTTCTAGTGATTACTATAGTGCTTGGACTGTTAGAGGAGCATCTTATGAATTTCCCAATGGTCTTGCTGCAGTTGCAACTCTTAGTGCTACTGTGTATCAAAATAATTCTGCTAATATAAAGCTTACAGGTTATGACTTAGACGGCGATAATATAACTTGGTCATACGATAATAATAATAATGCCGACGGCACTGTTTTTATTAATAATGCAAATAGTGATGGTATTGGCACCACTAACATTACTTATACACCAGCGACAGGTTTTGTAGGAACCACAGCTTTTACCATAATTTTAACTGATGGCAATAGTAGCGCTACGGCAGTTGTTAATATTACAGTTATTCCTTATGAGGAATTTAATTTTGTAACTAATACTGGTGTTAGTACTGATACTATTACTTTAATTAAAAACTCCTCTGAAACTATTCGTTATAAAGTTGACATAAATAATATTGTTAATAATGATTCCTACCCGAACAACGGACAGCTCTACAGCCTTTATGCTGGGTATACTGCAAATATATTTACTAGCAACCCATCCCCTGCAATTTCATTTAATGATAGAGAAGTTGATACCACTGAATATGTAAGCTCAATCTTACCCCCCAAGACTGCCTCGCTTTATTTTACTATCAAACCAAATTCCAGTGGAGTTGGCACTATTACAGTAACTTTAATTAGACCTACTACCACCAATACTAGTAAAAAGCTAACAGTAAAAGTAATAAATTCTAACTCTCCACCTGTTATATCAAAATATATTAATGATTATGTTGATGAGGTTATTGACAAAGCTGTTGATGCTGATACTATAAGTAGAAAATACGACTATCAAAATGATTTAGTAATGTTTGGTGGTAGTCTATATTTTAGTTTAGATAATGCTAATGGCGCTAATTTTGACGATTTTGTTGCCTTACAATCAGCTTTTAATGGTGATGATCATCTGGCAATTATTGATAGTTGGCAAGAACAAGCCTTTATTGATAACCTATCAGGCGGAGGTATTAATACATTTTTAGGATTAAGCTCAGTCAATGGTAGATTTTGGACATCTGTGTTAGGAGATCATGTCCTTGATATTGATGACCTTACTTATTATGGTGATGAGCATTTTGCACCAGGTAGTTATTTTTTCTCAACATATAATATGATTGATGATGTCCCTAATGAATTTTGCTTGAGTTATACTTCAGTTTATAATGCTACAGCTTATCATTTTAACGACATACCTTGTGATAATACAGATGTGAAAAAAGGGCTTTTTGAGTTACCATCAGGCCTTCCTGCATTAACATCGACTAGCACTACTATAAATCAAGATTCTTCTTTTGAGACAAAGTTTAGCGGTTTTGACTTAGATGGCGGTAATATAACTTGGTCGTATGCTGGTGGTGCTATCAACGGCACGGTTATTCTTTCTAATACAGGTGGTAATAGTATTGGCACCGCCTCTGTTAGTTATCAGCCAGAAGCAGGTTTTGTAGGAACTGTAGATTTTGATATAATTTTAACTGATGTCAATAATAGTTCTACAGTAAATGTTAATATTGATGTTATAAATACAGTCATTTCTAAAGATAACATAGATGAAAATATTGCTGCTGGAGAAGTTATAGGAACATTTTCAACAACTGGTATTAATGGAGTAACTTACGCTTATACTTTAAATAATACTGAAACTTTCTCAATTAGTGGCGATACTTTAATATCTGCTATTGCTTTTGATCGTGAAACAAAAGCTTCATACACTATTAATGTTACAACGACTTACAATGGTAAATCTTTATCAAAAGATTTTACTATTTTTATTAATAATGTTTACGATGAAATACCAGTAATAACTTCTACTAATACATTTAACATACTTGAAAATACAACAGCTGTAGCAACATTGAGTGCAACTACTGAAAATGCAAGTGCGGTTACTTTTTCAACAGCCATAGCAGGTGCAGATGCTGCGTCATTTATTCTTACAGCAGACGGTGTTTTAACATTTGTTACTGCCCCAGTTTTTTCAACACAAAATATTTACAATATCGAAGTATCAGCTGTTAATAATATTGGCACAGCTACTAAGGCTATAACCATAAATATCCTTACAAAGTCTGAGTTTACTTTAGCAACTAATGCTATTACTTTAATTAAAAATTCCCCTGAAACTATTCGTCATAAAGTTGATATAACTGTTGTTGATAGGGATAATGGCGGCGGCAGTGCAAGCTTTACTGTTAGTGCTAGCGGCATATTTACTACCGAGCCAGCGCCTGTAGTGTCGTTTTCTGATACTTCTATTATCACCACTGCTGCTGCTGTTGGAAGCACCGCGCAAACAGCCGCACTTTATTTTACTATCATCCCAGATACTTTAGGCGCTGGTAATATTGAGATAAGCCTAACAGACGAGTTAGGTAATATTACTACCAAAAAGCTAACAGTTACAGTTAACCAGAGTAATACGGTCCCAATAATTTCACAAGATATTGCTACTTATATTGCTAATGCTATTACTAATACTGTAACTGCTGCAAGTTACAACTATCAAAATGATGTGACAATATTTGGTGGTAGCCTATATTTTAGTTTAAATAATGCTGGTGGCGCTAATTTTGCTGATTTTGTTGCCTTGCAATCAGCTTTTAATACTGATGCCCATTTAGCAATTATTGACAGCAAACAAGAAAAAGAGCATATTGATACTTTATCAGGTGGCTTGTTTGATACATATTTAGGCGTAGCATCAGGCACTGCAACCGGCTTTGGCACGGTAGGCAGTGTTGATAGCTGGTATTCTGCATTGGGCGATTTTGTTTTGTTTGATAGCGCCCCTGCTGCTAGTAATAATGGCGAACAAATTGCACCAGGGCATTATGATTTTAGTGTTAATGACAGTAATAATAGTTATTTTGCTGATAATAATGCTATTGCTTGTTTGCGTTATCAAGATAATGGCAACTTTAACGACCGACCTTGTAATGATATAGGCGGTGGTGCTGTAGATGATGGCTTTTTCGAACTGCCGTCAGGCTTGCCTGCAATAACAACTCTTATTGCTATTGCTAATCAAAATTTATCTTCTGAGGTAGCAAAGCTTAGTGGTTTTGATTTAGACGGTAATAACATAACTTGGTCATATTTTGATGTCAATAGTCACGGCACGGCTACTTTTACTAATAATAGAATAGCTAATGCTGGTGTTAGCAACACTACTGTTAATTATCAGTCAGAAGCAGGCTTTACAGGGATTACAACTCTTATTATAACTTTAACTGATAGCGATAATAATATCACCGCGACAAACATTGATATTAATGTTGTAAACACAATACTTTCTGCAGATAGAATATATGAAAATACTGCTACTGGAACATTTATAGGAGTATTTTCAACAAATAGTGTTTATGGGGGAACTTATACTTATACTTTAAATAATACTGAAACTTTCTCAATTAGTGGCAATACTTTAACATCTGCTACTACTTTTGATTATGAAACAAAAGCTTCATATACTATTAGCGTTACTACAACTGACGAGATCGGCAATTCTTTTGCAAAAGATTTTATTATTTATATTGCTGATGATGAAAAAGAAATACCAGCAATAATCTCTACTAATACATTTAGCATATTAGAAAACACAACGCTTGTAACAACATTGAGCGCAACTGATGGAGCAGATTTCTTAACTGACATAACTGGCGAAGATTCTGCGTCATTTGCTCTTGCAGCAAACGGTGTTTTAACATTTAATACTGCCCCAGTTTTTTCCACTACAACAGCTGCTGATAATATCTACAATATTCAAGTAAAAGCAGCTAATGCTACTGGCACAGATACTCAAGCTATAACCATAAATGTAGTTACAAAACCTATTTTTAATTTAGCAAAAAATGCTATTACTTTAACTGAAAATGCTGCTAATACTATTCGCCATCAAGTTAATATAAATAATATTAGAGATATTGATGATAGCAATGATAATGCAAGCTTTACTGTTAGCACTACTGGAGGCATATTTACTACTAACCCAGCACCTGTAGTGTCGTTTTCTGATACTTCTATTAACTCTACTGCTATTATAGTAAGCACCCCCCAAATAGCCACGCTTTATTTTACTGTCATCCCAGATACCGCAGGAACTGGAACAATTAACATTATTCTAACTGATGAAAATAGTAATATTACTACCAAAACACTAACAGTAACGATAATCAAAGCAGATAACTCACCAGTAATTATTAGTGAGTTTGATAGCCGTCTTTTCAATCTATTAGTTTTTGGTGGGCATATTTATGCAAATAGTGCATTTGGAGACAGCACCAATAACAGTGCTGTTAGTGCATTCCAACCTGTTATTGATGATTTAGGCGGACACTTTGCTAGTGCTAATAGCGAGCAGGAGAATGCTATTATTGGCAGCGATTATAATTGGCAAGGCTTAGTTTCTGACAAAATTATGACCGGTGATGGTAATTATGATATTGATTATCCATTTACTCTCTTGATAGAAGGTGAAAATGGCACACAAACTCACTCTAATATAACAGCAGATGGTGTTTATACAATATATCCAGGGTTTTATGACTTTAGTTGGAGCGCAAATGGACAGCAGCCCAGTGATTATTTTTCAAAAATTGGAGAAAAACTAAGGCGCTCTGATCAATATTTGTTACAAGAAAACAATCTGTTTGGTAATAGAAGAGCATCTTATGAATTTTCAACTGGTTTTGCTGCATTAACAACAACTCTTAATGCTACTATTAGTCAAGGTCTATATTATGAGATAGCAAAGCTTAGCGGTTTTGATTTAGACGGTGATAACATAACTTGGTCATATACTGATAGTGATAGCAACGGCACAACTATTTTTGATACTGCAACTAATACCGGTGTTAGCATCACCACTGTTCATTATCAAGCAGAGCCAGGTTTTACAGGAAGCACAACTCTTAGCATAATTTTAACTGATGAAAATAATAATAGTGCTACAGTAAATGTTAATATTAGTGTTGTTACCGCTCCAGATATTAGCCTTTCAACTGCTTCTGTTACTGCTTATGTTGGAATTGCTATTGCTGATATAACGGTTATAAATCATGACGGAGACCCAGCTTTTTATGCTATATCACCAGCAATTGGCAACGGCCTATCTTTTAGCACCACCACTGGAACTATTTCAGGAGCACCTACCTATTCCACTGATGGGCATATTATTGAATATACAATTACTGCCACAAATATAAGAGGCACTGATTCAGCAACTCTTAGCATTGCCATTAATCCAACTGCTCCAAGCATTGCAATTTCGCCTGCTGCTTTTACTGCTGTTATTAAAACACCTATTAGCGGCATAGCAATTACAAATTCTGCAGGACAGGAATTGGTATTTTGCGACAGCAATCCAGCATTGCCAGCAGGCATTTCAATAGCAGTATCTGCTGACAAAAGCACTTGTGAATTTAGCGGAACACCAAGCATTACTCAGGACGCACAAACATATACTATTACTGCCCTAAACATAACTGCTATCAGCACAGATACAATTAGTATTACTGTCAATCCAGAGGCTCCAAATATTATTCTTTCAGAACATAATATTAATGCTGAACTTGATATGGCTATTACTAATGTAACAGTTATAAGTTTTGGCGGAACTCCAACTTCTTATGCTATCGCACCACCACTTGATAATGGTCTATCTTTTGATATTACTGATGGAACTATTTCAGGCACCCCAAGCGCTACACATACAGCACGAGTATGGACAGTTACTGCCACAAATATAACTGCCAGTGATTCAGCTATTATTGAGATTTCTGTTAGCAAGATTCTCAATCCACCAAATATTGCAAACATAGAAGAGCCACAAACCTACTATGCAGGCACTATGATTAGCCCTATAGAATTTACCAACTCAGGCGACCCGGCTCAAATCTGTTATGGCACAAACTTACCGTATGGCTTAATTGTTGGTCTTAGCGGCGCTCATTGTGTCATTAGCGGAACGGCAATAGTAACTAGCCCTGCAACAACATACACAATTACCGCAATAAATTCACAAGGCAGTGATACCGCAACCATTAATATTAGCGTAACATTTGCCATTCCAAGCATTAGCCTTTCAACCACTACTGTTGTTGCCAGTGTTGCAACAGCTATTACTACTATAACAGTTAACAATGATGGCGGAACTTCCACTTATTCTATCTCACCGACACTTAGCGAAGGTCTATCTTTTGCCACTAATACCGGAACTATTTCAGGAACGCCAAGTGCCACCGCAACACTACAAATATATACAATCACTGCCAACAATGTAACCGGCACTAATTCAGCCACCATTAGCATTACCGTTAATCCACAGGCTCCAATTATTGCATTTTCACCTGCTACCATTACCGCTATTGTTGGAATATATATTGATATAAGCGCTACCAACACTGGAGGAGTTGCTGATTTATATTCTATTGCGCCAGCAATTGCTAATAATTTGTCTTTTAGCACCGCTACTGGAGCTATTTCAGGAACGCCTACTAATGTTGCAACTAATATTGTATGGACAATCACTGCCAGTAATATAAGCGGCATTAGTACAGCAACCCTTGGCATTACTGTCAATCCAGTTGCCCCAGATATTAGCCTTTCAACCACTGCTGTTGTTGCCAGTGTTGCAACAGCTATTACTGCTATAACAGTTAGCAATAATGGCGGAGCTGCCACTTATTCTATCTCACCGACACTTAGCGAAGGCCTATCTTTTGCCACCACTGATGGAACTATTTCAGGAACGCCAAGCGCCACCGCAACACTACAAATATATACAATCACTGCCAGCAATGTAACTAACAGTGATTCAGCCACCCTTAGCATTACTGTCAATATAGAAGCTCCAAATATTAGTATTTCAACCACTACTATTACTGCTGTTGTTGGAATAGCTATTACTGCTATAACAGTTAGCAATGATGGTGGAACTGCCACTTATTCTATCTCACCAGCACTTAGCGAAGGCCTATCTTTTAGCACTGAGACTGGAACTGTTTCAGGAACCCCAAGCACCCCCGCAAAACTACAAGTGTATACAATCACTGCCAGCAATATAACCAGCGATGATTCAGTCATCCTTATCATTACCGTTAATCCAACTGCTCCAATTATTGCATTTTTACCTGCTTCTATCACCGCTGTTGTTGGAATATATGTTGATATAAGTGCTACAAATACTGGAGGAATTGCTGATTTATATTCTATTGTGCCAGCAATTGCCAATGGATTGTCTTTTAATGACGCTACTGGAACTATTTCAGGAACACCTGCTAATGCTGCAGCTAATGTTGTATATACAGTTACTGCCAGTAATATAACCGGCAGTAGCACAGCAACCATTAATATTACTGTCAATCCAGTTGCCCCAGATATTAGCCTTTCAACCACTACTGTTGTTGCCAGTGTTGCAACCGCTATTACTGCTATAACAGTTAGCAATAATGGCGGAACTGCCACTTATTCTATCTCACCAACACTTAGCGAAGGCCTATCTTTTGCCACCAATAATGGAACTATTTCAGGAATACCAAGCGCCACCGCAACACTACAAATATATACAATCACTGCCAGCAATGTAACTAACAGTGATTCAGCCACCCTTAGCATTACTGTCAATATAGCAGCTCCAAATATTAGTCTTTCAACCACTACTATTACTGCTGTTGTTGGAATATATGTTGATATAAGTGCTACAAATACTGGAGGAGTTGTTGATTTATATTCTATTGCACCAGCAATTACTAATGATTTGTCTTTTAATGCTGCTACTGGATCTATCTTAGGCACCCCAAGTGCTAGTGCTACAGCAATAATATACACAATTACTGCTACAAATATAACTAACAGTGATTCAGCAACCTTTAGCATTACCGTAAATGCTGCCATAACTTTTTCCTTAGATGCTGATGGCAATGGGACTATTAATGCCTCTAATGATGGATTGATTATCTTTAAATATTTACTAAACTCTAATGCTAACAATTTACATACTACCATTTCTAGTAATGCAATTAAGGGCAGAAAAACAACCCCACAGTTGAAAGTTTATTTAGATAGTGCAGGAACTATTTTAGATGTTGATGGCAATCAGACTATTAATGCCTCTAATGATGGATTGATTATCTTTAAATATTTACTAAACTCTAATGCTAACAATTTACATACTACCATTTCTAGTAATGCAATTGAGGGCAGAAAGACAACCAAAGATTTAAAGGCTTATTTAGATAAATATAAATAAATAAAACTTTTATTATGTAATTCTTTTTTTTAAATGAAATAAATGCTGTATAATTCTGCAAAACTTAATGACTTAAATAAAAATTATAACTATGAAAAAAATAATATTATCAATTCTAGCATTGACATTACCAACTTTAGTTAATGCTGTAGACACTACTCCTAATCTTGAAAATAGTCCAGCACAAATTTATACGGTAGATACACCGATTACCCCATTGGAATTTACCAATACTGTAGGAACACCTTTAACATCTTGTGATAGTATTCCACCCCTACCAGCAGGGCTTAGTGTAGGCACAGTTACTACAGGGGGATTTAACCCAATTGCTAATGATCAAACTTGTGAAATAGATGGAACTCCAATTGAAGTTAGTATTGCAACAACATATACAATTACCGCAACAAACTCAGCAGGTAGTAGCACAGCAACAGTTAATATTACTGTTAATCCAACCGCTCCAATTATTAGCCTTTCAGTCTCTACTCTTACTGCCACTGCCGGAACAGCCATTACTGATATAACAGTTATAAATTCTGGCGGAGATGCAACATATTCTATATCACCAGCAATTGCTAATGGCCTATCTTTTGATACTAATGATGGAACTATTTCAGGAACGCCTGCTAATGCTGCAACTAATGTTGTATATACAGTTACTGCCACAAATGTAGCTGATAGTGATTCAGCAACCCTTAGTATTACTGTTAATCCAGCAGCTCCAATTATTGCATTTTCTGCTACTGCTACCGCTGTTGTTGGAGCTTATGTTGAGATAAACGCCGTAAGTACTGGCGGAACTGCTACTTATTCTATATCACCAGCAATTGCTAATAATTTATATTTTAGCACTGAAACTGGAACTATTTCAGGAACACCTACTGCCGTAACAGTAGCAACATACACAGTTACTGCTAGCAATGTAAGCGGCACTGATTCAGCCACCATTGAGATTACTGTTAATCCACCAGCTCCAATTATTGCATTTTCTGCTACTGCTACCGCTGTTGTTGGAGATTATGTTGAGATAAAAGCCGTAAGTACTGGCGGAACTGCTACTTATTCTATATCACCAGCAATTGCTAACAATTTATATTTTAGCACTGAGACTGGAACTATCTCAGGAACACCTACTGCCGTAACAGTAGCAACATACACAGTTACTGCTAGCAATGTAAGCGGCACTGATTCAGCCACCATTGAGATTACTGTTAATCCACCAGCTCCAATTATTGCATTTTCTGCTACTGCTACCGCTGTTGTTGGAATATATGTTGAGATAAACGCCGTAAGTACTGGCGGAACTGCTACTTATTCTATATCACCAGCAATTGCTAACAATTTATCTTTTAGCACTGAGACTGGAACTATTTCAGGAACACCTACTGCCGTAACAGTAGCAACATACACAGTTACTGCTAGCAATGTAAGCGGCACTGATTCAGCCACCATTGAGATTACTGTTAATCCACCAGCTCCAATTATTAGCCTTTCAACCACTACTATTACTGCCATTGTCGGCAGTGCCATTAGCGATATAACAGTTATAAATTCTGGAGGAACTCCCACTTCTTATGCTATCTCACCAGCAATTACTAATAATTTATCTTTTAGCACTAAGACTGGAACTATTTCAGGAACACCTACTGCCGTAACAGTGGAAACATACACATACACAGTTATTGCCAGCAATGTAACTGGCACTGATTCAGCCACTATTTATATTACTGTTAATCCACCAGCTCCAATTATTAGCCTTTCAATCTCTACTCTTACTGCCACTGCCGGGAGTGCCATTAGCGATATAACAGTTATAAATTCTGGAGGAACTCCCACTTCTTATGCTATCTCACCAGCAATTGCTAATAATTTATCTTTTAGCGCCGAGACTGGAACTATTTCAGGAACACCTGCTAATGCTGCAACTAATATTGTATATACAGTTACTGCCACAAATGTAACTAACAGTGATTCAGCAACCCTTAGTATTACTGTCAACCCAGCCGCTCCAATTATTAGCCTTTCAGTCTCTACCCTTACTGCCACTGCCGGAACAGCCATTAGCGATATAACAGTTACAAACTCTGGAGGAACTGCTACTTATTCTATCTCACCAGCAATTGCTAATAATTTATCTTTTGATACTACTGATGGAACTATTTCAGGAACACCTGCTAATGCTGCAACTAATGTTGTATATACAGTTACTGCCACAAATGTAACTAATAGTGATTCAGCAACCCTTAGTATTACTGTTAATCCAGCAGCTCCAAGCATTGAGCTTTCAGTCTCTACCCTTACTGCCACTGCCGGAACAGCCATTAGCGATATAACAGTTACAAACTCTGGAGGAACTGCTACTTATTCTATCTCACCAGCAATTACTAATAATTTATCTTTTGCCACTGATACTGGAACTATTTCAGGAACGCCTGCTAATGCTGCAGCTAATGTTGTATACACAGTTACAGCTACAAATGTAACTAACAGTGATTCAGCAACCCTTAGTATTACTGTCAATCCAGCAGCTCCAATTATTAGCCTTTCAGTCTCTACCCTTACTGCCACTGCCGGAACAGCCATTAGCGATATAACAGTTACAAACTCTGGAGGAACTGCTACTTATTCTATATCACCAGCAATTGCTAATAATTTATCTTTTGATACTACTGATGGAACTATTTCAGGAACACCTGCTAATGCTGCAACTAATGTTGTATATACAGTTACTGCCACAAATGCAACTAACAGTGATTCAGCAACCTTTAGTATTACTGTCAATCCAGCAGCTCCAATTATTAGCCTTTCAGTCTCTACTCTTACTGCTACTGCCGGAACAGCCATTAGCGATATAACAGTTACAAACTCTGGAGGAACTGCTACTTATTCTATATCACCAGCAATTGCTAATAATTTATCTTTTGATACTACTGATGGAACTATTTCAGGAACACCTGCTAATGCTGCAACTAATATTGTATATACAGTTACTGCCACAAATGTAACTAACAGTGATTCAGCAACCCTTAGTATTACTGTTAATCCAGCAGCTCCAATTATTAGCCTTTCAGTCTCTACTCTGACTGCCACTGCCGGAACAGCCATTAGCGATATAACAGTTATAAATTTTGGAGGAACTCCCACTTCTTATGCTATCTCACCAGCAATTGATAATGGTCTATCTTTTGATACTACTGATGGAACTATTTCAGGAACACCTGCTAATGCTGCAACTAATGTTGTATATACAGTTACTGCCACAAATGTAACTAACAGTGATTCAGCAACCCTTAGTATTACTGTTAATCCAGCAGCTCCAATTATTAGCCTTTCAGTCTCTACTCTTACTGCCACTGCCGGAACAGCCATTAGCGATATAACAGTTATAAATTCTGGAGGAACTCCCACTTCTTATGCTATCTCACCAGCAATTGCTAATAATTTATCTTTTAGCATTGAGACTGGAACTATTTCAGGAACACCTGCTAATGCTGCAACTAATGTTGTATATACAGTTACTGCCACAAATGTAACTAACAGTGATTCAGCAACCTTTAGTATTACTGTTAATCCAGCAGCTCCAAGCATTGAACTTTCAGTATCTACTCTTACTGCCACTGCCGGGAGCGCCATTAGCGATATAACAGTTACAAACTCTGGAGGAACTGCTACTTATTCTATATCACCAGCAATTTCTAACAATTTATCTTTTGCCACTGCCACTGGAACTATCTCAGGAACACCTGCTAATGCCGCAGCTAATGTTGTATATACAGTTACTGCCACAAATGCAACTAACAGTGATTCAGCAACCTTTAGTATTACTGTCAATCCAGCCGCTCCAATTATTAGCCTTTCAGTCTCTACTCTTACTGCCACTGCCGGAACAGCCATTAGCGATATAACAGTTACAAACTCTGGCGGAACTGCTACTTATTCTATATCACCAGCAATTGCTAATAATTTATCTTTTGCCACTGAGACTGGAACTGTTTCAGGAACCCCTGCTAATGCTGCAGCTAATGTTGTATACACAGTTACAGCCACAAATGTAACTAACAGTGATTCAGCCACCCTTAGTATTACTGTTAATCCAGCAGCTCCAATTATTAGCCTTTCAGTCTCTACTCTTACTGCCACTGCCGGGAGCGCCATTAGCGATATAACAGTTACAAACTCTGGCGGAACTGCTACTTATTCTATATCACCAGCAATTTCTAACAATTTATCTTTTAGCACTGAAACTGGAACTATCTCAGGAACACCTGCTAATGCCGCAGCTAATGTTGTATATACAGTTACTGCCACAAATGTAACTAACAGTGATTCAGCAACCCTTAGTATTACTGTTAATCCAGCAGCTCCAAGCATTGAACTTTCAGTCTCTACCCTTACTGCCACCGCCAGGACAGCCATTAGCGATATAACAGTTACAAACTCTGGAGGAACTGCTGCTTATTCTATATCACCAGCAATTGCTAATAATTTATCTTTTGATACTACTGATGGAACTATTTCAGGAACGCCTGCTAATGCTGCAGCTAATATTGTATATACAGTTACTGCCACAAATGTAACTAACAGTGATTCAGCAACCCTTAGTATTACTGTCAATCCAGCCGCTCCAATTATTAGCCTTTCAGTCTCTACCCTTACTGCCACTGCCGGAACAGCCATTAGCAATATAACAGTTATAAATTTTGGAGGAACTCCCACTTCTTATGCTATCTCACCAGCAATTGATAATGATCTATCTTTTAATACTACTGATGGAACTATTTCAGGAACACCTGCTAATGCTGCAACTAATGTTGTATATACAGTTACTGCCACAAATGTAACTAACAGTGATTCAGCAACCCTTAGTATTACTGTTAATCCAGCCGCTCCAATTATTAGCCTTTCAGTCTCTACCCTTACTGCCACTGCCGGAACAGCCATTAGCGATATAACAGTTATAAATTCTGGAGGAACTCCCACTTCTTATGCTATCTCACCAGCAATTGCTAATAATTTATCTTTTGATACTACTAATGGAACTATTTCAGGAACACCTGCTAATGCTGCAACTAATGTTGTATATACAGTTACTGCCACAAATGTAACCAATAGTGATTCAGCAACCCTTAGTATTACTGTTAATCCAGCTACTCCAATTATTAGCCTTTCAGTCTCTACTCTTACTGCCACTGCCGGAACAGCCATTAGCGATATAACAGTTACAAACTCTGGAGGAAGTGCTACTTATTCTATATCACCAGCAATTGCTAATAATTTATCTTTTGATACTACTAATGGAACTATTTCAGGAACACCTGCTAATGCTGCAACTAATATTGTATATACAGTTACTGCCACAAATGTAACTAACAGTGATTCAGCAACCCTTAGTATTACTGTCAACCCAGCCGCTCCAATTATTAGCCTTTCAGTCTCTACCCTTACTGCCACTGCCGGAACAGCCATTAGCGATATAACAGTTACAAACTCTGGAGGAACTGCTACTTATTCTATCTCACCAGCAATTGCTAATAATTTATCTTTTGATACTACTGATGGAACTATTTCAGGAACACCTGCTAATGCTGCAACTAATGTTGTATATACAGTTACTGCCACAAATGTAACTAATAGTGATTCAGCAACCCTTAGTATTACTGTTAATCCAGCAGCTCCAAGCATTGAGCTTTCAGTCTCTACCCTTACTGCCACTGCCGGAACAGCCATTAGCGATATAACAGTTACAAACTCTGGAGGAACTGCTACTTATTCTATCTCACCAGCAATTACTAATAATTTATCTTTTGCCACTGATACTGGAACTATTTCAGGAACGCCTGCTAATGCTGCAGCTAATGTTGTATACACAGTTACAGCTACAAATGTAACTAACAGTGATTCAGCAACCCTTAGTATTACTGTCAATCCAGCAGCTCCAATTATTAGCCTTTCAGTCTCTACCCTTACTGCCACTGCCGGAACAGCCATTAGCGATATAACAGTTACAAACTCTGGAGGAACTGCTACTTATTCTATATCACCAGCAATTGCTAATAATTTATCTTTTGATACTACTGATGGAACTATTTCAGGAACACCTGCTAATGCTGCAACTAATGTTGTATATACAGTTACTGCCACAAATGTAACTAACAGTGATTCAGCAACCTTTAGTATTACTGTCAATCCAGCAGCTCCAATTATTAGCCTTTCAGTCTCTACTCTTACTGCTACTGCCGGAACAGCCATTAGCGATATAACAGTTACAAACTCTGGAGGAACTGCTACTTATTCTATATCACCAGCAATTGCTAATAATTTATCTTTTGATACTACTGATGGAACTATTTCAGGAACACCTGCTAATGCTGCAACTAATGTTGTATATACAGTTACTGCCACAAATGTAACTAACAGTGATTCAGCAACCTTTAGTATTACTGTCAATCCAGCAGCTCCAATTATTAGCCTTTCAGTCTCTACTCTTACTGCTACTGCCGGAACAGCCATTAGCGATATAACAGTTACAAACTCTGGAGGAACTGCTACTTATTCTATATCACCAGCAATTGCTAATAATTTATCTTTTGATACTACTGATGGAACTATTTCAGGAACACCTGCTAATGCTGCAACTAATATTGTATATACAGTTACTGCCACAAATGTAACTAACAGTGATTCAGCAACCCTTAGTATTACTGTCAATCCAGCAGCTCCAATTATTAGCCTTTCAGTCTCTACTCTTACTGCTACTGCCGGAACAGCTATTAGCGATATAACAGTTACAAACTCTGGAGGAACTGCTACTTATTCTATATCACCAGCAATTGCTAATAATTTATCTTTTGATACTACTAATGGAACTATTTCAGGAACACCTGCTAATGCTGCAACTAATGTTGTATATACAGTTACTGCCACAAATGTAACTAACAGTGATTCAGCAACCTTTAGTATTACTGTCAATCCAGCAGCTCCAAGCATTGAACTTTCAGTCTCTACTCTTACTGCCACTGCCGGAACAGCCATTAGCGATATAACAGTTATAAATTTTGGAGGAACTCCCACTTCTTATGCTATCTCACCAGCAATTGATAATGGTCTATCTTTTGATACTACTGATGGAACTATTTCAGGAACACCTGCTAATGCTGCAACTAATGTTGTATATACAGTTACTGCCACAAATGTAACTAACAGTGATTCAGCAACCTTTAGTATTACTGTTAATCCAGCTGCTCCAATTATTAGCGTTTCAACCACTACTGTTGTTGCCACTGCCGGAACAGCCATTAGCAATATAACAGTTACAAACTCTGGAGGAACTGCTACTTATTCTATATCACCAGCAATTGCTAATAATTTATCTTTTAATACTACTGATGGAACTATTTCAGGAACACCTGCTAATGCTGCAACTAATGTTGTATATACAGTTACTGCCACAAATGTAACTAACAGTGATTCAGCAACCCTTAGTATTACTGTTAATCCAGCAGCTCCAATTATTAGTCTTTCAGTATCTACTCTTACTGCCACTGCTGGGACAGCCATTAGTGATATAACAGTTACAAACTCTGGAGGAACTGCTACTTATTCTATATCACCAGCAATTGATAATGGCCTATCTTTTGATACTACTGATGGAACTATTTCAGGAACGCCTGCTAATGCTGCAGCTAATATTGTATATACAGTTACTGCCACAAATGTAACTAACAGTGATTCAGCAACCCTTATTATTACTGTTAATCCAGCAGCTCCAATTATTAGCCTTTCAGTCTCTACTCTTACTGCCACTGCCGGAACAGCCATTAGCGATATAACAGTTACAAACTCTGGAGGAACTGCTACTTATTCTATATCACCAGCAATTGCTAATAATTTATCTTTTGATACTACTGATGGAACTATTTCAGGAACCCCTGCTAATGCTGCAACTAATATTGTATATACAGTTACTGCCACAAATGTAACTAACAGTGATTCAGCAATCCTTAGTATTACTGTTAATCCAGCCGCTCCAAGCATTGAGCTTTCAGTTGCTACTATTAATGCTGGTATTGGAAAAGTTATTGAGCCTATAACAGTCATAAATAATGGCGGAACTCCAACTTCTTATGCTATTTCAGATACACTTAGTGCTGGTCTGTCTTTTAGCACTAAGACTGGAACTATTTCAGGAACGCCAAGTGCCACTGCATCAGCAACAATATATACAGTTACTGCCACAAACATAACCGGCACTGATTCAGCTACTGTGGAGATTTCTGTTAGCCAGATTACCATTGCACCAAGTATTGCAAACATAGAAGGGACACAAGCATACTATGCTGGGGTTATGATTAGCCCTGTAGAATTTACCAACTCAGGCGACCCTGCTCAAAGCTGTGCAAGCAATCTAGCTTTACCAGCTGGCTTAAATGCTGTAGTTAGCGGTAATAGTTGTGCTATTAGCGGAACACCAACAATGGTTAGTGCTGCAACAACATACACAATTACCGCAACAAATCCAATAGGCAGTGATACCGCAACCATTAATATTAGTGTAACATTTGCTACTCCAAGCATTAGTGTTTCAACCACTACTGTTGTTGCTAGTGTTGCAACAGCTATTACTGCTATAACAGTTAGCAATGATGGCGGAACTGCCACTTATTCTATATCACCAGCACTTAGCGAAGGTCTTTCTTTTAGCACTGAGACTGGAACTATTTCAGGAACACCGAGCGCCATCGCAGCGCTACAAGTGTATACAATCACTGCCAGCAATGTAACTAACAGTGATTCAGCAACCCTTAGTATTACTGTTAATCCAGCTGCTCCAATTATTAGCCTTTCAGTCTCTACTCTTACTGCCACTGCCGGAACAGCCATTAACGATATAACAGTTACAAACTCTGGAGGAACTGCTACTTATTCTATATCACCAGTAATTACTAATAATTTATCTTTTGATACTACTGATGGAACTATTTCAGGAACGCCTACTAATGCTGCAACTAATGTTGTATATACAGTTACTGCCACAAATGTAACCAATAGTGATTCAGCAACCCTTAGTATTACTGTTAACCCAGCTGCTCCAAGCATTGAGCTTTCAGTCTCTACTCTTACTGCCACTGCCGGAACAGCCATTAGTGATATAACAGTTACAAACTCTGGAGGAACTGCTACTTATTCTATATCACCAGCAATTGCTAATAATTTATCTTTTGATACTACTGATGGAACTATTTCAGGAACGCCTGCTAATGCTGCAACTAATATTGTATATACAGTTACTGCTACAAATGTAACTAACAGTGATTCAGCAACTTTTAGTATTACTGTTAATCCAGCCGCTCCAAGCATTGAGCTTTCAGTCTCTACTCTTACTGCCACTGCCGGAACAGCCATTAGTGATATAACAGTTACAAACTCTGGAGGAACTGCTACTTATTCTATATCACCAGTAATTGCTAATAATTTATCTTTTGATACTACTGATGGAACTATTTCAGGAACACCTGCTAATGCTGCAACTAATGTTGTATATACAGTTACTGCCACAAATGTAACTAACAGTGATTCAGCAACCCTTAGTATTACTGTTAATCCAGCAGCTCCAATTATTAGCCTTTCAGTCTCTACTCTTACTGCCACTGCTGGGACAGCCATTAGCGATATAACAGTTACAAACTCTGGAGGAACTGCTACTTATTCTATATCACCAGCAATTACTAATAATTTATCTTTTGATACTACTGATGGAACTATTTCAGGAACGCCTGCTAATGCTGCAACTAATGTTGTATATACAGTTACTGCAACAAATGTAACTAACAGTGATTCAGCAACCCTTAGTATTACTGTTAATCCAGCTGCTCCAATTATTAGCCTTTCAGTCTCTACTCTTACTGCCACTGCTGGGACAGCCATTAGTGATATAACAGTTACAAACTCTGGAGGAACTGCTACTTATTCTATCTCACCAGCAATTGCTAATAATTTATCTTTTGCCACTAATACTGGAACTATTTCAGGAACACCTGCTAATGCTGCAACTAATGTTGTATATACAATTACTGCCACAAATGTAACTAATAGTGATTCAGCAACCTTTAGTATTACTGTTAATCCAGCCGCTCCAAGCATTGAACTTTCAGTTGCTGCTATTAATGCTGGTATTGGAAAAGTTATTGAGCCTATAACAGTTATAAATAATGGCGGAACTCCAACTTCTTATGCTATTTCAGATACACTTAGTGCTGGTCTGTCTTTTAGCACTGAGACTGGAACTATTTCAGGAACACCAAGTGCCACTGCATCAGCAACAATATATACAGTTACTGCCACAAACATAACCGGCACTGATTCAGCTACTGTGGAGATTTCTGTTAGCCAGATTACCATTGCACCAAGTATTGCAAACATAGAAGGGACACAAGCATACTATGCTGGGGTTATGATTAGCCCTGTAGAATTTACCAACTCAGGCGACCCTGCTCAAAGTTGTGCAAGCAATCTAGCTTTACCAGCTGGCTTAAATGCTGTAGTTAGCGGTAATAGTTGTGCTATTAGCGGAACACCAACAATGGTTAGTGCTGCAACAACATACACAATTACCGCAACAAATCCAATAGGCAGTGATACCGCAACCATTAATATTAGTGTAACATTTGCTACTCCAAGCATTAGTGTTTCAACCACTACTGTTGTTGCTAGTGTTGCAACAGCTATTACTGCTATAACAGTTAGCAATGATGGCGGAACTGCCACTTATTCTATATCACCAGCACTTAGCGAAGGTCTCTCTTTTAGCACTGAGACTGGAACTATTTCAGGAACGCCGAGTGCCATAGCAACACTACAAGTGTATACAATCACTGCCAGCAATGTAACTAACAGTGATTCAGCCACTCTTAGCATTACTGTCAATATAGCAGCTCCAAATATTAGTCTTTCAACCACTACTATTACTGCCATTGCAGGGAGTGCCATTAGCAATATAACAGTTACAAATTCTGGAGGAACTGCTACTTATTCTATATCACCAGCAATTGCTAATAATTTATCTTTTGCCACTGAGACTGGAACTATTTCAGGAACGCCTGCTAATGCTGCAACTAATATTGTATATACAGTTACTGCCAGCAATGTAAGCGGCAATAGCACAGCAACTCTTAGTATTACTGTTAATCCAGCAGCTCCAAGCATTGAACTTTCAGTCTCTACTCTTACTGCCACTGCCGGAACAGCCATTAGTGATATAACAGTTACAAACTCTGGAGGAAGTGCTACTTATTCTATATCACCAGCAATTGCTAATAATTTATCTTTTGATACTACTGATGGAACTATTTCAGGAACGCCTGCTAATGCTGCAACTAATATTGTATATACAGTTACTGCAACAAATGCAACTAACAGTGATTCAGCCACCCTTAGTATTACTGTTAATCCAGCAGCTCCAATTATTAGCCTTTCAGTCTCTACTCTTACTGCCACTGCTGAGACAGCTATTAGCGATATAACAGTTACAAACTCTGGAGGAACTGCCACTTATTCTATATCACCAGCAATTGCTAATAATTTATCTTTTAGCACTGAGACTGGAACTATTTCAGGAACACCTGCTAATGCTGCAACTAATATTGTATATACAGTTACTGCTACAAATGTAACTAACAGTGATTCAGCCACTCTTAGTATTACTGTCAATATAGAAGCTCCAAATATTAGTCTTTCAACCACTACTATTACTGCCACTGCCGGCAGTGCCATTAGCGATATAACAGTTACAAACTCTGGAGGAACTGCTACTTATTCTATCTCACCAGCAATTGCTAATAATTTATCTTTTGATACTACTAATGGAACTATTTCAGGAACACCTGCCAATGCTGCAACTAATATTGTATATACAGTTACTGCCACAAATGTAACTAATAGTGATTCAGCAACCTTTAGTATTACTGTTAATCCAGCTGCTCCAAGCATTGAGCTTTCAGTTGCTGCTATTAATGCTGGTATTGGAAAAGTTATTGATCCTATAACAGTTATAAATAATGGCGGAACTCCAACTTCTTATGCTATTTCGCGCTCGCTTAGTGCTGGCTTGTCTTTTAGCACTGAGACTGGAACTATTTCAGGCACCCCAAGTGCCACAGCAACAGCAATAATATATATAGTTACTGCCACAAACATAACTGGCGCTGATTCAGCTACTGTAACCATCACCGTTAATGAGATTATCGATCCACCAAGTATTGCAAACATAGAAGGGACACAAGCCTACTATGCCGGCGTTATGATTAGCCCTGTAGAATTTACCAACTCAGGCGACCCTGCTCAAAGTTGTGCAAGCAATCTAAGTTTACCAGTTGGCTTAAATGCTGTAGTTAGCGGTGATAGTTGTGCTATTAGCGGAACACCAACAATGGTTAGTGCTGCAACAACATACACAATTACCGCAACAAATCCAATAGGCAGTGATACTGCAACCATTAATATTAGCGTAACATTTGCTACTCCAAGCATTAGTGTTTCAACCACTACTGTTGTTGCCACTGCCGGAACAGCCATTAGCGATATAACAGTTACAAACTCTGGAGGAACTGCCACTTATTCTATATCACCAGCAATTGCTAATAATTTATCTTTTAGCGCTGAGACTGGAACTATTTCAGGAACACCTGCTAATGCTGCAACTAATATTGTATATACAGTTACTGCTACAAATGTAACTAACAGTGATTCAGCAACCTTTAGTATTACTGTTAATCCAGCTGCTCCAAGCATTGAACTT
This sequence comes from Gammaproteobacteria bacterium, assembly GCA_965217125.1. Taxonomy (GTDB): domain Bacteria; phylum Pseudomonadota; class Gammaproteobacteria; order PS1; family Pseudothioglobaceae; genus JAAOIF01. The sequence goes on along the minus strand of OZ244244.1, from coordinate 1,314,899 downwards.
TCAGTTGCTGCTATTAATGCTGGTATTGGAAAAGTTATTGAGCCTATAACAGTTATAAGTAATGGCGGAACTCCAACTTCTTATGCTATTTCGCGCTCGCTTAGTGCTGGCTTGTCTTTTAGCACTGAAACTGGAACTATTTCAGGAACGCCAAGTGCAACAGCAACAGCAATAATATATACAGTTACTGCCACAAACATAACTGGCGCTGATTCAGCTACTGTAACCATCACCGTTAATGAGATTATCGATCCACCAAGTATTGCAAACATAGAAGGGACACAAGCATACTATGCCGGTGTTATGATTAGCCCTGTAGAATTTACCAACTCAGGCGACCCTGCTCAAAGCTGTGCAAGCAATCTAGCTTTACCAGCTGGCTTAAATGCTGTAGTTAGCGGTAATAGTTGTGCTATTAGCGGAACACCAACAATGGTTAGTGCTGCAACAACATACACAATTACCGCAACAAATCCAATAGGCAGTGATACTGCAACCATTAATATTAGTGTAACATTTGCCACTCCAAGCATTAGTGTTTCAACCACTACTGTTGTTGCCACTGCCGGGACAGCTATTAGCGATATAACAGTTACAAACTCTGGAGGAACTGCCACTTATTCTATATCACCAGCACTTAGCGAAGGCCTTTCTTTTAGCGCTGAGACTGGAACTATTTCAGGAACACCTGCTAATGCTGCAACTAATGTTGTATGGACAATTACTGCCAGTAATGTAAGCGGCAATAGCACAGCTACCATTAGCATTACCGTAAATGCTGCCATAGCTTTTTCCTTAGACATTGATGGCAATGGGACTGTTAATGCCCCTAATGATGGATTGATTATCTTTAAATATTTACTAAACTCTAATGCTAATAATTTACATACTACCATTGCTAATGATGCAATTGAGGGCAGAAAAACAACCCCAGAGTTAAAAGCTTATTTAGATGATGCAGGAACTATTTTAGATGCTGATGGCAATGGGACTATTAATGCCCCTAATGATGGATTGATTATATTTAAATATTTACTAAACTCTAATGCTAACAATTTACATACTACCATTGCTAATGATGCAATTGAGGGTAGAAAGACAACCATAGAGTTGAAAGCTTATTTAGATAAATATAAATAAATAAAATTTTTATGATATAATTTCTTTTTTAAATTAAATAAATGCTGTATAATTCTACAAACCTAATTAATTAAATAAAAATTACAACTATGAAAAAAATAATATTATCAATTCTAACATTGACATTATCAACCTTAGTTAATGCTGATGTTCAGCATTATTTTGCAGTTCCAGAAGATACGGATGTTGCTGGTTTTATTTCAAGTTCAACAAACCCTACCTTAGATAATTCTGAGCGAGTAGTATCAACAGATAGCACAGGCACCCCATTGTTTGCTTTTCAGGCATCTAATCAAAGCGTGAATAGTAGTGGCGAACCATTATACTACACTACTACTAATAATGCCGCTACAATTATTCAAAACCTGTTAGCTGCCAATCCTATTTATGCAAAAGATACTGGAGAAGTCGCTATTGATATTTATCATTTTGTAGAAAATACAGAGGATAGTATTTTCAATGTTTCAGGTGCCCTTGTTTATTATAGTTCTTCTGAAATAACCGAACAACCTGTGGGTGATCCACCTACGGACAACAGGATCGAAGAACCTATCGAAGGGGACTTCGGTTCAACAACAACATTTCAGGCTGCATTAGAAAATTATAGAAATATAGAAGTAGCATATGCTGCTGCTGTAAACACTTACACTGCCACTGCAGTTAGAAATGAACTACCAGTTTATAATGGAACACTTGCACCTAGTAATGATACTGATGATGTCGTCAAGAATAAAGATGATGATGACAGCACAGATAAACAATTTTCAAGAGTTTGGGGAACTGCTGGTGACAACCTTGCTTGGATTGGAACGAACACTAATCTTATAGGCGTTACTTTTGTTAATCCTACTCCTGCTTGTGGTGATGTTTCAGGTGTAGATGGTAAAGTTGTAACCGTTGAGTGTATTGGAGGAGGACAATTTGACCCAGATAGCCCACAGAGATTATTTACTATAGATTTAAAGTTAACTGCTACTATTGCTACAACTAATCTTAATTTTCGTAGTAGTGTAAGTTCATATAATACTGCTGTACACTATAATTTTGCTATAAACGAAGCCTTACCCGCTCCTGTTCTTGCAAATCATCCAGCACAAATTTATACTGTAGATACACCGATTACCACCCCATTGAGATTTACCAATACTGGAGGAGTAGGTTTAACATCTTGTAATAGTAATACACCCCTACCAACAGGGCTTAGTGTAGACCCATCTACTGATGCCAGCACTTGTGAAATAAGCGGAACTCCAAGTGCAGTTAGTAGTGCAACAACATATACAATTACCGCAACAAATTCAGGGGGTGATGGCACAGCAACAGTTAATATTACCGTTAATCTAGCAGCTCCAATTATTAGCCTTTCAACCACTACTATTACTGCTATTGTTGGAGTGGATATTACTGATATAACAGTTTCAACAAATACTGGCGGAGTTGCTGATTTATATTCTATCTCACCAACACTCAACAATGGTCTATCTTTTAGCACTACCACTGGAGTTATTTCAGGAATGCCAAGCGCCACCGCATCAGCAACAATATGGACAGTTACCGCCATAAATGCAGGTGGTTCTGGCTCAGCAACACTTAGCATTACCGTGCTTGATAATGCCCCGACAGGTATAACTCTTTCAAACGATAATATAAGTGAAAATGCTGGCGCTAATGTTATAGTTGGAACTCTTTCAACAATTGACCCTGATTTTGGAACTCATACTTATACTTTAAATAATACTGCAACTTTCTCAATTTCTGATGATACTTTAATAGCTAATAATTCTTTTGATTTTGAAACACAATCTTCATACAATATTAATGTTATTACAACTGATAAAGACAATAAATCTTTTTCAAAAGATTTTATTATTACAGTTAATGACACAGACGAGCCAATAATAACTTCTACTAATACATTTACTGTATTAGCAGGTGAAACAATTGTAGCAACTCTAACTGCAACTACTGAAGACGGAAATACAGCCACTTTCTCAACAGAGATAAGTGGCACAAATGCAGCATCATTTACTCTTACAGCGGCTGGTGCTTTAACATTTAACAATCCAGCAGTTTATGACACATACAATATTATTGTAAAATCTATTAATGCTAATGGCACAGCCACTCAGGCTATAACAATAAATGTTCTTACACAATCTACTTTTAATGTAGGCACAAATACCATTACTTTAACTGAAAATGCCGCTAATACTATTCGTCATCAAGTCAATATAACTGCTATTGATGAGGATAATAGCGCTAGTAATTCCACATTTGCTGTTAGCACTACTGGAGGTATATTCACCACTAATCCAGCACCTGTAGTATCTTTTTCTAATAGCTCTATTGACTCCACTGCCGCTTTAAGTAGCACTGTGCAAACAGCCACACTTTATTTTACTGTCATCCCAGATTTAACAGGCACTGGCACTATTACAATAACCCTAACTGATGAAAATAATGATGTTACTAGCAAAACGCTAACAGTTATAGTTAATCAAACTAATAAAACCCCAATAATTTCACAAGATATTGCTACTTATATTGATGCTATTACTGATACTATAAGTAGAAAATACGACTATCAAAATGACGCGGCAATATTTGGTGGTAGCCTATATTTTAGTTTAAATAATAATAATGGCGCTAAGTTTGCTGATTTTGTTGAATTACAATCATCTTTTAATACTGATGCCCATATTGCAATTATTGACAGCGAACAAGAACGACTTTTCTTTGACGCTACTCTATCAGGCGGCATATTTGATACATATTTAGGCGTAGCATCAGGCACTGAAACCGGCTTTGGCACAGTAGGTAGTGGTAATTGGTATTCTGTATTGGGTGATTTTATTTTGTTTGATAGCGACCCTGAAGGTTCAGGTGGTGAGCAATATGCCCCTGGTCGTTTTAATCTCACTAATACAGATAATGCAGATAATTTTGCTGATGGACCTATTAATACTTGTTTACGCTACAGCTTAGGTATTATTAGTGCTAATAGTTTTAACGACCGACCTTGTGATGATGTAGGTGATCCTAACGGTGTAGGTGACGGCTTTTTCGAACTGCCATCAGGCTTGCCTGCAACAACAACTCTTAGTGCTACTATTGACCAAGATTCATATTCTACAGAAGTAGCAAAACTTACTGGTTTTGATTTAGACGGCGATAGTATAACTTGGTCATATACTGATAGCGCTGATGGAACTGCTACTTTTACAAATAATATCACAACTAATGCTGGTGTTAGCACCACCACTGTTACTTATCAACCAGCAGCAGACTTTATAGGAACTACAACCCTTAGCATAATTTTGACTGATAGCAATAATAATAGCGCTACGATGGCTATTAATATTACTGTCAATCCAGCTACCCCAGATATTAGCCTTTCAACCACTACTGTTGTTGCCAGTGTTGCAACGGCTATTACTGCTATAACAGTTAGCAATGATGGCGGAACTGCCACTTATTCTATCTCACCGACACTTAGCGAAGGTCTATCTTTTGATACTACTGATGGAGCTATTTCAGGAACGCCAAGCGCCACTGCAACACTACAAGTGTATACAATCACTGCCAGCAATGTAACTGGCACTGATTCAGCCACCATTAGCATTACTGTCAATCCAGAGGCTCCAAATATTAGTCTTTCAACCACTACTATTACTGCCACTGCCAGGAGTGCCATTAACAATATAACAGTTACAAACAACGGAGGAGATGCAACATATTCTATATCACCAGCAATTGGTAATGGTCTATCTTTTGACACTACTGATGGAACTATTTCAGGAACACCTGCTAATGCTGCAACTAATGTTGTATATACAGTTACTGCCACAAATGCAACTAACAGTGATTCAGCAACCCTTAGTATTACTGTCAATCCAGCAGCTCCAATTATTAGCCTTTCAGTCTCTACTCTTACTGCCACTGCCGGAACAGCCATTAGCAATATAACAGTTATAAATTTTGGAGGAACTCCCACTTCTTATGCTATCTCACCAGCAATTGATAATGGTCTATCTTTTGATACTACTGATGGAACTATTTCAGGAACACCTGCTAATGCTGCAACTAATGTTGTATATACAGTTACCGCCACAAATGTAACTAACAGTGATTCAGCAACCCTTAGTATTACTGTCAATCCAGCCGCTCCAATTATTAGCCTTTCAGTCTCTACCCTTACTGCCACTGCCGGAACAGCCATTAGCAATATAACAGTTATAAATTTTGGAGGAACTCCCACTTCTTATGCTATCTCACCAGCAATTGATAATGATCTATCTTTTAATACTACTGATGGAACTATTTCAGGAACACCTGCTAATGCTGCAACTAATGTTGTATATACAGTTACTGCCACAAATGTAACTAACAGTGATTCAGCAACCCTTAGTATTACTGTTAATCCAGCCGCTCCAATTATTAGCCTTTCAGTCTCTACCCTTACTGCCACTGCCGGAACAGCCATTAGCGATATAACAGTTATAAATTCTGGAGGAACTCCCACTTCTTATGCTATCTCACCAGCAATTGCTAATAATTTATCTTTTAGCATTGAGACTGGAACTATTTCAGGAACACCTGCTAATGCTGCAACTAATGTTGTATATACAGTTACTGCCACAAATGTAACTAACAGTGATTCAGCAACCTTTAGTATTACTGTTAATCCAGCAGCTCCAAGCATTGAACTTTCAGTATCTACTCTTACTGCCACTGCCGGAACAGCCATTAGCAATATAACAGTTACAAACTCTGGAGGAACTGCTACTTATTCTATCTCACCAGCAATTGCTAATAATCTATCTTTTAGCGCTGAGACTGGAACTATTTCAGGAACCCCTGCTAATGCTGCAGCTAATGTTGTATATACAGTTACTGCCACAAATGCAACTAACAGTGATTCAGCAACCCTTAGTATTACTGTTAATCCAGCAGCTCCAATTATTAGCCTTTCAGTCTCTACTCTTACTGCCACTGCCGGAACAGCCATTAGCGATATAACAGTTACAAACTCTGGAGGAACTGCTACTTATTCTATATCACCAGCAATTGCTAATAATTTATCTTTTGATACTACTGATGGAACTATTTCAGGAACACCTGCTAATGCTGCAACTAATGTTGTATATACAGTTACTGCCACAAATACAACTAATAGTGATTCAGCAACCCTTAGTATTACTGTTAATCCAGCCGCTCCAAGCATTGAGCTTTCAGTTGCTACTATTAATGCTGGTATTGGAAAAGTTATTGAGCCTATAACAGTCATAAATAATGGCGGAACTCCAACTTCTTATGCTATTTCAGATACACTTAGTGCTGGCCTGTCTTTTAGCACTGAGACTGGAACTATTTCAGGAACACCAAGTGCCACTGCATCAGCAACAATATATACAGTTACTGCCACAAACATAACCGGCACTGATTCAGCTACTGTGGAGATTTCTGTTAGCCAGATTACCATTGCACCAAGTATTGCAAACATAGAAGGGACACAAGCCTACTATGCCGGCGTTATGATTAGCCCTGTAGAATTTACCAACTCAGGCGACCCTGCTCAAAGTTGTGCAAGCAATCTAAGTTTACCAGTTGGCTTAAATGCTGTAGTTAGCGGTGATAGTTGTGCTATTAGCGGAACACCAACAATGGTTAGTGCTGCAACAACATACACAATTACCGCAACAAATCCAATAGGCAGTGATACCGCAACCATTAATATTAGTGTAACATTTGCTACTCCAAGCATTAGCGTTTCAACCACTACTGTTGTTGCTAGTGTTGCAACAGCTATTACTGCTATAACAGTTAGCAATGATGGCGGAACTGCCACTTATTCTATATCACCAGCACTTAGCGAAGGTCTTTCTTTTAGCACTGAGACTGGAACTATTTCAGGAACACCGAGCGCCATCGCAGCGCTACAAGTGTATACAATCACTGCCAGCAATCTAACTAACAGTGATTCAGCCACTCTTAGTATTACTGTCAATATAGCAGCTCCAAATATTAGTCTTTCAACCACTACTATTACTGCTACTGCCGGCAGTGCCATTAGCGATATAACAGTTACAAACTCTGGAGGAAGTGCTACTTATTCTATATCACCAGCAATTGCTAACAATTTATCTTTTGATACTACTAATGGAACTATTTCAGGAACCCCTGCTAATGCTGCAACTAATGTTGTATATACAGTTACTGCCACAAATGCAACTAACAGTGATTCAGCAACCTTTAGTATTACTGTCAATCCAGCAGCTCCAATTATTAGCCTTTCAGTATCTACTCTTACTGCCACTGCCGGAACAGCCATTAGCGATATAACAGTTACAAACTCTGGAGGAACTGCTACTTATTCTATCTCACCAGCAATTACTAATAATTTATCTTTTGCTACTGAGACTGGAACTATTTCAGGAACGCCTGCCAATGCTGCAACTAATGTTGTATATACAGTTACTGCCACAAATGTAACTAACAGTGATTCAGCAACCTTTAGCATTACTGTTAATCCAGCCGCTCCAATTATTAGCCTTTCAGTCTCTACCCTTACTGCCACTGCCGGAACAGCCATTAGCGATATAACAGTTACAAACTCTGGAGGAACTGCCACTTATTCTATCTCACCAGCAATTGCTAATAATTTATCTTTTGATACTACTGATGGAACTATTTCAGGAACACCTGCTAATGCTGCAACTAATGTTGTATATACAGTTACTGCCACAAATGTAACTAACAGTGATTCAGCAACCTTTAGTATTACTGTCAATCCAGCCGCTCCAATTATTAGCCTTTCAGTCTCTACTCTTACTGCCACTGCCAGGACAGCCATTAGCGATATAACAGTTACAAACTCTGGAGGAAGTGCTACTTATTCTATCTCACCAGCAATTGCTAATAATTTATCTTTTGATACTACTGATGGAACTATTTCAGGAACACCTGCTAATGCTGCAACTAATGTTGTATATACAGTTACTGCCACAAATGTAACTAACAGTGATTCAGCAACCTTTAGTATTACTGTTAATCCAGCTGCTCCAAGCATTGAACTTTCAGTTGCTGCTATTAATGCTGGTATTGGAAAAGTTATTGATCCTATAACAGTTATAAATAATGGCGGAACTCCAACTTCTTATGCTATTTCAGATACACTTAGTGCTGGTCTGTCTTTTAGCACTGAGACTGGAACTATTTCAGGAACACCAAGTGCCACTGCATCAGCAACAATATATACAGTTACTGCCACAAACATAACCGGCACTGATTCAGCTACTGTGGAGATTTCTGTTAGCCAGATTACCATTGCACCAAGTATTGCAAACATAGAAGGGACACAAGCATACTATGCTGGGGTTATGATTAGCCCTGTAGAATTTACCAACTCAGGCGACCCTGCTCAAAGTTGTGCAAGCAATCTAGCTTTACCAGCTGGCTTAAATGCTGTAGTTAGCGGTAATAGTTGTGCTATTAGCGGAACACCAACAATGGTTAGTGCTGCAACAACATACACAATTACCGCAACAAATCCAATAGGCAGTGATACCGCAACCATTAATATTAGTGTAACATTTGCTACTCCAAGCATTAGTGTTTCAACCACTACTGTTGTTGCCACTGCCGGGACAGCTATTAGCGATATAACAGTTACAAACTCTGGAGGAACTGCCACTTATTCTATATCACCAGCAATTGCTAATAATTTATCTTTTAGCGCTGAGACTGGAACTATTTCAGGAACACCTGCTAATGCTGCAACTAATATTGTATATACAGTTACTGCTACAAATGTAACTAACAGTGATTCAGCCACTCTTAGTATTACTGTCAATATAGAAGCTCCAAATATTAGTCTTTCAACCACTACTATTACTGCCACTGCCGGCAGTGCCATTAGCGATATAACAGTTACAAACTCTGGAGGAACTGCTACTTATTCTATCTCACCAGCAATTGCTAATAATTTATCTTTTGATACTACTAATGGAACTATTTCAGGAACACCTGCCAATGCTGCAACTAATGTTGTATATACAGTTACTGCCACAAATGTAACTAACAGTGATTCAGCAACCCTTAGTATTACTGTTAATCCAGCAGCTCCAAGCATTGAGCTTTCAGTTGCTGCTATTAATGCTGGCATTGGAAAAGTTATTGAGCCTATAACAGTTATAAATAATGGCGGAACTCCAACTTCTTATGCTATTTCACGCTCGCTTAGTGCTGGTCTGTCTTTTAGCACTGAGACTGGAACTATTTCAGGAACACCGAATACCACTGCATCGGCAACAATATATACAGTTACTGCCACAAACATAACCGGCACTGATTCAGCTACTGTGGAGATTTCTGTTAGCCAGATTACCATTGCACCAAGTATTGCAAACATAGAAGGGACACAAGCCTACTATGCCGGCGTTATGATTAGCCCTGTAGAATTTACCAACTCAGGTGACCCTGCTCAAAGTTGTGCAAGCAATCTAGCTTTACCAGCTGGCTTAAATGCCGTAGTTAGCGGTAATAGTTGTGCTATTAGCGGAACACCAACAATGGTTAGTGCTGCAACAACATACACAATTACCGCAACAAATCCAATAGGTAGTGATACCGCAACCATTAATATTAGCGTAACATTTGCTACTCCAAGCATTAGCGTTTCAACCACTACTGTTGTTGCCACTGCCGGGACAGCTATTAGCGATATAACAGTTACAAACTCTGGAGGAACTGCCACTTATTCTATATCACCAGAACTTAGCGAAGGCCTATCTTTTAGCACTGAGACTGGAACTATTTCAGGAACACCGAGCGCCATTGCAATACTACAAGTGTATACAATAACTGCCAGCAATGTAACTAACAGTGATTCAGCCACTCTTAGTATTACTGTCAATATAGCAGCTCCAAATATTAGTCTTTCAACCACTACTATTACTGCTACTGCCGGCAGTGCCATTAGCGATATAATAGTTACAAATTCTGGAGGAACTGCTACTTATTCTATATCACCAGCAATTGCTAATAATTTATCTTTTGATACTACTGATGGAACTATTTCAGGAACACCTGCTAATGCTGCAACTAATGTTGTATATACAGTTACTGCCACAAATGTAACTAACATTGATTCAGCAACCCTTAGCATTACTGTTAATCCAGCTGCTCCAATTATTAGCCTTTCAGTCTCTACTCTGACTGCCACTGCCGGAACAGCCATTAGCGATATAACAGTTATAAATTTTGGAGGAACTCCCACTTCTTATGCTATCTCACCAGCAATTGATAATGGTCTATCTTTTGATACTACTGATGGAACTATTTCAGGAACACCTGCTAATGCTGCAACTAATGTTGTATATACAATTACTGCCACAAATGCAACTAACAGTGATTCAGCAACCTTTAGTATTACTGTCAATCCAGCAGCTCCAATTATTAGCCTTTCAGTATCTACTCTTACTGCCACTGCCGGAACAGCCATTAGCGATATAACAGTTACAAACTCTGGAGGAACTGCTACTTATTCTATCTCACCAGCAATTACTAATAATTTATCTTTTGATACTACTGATGGAACTATTTCAGGAACGCCTGCTAATGCTGCAACTAATGTTGTATATACAGTTACTGCCACAAATGCAACTAATAGTGATTCAGCAACCCTTAGTATTACTGTTAATCCAGCCGCTCCAAGCATTGAGCTTTCAGTCTCTACCCTTACTGCTACTGCCATGACAGCTATTAGCGATATAACAGTTACAAACTCTGGAGGAACTGCTACTTATTCTATATCACCAGCAATTGCTAATAATTTATCTTTTGATACTACTAATGGAACTATTTCAGGAACACCTGCTAATGCTGCAACTAATGTTGTATATACAGTTACTGCCACAAATGTAACTAACAGTGATTCAGCAACCTTTAGTATTACTGTCAATCCAGCAGCTCCAAGCATTGAACTTTCAGTCTCTACTCTTACTGCCACTGCCGGAACAGCCATTAGCGATATAACAGTTACAAACTCTGGAGGAACTGCCACTTATTCTATCTCACCAGCAATTGCTAATAATTTATCTTTTGATACTACTGATGGAACTATTTCAGGAACGCCTGCTAATGCTGCAACTAATGTTGTATATACAGTTACTGCCACAAATGCAACTAATAGTGATTCAGCAACCCTTAGTATTACTGTTAATCCAGCCGCTCCAAGCATTGAGCTTTCAGTCTCTACCCTTACTGCTACTGCCATGACAGCCATTAGCGATATAACAGTTACAAACTCTGGAGGAAGTGCTACTTATTCTATATCACCAGTAATTGCTAATAATTTATCTTTTGATACTACTGATGGAACTATTTCAGGAACACCTGCTAATGCTGCAACTAATGTTGTATATACAGTTACTGCCACAAATGTAACTAACAGTGATTCAGCAACCTTTAGTATTACTGTTAATCCAGCTGCTCCAAGCATTGAACTTTCAGTTGCTGCTATTAATGCTGGTATTGGAAAAGTTATTGATCCTATAACAGTTATAAATAATGGCGGAACTCCAACTTCTTATGCTATTTCAGATACACTTAGTGCTGGTCTGTCTTTTAGCGCTGAGATTGGAACTATTTCAGGCACGCCAAGTGCCACTGCATCAGCAACAATATATACAGTTACTGCCACAAACATAACCGGCACTGATTCAGCTACTGTGGAGATTTCTGTTAGCCAGATTACCATTGCACCAAGTATTGCAAACATAGAAGGGACACAAGCATACTATGCTGGGGTTATGATTAGCCCTGTAGAATTTACCAACTCAGGCGACCCTGCTCAAAGTTGTGCAAGCAATCTAGCTTTACCAGCTGGCTTAAATGCTGTAGTTAGCGGTAATAGTTGTGCTATTAGCGGAACACCAACAATGGTTAGTGCTGCAACAACATACACAATTACCGCAATAAATCCAATAGGCAGTGATACCGCAACCATTAATATTAGTGTAACATTTGCTACTCCAAGCATTAGTGTTTCAACCACTACTGTTGTTGCCACTGCTGGAACAGCTATTAGCGATATAACAGTTACAAACTCTGGAGGAACTGCCACTTATTCTATATCACCAGCAATTGCTAATAATTTATCTTTTAGCGCTGAGACTGGAACTATTTCAGGAACACCTGCTAATGCTGCAACTAATATTGTATATACAGTTACTGCTACAAATGTAACTAACAGTGATTCAGCAACCTTTAGTATTACTGTTAATCCAGCTGCTCCAAGCATTGAACTTTCAGTTGCTGCTATTAATGCTGGTATTGGAAAAGTTATTGATCCTATAACAGTTATAAATAATGGCGGAACTCCAACTTCTTATGCTATTTCAGATACACTTAGTGCTGGTCTGTCTTTTAGCACTGAGACTGGAACTATTTCAGGAACACCGAATACCACTGCATCGGCAACAATATATACAGTTACTGCCACAAACATAACCGGCACTGATTCAGCTACTGTGGAGATTTCTGTTAGCCAGATTACCATTGCACCAAGTATTGCAAACATAGAAGGGACACAAGCCTACTATGCCGGCGTTATGATTAGCCCTGTAGAATTTACCAACTCAGGCGACCCTGCTCAAAGTTGTGCAAGCAATCTAGCTTTACCAGCTGGCTTAAATGCTGTAGTTAGCGGTAATAGTTGTGCTATTAGCGGAACACCAACAATGGTTAGTGCTGCAACAACATACACAATTACCGCAACAAATCCAATAGGTAGTGATACCGCAACCATTAATATTAGCGTAACATTTGCTACTCCAAGCATTAGTGTTTCAACCACTACTGTTGTTGCCACTGCCGGGACAGCTATTAGCGATATAACAGTTACAAACTCTGGAGGAACTGCCACTTATTCTATATCACCAGCACTTAGCGAAGGTCTTTCTTTTAGCGCTGAGACTGGAACTATTTCAGGAACACCTGCTAATGCTGCAACTAATGTTGTATGGACAATTACTGCCAGTAATGTAAGCGGCAATAGCACAGCTACCATTAGCATTACCGTAAATGCTGCCATAGCTTTTTCCTTAGACATTGATGGCAATGGGACTGTTAATGCCCCTAATGATGGATTGATTATCTTTAAATATTTACTAAACTCTAATGCTAATAATTTACATACTACCATTGCTAATGATGCAATGGAGGGCAGAAAAACAACCCCAGAGTTGAAAGCTTATTTAGATAATGCAGGAACTATTTTAGATGCTGATGGCAATGGGACTATTAATGCCCCTAATGATGGATTAATTATCTTTAAATATTTACTAAACTCTAATGCTAATAATTTACATACTACCATTGCTAATGATGCAATTGAGGGCAGAAAGACAACCATAGAGTTGAAAGATTATTTAGATAAATATAAATAAAAGAAGGCAAGGTATTCTCATATAGAAGGTGCTAATGACAGTATTCATAACCCAGCATTGAGTGTTACCCCTATTTAGTCTGGTGGTGGCGGTTGTTTATAATCCAAATGCAGAGGTAAGATTTGATATGATTTTCATCTTATTTTCATTATTAGGCGTTTATTATTTATTTAGAAGAAAAAGTCGTATAATAATGGTATGAATTTTTTAATAGATAGACAATTTTGGGCAGCTATTTTGGCTGCCTTTGTTGTTTGGACTTTGGGGTATTTTTTTGTTGGTGACTGGTCGCTTGAGCGATTGTCTAATCCATTTTATTTTATCTTGCTTTATCCTATTGTTGAGGAGTTGGCGTTTAGAGGGCTGATTCAAGGTTATTTACGGGAAAAATTTCCCAGCACAATTATAAAATTATCGTTGGCAAATGTGCTAACTTCGATTATATTTACGGCACTGCATTTATTTTATAATCCCGTATTTTTAACAGTATCAGTATTAATTCCCTCGTTGATTTTTGGTTATTTTAAAGACCGAACAGGGAGCGTTTTGCCGTCAATTTTATTGCATATTTTTTACAATTTAGGCTATTTTTTACTTGTCTCTAATGTATAAATTCTCAAGTAGCAAAATACTGGGTTTTATCATCAGTAATCCAACGCGTTATGAGCGTTTGCTGTTGCTCTTCACTGAGTTGTAAAAATTGCTTTGAATAAGAATGCACTTGTTTTAGTAAATAGCCATCACGCACAATATTGGCAATTTTCATCTGGGCGATGCCAGTTTGTTGCGTGCCTAAGATTTCGCCTGGCCCGCGTAATTGCAAATCTTTATTGGCAATAGCAAAACCATCATTGCTTTGTCTGAGGATATTAAGTCGCTGAGTTGCATGGGCGCTGAGTGGCGACTGATACATTAAAATACAAATACTAGCATCTGCACCACGCCCAACACGCCCCCTTAGTTGGTGCAGTTGTGCCAAGCCTAATCGTTCAGCATTTTCAACCACCATCAGTGAGGCATTTGTCACATTCACCCCAACTTCAATCACCGTAGTTGCCACCAAAACATCGACTTCACCATTGGTAAATTGCTGCATTATGGTGGATTTTTCATCCTTATGTAACTTGCCATGAATGAGCGCTACAGATAAATCTGGCAAATTTTGTTGTAAATATTGATGTAATTTAGTGGCAGATTCCGCGCGCAGTGCCGCTGATTCTTCCACCAGTGTACAGACCCAATAGGTTTGATTGCCCTGCTGATGAACTTGTTTGATTTTTCTAATAACCTCATCTCTACGCCCATTACTCAGTGCAATAGTTTTGACCGGCGTTCGACCGGGCGGCAATTCGTCAATAATAGAGCTATCAAGATCTGCATAAGCGCTCATTGTTAGCGAGCGTGGAATCGGGGTGGCGGTTATAACTAATTGATGCGGGGCGTTATGTGCTTTTTGTGCCAATGAAAGGCGTTGATGCACACCAAATTTGTGCTGCTCATCAATCACCACCAACCCAAGTTTATGGAAATTAACCGCCTCTTGGAATAGTGCATGTGTGCCAATAACTACTTGTGCTGTGCCTGATTTGATAGCTGCTAATTGTTGCTTTCTCTGGGCAGTATTTTGTGAGCTAATTAAAAATGCAATCTGGATTCCTAAGGGTTTGAGGTAATTTGAAAACCCTTGTAAATGTTGTTCGGCGAGTATTTCAGTCGGCGCCATAATGGCTGCTTGAAAGTTATTTCCAACAGCCTGCAAGCAAGCAAACACGGCAACAATGGTTTTGCCAGAACCCACATCACCTTGCAATAATCGCAACATTGGATGAGTTGAGGATAAATCTGCATCAATCTCCTTAATACAGCGCTGTTGTGCGTTGCTAAGGCTAAAGTTTAGGCTGGTTAATAATTTATTTGGCAGGGTTGTTTTCAATGCAAAAATATTGGCAATCTCACCTTTTCTGGCCTGTTTAAGTTGCAACAGGCTGAGGCGATGCGCACAAAGTTCCTCAATAATAAGTCGTTGCTGGGCAATATGGCTAAATTGTGCAATAGCCCCAAGATCTTCATCTTCCCCCGGGTGGTGCAGTGTTATCAATGCGTGCTTTAAGGTTGGCATGGTGTTATTTGCCAAGTATTCAAAATTATCCGTGAGTGTGGATTGTTGCAGGGTTTCCAGCGCAGTATTTATCCATTTTTTGAGTTGTTGCTGATGGATATTTGCCGTTAGTGGATAGACAGGCGTTAATGTTTTTTCCAAAAGATTATTTTGATCTTTGGAAATAAGTCGATATTCTGGGTGAAACATTTCCAGCCCTTGTTGTCCAATTTTTAGCTCGCCAAAACATTGAATGATGTCGCCACGAACAAATTGTTGTTTTTGGTATTGGCTAAAGTGAAAAAATCTCAGTAGCAAGCAGCGTCCATTATCATCAGATAAATAACACAATAGCTGTTTTTTTGCTTGTGTGCGTAGGCCTTCAACCCTATCAATGCTTAGTTGCACAAGTATTTCAGTGCCGACTTGTGCCTGATTAAGTGGGGTGAATTTAGTTTTATTTTGATAACGATGCGGCAGATGAAACAGCAAATGTTGCAAATTATAAATGCCGATAGCATTGAGTTTTTGTTGTGCTTTAACACCTAATCCGTTGAGTGATATAACCGAATCAGAAAGATTGTGCATTGCTATGATTTACAAAAAAGTGGATTGTTTAATAATTGTAATTGTCTTCCTTAATCGCCATAATGCCGTCCATTTCCACCATCACACCCTTAGGCAATTCATTAACACCCACCGCCGCACGAGCAGGAAAAGGCTCATCAAAATAAGTAGCCATAATTTTATTCACGATTGGGAAATTATTAAGGTCGGTTAAATAGATATTGAGTTTAACAATATCATTTAAGCTGCCTTTAGCTGCTTTACAAACAGCCGATAAATTATCAAATACTTGGCTAATTTGCGCATTAATATCACCCTCAACTACCTCCATAGTCTCAGCCACCAGCGGAATTTGACCAGATAAATAAATAACCTGACCACCAGTAACACAAACAGCTTGAGAATAAGTTCCAATCGCTTGTGGTGCTTGTTCGGTTGAGATAATGTGTTTTTGCATACGCTAATTATAAATAAATTATGGTGCCCGGGGCCGGAATCGAACCGGCACAGCTGTGAAGCCGCAGGATTTTAAGTCCTGTGTGTCTACCAATTTCACCACCCGGGCAAAATAAAACTGTAAAAAAAGATAGAATTATATACTAGAGTAGCGGTAAAATTCCAGTTTTTGTATGCGTTCAGTGTTATGGGTATTGTTAAATTAATTGTTGTTGTATTGGTTGTTTGGTTGGGCTTTAGCCTGTTTAAACGGCTCAGAAAACCAACTGATCAAATCAGTCAAAAATCAGCCAAGCAAAAACATAAAATGCTGGCCTGTAGTGTGTGCAAAATACACATTCCAGAAGATGAGGCGATTGTTCAAAATGGCAAAGTTTATTGCTCTAAAGAGCATTTGGAATAAATTATGATTAAATTTATACTTGATTTTTTCCCGATTGTGCTGTTTTTTATAGTCTATAAAACACAGTCATTGCATTTTTATCAAAACGAAGGCATACATTCAGCGATTATTGCGATGGGAATTGCGATGGTTTTTCAGGTTATCATCACCCGAATGCGTATGCAAAAATTTGAAAAAGCACAATTAATTGGACTAATACTGCTGATAGTTTTTGGCGGTGCTACCATTTATATTAACAACCCTGTTTTTATTATGTGGAAAGTGAGTGTTTTGTATGTTGTTTTTGCGGCAATTATGATGGGCAGTTTGTGGATTGGCAAGCAGACTTTATTACAGCGTATGCTTGGCAAAGAGATTGATTTAGCTACAGAAGTTTGGCGTCAGATTACTTGGCTTTGGAGTGTTGGTTTTGCTGTTATTGCATTTATTAATGGTTATTATTATGTGTTACCATCTATTCGTGCTAATTCTGCTTGTGCAGCAACGGCGGGCGAGCAGCTTTGTCTTGTGGCACAGCAAGCGGAAGAATCTTGGGTTAATTTCAAACTGTTTGGCACTATGGGACTAACACTTATACTGATTGTTATCAGCGTTATTTTGATTAGCAAACATAGCAAACATAGCAAACAAAAACAATGAAACACACTCCGCTCTATCAGGCGCATATTGATGCTGGTGCAAAAATGGTTGATTTTAGTGGCTGGAAAATGCCACTGAATTATGGCTCACAAATTCAGGAACATCATCAGGTTCGCGCTGATTCTGGTATGTTTGATGTTTCACATATGGGTGTGGTTGATGTTAAAGGTGTTGAGGCAAAAATATTTTTGCAAAACTTAATCGCCAACGATGTAGATAAGTTAAAAACCGCAGGCAAAGCATTATATAGTTGTATGCTGAACGAGGCGGGCGGTGTGGTCGATGATTTGATTGTGTATTATCAAAATAACGCGTATTATCGTATGGTTATCAATGCGGGTAATATTGAAAAAAACATTATTTGGATTAAGGCACAAGCGTATGGTTTTGAGGTTTTAGTTAAGCAGATGTGTGATTTAGCCATAATTGCAGTGCAAGGACCAAACGCCCGCAAAAAAGTTTATCAAGCCATGCCGGGGGTGGAAGCAGTCTGTGGCGCGTTAAAGCCGTTTAATGCGGCAAGTCTTGGCTCTTTATTTATTGCACGCACTGGTTATACTGGAGAAGATGGGTTTGAGATTATATTGCCAAAAAAGTCAGCTGAATTTACTTGGAAAATGTTATTAGATGCAGGGGTAGCACCTTGCGGATTAGGCGCGCGCGACACACTGCGAATAGAGGCAGGTATGAGCCTATATGGTGCGGAGATGGATGAGGCGGTTTCTCCGTTAGCGGCGGCACTGGCTTGGACGGTGGATTTAAGCCATGAGAATCGTCATTTTATTGGGCGCGATGCTTTACAGGCAAAAACTACTAAAAATACCATTGTGGGCTTAATATTAGCAGCAAAAGGCGTGATTCGTGATGGGCAAAAAGTCATCACCAATTTAGGCGAAGGCAAAGTAACTTCTGGCACTTTTTCACCAACTATGGGCAAGGCTATTGCTTTGGCAAGCGTGCCAAAAGGCAGTGCAGGATTATGTAAAATTGAGATACGCAAAAAACAAGTTTCAGCTAAAATAGTCAAACTACCATTTGTGCGTAATGGCAATATATTAGTTTAGGAGATTAAAATGAGCGAAGTAAGAGACGACAGGCAATATAGCGAAACCCACGAATGGATTTTAGACAATGGCGATGGCACTTGGACAATGGGCATTTCTGACCATGCGCAAGCCTCACTCGGCGATATGGTGTATATTGAATTGCCAAATGCAGGCGATGAAATTAGTTGCGAAGATGAATTTTGTGTGGTTGAATCTGTCAAGGCTGCCAGCGGCATACACGCACCTGCTGACCTTGAAGTTATTGCCATTAATGAGGCACTTGATGATGAGCCGGAATTGGTTAATTCAAGTTGTTATGACAATGGTTGGTTGCTTAAGTTTAAAGCTGATAGTATTGATGGCTTGATGGACGCACCGACTTATTTAGATACATTGAATTTTGATTAATTCTTTGGTTGCTTATAAAGGCAAACCGGCACGCATTGTCAGCCAAAATACGCACAAATTTGAATTAGAATTTGCTGATGGTTCTTCGCGCAAGGTGCGAGAAAAAGACTTCCGTTTTATTCATCCTGAGTTTGTCAAAACCAACAGCGATTGCATCCATGCTGATATTACTGTGCTGGACGATTTTCAGCAGGAAATCTTAACATTGAAAGAAATTACTGAATGGTTATTTGATGACTATTCTGCGCAAAATGCTTGGTGTACTTGCTTATTGGTAGAAGATGGTTTGTATTTTTATTGGCAAAAAGATAAAATTTTTATACGCCCTACTGAGCAAGTGCGCAATATTCAAGCCAAACGAGATGCTGAAATACTTGAGGCTGAAACACTGCAACATTGTATTAAAAGCATTGAGAATAATACTTATGAACAGCAAGATTTGCCCCATATCAAAGAGCTTGAAAAGGTGGCACTGAATCAATCAAAACACGCCAAAATCATCGCAGCACTCAAATTAGAAAATACCCCAGAAGTAGCGCATAAATTGCTGTTAAAAATACAATACTTGAAAGGCTCTTTTAACCCTTATCCAGCGCGACACGGCATTCCTGATGACATTGATATTGATACTAAAATGGCCAAGGTTGAGCGCGTTGATTTAACGCATCTGTGCAGTTATGCGATTGATAATGCTGACTCAAATGATGCCGATGATGCGATTAGTATTGAGGGTGATAAACTGTGGGTTCATATTGCGGATGTTGCGACTGTGGTTGAGACGGATTCTGAGCTGGATTTATACGCACAAGAGCGTGCGTCTAACCTTTATCTGCCAGATAAAATTTTGCATATGTTGCCAAGCTCTGTAACCCTAAATTGTGCGCTGGGTTTGAGTGAAACATCGCCCGCTTTGTCAGTTGGGTTTGTGTTACAAGGCGACACAATTAAAGATATTGAAGTCGTTCACAGCACCATTAAAGTGAGCAAAATTAGTTATGCTGCTGCTGATTTATTGAGCGAAAACGCGCATCTATCACAATTACAAAGCATCGTTGAGCAGCATAAACAATATCGAGATACTAACAATGCCATCAGTTTGAACTTGCCGAATGTCAATGTTAAACTGCAAGACAATATGGTAGAAATCTCACCACAAACCCCCAGCCCAAGCAGAGAATTGGTAGCAGAAATAATGGTTATGGCAGGGCGTAGTATTGCCCAATTCGCCATTGAGAATGATATTGTTATGCCTTACATAGCTCAACATAAAGGCGATTTTTCACAACAAACTTTAGACAATAAAAACACATTGACTTTATCAGCGTCTTTCAAAGCTATTAAATGCTTCAAACGCTCAATAATTTCAACCCAGCCTTTGCCACATTATGGATTAGGACTTGATGCCTACCTGCGGGTAACCAGCCCACTTAGGCGATACTTAGATTTGTTGGCACATCAGCAACTTTCAAACTTTGTGCTGGGTAAGCCGACACTTAATCAGCAAAAAGTCAAAGAAATTATTGCTATCACCAATGCCACAATGCCAGATATTGGCAAAACTACGCGCGCCAGTAACGAGCATTATAAATGTTTGTATTTAATGCAAAATCCTCAGTGGCAGGGCGAAGCTGTGGTGGTGGATACGCGCGCTGATAAGGCGTTATTTTTAATCCCTGAATTAGCTATGATGACTCAAATTAAATTTAAAACCACGCCGGCCTTAGATGAGAAAATCACACTTAAAGTGAGCAAGGTTGATTTGGTTGAGCGCTTAGTGAATTTCCAGACGGCTTAGTTCGGTATCAATCCTAATTGCATTGCCTTTAGTGGGCGACCAATCGCCTAATACATAACGCGTATAGCTCTTGTTGATATGTGTATTTTGTCGATGGGTATGCCCATGAATAAGATTTGCCTTAGGGTATTTTTGCATAAAAGCATCTATGCTGAGTTGATTAACATCCATAATTTTGCGTGATTTATAGCGCTGTGCCTCAATACTTTTTTGGCGTAACTGACGGCTTAATCGCAAACGCCATTTTTTAGGCAAATGTAGAAAAATAAATTGGATGATAGGATTGCGTAATATTTTTTTGAGTTTTTGATAATTCACATCATCACTACAGAGTGAATCGCCGTGTACTAACACATATTGCTGATTATTTTTCTCAAATAAATAGGGTTCGTGTATAAGTTGGACACCTGATTTTTGCTCAAAATCATCCCCTAATAAAAAATCACGATTGCCTTTTATGACAAAAATTTTGGTGGTTTGGCTGAGTTTTTTTAAGGCATTTATAACGCCAGAATAAACCTCTAAAGACAAATCATCGCCTAACCAAGTGTTGAATAAATCACCCAAAATAAATAATTCATCAGCCTTTTGTGCCTGTTGCTGACAAAACCTGATAAACAAATCATTTTTAGCATTATCACTCATTAAGTGAATATCAGCAATGACAAGTGTATTTGCCACAGCTCAGATGTAAGCTTTATTGATAATCACCGCATTATTGGGCACATCAGCATGTCCGCCTGCATTTCCAGTGGCAACTGCGTTAATTTTATCGACCACATCTTGCCCATCAACCACTTTGCCGAATACGCAATAACCCCAGCCATCTTGTGCGGGAAAATTTAAAAATGGATTATCAGCGGTATTGATAAAAAACTGCGAGCTGGCTGAATGCGGCGCTGTAGTTCTTGCCATTGCCAAAGTGTATTTATTATTTTTCAAGCCGTTGTTCGCCTCGTTTTGAATCTCGGCTTTGCTGGTTTTTTGATTCATATCTTCAGTAAATCCGCCGCCTTGAATCATAAAATTTTTAATGACACGGTGAAAAATAGTGCCGTTATAAAAACCATCATTGACATAATCAATAAAGTTTTTACTACTTATTGGTGCTTTTTTAGCATCAACATCAATACAAATATTGCCCATATTAGTTTCTAAAATAATCATTGTAATTTAGCCAATTAAATAAAAACACAAATTATACGCAAAAGGTGCTTTCATAAACAGTCTCGTTCGCGTATAATTACCATTTTTTTTGACAAGCGTGTTTAGGATTTGTTGTTATGTATGCAGTAATTAAAACTGGTGGTAAGCAGTATAAGGTCGCACAAGGCACAACCTTGAAGGTTGAAAAGTTAGAAATTGAGCCGGGCAAAAAAGTAACATTTGCAGAAGTATTGATGGTCGCCGATGACGATAAAGTTCAAATTGGCACGCCGTTTGTAGCACAAGCAAGCGTTGAAGCCAAGGTTATTTCACAAGGCAAGGGCAAGAAAGTCCACATTCTTAAATTCCGCCGCCGTAAGAACTCAATGAAGCAGCAGGGACACAGACAGCTTTTTACCGAAATTCAAATTAGTAAAATTAAGACATAGGAGAGCGACAATGGCACATAAAAAAGCAGGCGGCAGCACTAACAATGGCAGAGATTCCGTATCAAAGCGTTTAGGCGTTAAAAGATTTGGCGGTCAAGTTGTATTAGCAGGTAATATTTTAGTGCGTCAAAGAGGCACTAAATTTCACCCAGGCACTAATGTGCGCAAAGCTAAAGACGACACATTATTTGCCATTGCAGATGGCAAAGTGATGTTTGCCAAAAAAGGCAAATTTATGCGTCAATATGTTTCCATTCAAACTGCGTAACTTTATACAAATATTATTTTAAAAAGCGCTTTATTGGCGCTTTTTTCTTAGTTAAAATAAAGGTTTTCTATTTATTAAACTTATGAGATTAATTTTATGAAATACGCACTTATCTTTCCCGGTCAAGGATCACAATCGTTAGGAATGCTGGCAGATTTACACAATAATTTCCCCATTGTTGGTGATACTTTTACTCAGGCGAGTGATGTTTTAGGTTTTGATTTATGGGCACTTACGCAAGACAATCAAGAGGCACTTAATCAAACACAAAACACCCAGCCGGCGATGTTAGCGGCAGGTTATGCCACCTATCAAGTATTAAATAGTGAAACTGATTTAAGGCCTGTTTGCATGGCAGGGCATAGTTTGGGCGAATATAGCGCCTTAGTTGCAGCCGGTGCGTTGGATTTTAGCGATGGCATTAAATTAGTGCGCACGCGTGCTGAATTGATGCAATCAGCTGTGCCAGAGGGCGCAGGTGCGATGGCGGCGATTTTAGGTTTGGATGATGCAACTGTGGTTAAAGTGTGTGCTGATTATGTGGGCGATGGTGTTGTTGAGGCAGTCAATTTTAATGCCAATGGGCAAGTGGTGATCGCAGGCGATAAAACCGCGGTCGAGAGAGCTTGCAACTTAATGAAAATCGCAGGCGCTAAACGCGCTGTGGTATTGCCTGTGAGCGTGCCATCACATTGCCGCTTGATGAATAACGCCGCTACTGTATTTGCTGATGCGGTGAATGCAGTTGCATTTAGTCGGACTAATGTTGATGTTTTACACAATGTTGATGCCACTAAAGCGCATAACACAGATGATATTAGGGATAAATTAGTTGCACAATTACATAAACCTGTATTATGGACACATACGGTGCGCATTATGCGAGATATGGGCGTGGAAAAACTGATTGAATGCGGCCCGGGCAAAGTGCTTACTGGACTAACGCGAAGAATTGATAAATCATTAACTGCAAACGCTGTGATAGATTCAGCCAGTGTTGTAGCAACTTTAGAGGATATATAATAATGAATAACTTAGAAGGAAAAATTGCATTAGTTACTGGCGCGAGCCGTGGTATTGGACAGGCGATTGCCTTATCCTTAGGCAATGCAGGTGCTACTGTGATTGGCACCGCAACTAATGAAACAGGTGCAGATGCTATTAGTGCCAATTTACAAAGCCATGCGATTAGCGGACAAGGAATGACATTGAATGTTACTGATAATAATCAAATTACCAAGCTGATGAAAAACATCACAGACAGCTATGGTATGGTTGATATTTTGGTCAATAACGCAGGCATTACGCGTGATAATTTGTTGATGCGTATGCAAGATGATGAATGGGATGATATTATGAACACCAATCTTGCATCAGTTTACAAAATGTCAAAAGCAGTATTACGCGGTATGATGAAAAAGCGCGAGGGGCGTATTATTTCCATTGCTTCAGTGGTTGGCGCTATGGGCAATGCCGGGCAAAGCAATTACGCCGCCGCCAAAGCAGGGATTATGGGTTTTACCAAATCCTTAGCACGCGAAGTCGGCTCACGCGGCATCACTGTGAATGCCGTAGCCCCTGGTTTTATCCAAACCGCAATGACCGATGCCCTGACACAAGCGCAAAAAGACAAATTAGCACAGCAAATCCCACTCGGCAAATTCGGTAGTGTTGAAGATGTCGCCAATGCAGTGTTATTTTTAGCAGGCACAGGTAGCGATTATATCACCGCACAAACTCTACACATCAATGGCGGTATGTACACGGTTTAGAAATTTTATATCAACCACGGCTCGGATACAGTATAATAATCAGCACTTACACAAATTTTATAACAAAAAAAATGGCAAACGATAACAAACAATTAGACAAAACCAAAGTGGATGATATGCTGATTGAGATGATTACCCCTAAGGTTAAAGAAATTGAGGAGAAATTTAGCCAAGGTAAGGGCTTAACGCAGGATGATATTAACACTTTGTTGCTTAAATCACAATACAACCACATCAATCACTTAGATTTAAAACTTAACGAAGTTACCGCAGATGTTGCTAGTTTAAAAGGCGATTTTTTAGATTTAAAAGTCGAGTTTACAGGTTTAAAAGGCGAATTTTTAGGTTTAAGAGGCGAGTTTGAACTATTAAAAAAAGATATAGAAGTGATTATTCAAACAGCACTGAACAAAAATATGATGACGCTGATTATCGTAATGGGTGCTTTTTTAACGTTCTCAAAAATTATTGACAAATTTTAGCTAACTAAGCAAGCCTTGCTCTAATTAACTTTTCTAACAGGAGACAACAAAATGAGTAATATTGGTATTGCATTAACAGTGATAGGCATTGTCGCTATGATTGGTGCTTATTTTTTGTATAAAAACACACCTAAAATAGACAATCATCACAATGCACAAAGCACTTAACAAAGCACCCCACTGAACGCTCTTTATTGCTTTTTGATGAAAGGTTTAGAAAAACTATAAATAATTTTGGTGGGTTATTTTTTAAGAGCAAAGCAAAAGCGATGTCATATAAAAACTAAGTTTTGCGGCGTTTGGATTGGAAAAAATGTTGTAATAAATGTTTGCACTCATCGGCTAAAATGCCGCCCTCAATCTCAATAGTATGGTTAAAACAAGAAGTGTTTGACAAATCAATACACGAGCCGCAAGCGCCTGTTTTTTCATCATAAGCACCAAAAACCAACTTTGATATACGCGCATGCATCATCGCACTTAGGCACATTAAGCATGGCTCTAAGCTAACATATAAAGTGGTGTTGGGTAGGCGATAATTACTGAGTATTTGTCCGGCGGTGCGTAGTAGCTGTATTTCGGCGTGGGCGCTGGCATCATTATTACTAATGGGTTGGTTGTGGGCGCTGGCGATAAGTGTATTGTCTTGCACTAAAACTGCACCGACAGGCACTTCGCCTTGTTTTTCGGCGAGCATTGCTTGTTCGAGCGCCAACCTCATCCATTGTTGCTGTATGGTTATTCCCATTCAATGGTAGCAGGTGGTTTGCCTGAAATATCATAAACTACACGCGATATGCGTGATATTTCATTCATAATGCGATTAGAGACAAAGTCTAAGAAATCATGCGGTAGTCGCGCCCAGCGTGCGGTCATAAAATCAACTGTTTCTACAGCACGCAGGGCAATAACATAGTCATAACGCCGCTCATCTCCAGTAACGCCGACTGATTTTATTGGTAGAAATACCGCAAAAGCTTGATCAACCTTGCGGTATAAATTGTGATTGTTAAGTTCTTGCATAAAAATAGCATCTGCCTGACGCAGAATATCAGCATATTCTGCCTTAACTTGACCCAGAATACGCACCGCTAAACCCGGCCCAGGGAATGGATGGCGATACAACATATCTGCTGGAATGCCGAGTTTAACGCCAATGGCGCGCACCTCATCTTTAAATAATTCTTTGAGTGGTTCGACCAATTCAAATTGTAAATTATCAGGCAAGCCGCCGACATTGTGGTGCGATTTAATCACTTTGGCTTTGCCTGATTTAGCACCAGCAGATTCAATCACATCTGGATAAATTGTGCCCTGGGCTAAATATTTAATATTGTTGAGTTTTTTGGCTTGTTGTTCAAATACTTCAATAAAAGCATAACCGATGATTTTGCGCTTTTTCTCAGGCTCGCTTTGATTAGCCAGCGCTTGGTAGAATTTTTGTTGTGCATTAACACGAATAACTTTAACCCCCATATTTTGGGAGAAAGTTTGCATTACTTCATCGCCTTCATTTAAACGAAGTAGTCCATTATCCACAAATACGCAAGTCAGTTGAGGGCCTATGGCTTGCTGCAAAAGTGCGGCAACCACTGATGAATCAACGCCGCCTGAGAGAGCAAGCAATACATTAGCATCACCGATTTGGTTTTTCAGGTTTTGCACTAAATCGGCGATAATGTTGTCGGCAGTCCAATTTTTTTCACAATTACAAATACCGCTAACAAAACGATCAAGAATATGCCTGCCTTGTTTGGTATGAGTTACTTCTGGGTGAAACTGTAAGCCGTAATAATGCTTATTGCCATTAGCAAAGCCAGCAATGGCGCAATTATCGGTTGAAGCAATCGATTTAAAGCCCTCTGGTAATTGACTAACTTCAATGCCGTGACTCATCCACACATCAAGTAGCCCATGCCCTTGTTCGTTGGTTTCATCACAAATATCATTGAGTAGCAAGCTGTGATTACGCGCACGGATTTTCGCAAAGCCGTATTCGTGTTTATCCGCTGAGCTCGCATGCCCACCGAGTTGCACAGCCATAATGTGCATACCGTAACAAATACCTAAAATCGGCACTTTTAAATCAAATACAATTTGCGGGGCTTTGGCGGATTCATTCAGTGTAACGGTATCAGGCCCACCTGATAAAATAATGCCTTTAGGGTTAAATTTTTTAATAAAATCTATATCAACATCATACGGCAATAATTCACAATAGATGCCAATTTCACGCACACGGCGGGCAATCAATTGTGTATATTGAGAGCCAAAATCAAGAATTAAGATTTTGTCACGATGAATATTTTTCATATAAACTTTAAATTTAACAAAAAGACCTTTGAATAATTATTAAACTAACAAAACTAATGAGAATTTTAAACCGTTATATCATCCAAACTATGGCTTTTTACACATTAGCTGTTTTATTTATTTGGTTAGCTGTTTACGCATTTTTAAATTTTATTAATGAAGTTGATAAGATAGGTTTGGCAAATTATACAGCGTTTAAAGCTATGATTTATGTATTAACGGATTTACCAGCAGTTATTTATTCGCATTTTTCAATGGTTATTTTATTAGGTTCGTTGTTGGCATTAGGGCATCTTGCATCTACTTCACAGCTTATTATTGTTAGAGCATCTGGCTTATCCATTGCACAAATCGCACAAATTGTGGTTAAAGCAGCACTTATTTTTGCTACTTTTGTTATTATTTTGGGAGAGTTGTTAGTGCCGAAAACTACTGAATATGCTGAAAATTTTCGTGCAAAGTCATTAGCCGGCAATATCAGCATTGAAAACAACCAACAAGGTTTTTGGCTAAAAGATGGCAATTCAATTATTCATGTGAAAAAGAATTTTGACGGGCGTTTGTTTGAAGATATGATGCTTATCAATATTAGTCAATTAAAGCAGTTAGATTCAATAATTTACGCAGATAGAGCGACTTTTGATGGCGAAAATCTAAATTTAGAAAAAAACCAACATTATCAATTAGACTATAGCGATAAGTTTGTTGATATTCAAGCAAATAATCAGCAACAATACGCTACTAAAGTTTCTTTTAATAGCAGCTTGATTAATAGTTTAAAAAAGCAACCTTACGAATTATCAACTTGGAATTTGTATAAACAAATTGATTTTTTAATCAGTAATCACCTGACAGCTGATGCCCTTCAGGTGGAGTTTTACAAGCGCCTGATTAAGCCAGTAACTTTGGTGGTTATGATTTTATTTTCAATACTGTTTGTTTTTGGCTCATTGCGTGATGTGTCCTTAGGTAGAAATATTTTCTTTGGTTTGGTAATTAGTTTATGTTTTGAACTAATATCGCGTATTAGTGGTGCTTTATCACTTAGATTTGACTATAATCATTTTTTAAGCGCTTCATTGCCAACTTTAATTGCACTAATATTTGTGTTATTTTTTCTCAAGGCAAAGTCAGCAAAATAAAACTATTTGGAAATAATCTATTATGTCTATTACCGTTACCATTACTCAAACTCAAAAATCTAAGCCCAAAATACCAAAGCGTTTTGAAGTGCTGCTACTGAATGATGACTACACACCAATGGAATTTGTGATAACTGTGCTGATACGCTTTTTTGCCAAAAATGAACAATCTGCTAACGCAATTATGCTCAAAGTCCATACCGATGGCGAAGCGGTATGTGGTGTTTTTTCGCATGATATTGCACAAACTAAGGTATCGCAGGTAATCGATTTTGCCAGCAAAAATGAACAACCTTTGATGTGCATACTTAGGCAACTGAATGATTGATACAATATTTTTTAGAGGCAAGATTTTAGAGACAAGACATCTAAATTAATAAAAAAAGCAAAAAAATTTATAAAATATTTAATCTTGTTTAAAAAGCAACTATAATTCTATCAAGTTTATTAAAAAGCTAACCATTATGAAAAAAATAATACTAACACTACTATTAACCCTATCAACCTTAGTTAATGTTAATGCTGTTGCAGCTTTTTCCTTAGATGTTGATGGTAATGGGACTATTAATGCCCCTAATGATGGCTTGATTATCTTTAAATATTTACTAAACTCTAATGCTAACAATTTACATACTACCATTGCTAGTGATACACCTGATGGCAGAAAAACAACTGCAGAATTGAAAGCTTATTTAGATGATGCAGGAACTATTTTAGATGTTGATGGCAATGGCACTATTAATGCCCCTAATGATGGCTTGATTATCTTTAAATATTTACTAAACTCTAATGCTAACAATTTACATACTACCATTGCTAGTGATGCACCTGAGACCAGAAAAACAACCTCAGATTTGAAGGCTTATTTAGACGGATATATTACTACTGCAACTGCACCTGCATTTGCCCTAAACGACACTGGCATGATTATTAGTGGCACCAATGGTGGCACTGCTGCGGCTTGCTCGACTGATAGCAATATACCAGTGCAGGATTGCCATCAAGGCAGAGATGCAGATACTAACTTGCAAAAAACAGGGGCTGGTCAGGCTGGCTTTGATTTTACTAAGTTAGGCAGTGATGGCGCGCAACTTACTATTCAAAATGGCGCTTATTCAGCCACAGGCACAGCAGCAAATGGCACAAAATGGTCATGTGTGCGTGATAATGTAACTGGTGTGATTTGGGAAGTTAAAACCGCTGATAATAGGGATAGCACTTATACATGGGGCAGTCGCACCAGTTTAGTTACTGCTACCAATACTGAGGCGCTATGTGGCATAACTAATTGGCGTGTGCCGAGCGTTAATGAATTATTTAGCATCGTAAATTATAATAACTATAACCCAAGTATTGATAGTGATTATTTCCCTAATACCGCCATTGGCAGTTTTTGGTCTGAGCAGAAAGTGGTTAGCAATCCCTCCAATGCTTGGCCTGTTTTTTTCAGCGATGGCTCAAACATTAGTAACAGTTCTAAATTTAATTCTCGCAGAGTAAGATTAGTCTCAGCAGATACTGTTGCTGTTAGTTATACTAATAATAATAACGGCACCATAACCGATAATACTACTGGGCTAATGTGGAAAACCTGCGATCAGGGGCAAGCATGGGATAATAATAACACCGCAGCTAACTTAACTGATGATAATTGCACAGCTGATAGCAATGCAACAGATAATTATCTCTGGACAGCAGCCCTAACAGAAGCGCAGAATCATACTTTTGCTGGATATGATGATTGGCGCCTGCCTAATGTAAAAGAACTAACAAGCATTGCTGATTACACTTTAAGCCCAAGCATTAACCCAGTATTTCCTAATGCTAACACCGGCAACTTTTGGTCATCTACTCTGTATGCTGATGCCAGCGGCAATACCAATGCCGCTTGGCGAGTGGCTTTCATCAATGGCTTTATATCTAATATCATTCGCACCGTTGATAGCAGAGTTAGATTAGTCCGCACTGCTGATTAGCGCAAGTTTTTAGAGGCAAGGCCTCTAAATTAATAAAAAAAGCAAAAAAATTTATAAAATATTTAATCTTGTTTAAAAGGGCAAGTATAATTCTATCAAGTTTATTAAAAAGGTAACCATTATGAAAAAAATAATACTAACACTACTATTAACCCTATCAGCCTTAGTTAATGTTAATGCTGTTGCAGCTTTTTCCTTAGATGTTGATGGCAATGGGACTCTTACTGCCTCTAATGATGGATTAGTTATCTTTAAATATTTACTAAACTCTAATGCTAACAATTTACATACTACCATTTCTAATAATGCACTTGATAGCAGAAATTCAACCGCAGAGTTGAAGGCTTATTTAGATAATGCAGAATCTATTTTAGATGTTGATGGCAATGAGACTCTTACTGCCTCTAATGATGGATTGGTTATCTTTAAATATTTACTAAACTCTAATGCTAACAATTTACATACTACCATTTCTAATAATGCACTTGATAGCAGAAATTCAACCGCAGAGTTGAAGACTTATTTAGACGGATATATTAATGCTGCAACTGCAATTGCACTAAACGACACTGGCGTTACTGTTAGTGGCACCAATGGTGGCACTGCTGCGGCTTGCTCGACTGATAGCAATATACCAGTGCAGGATTGCCATCAAGGCAGAGATGCAGATACTAACTTGCAAAAAACAGGGGCTGGTCAGGCTGGCTTTGATTTTACTAAGTTAGGCAGTGATGGCGCGCAACTTACTATTCAAAATGGCGCTTATTCAGCCACAGGCACAGCAGCAAATGGCACAAAATGGTCATGTGTGCGTGATAATGTAACTGGTATGATTTGGGAAGTTAAAACCGTTGATAATAAGGATAGCACTCATACATGGGGCAATCGCACCAGTTTAGTTACTGCTGCTAATGCTGAAAATTCTGGTAGTGGGCTATGTGGCATAACTAATTGGCGTGTGCCGAGCGTTAATGAATTATTTAGCATTGTAAATTATAATGGCGCAGACCCAAGCATTGATAGCGATTATTTCCCTAATACCGCCAACAGAAGTTTTTGGTCTGAGCAGGGAGTGGTTGGCAATATCTCCAATGCTTGGCGTGTTGATTTCGGCAATGGCCAAAACAATAGAAGTGCTAAATCTGCTTCTTACATAGTTAGATTAGTCTCAGCAGCCACTGCTGCTGTTAGTTATACTAATAATAATAACGGCACCATAACCGATAATACTACTGGGCTAATGTGGAAAGCCTGCGATCAGGGGCAAGCATGGGATAATAATAACACCGCAGCTAACTTAACTGATGATAATTGCACAGCTGATAGCAATGCAACAGATACTTATAACTGGACAGCAGCCCTAACAGAAGCACAGAATCATACTTTTGCTGGATATGATGATTGGCGCCTGCCTAATGTTAAAGAACTAACAAGTATTGCTGATTATACTAAAGAAAATCCAAGCATTAACCCAGCATTTCCTAATGCTAACAACACTGCCAGCTTTTGGCCATCTACTCTGTATGCTAATACCGCCTTATCCAATGCCGCTTGGAATGTGAATTTCAATGCTGGCTTTATGTTTGCTAACAGTCGTGCCGTTGATACTAATAGAGTTAGATTAGTCCGCACTGCTGATTAGCGCAAGTTTTTAGAGGCAAGGCCTCTAAATTACCTTAAAAAGGATAGTGTCGCCTTTTTATTGCTATATTTGGATTAGGGTAGAAGTAGATTGCACTATGTGCGTATAATAGTTGCTATGATTGAAACAGGATTACAACAAGAAATTAACTTTGTTATGACGCAAGCGCGTAATAACCGCTTGGAGTTTGTTACTGTTGAACATTTGCTATTAGCGTTGCTCAATATTGATGAAGTGGTAAGTTTTTTACGCAATAGGCGCACTGATGTTGATGGCTTGCGCGGCGAATTAGAGGCTTATATTGATGCACACACCCCATTGATTGCACAGGATTCACAGGTTGATATTATGCCAACGGTTGGCTTCCAGCGGGTTTTACAGCGCAGTGTTTATCAGGCACAATCGGCACAAAAAAATACTGTGTATGCGATGAATGTGCTGGTCAGTATTTTTTCTGAAAATGAGTCTCATGCGGTTTATTTATTGAAGCTGAACAACATCTTACGCTTGGATGTAATACAAGGCATTTCCAACAAAAGCTCAGAATCTATTGAAGAACACAGCCATAAAGTTCACTCCGGACAGAAGCAAGCAAAAAGATCAGCACTGTATATTTACACCACTAATTTATGCGAAAAAGCCAAAGCTGGAAAAATTGACCCTTTATTAGGCAGAGAAGAGGAAGTTATACGCACCATTCAAGTGTTGTCCAGACGGCGCAAAAACAACCCATTATTTGTTGGTCAGGCTGGTGTCGGTAAAACTGCTATTGCTGAGGGTTTAGCCAAAAAAATTATTGATGGCAAAGTGCCAGAAGTACTCAAAACTGCCAGTATTTATTCGCTGGATATTGGGGTATTAATCGCTGGCACTAAGTATCGAGGTGATTTTGAAAAACGCCTAAAATCAGTATTGACCGAGTTAGAAAAAATCCCTAATTCGATTTTATTCATTGATGAGATTCATACCTTAATTGGCGCTGGTAGTGTGTCTGGCGGTTCCTTAGATGCTTCTAATTTGCTCAAACCTGCATTGGCAGACGGCTCACTTAAATGTATGGGCTCTACCACCTATGAAGAATATCGCAAAGTTTTTGAAAAAGACCATTCGCTGACGCGCCGTTTTCAAAAAATTGAGATTGACGAGCCTTCGGTAGATGAAACTGTTAAGATTTTGCACGGTCTTAAAAAATACTATCAAAACCATCATCGGGTTAAATATTCTACTGCTGCACTCGCTTCAGCGGCTGAGTTGTCGCACCGCCATATAAATGATCGGCGCTTGCCCGATAAAGCTATTGATGTGATTGACGAGGTCGGTGCATTGCAACAAATTCAGCCTAAATCAAAGCGTAAAATTAATATTGGGGTCGGCGATATTGAGGATATTGTTGCTAAATTAGCGCGCATACCAAGCAGGCAGGTTAGCAGCGATGATAAATCACTACTAAAAAATTTAGCAGCAGAATTAAAATTAGGCGTGTTTGGTCAAGATAATGCTGTTGAAAGTTTATCCACAGCTATTAAATTAGCGCGTTCTGGATTAGCGCAGGTTGATAAACCAATGGGTTCATTTTTATTCTCTGGACCAACTGGAGTAGGTAAAACTGAGATTTGCAAACAATTAGCGCGCATTATGGGTGTTAAACTATTGCGTTTTGATATGAGCGAATATATGGAACGCCATTCAGTTGCTAAATTGATTGGCTCACCTCCAGGTTATGTGGGCTACGGCGAAGGCGGATTGCTGAGTGAGGCAGTGAATGCCAATCCATACGCAGTATTATTGCTTGATGAGGTGGAAAAAGCCCATCCAGATATTTTTAACTTATTATTGCAAGTGATGGACAACGGAAAACTCACTGATGCCAATGGTCGTGAGATTGATTTTAGTAATGTGATTTTGGTGATGACTTCAAATGCTGGCGCTCAGAATGTTGGACGCGCGTCAATTGGTTTTAACGAGCAAGACCATTTATTAGATTATGAGGTCGAACTCAAAAAAATCTTTGCCCCAGAATTTAGAAATCGCTTATCTGAGACAATTTATTTTAATCCATTAAATGAGAAAATCATTGTGTATGTGGTGAATAAATTTTTATTTGAGCTTGAGGCAGTCCTTGAGAAAAAAAATATTTCTATGGTGGTCTCCGAGCAGGCGCGTCAATGGTTTGCCAAGCATGGTTATGATCTAAAAATGGGCGCTCGCCCTATGTCGCGGTTGGTTGAAAAAGAGATTCGCAAGCCATTGGCTGATGAATTGTTGTTTGGTCATCTGGTGAATGGCGGCACGGTGAAAGTGGGCGTTAAAAAAGATAAAATTACCCTCGTCATACAATCGTGATACAATAGTAATTTTTATCATTAGAGCAAACAATGAATATACAACAATTAGAAACACAGCAAGTCAGTATCAGAATGCCAAAATTTTTATTAGCGGCGATTGACAGAGAAAGAAAGGGCTTTAAGGTTTCGCGTTCGCAAGCGATTATTAGTGCGCTTAGGCAATCATATAAACAATCGTATAATGAAGAAAACTATGATTATTATCCCTATACAGATGAAAGCAAGCAGGTGTTACGAGCGGATTTTCAAGAATCACTAAGACAAGTTAAAGCAGGTGAAGTGTCAGGCACATTAGAACAGTTAATTACAGAACTTAAAGCAGACAATTTAACAAAGTGAAGGCGATATTTATTAAAGATGAAAATCTTAATCAGTAACGATGACGGCTATCAGGCTGAAGGCATTAAAACACTGACAAAACATTTGTCCTGCGAGCATGAGGTTATTGTGGTTGCGCCCAATGAAAATAAATCAGCTGCCAGTAGCTCGCTGACATTAAACAAGGCTTTAAAACCCATCCAGATTGAAAAAAATATCTATAGCATTGATGCCACCCCGAGTGATTGTGTGCATTTGGCGTTGTGTGGATTTTTGCAAACAGATATTGATTTGGTGGTAACTGGCATCAATTTTGGTGCAAATTTAGGCGATGATGTGATTTATTCAGGCACTGTTGCAGGCAGCATTGAAGGGCGATTTTTAGGCTTGCCATCGGTGGCAATTTCGCTTGCTGGTTGGGATGGCAAGCATTTTGAAACGGCAGGCATTATTGCCAAACAACTAATTAACCAAATATCTCATGCCCAACTTTCACACGATACGGTGTTAAATGTTAATGTGCCAGATGTTGCGCTGGCAGATATTCAGGGTTTTCAAACCACGCGGCTTGGCAAACGCCATAAATCAGAAAAAGCCAGCCAAGATGTTACTGATAATTGTATGTATTGGATTGGCGAAAATGGCGCTGAGGCAGACAACGGTATCGGCACGGATTTTTATGCCATTGCTCATAATTATGTATCTGTTACCCCCCTACAAATTGATTTAACTAAATACAACGAGATTGATAAAGTTTCACAATGGCTACAACAGTTAAGCTAATTATTCCAAGTATCTCGGATACCACTGGGTTAATACAGTGGACTCCTCAAACTCACCGTTTTATTAAATACAATCTCATCTGCTGAGCGGCTGTCTTTACAAAAATAGCCTTCGCGTTCAAACTGATAGGCGATTTCAGGCTTGGCATTTTTCATATTAGGCTCGACCACGCCATAGCTTATAATCAGTGATTTTGGATTGATTAACTGCTCAAAATTATGATTTTTGCCCGGGTTTTCTAAAGTGAATAAACGGCTGTATATTCTAAATTCAGCGCTCAGTGCCCGACTTGCCTCAACAAAGTGAATCACACCTTTGACTTTATGACCATCGGCGGGGTTTTTGCCTAAGGTATCTGCATCGTAGGTGGCATAGACGGTAGTAATATTGCCATCAAAATCGGTATCAAAGGTGGTGGCTTTGATGACATAGGCATTACGCAGGCGCACTTCTTTGTCAATGGCTAAGCGTTTGAATTTTTTATTCGGCGCTATCTCGAGAAAATCGGCTCGGTCAATATAAAGCTGCCGTGAAAAAAAGATTTTACGCTTGCCCATGTCTTCATTCTGCGGGTGGATAGGCGCTTGCAGGGTTTCAAGCTGGCCTTCGGGATAATTTTCAATAATGATTTTAATCGGGTCAATCACCCCCATAGTGCGTGGCGCTTTAGCATTTAAGTCATCACGCAGGCAATCTTGCAAGATTTTTACATCAGTCATACTATCAACTTTGGAAACGCCAATTTGAGCCGCAAAATCACGAATACTTGCCGCTGTGTAGCCACGCCTACGCAAGCCTGAAATGGTTGGCATACGCGGGTCATCCCAGCCTGATACTAATTTATTTTCCACAAGTTGTTGTAATTTACGCTTTGACATCACCGTATATTCAAGATTAAGCCTTGAAAATTCATATTGATGTGGGCGATTAGGCTGGTTAAAGTCGTCTAAATTTTCTAAAATCCAATCATATAGGCGGCGATTATCTTGAAATTCAAGCGTGCAAAGTGAATGACTAACACCCTCAATCGCATCAGAAATTGCATGGGCAAAATCATACAGCGGATAAATACGCCATTCATTGCCCGTTTGCTGATGTTTGTCAAAACGAATACGATATAACGCTGGGTCACGCATACACATAAACGAGCTTGCCATATCAATCTTGCCGCGTAGCACGCATTCACCCTCAGAAAATTTTCCGTCTTTCATCTTAGCAAGCAGCGCTAAATTTTCATCGATAGGCGTGTTACGATACGGGCTATTTTTACCAGCCTGCTTCAAAGTGCCGCGATATTCACGCACCTCATCCGCGTTTAAAAAACACACATACGCCAAGCCCTTGTTAATTAACTCAATGGCACAATGATAGAATTTTTGAAAATAATCCGAGCTATGACGAATATCACCATCCCAGCTAAAACCCAGCCATTTAATATCAGCCTTAATCGAATCAACAAACTCAATATCCTCTTTGTCAGGATTAGTATCATCAAAACGCAGATTGCACTTGCCGTTGTAGTCCTTTGCCAAACCAAAATTCAAACAAATAGATTTAGCATGCCCAATATGCAAATAACCATTTGGCTCAGGCGGAAATCGCGTTTGAATTGTGTTATGCAAACCAGAATCCAAATCATCATTAATTTGATGACGAATAAAATTAATCGGCTTTTCGTTTAGTATTTTTTCGCTCATAGAATTTGATTAAAAAATAATGTGTTAAATTATATACTTTTTGTTGATTAAGACTTATTTTTTTATATTATTCTCAATACCTTTAAATACTTCAAATTCAAACCCCTCAACATCTATTTTAATAAAGTCAATTTTTTGAATTTTTAAATTATCTAATACTGCATCTCCGTTTTTTATAGGCGTACGGAAAACATGGTCTTTTTTTTAAAAATATATACTATAAATATTTTGCCAATACTTTATAAGTCTTTTCTGTTTTATAGGTATAACCCATCCTATGTATCAATTTACGCATTTGTTATAACACAGGTTTATTTTTTGTTATTATAGTCAAAAGAAATATTATAATAATAGTTAGATAATTCAAGGAAAGTTCGTCATAGGCTGGAAATATGCTGAAATTGAATAAATTATGGTGGGAGCACATGGCTCCAAAGCCATTGATTTCTCGGCTTGCTGAAATCGAAGAACTGTTAAAAAGTTTTATAATACCAGGAAGCTATGGTGAAGAATGGTACAAGGTAGCGATTAATCCAAACGCAATCTTTAGGCTTAAGCCTGGCCATGTAATTCCAGTATTCCATGTGATATTTATAGGCAACGCTATAGGGTTTATTGCACCTCTTCATAAATTAAATACTACCCATCGTACTGTCGTAAGAGATAGTGAATATTTATCAGGAAACAAACTTGATAGCGAAGAACGAACGATTGCGCCAATCATTCAGGTTGAATTAGTAACCGATCCTCTGCTTATCGAAGCTGCGAAACGTGGCCAAACTAGTATTAATGAAAGTTTAATAAAAGACCCAAGTTTGCTTATTTCAATACCCGCACACCTTTTATTTTCACCAACATATTTTCCGAAAAAGTCGTATGTGCTATATCAACATATTTTCGGTAACGGAGGCTCATACCCAAATGACGGATATTTTTATGTTGGCGTGACAACGCGTAGTTGGCAGAAACGATGGTCTGAGCACAAACATGCTATTAAAAAAGGAAGTCCTTTATTATTCCATCGGAAATTTCGCGAAGAGAAAGAGTGTGGGAGAGTTACCTATGTTAATCACAAAGTAATGGGCATCACAGATGACCTTGAGGAGTTGTATGAATCTGAAGAATTTTTAATTAAAGGTAATTGGAATGATGGACGGCGTTTAAATATGATTCATGGCGGTAAGTCAGGTTTGCGGTATCTTCGTAAGAATGACTTACTCAAGAAGTCAGTTGTACCTTATTTAGGTTATTAGTTTCAAGTATTCTTGCGTAGCATAATCTAATGAGAATTTTTGATGTAACGGGTGTTGATATTGTGCTGGATTATCAATGGCTTTTTTAATTAATTTGGCTAATTTTTCAATATCACCCACAGGGCATAAATTTTTACTCGGTAATATTTCCGATGGCCCTGATTCGCAATCCGTGCTAATAACTGGCACACCTAAAGCAAGTGCCTCTAAAATAACCATAGAAAGAGATTCTGATTCTGACGAAAGGATCATTAATTTCGCATTTTTTATATAAGGATAGGGATTTGAGTGAAACCCTGCAAGTATAACTTTTTTATCTATATTTAAAGCATTAATTAATGCTTGGGTTTTTTTTAATTCACCATCGCCTACAATAACTAATGGCTCTTTAATATTACTCATGTGGTATGCTTTTATTAAAATGTCATGTCTTTTTACTTTAGCTAGCCTACCTACACAAACTAAATAGTTTGATATACTTGGCATGTATTCATTAGATTGTTTGTATAAAAAGTTTGTATTGATTGGGTTGTATATTTGAAATGATTGAAACTTACTTTTTATAGTGTTGTTAATACTATCTTTTGTCCCTTTAGATACCGCTATCAATGGTTTTTTATTGTAAATATTAATTTCTTTTTTTATTTCTTTTTTTGAAAGATAACTCATGCTATAACTCATTATCACATGAACCGTAAGAAATACATTTTTCAACCTACTAAGGCATAATATTCTGTTAACTGCATTTGAATGAGACAATATAATATCAGGACAGCCGCAATTTTTTATAATAAACCTATCTAATACTGGTGCTAAAATGTATCCACGGATACTCCTTGGTAGCCAACGATAATATTGTTTGAATTTGAAAATTTTAAACATTTTATCGTACTTAGCAGAATCCTTTTCTTGAAGAACTACAATAGATATATTGCAATTATATTTTTTAAATCCTTCTGCTAAAGCCAATACTACGCTTGTCCCGCCACTACTTGTTAAGTCTGATGTGACCAATACTACAGTTTTTTTAAGATTATCGCTTTTTGGTTTCATTGGAAAATTATATCTATCTTTATAATTTTTTTCATTTAATTTATCTGTTAATTTATTTGTCATAATTAAGGGCAGGAATATTTTTTTATCTAATATATTAAATTTAGATAATGTGCTGTTACCTCTTCTAGATAGAAGTCATAACTAACTTTTGAAGAGTATTTACTATGATTGGCTTATGAGGCATAAAAATCTTTTTTATTTAATAAAATCTCTCTTCTATCAGCTTGCAAGGAAAATCTTAATTGCCTTATTGCCATTCTAAGTTGAGATATGATGCGCTTAGACTTAAAAAACATTTTATTTTTATAAATGGGTTTTGGTTGGTTAAATATATAGGAATCGGTATTAATAGGCGGGGTAATTTTATAGTTTTTGCATTGGTCTAATTGAATAATAGCTGCTGGTTCTGTTTGATAGCCTATTAAATTATAGCAGGCAGTAATATGTGCATCAGCCAGCCCAATGCCGTGTTTATTTTGGTGTTTTAGTAATTTCTTAGCGCCTGATGGATATAATACATATCCAGCGGCGCCTGTTCTGTCTTGATAAAGTCGGTGCAAGTTAAATTTAGGGGTAATTTTAATGCCTTTTTTTGCAATGAGTTTTTTCCTACTATGAACTTCTAATTGCACAAAATCAGTAGCAGTAAATGTATCTAAAACCTCTAACAATTCAACAATATATCGGGATAATAACGCATCATCTTCCAATATTAATGCAGCTTTGTTGTTATCAATTATTTTCTGCCAGGCCGATTTGTGTGAGTAATAGCAAGCAACCTCAGTATTTCTTAATGGGCGTTGCCAATCATAATAATGTTGCTGATAAACGCTACTGCTTATATCATTTATAGAAGTTGCTTGTAAAAATTCAAAGTCTAGACCAAGTTTAGTTAGTTGCTTTTCTTGAAACTGCTGCCGTTCAGCGGCACTTGGTAGATTAATTACATAAACTTTCATTACCACCAGCCTGTTTTATCGCGAGTGTGGCGGTCTTTGGAGCGTTTGTAAATGGTGTCGTGTTGATTAAGGCGTTTGAAAATTTCAAGTAATATTTTACCTGCAATGTTCAGCTTTGCCATTTTATCAATGCGCCAACGCATATTTCTTATTGTGTCATCAGTGCCAAATTTGAAGACTGATGTGCCGTCAAACAGTGCAAACCTTGTTTCATTATCTAATTTAGCAATTTTTTCTTTATCATCAATACAATTATGTGCGTTAGTTATAAAGCGTTCAGATTCTTGCATTTTGACAGTATTTAATAGGCATAAACAGGCTACAGATAAGCCCCTAATAGAGTCGTCATTTGCATAATCAGCAAAGGTATCGGCAGCGGCAATTAGCCACCTAATATTTAAGTTTTTTAAAAGATATTTGCTCTCTTGTTGCCAAAGTTGCTCAAAAATAGCAAAGTGTTTTTTGGCTTCAAAATCACGCCTAATAAGCACAATGATTTTTGCATGGGTGTAGCATAATTCACTATCGTTAATAAATTCATTTTTTAAGGCTAAAAAATGCAGCTCAATATTATCAGCACTGCCATGGGTGTATTTTTTATCACTATTGCCGGTAATAATTTGTTTTTGTTGCTGGCTAAAATCAGTTGAAATTTGATTAGATAGAGCCTTAGCACCAGAACGCCGCTTGTGCCGACTAAAGGAAAACCATTTTTCAAAATTAGTTTTATCTTTTTTCATTGATTAAATTCCTGGGCTAAATTCCTTGGCTAAAATCAGTCATCATTAATTTGATGGAGAATAAAATTAGTCGGCTTTTCGGTTGGTATGTTTTTGCTCATAGAATTTGATTAAAAATAATGTATTAAATTATATACTTTTTGCATTGACAATTAACCGTATAATATCAACTTATTTTTTATAAAAAACATCTAATATTATGAATAAGCTAATCTGTATCTTTGCAACTGCAATTACTCTAATTTCAACCCAAACTTTTGCACTCGGAAATGTCGCCGAAGGCAAAGCAAAGGCAATCACTTGTATTGGTTGTCATGGTGTGGGGGGTAATTCAGTAGTGCCTGCCTTTCCAAAATTAGCTGGTCAAAATGAAGATTATTTATTAAAGCAACTGCAAGATTTTAAATCTGGCGCTCGCGTTGATGCTATTATGTTGAGTATAGTTGCTCCTTTATCAGATGCTGATATGGCTAATTTAGCGGCTTATTATGCAGCTCAAAAAACCACCATAGGCACAACTAAAGAAGGTGCTAATATTGCCTTAGGTCAAAGTATTTATCGTGGCGGCAAAAAAGCCAGCAATGTTACTGCTTGTATTGCTTGTCACGGGCCACAAGGCAAAGGCATTCCATCTGCTGGTTTCCCAGCACTGGCTTCGCAGCATGCAAGTTATATTGTTAAACAACTTAAAGATTTTCGCCAAGACTCAATCAATATGCAAACCGGTGATACTAAACCCAGCAGAGCCAACGATTTTGAAGGGGTGATGATTAACTTTACCAAAAGTTTGACTAATGCAGAAATTGATGCGGTGGCTCAATATATTGCGGGGTTATAGGCAGAAGACGGAAGACAGAGGACGGAAGACAGATGAAAATTAGCTATTTTTATTTTGCTGGCGGTATAATGTTTATTTTTTATCAGTGGCGGCAAGAATTATAATGAAAACTTCGTTAGCAACATTGGACGGGCTTAAAAGGGCATTAACGGTTGAATTGCCGGTTGAAACTTTTAGCCAAAAAACCGATAAAATCCTACAAAAAATGGCACTAAAAGTTGCCATTAATGGTTTTAGGAAGGGCAAAGTGCCTTTGTCGGTATTGCGTCAGCAATTTGGCAAGGATGCCAACATGGACGCTACCAATGAAATTGCTAATGAGACTTTGGCTGATGCTTTAATGCAAGTTAAAGCAACACCAGCAGGGCGACCAATAATTACCAAAACTGACACAAAAGATGAGAATAATTTTTCTTATACGGTTGAATTTGAAGTTTATCCAGATATTAAAGTGGCTGATTTTAGCAAACTCAAAATCCAGCAGGCTAGCGTTAAAATCACTACAGCCGATGAAGAAAACGCCTTTGCCGACTTAATACAACAATCGACCGAATATAAGGCGGTAAAACGCAAAGCGCAAAACGGCGATCAACTAACTATTGATTTTAAAGGCACTATTGATGGCAAAATTTTTGCAGGCGGCGAAGCACAAGATTTTAAACTAATACTCGGCAAAGGCTCAATGATTGCCGGTTTTGAAGAAGGTTTGGTCGGTATGGAGGCTGAGCAAACAACTAATTTAGATTTGACTTTTCCTCAAGACTACCAAGTAACACAGCTGGCTGCTAAGGAGGTTAATTTTGCCATAACCGTAAAACAAGTGGCTTCACCTGAGGAATTAAAATTAGATGTAAATTTTGCCAAGAAATTTGGCGATAAAGACATTGATAGTTTAAAAAAGAATATAAAAACACAAATGCGCGTTGAGGCTGATAATCGCATTGCCAATCAAAATAAAGATGCGGTATTTGCTGCTTTATTAGCGGCAAATGATTTTAAAGTGCCTCAAAGTAGCATTGACCATGAAACGCAAAATTTAGCACAAGAAATGCAACAACGCATGCAACAACAAGGCATCCCAGCATCAAGCGGCAATTTACCTGCCTCTACCTTTGATGCCGAAGCACAGCGCCGTGTTAAATTAGGTTTATTGGTTGCGCAAATTGCACAGGACAACAAATTCGAGGCCAGCAATCAACAAATAGATGAAAAACTCAAAGAAATGGCACAATTGTATGGCAAAAATGCCCAACAAATGATAGAATATTACAATAAAGACGCATCCAGACGCTCAAGCATTGAGTTATTAGTGGTTGAAAAAATGGTGCAAGATGCGATTTTAGCAAAAGCCGAAGTTACTACTATTAGCAAAAAGTTTACAGAAGTTACCCATAATAAATCTGCTGTAAATAACAAACACAACCCATATTGATGGGGATTATCATATTATTAATGTTTAAAAGAGGAAAATTATGAAAAAAGGAGACTCAAAATTAAATAAATCAACTGATGAAATAATCAGTAAGATTAAAAAAGGCATCCCTTACACAAAGATAGCTATAAAGCATGGAGTGCATTATAGGACAATGCTTGATTTTGTTAGATTGAGAGATTTAAAGAAATATGCACCTAAAAAATCTTAATCAAATTCCGATAGTTATTGAGCAATCTGCGCGTGGCGAACGAGCCTACGATATTTATTCACGCCTTTTAAAAGAGCGGGTGATATTTTTAGTAGGTCAGGTCGAAGATTATATGGCAAATGTGATTGTTGCCCAACTGTTGTTTTTAGAGTCTGAAAATTCTAAAAAAGACATTCATTTATACATCAATTCACCAGGCGGTTGCGTGTCTGCTGGTTTGGCAATATATGACACCATGCAATTTATTAAGTCTGATGTTTCCACCTTATGTATTGGACAAGCAGCGAGTATGGGCGCTTTATTATTAACTGCTGGCGCTAAAGGTAAGCGTTTTGCATTGCCACATTCTAGATGTATGATTCACCAGCCATTGGGCGGTTTTTCTGGTCAGGCGAGTGATATTGATATTCATGCACAAGAGATTTTAAAAGTTAGAGATAAACTCAATCTCATCTTCAAAAACCATACCTCTCAAAAACTCAAAACCATCCAAAAAGATACCGACCGAGATAACTTTATGTCTGCTGAGGAATCAGCTAAATATGGTTTAATCGACAAAGTGCTTAAACAGCGTTAATAAATAA
This sequence comes from Gammaproteobacteria bacterium, assembly GCA_965217125.1. Lineage (GTDB taxonomy): Bacteria > Pseudomonadota > Gammaproteobacteria > PS1 > Pseudothioglobaceae > JAAOIF01. The sequence continues at coordinate 1,270,492 of OZ244244.1, read as the reverse complement.
TGGCAAAAATTATTGAAGAGCATTGTTCATTTTGTGGCAAATTAAAAGCCGAGTCTGAGCGTTTAGTTGCCGGGCCGGGGGTTAGTATTTGCAATCAATGTATTGAATCTTGCCACGATTTAATTGCCCAGCACAACTTAAAAGAAATCGCCAAAATCCACCAGCAGTGGAGTTATACACCAAGGCAATTATTAGCATTTTTAAACGATTATGTGATTGGCCAACAGCATGCTAAAAAGGTTTTATCAGTTGCGGTCTACAGCCACTATAAACGCTTGCAAAGTGGCCATATTTCCAACCAAGTTGAGTTAGATAAATCTAATGTTTTGATAATTGGGCCAACTGGTTCTGGCAAAACTTTATTAGCACAAACCTTAGCGCGATTGTTAGATGTGCCGTTTACTATCGCTGATGCTACCACGCTGACCGAAGCAGGTTATGTGGGTGATGATGTTGAGAATGTGATTAAAAATTTGCTATCCAAATGTGATTTTGATGCACGGCGTGCAGAGCACGGCATCATTTTTATTGATGAAATTGATAAAATTTCACGCCGCTCAGATTCGCCTTCTATCACGCGTGATGTATCTGGTGAAGGGGTGCAACAAGCGATGCTTAAACTGATTGAGGGGACAATAGCCTCGGTGCCACCACAAGGCGGGCGTAAGCATCCTAATCAAGAAACCATCGAGGTTGATACTACAAAGATTTTATTCATTTGCGGTGGTGCTTTTGACGGATTGGACAAAATTATCAGCAAACGCGTTGAAACATCTACCAGTATTGGCTTTGCTGCGAATGTTAAGGGACAAAATGAAGAACAAAAACTGAGCGATTTGCTTGCTTTGATTGAGCCAGAAGATTTGATTAAATACGGCTTAATTCCAGAATTAGTCGGCCGCCTGCCAGTGCAAACAGCACTCAGTGAGCTTGACCAAGAAGCATTAGTGCAAATTCTTACTCAGCCAAAAAATTCAGTAGTAAAACAATTCCAAGAAGTATTTTTAATGGAAGGGGCAAAACTAACATTTAGAAAATCAGCATTATCAACTATTGCTAAATTAGCAATTAAACGCAAAACCGGCGCTCGTGGTCTGCGTTCTATTTTGGAAGACTTGCTGCTTGATACGATGTTTGAATTACCCTCGTTAGATAATATCAGTGAAGTGGTGATTGATAAAGCCGTGGTCGAAAAGAAAAAAGCACCGTTAATGATGTATCAGTGTAGTAAAAAATCTAACAAGGCTAAAGTCAAGAAAGCCAGCTAAGCAAAGGCACATTAAATTGGAATTATTTGACCGTCAAAAAGATGCCGTTGGACAAGGTGGGCGAACGCTATTAGTGTATATAGAACTGCCTAATAATCGACATATTCATAATGGCATAGATGAGTTTATACAGTTGGCAAACTCTTCAGATTTGCAGTTAATTAAAAATCTTAAAGTTGCTTGTAATTCTGTTGCAGCAAAATATTTTGTCGGTTCTGGCAAGGCGCAAGAATTGGCAGATTTAGTTAAAGAATTGACGATTGATTTAGTGATTTTCTCAGCTGAATTATCCCCCTCACAAGAGCGTAATTTAGAAAAGTTACTTGAATGCCAAGTGATGGATCGCACCGGTTTGATTCTTGATATTTTTTCTCTTAGGGCGCGCTCATTTGAAGGCAAGTTACAAGTTGAATTAGCACAGCTGAGACATCTTTCTACTCGATTGATTAGAGGCTGGACACACCTTGAGAGGCAAAAGGGCGGCATTGGTTTGCGCGGGCCGGGTGAAACTCAGTTGGAAACTGACAAGCGCCTGATTGCTGTTCGCATTAAAAATATTACCAAGCGTTTAGACAAAGTGCATAAACAGCGTGATTTGGGGCGTAAATCTCGAGTTAAAAACGAGCTACCAATGATAGCGTTAGCGGGTTATACCAATGCGGGTAAATCCACTTTATTTAATGCCCTAACCAAGGCTAGGGTATTTACTGACAAACAACTATTTGCAACATTGGACTCCACCATCCGCCAAGTAATTTTGCCCGCTTCTGGCGAGGCAGTGATTGCTGATACTGTCGGTTTTATTCAAGACCTGCCACATCATTTAGTCGAAGCCTTTAAGTCCACCTTAGAAGAAACCCGTCAAGCGAATGTGCTATTGCATGTGGTTGATGCCGCGGATGAATATAACGCGGAAAAGATTGATCAGGTTGAGGATATTATTGCCCAGATTGGCGCTGAGAAAACACCGAGCATTTTGGTGATGAATAAAATTGATTGCTTGCCTAATTTTCACCCAAGAATTGACCGCAACAAACAAGGCAAGATTTACCGTGTGTGGATTTCGGCGCAAACTAATGAAGGCATTGATTTACTTTATCAAGCTTTAGCACAGCAATTGAGTGGTATGATGACACGCGCTAAAATACAATTACATGTAGAATCTGCTTATGTGCGTAGTGAGATTCACAAAATTGGCTTCATCCACAATGAAAAAGTGGATGATTTTGGTCAATGGGTACTTGAAATCAATGTGACTCAGCACTATTTATCTAAACTGTTACAAAAAAAAGGCGTAAAGCTATTATGGGAATGCAAGACACAACAAAACTGATTGATTTGTCCAATGAGCGGGTGCCGCTTTTGCCGCTCAGAGATGTGGTGGTTTTTCCACATACGGTGATGCCACTTTTTGTTGGTAGGAAAAGCTCTGTAAATGCCATTACTCAAGCTATGGGGACTAATAAATACATATTTTTAGTAACCCAAAAAGACGAAAAAAATGAACAGCCGCAGAATGATGACCTACATAAAGTAGGAACTTTAGCGACAATTCTACAAATGTTGAAACTACCTGACGGCACTATCAAAGTGTTAGTTGAAGGAGTTAGGCGTGCTAAGATTGAGCATTTTTTTGATGTTGATGGTTATGTTGAAGTTGCGGTGAGTGAATTTAGTTTAGCACCTGGCGATAATGTAGAAATTGAAGCGATGATGCGCTTAGCATTAAATAACTTTAAATCTTATATTGAACTGAATAAAAAAATACCCGAAGAAGTTTTTAAAATATTGCAAGATATTGATAATGTTGAGCGTTTTAGTGATGTTATCATTGCCAATTTAAGCCTTAAACTTGATGAAAAACAATCCTTATTAGAAGATGATAGTGCCAAACATAGACTAAATAAAATATTGACAATAATTCAAGGTGAGATTGAGGTATTGAGCGCCGAGAGGAAAATTCAATCCCGCGTGCGTAAGCAAATGGAATCAAACCAACGAGATTACTATTTGAACGAGCAAATGAAGTCGATTCAAAAAGAATTGGGGCAGCCTGAAGACGACAATGAAATTGAAGATTTACAGCTGAGTATCAATAAAGCAAAAATGCCTAAAGCGGCTAAAAACAAAGCACAGAGTGAGTTGAAAAAACTCTCTCGTATGTCCTCACAATCTTCTGATGCTTCTATTATTCGCACCTATATTGAAAATTTGTGCGATGTGCCGTGGAAGAAAAAAACCAACATTAACAAAGACCTTGAAAAAGCGCAGGAAATACTCAATGATGACCACTATGGTCTTAATAAAGTCAAAGAGCGCATCTTAGAACACTTAGCCGTTCAGACCCGTGTTACCCATAACAAAGCCAATATTTTGTGTCTTGTGGGCCCGCCGGGTGTGGGTAAAACCTCATTAGGTCAATCGATTGCCAGGGCGGTCAATCGTAAATATGTGCGTATGGCCTTAGGTGGGGTGCGTGATGAGGCAGAAATTCGTGGTCATAGACGCACTTATATTGGCGCTATGCCAGGCTCTATTGTCCAAAAAATGCAAAAAATTAAAGTAACAAACCCGCTATTTTTGTTCGATGAAATTGATAAAATGGCTTCTGATTATCGTGGCGACCCTTCTAGTGCTATGCTTGAAGTGCTTGACCCAGAACAAAATCATACCTTTAATGACCATTATTTAGAAGTTGATTATGACCTCTCACAAGTGATGTTTGTCGCTACCGCTAACTCGCTAGATTTGCCACAGCCATTATTAGACCGAATGGAAATTATCGAGTTGCCCGGCTACACTGAAGATGAAAAAGTGCAAATTTCCAAGCGTCATTTAGTCAAAAAAGCGATGGACAACAATGGCGTTAAATCTAGTGAAATTAGCTTTCAAGACGATGCATTATTAGATATTATTCGCTACTACACGCGTGAGGCTGGCGTGCGTAGTTTGAACCGGACTATCAGCACTATTTGTCGCAAAGTGGTGAAAGAAGTAGTGTTGAAAAAACGCAATAGTAAGGCAAATATTGACACTAAGAGTTTGACAAAATATCTGGGCGTAAAAAAATTCCGTTATGGCTTGGCAGAAGAGCATAATCAAATCGGCGAAGTTACCGGTTTGGCTTGGACTTCGGTGGGCGGTGATTTACTCACGATTGAGGCAACCACCTATAAAGGCAAAGGCAAACTTAACTACACTGGGCGCTTAGGTGATGTAATGAAAGAATCAATTCAGGCAGCGATGAGTGTTACCCGTGCTCGTGCCAAATCATTAAAAATTGCTGATGATTTTCATAACAAACTCGATATTCATATCCATGTCCCTGATGGCGCTACGCCTAAGGATGGCCCTAGTGCCGGCGTGGCGATGTGCACAGCATTAGTGTCGGTATTAACCCAGCGTAAAGTCAAAGCTGATGTGGCAATGACCGGTGAAATCACCTTACGCGGTGAAATAACGCCCATCGGCGGCCTTAAAGAAAAACTGTTAGCAGCTTTGCGTGGCGGCATTAAAACCGTGATTATTCCTGATGACAACGAGCGTGAATTATCTGAAGTGCCAGAGAAAGTTAAAAGTAAGTTGAAAATTATTAAAGTCAAATGGATTGACGAGGTGCTAAATATTGCACTGGAAAAGTAAGTTTAGCACTTGATAATTTTGGCGTAGTAAAAACCATTAAATCTTATATTGAATTTTATGGTATCTTTATGGTATCATAAACTTGTGAATAACAAAAATAAAAAGACGCTAAATTTAATATATAAAAACCCAATAAACGGCAATATTGAATGGCGAAAAATTGAGTTTTTGTTGATTTCTATAGGTGTGGTTGTTATTGAGGGAAAGGGTTCATTGGTAACTTTTATTAAAGATAAAGTTAGGCTTGAAATACACAGACCGCATCCAAATAAAGAGGCGTTAATATACAGAATAAAATATGTGCGCGAATTTTTAAAAGATTTGGGGATTAAATAATGTTAAGTTATCAAGGATATAGAGCGACAATAGAGTTTGACGAAGTGGATAAAATTTTTGTTGGCACAATTGCAGGTATTAAAACACGTATTGCTTTTCATGGCAAAAATGCGATAGAATTAGAGCGTAATTTTAAATTAAGTATAGCGCATTATTTAGAAACTTGTGAAAAACTAAACACGCTACCTGAAAAGCAATTTTCAGGTAAATTTATGGTGCGTATGACACCAATCCAACACGCAATGGTGAGTGATAAATCCAAACAACTTAATAAATCATTAAATACATTTGCAATAGATTCTATGATTATAGGTTGCGGTGTTTAGCGCTTGATAATTTTGGCGTAGTAAAAACCATCAAAATTCTGCTGCGGGAGTTGTTGCTTGCCAATAGAGGTTTTAATGCCCCAGTCTAAATTGATTTTTTCTTCGAGCGCATCTTGATGGTGGTTTAAAAAATCAGCTATTTGCATCTCATTTTCAGTTTTTAGAATGGAGCAAGTAGCATACAAAAGCACCCCATTAGCTTTTAACATCTGCCATAGATTGTTTAACATTTGTTTTTGCAATGCTACCAAAGTCCTTATATCTTTGGGTTTGTGCAACAGTTTAATATCAGGGTGGCGACGAATAACACCGGTGGCTGAGCAAGGTGCATCAAGCAAAATCTTATCAAATAATACACCATCCCACCAATCTTGAACTTGCGCACTGCCGTGCAATAGCTTGATATTTTTAATGGCAAATCGATCGATATTTTGCTTAACTTTTTTTAGCCTTTGTGTATTTTTATCTAATGCAATGATGGTTGATTTTGGCGCTAACTCGCTTAGATGGGTGGTTTTACCACCAGGGGCGCAACAAGCATCTAATATTAAATCGGTATTTTTAGGGTTAAGTAAAGCTCCAGCAAGTTGCGCTGAGGCATCTTGCACAAAACACGAGCCTTGCTCAAACTCTGGTAAATCAGCCACATTGATTGCTTGGTTTAAAACCCTTGCTTGCGGCGCAATATCGATTTTTTCGCCATTAAAACGCGGGTCAGAATTATACTGCGGATGGATGCGCAAAGTCATCGGTGCTTGGGTGTTATTCTGGGTCAATATTTGTTCAAAATGATGAGGGTAATATTGTTTGATTTTCTTTATTAACCAAGTAGGGTGGGCGTAGTGCCTTTGTTGCTGGTATTTTTCTTTATCGTTTTGAATTTTTCTAAGGATTGCATTTACCAACCCCCTAGCCCAAGATTTATTGAGCGTATGTGTCAGCTCAACGCTTTCAAAAATACAAGCATGCGGCGCAGTATTACTATGCAAAATTTGATATGCGCCTAATAACAGTAGGCAATGAATGTCTAAATCTGCTTTTTTAAGTGAATGTTTCAGCAGATGAGTAACAATATCATTAAGCTGGTGATAAAAACGGATAGTGCCAAAAGTCAGCGCCTTAATTATTGGTGCATCATTAGTTGTAGGAAAGTCGAAGTTAGAGAGTGATTTTTTTGCTAAAACAACTGAGCAAATTGCCTCTAAGGCAACGGCCCTGGATGAATGATTATTTTGTGTTCTCAAGTGTTTCTAATAACCTATTTGCTGCCAAATAACCGGGGATGTGTTCGCCATTTGTTAGAAAAATAGCGGGAGTGCCAGTAACGCCAAGTTGGGCGGCGATTTTTAGTTGGGCGGCAACCGGGTTTTTACATTTTTTTGAATTAGGTATGATGCTGTATTTTTTGTATTTATCCATCGCCTCAACTTTGTCAGCCGCACACCAAATTTTCTCCATTTTACTTTGTGCCTGAGGATGTAACTGTGCTAGGGGCGAAGCAAGGTATTTAACGGTAATGCCGAGTTTGTTCATAGCAGGTATTTCGGCGTGTAATTTTCTGCAAAAAGGACAATCTACATCAGTAAAAGCATTAACAATGTATTTTTCATTTTTAGCTTTAAAGATGATTTTGTCCTTATCGTCAATGTTGCTAATCAATGCTTTTTTCAGTATATTAGCCGCGCTGGATGACATTTTTTGCCTAATATTCAAGTCAATAACATCGCCCTGAATAAGGTAACGACCATTATTTGAGACTAAAACCGACCTAATAGGCGAGCGTAATAGCACTTCATAAACGCCTTCAAAAGGGGTTTTGCTAATATCATTAGTATTAATTTTGCCAAAGAATGGTGTTAGATTTTTGATAATACTGTCTTTATTAACAGCGCTATCAGCCATTAATTGAGTGCTGATGAAAATAATGGTAAATAGTATTTTTTTAAACATAATTTTAATTGAGGTATTAGGTGTTAAAATTATACGCATTTTAAAAAACAAGGTTGCAAAATATGAAATTTAAAATTATTAATAAGCCAGAAAATAAGCAAACACAAGTAGTGTTTGTTGAAAAATTAGAATTAAATGCGGTGCGCATACAAAATAATCAATTAAATATTGGTTTAGGCGACAGCAAGCCTGATGCAAAAATGGTGAAGAAACTCAGTATAACTTTGGCACAAACTGCCAATAAATTCAATATTGAGAGCTTGTTTTTACAGGTATTACCAGTGGATAATTTTGTCGCTATTGTCGTGCAAACGATGCAGAATTATGATTATCAAGTGCATAAAACAGGGCTGGATAAACCTAAACAAAACCCGCTACAAAGCATTGGATTTGACAGCGGCAATGCTTTAGAAATCCAACAAGGCTTAGCGATTGCACAAGGTATGGCATTCGCAAGAAAATTAGGGGATATGCCGTCTAATATTTGCACGCCTAATTATTTGGCACAAAGTGCGCAATCTTTGGCACAAGAATTTGCGCTTGAATGCACGGTTTTAGAACAAGCAGATATGCAAAAATTAGGCATGGGTTCGTTATTATCAGTATCTAAAGGCTCAATCGAGCCGCCAAAACTCATTAGTTTGCACTATCAGGGCGATAAAAATGCTAAACCGATTGTATTGGTTGGTAAGGGTGTTACCTTTGATTCTGGCGGTATTTCTCTCAAGCCGGGCGAGGCAATGGACGAGATGAAATATGATATGTGCGGCGGCGCTTCAGTATTAGGCGTGATGCGCGCAATTGCACAGCTAAAGCCAAAGATTAATTTAACTGTGGTGCTGCCAGCGGTTGAAAATATGCCAGCACATAATGCTTCAAAGCCCGGTGATGTGGTTAAAAGTATGTCTGGGCAGAGCATTGAAATTCTCAATACCGATGCAGAAGGGCGTTTGATTTTGTGTGATGCACTAACTTATGTTAAGCGTTTTAATCCTAAAGTAGTGATTGATGTTGCCACTTTGACGGGCGCGGTGGTTATCGCATTAGGCAAACATAACACGGGCTTGATGAGTAACAATCAAGAGTTGGCAGATGATATTATTGCCGCGGCTAAAACCTCATTGGACGGCGTATGGCAATTACCCATCGGAGAGGAATATGACGAGCAACTAAAATCTAATTTTGCCGATATGGCAAATATTGGCGGTCACGCCGCAGGTAGCGTTACTGCCGCTTGTTTTTTAGCACGATTTACCAAAGATTATCGCTGGGCACATTTAGACATTGCCGGCACAGCCTGGATTAGCGGCAAAGACAAGGGCGCAACAGGCCGCCCCGTGCCTTTATTAACCCAATATATTTTGAATCAAAGCTAAAAAATAGGGTTGCCGCATAGTGCCATTTTTAGAAGTTGCCTGCGCTGCCGCCTAATTGGATGGCAGTAATAACGCGTTTAACTTCTAAGGCTTTTTTAAGTAAGTGTGCTGGCAAAGGCGCACCGCCATAAATCATAAAGTCCATATCTAAGGTGTACAGCCATCTTTGGCCTGATTTGTCTTCAATTAAAGCGATGCGACAAGGTAAGTATGCTGAGAATGCATCGGAATGATCGACCATAAGCATCGCTGTTCTTGGTGAGCAATATTGATAGATTTTTAAAAATCTTTGCTCTTTAGCAGTTTGTAACTCAACCATTTCTGAGAGTGGTAGCGTGCCTACTGAGCGAATACCTTCATCAGTAGCAATACTTTCCATAGCTTCTTCAACATCTGAATTTGATACATCATCAGCCACTTTAACCCGCACAATAGATGCCATAGTAATATCGCCTGTATCTAATAATCTATTAGTCATTGGCATATAGACTTTTTCCATTGCATCAGGATGCAGAGTTGGAGATATGACTTCGCTGATAATTTTGCTGGTTACGCCATATTTGAATTGCAACATCGTGCCATAATAAACGCTGATAGCACCTATTATGATTAATATCCACTTAACTATATTTATAATGCTCATTTTTTTACTGTTTGATTGTTAAAGCCAAAATTTTAATAGATTTAGGTCTTAAAATATATCACTATATGCTAATTTTCTAATATATTTAATTAACGCTACATAATTCTCAAGCCGTTAAAGACGATGCTGGTTAGACTTACCACGCCAACAATTTTGCCGTTATCTAATACTGGGCAACGCGATAAACTAAGGCGTGTTAGCAGCCTTGCGCAATAGCGAATCTCCATATCAGGATGCACAGAGATGGCTGGTTTGTTCATAATTTCATAGACATTAATACGGTCTAATGCACGGTCTTTAGCGATTACTTTGGACGCAATATCAGCAATAAGCACCACGCCATATTCATCAAACTCATGAGATTTATCAACCAATAACATCTTGGTTTTTTTGTGTTGCATATCGTTCAAAGCATTTTGCACAGTGCATTTGCTATCAACAATATCGACCTGTGTCCACATTACATCTTTAACTAATATTGGGGTTTTTTGTGTATTGTTTTTCATAATTTTTCCTCCACGGTGGTTTCTAATGCTTCTATTTGATGCAATACGCCAAGCGCATCTTCTACATCAATTTGAAAGGCGATACCTTCTTGCGAATTGTTTTCAAAATCGCCCGCTTGCGCAACACTTTCTAAAATCGCCCTAGCAAGATGTTGTTCTACCAGTAATAATAATACATCTCTTGGGGTTTCAAGGTTGAGACCTAAAAATGTTTTTGTGTGTTCAAGCCCTTCACCTCTGGCTTGAGATATGATAGTTGATCCAGTTGCACCTTCTTGCCTAGCGGCTTTAAGAATGTTCTCAGTTTTATCGCTATCAACAAAGGCGATGATTAGTTTGAAATGCATAATTCCTCCTGTTTGTTATTTTAATCTTGTATCTACTTCTTCGTTGTTAAAAAAATGGCTAAGTTGGATATACGCCATAACACTAATAATCGGGAACAGTGAAGCAAAAGCAATTAGCCCAAAGCCGTCAATCAGCGGATTTCTGCCCTCAATAGTGCTGGCAAGCCCTAAACCTAATGCAGTTACCAAAGGCACAGTAACAGTTGAGGTGGTTACCCCGCCAGTATCATAAGCCAAAGCAATGATATTTTTGGGTGCAAAGTAAGTCTGTATCAGCACTACTGAATAACCGGCGATAATAAAATAATGTATTGGCATCCCAGCAACAATACGAAAACTACCAATTGCCACACCAATTGCCACACCAATTGCCACAGTAATACGCAGCGGCCATACTTTAATAAAACCACCAGATACTTGGTTGGCTTTGATTGCTACTGCTAACAGTGAAGGCTCAGCAATAGTAGTAGCAAAACCAATACAAGCAGCAAAAATATAAACCCAATAATAACTCCCCCAACCAGGATTAGAATGGCCAATAAAATCAACTGAAGTTAATTGGTCAGCCATTAATTTTCCTAATGGAAACAAGGCTTTTTCTAAGCCAACAATAAATAATGTTAGCCCTATCCATACTAATATAAAACCAATTATAATATTTTTTAAGTGCGGAATTTTTTGTTTTAAAATGATAGTTTGAAAGCCAAACAATACTAATGCAATCGGCATCACATCCCAAAACATATTGATTAATGGATTTAGTATATTCATTGCAAAGTCCCAAATAACAACACCGCGATAATAGGCAATAACGCTGCTAAGGCAATCATCCCAAAACCATCAGTCAGCGGATTACGCCCACGAATACTACTAGCCAGCCCGACACCGAGTGCGGTTAGTAACGGCACGGTAATGGTGCTGGTAGTAACTCCGCCAGAATCATAAGCAATACCAATAATAAAATCTGGTGCAAAAAAAGTGATGATGATTACCAGCGAATAACCACTAATAATAAGATATTGTAGCGGCCAGTTTTTTAAAATTCTAAGCACGCCGATAACAACTGCCAAGCCGACTGAAAAAGCAACGGTAAAACGCAAATTTTGTGCGTAATTACTAAAATCATCCTGTGTTGTTATTAAACCTCCTAATCGTGCCACATTTGCAGCTTCATTGGCCACAGCAATCAGCGCTGGTTCTGCCATTACAGTGCCAAATCCCAACGCAAAAGCAAATATCAATAGCCAAAACAGTGAGCCTTTTTTTACAAAGGAATGCGCCAAAGTCTCGCCAATAGGGAACAAACCCAACTTCAGCCCATACACAAATAAGGTAAGGCCAAGCAAAACAAATAGCGTGCCAATAATAATATTGCCTAAATTAGGAATATTTTGTTGTAGCACAACAATTTGAAAAAAAGCAACGATGACAATAATCGGTGCTAAATCTTTAACGCTATCAGTTAGATTTTTAACAAATTGCCAAACAGTTTTTTTCATAATAATTATAAACGCCTTGTGAAATGTTTATAAATTATAATATTAGTCTATGAAGCAAGTTGTGTTAATTAACGGAAAAAAACAATCCCAACTCAGTGTATTTAATCGTCTGACCCAATTTGGTGATGGCTTGTTTGAAACTTGTGTAGTTGATAAGGATAAGTTGTTATTTTGGAATGCGCATTTTACTAGGTTAGAACAAGGTTGTAAGCAACTGAAAATCGCAACTATCGCTGAAAGGCGATGGCTAAAAGACATCCGTGCAGCACTTTTGATTGCCAAATTAGACCGCGCTGTGGTGAAAATCATACTTTCTCGTGGTGAAAGCATACGCGGCTATGGCTTTAGCCCTGAGATCAAACCCGTGCGTATCGTTATAGTCTCAGAAATGCCCAAGAAAATACCGCACCAATATACATTAACCACCTGTGATAGTGGCTATAGTAGCAATCCATTATTATCCAATATCAAACATTGCAATCGTCTTGAACAAATACTTGCCAGGGCAAATATGCGCAGCGATGAGTGCATTATGTTAGGCGCTAATGGCAATGTAGTTTCCACCACTCAGGCGAATATTTTTGCCATTAAAAATGGCGTGCTATTAACCCCAAATTTAGATAATTGCGGCATTCAAGGAACACGCCGTAGCGCAATATTAGAGGTGGCTGGCAAATTAGCTATAAAAGTTGAGATCGGCACATTGTCCCTGCCACAGCTGCTTGAATGTGATGAAGTGTTTATTAGCAACAGTGTGATTGGCATTAAATCTGTCAATAACATCAACACTCAGGCGTTTATTGTGCATACTATTACCGATAAAATCAATTATGCTTTTTTAAACTCGCTAAACTTGCCAATGCACAGCAAAACCATTAAATTAAAACGCCGTTTTCCAAAATTATTGGCATTATTAGCCGTGCTACTCAGTGTTTGGGTTTATCAGGTGAAAGATGTTAATATTGCCGAGCAGCTGATATATCAGCTTCCTGCTGGCGCAAATATTCACCAAGTTACTAATGATTTGCAAGATTTAGGCTATATTCACTCTGCCACTTACGCTTTTATTTTGGCAAAGTTGTTAAATGTTGATGCCAAGTTAAAACGCGGTTATTATCAGCTTAGTCCAAATATGAGTATCAATCGTCTATTGCAAGATTTTGCCTCAGCAAATGTTGCTAATCGAACAATCACTTTGGTTGAAGGGCAAACTATGTTGGATTATTATCAACAATTAAGCAAAAATAGCATGCTTAAATCAGCCAATAATTTCCAAAAAACGCTGCAACTAAGCGGCGCACAACAACCGTATGAAGGCTATTTTTGGCCTGATACTTACAATATTAATATTGGCGATAGCGTGCTTAGTGTGTTCAAAAGAGCGCATCGCATTATGCAATACAAACTACGAACAGCATGGCAGGGCAGGGCAAAAAATCTACAACTTAAAACTCCCAATCAAGCATTGATATTAGCCTCATTAATCGAAAAAGAAACCGCACACAACGCCGAAAAATCAAAAATTGCAGGCGTATTTATGCGCCGCTTACAATTAGGTATGCGCCTACAAACCGACCCAACCGTTGTATATGCCTTAGGCGCACAGTATAGCGGCTCACTCAGCAAGCAAGATTTAAAATTTAACAGCCGCTACAACACCTATCGCTATCAAGGCCTGCCACCAGGCCCAATCAGCTCAGTCAGCGCCACCTCCCTACATGCCGCCATGCACCCAGCCGATGGCGACAGCCTATATTTCGTTGCCAAAAAAGACGGCAGCCACGCCTTCGCAAAAACCTACCAACAACACCAACAAAATATCAAAAAATATTTGAAATAAAGTTAAATTTTTCTACAATCCCGCAAAAAATAATACTCAGTTTGTATAAAAAACTCAAATAAAAATTAAAAAAAACATTTACACTAACAAAAATTGTGGTATATTCCCATAAGTTTTTGAAAAAACGCAATGCTAAATTGCTATTTTTATTAACTATTCTTATAACTCAAAAGGAGAAATAATATGTCAAATCTAACAAATCAAACCAGCCAAACAAACAAATTGGCTAATTTAACAAATATTCAATCTAGTAACAAACTAAGCAAAATATCCATAGCAACACTACTCGCCATCGGCATTGGTTTTGCTAATACTGCTACTGCCGAAGATGTGGTGATAGAACTTGAATCTAAAAAACACGAGGGTAAATGTCTTACTGCTGGAAATGGAAACAACAATGTTGCGCATCTAAACTGCCTAAGTTATAAAAACCAAAAATGGAAAATCAATGTGGTTGAAGGCGATTTAAAAGGTGAAAAAGGTGATAGTGTTTTTACTCAAATAGGCAATAGTGCCGCTCTAAGTAGTGATACTAATTTAACCACCTCTGGCGATAGTTTTGTGCAAGTAGGTAGTAGTAGTGCAACTTGTGATGCAAATAGTGCTGGGGCAATTCGCTATAACACGACTGCCAATATTTTAGAGTTTTGTAATGGTAGTGTTTGGAATGGTATTAATCACACAGTGTATGACCCAGAATGTGGGGCCGCTTGTCAGTTGGGGTCGTCCAACTCGATTGGAGGTTTTCATTCTTGTGCTATTAAAGATAATAATAGCGTTGAATGTTGGGGAAATAATGATGATGAGCAAACTGATGTGCCAAAAGGGCTTAGTGCTAAACAAATTGCTTTAGGAGGCGCTCATTCTTGTGCTATAAAATTAGATAATACTGTTGTATGTTGGGGAAACAATGATGATGAGCAAACTGATGTGCCATCAGGTCTTACTGCTAAACAAATTGCTTTAGGAGGTAGCCATTCCTGTGCTATAGAATTGGATAATACTGTTGTATGTTGGGGACGGAACTCTTCTGAGCAAACTAATGTCCCATCAGGTCTTACTGCTAAACAAGTTGCTTTAGGAAACCTTCATTCTTGTGCTATAGAATTGGATAATACTGTTGTATGTTGGGGAAACAGCACTTATGGGCAAACTACCGTGCCAGCAGATTTCACTGCTAAACAAATTTCTTTAGGATATTATCAGTCTTGTGCTATAGAATTGGATAATACCGTTGAATGTTGGGGAGGAGGTTCCAGCAACAGTGCGAAATATGCTGTTCCAGCAGATCTGACTGCTAAACAAATTGCTTTAGCAGACGCTCATTCTTGTGCTATAAAATTAGATAATACTATTGTATGTTGGGGGTCAGGGACTTTCAATACTGGAGCTTTTCCTGATTATGGGCAAACTACCGTGCCAACAGATCTCACTGCTAAACAAATTGCTTTAGGACAATCTCATTCCTGCGCTTTACAATTAAATAATATCGTTGTATGTTGGGGAGGTAACAGTGAAGGGCAAACTAATGTTTCAGTAGATTTTATTGCTAAACAACTCTAATAATTAGTTTAAACAACTAAAATAGCCTGCTTATTGCAGGCTATTTTTTTAAGTAAAATCCTAAAAAATGAAAAGAAAGAAACGCTCAAAAAACAGTAAAAAACCAGTAGCACTAAACTTTCAATTTAGTGATTTATTTAGTGCTGATTATCGAATAGTTACAGCTTTATTGATTATTTTGCCGTTGTTAATTTATCTGCAAGTTTACAATTTTGAGTTTGTTTGGGATGATACTAAACATATACAAAATCAGTTTTTACAAAATCCTTCGTGGGCGAGTTTTACTCAGCTTTTTACCCAACCGTTTTTTGCTATGTATGTCCCTGTCAGCTACTTGCTGTGGGGCATATTAAAATCCATTGCTGAATTATTATCACTGCCTGTTAATAGCGTTTTGCATCTAAGCAATGTTGTAGTGCATATTATTAATGGATTGTTGGTTTTTACTATTCTCAAGCAGTTTGTGGTTAATAAATGGGCGGTTTTGCTTGGTGTTTTATTTTTCCTATTGCATCCAATTCAGGTTGAGGCGGTGGCTTGGGTAAGTGAATTTAGAAGTTTATTAGCTACTTTATTTGCTTTATTGTCTTGCTATTATTATCTTAAAAACCAAGCAAATTTATCTTATTTATCATTGATATTTTTTGTTTTGGCGGCATTAAGCAAGCCTTCAGCGGTTGTGTTAGTGCCTTTTGTATTTATTATTAATTATTTTCATTATGGCCTTAAGTTGCGCAAAAATATTGGGAAAACCTTGCCTTTTGCACTGATTGCACTGATATTTGTTATTATTGCTTATGCAGTTCAATCTAAATATGATGCCAATGTCGCCAAATATGCACTGGCAGTCTGGCAGCGCCCTTTTGCTTGGTTGGATAGTATTGTTTTTTACCTTTATAAAATAATTTATCCATACCATTTGGGTACTTCTTATACACTTTCACCAAAATTTATTACCCAGCAATGGTGGTTTTATCCTTTGGCTTTAGTGCCTTTTGCTTTGGGCTATTTTTTGTGGCTGAAGCGCAAAACTCAGCCTTTGTTGGTGTTTGCTGCTGTGCTATTTGTGGCTGGATTTTTTACTACTTCGGGTTTTGTAAGTTTTTCTTTTTCAAGATATTCTTTAGTGGCAGACCGCTATATTTATTTTGCGATGATTGGCACGGCATTAGTTGTTGCTAATTTAGTAGATAAAAAGCATTGGCAGGTTTTATTACTTGGTGTTTTACTTATTTTTGCCGCTTTATCAGCATTTAGACAAATTCCAATTTGGCAAAACCCTATTAAATTATGGTCGCATAGCGTTAATTATGAAATTGATAGAAATTATGCATATAATAATTTAGGAACATCCTTGATTTCTAAGGCAATTGCGTTTGGAGATATAAAAAAATATCAGCAGGCTGATGTGTATTTTGATAAGGCACTCAGACATTTTTCAAAAAATAAGCATAAAATAAGTCAAATTTATTTTAATAAAGGCTCGTTTTTTTATCGTCGAAAAAAATATCAGCAAGCCTTAGTAGAATTTAATAAGGCAATCCAAAATAATTTTAATTATATTGAAGCCTATAAGTGGTCGATAGCCTCAGCAATATATTCAAATCAATGTCAGCAAGGCAAAAAAACGCGTGCTTTAGCGCAAAAAAATAAAGTCAAAGTGGATGCAGGGGCATTAAGAGTTTTACAAGTTAGATGCCCTGATTAACAAGGCCTTGCCTTGTTTTTTTAGCAGTTGATAGGCAAAAGTCGCATCAATCGCTTAAAATAGCATATTAAAATTCACTATTATTTATATGATTATTATTCCTGCAATCGACCTAAAAGACGGACAATGTGTGCGCCTGCGACAAGGTTTGATGGATGACACCACAGTGTTTTCTGACAATCCAGTGAAAATGGCAGGGCAATGGGTAGCACAAGGGGCGCGGCGTTTGCATTTGGTTGATCTTAATGGTGCGTTTGCAGGCAGACCTGTTAATGCGCAGGCAGTGATACAAATTACTAAGGAATTTGCAGATTTGCCAGTGCAGATTGGCGGCGGTATTCGCAATATGGAAATCGCTAACAGCTACATTGAGGCAGGTGTTAGCTATTTAATTATTGGCACAATGGCAGTAACACATCCGCAGTTTATTGCACAACTTTGTCGTGAGTTTGCTGGCAAAATTATTGTTGGCTTAGATGCTAATAATGGCTTAGTGGCAACGCAAGGCTGGGCAAAACAAAGCAATATACAGGCGCTAGAATTAGCAAAGCAATTTGAACAAGATGGAGTGAGTAGTATTATCTACACTGATATTGCCCGTGATGGTATGATGCAAGGGATGAATGTTGAAGCTACAGCAGACTTGGCAAAGCAAATATCTATACCGATTATTGCCTCAGGCGGGATTACTAATATGGACGATATTGTAGGTTTATTAGGCGCGGCGCGTCATGGTATCATAGCTGCAATTACTGGGCGCGCGATTTATCAAGGCACATTAGATTTTAAAACAGCACAACAACTTTGCGATGAATATTGAAGTGGCTTACGCCTTAGAAAATAAACAAACCGTGCTGAGTTTGGAGGTGGATGAAGGCACTACTTTAAAGCAAGCGATTGAAATATCAGGCATATTAGACCAATACCCAAACATTGATTTAACAAAAGACAAAACTGGCATTTTTGCTAAATTAGCAAAATTAGACACTATTTTGCGTGAAAAAGACCGTGTGGAGATTTACCGACCGTTGATTGCCGACCCAAAACAAATACGCAAACAACGCGCCGCCGCAGGAAAAAATATGCGCAGTAGTAAAAAAAGCTGATTCTTGGTAAAATAACACTTTAATAATCCATTTATAATAATCCATTTATTTAAAACCCTATGAACAAAGACCAGCCTCCACCTGCATTGTCTTTACTACAAAGACTGAAAAAACAATTTTTCCACTATCCGCTGCATTCTAATGAAGAACTATTGCAAGCTTTGCAAGAAGCGGAAGAAAACCATATTATTAACCCGCATTCCCGCTTGATTATTGAAGGCACAATGCAGCTTGAAAAGCTGACTGCACGCGATGTGATGGTGCCAAAATCAAAAATGGTGATGGTCAGTCATAACGCACCAATTAAAGCACTGTTAGAGCTGATGATTGATTCTTCGCATTCTCGATTTCCGGTTATTAATAGTGATAAAAATAAGATACAAGGCATTATTCTGGCTAAAGATTTGTTGGGCTATTTGGCTGGCAATCGCAAAGTTGAATTTAATTATCGAGAATATTTGCGTAATTCAATTCTGGTGCCAGAAAGCAAAACATTGGGCGCCTTGTTAAGGGATTTTCAAAGCAAGAAATCACATATGGCGATTGTGATAGATGAGTATGGCGAGATTGCCGGATTGGTTACACTTGAAGATGTGTTAGAACAAATTGTAGGTGAAATTGAGGATGAACATGATTTTGAAGAAGACAATATTATTGATTTTGGCGATGGTCGTTATCTACTCAAGGCAAATACTTCATTAGAAGAATTTAATGAATTTTTTGCTGTGCAGCTAAGGGCTGATGATGTTGATACGGTTGCAGGTTTTGTTATTGCTGGCTTTACTTACTTGCCAGAACAAATGAGTGAAATTGACTTGCAAGGCTTTAATTTTAAGGTGTTAAAAACCGATTCAAGGCGCTTGCATTTGTTAGAAGTGACCAAAACCACCAAGCAATGATAAATTCTTTAGAACAAACTGCGCAATTAGCGATTGACTTATTAAAACAACATCGAGTTAGCGATTATGAAATATCGCTTGGTTCAAGTTCTGGCGTTTCCACCGCAGTTAGGCTGGGCAAGGTAGAAACCTTGCAGCATCACTTAGATAAAAGTTTTGATGTGAATGTGTATATTGGTCAAAAGAAGGGGCATGCATCAAGCGTTGATTTGAGCAAACAGAGCCTGAAAAAAACCATAGAATCCGCCTGTTTGATTGCAAAATATACCCAAGATGACCCATTTAATGGTCTTGCACCAAAGGATTTAATGGCGTTTGATGTGCCTGATTTGGATTTGTATCACCCTTGGAATTTGGATGCACAGCACAGTATTGATTTAGCAAAAGAATGTGAAGCCATCGCCCTACAACAAACCGAGATTGATAATTCTGAGGGGGCGGAAGTATCGAGTTTTCAAGGTGAGGGACTGTATGCAAACTCTAATGATTTAATTGCCAGACAAAACAGCACACAACATTTGCTGAGTTGTGCGCTGATTGCTAAGCGCGGTGATGATATGCAAACAGCGTATGAATATACCACAGCATTAGCTGCAAATGATTTGCAAAGTGCAGCACAGGTTGGCACTAGTGCGGCAATATTAGCACAGCAAAAATTAGGCGCACAATCACTCAGTGCGCGAAAATGCCCGGTTATTTTTATCCCGCGTCTTGCAGCTGGATTGTTTGCACAATTATTAGGCGCTTTAGGCGGCGCTAAACAACACAAAAAATCAACATTTTTACTCAATAGTATTGGACAAATTGTATTACCCCAAAGTATTAGTGTGCTTGAAAATCCGTTGGCTAAAAAAACACTCGGCGCCAAAGCTTTTGATAGAGATGGGGTCTTAAAACAGCAGCAATATTTTGTCCAAAATGGTCGCGTTTGTAGTTATGTGATGGGGCAATATTCAGCCAATCAGCTTGGACTACAAACCACTGCTAACGCTGGCGGCACTAATAATGTGATTGTTGAATCTAACTTTGATGGCGGACTTGATGAGATGATTAAAAGCATGGGCACAGGCTTGGTGGTAGTTGAATTAATGGGTCAAGGGGTGAATATTACCACCGGTGATTACTCCCGCGGTGCTTTAGGTTTTTGGGTGGAAAATGGCAATATTCAATACCCTGTTTCTGGCCTGACTATTGCTGGCAATCTAGTAGATATGCTGTTAGCTATCGAACAGGTCGGCAGCGATATTGACCGGCGCAACAATACTAAGGTCGGCTCAGTGCTAATCAAACAAATGACCGTTGCCGGCACTTAATGCAATCGTTTGATATTGTTGTTGTTGGTGGCGGTATGGTCGGGCAGGCGTTTGCTTTGTCGATGGCAAATACTAATTTAAATATTGGCATTATTGAGCCGAACAATCCAAATCCAAAATTACGCAGCGATTTTCACACGCGAGTTAGTGCTATCACGCTAAAATCGCAGGCATATCTGCAACAATTGGGTGTTTGGGATTTAATTGCGCGCAAATATGCTTTTACTCAAACCAAAGTTTGGGAGCAAAATTCACATGGTAATTTAGAGTTTGATGCTGCTGCTGAAAATGCAACACATTTAGGTCATATTATTGAAAATGATGCCATCCAGTCCGCTATATTTACCGCATTGAGTAAAACTAAAGTTAGATTTATTGACGCTAAACTCAATAATATCGAAAAAGCTGATGAGACTTATAAATTACAGTTAGATAATGGCAAACTATTATTTTGCAATTTACTAATTGGGGCAGATGGCGCGCACTCACGCATTCGTAAGCTTGCTGGTATAGAATTTAGCGAAACTAATTATCAACAAAAAGCCATTATTTGCAATATCCGCTCAAGCAAAGATTTTGAAAACACTACTTGGCAACGGTTTTTAGCCGATAGTATTATTGCTCTTTTACCACTCAGCGAGTATGAAGCGTCCATTGTTTGGTCAGCAGAAAATCATCTTGCTGAGCAACTAATTACCCTTTCAGACCAAGATTTTGCCAAGCGACTTGCAGCCGGCGTTTCATATCGATTTGGCAAGTTTGAAATACTGAGTAAGATTCAATCTTTCCCGTTGATTGAGCGTAGCGCTAAAATATATGTGCAAGAAAATTTAGCATTAATTGGCGATGCAGCGCATAATATTCATCCGCTTGCAGGTCAGGGGGTTAATTTAGGTTTTGCCGATGTTGAACAATTATCTAAGCAATTACAAAGCAGTAACAAAGCAATTGGCGATTATGCGGCGTTGCGTGCTTATGCTAGAGCGCGCCGATTGGATAATGAATTAATGGCAAAAACCATGACCGGATTAAACTGGATTTATAAAGAAAATAACGAACTGTTTAGATGGTTGCGAGGTTTTGGAATGAACTTTATTAATGACAGCCCAGCAATTAAATCATTTTTGCAAAAACGCGCTACTGGTAAATTTTAGTAGGGGTAATAATGCCGTCTAATGGAATATCCCAAGGTTGGGGGTTGATTTTATCTAGCTGTTGGCAATCAAATGCTAAGCCGTAAAGTTTGGGGTTTTTATAGTATTGTTGGCGTTTTTTAAAGTGCAATGTGCGGTCGTAAAAGCCACCTCCCATTCCTAAACGGTTTTTATTTTTATCAAAAGCTACCAGCGGCATAAAAATAATATTCAGCTGATTAGCGCCTAAAATAGCTGTGCCAATTGGTTCTTGAATGCCAAATCGATTGTTTTTGAATTTTTTACCCAATTTTGCAAATTTAAGACTTTTACCGACTAATATCGGAAGATAGATGCCAAATCCCCTATTTTTTAAGAAGTTTATTATGTATTTTGTGTCAATTTCACCGTCATTCGGCAAGTATATGGCAATCTTTTGAGTGTTTTTGCAATGACTTAGTTTTTGCACTTGAGATAATAATTTTTTGGCAAATTGCTGCCTACTATTATTATTAATAGCACGCCGTGTTTGTCTGAGGGATTGTCTTAATGTTAGCATTATAACTTTTAAACAAAATGTCCATTGTGTCGCGTTGAAAGAAACCTGAACCTTAAAAGTCCAAGGTGGAAGTTCGAAGTTTACCGTAGGCTTCCCACTACTAACTACTAAATAGGTAGGCTTCCCACTACTAACTACTAAATAGGTAGGCTTCCCACTACTAAATACTAAATAGGTAGGCTTGCTCAATAGTAAACTATCTCATCTCCTATTTTATTTATATAACGGCTCAGGGTATATATCCAACCACAAGCACAACAGACAATTACTATTATCCCCCTTTTGAAACATAAATGTTAGTCTTTTTTAAATAAAGGTAAAATAAACACTCAAATACTATTATGGCAATTATTTTGAATTCAGTTGATTTTTCATCATTAGCTTTACAGGCTAACTTATTAGAAAATTTAAGCACTTTGGGTTATAAATTAATGACCCCTATCCAGCAATTGAGTTTGCCGGCTATCTTATCGGGTAAGGATGTGATTGCTCAGAGTAGAACCGGCTCAGGCAAAACCGCTGCTTTTGCTTTGGGTTTGTTGCAAAAATTAAATGTTAAATCCTTTAAAACACAATCAATTGTATTATGTCCAACGCGCGAGTTAGCGGGGCAAGTCGCTACTGAAATTCGCAAACTTGGTAGAAGTATTGACAATATTAAAGTGCTAACCTTGTGTGGTGGTGCGCCTTTTGCGCCACAGATTAGTTCATTGCAACATGGTGTGCATATTGTGGTTGGCACACCTGGGCGGATTGAGGAGCATTTACGCAAAGGCACGCTAACGCTAGAACATATCAATATATTGGTGCTTGATGAGGCTGACCGTATGCTGGATATGGGTTTTCAAGAGACGATTGATAAAATCATTAAACAAATGCCGCGCAATCGACAAAGCCTTTTGTTTAGTGCGACATATCCTGATGAAATTGCTGATATTGCCAAGTATGTTATGCGCCAACCTATTATCGTTAATGCACCACAGGCACATGAGGCAACAACTATTGTGCAATACTTTTACAAAATCAACAGTGCTGCTGAGCGCACGCACGCACTGAGACTTTTATTGGCTAAACATAAGGCTAATTCTACATTGGTTTTTTGCAATACCAAACTTGAGACCCAAGCTGTGGCAGACGAGCTGGCTGATTATGGATTTTATGCACTGGCTATTCATGGTGATTTAGACCAACGGCAGCGTGATCAAACACTTATTCTATTTGCTAATCATAGCATTTCGGTTTTGGTAGCGACAGATGTTGCTGCCAGGGGGCTGGACATTGATGATTTAGATATGGTGATTAATTTTAATATTGCACACCACCCAGAAATCCATCTGCATCGTATTGGTCGCACTGGCAGAGCGGGGCGCAGTGGTGTTGCTTGTAGCTTATATAGCGCTCGAGAAATACACAAATTAGACGCATTAGAGTTGGATATTGACCAGCAAAAACCCCTGCCTAACGACAGTTATTTAGATAAGCCAATCATCAAACCTTCGATGAGCACTTTGAAAATTGATGGCGGTAAAAAGCAAAAACTCCGCCCCGGTGATATTGTTGGCGCGCTAACTGGCAAGGGCGGTATATCAAGTGCCAAAATTGGCAAGATTGATGTTGTCAGTAATTGCTCTTATGTTGCTATCAATTCAGCATTAATTAAAGTTGCACTGAATAAAATTCAAAATGATAATATCAAGGGAAAATCATTCAGAGTAAGGATATTGTCTTAGTTTTCGATAGGGACAATGCTAAATTCCACCCAATTATTCGGGTCATAACTAATGTAGAAACCATGCAGCATTTGCGAGGCTTGAATTTTCATTTCATCTGGCAATTGCCAAATTCGATTGCATTCTGGAAAACCGATAATTTCCATAAAGTTATTCACCCGAATCACATCTTTTTTACTTAGCTCTAAATTGCTAAATGTGGTGATGACATCAGAGACAAATTCAGGTTTAACTAAGTTGTAATAGCCTTTTGCATCGTATTTTTTCACCGTTTGAATACAGGATTGGAGGTGTGTTTTCACCTTATTGACATCGTTGTATTGTTGGGTGATGGAGCTAACATTATCTCCATTGATAATCATTGAGGTGATTTCTGGATAGGCTTTGATGGTTTCTGTGTGCATATTTTATGCGTTTTATAAATTGTGCTGGGTTAGTGTTTGAAGTGGCGCATTCCGGTAAACAGCATGGCAATACCATGCTCATTAGCAGCTTTAATCGCCTCATCATCACGCATTGAGCCACCCGGCTGAATAATCGCCTTAATACCTTCTTTAGCAGCAGCATCAATGCCATCACGGAATGGAAAAAAAGCGTCTGATGCCATTACCGAGCCTGCAACAATCAAGCCTTCGTCAGCCGCTTTAATGGCGGCAACTTTAGCTGAATAAACGCGAGACATTTGCCCTGCGCCAATACCAATCGTCATCTGATTTTTAACATAAACAATGGCATTTGATTTGACCGCTTTAGCAACTTTCCAAGCAAATAGCAGGTCTTTTATTTGTTCATTTGTTGGTGCTAAATTACTCACACATTTAATATCATTGGCTGTGATTGTGCCTAAGTCTTTATCTTGCACTAACAAGCCGCCAGTAACGCTTTTGTAATCGAGTGCTGGCTGTGCGGCGTTCAAATGGCCAGATTCTAACACACGGACATTTTGCTTAGCTGAAAGTGCGATTTTGGCATCCTCATCAACACTTGGGGCAATAATAACTTCGACAAATTGTTTATTGATAATGTCTTGCGCGGTGTTTTTATCCAATGTGCGGTTAAAAGCAATAATGCCACCAAAAGCTGAGCTTGGATCAGTTTTAAAAGCAGCTAAATAGGCATGATGAATATTATTAGCTACAGCAACTCCGCAAGGATTGGCGTGCTTGACAATTACGCAGGCTGGCTCGTCGAAACAGCGCACACATTCGAGCGCGGCATCCGCATCTGCTGTGTTGTTGTAGGACATTGCTTTGCCTTGCAATTGTGTGGCTGATGCTATGCAAGATTCGGCAATATTGTTTTGCACATAGAAGGCAGCGTTTTGATGTGGATTTTCCCCATAACGCATAGATGCAACTTTGTTAAATTGCAGGTTTAAGGTGTTAGAAAAACCATCCGCTTGTCTGCCTAAATAATCGGCAATTGTGCCGTCATAAGCTGCTGTGTGTTCAAAAGCTTTTAAAGCCAAACGCTTTCTGGTTGCTAAGCAAGTGTTGCCAGATTGTTTAATTTCATCCACCACTATCTGGTAGTCGTTACTATCTACCATCACGCTAACATCAGCATGGTTTTTAGCAGCTGCCCTTAGCATTGCCGGACCACCAATATCAATATTTTCAATTGCATCTTCGGGTGTGCAATCTGGGTTAGCAATGGTGGACTGGAAAGGATATAGATTAACTACCACCAAATCAATTGGGTTGATATTATTGTTACGCATCACTTCTTCGTCAAGCCCACGGCGTGCGAGAATGCCGCCATGAATTTTGGGGTTGAGGGTTTTAACACGCCCTGACATTATCTCAGGGAAGCCAGTGTATTCGGATACTTCAATTACTGGAATATTATTATCTGCTAACAGTTTAGCACTACCACCGGTAGAGATAATTTCAATATTTTGTTTGCTTAAAAACTCAGCCAACTCAACAATACCAGTTTTATAAGAAACACTGATTAGGGCGCGTTTTATCATCTAATTTGTATATTCCAAAGCCTCTTGAAAGCCTTTAATATAACCATACACAACCAAAATATTTCCATTTTGAAATAGCTTGTCACATACCTGAATAGAGCTGTTTATTTGCGGCTCAAAGTCTATATTTTTTTTATAAGACTCGCTAAGGAGTTTAAAAATACTATAAATGTAGCGCTCAGAGTTCATAGATTGGTCGTTTTTCTTAATATAAGGCAAAGCAAAAACCAATAACTTAATACTATCTAATTTAGTAACTTTTATTTGGTTTTCTTCACAATACTTACTAATATCAACAAGGGATTGCGACATGGAACGATAAATATTTACCTCGCTGGTAATATTGCTATCGCCAAAAACACCACCAGAGGAACGCAAATGTTTGATTATTTTTTTGGCTTGTGCCAGTAATTGTTTTTTTTCTATTTTCATATTTCTTGGTAAATACAATAAAAAACGCCTAGAACTTGTCTAGGCGCTAATCTGCTAATTAGTTAAAAATTATAAGCTATTTAAATATTCTTCAATAGCCTTACTTTCGCAGTTTTCTTTAATAGCGTCTTTCTTTTTTGATATTACTGCAAATGTTTTATTGGCAATTTTTATATTTTCATCAATAAATATTATATCATTGTTTGACAAACCATATTCTTGTTGGTAATTCATTTGGATATCCTCATTTAAAGTTTGAAAGGAAATTATACATATTTTTTTAACTGTTTTTTTAATTATTTTTTAATTTTTTAATTTTTTTTTAATTTTTTAATTATTTTTTGACTCTAAAAGGTGGTAAAGTTGGATTTTTTTCTTTAAAGTGCCGCGATTTAGACCTAAAATGCTAGCGGCTTTACTCTGGTTTTGTTCGCTCAGTTCAAGCACAAATTTAATCACAACTGATTCAGTTTCTTGCATAAATATTTTATGCACGCCGCTGGCTTGTTCGCCTTTTAATTGTTTAAAGTAGTGTGCAAGTTTTGCGTTGATACATGCTGGTAGGTCAGTTGAGCTCATTTAGAAAATTATTGAATTGTTGATATTGTTTTTTAAAAGAGTCAATTTTACTAATTTTTACCCAAAAGGTTTGACTATTATTAGCAAAATGTTGCAAATACCACAGAATATGTTTTCTGGCAATACGCACACCGAGTGACTCGCCATAAAAATCATAAATTTGCTGAATATGCCCCAGTGCTGTTTGCTTTTTTTGTTGCAGTGGCTGGCTGTTTGCAACCTTTCCAGTTTTAAGGTATTGGTCAATTTCATAGATAATCCATGGGTTGCCTTGTGCTGCCCTGCCAATCATCACCCCATTTGCCCCAGTATGTTGTAAGACTGTTTGTGCTTTTTCAGCTGAGCTAATATCACCATTCGCAATAACTGGAATATTCACCTGTGCAACCACTTGTTTAATGGTGTCATATTCTGCCTCTCCCAAGTATTTATCCTCCCGCGTTCGCCCGTGAATACTGAGCATTTGAATGCCGCTATCTTCGGCGATTTTGGCAATGGTGAGTGCATTTCTATTATCCACATTCCAACCTGTGCGCATTTTTAAAGTAACGGGGACATTAACTGAATTAACCACAGCCATGAGAATATCTTTAACCAAGCCCTCATCGCGCATAAGTGCTGAACCAGCGGCTTTGTTGCAAACTTTTTTTGCTGGGCAGCCCATATTTATATCAATAATATTAGCACCCAAAGTAACGGCTTGTTGAGCGGAATATGCCAGTTGTTTAGCATCAGAGCCAGCAATTTGAATACTAATCGGTCTTGCCTCTGCTGAGAAATCTAAGCGCCGTTTGGATTTATAACTATTAAGTAAATGCTTTTGAATTATCACCATTTCCGAAGTGGTCAGTGCCGCTCCTTGTGTGCGACAGATTGCCCGAAAAGGCTTATCACTGGTGCCTGCCATTGGTGCGAGCAGTACTTGAGATTTTAGTTGA
This sequence comes from Gammaproteobacteria bacterium, assembly GCA_965217125.1. Taxonomy (GTDB): domain Bacteria; phylum Pseudomonadota; class Gammaproteobacteria; order PS1; family Pseudothioglobaceae; genus JAAOIF01. The sequence goes on along the minus strand of OZ244244.1, from coordinate 1,242,827 downwards.
TAGCGACCAATTTGAATTGACATAGCTTAGACTTTAGTGGCTTTTTTGGTTTTTTCCAGTAAGCGTTTTTGCTTGAGTTTGGATAGGTGGTCAATAAACAAAATGCCGTTTAGGTGGTCAAGTTCGTGCTGGATGCAAATCGCAAGCAACCCAGTTGCATCTAAGGTGAATGCTTCACCTTTTGCATTTAGTGCCTTAATTTTAATATGGTTAAAACGCCCAACTTCTGCTTGAAAACCCGGCACCGAAAGGCAGCCTTCAATATGTATTTCATGCCCATCTTTTTCAATAATATTAGGGTTGATAAAACACAGCGGGCGGTTGCTTTTTTGGGTTTTATGAGTATGATTTTCACGCTGCTTTAATAGTAGTTGATAATCATCTTCTGAATCTGACAAATCCATAACCACAACTTGTATATGTTGATTTACCTGAGTAGCGGCTAAACCAATGCCATTTTCTGCATACATCGTTGCAAACATATTTTTGACTAAAGTTTGTATGCTTTTATCAACCGCCTCAACTGGTTTGGCAATTGTGCGTAAGCGTTTATCAGGATAATGGAGAATGGGTAGAATCATGGCCTTGTTATTATTGTGTTAATTGAGTTTTTAGATTGTTGAGGATAGTCTTCATTGTAATGTAATCCGCGACTTTCAACTCTATTAATTGCTGATTGAACAATAATTTGTGCGGTTTTTACTAAGTTTCTAAGCTCGATTAAATCACTTGAAATTAAATATAGTCGATAGTATTCATCAACTTCAATTTGGATTTGATTTAAGCGTTTTTCGGCAAAATGTAGGCGTTTGTTACTGCGCACAATGCCGACAAAATTCCACATAATGCGCCGTATTTCATCCCATAGGTGCGACACCACTACTTTTTCTTTTGACAGCGATACTTTAGAGGCATCCCAATCATCAAAGTTTGGGTGCTTAGAGGCGAGTGTTTGTTGGTTGATGTGCTTGGCACAGGCTTTGGCAAAGACAATACATTCTAATAATGAATTGCTGGCCATGCGGTTGGCGCCATGAACGCCGGTGTGCGCCACTTCGCCCACTGCGTAAAGATTGCTAATGTTGCTAAGTGCGTTTAAGTCAGTTTCAATGCCACCACAGCTGTAATGCGCCGCCGGCACCACGGGAATTGGGCGCTCAGACATATCAATACCAAACGCTAAGCATTTTTGATTGATGGTAGGAAAGTGTGTCTTAATCCAATTTTTGTTTTTAAATGAGATGTCTAAATAAACACAATCAAAGCCATGAATTTTCATTTCTGCGTCAATCGCCCTGGCAACAATATCGCGTGGTGCAAGTTCGCCACGATAATCATAGCTGTGCATAAATGCATCGCCATTCGGCAGTATCAACTTAGCGCCCTCGCCTCGCAATGCCTCAGAAATCAAGAACGATTTAGCATGTGGGTGATACAAACAAGTGGGGTGAAATTGGGTAAATTCCATATTAACAATAGGGCAATAAGCCCGATATGCCATAGCAATGCCATCACCCGTTGAGGTGTCTGGATTAGAGGTATATAAATAGCTTTTAGAAGCGCCACCGGTGGCAATAATGGTTTTATGCGCAATAAAACTCTCAATTTGATTGGTTAATTTATTAAGGATATAAGCGCCGTAACAATGCTGATTTTCACTTAGTAAGTCAATTGCAATAAAGTTTTCAAATAGCCGAATATTGCCCCTAGATTTAACTTGTTCAAGCAAATTGGTCTGAATTGATTGCCCAGTTTTATCTGCCACATGAGCAATGCGTCTATTGCTATGACCACCTTCGGTTGCAAGGTGATAGCGTCCATTTTTGCTGGTAAAGGCAGTGCCAATTTTCTCTAAATCGGCAATTGCCTCAGGTGCTTGTTCAATCATCAAACGCACAGCTGCTTTATTGCCTAATCCAGCCCCCGTTGAAAGCGTGTCATTGATGTGTGTCTCGAAGTTGTCGTTGCTATCTAACACTGCTGATATACCACCTTGCGCATAGTATGAGCTGCCTTCAAGCGGTTTGTCTTTGGCGATTAATGCCACTGACAATTTGTCTGATAATTGCAAAGCACTCATCAACCCAGCGCTGCCAGTGCCGATAATAAGAACATCAAAGTGATGCTGTGCTGACATTTAATTGATGTATTTAATTTTTGGCTTGAACATTAAAATTAACTTTGGTAATAAAGTTAAATTTGCCAATAATGCACTAAGCATAGCAATAGCGGTGAATATACCAAAATAGATGCTCGGTATAAAATTCGACAGCGCCAAAATTAAAAAACCTAAAGTTACTGTAATTGAGGTATAGAACATCGCCAAGCCAATACTGCTATGCGAGCGATACATAGCCGCCAAGTAGTCGCGGTCTTGTTGAAATTCTGCTTTGAAACGGTGAATATAATGAATGGCATTATCCACCCCAATGCCAATGGCAATGGCTGAGATGGTAATGGTCATAAGGTCAAGCGGAATGTTAAGTAGCCCCATAATACCAAGAATAAACAGTGATGGCAGGGTGTTTGGAATCAATGCCAAAATTGACAAACTGATTGATTTAAACACAAACAAAAACATAATAAAAATCATCGCAAATACCACCGCAATAGTTTTGATTTGTGAGGCAAACAAGCTTTGCAACATATTGTTGTAAAGCACCAACATTCCCGTAATATGGAAACTTTCTGGCTTAAAACCAAGCTCATTGCTAATGTGCTTTTGTATTTTTTTAATCAGCGCATCTCGTTTTAATTCTTTATTAGTTTCGCGAATACGAACAACCATACGCAGTTGCCCACTGTCTTCAGATAAATAAGGATCTAACACATATTTTTTAGCAATTTCTGGCACTTTATTTTTGATGATATTGAGGAAAAATCCATTCAACATTTTGCCACCATTTGCCTCGTTCAACATTTGCATTAAGGTATCAATCGAAAGCACTTTGCCAGTTTGATCTAAGCCATCTAAATATTGATGGACTTTGTGAATATCAATACGCAAGTATTCATCAAACCAATAATCTTGAGCAAGACCGTCAAAAATAATTTCCAGCGGAATCGTGCCGCCGAGTTCTTTATCAATTAAAGTAAGCCCCTGATTGATTTCTGTATTCTTTTTAAAATAATCAATAAAGCGGTTTTCAACACTAAGCTGATTCACACCTACTGAGGAAATACCTATCAAAATTACCAATATGATTAACAAATGATTGCCAAATTTTTCCACAAATTTTGCCAAACCGTAGCTAACCCCAAGCTCAGTTTTAAATTGCCGAACCTCAGCTTTCGGTAGCAAAGCCATAATAATTGGAAATGCCACAAATGACAATACCAAAGCAATGCTAACACCGACCGACATCATCCAGCCAAAGTCAATCACCGGCTTAATCCCACTAATCAGTAACGAACCAAAGGCGGCAATCGTGGTCAGCGTGGTGAATAAACAAGGTTTGAACATCTGTGTTAGGGTGTTTTTAATCAGAATTTGACAGTCCAAATCTGGATTAAGTTGCGCCAGTTCCCGATAACGCACTACCAAATGAATGGTAACAGAGATTGTCATTACTAATAGTAATGAGAAGAAATTGCTGGAAATAACCGTAACCTTCCAACCCAAAAACGCCAAGATGCCGGTCATCATTAGCGCCCCACTGATGCTAATGCCAATTGGCAGCAATACCCAACGAATGCCTCTGAATATGAACGCTAAAACCAATATCATCAAGCCAATAACAGCCAAACTAAAGACAATCAAATCACTGCCAATATAACTAATAATATCAGTAGTAATCATCGGCAATCCGCCTAAAAATAAGCTGGCATTATCGCGATATTTATCAAGCGTTGTGCGGATTTGTGCGATGGTTTTGGCTTGCAAATTGCTTTGTGCGGCCGCGTCTTTCGATACTTGCTTCTCAAGGCTTTTAAGTTGTGTTAATTGCACGGCTGAGAGTTGTTTGTTGGCGCGTTGGAATCGCATTGTGTCGCGTTTTTGCCGTCTTTGTTTGAATTGCGCATTACTTTTTAGGTTAAGCAGTATTGCTGTGGTTTTGCCGTCATTGCTGACTAAATTATTCGCATACAAGGGCGAGGATTGAAATTCTTGCTTGGCAAGTTTAAGGTCAGCATTGCCTTTGTCAATACTAACATTCGCATCAGCCATAGCTATTAAAGAAAGCGGCGGCGAGCGGAATAAAGGCACATCTAAGATGCTGGTAATTGATTGCACTTGCTCAATTGATTGTAAATCTTTTTTAAAGTTAGCCAGGTGTTTTAGTTGTGCTGCATCAAGCAGATTGCCCTTGACCTGATAGCTGATTAGCAAATAATCATCAGTGCCATAATTTTTTTTAATGCTTTGATAATAACGCAAATTGTGGTCGTTTTCCAACACCAAAGAGTCAGACGAGGCATCAAGCTGAAAATTAGGAATTTGCACTACAAAAAAACCAACCACAACCAGCAAAAATGCAAGGCTACTAAGCGGTTTTTTTAAAATAAGTTGATAAAAATATTGCATAGATGTTACTTAAAATTCAAAACTTTTTGCACTTTCTAAGCCTTGCATAGTATCTAAATGAGTTTCAAACAAAGATTTAGTCCCCCATTTATGCTCACTAATTCGGGTAATTAACTTTGCTTGCATAGCATTGCCCACGCCTTCAACCACAAATATACGCCCACCCACATTGAGCAGATGAAAATAACGCCCAGTAATTTTCGGCACTGCACTACCGACCACCACAATATCAAAAAAGTCTTTTGAATGCCAGCCCGATGATGCATCCCCTATTTCTAATTGCACATTGTTGATATTCAACGCCTCAAGTTTGGTTTTAGCCGCGTTACTGAGCGCCTCGTCAATCTCAACACTGCTGATTGATTTACACAGTTTTGCAATCACAGCAGTGAGGTAGCCACTGCCCGTGCCTATTTCCAACACTGTTTCATTTTTTTGAATATCAAGCGCACTCAATAGCCGCCCTTCAATTTTAGGGCTGAGCATTTTAGCCTGTTTAGTCAGCGGAATTTCAATATCAGCAAACGCCAAATTCTTATATTTTTGCGGCACAAACTCCTCCCTCGGCGTCCCCCGCAACGCATTATTAGCAACATAATTAAGCCCACCCCACGGCCGAATCTGCTGGTCAATACTATTATTTCTCGCTTGTGTTGTATTCATTTTATGCCTCATTTTTTTATCAATCTATTTTTACAGATTTTAATATAGTTTTTGTCCTTTTCTACTTAAAAAGACCATTTTTCACGCTTCATAAATTCTTCTAAATTAATACAAGGCACATTAAATTTTTCACACACATTAGGAATTTTTGCGGCATTGGGTTTCAATTTTTCTTCAGTAACTACACAAGCATTTAATATTTTTGCTTTAGCTATTAAATAAGGGTCGGCAACTTCTTTTCCTTTTAGTCTAGCTTTTTTATCAATTAAGCTTTGAAAATGGGTATTTTTAAAGATGATTGCTATAAATTCTGTTTCCTCGTTAGTTGGCATATCAAAAATATTATTTTCCATAACAAAATCAGCTAGAGAATCCTTGCCATCTTTTAATTCTGTTTTAACAGATCTAACAGAAATTATTTTTTCAGCAGTCACATACTCATCAAAAATTTTCCAAAAAGAAGGAAATTGATTACGATAATAATGATTAAAAATTTTAATCAGTGTATTAGAATCAAAAACATAAATCATAAACGATCACTCTCTTCAAAAATTAACGACTCCATTTTAGGAATACGCCAAGTTTTTACATCTAAATATTCTGCTAATTGTTGGATAGAAATATTGTTTTTGTAATATTGAGTAAATGCTGTTTCCATATAGCTTTCACCCAAATATGCTCTTTTAGTGTAATTAGGATCGCCTCCTGGTTTATCTTTTTTACGCTTTTGAGAAATCGCATATTCATCTTTCCATTGTTTGACTTTTTGCGTGTAAAAATCAGCAGTTATTTTATGATTATCTAAAAATTTTCTTAAAATTACTTCACGACTAACTGCAAATTGATTGGAAATATTTGTTAAATTAGTATCATTTATAACGCTATTAAGATAGTTTTTAAACGCAAAATCAGGTACTAAAAATTTGCCTGCAAAAGCATTACAAAACACTTCTATTTTTTTATCTCTTACTGATAACTCATTAAGATAATCTTGGTTATTAGACAACATTTCAATGCCATCAATACCAAATAATAAATGTGCTAACTCGTGAAATAAAGTAAAAACTTGCCTAGAATGAGGCAGGCTATTATTGATATAAATGACGGGGAAAACCTTATCATATAAACAAAACCCAGAAAACCCCTCATCTTTAAAAGAGTCTTTAAAAACAAAAACCCCATATTTTTCTAAAGCATTACGCCAAGCCTTAAAAGCAATCTCATGTTTTTTGTATGTTTTTTGCGTATCTAAACTAATTTCTATAAATGCCCTAAGTTCGTTTGCAACCTCATTAATGGATTTGTTATTAATATCAATTGAATGTAATAATTGTTTTTTAGCAGGGTTAATGCCATTATTTAACTCAAATAAATTCATTTGCATTACCCTTGCCTTTCTAACGATATAACGCAAATGTGGCTGGATGTGGGTAATTTCTTGTTCTGGTAAGGTTCTAAATGATTGATTAATTGAAGTTTCTTGCGGGATTCCTGGAAAGAAGAATAATCCAGTAGGGCGTTTATATTTGTTCGCTAGTTTTTCTAATTGTGGAAAAGATGGATTGGATAGACCTTTTTCCCAATTTTGTATAAATTGATTGTCTTTTTTAAAATGTTTGGCAATATCAGTAAGCGAAAAACCAGATTGCTCTCTTGCCCAAATTAAAATATCTGGGTTAATACCTTGCATAATTGTAAATATCCATAATTTAATTTAGAGTCTTAATTAGTTAAGCGCTTTTTTATAATTTTACCATTTTTTATATCATTTTGTGTTGCCTTACTCCAAGTGTTGTTAGCATTTTTCATATACTTTGAAGGTGTCTTTAATTTTTGTTATTGAGCATATAGAGATCTTGCTGTTATTTCTTGCTTGTGTTGTATTCATTTTTTATTCCTTGTTATTTATCAATCTATTTTTACAGATTTTAATATAGTTTTTGTTCTTTTTTGCCTATCGTTATTTTAATTAACACCTAAAAAATGTTGCGTACTTTCTTGTATGATTTTATAGGTTAGTTGTGACTTTCCATTTAAACGAGTATTGTTTTTAAAAGGGTTTATATCTGATAGGATTACAATTCTGTCTATTTTGGTAGCCTCGCCCTTACCACTACCCCAAATTTTTGTAGTTTTATTAGAATCTTTAATATAATCAGAGAACACCCAAATATTTTTAAAGATTCCATTTTCTTTAACCATTGACACAAATTCACGCGCTAACGGAATTACACTATTTTTAGATTTTGCCACATCGCCAATAACTAAAACAGATACCCCATCAGGTTTTAGGAATTTTTTAAATTCTAATAATGTTTTTTTCGAAAAAGAAATCCATTCAATAAGATTTAAATCATCATCTAAATCATTTGAAACATTAGAAGGGTCTTTATTCAAAAACCAAGAGCGTATCCAATTTTGTTTAGCGTAATTCACAACGCCCAAGTAAGGCGGTGAAGTCAGTATAAGACTAACATTACCAATATGTTCTTTTAATGCTTTGTTTTTTGATATTTCTTTTGCATCGCCCTTAACAACAATAGATTCTTTATTTGAAGGCTTATGTTTTTCAAATACACGAGTTGTTTTCTTTCTTAAAATATTAAAAACATCTCTAAATTCCCTGTTTAATTGTTTTGTCTGAACAAACCTTCTAACATATTCAGGTGACATACTAAAAGTGTTGGGCATGCTAATAGATGCATAGTTAGATCCTCCATCTTTTGCCTCTCCTCCGTGCATAATTCCAAGTATAGCACCGATTAAGTATTCATCAACCTTACTCTTTGAGTTAATTAAAACAAGCCTTAAGTAGCATAATTGAGCTAAGGTTCTGGGATGGTAGATTAAATGTATATCATCCATCTGAGCGTTTGCTTCTGGCATAAATAAAGCATAATCGTAATCATCCTCTAAGTTGTTTATTCTTGTAAATATATCATCTACATCTAAACTATGACTTTTTGCACGACTCAAAGATAGTGCAATAGGATTTAAGTCTGAGGCGATAGAATTTCTATCTAGCAACCTAGATTCTAATAATGTTGTTCCACGCCCAGAGAATGGATCAAAAACAAGATCGTCTTTATCAGTAAAGTATTTAATAAAATAGTTGGCTAACGCTGGTGGAAATGCACCTAAATAGGAGCAAAGAGGATGAAACGAATCTATATTTCTTTTAGTAGTAGACCAAGGTGTTATGAATTCCACTTTATTCATCTTCATCAACAGATTCTGTAATAATAGCTTCAAAGAAATCATTAATTATGCCACAAACAGTTTCACTTGCATTTCTTAAACCCGATTCTCGCATTATATTCAAGGAATTTTCAGATATTGGTTCTTCATATACATCATCCAAATATAAATTTTCATTTTGTTTTAGCATAAATGCGTAAAATGAAATATGCTCTAAATATTTGTTTTTAATATTATCAACAGCAGCGCTATTTTTTCTTTGTGCTCGTGAAATTAATTTGCTTAAATTTTTATTTTCTGCCGATACAAGAATAATAACCTCTTCATTACTTTCCTCAACCTCTGCAACACTATGTTCATTCCATTTGTTATCTGTAAAGAATGTATTACTACGATCTATAAAACGAACATCTAAATTTGGCATTTTATTTTTACCATCTTTTTTGCTATCTGAATTACTAGTATCTTCAACTACTAACGTATCAATATCATCAATAAATGCTTTTTGTCTTGGCGGTCTAATTTCAATAGTTATCTTTCCTGTGTCGTCAATTTCTATATCTTTATTTGCTTGAAAATATGCAAGCCCATGTCCGCCTACAACTTGAGCATTACCGTTAAATACACCAAAAGATTGAGGCTCTATAAACGCAATAAATTCATCTGGTTGTTTGAAATAGTTTGGATGTGCATCTGTTTCAAATTTGATAGAAAACCTTTCCCCTTGGTAGACTTTTTTTGGAGATTCTGTTATTATTTTGAAAAAAGTTGGTGGGTCTTCAATAGGTATCTCTGGCTTTCCAACAGTATTTACTGTCTCGCCAGTTGTGGAGGTAGTTACAGAACTTCCCCCTCCAGAGGCAGTAATTGCTGTGTTGATTCTTCTAGATAATCTTTTTCTTAGACTATCCAAAACTTGAGTCTCATCTTTTCTAAAGTATCTTTCTTTGCGTTCTTTATCTAATTGTTTTAATCTATCATCTTCTTGTAAGGTGTCTATTGTTAGTTTTTTTAACTCTTCTAGAATAGATGTGTCTCTTAATGATTCTCTAGTGCTGCTAAATAAAGATCGTTTTGAAGTATTGTCTAAATAGTCTGTTTCAATTTGAACAATTAAGTACCTGTCTAAGAATGGAAGCTTTAGATCATTTTTTATAATCCCATTGCCTAACCCACCTTGTTTTTGTCCATTAAATGTGATTACGATAGGAGTTGATACTTTTGTATAGTTTGTAATTCTATCTTTTGGGTTCTCTCCTGTTGTATCAAGTACCCAGTAATAGATTGTTACTTTTCCATCTTTGAATGTGAGAGGAATAGTTTGAGAATATTCTAAATTATTGGTATAAGTGAGAATCCTATTATTTCCTGTTACTGTTCGGATTTCTTTTTTATCACCCCTTTCATCACAAATTTTAAAAGGTAAAATAGCATCAAATAAATAGTTATGTGCTAAATACCATAATGAGTTTGATGGAGTGGTCATTTTTCCTTTATATTTTCCTAAATCCATCATAATATGGCGAACTAATGTCCCTGGTTCAAATTCTGAGTCAGGGATTTCTAAAACAAAAGGCTGTCCTGTTGATTTTTCCACAATGTATTCAAACCATTCATGTTTATCTATATTAACATTTCCAGCGTTAATGCGTACTATTGTCCATGCAACTTTTTTAGATGTTTTATTGTGAATATACGGTTTTGAAATAATAATGGTTAAATCATTGTAGGATAGTGCTGTTGAACCTCCTTGACCAAACGCACCCATTAAATGTAGTTTATTAATTTTATTTGAACTATTAAGATCTAGAATAGTATTTCTAAAATCTTCTGGCTTAAGTCCAATACCTTTATCTCTAATTTGTATGGTTGGCTTGTCTTTTTTATTAGAATCATACAAGGTGACTTTAATTTTTTCAGAAAGATCTTGAATCGTTTTATCGCGAGGGTCTTTAAAAGATGCAATTTTTCCATCTTTAATATCAAACCATGTTTCAGTCGCTCTTCTAGGTGATTTTATATCATTTGGCTCATTCTCTATTTTCCATTGTTTTTCGAGTACAGCATCGATAGCATTTGTTATTCTTTCTGTAACCCCTGCAGCAGGGTCTGTGCCAATATTGATGGTTGCAAGATTATTCCTTCTTCCTCCTACTGGTTCCCAAGATATTTTTGAGGTACCTACTTCTATAATTACATCTCTCACTTCTTCTACTGTATAAGACTTAATTAGTTTATTAAAAATATTTTTCATGATATGTATTCCTTAAAATTATTTTTTCTTAGGTTGGAGTAAATCAGTAATTGTGCCTTCTGCCATTTCTGTGGCGAAGGCGGTGGTTTCGGATAGGGTTGGGTGGGGGTGGATGGTGAGGGCGATGTCGGACATATCGGCGCCCATTTCAATTGCTAATGTTGCTTCGGCGATTAGCTCGCCGGCGTTGCTGCCGCAAATGCCCATGCCTATTATTCTGCCGGTTTTTTTATCGAATAGGGCTTTTGAGATGCCCTCGCTTCTGCCGATACTCAGGCTTCTGCCGCTGGCTGCCCAAGGGAATACGCCTTTTGAATAAGCGATGTCTTGGTCTTTGAGTTGTTGTTCGGTTTTGCCAGTCCAGGCGATTTCTGGGTCGGTGTAGGCGACTGAGGGGATGGTCAGTGCATCAAAACCTGATTTGTGTCCGCAGATAACTTCGGCGGCGACTTTTGCCTCATGCACGGCTTTGTGGGCCAGCATTGGTTGGCCGACAATATCGCCAATGGCAAAAATGTGTGAGATGTTAGTGCGCATTTGTTTATCGACTGGGATAAAACCCCGCTCATCGACATTTACACCGGCTTTGTCAGCATCAAGCAGTTTGCCATTTGGGGTGCGACCGATAGCAACTAAAACTTTATCAAAAGTGTCAAATTCTGCCACATTCTTACCCGCAAAACCAACCTTAATGCCCTCGTCTAATGCTTCCATACTGGTAACTTTGGTGTTGAGAAAGATATTGGCATATTGTTTTTTGATACGCTTAAACAATGGATTAACTATGTCTTTATCGGCATTAGCAATCAGCTGATTAGCCAGCTCAACCACGGTAATTTCACTGCCAAGTGCATGATAGACTGTTGCCATTTCTAAACCAATAATACCGCCACCTACAATCAGTAAGCGTTTAGGCAGGTCTTTTAACTCTAAGGCATCGGTGGAATCCATGACCCGCGGGTCGGCAAATGGGAAATTAGGTATTTGAGTAACGCGTGAGCCGGCGGCAATAATGCAATGCTCAAATTCAATCACCTCGCTCGCTTCATCGATGGCGATTTGATTCTCAGCAATAAATTTACCATAGCCGGTAATTACCTGCACTTTTCTGGCTTTTGCTAAGGCTTGAATGCCGCCTGTGAGTTTGCTAACAATATTTTCTTTGTTGCTACGCACGCCGTCAATATCAATTTTTGGCTCGGCAAAACTAACGCCAAGATCTGTGGCCTCTGAGGCTTGGTTAATCACTTCAGCGGTATGCAACAGTGCTTTTGAAGGGATACAGCCGACATTCAGGCACACGCCACCAAGGTTTTGATAGCGTTCGATTAGCACTACTTGTTTGCCTAAATCAGCTGCACGAAAAGCAGCGGTATAACCGCCTGGACCTGAACCAATAACAACAACTTGCGTTTTAATCATAATTTGCTTGTTTTAAAATATTGTTAAGTTGCGCCATAAAACGCCCGCCTTGTGCGCCATCAATAACGCGGTGGTCGTAGGACAATGCCAATGGCAATATTAGGTTTGGCACAAAATCTTGACCATCCCATATTGCTTTGGTTTGCGCGCGCGAAACGCCCAAAATAGCAACTTCTGGTGCATTTACAATTGGGGTAAATTGTGTTCCACCGATACCACCAAGGCTGGAAATAGTAAAACCAGCGCCTTGCATATCAGCGGGCTTGAGCTTGCCTTCACGCGCTTTGGCTGAGGTTTGGGCGAGTTCTGTGGCGAGTTCGAGCAAAGATTTTTGCCCAACATCTTTAATCACTGGCACTACTAAACCCTTTGGCGTGTCCATGGCAATACCGAGATTGAAGTATTTTTTAATAATGAGATTTTCGCCTGATTCATCTAACGAGGCATTAAAACGCGGGTGTTTTTTTAGGGCTTGAATAACCGCCTTCATAATAAATACCAGCGGTGTTAATTTAATGCCTTTGGCTTTTTGTGCTTGTCTAAAAGCCTCCATTTTGTCGATATTGACTTCATCAAACTGGGTAACATGTGGAATATTTAACCAACAAGCGGTTAAATGTTTGCTTGATAATTTGTTGATTCTCGATAGTGCTAAAGTTTCAGTATCGCCAAATTTAGAAAAGTCAATAACAGGGGTTTTAGCTAATGCACTGCTTGCACTAACTGAGCTAATAATTTGTTTAACATAGCCTTTAAGGTCGGTTTCTAAAACTCTATTTTTTTGTCCAGTGCCAGTAACTTTGGACAAATCTACCCCAAGTTCGCGCGCCAGTTTGCGAATCGAAGGTGAAGCATGAGAATCACCCATTGGCATAGTAGAAACTGATTTATCAATATTAGTTTTTGGCGTAGGCGCAACAGTTTTATTGGCAGACTTTGGGTTAACAGATTCTGCTTTATTTATGGCACTTTTTACAGCTACTTCCTCTGTTTCTAAGCCGATTAACAAGTCGCCTTGTTTAATTTTGTCACCAATACTGATGTTAATTTGGCTAACTATACCTGCCGACGGAGAAGGGATTTCCATTGATGCTTTATCACTTTCTAAGGTGATTATGCTGTCATCTACTTCGATTGTGTCGCCTTTTGCGACTAAAATCTCAATAACTTCAACTTCATCAAAATCCCCAATGTCGGGTAATTGTATGTTTTTAATCATAGTTAAATTTTAACAACTTAAAGTTAATTATTATCGCAAGAATAACACTAAAAATGTAAAATGTTTGCTAATTATGATTATTAAAACAAATGTTTGGATAAAAAAAGGTGTGAAATTTTTATGACACTTGCCCTAAACATTCACGCACTAACCAAGACTTATAGCAATCAGTTACAAGCACTCAAAGGTATTGATTTACAGGTTAAGCAGGGGGATTTTTTTGCTATGTTGGGCAGCAATGGTGCAGGCAAAACCACAGCGATTGGTATTATTTGTGGATTGTTAGAAAAAACCAGCGGCACAATTGAAGTGCTCGGGCTTGACCAAGCGACACAGGTTAATGAGGTTAAAAAAATGATTGGCTTAATGCCGCAAGAATTTAATTTTAATCAGTTTGAACCGATTGAAGAGATATTGGTTAATCAGGCAGGTTATTACGGTATAACGCGCTCGAAAGCCAAACAACAAGCGCAAGTGTTGCTCAAAAAAATGCAATTATGGGATAAGCGTTTGGATATTGCAAAATCTTTGTCAGGCGGGATGAAGCGGCGTTTAATGTTGGCTAGGGCGCTTATTCATCAACCTAAAATATTGATTTTAGATGAGCCTACTGCAGGTGTTGATGTAGAAATTCGTCATTCTGTGTGGGAGTATTTGCAAGCACTTAATAAAGCGGGTATGACTATTATTCTGACCACCCATTATTTAGAAGAAGCTGAATCGCTGTGTCGTAATATTGCCATTTTGGACGAAGGAGAGGTGGTTGCGCAAACCAGTATGAAAAAATTGTTAGCAAAAATCTCACAACAAACTTTAATTTTGGAAAGCATTAAAAAGCTGCCAAAACAAATGCCAGTGGTTAATTTTGCTATCAATATGCTTGATGAATATTCGTTTGAAGTTACCCTGGGTGCTGATTTAAGCCTGAGTGCTGTCCTTAATATATTGTCCGAATATGGTATTAATATTCATCATGTGCGTAGCAGTATAAATCGCCTGGAAACTTTATTTCTTAATTTAACCCATAAGAGTAACTAATATGTGGATTGCTTATAAAACCATTGTTATTAAAGAAATTTTACGGTTTTCTCGTATTTGGGTGCAGACTATTTTCCCGCCTATTATCACCACATCGCTATATTTACTGATTTTTGGCGGGCTAATTGGCGAGCGTATTGGCGATATGCAAGGCGTGAGCTATTTGCATTTTATTATTCCCGGTATTATTTTAATGACCGTTATTCAAAACTCATACGCCAATACTGTTACTTCGTTTTTTATGTCAAAGTTTAATCACAGCATTGAGGAGTTGTTAGTTGCCCCGGTGCCGCATTGGGTGATTTTATTTGGTTATGTTTCTGGCGGTGTGGCGCGTGGTTTTGTTGTAGGTGCGGGGGTGTCAATTGCCATTTCATTTTTTGTTGAGTTGCAGATAGATAATATTTTTATTATCGCAATCACATTTTTATTAACCTCAATCTTGTTTTCTTTGGCTGGGTTTATCAATGCGATATTTGCCAAGTCATTTGACGATATATCAATTGTGCCGACTTTTATTTTGATGCCGATGATTTACTTGGGAGGTATGTTTTATAGTATTGATATTTTGCCGCAATTTTGGCAGGGTGTTTCTAAATTTAATCCGATTTATTATATGGTAGATGCTTTTAGATTAGGGTTTTTAGGCATTAGTAACTCTGATTTTCTGGTATCAATATCGGTGTTGATTATTATGGTTTTGATGTTAATAGCGGGCTCTTTTTACCTGCTTAAAAAAGGAGTAAATATTAAATAAACACTATATTTTGCCTTCTTTAGCCGACAATATTCTTTTGATATTGTCTCGATGGTTGTAGATAATCCATAAGCAAATCAAGCTAATAATGTAGGTGGCACTTAGTTGATAGTTAGTAAAATAAAAATAAAATGGTGTTAATAAGGTGGCAATTAAAGCGCAGAGCGAGGATATTTTTAGCACTTTGGCCATGAATAGCCAAGTCAGTGCAAAAGCCAGCCCAGCCCAATAGTTGAGTGCAAATAGCGCGCCCAAAAAGGTTGCCACTCCTTTGCCGCCTTTAAAACCAAAAAAAATTGGATATACATGCCCTAAAAACGCACTCAGTGCAATAAATGTCATCGATAACATATCTAACTGTAAATATTGCCCGAGCAAAACTGGTACAATCCCTTTAAGTGCATCACCAATTAGCGTAATTGCAGCGGTTTTTTTACTGCCAATTCTAAGCACATTGGTAGCACCAGGGTTGTTAGAGCCTTGAGTTCTAGGGTCAGGCAGTTTGAAAATTCTACAAACAATAATGGCTACTGAAATTGAACCAATTAAGTAGGAAAAAAGTAATACAATAGCTAACATAGTGTTATTTTAATTTAAAATACTAAAATTTTGTGATTTAAATATGGATATTGTCTTTATACAAGGGTTAAAAATTGATACCGTGATTGGTATTTTTGATTGGGAAAGGGAAATTCGCCAAGATATTGTGCTTGATATTGAAATGTCAGCTGATATTAAAGCTGCCAGTGAAACGGATAATATTACTCAAACGCTAGATTACAAGGCAGTATCAAAACGCTTGATTGATTTTGTCAAGAGCAGTGAATTTCAGTTAGTAGAAACACTTGCACAAAAAATTACCGAGATTATTTTGCATGAGTTTGCTGTTGAAAAAGTAAAACTAACACTCAATAAAGGCGAGGTGGTAACCGGCGCACAAGGCGTAGGGGTGATTATTGAACGACAGCGACATGGCTAAAATTCATATTAATATTGGCTCTAATCAAAACCGCCAAGAAAACATAACGCGTGCGCTTGAGGCCTTAAGGCTTAACTTTTTTGATGTTGTATGTTCTGATATTTTTGAAAGTGCAGCCGCTGGGTTTAAGGGCGCAGATTTTTACAATATGGGGGTCAATGCAACCACAGATTTGGATATTGCCGATGTGTTTAGTTTGCTACACACGATTGAGAATAATCAAGGCAGAGATAGAACGCAAGCTAAATTTTCATCAAGGCAAATTGACTTGGATTTAGTGCTGTATAATGATGTTATTGATGAGAAACACAACTTACCCAGAGACGATATTTTGAAATATAACTTTGTATTAGCACCATTATTGCAGTTAAATCCAACAGGTGTTCATCCAATTGAGCGTAAAACTTACCAGCAGTTATTTGCAACAATGCCCACATTAAAATCGTATAATATTGATATTCTAATAAGGAAAAAACCATGAAAAAAACTATAAAAAACACCATAAAACACACACTATTTACCCTATTCATTGCACTTTGCGCTGGCGCACAAGCGGATGATTATACAGCTGAGATTGATTATGTTGTGCTTGATAAACCAGTTAAAACCACTACTGGCGATAAAGTTGAAGTAAGAGAATTATTTTGGTATTACTGCCCGCATTGTTTCAGAATCGGACCTTTGGTTAAAAATTGGTTAAAAAAAATCCCCAATACAGCAGAATTTGTGCACCAACCTGCGGTACTTTCTGAGCGCTGGGTGAATGGGGCAATATTTTATTATGTGTTAGAAGGGTTAGGCGAGGTGGATAGATTGCATGATGCTTTATTCGACGCCATTCATGTGCATAAAACCCAGTTTTTAGACCAAGCAGATTTTGTTGATTGGCTGGTGGATAATGGAGTTGATGAGAAACGCGCAAATGATGCATTCAAATCATTTTCGGTGCGCGTCAAGGTCAATCAATCAAAAGTCAATACCACAAAATACAAAATCAGTGGCGTGCCTACCTTTATAGTGAATGGCAAATATTGGGTTGATGCCAAGCAGGCAGGTGGTCAGGCGCGATTATTCAAAGTGATTGATTATTTAATTGAAAAAGAAAGCAAAGTTGGAAAATGAAGCTGTTTTAGTTCTATCTGGGCTTGACCCTTCTGGCGCTGCTGGTATTAGTGCCGATATTGAAACACTCAAGCAATTTAGAGTTACAGCACTGCCGATTATCACAACACTCACGGTGCAAAATACCCAATCAGTTGTAGCTACTCAAAGCGTTGATGCACAACTAATTGCTCAGCAATTTAACCATCTGCAAGATGACATTGAGTTTGCAGTGGTAAAAATTGGCTTGTTATCATCCAGCAAACAAATTCAAACTATTGCCGATTTAACGCAAGGCAAAACCATAGTGCTTGACCCTATTGTATGTGCCAGCACGGGCAAGGGCTTTTTAGACGCACACTTGATTGATGCTTTAAAACAACAACTATTGCCATTAGTAAAAATTATTACCCCAAATAACGCTGAATTACAAGCACTTTCTGGCGAGCATAATGAGCAATTAGCAATTGGGAAATTGAATTGTGAATGGGTTTTACTGACTGCTACAGACAGCTGCGAAGCACAGATTGAACACCGTCTTTACCATCACAAAAAGATTGTCAAATGCTTTTATTACAAAAAATTACCCGGCAATTATCATGGTTCTGGTTGCACGCTGGCAAGTGCTATTGCGGCGCTGTTGGCTTTAGGCTTAGCGGTTGATATTGCTTGCGGGCGCGCACTTGACTATACTTATCAAACTTTGTTAAATGCAAACAGTATAGGTAAAATGCAATATCATCCTAATCGTTATCTTAATCGCAAATCATTATGAGTTTTATTAAAAATTGGCTACGCGCTGATATTCGCTCAATCAATGCCTATCAAGTGCCTGATGCAGCTGATATGATTAAACTTGATGCGATGGAATCGCCATTTGTGCTGGCAGATGAATTAAGCAAGCAGTATTTGGCGTATTTAGCAGATGCACAGCTTAATTGTTATCCACAGCCGAGTGCTAAGGCATTAAAACAAACACTATGTGAATTGATGGACATTCCTGCTGAGTTTGGGGTGTTGCTGGGCAATGGTTCTGATGAGCTGATTCAATTATTAGCTTTGGGCTGTGAGGCTGGTGAGACGATTTTAAGTGTTGAGCCGAGTTTTGTGATGTATGAGATGATTGCAAAATTTACCCATTTGAATTATCAGGGGGTTGATTTAACTGCTGATTTTGAGATTGATTTATCAGCAACGCTAAAAGCGATCGAGCAGCACAAGCCTAAACTGATTTTTATCGCTTATCCAAATAATCCAACTGGCAATACATTTGAGCGAAGTGCGATTGAGAAAATCATCAGCACAAGCACGGCGATGGTGGTGCTGGACGAGGCATATTATGCGTATGCGAATGACAGTTTTTTGCATGATATTAAAAAATATCGGAATTTAGTATTACTCAGAACGGTATCAAAAATCGGTTTTGCCGGGCTGCGTTTAGGCTTGTTGATTGGGGATAAAAACACCGTATTTGAGTTGGATAAACTCAGGTTGCCTTACAATATTAACAGCCTGAGTCAAATCAGCGGCAATTTTTTATTGCAACAAAAAAATGAAATTAATGCAAATGCAAAAATCATTCTTGCTGAGCGTGATAAACTATCAGCAGCATTAAGTCGCATTAACGGCTTACAAGTTTACCCCTCACAGGCAAACTTTATTTTGTTTAAAGCGCCAAATGCCAATGATTTATTTGAAAATTTGAGGTCAAAAGGAGTGTTGATTAAAAACTTAGCAAATGCGCCAAAACTCACCGATTGCCTGCGGGTTACCATCGGTAGCGATAGCGAAAATCAACAATTTATCAAAATTGTGCAGGATTTTTATGGTTAATCAACAGACTTTAAATGAATATTGTAATGCGTATTTGAAAATTGCGGATTTTGTCGATTATTGCCCAAATGGCTTGCAGATTGAAGGCAAGGAAAATATTAAAAAAATCATGGCTGGTGTCAGTGCTAATCTTGCTTTAATTGATTGTGCCATTGATGAAAAAGTTGATGCCTTATTTGTTCATCATGGGTTTTTTTGGAAAGGGGAAAATCAAACCATCACTGGCATCAAAAAAAATCGTATCAAAGCCTTATTGGATAATAATATCAATCTGTTTGCCTATCATTTGCCGCTTGATGCACATCCTGTTGTAGGTAACAATATGCAATTAGCAAAACGCTTGTGTATTAACAATCCAAGCCCGATTGGCGATACTTTAGTTTGGCAAGGCGAGATTGATTTGTCATTATCAGCACTTAGTTTGAATATTGAAAAATCACTCAATCGCAAACCTTGGGTATTTGGCGACCATAACAAAGCCATCAAAAAAATCACCTGGTGCAGCGGCGGCGCACAAAGCTACATCGAGCACGCAATTAAAATAGCCGCCGATTGTTTTATCAGCGGCGAAGTATCCGAGCAAACCCCAGCCATCGCTAAAGAAAATAATATGGCATTTATCTGTGCCGGACACCACGCCACCGAGCGCTACGGCGTGCAAGCCCTATGCCAACATCTGAGCGATAAATTTGAGTTAGATTATCGGTTTATTGATATTGAAAATAAAGTTTAAGGTTAAGCGTTTAAAACTGAAAATACTTATAGTGATTGCTACGATTTATTAAATTTTTCACAGATGTGCAATAAGCCGAAATCAAGTGATACTGACCCCTTTGATTATAAGGTTGTTAATATATAATAGTTATGTGAAAGCATTATATATTATACAGTTTTTAGTGTAATATAAATATTTATGTCATTTACAATATTTTTTAAATATTATGTAAATAAATATATTTTTTAGGTTAAAATACAGGATATAGGGGTAATATTGCCTTATACTAATAGTTATGAGTTTTAACCAACTAATGAGATGAACTGTGAATATTGAAGAGTTAAAAAAGGATTGGAGAGAGCGCGGTTTTTCATTTGGCACTGGAACTATAAAGGCTGGTGATGCAGTAGATGAGGCCTTTCATGAAGACCAAGATGAGCTTGTATTGATGGAGTCGGGAGAGTATGAATTCATAATTGATGGCGAAAAGTTTATACAACACGGAAACATCGAAGTACATATACCTGCGGGCGCGGTACACAGCATTAAAAACATTGGTGCACGGGATGCAATAATATACTTTGGATATAAAGCAAAAAACTCATAACAATCGCATGCAGCCGGACTTCAAAACAATTAGGGTCAGTGTGTAATTTATTTTAGAAAAACACCTAACAAATTATTCCAACCGATCCCTTGCTGACCCCTTTGATTTTTTTAGAGGGTATGCTACATTAATTAGTGTTAGAGTGTCATTTTTTATCATTATTTTTCTTATGCCTACCAGCTAAACGACTACTAACTAAATCAAAGGGGTCAGTATCACTTGATTTTACTTTGTTGTTTAAATTTCTCTGATTTTCTATCTCCTCCCCTTGGCTTAGGCTTAATTCTGCGTTTAAGTTGTGCTTCAATATGAGTGATAAATTTATCATTACCTAGTATAAAGCTTTTGTTGGTTAAATCCCTTATCATTTTAACGGTTTTCTCTGGTATCAACTGTTCAAATATATTTTGATAATTTATACACCGTTCTTTAGTATTGCTTCCAAGTGATAAATACAATTCATGTGCTTGTATTAAATTATCATTACTTGCTTTTGCATGATAATGATAGCTAGACCACAGATATTGATTAATATTTTCAATCATGCCTGCTCTTAATGGGTTTTGTTCAATATAACAACAACAAGTAAGAAAATAAGCTTCACTATCAATAACCAATGATTTATAGCGACCTTCCCATAGCGTGCCTGTTCTTTGATGTAGGTCATTAAAGTATCTAACATAAGTTCTACCAACATACTGCATAACAGCACTAATGCAGGTGTTGTTTTTAGGTGTTATTAGTAAATGTACATGGTTTGTCATTAAAACATAAGCATGTATATCACAGTGATATTTTATGCAAGCGTCTTTTAATGTCTTAAGATAGAATTGATAATCCTCATCTGTTATAAAAATAACTTGTTTGTTGTTGCCTCTTTGAATTATATGATGGGGTTGGTCTTTAATAATTAGTCTTGGTTGTCTTGGCATAATTCATTAAATTTTAGTATATATAGTAGTATTATACATACATTATACATAAAATCAAGTGATACTGACCCCTTTGATTTCAGGATATAGGGTAATATTGCCTTATACCAATAGTTAGGTAAATTTTAAAGGAGGTAAATAGTGAAAGTAATCATACAAATATCAGCGGTCTTATTAAGCTGTTTATTCAGTGCAAATATATTTGGGGCAGACGTCTTAACCCAAAAAAATATTGGATTAGAGGCAGCAAATGATATTGCAAAGATGAGTATTGATGCTTGTCGTAAGGACGGCTTTAATGTGTCGGTAGTTGTGGTAGATAAACATGGTAATTTACGCAGTGTGATGCGGGATGATCTGGCAGCAAAATACACTATAGAAATTGCCCAGAGAAAAGCCAATATGGTGATTATGTCTGGTATTGCTTCTGGTTCATTTAGAACAGCGAGAGCTGATATTCAACAAGAGCTAAACCATATTGAAGGGTTAATTGTGATGCAAGGTGGTTTACCCATCCGTGCCAGCGGCTCACTCATTGGTGCTGTTGGGGTAAGTGGTGCGCCTGGAGGCGATAAAGATGAGGCTTGTGCGACTGTTGCGATTAAAAAAATTACTGAACGCCTAGAGTTTGCTGATGATTAATAATTATTAGTAAAAAATATAATGGGGGCAGGCTACTTTAATTTATAATTTTAGTATAATAGTAGTATTATACATAAAATCAAGTGATACTGACCCCTTTGATTATTATACATAAAATCAAGTGATACTGACCCCTTTGATTTTTTGATTTGACCCCTTTGATTTCCTTTGATTTGACCCCTTTGATTTTTTAACATTATGCACAAAATAAAATGATAAATTACAGAGAAGCGATAACATCAGATGCAGAAGAGGTATGCTCGGTATTAATGGAATCAATCAATAAGATATGTGCACCTTTTTACAACTATGATAAAAGAATTATCTCTGAATGGCTTAAAAACAAAACACCCTCCAATATTATAAAATGGATTGAATCTGAAAATACTTATTGTGTTATTGCCAAAGAAAAAAATATAGTAGGATTTTCATGTATTTCAGGTCAAGAAATTATGCTTCTTTATGTCACCCCTAAAGTGCTTTATAAAGGTGTTGGTAAAAAAATGTTAAATATATTAGAAAGCTATGCACTACTATCAGGTGTTCAAGAAATTAAAACAATAAGTAGCCTTTCTGCAAAGAGTTTTTATGAAAGAAACGGCTATATAAAAAATGGAAACCCTAAATATGTTGGTCAAATTCTGGGAGATTTTCCATTAATAAAAAAAGCATAACAAATCATTCCAGCCGTGAGTAATGGCGACAGGCTGCGGTTCCCAGTTTGCACATTATGGTTATCAAGCGTTAGCAACAGATAATATTGTTATTTTAATTTTATCTGCATGTGTTTTTATTGGTTTGGAAATAGTTGGTGCTATTATGATTCATAAAGGAGAAAAATAATGACTTTAATAGAATGGATGCCAATGATTTTAGCATTGTGTGCTGGTGTTATTATCTGGGTATATTTTAAAAAAATAGAG
The DNA here is from genome assembly GCA_965217125.1 of Gammaproteobacteria bacterium. Lineage (GTDB taxonomy): Bacteria > Pseudomonadota > Gammaproteobacteria > PS1 > Pseudothioglobaceae > JAAOIF01. The sequence goes on along the minus strand of OZ244244.1, from coordinate 1,220,019 downwards.
AAAGAAGAAAATAAACAACACCTAACAAAGCACTCCACCTGACCGCTCAGCGTGTCCTTTGGTAAACGCGGCAGGTGAATTCTAGCGTTAGGCTTCAAAACGAGATGAAATGATAGGGTGCCATCCAACTCTGTTTAGTATTTTATGGTATCAGCATAAACATAAAACACATATCTAACAAATCATTACAGCCGACCGCTTATTCAGCCTGTGTCATTCTTCCAATGCACTCCATTGCGCGTAGCTCGTCATCAATATAATACATCCTCAGCGTATTGCGTTGCCATGGCGGGATGCCGGCTTCTTGCAATACTTTTTTTAATGATTGAGAATGATTTTTGCCAGCTAATTTCACCTGTTGCCCCTCACGGCGATAGCGAATGGAAAAATTAGGCAGTTGCTGTAATTCAACATAAAATGGACAAAATGGCTGCTGCAAGTTTGTTTGTTTGTCAATAAAATATAATTCATCTTTATAACGCCGAATTTGATATTGACCCCAGCTTACTAAAGGGTTGGCATCTTTTTTGGCGGATAATAAATCAATTATTTGGCACATTATTTTTGCCGAAGGCGCGAGCAAACCCAGCATGCTTAAATGATATTTAATAATATTCTTAATTCGGTGTGCCTCAAGTTTTATTAAGCGGCTAACATTGAGGCGATTATTGTTAATCAGCGTATGATTTTTAATATCAATCAATGCCAAATCTTGCATCAGTTGCAAGGATTCTGATTGATGTTTGGCACTACGAGCAAGCATTTTGACCAAATTTGTATAGACCGTTTCAAGCTTTGGCATAATCTCTAATCTTAAAAAATTACGGCGGAAATTGGTATCAATATTGCTATCATCTTCAATCCAACGCAATTTATGTGCTTGTGCATACGCCACAATGCTAGATTTTTCAACGCCTAACAAGGGGCGATAATGCACGCCCTTGCCCAAAGGTTTTAAGAGTGGCATCGCCGCTAATCCAGCAATGCCACTGCCGCGGAAAAGTTGCAATAATAATGTTTCAGCTTGGTCGTTTTGGTGGTGTGCGGTGCATAGCACTTCGCCCGGCATTAAATTAGATGCTAATACATAGTAGCGTTTTTGGCGTGCATTTTCTTCAATGTTAGACTTGTTTTTTATGGGAATATCAATATTTGTATAATTGATATTGAGGCTGCTGCATAAATTTTTACAAAATTTATGCCACTCACCGCAGTGTTGCGATAAATGGTGATTGCAATAAATTACACGAAGATTATTAGCATAATGTTGGTGCAGATAATGCAGTAGAACGACCGAGTCAATCCCGCCACTCAGGGCTAGGACAATGTGTTTATCCTTTAAAAAAAGGTTTTTATTTTCTAAATTTTCCAAAACCTAAGAGTTTTTCTTGTCTGGTTTGAAGTAATTGTTTGATGCTTATTTCACTGATAGCTTGCAGTTGTTGTGTGAGTGTATTTTTGAGTAATTCACACGCCTCATAAGGGTTGCGGTGGATGCCGCCCAAAGGCTCGGGGATAATAATATCAATCAAACCTTGTTTTTTCAAATGTGTGCTGGTGAGTTTGAGTGATTCAGCGGCAACATTCGCTTTATTAACATCTTTGTAGAGAATAGAAGCACAGCCCTCAGGAGAGATAACTGAATAAATGCTGTATTCAAACATCATCATCACATCAGCCACACCGATCGCCAACGCACCACCCGAGCCACCTTCGCCAATAACAACCGAGATAATTGGCGTTGCTAAAGTGGACATCTCGAACAAGTTTCTTGCAATGGCTTCACTTTGACCGCGCTCTTCTGCACCAATGCCCGGATAAGCACCAGGAGTATCAATAAAAGTAACAATCGGCAATGAAAACTTCTGTGCCATTTTCATTAAACGCAAGGCTTTTCGGTAACCCTCAGGTCGAGGCATACCAAAATTGTGCTTCACTTTGTCTGCCGTGCTGCGCCCTTTTTGTTGCCCGATAAACATAAGTGCTTGAGTGCCTAATTTGGCAATGCCGCCGATAATAGCAGCATCATCAGCATAAGCGCGGTCGCCATGAAGCTCGGTAAATTCATCAAACACCTTATCGATATAATCTAATGTATAAAGTCGGTTAGGGTGTCTGGCCAATTGTGAGATTTGCCAATCGCTTAAAGATGAAAATATTTTTTTAGTCAAGGCGCTGCTTTTTGCCTTTAGTGCCGTCATTTCTTTGCCAATATCGGCTTTGTCTTCAATATTGCAAAGTGCTTGAATTTTGCCTTCAAGTTCAGCAATCGGTTGTTCAAAATCAAGGTAATTTAAATTCATAGTGCTTATTATATTAGAAATTATGCCTCTGAGACTGTAACTGTTTAATTAAGTGATAAAAAACTTAAAAAAACCTTGACAGATTGGTTTTTTTATAGAAAATTTGCACTTGAATAATACAGAAAAATAAACAACTAAAAAAGGAAAATAATATGGCAAAAAATATCATTGACGGCTTATTTGGTAAATCACCTATTAGTCCGTTGCAACAGCATATGGCGCGAGTGCATTCGTGCATTTCAGAGTTAAGCCCTTTTATGGTCGCTATCCATGCTCATGATTGGAAAAAAGCTGAGCATATTAAAGACGAGATTGGCACTAAAGAAGGCGAGGCTGATATATTGAAAAAGAAATTACGCCTAAGTTTGCCATCTACTTTTATGATGCCGTTTTCTCGTCGAGATTTGCTTGATTTGCTCTTAATACAAGATTCAATTGCCAACATTGCTAAAGATGTGTCTGGTTTGATGATAAATCGTAAGATGACATTGCCTGATGAAATATTTGAAGATATTATCGAATTGACCAAAGTTTGTATTAAAACTTCTGCCACAGCGCTCAAGGCCATTAATGAATTAGATGAGTTGTTAGAAACCGCATTTGGCTCTCGTGAGCGCAAAGTGGTTAGCTCTATTATTAAAGATGTAAATGAACTTGAAAGCAAATCTGACAAAATTCAGCATGAAATTCGCGCCAAATTATTCCCATTAGAAGCCAGCCTGCCGCCCGTTGATGTGATGTTTTATTATCGTGCTGTTGAATGGCTGGGGGAGTTGGCTGATGCCGCACAGAAAGTCGGCTCCAGATTGGAAGTATTGCTTGCCAGATAAGAGATAGCATGGAAATTATTACAAATAATGCCGATATTCTTATTATGTTGGCAATTGGTTTTGGCTTGTTTATGGCCTGGGGCGTGGGTGCAAATGATGTGGCAAATGCCATGGGCACTTCTGTTGGTTCTGGTGCAATTACTATCAAACAAGCGGTTATTATCGCGATTATTTTTGAATTTGCTGGTGCTTTTTTAGCAGGTGGCGAGGTAACTGCTACCATTCGTAAAGGCATTCTTGATGCAGCGCTGTTTACCGATAAGCCACATTTGCTGGTGTATGGTATGCTCGCCTCACTTTTAGCAGCAGGCACTTGGTTGATGATTGCCTCAAACTTAGGCTGGCCGGTATCAACTACTCATTCTATTGTGGGCGCGATTGTCGGTTTTGGTGCAATCGGTGTAGGGTTTGATGCTATTGCTTGGAGCAAAGTTATTAAAATTGTAATGAGTTGGGTCGCATCCCCCGTGTTAGCAGGCACATTGGCGATTATTATCTTTAAAAGCCTACAAACTTTGGTGATTGATACCAATAATCCTTTTGATAATGCTAAAAAATATTTGCCGTTTTATGTATTTTTAGTGGGCTTCATTATTGCTTTAGTAACACTATTTAAAGGGGTTAAGCATGTCCAATCGCTTAAATACATTAGCAATGATGCTTCTTTAAGTCTAATGATTGCGTTTGGCGTTGGCTTGGTCGCAGTAATTATTGCAAAAGTAATTATGAGCCGTATTCCATCAAACCCAAATGATAATAAGGGTTTTCATTATGCAAATATGGAAAAGTTATTTGCCGTATTGATGGTGATAACCGCAGCTGCTATGGCATTCGCCCACGGTTCTAACGATGTGGCTAATGCGATCGGACCATTAGCAGCCGTGTATAGCATTGTTCAGGCTGGAGGAGATATTGTTGCACAAAGTGCCATACCTGCATGGATATTATTAGTTGGCGGCGGCGGTATTGTATTTGGACTCGCTACCTTTGGGTTTAAAGTAATGAAAACAGTAGGCAAAGGCATTACCGAGCTTACCCCATCACGCGGATTTTCAGCTGAGTTGGCAGCTGCTACAACAGTTGTGCTCGCCTCATCAACCGGCATCCCAGTATCCACCACACAAGTGCTGGTAGGGGCGGTATTAGGGGTCGGCATTGCCAGAGGAGTTGCCGCACTTAATATGCGAGTTATCAATACAATATTTTTGTCTTGGTTAATTACCTTGCCAGCAGGTGCGTTGATGTCAATTTTATTTTTCTTTATACTTAAAGGCTTTTTTGGTGGGTAAATTATGACTTTAGATGAAGTTCAAAAAAAAATAGAAAACAGCATTAAAAACGCAACCGTCAGCATGCAAGGCGATGGCTGTAATTGCAGCACGATAGTAGTCTCCCCCGTCTTTGAAGGCATGTCATTACTCGCCAGGCAAAAGATGGTATTAGCCGCCGTTCGTGAAAATATCGACAGCGGCGAGTTACACGCATTAACCATCAAAGCACGCACCCCTTCCGAGTAATTTTGCCCCACACTTTGTTATTTTATATGATGGCCTCCGAAATTCAGCCAGCGGTTGCTGGAGTGATTTGTTAGGCACATTTACTTAACAATTAATGACTCGTTTAACCATTTCACTAGGATCTGTTTTTGGTGCCGTCCAATCTGCGATGCTAGGGTGAGTTAAAACCAATACCTTAACTCCTGAGTCATTTTTGTAAGCACGGCTATGCCAGTTGCGATTATTAGCTTCAATAAATTCATCAATTTGTTCTTTAGCGCCCAGTTTCTTACACACAAATTCGCCAGCCTTACCACCAAAACACAAAATCGCCTTTGGGGTTAATTCTTCTAAAACCTTTTCGTGAAAACTCCAACATTCATTAATAAGATGATTCATATTTTCAGCGATTGTGCTTTCACGTCTTGACCGCAAAAATACAACATTACTTGCAGGAGTTTGACCCGCAGATAAGCCTAGCTCTGATAAAAGATAAAGAACTCTGGGTTGCATTCCACAAGAACCCGCCGACATACCATTCCAAGATTCATCTCTGTATTCAGACCAATCATTGGGTTTAGAGTCGATAACAGTTTGCGTGTGTAAGCCAACAGTTTCAGATTTTTGCAATTCAGGACAGCCTCCAGGATTAAGCCCTAAAAGATACAAATCTTTTGAACCAGAGAAAGCATCACGACCAGAATAGAAAACTGAGCCTGACTTTTTTAGCAAATGTTTTGGTATTTCTTTTAAGAATTTTTCCATTAATTTGACCTTTCAATTTATGTGCCTATCTCCTGAATTCACCTGACGCGTTTGCCCAAACGGCACGACGAGCGGTCGGCTCAGTGTGCCTTTTGGGTAGGAGTGCTTTGTTAGGTGTCTTTAAATAATTAATGTTTGTGTCCCCTTATCTTTTTGCAAGTAGAGCTATGCCAGCCGCAATAAAACCAAATATTGCTGCATTTTTAAACGGACTCTCTTCTGTTGGCGTTAGCAAGCTAGCTAGAGCTACCGTGCCACCAGCTACTTTTATAATAGTATTGTCTGACTTGAGAGCCATGCCTGTACCCAATGCTACCAATAAATGTTGCTGAATTTGAGTGCTTTTTACTTCCAAACCATGTACTAGCCTAGCAAAATGTTCACAGTTGGATTTTATAAGGTGATAGGGCATACCTAAATAGTGATTGGCATTTATGACTGCCTGTGTAGGATTTTCGCTATTGATGTCACTTATTAAAATTTCTTTCCCTTCTGCGAATTCTTTGTAAGACTCTTTTGTTACCTTTAGATGCTTTTTTGAATTGTGGATTACTTTTCCTAACCCATCAGCTATGCCGTAATGGAAGTAAGTTCCAAAATCTAATTTTAATACAGTCCCTGCGGAATACATGATGTTCTCCATTTTATTCTAACTATTAGTAAACATACTAATATACCATAAAATACAGATAATTAGAATGGGGTAAAGATACTTTGCCAAATATTTAAAGCAAACAAGAAAAATCTATTTTGTTGATTTTGCAGGGCAGGGATGTCAAGTTTTTGGGGGTTGTGTTATTCTAAAATTATTTCGTTTCCCATAATGTAAGTTGGTAGCCAAGTGGAGATAATGGGGATGTAGGTAATAAAAATAAGTGATAAAAACATAATAATTAGCCATGGGCTGACTGCTTTTATAGTGTTAATCATTGACATTTTTGCTATACCTGAGGTAACAAATAAATTTAAGCCCACTGGTGGGGTAATCATGCCAATTTCTAAGTTTACAATCATCATAATGCCTAAGTGAATTGGGTCAATACCCAGCTTGATAGCAACTGGGAACACTAAAGGTGCGACTATAATAATCAGCCCTGAAGGCTCCATAAATTGTCCGCCTATCAGCAACACCAGATTAATAACAATCAAAAAAGCAACAGCATCCAAGCCGTAATTTAGCAATGATTCGGTAATAAGTTGCGGGACGCGCTCTTCGGTAAGCACATGTTTTAGTAGTAGTGCGTTGGCAATGATAAACAATAACATAATCGTTAGTTTTCCTGATTCAAAGAGTGCTTGTTTGTTATCCTTATGCCAAAAAACGCTTAAAGTTTTGCTTAAAAAATTTTGTTGATTATTTTTATTGGCAAATGGACCCATATCGCAATAAACAAAATTAGCAACCAAAAATGCATACACCGCTGCTACTGAGGCAGCCTCAGTTGGAGTAAATATGCCACCATAAATACCACCTAAAATAATCACAATGAGCAATAAGCCCCAAAGTGCATCTTTAGCAGCATAAAAAACTTCGGCAAAACCTACAAATTTTTGTGCTGGTAAATTCTTAATGCGGGCAATAATATAAATGGTTATCATCAACAATAAACCAATTAAAAGACCTGGAAAAACTCCGCCTAAAAACATCCGTCCTACCGACACATCAGTCGCTGCTGCGTAAACTACCATTACCAAAGACGGTGGAATCAGAATACCAAGCGTGCCAGCATTACAGATAATACCTGCTGCAAACTCTTTTTTATAACCAGCACGCACCATAGCCGTTATCACAATTGACCCAACTGCAACCACAGTCGCAGGCGACGAGCCAGATAAAGCAGCGAATACCATACAAGCCAGCACGCTTGCCATTGCCAAACCGCCTTTAAACCAGCCGACAGTTGCGATGGCAAAGCGAATAATGCGTTTAGCCACGCCACCTGTTGACATAAAAGTTGAGGCAAGGATAAAAAAGGGAATGGCTAATAGAGTATAGTGCCCTTCAAAGGCAGAAAATAAGGTTTGTGCAATTGATGCTAAAGATGCATCTGAATACAACAATAAAAACAACATGCTGGACAAACCCAAAGATATGGCGATTGGCACGCCAATAAACATAAGCAAAATAATGAATAAAAACAATAAAAAAATGCTCATAATAAATTTGATTATTGGTGGCTTTGAATCAATAATAAATTTTTATTGGTTATAATCAGCCAAGCCTGTTCTAATAGACGAAAAACCAACAATGCCGCACCCAGAGGCAGGGTTAGATACGGAATAAATCTTGGTAATTTTTCATACGCTTCGCCCCCATTAAACCAGGTTGATAAAAACATTAGAAAATCAGGCATAGGAATGTCTTGGGTTTCTAAAAATGCTCTTTTATTAATAAATGGATACCAATATTCCCAAGCACTAAGCAATAAAATTATCGCAAATAACAAGCAACAAAATACCGCCACTAAGGCGGTAATTTTGCTTGCTAAAGGCGGTAATTTAACGATGATAATATCAACACCGATGTGAAAATGATTTTTAATGCCATACGACATACCCATAAACACCAGCCATGCAAATAAAAACACCGTTATCTCTACACCCCACAATATACTACTACTAAATACATATCTGGCAATCACATTGATAAAGGTAATTAGCACCATTATCGCCAAACAAATAGCGATACTTGTTTGTTCTAATTGATCAATAAAAATGCTAATTTTTTTCATTGATTATTCAGAGCTTATTTGAGTAATTAGGGCTAATTTGACTCCAAAGCCGCTTGGATTAAATCAGTGCCAATATCTTTTTCAAAAAGTTTCCATACTGGTTTTAAACTACCAACCCATGCTTGTCTTTGGGCGTTACTTAACAGACGAATTTTAGAGCCATTAGCAATAACTCTATCGCGATTACGGCGATTAACCAGCGTTGCCTCTGAATTTCTAAGCTCGGTTACTTCTTTTAAAATAGTAGCTAATTGATTACGCACATCATAATCTAAATCATTCCACCATTCTGTTGAAGTAACGACTAAATAATCCAAAATGCCGTGATTAGTCTCAGTAATTCCATCTTGAACTTCAAAGAATTTTTTACCATAAATATTTGACCAAGTATTTTCCTGACCATCAACTACGCCAGTTTGCAAAGCACCATATACCTCTTTGAATGACATTTTTTGTGGTGATGCGCCTAATTGTCTAAACTGAGCAATCAACACATCTGAGGATTGAACACGAAATTTAAGACCCTTAGCATCGCTTGGTTTAATTAATGGGCGATTAGCCGACATTTGCTTCATACCATTGTGCCAATACGCTAAGCCTTTTAACCCTCTTCTATTCATAGAATTAAGCAATTTTTCCCCAGCATCCGAATTTTGGAAACGATCCACCGCTTTAACATCAACAAACAAAAATGGCAGGTCAAATATACGGAATTTCTTGGTATATTTCTCAAACTTTGATAACGAAGGTGCCGCTATATGCACATCGCCATTTAACATAGCCTCTAAGACTTTGTTATCATTATAAAGCGTTGAGTTTGGAAATACCTGCATACAAGCCTTGCCTTGCATTTCTGTATTAACCCTGTGTGCCAATAATGTCGCTGCAATACCTTTAGGATGCCTGTCTGTATTAGTAACATGACTAAATTTAATCACAATCTCGCCTTTATCACATTTAGCATTTGCGTAACCTGTTACCAACAAACAACTCAATAAAATAGCCACCACTATACTTTTTGATTTATATTGTTTCATCTCATTTCTCCTTAAATCCCCCTGTAAGTTTTTAGTTAGTCAAGTTTACCGAGGTTAATAACCCTAACTATTAGCAAACATCCTAATATACCATAAGCAGAAGTCAGAAAACAGAAAACAGAGGGCAGAGAGGCAGAGGACAGAAAACAGAAAACAGAGGACAGAAAACAGATGGCAGAAGTCAGAAAACAGAAAACAGAAAACAGAGGGCAGAAAACAGAAAACAGAGGACAGAAAACAGAGGGCAGAGAGGCAGAAAACAGAAAACAGAAAACAGAACAGAGCAATAGCAAACCTAATAGCACCGTTCTTACTCTGTTCTCTGCCTTCTGCCCTCTGACCTCTGCACACCCCAATCCTCAATGCGACAGTGGCAAAAATCGCCGTCCAGGCGATAGGGCGAAGCCCGATTTTGATAAACTTCTTAGGGTGGGGGCTTGGGGGAGGGCGTCGGGATCTCGAGTTGAGGCACACTCTACCACGCCCTCCGCGCGCGTAGCCTGCCCTTGGGGTGCAAACAGACGATATGACACAAAATTTACACAAACAGTTCTAATAGCGCTGCTCTGTTCTGTTCTCTGTTCTCTGTTTTCTGACTTTCTGCCTCTCTGCCTCTCTGCCCTCTGCTCAAAGCAAAATTATATAAAGATTTTTAGGCATAAATTCACATTTTGTGGGCAGTTAATCAGTTTGTTTGCATTAGGGTAAAATGCTTATTTTTTTTAATAAGATTTTATGGGATTTTCCAAATTAGGCTTGTCAGATTCTATTTTGCAAGCCGTTGTCCAGCAGGGCTATGATAAGCCTACGCCAATTCAAGAAAAATCTATTCCGTTGATTTTGCAGGGCAGGGATGTGATGGCTGCAGCACAGACCGGGACTGGCAAAACTGCTGGTTTTACACTGCCAATTTTGCAGTTGTTGTCACAGGCGCAAGCCGCTAAATCAAACCAAGTTCGCTGCTTGATTTTGACTCCAACGCGTGAGTTAGCCGCTCAGGTGCAAAATAGTGTCGATACTTATGCCAAACATTTGCCACTTAAATCAACGGTGGTTTTTGGCGGTGTAAAGATTAATCCGCAAATGCAAAAACTCCGCGCTGGGGTGGATATTTTGGTTGCCACGCCGGGTCGATTGTTGGATTTGTATTCGCAAAATGCGGTGAAATTTGAGCAATTAGAGATTATTGTATTTGACGAAGCCGATAGAATGTTAGATATGGGTTTTATTCACGATATTAAGCGAATATTAAAAATTCTGCCGCCTAAACGACAAACCCTAATGTTTTCTGCTACTTTTTCTAATGAGATTAGAAAATTAGCAAAACAATTAGTTCATAATCCGTTAGAAATTTCAGTTTCGCCCAGAAATTCCACCGTTAAATCAGTCAAGCAATGGATTCATCCAGTGGACAAATCTAAAAAACAAGCGCTATTAACCCACCTCATTAAAACCCACAGTTGGTATCAGGTATTGGTGTTTAGTCGCACCAAACATGGCGCAAATCGTATTGCCACCCAGTTAGAAAAAGCAAAAATCAGCGCCAGTGCCATTCATGGCAATAAAAGTCAGGCGGCGCGTACTCGAGTATTGGCAGATTTTAAAGCGGGCAAAGTTAATGTTTTGGTAGCAACCGATATTGCCGCTCGCGGTATTGATATTATTGAGCTGCCGCATGTGGTGAATTTTGACCTGCCGCATGTGGCTGAGGATTATGTTCATCGCATTGGACGCACCGCTCGTGCTGGCGCAACAGGCGAGGCGGTGTCTTTAGTCAGCGCCGATGAAGCCAAACAATTATTTGACATAGAACGCTTGATTCAAAAAAAAATAGAGCGCATTTTAGTTGATGATTTCATCCCAGACCACAACCTGCCAGAATCCGCTAAAAAATTATTGCCAGTCAAAAACAAAAAACCCAAAAACCGTAACAAAACTAAGCACAGCAAAAACCGCAATTCTGCCGAGAATAAATCCAACAAAAAACCATGGTCAAAATAATTATTTGGTATTAGGAAAGGCGACTTCAAGGGCAGAGGGCAGAAAACAGAAAACAGAAAACAGAGGGCAGAACATAGCAATAGCAGAGTAATTATTTTTGCTTTGCTTTTTCTACCAACACCAACGGTTCTAATATCACCCCAATCCTCAATGTGAAAGTGGCAAAAATCGCCGTCCAGGCGATAGGGCGAAGCCCGATTTTGATAAACTCCTTAGGGTGGGGGCTTGGGGGAGGGCGATCGGGATCTCGCGTTGGGGCACAATCTTGGTCGCCCTCCCCCAAACAAACGATATGACACAAAAAATACACAAACAGTTCTAATAGCATTACTATATGTTTAGATGCGACTGAAGTCGCATTACCAAAAGAAAATACCATCTGGAAAAGCGATTTCAATTTCCTCATCAGAAAAGTAGATTTTAGTCATATAAATGCAAGTATAGATGCGACTGAAGTCGCATTACCAACGGCCGCCATTGCTCTATTCTGTTCTCTGTTTTCTGCCATCTGTTCAACACAAACAAACATAATAGCACCGCTCTTGCTCTGCTTTTTCTACCAACACCAATTAGGAAATGCGGAAAATAGTGCATTTTTTACCCAAAAATAAGAACAATAGCTGGTTATTTGACTAATTTAGCTCATTTTTAGTTGTGCCTTTGTTTGAGTATCTTATAAATTTTGCTATCTTCTCGCTTGCCAATAACAATCACAAAAATTCTAACTTCATCTTTTACCACTTGATAAGCCAGCCTATATCCTGCTGTTTTTAACTTGATTTTGTAAACTTGATGATAGCCCTTTAATTTATCTTTTTCTACTATTAGATTGTCAAGTCGTTCTCGTAGTTTTTTCTTAAATTGGTTTTTAATGCCGCTGTCTAAGTTGCCCCATTCTTTGAGTGCCTTAGGGTGGAAGGATAATTTATAAGTCATCAATTGACACCATAACAGGCTGAATATTATCATTCAGCCTGTCGCCCACTTCCTTAGATAGTAAGTAATCATCAACTGCATTGATAAGATTATGGTAAACATCAACAGGCACTAAATAGCCGCTGATTTTTTTGTGATTAAGAATAGCAACACTTTCGCCTTTTGCTTGTGCCATTACCTTAGCAGGGGATTTTTTAAGTTCGCTAATGCTAGCAGTGTAGTTTGATAAGATTTGTTCCATATTAATTTAAGTATTTAAAAAGATACTTATTTTAGAACTTTTTATGATTGTTTGTGTTTAATTTATTTGAGGGGTAAAGATTAGGGCATGGTGGGAATTGAGCAATATTCTAAGCTAAAATACGCAAAACCCTTTAAAAGAATTGTTATCGCGTTAATGGCTGATTTTATGATAGAATTAGCTGATTATTTATAACAATTTTTGGCATAATTTTGATGAATATTGAGCAATATCTCACCGCACTTAATACACGATATATTGGCGGTATAGCCAGCGAACACAGCTATCGTGCAGATTTAGAAGCCCTTGTTAAGCAGTTAATCAGCGGCATACAGGTTACTAACGAGCCTTCACAAGTAACCGATTGCGGCAACCCAGATTATGTAATTACTCGAAAAAATATCCCTATCGGCTATATTGAGGCAAAAGATATTGGCAAAAACCTCAATGCTAAAATCTATGTTGAGCAATTTACCCGCTATAAAAACGCTTTGGATAATTTAATTATCACCGACTATATCTACTTCCAGTTTTTTGAAAATGGCGAGCTGATGGCACAAATTCAAATTGCCGATATTAAAAATGGCAAGATTGTTGCGATTCCCGAACATTTTGAAAAATTTACTAATTTAATGGCTGATTTTGCAAATCGTATTACGCAGGCGATTAAATCACCAGCTAAATTAGCAGAACTTATGGCAGGCAAGGCAAGATTATTGCAAAATATCTTAAAAGAAGCGCTTGATGCCGATATTAAACAAGGCAGCGACACCGAATTAATACAGCAATTAAGCACTTTTAGAACTATGCTTATTCATGATTTACAGCCGCAAGATTTTGCCGATTTATACGCGCAAACGCTGGCTTATGGTATGTTTGCCTCGCGTTATCACGACAAAACCCTCAATGATTTTGACCGCGATGAGGCAGCCCGACTTATCCCTAAAAGCAACCCCCTATTACGCCATTTATTTCAATCAATCGCAGGTTATGACATTGACAAACGCATTCGACCGACCGTTGATAATTTAGCCGAAATATTTAGCCATGCCGATGTTAAATCAATCTTATCTGGTTACGGAAAATCAACCCAACAAACCGACCCGATTGTGCATTTTTACGAGACATTTTTATCCAAATACGATGCAAAATTAAGAAAAGCAAGAGGTGTTTGGTACACCCCCGCCCCTGTGGTGAAATTTATCGTGCGCGCCGCAGACGACATCCTCAAAACAAAATTTAATTTAACAGACGGCTTAGCCGACACCAGCAAAACCACAGTTGAAGTTGAAATGCAAGGCACATCCGTTACCAAAGGCAGACATCAAGGCAATGCTATTTTTGCAAAGCAACAAGTGCATAAAGTGCAAATACTCGACCCCGCAACTGGCACCGGCACATTTTTAGCAGAAGTAGTGCAACACCTCTACGACACGCGCTTTAAAAATATGCAAGGCGTGTGGCCCAGCTATGTAGAAAACCACCTCATCCCGCGGCTCAACGGCTTTGAATTGCTAATGGCAAGTTATGCCATGGCACATTTAAAACTCGATATGCTGCTAAGTGAAACCGGCTGTAATGCCAAGCGAGAAAATCGTTTTCGCATTTTCCTAACCAATTCATTAGAGGAATATCACCCTGATACCAATACTTTATTTTCCGCATGGCTGAGTAATGAATCTAAAGAGGCAAATACAGTCAAAAAAGATACCCCGGTGATGGTGGTGATGGGCAATCCGCCTTATAGTGGCGAAAGCAAAAATAAGAGTGAATGGATTATGCGCCTTATGGATGATTATAAAAAAGAGCCGGGCGGCAAGGAAAAACTCAAAGAACGCAACTCAAAATGGATTAACGATGATTATGTAAAATTTATGCGATTTTCTCAGCATTTTATTGAGAAAAATGGCGAAGGAATTTTGGCTTTTATTAACCCACACGGCTTTTTAGACAATCCAACTTTTAGAGGTATGCGTTGGAATTTACTAAAGGCTTATGATGAGATTTATACCATTGATTTGCACGGCAATGCCAAAAAGAAAGAGACTTGCCCCGATGGCTCAAAAGATGAAAATGTTTTTGACATAGAACAAGGCGTTAGCATTAACTTTTTTGTAAAAACAGGCAAGAAAAAGCAAGGCACTTTAGCCCAAATACATCATTTTGATTTATACGGAAAACGCCAAGAAAAATATAATTTTTTGCAAAACACCAGATTTTCTGATGTGCCGTATCAATCTTTGCCAAATGTTGAGCCTATGTATTTTATGGTGCCAAAAGATTTTGAAACCCAAGCTATTTATGAAAAAGGGTTTTACTTGAAAAAACTTTTTCCAATTAATTCTGCTGGTATTGTAACCGCAAGAGACAATTTTACCATTCATCAAGATAAGCACAATGTGCGTCAAACTATAGATGAATTTTTATCTTTAGAGGTTGAAGAAGCCCGAACAAAATTCAAATTAGGTAAAGATGTGAGGGATTGGAAAATCAATCTTGCACAAGAGGATTTAATCAAATCTGGCAATTCTGATAAAAACATCGTTCCAATATCGTATCGACCTTTTGATACACGATATACCTATTACACAGGAAAATCAAAAGGCTTTCATTGTATGCCTCGTGGTAAAGTTATGCGACATTTTGTAGATAAAGAAAATATAGGGCTTGTTTTTAAATTAGGTAATGCTGAAGAAAAATCCACTTCTATACATATTACAACTCATATAAACGACTTTAGAAGTTGGTCAAGACCAGGGATGCAAGGAGGAGACTATGTATCCCCGATTTATCTTTACCCAGACGATAGCACACAACGAATACCCAATTTAAACACCGATGAAATCAAGCTGTTTGCACAATCTTTAAACCTGCCATTTGTTGCAGAAAAACAAAACGACCAACAAAGTTTTGCGCCAATCGATATTTTAGATTACATTTATGCAGTTTTGCACAGCCCAAATTACCGCAAAAAATACCAAGAATTTTTAAAAATAGATTTCCCCCGCGTGCCTTACCCAACCATTAAAACATTTTGGCAATTAGCCGCAATCGGCGCACAAATCCGCTCATTGCACCTAATGGAATCAGAATTATTAAACGATTTAGACACCACCTACCCACAATCAGGCGACAATATCATCACCCGAAAATTAACCAAAACCAACATCGGCTACCAACCCACCACCACCAAACAAGGCAAAGTCTGGATCAACGACACCCAATATTTTGACAATGTGCCATTATTAGCATGGGAATTCTACATCGGCGGCTACCAACCCGCCCAAAAATGGCTCAAAGACCGCCACAACACAGAATTATCATTTGCAGATATCCTACACTACCAAAAAATCATCAAATCCCTCACCCAAACCCACAACCTAATGCACACAATCGACAACACCCTCAAGCTTTAGCACCCAAACTCATCAACCCTAATTATTTGAAACTTTTGAAAATGTATGAAAATATATTGACACAATAAATAAACTGTGTATAATTTTTCGGCATATATAGCCCAAAGCAGAAAAGTGAAACCATTAAATAGGCGTTTCACCAGACCTTTGGGTTTTTTTTACTTATAAGGAAAAACCAGATATTGACAAGGTTGTTAAAGCTTTAACAACAAAAGCGGTGGTTAGTTGATGGAATGATTTATTAGGCTCTTTTTACTATCCGAGGTATGCTTTTGTTAGGTAAATTATTTAACGATTCCTTCCCTTTCTAATACTTGACGCACACTCTCAAATATTGCGGAAATGTTGCCTTTAGGAAATCTTATTTGACCAAGACCTTGAATATTACTAAATTCTTGACAACCATCCTCTAATAAAACAATTGCTCTTTCAAAGCCCAGCCTACCTTGAAATAAACCGACTTCGTGGATAACATTCATCCTAGCATGATGGTTTCCACCTGCCTGTTCATCTTCGGCAGTCATTATTAAAAAAGCAATGGATGCTTGATCTAGCATTTGAGCTAGACGGGTTATATTTGTTACGCCTGCTACAGGAACGCTATTAAACTCATTACAAGGTAATTTCATTCTATCGCTAACAAAATCTTTTAACTCTCTCCAAAATGGAGATTGTCCGTGCCCGATAAATATATTTGTTCCAATTCTATCTTTGATTACAGTTCTTTTTTCTAAATTTTCAGTTGCAGTCTTTAGTGCAACTTCTTTTTTTTCTGCTCTTTTTTTTAATTTATCTAATTCCTTTTGAATATTATCTTTTTCATCAGCTTTTTGTTGAGCTATTTTTAGTTTTTTTTCTAATTCTTCAATTTTTTGTTTATTTAGGACATTTTCTTTTGCCTGTTGCTCTAATTCACTATCTTTTGAAGTTGTTAACCCAAATAATTGTTTTTGCTTGCTGTCTAATTTAGCATGCTGGGCATTTTTTACACCTTGCAAATCAGCCCCCATCAAATTAGCCCCCATCAAATTAGCCCATCGCAAATCAGCCACTAGCAAATCAGCTCCTCGCAAATCAGCCTTTTGTAAACCAGTCCTTTGCAAATTAGCCCCTTGCAAATTAGCCCCTCGCAAATCAGCCACTCGCAAATCAGCCCCTAGCAAATTAGCCCCTTGCAAATTCTGTTTAGTTATCCTGCTCATTACAGCTGCGGCGTCAACGCTTAATTTATGCGCTTGCACAGAATTTAAAGACAACGCTTGTATGATGTCTTCAAGTTGGTTAAAATCCTGAATTTTTTTTGCCATAAAAAAATAATTTACAGCAAAATCAGCATTTTTTTAAAGATTAGGTTTGTTTTTCTTAAAAAACAACATCAATTTTTTTCTAAAAAAAAGTTAAAAAAATCTAATAATTTTACTTAAAATCCATAAAACCATTACTACTAAAGGCTTTTAAGCGATAATTTATTTTTAATTATTTTTAAAATAATGCTTGACATGCTACAATTTAGCCACTCGCAAATCAGCTATTTTGCCTTCAGCATTGTTGTTAAGCCAAATTTTATGTTGGGCTAGTATTTCATCTAATTGTTTTTTATTTATAAGTGTTTTGTTATTATGTGGTTATATATTGTAGAAATAATATAAATACTTCCAGCGATTATAATAATAATAGAAAAAGAATGGAAACAGGCTACTTTTTAAGAGCAAAAGCAAATATCTGGAATATAATTACTCATATTCTGCTTAGTAAATTAGCGGCTAATTCAGCGTATGCATTGTTTGGAATGATTCATACTAAAACAACAAACTTTTGATTTTTAACTTTTTGGTTTTAAGGATTTTTCAACTGCTTTAATAATCATATTTTCTAAGCCAACATCGTCTTTTGTTGGCGTATCTTTGGTTTGATTGTTGTTAGTTAATAAGGCGCGTTTCATATCATCAAAAGCTTCTTTTAGCATAAAATCAGGCATATCGTTAATTGATTGTAAATCAAGTGCGGCTTTTAATATGCCTGTTGCGGTATCAGTTGTGCTTTGTTGTTTGTTAAGATTACTTGCTAATTGACGAATTTTCCAATCGTGGCGTAATAATGCTGTGCCTAAAAAACCTAATAAAAAAGTAGGAGCAAAAATATACAAGTTTTTAACTTCTTCATTAGCTTCCACACCATACCAAATAGAATATCCAGCAACAATAGCAGACAAATAAAACAACAAACCAATAATTATTAATGCCCAAGATTGAAGATTGTAATGCTTTAGCATTTTTGCTGTTCTTGCTGTTGAGTTTTCTATTTTTTCAATTGCAGTATTTAGTGCAGCTTCTTGTTTTTTCCCCCGCTCTTTTTTTAATTTATCTAATTCCTTTTGAATATTATCTTTTTCATCAGCTTTTTGTTGAGCTACTTCTAATTTTTTTTCTAATTCTTTTTTTTCTGATTCAGTATTATCTTGTTCTGCTATTTTTTGCTCTAATTCTTCAATTTTTTGTTTATTTAGGACATTTTCTTTTGCCTGTTGCTCTAATTCACTATCTTTTGAAGTTGTTAACCCAAATAATTGTTTTTGATTGCTGTCTAATATAGCATACTTGGCATTTTTTACGCCTTGCAAATCAGTCACTAGCAAATTAGCCCCTTGCAAATCAGCCCCTAGCAAATTAGCTTCTTGCAAATTAGAATCTTGCAAATCAGCTCCTCGCAAATTAGCCCCTAGCAAATTAGCCCCTAGCAAATAAGCATTTCGCAAATCAGCCCCTCGCAAATCAGCCTTTCGCAAATCAGCCTTTCGCAAATTAGCCCCTTGTAAATAAGCATTTCGCAAATTAGCATCTAGCAAATTAGCCCCTTGCAAATCAACCCCTTGCAAATTAGCCATTATCAAATTAGCCTCTTGCAAATTAGCCCTTTGCAAATTAGCCTCTTGCAAATCAGCCTCTCGCAAATCAGCTCTTTTGCCTTCAGCATTGTTGTTAAGCCAAATTTTATGTTGGGCTAGTATTTCATCTAATTGTTTTTTATTCATAAGCGTTTTGTTATTATGTGGTTATATTTTGCAGAAATAATATAAATACTTCCAGCGATTATAACAATAATAGAAAAAGAATGGAAACAGGCTACTTTTTTAAGAGCAAAAGCAAGGCAAAAATAAGAATGATGTTATTGGGCTGTAGTTTTTATAAACATCGGCAATGCACAATATAGGTATAATGTATTTGTTTCCTGATGAGTTTTGCTCATAAAGGCTCTTAAGACCATAATTAACTTATGGCTGTTGTGGGATGGCTATTACAAGCCGTCCCATATCATAACTTCATTTATAATCTCACTTCTAAAGCGTTTAAAACACACGCCATAATATCATTAAAAAACCTCTTTTGATATTCTATTAGTCCAATATTGGCGTTTTAAATGATGTTAATCATTCTAACATTTTTTCTGGATAAAATACATAAAATTGGTGGAGATTGCGGGAATTGCAGCCTTAATATTTTAGCAAAGTCTGTGATTTAAAAAATCAATCAGGCTGCAAGAATTATACTAAACTCAAAAATAAATAGCCTGATTAGATGTATAGTTTGAAATCATACTGCTCATTTTAAGCACCTAACAAAGGCAATAATTTACTCAAAACTTCGTCAATAATAGCTTTATCAGCTTTAGTAATTAGTTTTACTTTTCTGTCTCTAAAACTAAGCGTATTGACAATGGCGCTGGCAACGATACTGGGTTGGTCTAAGTTGTTAATTGCTACTTCTGTTAGTCCGCCACGAATGCTGGTGCTGATTGGCGAACAGATGACCATACCAGTCTTTTTAGCATATTGCTTTGACGACAAAATAAGTGCAGGACGATATTTGCCAATTTCTCTACCCTTTGTAGGTTCAAAGTCTAACCAAACAATATCACCTCTATCTGGAATATAATTACTCATATTCGCTGCTTAGTAAATTAGCGGCTAATTCAGCGTGTGCGTTGTTTGGTGTTATGTCTGATAATAATTCTTGTTCGGTAAATTTTCTTTGGCTTGGTTTAATGGCACTAAAACCATTTTCATTGATAGTGATAGTTAGTAAATCACCTTCTTTAAGGTTTGGGACGGTTCTTAATGCGCCAGACATTCTAAGTGCTAAGCCATTGCCCCATTTTTGTACTCGACTTTCTATTTGCATTTTTAAAACCTATGATTGATACAAAGTATATACATCATACCCTACTATTAAGCAAAAACAACCAACCAAATTACAAAATAATGGAAACATTTGTCTCTAAGTGTGATTAGTAAGCATTAAAAACAGGCGATATAATAAATTGGTGGAGATGGCGGGAATTGAACCCGCGTCCGAAAACTTTCAAACAAAGAATCTACATGCTTAGATTGGTCTATTGAGTTAACCGCCTACCACCCGACCAGCAGGGATGTAAGTAGCGATTTCAGTAAGTTTTAACTGAATTACCCTGAAAAAATAATCCTAGCGAGTCTGTAATCGACCGCTGTCCAAGAAATACAGACAACCTCAAGGGAGCGGTTAGCTATGCAGCTAAAGCGTAGTTGTTTTCGTTTGCAACTATTTTTTTAAAGAATGTTTTTACGAGCTATCTTTATCCTCGGCGTGCATCTTTGAGATCCAACTCCTCGTCGAAGCCATGTCATCCCCTGAGGCGATATTATAACATTAAAAAGAGTTATGTTTTGTTTGTTATCTTTTGGCAACTACAGTAAAATGTTGTCTAACAAATCACTTAGCTAAACGCGGATACATCAGAGCATTTATTATGAAAAAATTACTTATATTTAGACACGAATCGTGGATTGGAGCGCCTCACTTAATCGACTTGCTTACCAAGCTTGAGATTCCTTACAAAATTATTAAAATTGATAAAGGAGATGCGGTTTTAGATGAGATTTCTGAAGACACAGCAGGGTTGGTTTTTTTGGGAGGGACAATGAGTGTCAATGATTCACTGCCGTGGATAGAAGACGAGCTTAACTTAATCCGTTTGGCTCATAAAAAAAACCTAGCCATACTTGGGCATTGTTTAGGAAGCCAACTGATTAGCAAGGCTTTGGGGGGAAAAGTTACTGCTATGAAACAAAAAGAAATAGGTTGGCATTCAATCCAGTTTTGCAACAATAAACAGGCAAAAGATTGGCAAGGGAAAATACCTAATCACACTAAAATTATGTTGTGGCACCATGATGAATTCACTATCCCCGAAGGCGCTTGTTCTTTATATACCACTTCAAACTGTCAAAATCAGGCCTTTATCAAAGATAATATTTTAGCAACTGTGGCACATATTGAAGTGTCCACAGCTATGCTCAGGAATTGGTTAGATGTTTATGGTTATGACATTCAGCCTAATGGCGGCTCGGTGCAAACGATTGAACAAATAAAAAATAATATACCAAAGCAAATGCGCAAAATGCACTTTCTCGCAGATACTTTTTATTTAAAATGGTTAAGTTTAGTTTATCCTCCACACTATAAAAAAATTCAATCATATATGAAATCAGGCTCTTGTTTATGTGGAAATATCACTTTTTCACTAAAAAATCTTCGCAATGTAGTTAATTGTCATTGTGAGGAGTGTCGAAAGTTTCATGGTAATTATGCCGCTTTTACTAAAGTCAAACTTGAAGATATTTATATCTCTAATGAACAACAAATTAACTGGTATCAACTAAAAAAAGACCACGCAAAAAGAGGTTTTTGTAATAATTGTGGTTCAAGTTTATTTTGGAAAGCTGCTGATGATAGCGGTATTTGTGTCTCAGCAAGCGCGTTAGATGTCCCTACCGAGTTAAAAACAACCCACAATATTTACACTGATAATGCCAGCGATTTCTACGCTATAGACGATAATTTAGAAAAATGTTGTGCTACAATGAAAACACATATTTAAAATGAGGATAAAAAAATGTCTTGGTTAGGTGCGGGAATAGGTGCTGGTATTGGTTTTGCAATCGGAGGGCCTATTGGTGCTGGTATTGGGCTTTTGGTAGGAAATTCAGTAGGAAATAAAACACAAGTAACCTCAGAACAAAAAAATCAAACCTTGTTTTTTGTATCAATCTTTTCAATGCTTGCCAAAATGGCAAAAGCAGATGGCGTTATCGTTAGAGATGAAATTAATGCGGTAAATGTATTTATAGAATCTATGAATCTGGATGACGAAGACAAGGAAACTGCCATCAATATTTTTAGAAATGCAATATCGGATGAATATTCAATTTATGAATATGCCAATCAATACAAAGAAATAGCCAATAAAGAAATGAGAGAAATAATATATGCCACACTTTGGAATGTTGCATATTCTGATGGCACAATTCATAAAAATGAGAATGATATTTTAAAAAAAATACCTAAATATTTAGGGATAAATAGCAATATTTATGATAAATATAATGCCGAAGTTTTAGGATATGCCAATCAGACGGATATAGCTAAATATTATGAATTACTTGGGTGTGATAGCAATAGCAGTTATAGTGAAGTCAAAAAATGTTATAGGCGAGCTATGGCTAAATACCATCCTGATAAAATACAATCCAAAGGGCTACCTAAAGAGTTTATTAAATTAGCTAACGAACAATCAAAAAAGATTAATGAAGCGTATAACGCCATTAAACAGGAACACAAATAACAAGAGGCAGAAGGCAGAGAGGCAGAAGGCAGAAAACAGAAAACAGAAAACAGAGGGCAGAGAGGCAGAAAACAGAGGGCAGAGAGGCAGAAAACAGAAAACAGAAAACAGAACATAGCAAGAGCAGAGTAATTATTTTTGCTATGCTTTTTCTGCCCCCACCAACAAATCTAATTACACCCCAATCATCAATGTATAAGTGGCAAAAATCGCCGTTCAGGCGATAGGGCGAAGCCCGATTTTGATAAACTTCTTAGGGTGGGGGCTTGGGGGAGGGCGTCTGGATCTCGAGTTGAGGCACAATCTACCACGCCCTCCCCCAAACAGACGATATGACACAAAATTTACACAAACAGTTCTAATAGCACCGCTCTTTCTCTGTTCTGTTCTCTGTTTTCTGCCTCTCTGTTTAGATGCGACTGAAGTCGCATTACCAACGCCACTCTTGCTCTGCTTTTTCTACCAACACCAACAAATCTAATTACGCCCCAATCCTCAATGTATAAGTGGCAAAAATCGCCGTCCAGGCGATAGGGCGAAGCCCGATTTTGATAAACTATATAGGGTGGGGTCTTAGGGGAGGGCCTCCGAGTTCTCGAGTTGATGCACATTCTACCCAGCCCTCCCCTAAACAGACGATATAATGCAAAAGATACACAAACAGTTCTAATGGCGCTGCTCTGTTCTGTTCTCTGACTTCTGCTCTCTGTTTTCTGCCTCTCTGTTTAGATGCGACTGAAGTCGCATTACCAACACCACTCTTGCTCTGTTTTCTGCCTCTCTGTTTAGATGCGACTGAAGTCGCATTACCAACGCCGCTCTTGTTCTGTTCTCTGTTCTCTGTTATCTGTTTTCTGTCTTCTGCCTTCTGTCTTCTGCCTTCTGCCCCTCTGTTTTCTGCCTCTCTGCTCTTGTGGTGTAAATAATTAATGTTTGTATCTCCTTATCTTTTTAACAACGCCAATAGAGTTTCACCCATAGCTGCTGGGGTTGGGGCGATTGCTACGCCTGCATTTTTGAGTGCTTTGATTTTGTCTGCTGCTTTGCCTGTGCTGCCGCTAATTACTGCGCCAGCATGGCCCATGCGTTTGCCTTTTGGGGCTGTGAGTCCGGCGATGTATGATACTACAGGTTTAGAGATATTGGACTGGATGTATTCAGCGGCTTGTTGCTCAGCGTAGCCGCCAATCTCGCCGACCATAATGATAGATTGGGTTTGCTCATCCGCCTCAAATAGTGCTAAACAATCAATAAAATCCATGCCATGAATGGGGTCGCCGCCGATGCCAATACAAGTGCTTTGCCCTAATCCTAACTGAGTGATTTGCTGCACTGCTTCATAAGTCAATGTGCCTGAACGCGAGACCACAGCCACACTGCCACTTTGGTGAATATTGCCCGGCATAATGCCTAATTTGCATTCATCAGGGGTAATCACCCCAGGGCAGTTGGGGCCAATTAGGGTTGAATTAGAGCCTTTTAAAATGGCTTTAATTTTGAGCATATCTTGCACTGGAATTCCCTCAGTAATACAAGCAATTACGGGCATCTCTGCCTCGATTGCCTCAACGATAGAGGCGTAAGCAAAGCGTGGTGGCACATAAATCATACTTGCATTTGCCGCCGTTGCGGTGATTGCTTCTTTAACTGAGTTAAATACTGGTAAATCAAGATGTGTTTGCCCGCCTTTGCCGGGGGTTACGCCGCCCATAAATTGTGTGCCGTAGGCGATTGATTGCTGTGAATGGAAAGTGCCTTGTTTGCCCGTAAAACCTTGGGTAATGACTTTGCTGTGTTTGCCTACGAGTATGCTCATTGTGCCAACTCCACAATTTTGATGGCTGCT
This sequence comes from Gammaproteobacteria bacterium, assembly GCA_965217125.1. Lineage (GTDB taxonomy): Bacteria > Pseudomonadota > Gammaproteobacteria > PS1 > Pseudothioglobaceae > JAAOIF01. The sequence goes on along the minus strand of OZ244244.1, from coordinate 1,195,759 downwards.
TGACTAAAGTCAGTTTCAGTGTAAATGTCCAAGTTAGAATCATCTAATAATGCCAATCCTGCGGGTGCATTTGTGCCTTCTAAGCGCACCACAATAGGCAATGTTAGTCCGACTTTTTCAATCGCTTGTAAAATACCTTGGGCAATTAAATCGCAACGCACAATGCCGCCAAAAATATTAACCAAAATACCTTTAACATTGTCCTGCCTTTGAATCAATTCAAAAGCTTTGGCAACGCGCTCACTGGTTGCGCTGCCACCTACATCTAAAAAGTTAGCAGGTGAGCTGTTATGATACTTAATCAAATCCATAGTTGCCATTGCCAAACCCGCACCATTGACCATACAAGCAATCGTGCCATCAAGCGAGATATAGTTGAGTTGATGCTCGCTGGCTTGCCTTTCTTTTTCATCCTCCTGTGTGCTGTCGCGTAACTGGGCAATATCTTTGTGGCGATAGAGTGCATTGTCATCAAATTCGATTTTGCCATCGAGTGCAAGTAAGGTGTTTTTGTCGGTGCTAATGAGTGGATTGATTTCAATCAGGCTGGCATCTTTTTGGATAAAAATCGCATACAAACCTAATAATGTTGTGCTAAATTGTTCGACTAATTTATTTTCTAACCCAAGCTGAGAGGCTATTGTGTTGCAATCTTGCGCGCTCAACGCGGCAAGTGGGTCAATCCCAAATTTAATGATTTTCTCAGGGTTCTCAGAGGCGACTTTTTCAATATCCATGCCCCCCTCAGTTGAGGCTAAAACAGTGATTTTTTGTGTTTGTCTATCAACCAATAACCCTAAATAAAGCTGGCGTTGAATGTTTTGTCCGCTCTCAATCAATAATTGATTAACCGCTAAACCCTTGCTATCTGTTTGTGGGGTGATAAGCCTTGAGCCGAATAATTGAGCAGCAGCAGAGCTAACTTCTGCCAGACTGTGGCACAAAATAACACCACCACCTTTGCCTCGTCCGCCAGCATGGACTTGTGCTTTAACCGCCCAAATTTTGCCGCCTAATATATCGCAGGCGTTTTTTACTTGCTTGATATTTTGAATTAATACCGCTTTGGGGGTTTGGATGTTGAATTGCCTAAATAGTGTTTTGGCTTGGTATTCGTGTATGTGCATGCAAAAGTGGGTAAAATGAAACTAATAGATAAATTTTACATTAAGCACAATACAGATGGCACAATACAGCACAAATCAATTTAAAAATGGTTTAAAACTTATGCTCGATGGCAATCCTTGTTCGATTGTTAATAATGAGATTGTTAAGCCCGGCAAAGGTCAGGCCTTCAATCGGGTTAAATTCAAAGACCTAATTAGCGGCAAAACTTTAGAGAAAACCTTTAAATCAAGTGAGTCATTAGAGGGCGCTGATGTGATGGAGTTAGATATGCGCTATCTTTATAATGATGGCGCTTGGAATTTTATGCAGCCAGAGACTTTTGAGCAATATGCAATTGATGATAATACAATGGGTGATGCAAAGGGTTATTTAGTAGAACAGGATATTTGCGTGGTAACTCTTTGGAACGATAATCCTATCTCAGTCACGCCGCCTAATCATGTAGTGTTAGAGGTGGTTGATACCGACCCTGGATTGAAAGGCGATACCGCAGGCACAGGCGGCAAACCAGCGACTATGAATACTGGCGTTGTGGTGCAAGTGCCGTTGTTTGTCAGTATTGGCGATAAGCTAAAAGTAGATACACGCACCAATCAATACACGGGTCGTTGCTAATTTATTTATTAATGTTGAAAAAACAACTTTTTGAACGACAGCAACTGCTTAAAAAAATTCGCACATTTTTTGCTAAGCAAGGCGTGATTGAAGTGCAAACCCCGATGTTGCTAAATTATCCAAGCACAGATGCCTATATTGACAGTATTTGTGCTGTTGTTAATCAAGATATTAACCTAACAGAAATTAAATATTTGCACACTTCACCAGAGTTAGAGATGAAAAAATTGCTGGCAGCCGGCAGTGGCGATATTTATCAAATTTGCTCGGTGTTTCGCGACAATGAACAAGGTGCGCACAATACTAATGAGTTCACTATGTTGGAATATTATCGGCTTGGTTTTGATATGCATCAGTTGATAGATGATGTGGCGCGGCTATTAAAAACGCTGGGTATTAAAGGTGAGGTGACAAAATTATCTTATGCACAGGCTTTTTTTGACTATGCCGAGATTGATATTTTAAATAGCAACTTTGATGCCTTAAAAAAGATTGCTAAAAGTAATAAACTGAGCACTGAATTTGGCTATATTGAAGATTTGCAAATAATGCTATTTGTGCATTTGATTGAGCCAAAGTTGCGTGAATTGCCACTGTGTTTTATCTACGATTATCCTGCTCCACAGCGTGCTTTGGCGAAAGTTGAAGGCTTAGTTGCGCATCGGTTTGAGCTGTATATTCAAGGTGTAGAAATTGCTAATGGATATGATGAATTACAAGAGGCGGCAGCTTATCAGCGCTGTTTTTTAAGTGAAATTAACAAAATAACTGCATTAGGTAAAAGCTCAGTTGAGCTAAATACTGACTTTATCTCAAATTTGCAAAATCCACTGCCACAATGTGCTGGCGTGTCCATTGGGATTGAGAGATTACTGGCAAATTTAGTCAAATTCAGTTAAAATCAACCTATTTTGAGACTTTTTGCATTAAACCAGCATTCATAATGAAATTTATTTATCTAATTCTATTTTTATTTTTATCTACATCAGCACAAGCCTTGCAGGTTTTGCAGGCTGTTGATAATTCTCAAGTTGTTAAGCAGGGTGAAACTGATACAGAAAAATCCCAACGACAAGCTTTTATTGCATTGAAAAAATCCGCTGAAAATGGCGATGAGCAAGCACAATTTAATTTAGCAAATATGTATCATAAAGGTATCGGCACACCAGTTAATGACGAATTGGCTTTTGCTTGGTATTTTAAATTAGCCGAGCAGGGCTATAATGGCGCACAGTTTCATGTTGCCATCGGTTATGAACATGGTATTGGTGTTGCCATAGATTTTAAACAAGCATTCCATTGGTATGAAAAAGCAGCGTCAGACTTTGATGTAGCACAATACAATTTGGCAGCGATGTATAGCCTTGGCAAAGGCACTGAGGTGGATGAATATAAAGCCTTTTACTGGGTCAAAAAATCAGCAGATTCAGGTCATGGTTTATCACAATTAAATTTAGCAAAGCGTTATGAAACTGGCACAGGTGTTGAGCTCGATTTGGCTTTGGCAAAATCATGGTATCAAGCTGCTGCCGAGCAATTAGGTGCTGAGGCTTGGTTTATATTTGCTGAATTTTTAGAAAAACAAGGAGCAGGCCAGCAGTCAGTATATTGGTATCAAAAATCTGCTAATCAAGGTTTTATTGATGCACAAATTAAACTCTCAGCACTTTATTATGCCGGCTCTTTGATTGATAAAAATGATATTGAAGCATTGCGTTGGGGCTTAAAAGCCGCCGCACAGGGCGATAAAACATCACAATTTTTATCAGCATCGATCTATCATGACTCTGCTCAAATTAAACAAAATATGACCCAAGCGCTATATTGGTATAAACTTGCAGCCGCACAAAACCACACTGAAGCACAATACAAATTAGCCAGACTAATGGTCGAAGGCGAATACATTAAACGCGATGTAGGGCGCGCTATCCAATTATATCAAGATCTTGCCAATCAAGGTTTTGGCTTGGCACAGTATGCCTTAGCACTGCACTATTTGCATGGTGAAGGCGTTAGGCAAGACGATAAAAAATCCACCAAATGGTTGTTAATGGCTGCCAAAAATGGCCATGCACCAGCACAAAATTTATTAGCTCGTAGGTATGCTACAGGTCGGGGCATTGTCAAAGATAGCAAACATGCGGTTTATTGGTATCAAAAGGCATCTAAACAGGGCAATTTAGATGCGCGTTATCACTTAGCATTATTGTTATTTAATGGCGATGGTATTGCAAAAAATGTGGACGCAGCTTTATCAACGCTATTTGAGCTCTCAGAACAAGGTTATCCTCTATCGCACTATCAATTGTATTTGATTTATAACCAAGGCAGAGAAACAAAGCAAGACACAGAATTAGCAGCAGTATATTTGTCGAAGGCATCTGCCCCCAGATATATTGAAATGCAATATCAATTAGGTCAGGATTTTTACCATCAAGGCAAGTCAAAAGATGCACGATATTGGTTGGCGTTAGCGGCTGGGCAAAAGTATCCGCCGGCAGTTGCATTATTAGCCAAAATTAATAAAGCTAAAGAAATACAGGAAAATTTGGCTCAAGCAAAAATCGCAATTGCCAAAAAAGCTAAAGAAATACAGGAAAATTTGGCCCAAGCTAAAATCGCCAAAGCCAAAAAAGCAAAAGAAGCAAAAGAAGCAAAAGAAAAGTTGGCTAAAGCAAAAATCGCTAAAGCCAAAAAAGCTAAAGAAATACAGGAAAAATTGGCTCAAGCAAAAATTGCCAAAGCCAAAAAAGCTAAAGAAGCAAAAATCGCCAAAGAAAGGCTCATTAAAGCAAAAATCGCCAAAGCTAAAAAAGATAAAGAAGCAAAAGAAAAAATTGCCAAAGCCAAAAAAGATAAAGAAATACAGGAAAAGTTGGCTAAAGCTAAAAAAGATAAAGAAATACAGGAAAAATTAGATTTATTAAAGCAATTAACACAAAGCTTTTCACCATCTGTTGGTTTTGCTTTAGATAATCAGCTTTTGGCAAAAAAAGACATAGGTCTTACAAGCCAATCACAAATGACGGAAAAAGACATAGGCATTCCAAGCCAATCACAAATTATGCAATCATTAGCAAGCAATACCAATGCCACAGATAAGCTCGAAGCACTGATTGCTAAAGCCAAACAAGGTGATGCGATTGCACAATATGATTTGAGTTTGCTGTATAGTGCTGGCGAGTTTGTGCATAAGGATAATCGCAAGGCATTTATATTGATGAGTAAATCAGCAAATCAAAATATAATCAAATCACAAAATGCACTGGCAATGATGTATATTAATGGTATTGGCGTAGATATTAACTATAAAAAAGCCCTTTATTGGGTCAGTATCACAGCACACAATGGTGATGAATATGGTAAGAAAATTTTGCAATATCTATTTAATGATTTTCAATAATTGATGGATAGCGTTAACGCAAGAAATTTATAAACATAAGGATTAAAAAGTGAATAAAGTTGTACTTGCCTATTCAGGCGGCTTAGATACCAGTATTATCGTTAAATGGTTGCAAGATACTTATCAATGCGAAGTGGTAACATTTACCGCTAATATTGGCCAGGGTGAAGAAGTCGAGCCAGCACGAGCTAAGGCAAAAGCCGCAGGTGTGGAGGAAATCTATATCGAAGATTTGCGTGAAGAGTTTGCACAAGATTTTGTCTTTCCGATGTTTCGAGCTAATGCTATTTACGAAGGTGAATACCTATTAGGCACTTCAATCGCACGCCCACTTATTGCTAAACGATTAGTGGAAATCGCCCATGAAGTCGGCGCTGATGCAATCAGTCATGGTGCCACCGGCAAAGGCAATGATCAGGTGCGTTTTGAGCTGAATGCCTACGCCTTAGATGCTAATATTCAAGTGATTGCCCCTTGGCGTGAATGGGATTTATCTTCGCGCGAATCGTTGATGAATTATGCACAAAAACATAACATTGAAATTGATTACAAAAAACAAAACAAAAAATCCCCCTATTCGATGGATGCAAATTTACTGCACATCTCTTATGAAGGCGATATTTTGGAAGACCCATGGACTGAGCCAGAAGCCAATATGTGGCGTTGGACATCTGCCTTAGAGGATGCCCCTGACAAAGCAGAATACATACAACTCAGTTTTGAAAAAGGCGACATTAAAGCGATTGACGGCGAGCCTATGACAGCCGCCACAGTCATGCAAACGCTCAATCAACGCGCCGGCAGACACGGCATCGGTCGTGATGATATTGTTGAAAATCGTTTTGTCGGTATGAAATCCCGTGGCTGTTACGAAACCCCAGCAGGCACAGTAATGCTCAAAGCGCATCGTGCCATAGAAAGCATCACACTTGACCGCGAAGCCGCACACCTTAAAGATGAACTAATGCCCAAATACGCCAAACTGATTTACAACGGTTTTTGGTTTGCCCCCGAGCGTGAAATGCTGCAAGCAGCGATTGACAAAACCCAACAAACAGTAAACGGCACAGTGCGACTCAAACTCTACAAAGGCAATGTAATCGTCATCGGTCGTAAATCAGACAACAGCCTATTCAGCGAAAAAATTGCCACTTTTGAAGACGACCAAGGCGCATACAACCAAAAAGATGCAGCTGGATTTATCAAACTTAATGCACTGCGTTTACGACTCAAAGCATTACAATAATCGATTGATGTGCAAATGAATTATTGGACCAAACTAAGCATTGAATTTGCAAATCAAAGAAATTATTTAGATACTGACTAAATAGTGGAATGTTAGGAATAATGCCAATTGCATTGAATGAATTTATAGACTCAAAAGACAATGCAATTTTAGACGGTGTGCCTTATATCGAAAGTAGCAATAAAATGTGTAAATCAGTTAGAAATCAAAACAAACATAACATTATGAGCGCTTTAGTATTAAGATAATTTTTATACTCATTATGAAAAATTTACTCATTTATGGTGATAATTTACAGGGAATTGGATTTTTATTGAACGATAAAGATATGGGCGGAAAAATTGATTTAATCTACATTGACCCACCATTTGCCACCAATGGAAATTTTACAATTACAAAGGGCAGAGCTACAACAATCAGCAATTCCAAAAAAGGTGATATTACTTATTCTGATAAATTAAAAGGCAGTGATTTTATTGAATTTTTACAAAAAAGATTGGTTTTATTAAAAGATTTACTGTCCGAGCAAGGCTCTATTTATTTACATATTGATTATAAAATTGGACATTATGTCAAAGTAATGATGGATCAGGTTTTTGGCATTGAAAATTTTAGAAATGATATAAGCAGAATAAAATGCAATCCTAAAAATTTTAAAAAAATAGGTTATGGCAACATAAAAGATATGATTTTGTTTTATTCAAAATCTGCCAAACCCATTTGGAATGAGCCTAAACAATCATATACAGAAAAAGATATTGAGACATTATTTCCTAAAATAAAACAAGGCAAAAGATATACAACTGTGCCAATCCACGCACCGGGGGAAACAGAAAACGGCAATTCTAATCAGCCATTTAAAGGGATTATGCCCCCAGTAGGAAGGCATTGGCGAACAGGCGTAGCAACATTAGAAAAGTGGGATGAGGAGGGATTGATTGAGTGGTCAAATACTGGCAATCCAAGAAAAATCATTTTTGCCGATGAAAGAGAAGGCAAAAGAGTGCAAGATATTTGGAAATACAAAGACCCTCAATACCCTAATTATCCAACAGAAAAAAATTCAAACATCTTAGATTTAATTATCAAAACCTCATCTAATGAGGACAGTATTGTGCTAGATTGTTTTTGTGGTTCTGGAACAACTTTAAAATCCGCACAGCTACTTAATAGGCAATGGATAGGAGTAGATGAGTCTAAATTTGCAATACAAGCAACCACTAAAAAAATAAACAATATCGAGAATAATCTTTTTATTGCAAAAGCAAAATACGAACTAATAGATTTGAATGGTAAAAAAATCGCCAACCATAAAGCTATAAAAGAATTGGTTTTTTAAAAAAGAAAAGCCCGACTATCGGGCTTTTTTGTGTTTGTTTGAGTATGGAGGCTGGGACCGGAATCGAACCGGTCTATAAGGCTTTGCAGGCCCCTGCATAACCGCTTTGCTACCCAGCCAAATTTAAAAAAAAGCCTGCAAACAAGCAACAGACTTTAGAATTTGGAGCGGGAAACGAGATTCGAACTCGCGACATTCACGTTGGCAACGTGATGCTCTACCAGCTGAGCTATTCCCGCATTGCTAACTGGTAAATTATAGTGTTTTTTTGTTAATAGTCAAATGTTTTTAGCCCTTCTTTTAGGTAGATTATCCCAGAGTATAAAGTCAGCATTGTTGCGATAAATAATAGTGTTACCCCAATTGCAAAACTGGGCAGCCCAAAAAAAGGTTGTTGGTATAACAAAAACAAAATCGCAAAAATTTGTGCTAAGGTTTTTAGCTTGCCAATAAATAATACATTGACATTTGAACGCTGACCAACAGCGCTCATCCATTCACGCAGTGCAGAGACCAAAATTTCGCGAGAAATAATCACTAATGCGCATACACCGATATACCAATGCGATTCGCTTGGGTAAAAATCAACCAATAAAATCAACGCCGTAGATACCATCAGTTTATCGGCAACTGGGTCTAAGAAAGCACCTAAACGAGATGTCATATTTAGCTTTCTGGCAAGATAGCCATCTAAATAATCAGTTGTGCTAATAACAGCATACGCGCCAGTTAAAAAGAAATTAATCCAACTAAAAACAGGGGTGACAGAATAAACCGGCTGTAAATAATACAGCACAATAAACACCGGAATCAGTGCAATGCGTGAAAGTGTTAAAACATTAGGCAGAGTTATCATTATAAGTAATATGGCGCGCTCGGCAGGAGTCGAACCTGCAACCGCTCGGTTCGTAGCCGAGTACTCTATCCAGTTGAGCTACGAGCGCAAATTTTCATAAAAAGCACAAACCACTGTGTTATTTATTTTATAAAGCGGGAAATTATACGCAAAGTTTGGCGATAATTTGTTCTAATTTTGCCACTCTTGAGCCTTTAAAAAGTAAGGTTGCTTGATTGAATGTTTTGATTTTTTCTAATAAATCTTGTCTATTTTCAAAGTGTTTAAAGTTGTAGTTTTTGGCATTTTCCCCGATGCTGTATAAATGAGTAATGCCTAAGGTTCTGGCATAACGCCCAATTTCAGCATGTATTTCATCGCTGTTATTGCCAAGTTCTGCCATTTCTGCCAATATTGCAATTGTCCTGCCTTTGAATTTTGCCAATATTTCCAATGCATATTTGCTCGATGTTGGGCTGGCATTGTAGCTATCATCAATAATGTTAAAACAATCTGTTTTAATAATACTTAATCTACCTTTTTCTGCTTTTGTATTTTCTAAACCTTGCCAAATAGTGTGAATCTCAAAACCTAAGGCATGTGCACAGCTGCTTGCTGCTAAAGCATTTTCAATATTATGTTGGCCTAATAATTGCAAAGCAACGGTGATTTTTTTATCAAAGATATTTAAGTCAAAACTGTTGTTGTTAATATTGTCGGCAAAAATATTACCACCTTTGCCAAAGCTAATATTAGCTGTAAATGAGCTTTGGGTATTGGCGATATTTTGACTGCCAGCAGCATAAATCTCGCCTTTAGTTTTAACCAAATTGTCAAAACCACCAAATTCACCAATATGTGCATCAAGCGTATTAATAACCACGGCAACATCCGGCACAGCAATTTTGCGTAAATATGCTATTTCACCTAAATGATTTGCACCCATTTCAATAATTGCAAACCGATGTTTTGCCCCTAAATTTAATAGCGTTAACGGCACGCCAAAATGATTATTCAAATTACCCGATGTTTTTAGTGTAGGTGCTTGCAAACTTAAAATATTAGCCAGCATATTCTTTGTGGTGGTTTTACCATTACTGCCAGTAATAGCCACTACTTTTGCGGGCATATTATTACGGTGAAATTTGGCGATTTCCCCAAGCGCTATGGTGGTGTCCCTGACATAAATCACTGGTAGCATACTGCTGATTTTTTCACTGGCAACAATAGCCGCCGCACCGTTTTTTTGCGCCTCATTGATAAAATTATGGGCATTAAATTTATTGCCAATAATAGCAATAAATAATTTATTTTTACAATCTCTGCTATCAATACTCACTCCTGAAAAATCAACATCTAAGCAGTTTGTATTAAAAAGATTGGCAATGGTTTGGGTGTTGGTTATTAGCATAAAGATAAAGGCAAGTTTGAGAGGCTAATTTTAACATCATCAAAGACAGAAAACAGAAAACAGATAACAGATAACAGATAACAGAATAGAGCAAGAGTGGTGTTGGTAATGCGACTTCAGTCGCATCTAAACAGAGAGGCAGAAAACAGAGGGCAGATAACAGAATAGAGCAAGAGTGGTGTTGGTAATGCGACTTCAGTCGCATCTAAACAGATAGCAGAGCAATGCTATTAGAACTGTTTGTGTATCTTTTGCATTATATCGTCTGTTTGGGGGAGGGCGTGGTAGAGTGTGCTTCAACTCGAGATCTCGACGCCCTCCCCCAAGCCCCCACCCCTAAGAGTTTATCAAAATCGGGCTTCGCCCTATCGCCTGGACGGCGATTTTTGCCACTGTCGCATTGAGGATTGGGGCGTAATTAGATTTGTTGGTGTTGTTAGAAAAAGCAGAGCAAGAGTGGCTTTGGTAATGCGACTTCAGTCGCATCTAAACAGAGAGCAGAGCAAGAGCAGGCTGATTTTTAACTAACCACAGATACATTAGGTATCTGGAAAGGTGATTTCAATTGCCTCATCAGCAGAAAAGGAGATTTTAGTCATGTAAATGCAAGCATAGATGCGACTGAAGTCGCATTACCAAAAGAAAATGCTATCTGGGAGGCAGAGGACAGAGAGACAGATGACAGATGACAGAGCAAGAGCGGTGCTATTAGGTTTGCTATTGCTCTGTTCTGCCCTCTGTTTTCTGTTTTCTGCCTTCTGCCCCTAATACTGAATAATTATTCTGAATATAAATCTAAATAAGCTTTCAACTGTGGGGTTGTTTTTTTGCCATCGGGTGCATCACTGGCAATGGTGGTGTGTAAATTGTTGGCATTAGAGTTTAGTAAATATTTAAAGATAATCAATCCATCGTTAGGGGCATTAATAGTGCCATTGCCATCAACATCTAAAATAGTTCCTGCATCATCTAAATAAGCTTTCAACTGTGGGGTTGTTTTTCTGCCATCAGGTGTATCACTAGCAATGGTAGTATGTAAATTGTTAGCATTAGAGTTTAGTAAATATTTAAAGATAATCAATCCATCATTAGGGGCATTAATAGTTCCATTGCCATCAACATCTAAGGAAAAGATTGGGTCATTTGTTACCGTAATAGTAAGACTTTGGGTAAAAATAGTATTATCTCCATTAAGTGTTGAAACATAAACAGTGTATGTGGCACCTACAATAGTAAAACTTCCAGGGTTATTGGCTGTTAATTTATCGCCAGAAATTGAGAAAGTCGCGGTATTATTCTCTAAAACATAAACACGACCAGTATCAGTGGCATTATTAGTTGATAAAAGTCCAACAGTTGCTCCGTCTGCGGCTTGGTTAGTTATGGTATTTTTTGAAATGAATATGCTGGTTACAGTTCCAGCATCAGCAACAGTTATTGTAAAATCTTTGGAAATAACAGTGCCATTAGCATCAGTTGAGTTAATGGTAATAGTATATGAGCTTTGTGTTGCTTTATCAAGAACGGCAGTGGTTATTAGTTTATCGCCGTCAATTGAGAAAGGAGCAGGGCTTGGAAGAGTGGTAGAAGAAGTTATTTTTATATAATCAATAAGCCCCTCATTATCAGTTGAAGTTTCATCAGGTCCATCAAGTCTCCCTCCATCAAATTTATCATCCCAATCAGTCAATCGGACTGTTGTTTCATCAACTTTTTCAGCATAAAAACCACCAGCATGAGCTTTATTAATAGCAAAATCATCTTTACCGCCAGTAATAAGTTTGTCAACAACCGAAGTATTATTTGCATAAGAATAATTAACTCTAGCAATAGCTTTAGAAGTTCCGTCAGGTTCAATAGCACTAAATAAATTATCAGCAGGGTTACTTCTATCTACTCCTTGCACAGTAAATGTGAAATTCTTATTACTAGTATCAATACTATAAGTATAAGGTCCAGAGCCACCAAGTGTAGCAAGTGTAGCAAGGTTTCCAACAGTTGTTCCAATAGCATTATTCTCAGCCACAGTAGTTGATGAAAGAGTTATATCTATTAGAGTTGAAACATCATCTATATTACCTATATTAATAATAAAGCTTTCTGAATAAACAGCATGAAATGCCGTGCCGTCATCTGTGTTAATAGTAACAGTATATGATTGTCGCTCTTCAAAATCAAACACAACATCAGCTGTTAAAACACCATTATTATCAATTGAGAAAAGATTATTTGCTGCACCAGTTAAAGTATAAGTATGATTTCCGTCATTACCATCAACTGTTGAAAAAGTTCCTATAATATCTCCAATACCATTATTTTCTTGTATGCTTAGAGTTGTTGTATTAGGAATTATATCTGTTGGAGTATCGGCTAGATTAATTATCTGAATAGCAAAATCTTTTGAATAACTACCATCATTATCAGTTGCTCTAATAACAATAGTATAAGAAGCTTTTTCTTCATGATTAAAAACAACCTTAGATTTTAAAACACCAGTAGCGGCATCAATTGAGAAAAAATCAGAAGTTGAAGGAGTCGTAATAATTTTAGCAGTACCAGTAGAAACTATTGTAATAGCATAATTATTGTTTGTATTAAAACCAATCAATTCTGCACCATTTAAACTATGAGGCCAAGCAGTTAATACTACTTCTCCAGAGGAATTGGAATTACTACTACCAATCTCAGCTCTAACTCCTGAGCCATTGTTATCATCGTAAAGGTTTATAGCCGCCGTTAACTTAGCAGCGGGATTATTGGTATCATTACCAGGACCAGCATTAAAACTTAAAGTTGCTATAGTAATATCATTATCGCCATTACTATTTCCAGCAGGTCGAACCCTAAAATTATTACCAGAACTAAAATCACCACCACTAACTCCTACATTAAATGAAAAAGTAGTAGGTTCTTGCACAGCATAAGAATGATTTCCACTGCCATTACCAGAAGCAGTTCCAATGATTGTGCCAGTAGCAGTATTTTCATCTATGCTATTTGCTGTAAGAGTTATAGTTGAAATAGTAGCATTAACTAAGGTTGTTAAGCTGAATAATAGGCTTGTTAAGATTATTTTTTTCATAGTTTTATATTTTGTAGTTAAAAAATGCGGTAAGTATATCATTGTTTGAGGCGTTATTATACTATTGTTTGCTCTGCTTTTTCTACCAATACCAACAAATTTAATTATGCCCCAATCCTCAATGCGACAGCGGCAAAAATCGCCGTCCAGGCGATAGGGCGAAGCCCGATTTTGATAAACTTCTTAGGGTGGGGTCTTAGGGGAGGGCCTTCGAGATCTCGAGTTGAGGCACATTCTACCCGCCCTCCCCTAAACAGACGATATGACACAAAATTTACACAAACAGTTCTAATAGCGCCGCTCTTGCTCTGTTTTCTGCCTCTCTGTTCTAGATGCGACTGAAGTCGCATTACCAACCGCACAAACAAAGCTAATGAGCAGAGGACAGAAAACAGAAAACAGAGAGCAGAACAGAGCAAAAGCATATCAAGTCTTTACAAATAAATAGTATGATAAAATTGCCAAATGGATAAAGAAAAACTAAAAAGTAGTTATTGTAGTATTGGTAATAATTTAGTAGTTGCTGGTGTTGTGTCAGCATTTTTTAGCGAAGTGCCTTTAGTAGCTTCATTTATTGTGATGCTAATAGGTACTATTTTAATTGGTTACTGAGTAGAAAAATGAATGCAGTAATTGTAGCAATCGGTGCTTTAATTATTTTAGGTGTTATGGCTATTTTTGTTGAATTTAAAAAAAACAAAACATCCTAAAACAGAGGCAGAAAACAGAAAACAGAAAACAGAAAACAGAAAACAGAAAACAGAGGGCATAACATAGCAATAGCAAACCTAATAGCACCGCTCTTGCTCTGTTCTCTGCCTTCTGCCCTCTGACCTCTGCTCAACACCAACAAATCTAATTACACCCCAATCCTCAATGCGGAAGTGGCAAAAATCGCCGTCCAGGCGATAGGGCGAAGCCCGATTTTGATAAACTTCTTAGGGTGGGGGCTTGGGGGAGGGCGTCGAGATCTCGAGTTGAGGCACAATCTACCACGCCCTCCCCCAAACAGACGATATGACACAAAATTTACACAAACAGTTCTAATAGCACCGCTCTTTCTCTGTTCTCTGCCCTCTGTTCTCTGCCTCTCTGTCTTCTGCCCCTCTGTTTTCTGACTTTCTGCCTCTCTGTTTAGATGCGACTGAAGTCGCAGAACAGAGGGCAGAAGGCGGAAAACAGAGGACAGAACAGAGCAATAGCAAACCTAATAGCACCACTCTTGCTCTGTTATCTGTTCTCTGTTCTCTGTATTCTGTCTTCTGCCTTTCTGCCCCCTATTCTTGCTGTTTTTGAACACAACACAATAATTGACCACCCATCAAACTGTGCTTAGTAATAGACAACTCTCGAATCTGGCCACTACCGCGTAGCCTAATGCTTATATCAGCTTTAGCAATCGCACCCAAACCCAAATCTGGCCATTCGATTAGCTGAATATGCCCGGCAGTTAGATAATCACGGATGCCAATGAGCTCTAACTCTTCAGGGTTATTGAGTCGGTAACAATCAAAATGATGGATATTGATATTATCATTTTGGTAGCTTTCTACCAAAGTATAAGTTGGACTTTTAACCCGCCCAAAGCCAAAATTTTGAATAAAACCTTGGGCAAATGTGGTTTTTCCAGCGCCTAAATCACCTTCTAAGTAAATCACAATTGCTTTATTAACAGCACGGCAACACTCTGCTAATTGTCGTGCAAAGCTTTGTGTTGCGGTTTTGTTGTTGAGTGTTAGTTTCAAAATAATTGCCACATATACCAAACAAAGACGCTCAGCAATAAGCCCCCTTTAAAGCGACTAATAGTATGATGTTTGCGTATTTTATATGACACTACAAACAGCAATACAGTTAATAGCAACATAATTGGATAATCGCGATTCATAACTTGTTGTGGCACACTGCTCGGGTGAATTAAGCCGGGGATTGCTAATACTGCTATGGTGTTAAACAAATTAGAGCCAATTACATTGCCTACTACCATTTCATATTGCTTTTTCAAAACGCTGCTAATAGACACTGCTAATTCTGGCAAACTAGTGCCAAAAGCGATTACGGTTAAGCCAATTACCAAATCAGGCACTTGGAAAATTTTTGCCATTTCAATACCACCCCAAACCACTAATTTAGCACTGCTAATCAACACGGTGATACTAATAATCAGCATCAGCCAAGTTTTGTTTGCTTGGCTTTTATCAACTGCTTGTTCAATTTTATTAAATTCGTGGTATTGTTTATTTTTAGCGGTTTTTAAGGCGTAGCTTAAAAATAAAATTAACAATAATAACAAAATTAGCCCATCAGTAAAACTAAGCTCTCCATCGTTTAATAATAAACCAGCACAAACTGTGGCAAACATAAGAAAAACCCATTCTTTTTTAAGAATGTTCCCATCTACTTTAATCGGTAGAATAATAGCGCTGATGCCTAACACTAAAGCAATGTTAAAAATGTTGGAACCAATTGCATTGCCGATACTCAACCCAGTATTACCTTCCCAAGCAGCCAATGCAGATACCAACATTTCAGGTGCAGAAGTGCCAAAGCCAAAAATCAGCAAGCCGATAACCAATGGCGAAACTTGAAAAATGTTGGCAATTTTAGCGCCATTTTCAGTGAATTTATCCGCACTCCAAATTAAAAGTACAAATCCTGATAATAGAGCGATAATTGGTAGTAGAATAGTAGCCATATTTTGAGTGATTTAATTTTTAGTTATTATAAATGGATGTGATGAATACAATACAATTTTTAATCGGTCGTAGCGGCTTAGATTTACAAGATGATTTTTATCCAGATGATTTGCCAGCAGAATGGCGTTTTGGCTATTATTCTACTTTGTTTAAGGCGTTATTGTTAGCGATTGACACTGATGAGGACTTAGAGCAAATCTTTGAAGAGATGCAAGACTTAGAAGACTTTAAATTAGTTTTGTCAATTCAACAATCGCAGTTAGTAGATGTTAAGCAGTTGGCTTTATTACTTAATGGTGTGGCTGATTATCGGCAGAATTTTACCTTGTTTTGTGAAATTGACAAAGCGCCGACTAAGGCAACAATGCAGTTGTTAAAAGGTTATCAATTGTGTTTTCAATCTGCCAAAGCATTAAAACTTGAGCTAAAAAAAGTGTTAGTAAGCCAGCAATATTTATTTTTCAATCAATATCCAGTTTTATATAACTCTGAGGCTTGGGACGAAAAACAAATGAGCGCTTATTTACAACAGGCATCAAACACCAACACTAAGACTATATTGATTTGTCGGTTTGCTGAAAGTGAGACCTTAAATAAGATGCGCATTATTGCCGAATTATTGGGTTATTAGTTATTTTGAATATTCTCCTAACTCGACCATTAGCACAAGTAGGGCTGTTACAATCCTTAGTGATTAAAGCAGGGCATCAGCCTTTGCTGTTTCCTACCATACAAATTGAGGCCTTAGCTAATATGCCGCTTAAAAATGATTATGAGGCGATTATTTTTACCAGTGTAAATGCGGTTGAACAGGGTTTAGCGCTTATTAAACAGCTATATCATCAAACTTGTCCAATTTTTGCCGTAGGTGCTAGCACCGCAAAAAAACTACATTATTATGGCTTTGAAGTTGCTGCTTTTCCAACAAAAACAGCCTCTAGTGAAGCATTATTAGCAATGAATGCAGTAAAACACTTACGCAATCAAAATATTTTAATTTTTACTGGCAAGGGCGGCAGACAAACACTTAAACAAGGTTTGGCGAAGCATAATAGGGTTGAATATATAGAAGTTTATCAGCGTGTTAAATGCGCAATAACGCCCAATCATCAGGCCTCATTATTGCAGTTTTTGCAAGATAATCAAGGCATTATCACCATTACCAGTGTTGAAAATTTATCAAATATGCTGTTGCTGATTAAACAAATCAATGCTACTGAGCTTAGCTCTATCAAGCATTATCCATTAGTGGTGTTGAGCGATAGAATCAAGACTTATGCACAATCTATTGGTTTTAATCAGATTACCAAAGCACCGCAAACTAACGATAAAGGTCTGCTGCGCGCTATACAGATACTTGACAAATTGTCCAAATAGGTTTATTTTGCCTACTTTTATTAAACAAGCAGAATAACATGGCTAAATTAAGCGTTTCCAAAGCAGCAAAAATTCTTGGCATTAGTCGTTTTGAGATTCAAGAACAGATTAATAATGGCAAATTGCAAACTCATGAAGGCTATGTTACTACCGATAGTTTAAAGCTGGCATATCCGCATACTAACTTGGATTCTGAGCAAGATAAGCACATTCATAAAATGCAGAAAATTAAAAATGATGCTGTTTCTAAGTCTGCTGCGGTTGATAGTATGCAATCTGACAATGACAAAATGTGGGTGAGTATGGTGGAAAAATTAAAAACCAAACTTTATCAAGAACAACTTAAAAATCAGCATTATGAAATGGTTTTTGAGGCGTTGAATGCCCGCTTGGAAACGCTTGAAAAATGTTGTCATTCTCAAGATAAAGAGGCGTTAAATAAGTTACAAAGCTGGATTGACAGCAATCTCGTTAAGATAAATTGTTGATAATCCGCAACGAGGGCGCGGCGCTGTTCATTGAGTAAAAATGCAAGCTATCAACTCCTTGATTTTTAAGTGTTTGACACAAATTAGAGACCACATCTGCACCAAATTCGCCCAAAGATTGTAAATCATTTTGATAAAATTCTAATCTTTTTAAAATCCATTTAGGAATTTGCGCACCGCATAAATTAGAAAATCTTAATAAATTAGTATAATTAGTAATCGGCATAATGCCGGCTGTAATTGGCACTTCAATACCGAGTTTTTCCACATCGTCTTTAAATCTAAAGTAGGCATCAGCATTGTAGAAATATTGGGTAATAGCACCGCTGGCGCCGGCTTTAATTTTGTTGGCAAAGTGCTGTAAATCGCTTTGAATATCAATAGCCTGCGGGTGTCCTTCTGGATAGGCGGCGACCTTGATATGGAAGTGGTCATTGTAGTTATTTTTAATAAATTCAACCAATTGATTGGCATAGTGAAAGTCGCCAATATCGCGCACACCTGAGGGAATATCGCCACGCAAAACGATAATGCGATTGATGCCCGCTGCTTTATATTGGTCAAGCAATTCTTTGATGTTGAGGACGGAAGAACCGATACAAGATAAATGCGGTGTTGCGGGGATAGCATCGTTTTTATGTATCTCTAATATAGTCTCTAATGTGGCATTTTGGGCACTACCAGCAGCGCCAAAAGTTACTGAAAAATACTCAGGCGTAATCACACTTAATTGTTGCCTAACTTGCGCTAAGCTTTGTTTGGCTTTGTCAGTTCTTGGCGGGAAAAATTCAAAACTTATTTTCATCGGTGTTTGAGATTGTTAAAAGATGCTGTGATTATACCTAATACAAACCACTGCACAATTTATACCCATCAAACAGCAGCTTTTTTAGCAAAAAAGATTAGAATATTTTGAGAGGAATTGCATTATAATTTACAAGAATGCGGTCCTACCAAATAGGAAAACCGCAATATGTCCTTATAATATTTATATTCCAACAAAAAATATCTAATCAAAATAGAGGTTAAATCGCTATGAATAAAAATAGAATTATCACATTTTTTGAAGTTACAGGCTCTATATTGGCAATATTCTATGCACTGTTAATTGCATCAAATACTGGCAATGAAATACTTGGGTTTTACCTTCTTCTACTATCATCTGGATTGTTTGCTACTTGGGCTGTAATCGATAAACGCTGGGCATTCCTCAGTCTCCAGTTTTTCTATGCAGTTTCAGCAATAATCGGCTTAGTTAGATGGACATAGTTAGCACCTGAGCTACGCATTTATTGCAACAAAATAATTAAGCTTAGTGCCAATTAAATGATAAAATTTTAAATTTGATATAAATAAATTATGAAAATAATAATTGAAAAAGACGGCGATGGTTATTTAGCCAAAGTAGAGGGACATCAAAATTTATTTGCATTTGCCTATTCTGAGAAAGAGGCAGTTATAGAATTAAAAAATGTTGTTGAAATGGTGATGGATTATGAATCAATGGAGTCAGTATAACTTGATTTTAAATTATGGCAAAAAACAATAATTTATGACTATAAAAACACCTAACAAATCACTCCACCTGACCGCTTACGCGTCAGGTGATTTCAGGAATTATGTTTATAAAAGGAAAATAATCTATGTTATATAAATTAGGCTCATCAAGTGGGCAATTCGATACACTTAAACCAGTTGAATTTAAAAATTTTGCAAGTTTTGGAAAGCTAGAAAAAGACTTAGAGGAACTAATAGCAAAAAGTATTCTTGATATTCTATTTGAAGACTCAAGCCTAATGCCAATATTTCAAGAAAGGCAATATCAAGCAGAAGCAGATATTTATGCTTTAAATGAAAAGGGTGAGTTAATAATCTTTGAGTTAAAAAGAGGATCAACTTATGAAGGAGCTGTGCATCAAGCTTTAAGATATACTCAAGATGCTGGTCAATGGAGTTATGTAAAACTACAAGAAAAATATCAAAAGTACACAAATACAAAAGAAGAGTTAACAAAAGCACATCAAGAAGCCTTTGATCTTGAACATGCTTTAGATGCAAAAGAAATTAACAATAAGCAGCACTTACTTGTCATAGGTAGTGCCGCTGATGACAGTCTAATAAATGCAATTGATTATTGGAAAAAACAAGGAATATCAATTGAGTTTTTGCCTTATAGAATTTATGAACTAGGTGGCGAAAAATATTTTGAATTTTTTGCACTGCCATATGATAAGCACAAAAATCCTGGGAACATGAAAGGAGTCCTGTTTGATACAAACAGAAGTTATGATAAAGACTCAATTTGGTATATGATGGAAAATAATCGTGTAGCAGCATTTGGTGATGCTAAGAGGTTTATAAACTATGTTTACTCTGGGGATATAGTGTTTTTTTCTCATAAATGGGCAGGATTGGTAGGTGCTGCAATTGTTAAAAATGGTGCTATTAAATCTCCGGATAGTAATACTTTATATAGAGATGTAACATTTATTACTCCAGTTCCTAAAAAAGGCGGAAGTATTAATGCAATGCCATTTAAAAAAGTATCAGAAATTACAGGCAAAAAGTTTTTTTGGGCTAGAACTATAAAAGTTCCATATCTTTCAAAAGGCGAAGCAGAAAATCTAGCTAAAGAACTAAAACAGTATCTTGAAGCAAAAACATAACAAATCATTCCACCATCAACAAATCTAATTATGTCCTAACCCTCGATGTATAAGTGGCAAAAATCGCCGTCCAGGCGATAGGGCGAAGCCCGATTTTGATAAACTTCTTAGGGTGGGGGCTTGGGGGAGGGCGTCGGGATCTAGAGTTGAGGCACACTCTGCCACGCCCTCCGCGCGCGTAGCCTGCCCTTGGGGTGCAAACAGACGATATAATGTAAAAGACACACAAATAGTTCTAATAGCACCGCTCTTTCTCTGTTTAGATGCGACTGAAGTCGCATTACCAAAAGAAAATACCATCTGGAAAAGCGATTTCAATTTCCTCATCAGCAGAAAAGTAGATTTTAGTCATAATAAATGCAAGTATAGATGCGACTGAAGTCGCATTACCAACGGCCGCCATTGCTCTATTCTGTTCTCTGTTTTCTGCCATCTGTCCTCTGTCCAACGCCGCTCTTGCTCTGTTCTGCTTTCTGTTTTCTGCCCTCTGCTTTCTGCCTTCTGTTCTCTGCCTCTCTGCCTTCTGCCTCTCTGCCCTCGGCCAGCATGCGTAATTTGAATTAGAATAGTAGCAACTTGGCTATTTTGTGTCAAACTAATAACAATCAGGTAAAATAAGCCATTTTTACTAAATTGAAGATACATAATTAGATGTCAAAAAGCGATTATATTGAATTAGAGGGCGTGGTTAAAGAAAAGTTACCAAATACGACTTTTACTGTCGAATTGGAAAATGGGCATAGTATATTGGCACATATTTCTGGGAAAATTCGCAAGCACTATATCCGCATATTGCCCGGCGATAGTGTTACAGTGGAAATGACACCATACGATTTGACTAAGGGGCGTATAACTTTTAGACATAAATAGTGCATTTTTTCCTGTTATTGTTTTATAAGCACCCTAAAATTAAGTTTTAAGCCGATGTGGTGGAATTGGTAGACACGCTGGATTCAAAATCCAGTTTCTTTGGAAGTGACGGTTCGACCCCGTCCATCGGTACCAAATTAGTGAGATATATTTTAAATAAATGTTAAATAAATATTAAAAATGGAACATACGCTATTATTAGATGCTTTAAACCTTAGCTTGTTTGGTATGGGCTTTGTATTTTTGTTTTTAATATTATTGGTTTTTGTGATGAGGTTAATGTCAATTATTATTCAAAAAACAAGTGTAGAAACTCAAAGTGGCAATGCTGGTCAAAATAATTTAAACTTGTCAGGCGAGTTAGACGAAGAAACCAAGTTTGTGATTGAGCAGGCTATTAAAATGCACAGAGGGGCGTGAAAAAATGTTACAGCTTTTGAAAAATATCATTAAAAAATCTAACAATACTCAACCAGTTGAGATTACCGAGCTGGTTTTTAGAGATGCGCATCAATCTTTGTTAGCAACGCGTATGCGGATTGATGATATGTTGCCGATTGCCGATAAACTTGATAAGATTGGCTATTGGTCAATGGAATCATGGGGCGGTGCTACTTTTGATTCGTGTATTCGTTATTTGGGTGAAGACCCTTGGGAAAGAATCCGAGAGATCAAAAAAGTTATGCCCAATACTCCACAGCAAATGCTACTGAGAGGGCAAAATTTATTGGGTTATCGCCATTATAGTGATGATGTTGTGCGTCAATTTGTGGACCAATGTGTGGAAAATGGGGTCAGCGTTTTTCGTATATTTGATGCAATGAACGATATTCGTAATCTCAAAACTGCGACTGAGCAGACGATTAAATTAGCTCAGCATGCACAAGGCACAATCTCTTATACCGTAAGCCCAGTGCATACCACACAGATGTGGATTGACATGGCAAAGCAGATTGAAGACATGGGCGCACATTCGCTGTGTATCAAGGATATGGCAGGTTTATTACAGCCTTATGTGGCGTATGATTTGGTTAAGCAATTAAAAGCCAGCATTGATATACCGATTCAGTTGCATGCACATGCAACCACCGGGCTTTCTACCGCGAGTATCATCAAAGCAGTTGAGGCTGGTATTGACAGGGTTGATACTGCTATTGGCTCAATGAGTATGACTTATGGACATTCAGCCACTAATTCTGTGGTGTCTATTTTGGAAAACAGCCCCAGAAAAACCGGCTTAGATTTAAAAAAATTAGAAGAAATTGACACTTATTTTAGACCGATACGACTCAAGTATGCACAATTTGAAGGCTCGCTTAGAGGGGTAGATTCGAGAATTTTACTCTCACAAGTGCCAGGCGGTATGCTCACCAATATGGAAAACCAATTACGCGAACAAAACGCAATTGATAAAATGGATGAGGTGTTGGCTGAAATACCGCGGGTGCGTAAAGATTTGGGCTATATTCCATTAGTTACGCCAACCTCGCAAATTGTCGGCACTCAATCTGTGCTTAATGTATTGACCGGCGAGCGTTACAAGACTATTACCAAAGAGGCAGCCAGTGTGCTAAAAGGTGAATATGGCGCAACACCAGCACCAGTTGATAAGCCTTTGCAAGACAAAGTGCTGGACGGTGATACGCCAATTACTTGCAGACCAGCTGATAATATTGCCGCAGAAATGCAAATTCTTGAGCAAGAGTTTGATGGCATTGTGGCTGAAAAAAACATTAGCTTGGCGGACAATAAAATTGATGATTTGCTGACTTATGCACTATTTCCGCAAGTTGGTATTACATTTTTACAAAATCGTAATAATCCTGATTTTTTTGAGCCAGCACCGCAGGATAATGATGGTCATACTCATTCAGAAAATAAAGAGGGGACTTACACAGTTTCATTTAAAGGCACCTCATACAGTGTTGAAGTTTCCGCTGGTGGAGATGTTACTTCAATGAAAGCCGCCTCTGATGTCAAAGATTCAACCATGTCTGGCAAAAAAGAAATTGTGGCTGATGAGGCTGCCCCCAGCGGTGGCGAGGCGATTGGCGCGCCGCTTTCTGGTAATATTTGGAAAGTGATGGTTGAATCACGCCAAAAAGTTGTTGAGGGCGATGTTTTAGTCATTTTAGAAGCTATGAAAATGGAGACTGAAATTAGGGCGGCCAAAAGCGGTGTTGTGGTCGATATTAAGGTTAAAGAGGGCGATTCTGTGAGTGTCGGTCAAACTTTATTAACATTAGCATAATGCAGCTTTATTAGCGTTTTTAATATGCAACAATTACACACACTTTGGGTTAATACTGGCTTATATCAAATAACTATTGGTCAGGGCTTAATGCTGCTGATTGGGATATTGCTTTTGTATCTCGCCATTGTTAAAAAATTCGAGCCTTTATTGTTATTGCCGATTGGTTTTGGTGCAATTTTAGCCAATATTCCCGCTGCTGGGATTGCTGAGGGCAATGGTATTTTGCATGTGTTTTATGTGATTGGTATCGAATCTGGCGCATTCCCGTTGATTATTTTTATGGGGGTTGGTGCGCTGACTGATTTTGCCCCATTATTAGCCAATCCAAAAACCATACTATTAGGTGCGGCTGCGCAATTTGGTATTTTTGCCACCTTGTTAGGTGCGATTGCTTTAAGCCTATTAGGCATTTTTGATTTTAGTCTAAGCGATGCTGCCGCCATTGGTATTATTGGTGGTGCTGATGGCCCGACCAGTATCTATGTAGCATCAAAACTTGCCCCGGATTTACTCGGTGCGATTGCGGTGGCTTCTTATTCTTATATGGCACTTGTGCCACTGATTCAACCACCGATTATGCGTGCGCTGACCACCGAGAAAGAACGAAAAATTGAGATGCTGCAACTGCGCGAAGTGTCTAAAACTGAGAAAATTATCTTCCCCGTTATGTTACTGCTGTTAGTGGCATTGCTATTGCCTGATGCAGCGCCATTATTAGGTATGTTTGCCTTTGGTAATTTAATGAAAGAATCAGGCGTGGTTGATCGTCTCAGTAATACCACACAAAATGCCCTAATAAATATTGTAACCATCTTTTTAGGCTTGGCAGTCGGCTCAAAACTGATGGCTGATAAGTTTTTACAATTAGACACTTTAGGTATTTTGTTATTAGGCATGGTTGCCTTTGCTATTGGCACCTCCTGCGGTTTGCTGATGGCAAAGTTGATGAATGTTTTTAGCAAAAATAAAATCAACCCACTAATCGGCTCCGCCGGCGTATCTGCCGTCCCGATGGCAGCACGCGTTTCTAACAAAGTAGGCTTAGAATCCAACCCTCATAATTTCCTCCTAATGCACGCCATGGGCCCAAATGTTGCTGGCGTTATCGGCTCAGTAATTGCCGCCGGCATTATGATTCAGTTTTTAGCCTAAAAAAGAAAAGTGAATAAATGAATTGGATAGTAATCACAGCAATTATTATTATCCGATATTTTTAGTCATTATCAAACTATCACCAAATAACACAATATGATATAGAATTTATAACGGCAACTGTATTGATATTTTAAAAAAACTACCTAAAAAATCAGCAAATCTTATTTTTGCCGACCCGCCTTATAATTTACAACTCAAACAAGATTTATATCGTCCAAACCAAACAAAAGTAGATGGGGTTGATGATAATTGGGATAAGTTTGTTAGCAACAAAGAATACGATAAATTTACCAAAGACTGGCTTTCTGCTTGTCGTCAAGTTATGGCTGATGATGCTACTATTTGGGTGATTGGCTCATATCATAATATTTTCAGAGTTGGAAAAATTATGATGGATTTAGGTTTTTGGATTCTCAATGATGTGCAATGGCACAAAACCAACCCTATGCCTAATTTTCGCGGGGTTCGTTTTACTAATGCTACAGAAACCTTAATTTGGGCTAAAAAATCAGAAAATCAGAAAAAATACACCTTTAATCATCAAGTAATGAAACAGCTAAATAATGGCAAACAAATGACCTCAGTTTGGCATATACCGCTTTGCACAGGCAATGAGCGAATTAAAAATGAGCAAGGTAAAAAAGCCCATTCAACCCAAAAACCAGAAGAATTATTAAAACGAGTAATTTTATCCAGTAGTAGCGAAGGTGATTTGGTGTTAGACCCTTTTTCTGGCAGTGGCACAAGCTGTGCGGTTGCAAAAAAATTGAATCGCAAGAGTGTTGGTATAGAAAAAGAGGAAAAATATATCAAAATTAGTAAAAAACGCTTAGAAAATATAACTCAAAATAATTTCAAACATTTAAGGATTGTGGAGCCTGCGAAAAATATTTTATCAAGAGTTAGTATGCAGGAGTTACTAGCAAAAAATTACATTGAAACAGGGCAGAAAATTTGGACAAAAAATAAAAAATATTCTGCAACTATTTTAGATGACGGAAATATTAAAAATGGTGTTGGTAGCGGTTCAATACATAAAATTGGTGCAATGATAAAAGAAGCCGAAAATTGTAATGGTTGGATGTTCTGGCATTATGAAAATCAAGGAAAATTAACTTTAATAGATGAATATCGTAAAACATATAGGAGAACTTATGAAAATTGACAATTTATACCACTCTACAAGCCAAGTAAATCTTTTAGATATTTTACGTTCAAAAAAAACTTTTTTCGGGGGAAGGCGAAAGAATCGGCGGCTTAGACTCTGACTATATTTACCTGAGCGACTTGTATCATAAATATTTGTCTGTTATTTTTGGTAGTGTAATCATTTCGTTTAAAGCCAAAAACTTAACGAGTAAAAACGATATTCGCCCAACTATTTATGACGAAAGCGATAAAGATAATTTTTTAGATATGCCGTTTGAGGAAGCAGAATGGAGTAGTAAAGAAGTTGCCTTCAATTATAACGATATAGAAAAAATTATATTTGTAGTTTCTAATACGAGCGATGGCGGTGTTGCTGGCGTTATCAGAGGTATTATGGAACGCGAGGGAATAAAAATAGATTTGGTGGAAGAAGAAAAAATGCCAGATCATTCTTATGAGTTCTGTCTAAAAAGATATTATGAAAGGGTTGAAAGTTATGTTGTATAAAAAATTTGAAAGTATTTTTAACGAAACTATTTTTGAAAAATCTAAACCAGATTTAATTAGAAAAATTGCAAAATATCCAGAAAGATATGCTGGATTATTTAGACCTACAAAACCAAAGGCTAAAATTATTCAAAATTTATTACAATCCCATGAAATTAGATTTGGCGATGCTTTTGAAATTTTGATAGAGCAATATTTACAAGAAAATGGATTTAACATTTTGGATAAAAGGTTTGTAGATAATGGCGATACTTTAGAGTTAGACCAAATATTTGAAGATAAAAGCACTATATTTTTTGTTGAACAAAAAGTTAGAGATGACCACGATTCAAGTAAAAAACGAGGGCAGATTGATAATTTTGAAAAGAAAATATCTGCTATTCTTGAAAAACACAAAGGAAAAGAAGTAGTAGGATTTTTCTATTTTATTGATGATAGTTTTACTAAAAACAAGAATTTTTATACGACAGAAATTCAAAAATTATCTGAAGATTATGGGCTTGTATTGCATTTATCTTATGGCAATAGTTTATTTGACAAATTGAATAAAATAGAAATATGGCATGAAATTTTAAACCATTTAAAAGTATGGAAAAATAACATCCCAGACTTGCCTGAAATAAACTTTGATAAAAATCCACAAGCAAGTTTTGAAGAAATTAAACACCTGAAACCACTTGTATATAGAAAATTGCTTTCTAATCCAAATTTAGATGGGTTGCTTTGTGTTTTGTTCCCTGAAAAATTAACACTAAATCTACTCAATGAGTATTTTGAACAAATGCACCAGAAAAATGAAGGCAAAATATATAAAACATTGAGCGAGTTATGTGTAAAAACAATAAGCCGTATAGCTTAACGATTAAAAAAAAGACGCCTTCAAGGCGTGCCATTTTTGCTTAATTTTTAAGATTAGAATTTTCTGCATTTTGCTGGCGATTTTTTCGTCATGGGTGGCAATTAGCAATGTTGAATTTTGTTGTTGATTGAGTGCAATCATCAAATCCAAAACCTCATTTGCATTGTTTGCGTCCAAATTGCCTGTGGGCTCGTCAGCTAATAGGCAGCTTGGCTGAGTAATCAGCGCTCTGGCAATGGCTACCCGTTGGCGCTCGCCGCCTGAGAGTTCGCCTGGTAAGTGGTCGATTCTGTGGCTAAGGCCTACTGCATGCAATAACGAGGTTGCTTTTTGCATGGCAACTTTGCTATTTATACCTTGTATTAACAGCGGCATTGCCACATTTTTAAGCGCGGTAAAATCCTTTAGCAAGTGATGAAATTGATAAACAAAGCCTAAGTTTTTTGCTCTGAGTTTGGTGATACTATTCTCATCTAAGGCACTGATATCTGTGTTATTAATGATGATTTTGCCATTATTTGCTTTATCCATACCCCCTAATAAATTTAGCAAGGTGGATTTACCACAGCCAGATTGCCCCAAGATGGCAATGGATTCACCAGCATTTACCTGAAGATTTAAAGCTGATAGAATTAAGGTGGTTCGACCGCCATCCTCATAATGGTAATTAACATCTTCGCATCTAATAATATTATTCATGGTTAAGCACCTTGGCAATTTCAACTTTTCCGGCGCGTTTTGCCGGGTAAATTGATGCTAGCATAATCAACACAAAAGCGCCAATCGCAATGATAACAATATCTTCAATGCGAATATCTGAGGGGAAGCGATTGATATAGAATATATCATCTGGGAAAAATTGAAAGCCTAAGAGGCTCTCGATGGTGCTGATAATTGCCTCAATATTTGGTGCTAACAACAGCCCTAATAGAGTGCCAATAACAATGCCAATCACACCAATAATTAAGCCTTGATAGAAGAATATTTTGACAATGCGTTGTGGCGACATACCGATGGTTCTAAGGATAGCAATATCGGCTTTTTTGTCAGTTACCACCATCGTCATCATAGAAACAATGTTAAAAGCCGCCACAGCAACGATGAGTGATAAGATAATCGCAATCATTTGTTTTTCAAGATTTAATGCCCTGATAAAATTTGCCTTTTGCCGCGTCCAATCAATGCCATAATAATTGTCGTTTTGCAGGCTATCAACGACTTTACGCGTAATTTGCCTAGCATTGAAAAGCTCATCTACTTTGAGCCGAATGCCTGAGACTTTATTTTTCATAGTGTAGAGTTTTTGCGCTTGGTCGAGGTGAATAAAGGCTAAATTATTATCATATTCACCCACACCTGCATCAAAAATACCGCTAACGGTAAAACGCTTAAAGCGTGGCTGAATACCAATAATACTGGCGGAAATCTCAGGGGTGAGCAACATCAATTTATCGCCTAATTTTAGCTTTAATTGTGTCGCTAAGCCGGAACCAATCAAAATATCAGACTTTTTCAAATTTGCATGGCCTGTTTTTATTTGATTCAGTAAAACTGAGGTTTGTTTTTCTAACTCAGGTTTAATGCCGCGAATATTAACCCCTTGCGCACCGATTTTGGTGTTAAGCAATGCGTGTTTTTCAATATAAGGCGAGGCGCTAATAACATTTGGATGTTGTTTGATTTTTGCCAGTAGCGGTTGCCAATCATCAATCACACCATTATATTGGGTGATATAGGCGTGAGAGATGCCGTTCAAAATCCGTTGTTTTAATTCTTGTTGAAAGCCATTCATCACTGATAGAACGATAATCAAGGTGGTTACAGCTAAGATAATACCTGCCATAGAAATCCCTGAAATGAAGGATACAAAGCCTTTTTTTCGATTAGAACGCAAATATTGGGTAGAAATTTGAAATTCGATACTCATAAGCTTGGTATTTTGTCATAATTAGCACTTTAAAAGTAAATAAAGGGGTGTTATATTTATACTCACAAAACATCAGTGCAAATATTTTTTTCAATAAACGCCATGATAGATTTAGATAAAAGAGCATTTAAAAATTACCTACTGCTACCCTTAGCAAGTTTTTTTTTCTTAATCAGCTGCCTACGCAGATGGTTGTATGCTGTGGGTTGGTTAAAAGTTTATGATTTTAATGTTCCAATTATTGTGGTTGGTAATATAACCGTGGGCGGCACCGGTAAAACACCGATTGTGATTGCCTTGGTTGAGCATTTTAAACAACAAGGCAAGCAGGTAGGCGTGGTGTCGCGTGGCTATAGAGGCGCGCACCAGCAGGGTAGTTTGCTGGTGAATAACGATACCGCAGCCAGTGATTCAGGCGATGAACCATTGCTGATTGCTATTGAAACTCAAGTGCCGGTTATGGTGAATAAAAACCGCGTTCAAGCGGTGCAAGATTTAATTGCCGATCATCAAGTTGATTTGGTGATTAGTGATGATGGCTTGCAACATTATGCTATGGGCAGAAGTGTTGAGATTGTTGTGATTGATGGGCAGCGGCGTTTTGGTAATGGGTTTTTATTGCCAGCGGGGCCGCTTAGAGAGTCTCAATCAAGGCTTAAAACGGTGGATTTTGTTATCAACAATGGTGCACTTAATGCGACAGAAATAGCTTCAACTTTAGTGCCGAAAGCATTTGTCAATATTGTTACTAATCAACAACAACCCTTAGATTTTTTTAATAATCAACAATGTTATGGCATCACCGGCATTGGTTACCCACAGCGTTTTTTTGATACTTTGAGTGCGCTCGGTGTGCAAGTAATCCCGCATGCGTTTGCTGACCACCATTACTACACCCAACAGGATTTGACCTTTGAGAGCGAGCATCCTATTATTATGACGGCAAAGGATTGTGTAAAATGTGAAAGTTTTGCAACCAAGCAAATGTGGTATTTGCATTCTGCGGCAAGTTTGAATGAAGATTTTTTAACTGAATTAGGCAATAAATTATGATTGACACAGCATTACTAAAACTTTTAGTTTGTCCAAAAAGTAAATCCCCGCTTGAGCAAATAGGCGATGAACTGGTTTGCAAGGATAGCGGGCTGGCGTATCCTATTAAAGACGGCATCCCGGTTTTATTAGTAGAAGAAGCAAGAAAAATACACTAATGAACTTTTCTGTTATCATTCCTGCGCGTTATGCTTCAAGCCGTCTGCCAGCAAAATTACTCAAAGATATTCACGGCAAACCGCTGATTCAATATGCTTATGAAAATGCTATTAGTAGCGGCGCATCAGCAGTGATTATTGCCACGGATGACCAGCGTATTAAGACCGTAGCCCAAGCTTTTGGTGCGCGTGTTTGTATGACGGGCGAGCATCATATTTCAGGAACTTCAAGAATTGCTGAGGCTTTAGCAATGTTAGAGATTGAAGATGGGCAAGTGATTGTTAATTTGCAGGGCGATGAGCCTATGCTTGGTGCGAATATCATTCAACAGGTGGCTGCTAATTTAGCCAGCAGCGATATGCAAATGGCAACTTTATGCGAAGCAGTAACCGATAAAGCACAATATTTAGACCACAATTGCGTTAAAGTGGTGTTTGATAAATTTGGCAAGGCACTTTATTTTTCGCGTTCGCCGATTCCAGCGTTTAGAGAGGGTGAGGATTTTGATTTATCAATGTGTTTTAAGCATATCGGCATTTATGCCTATCGAGCAGGTTTTATCAAACAATGTTTAAGTATGCACAGCTCGGCTTATGAACAAGTGGAAAAATTAGAACAATTAACACCGTTATATGAAGGTTTTGATATTCACATCGCACCTGCTTGTGGCACTACAGGTTATGGTGTTGATACCCTCGAAGATTTACAGAAAGTAAGGGAGATGTTGAGGTGATTATTGACGGCAACACATTAAATAGCATATAAGTAGAGGGCTTAATAATGAAATTATTATTAAAAATATTTAGAAATGGATTGGGTGCAATCATTGCATTTGTTAGCTGGATTATCCCGGCAAATAAAGTTATTCGCAGTGAGGCTCAGCAACAAGCAGTTGACCAACAAACTAAAGAGTTAGAATTGTATCAATTTTTTGCCTGTCCGTTTTGTATCAAAAGCAGAAGGTTAATCAGAAAGTTGAATTTAAAAATTGTGGTTAGAAATGCGCAAACAGCAGGTTTATATAGGGATGAGCTGTTAAAAGAGGGCAATAAAGTGCAAGTGCCATGTTTAAAAATTAGCCAAGATAGCAAGACAACTTGGCTGTATGAATCATCCGCTATTGAGGCTTATTTAAAAGAAAGATTTGGGTAAAAAATGCCTCAGTTTTTTAATGCTGTTGTCCAGCTCATTTTGTGAGTTGGCACTAATATTGATATGACCTAATTTTCTATTGTTGCGTTGTTGTTTGTCGTATAAATGCAGGTGGGTATTAGGCATATTAAGCACCTCATTGGTATCACCAAGTTTGCCAATAATATTAATCATCGCGCAATAAGGCTGGGTCGGTTTTGTATCACCTAAGGGCATACCAGTAATGGCACGCACATGATTTTCAAATTGCGAAGTATTTGCCCCCTCAATACTCCAATGCCCTGAATTGTGTACTCGTGGCGCTATTTCGTTGATTATTAGCCCCTGCTTAGTTTCAAACAATTCAATGGTGAGAACGCCTACATGGTTGATTGCATCAAGCAAGGTTTGCATATAATGTTGAGCGGTTTGTTGCATAATCGGGTCGATATTGTTCGCTGGGGCAACAGTAAGCCTTAATATGCCGTCATAATGGGTATTTTCAACTAAAGGATAGTATTTATGGTCATTGTCAATACTGCGAACAGCGATTAATGACAATTCGCGTTTGAAATCAATAAAACCTTCTAAAATTGACTCAACGCCGTTCATACTCTCCCATGCTTGGGCGATTTGATTGTTAGATTTAATCAAAAATTGACCTTTGCCATCATAGCCGCCGGTAACTGTTTTTAGAATAGCTGGCAATCCAATTTGCCCTACAGCAGCTGTTAAATCAGCTTTTGAATGCACCATTTTATAAGGCGCACAAGGAATTTTTAACTGCTCAAATAAAGCCTTTTCACGACCACGATGCTGCGCGCTAAACAAAGATTTTTCGCTTGGATATACCACTACATTTTTGCTAATTGCTTTAATTATTTCGACATCGGTATTTTCACTTTCAAAAGTAATAACATCTGCAAAATCTACCAAAGCTTTAATGCTATCTGCATTATTTTCAAACGCAAACATCTGTCCTAATAAGGCGGCAGGTTCATTTTCACTAGTGCCCAAGAAGCCAAATTGATGATTGAGTGGATAACCACTAATAGCAAGCATTCTGCCAAGTTGCCCCGCGCCTAAAACACCGATTTTCATTTAATTATTAGGATTTGGATTGTCTAAAACATCTTGTGTTTGTTTAGACCTAAACGCAGTTATTTTTTTGCTAATAGCAGGGTCTTGATTAGCAACAATTTGTGCGGCTAAAATCCCTGCATTTTTTGCACCTGCATCACCGATTGCCAAAGTGCCAACTGCAATGCCGCCCGGCATTTGGGCAATAGATAGTAGCGAGTCTTGCCCACTGAGTGCTTTGGATTGAATCGGCACACCAAGCACCGGCACAATGGTTTTGGCAGCGACCATGCCCGGTAAATGTGCCGCACCACCTGCGCCAGCGATAATAACTTTAAGACCGCGCCCGCTGGCACCAGCGGCGTATTCAAACATCAAATCAGGAGTGCGATGTGCAGAGATAACCCTGACTTCATGTGGCACACCAAACTCTTCAAGCATCGCGACTGCATGTTGCATTGTTGGCCAATCAGATTTTGACCCCATTATTACACCAACCATAATATTATCTCTTATTAAAATTATGAATTATACTGATACCAGCCTTTGCATAATTATAATTTAAAATTTTTATGCAAAAATGGCAGGTGTCCAGTATTAAGCATAACAGTATCCACATTATTATGCCGATACCAATTAGCAATATTATTAGCAACCAGCGTATCGTTATCGCCCAAAATCACCTTAATGGGTAATTTTAATTGCCTAAATTCAGCCACTAAATCGCTATTGAGTAAAATTTCCAAGCCTTGATTAAGCGCTTGTGGCGTTGCTGGAAATTTATCAATAGCCTCATTTAGCGCCTTGAGTTGGGACTTATTTTTACTTTGCAGACTAATAAAACGCTTTAAAGTTTTTGATAAATCAAGTTTTAGTGCAGCAGCAAACTGCTTGAAATTATCCGCCGCAATGCCGTAGCGCCATTGCTCAGTTTGCACAAAATTTGGGGTGCAGGCAACCAATATTAACTTGCTAAGTGGCATCTGGGCGGCAATATGAATTGCCAGTAAACCGCCCAACGACCAGCCCAGCAAAATCGGTTTTGCAGGCAATACAGCTATAATTTCATCGCACCACGCCTCTAATCCGCCAGCAATATTTTCGCTGTGCCCATGCCCCGGTAAATCAATCACAGTGATACAATATTGATCTTGGTATTGATTAACTAATTGATTAAATAAGGCAGAATTAAACCCCCAGCCATGCAGTAATACCAAGTTTTTGCCCGAGCCTAATGTTTTACTGTAAAGCATTTTTTAATTTGCACTAATAATTGCTCGATTTGACTTTGGCTGTGTTCAGCGTTTAGCGTTATTCTTAGCCGTGCTGTATTTTTAGGCACAGTTGGTGGGCGGATGGCGCCGACATAAAATCCCGCATCAAGCAGTTTTTGTGAAAGCGCCATAGTAGCTTCATTATTGCCAATAATAAGCGGCTGTATGGCGCTGTGGGATTTTTGAATGGGTAAATCGAGTGCCGCTGCAAACTGTTTAAAAAAGCTAATATTATTTAGCAATTTTTGCTGTTGTTCGCCTTGTTGAAGTAGCGCTAAACTTTTTAATGTTGCCGCACACAATGCCGGCGCAATCGCAGTAGTATAAATATAGGTGCGAGATTTTTGCATAAGAAAATCAATTAAATCAGCATCCCCCGCCACAAAAGCCCCCATCGTGCCAAGTGCCTTGCCCAGCGTTGCCATATAAATCGAGTGTTTTGGAATATTTGGCGCAAATACCCCAAAACCATGTGCATCGTCCTGATACAAAAGCGCATTTGATTGCTTGGCAATTTGACTGATTTTTGTAATATTTGCCCGATTGCCATCCATACTAAAAACCCCATCAGTGGCAATTATTCCCGCCCCAGATTGTTTAGTAATTTTTTTTTCTAATGAGCCAATATCATTGTGCAAATAACGCTGCAAAGGCAGCCCAATTAAATGATTTGCATCAATCAGTGATGCGTGATTAAGCCTATCTTGTAGCACCCAATCTAATTCATCTTTTAACCCCGAAAACACCCCCAGATTTGCCATATAACCGGTTGAAAATAGCAAAGTTTGCTGCTGCCCGGTGTAATCCGCCAAAGCCTGCTGCAATTCTTCATGCACCTGACAATGCCCACTCACTAAATGAGACGCGCCAGAGCCTACGCCATATTTATCCACCCCTTGCTTAAAAGCCTGAATAACTTGTGGATGGTTTTTTAACCCTAAATAATCATTAGCACAAAAATTAACCGCCGCCCCATCAGCCACCTGCACTTGCCGATAAAGATTTTGTTGTTTTAGTTCGTCAATGACACTGTTAAACTTCATATTATTACAATTTTTAAAAACAACCGGGTTTTTAAATCAAATTTTCCATAGGTGATGAGGCACTGGCGTAGGCTTTTTTCATCATTCTACCAGCCAAAAAAGATTGGCGACCTGCTAGCACCGCATATTTCATAGCGCTTGCCATGAGAATTGGATTTTTGGCATTGGCAATGGCTGAGTTCATTAGCACCCCATCACAGCCAAGCTCCATCGCACGCGCCGCATCAGAGGCACAGCCGATACCAGCATCTATCAACACAGGCACATTGGCTTGTTGTTTAATCAGTTTGATATTAGCAGGGTTGGCAATCCCCTGCCCAGAGCCGATGAGCGATGCTAAGGGCATAATCGCAACGCAACCAATATTTTCCAATTGTTTGGCAATAATCGGGTCATCACTGGTATAAACCATCACCTCAAAACCGTCATCTACTAATATTTGTGCAGCCGCTAATGTTCCAACAATGTTTGGATAAAGGGTTTTTTCATCCCCCAAAACTTCAAGTTTTACCAAATTATGCCCACCCAACAATTCACGCGCTAATCGGCAAGTCCGCACCGCATCTTTAGCGTTGTAACAGCCCGCTGTATTCGGCAAAATGGTGTATTTTTCTGGCGAAATAACATCCAATAAATTCTCCTCATCCGCCTGCTGTCCAATATTAGTGCGGCGAATCGAAACCGTAATAATATCCGCATTAGCAGCATCTGTTGCTAATTTGGTTTCTGTTAAATCTACATATTTCCCAGAACCAACCAACAAGCGTGAATTGTAACTTTTCCCAGCGATTACTAATGGTGTGTCAGTCATGATGATTACTCAGTGTATAGGTATGTATGTGAAAAATTTAAAAATTTTACCTGATTTTTTTGTGTTTAAGTTTCTCTAATCATTGCAAACAAAATAAAAATCTGTATTGTTGGTTTTTAATCAAAAGTCTTCAATTGTTGGTTTTATTAGACAAATTGTTTATTTTTCGGACACTAATGTCATTTATTACCAAAATAGTATCAATTTTTAACAAAATTATATTATTTTTAACAAATTTTAAAAAAAAGATACTTTTTGTTGTTTTTTATTATTTTTTAGTATATAATGCCCAGAATGTCAAATCTAAAAGCTACATATAGGCGTAGTTGATTAGTAAGAATATACTATAGGCTATTGTTTTTTCTAGGTATGGCATGATTTTAATATTTTTTTAATAATAGGAGTAAGAAATGAATAAAATAACAAAAATAGGTGCTGGTTTAGGCCTAATTTCTGCATTAGCCATGACTCAAGTGGTTCATTCAGCAGAAGGTGATAGTGCGTTAGAGCAGAGACTTGCAAAGTTAGAGGCTATGCTTGATGATATGAGTGCTGCTAAAAACCCATTTTACGGTAGTATCCGTGTTGCACTTGGGAAATCAGGAGATGCAAGCAACACAATTTCAAATCTAGGTTCTCGTATAGGTGCTAAAGGCTCTCATAGTATTGGTGATGGCTTAACAGCACTTTATCGTTTGGAATGGGGCTTGGGCGGTGATTTTGACTTAGATAGCAGTTTTGTGCGTCTTGGTTATGTTGGTCTAAGAGGTCATTTTGGTGAGATAAAAGTTGGTGAAGTTTGGGGCTCTGCTTATAATGCCACTAACTCAAGAACTGATATTTTTACTGATGAAAGCTTAAAGACTGCTCCTAGTAGTGGCTATAGACTAAAAGATGCTGTTCAATATGAGAAAAAATTTGGTGGCGTTAAGCTCTCAATTCTTTCACAGATTGGTAGAGACTCAGCCGCTGTTGCAGCTACAGATACAACTGATGCTGTAGATGCAGTTGAAAATGTACAACATATAGCTATTAGTGGTCCGATTGGTAGTGGTGCAGACTTTGGTGTTGCTCATGTAACTGACGCAGCTAATAATAAACATTTACTTGCTGGTATTAGTTATAGCAAAGATGGTTTATACTTAGCGGCAGCTGTTAGCAATCAAAGTACTGCTAATAATGGTGCAGATGCTTCTGGTTTTGATGGTTCTGCTGCAATTGATATTGCTGCTGGCACTACATTAAACTTTCATTATGGCTCTTTAGACACTGATGGAGCAGATAGAGCAAATGCTTGGGAAATAGGTGTGCGTAAGCAATATAGCAAGTATAATATCTTTGCAGTATATGGTAAAGATGATACTAATGCTAGTGCTGATGATGCTATTAAAATTGGTCTTAGATACAATTTTTAAGCTAAGCAAGATTAGTGTAGCTTACACTTAGGGTATAAAAAGTTATATATTTTTATACCTTTTTCATAAAAAAACCATCCCGTAAGGGATGGTTTTTTTTTGGTTGTTACTACAGTTTAAAAATTATAATTTTGACTTAACTTATAATGAAGATGATGTTAGATCTCTTACTAAACTCTAATGCTAATAATTTTTGCTAATAATGTAATTGATGGCAGAAAGACAACCACAGAATTGAAAATTTATTTAAATAAATATAAATAACAAATAATGTTCTTAATTTTTACTATATAATCCGTTCTAATTTTTACTCAAAATGCTCAAAATGCTTAAAAATTTACTAAAAATCGCCATCCTAATAGCATCATCAGCCATTGCAGTTAGTTTTGCTGCCCCGACTTTTAGTTCTGCTAATAATTTTTCAGTAGCAGAAAATACTACATTTGTTGCAGTGGTAATTGCTACTGATTCTGGTACTGTTACTTATTCTATAAATACTGATAGTGCGCTTGAAGATCCACCACCTTCATTATTTTCAATAGACCCAGATTCTGGGACTTTAACATTTATAGTAGCTGAAAATTATGAAAATCCTACTGTTGCTAATAATGTGCATATTGCTAAAGTAAGAGTAAATAGTTCCTCAGGCCAGACAGATCAAGATATTACGGTTATAGTTACTGATGTAATAGAACTAGCAAATTTTAATCTTCCGGCAATTACTGATATAAATATTGATGAAAACACAGCTTATTCTCAGGATATTACTTTAACTGGGGAAAGTCCAATAGGAAATGTTAGTTATGCTTTATCAGCGGCTGATGCTGCTGATTTTTCAGTTAATACTACTAATATTAGTATGGTAGGCAGAGATTTTGAAAATCCTGTTGATGATGATAAGAATAATACTTATGTTGTTACTTTAACTGCCACTGATGCTGATGAAAATGCTGCTACTCGGTCATGGACAGTTAGCATTGCTGATGTAATAGAAGTAGCAACTTTTACTATTCCAGTAATTGCTGATGTAAATATTGCAGAAAATACAGCTTATGCTAATTCAGCTATTACTTTAACTGGAGAAACTCCAATAGGAAATGTTATTTATAGTTTATCAGGAGTTGATGCTGCTGATTTTTCAGTTAATGCCGCTACTGGAGTTGTTAGCATGGTAGCCAGAGATTTTGAAAATCCTGTTGATGATGATGAGAATAATACCTATGTTGTTATTTTAACTGCTACTGATGAGGATGCAAACTCTGCTACTAAATCATTAACAGTTAGCGTTACTGACACGCCATTTGCTATTCAAGCAATTACTGATAAAAGTATTGGTGAAAATACAGCCTATTCTATAGCCGAAACTATTGTTTTAACTGGGGATACTACAATCGGCACTGTTACTTATAGTTTATCAGGAGTTGATGCTGCTGATTTTTCAGTTAATTCTGCTACTGGAGTTGTTAGTATGGTAGCCAGAGATTTTGAAAATCCTGTTGATTTTGATACTAATAATATTTATGAGCTTACTTTAACTGCCAGCGCTGATGGCAAAAATGCCACTCAGTCATGGACAGTTAGCATTGCTGATGTAATAGAAGTAGCAACTTTTACTATTCCAACAATTGCTGATGTAAATATTGCAGAAAATACAGCTTATGCTAATTCAGCTATTACTTTAACTGGAGAAACTCCAATCGGCACTGTTACTTATACCTTGTCAGGAGTTGATGCTGCTGATTTTTCAGTTAATGCTACTACTGGAGTTGTTAGCATGGTAGCCAGAGATTTTGAAAATCCTAAAGATGACGATACTAACAATATTTATGAAATTACTTTAATTGCTACTGATGATGATGCAAACTCTGCTACTCAATCATGGACAGTTAGCGTTACTGATACGCCATTTGCCATTCAAGCAATTACTGATAAAAATATTGACGAAAATACAGCCTATTCTGAAACTATTGTTTTAACTGGGGATACTACAATCGGTGCTACTACTTATAGTTTATCAGGGGTTGATGCTGCTGATTTTTCAGTTAATGTTGCTGGAGTTGTTAGTATGGTAGCCAGAGATTTTGAAAATCCTGACGATGCTGATACTAATAATATTTATGAGCTTACTTTAACTGCCAGCGCTGATGGCAAAAATGCCACTCAGTCATGGACAGTTAGCATTGCTGATGTAATAGAAGTAGCAACTTTTACTATTCCAACAATTGCTGATGTAAATATTGCAGAAAATACAGCTTATGCTAATCCAGCTATTACTTTAACTGGAGATGTGCCAATCGGCACTGTTACTTATAGTTTATCAGCGGCTGATGCTGCTGATTTTTCAGTTAATGCTACTGGAGTTGTTAGCATGGTAGCCAGAGATTTTGAAAATCCTGATGATTCCGATACTAATAATATTTATGAAATTACTTTAATTGCTACTGATGATGATGCAAACTCTGCCACTCAATCATGGACAATTAGCGTTACTGATACGCCATTTGCTATTCAAACAATTACTGATAAAAATATTGATGAAAATACAGCTTATTCTGAAACTATTGTTTTAACTGGGGATACTACAATCGGCGCTGTTAGTTATAGTTTATCAGGGTCTGA
The DNA here is from genome assembly GCA_965217125.1 of Gammaproteobacteria bacterium. Classification (GTDB taxonomy): domain Bacteria; phylum Pseudomonadota; class Gammaproteobacteria; order PS1; family Pseudothioglobaceae; genus JAAOIF01. The sequence goes on along the minus strand of OZ244244.1, from coordinate 1,156,167 downwards.
CGCTGCTGATTTTTCAGTTAATGCTGCTGGAGTTGTTAGTATGGTAGCCAGAGATTTTGAAAATCCTGTTGATGCTGATACTAATAATGTTTATGCCGTTACTTTAACTACTATCGCTGATGGCAAAAATGCCACTCAGTCATGGGAAGTTACCATTACTGATGTGCTTGAAAAACCAATAATAACTTCTACTAATACATTTACCGTAGCAGAAAATCAAACATCTGTAGCAACTTTAAGTGCAACTGATGAAAATGGGGCAGTTACTTTCTCAACAAGCATAACAGGCACAGATGCAGGGTTATTTACTCTTGCAAATAATGTTTTAACATTTAACAGCGCACCTACTTTTTCAACTTCTACTGATAATACATATAATATCCAAGTATCAGCTGCTAATACTGCCGGCACAACCACTCAAGACATCAGCATAGGGCTAACTACAAAAGCTAACTTTGATTTAGCAGAAACTGTCATTACTTTAACCCAAAATAACCCTGAAACTATTCGTTATAAAGTTGATATAACTAATATTGTTGATAAGAATAATAGCGGCAGTAGTCATACGATTAGTGTTGTTAGTAGTGGAGATAATATATTTACTGGCAATCCAGCAACTGTGGTTTCATTTTCTAATAGCTCGACTATTTCCACCAGCACCTCTGTTGGATACGCCGCCCAGAGTGCCGCACTTTATTTTACTATCATTCCAGATACCACTGGAACTGCCACTTTGCAAATAAATTTAATACAGCAAAATAGTAATATTGTCGCCAGTGAAACGCTAACGGTTAGGGTCAATCAGATTGAAAACTCACCACCTGTTATAGCAAAACATATTGATACTTTTTCCGAGAGTACCACTTTTTCCAGTGTTGCAGTATTTGGCGGTAGTTTATATGCCCAATCTAATGATAACTTTGCAGGTAATGTAACTCTTGCACAGGTTGCCCCTAATTTGAGTGGAAATTTATTTATCCCTGATACTCAACAAGAAATTAACTTTTCAGATGGAAATTTTCAGTCTGTTTTTGGTAGTGGAGACTTGGGGGGATTACTTGCATGGATTGGTTTAAGGGCAGACGGTGTTAATTATCCTTTTAATGTGTTAGATGATTTTGGCAATACTCGCCTCAGAGTTACTGCTGAAGCTACATATACCTCATACCCAGGCTATCCAGAACTTGATTGGACACCTCAAAGTAATCAACCTAGTAATACTAATTCAGGTAGTACTGCTGCCAGAGTGTGGACTAACAGATATTTTAAATATGTTCTTCAAGAGGATACTGTTGTTAGAAAACAAATATATGAGTTGCCATCAGGCTTGCCTAAATTAAATTCTTATAATTTTTCTATTGACCAAGATTCAGCCGCTACAGAGGTAGTAAAACTTACTGGTTTTGATTTAGATGGCGATGATATAACTTGGTCATACACTAATAGTAGCGCTGGCGGCACAGTTACTTTTACTAATATCGGGACTAATACTAGTGTTAGTAGCGTCGCTATTGATTATCAACCAGCCTCAGGTTTTGTAGGAAATGCAATTGTTAATGTATTTTTAACTGATGGCAATAATAGCGCTACGATAGCAATTAATATTGATGTTGAGCTAATTGCCCCAGATATTAGCATTTCACCTGCTACTCTTACTATTGATGCTGGAGTGGCTATTGATATGACTGTTACAAACTCTGGAGGAGCTGTTGCTTCTTATTCTATTTCGCCAGCAATTAGCAATGGCCTATCTTTTAGCACTGCTACCGGAGTTATTTCAGGCTTGCCTGCTGATGATGCCGCTAATATTCAATATACAATTACTGCCACAAACGCAAAAGGCACTGATGCAGATACATTTGATATTACCGTTAAGCAAGCCCTGCCTACAGATATAACTCTTACACCAGATAACATAAACGAAAATACCGCTACTGGAACAGTTGTAGGAACTCTATCAACAGCTGATACTGATGGAGATTTTCATACTTATAAGTTGGCAAATCATGATTTTTTCAAGCTTAAAATAGCTTTACAATTTTCCGATCAAAGTGGATATTATGGGACTAATAATTTTGTAATAGAAGATGTTAATGGCGCAACTCATACCATAGCTACGATAAATTTTATTGATAATGCGAATTTATATTTTCCTGTTGAAAAGTTAGTATATGCTATAAATACTATGAGCACTGTTACAGGAGTTGTTGCTACTACTACATTCGTTATTACTTTACAGCCTCATCCTGATAACCTAATTTATCATGGAACAGTAACAATAACCGCTTGGCCTTATGATTTTAATGGAGCAAAATTGATTGGTTTTGCAAAAACAACTAATACTGGCACACCTACGAATATTATAACAATTGAACCTGGACGGATTATTCCAGCAACAACTGATGAGCCATTTTTCTCAATTTCTAATACTAATACTTTAACAACTAATACTAAGTTTGATTATGAAGAAAAATCTTCATATACTATTACTATTAAAACAACTGACGAAGATAATAATTCTTTTTCAAAAATAATCAAGGTAGATATTAATGATTTAGATGATATTCCAACAGATATAATCATTACGCCAAATAACATAAATGAAAATACCGCTACTGGAACAGTTATAGGGGCTCTTTCAACAGCTGATGGTGATAGTCAAACTCATACTTATACTTTATTAGATAATACTGCAACTTTCTCAATTTCTGGCGCTAATACTTTAATAACTAATGTTAAGTTTGATTTTGAAGCCAAAGCTTCACATACTGTTGCTGTTAGAACAACCGATATAGAAGGTAATACTTTTACAAAAACAATTACAGTGTATGTTAATGATTTAGATGATATTCCAACAAAGATAACTCTTTCACCAAATAGCATAGTTGAAAATGCTGGTGTTAATGCACTAATTGGAACTCTTTCAACAACTGACCCTGATGGTGGAACTCATGCTTATACTTTATTAAATAATACTGCAATTTTCTCAATTAGTGGCAATACTTTAACAGCAAACAATTCTTTTGATTTTGAAAGCAAAGATACATATACCATTATTATTAAAACAACTGACCAAGACAACAATCCTTTTACAGAAACAATTACGGTAAATGTTAATGACGATGATGCTGAAGTGCCAACAATAACTTCTGCAAATGTGTTTTATGTATTTGCAAAAGGAACATTTGTAGCAACATTGAGCGCAAATAATTCGGCTACTTTTTCAACCATTATAACAGGCACAAACGCAGCATCATTTACTCTTACAGCAGGCGGTGCTTTAACATTTAATACTGCCCCAGATTTTTCGGAGACAGCTGCTGATAATATCTACAATATCCAAGTAAAAGCCGCTAATATTACTGGCACAGCTACTCAAACTATAACCATAAATGTGCTTACACAACCTACTTTTAATCTAGCCACAAATACTTTAACTTTAACTGAAAATGCCGCTGAAAATATTCGTTATAAAGTTGATATAACTGATATTATTGATGAGAATAATACTGGTGGTAGTTACACATTTGCTGTTAGTGCTAATGGGGACGATATATTTACTACTAATCCAGCACCTGTAGTGTCGTTTTCTACTAACTTGATTGATTCCATTGCTACTTTAACTAGCACCGTGCAAACAGCCACACTTTATTTCACTATTATTCCAGATGCAACAGGAACTGCCACTTTGAGAATATATTTAACAGATAAAAATGGTGTTGAGGTTGCTATTAAATATATAACTGTTAGGGTCAATGAGGTTGAAAACCCACCTGTTATCTCACAAGATATTGCTACTTATATTGATGCTATTACTGATACTATAAGTAGAAAATACGACTATGAAGAGGATGCAGCAGTATTTGGTGGCAGCCTATATTTTAGTGTTAATAATGATGCTGGTGCTGATTTTGCTGATTTTGTTGCCTTACAATCATCTTTTAATACTGATGCCCATATTGCAATTGTTGATAGCGAACAAGAACGACTTTTCTTTAATACTCTATCAGGTGGCGCATTTGATACATATTTAGGCGTAGCATCAGGCACTGCAACCGGCTTTGGTATAGCAGGCAGTATTGATAGCTGGTATTCTGTATTGGGCGATTTTATTTTGTTTGATAGCTTCCCTACAGCTGCAAATGGTGAGCAATATGCCCCTGGTCGTTTTAATCTCACTAATACAGATAATGCAGGTTATTTTGCTAATGGACCTAGTAATAGTTGTTTACGCTACAGCTTTGGTATTAGTAGTGCTAATAGTTTTAACGACCGATCTTGTAATGATGTAGGCGGTGGTGCTATAGATGACGGCTTTTTCGAACTGCCATCAGGCTTGCCTGCAACAACAACTCTTAGCGCTACTATTGACCAAGATTCATCTGCTACAGAGATAGCAAAACTTACTGGTTTTGACTTAGACGGTGATAATATAACTTGGTCATACACTAATAGCACTGGCAACGGCACAGTTACTTTTAATAGTGCAACTAATACAGGTGTTAGTAGCACCATCGTTTATTATCAACCAACCTTAGGTTTTGTAGGAACTACAACCCTTGATATAATTTTAACTGATGACAACAATAATAGCGCTACAATAGCTATTGATGTTACTGTTGAGCTAATTGCTCCAAGCATCGCACTTTCAAAGGCCAGCATTACTGCTACTGTTGGAATAGCTATTGAAAATATAATAGTTTCAAATTCTGGCGGAGCGGTTGCTTCTTATTCTATCTCACCAACACTTAGTAACGGCCTGACTTTTAACACAGACACTGGAATTATTTCAGGAACGCCTACCACTGTTGATGATGCTCAATGGACAATTATTGCCACAAACACAAAAGGCACTGATTCAGCAACTATTGATATTATCATAAACCCAGCCGCCCCAAATATTAGCCTTTCAGCCAATGCTGTTACTGCTATTGTTGGAACAAATATTTATATAACAGCCACAAATACCGGAGGGGCTGTTGCTTTTTATTCTATTACCCCAGCACTTAGTAACGGTCTGACTTTTAGCACTGAGACTGGAACTGTTTCAGGAACGCCTGGTGCTACTACTATGACTGTTGCACAGACTGTTCAATATACCATTACTGCTACAAATGTAACTGACATTGATTCTGCAACCCTTGAAATTACCATAAAGCCAAAAGTCCCAAGCATTAGCCTTTCAAAATCTAGCGTTACTGCCACTGTTGGAATAGCTATTACTGCTATATCAGTTTCAGCAAATGCTGGAGGGGGAACTGCCGCTTCTTATTCTATTAGTCCGGCAATTAGCAATGGTCTGATTTTTGATACTACTGATGGAACTGTTTCAGGAACGCCTACCACTACCACTGCTGGGAATAGTGTTGAATGGACAATTATTGCCATAAATGAAACTGGCAATGACACAGCAACTCTTAATATTATCATAAACCCTGCTGCTCCAAATATTAGTCTTTCAGTCGCTACTTTTACTGCTGTTGTTAAAACAGCCATTAGCGGCATAACAATTACAAATTCTGCAGGAGAGGAATTAGAGTCTTGCAGTAGTAATCCAACATTGCCAGCAGGGCTTTCAATAGCAGTATCTGCTGATAAAACTACTTGTGAATTTTCAGGAACACCAAGCACTACTAAGGACGCACAAATATATACAATTACTGCCACAAATGTAACTGCCAGCAGCACAGATACAATTAGTATTAAAGTTAATCCACAAGCCCCAAATATTAGTCTTTCAACCACTACTATTACTGCCACTGCCAGGAGTGCCATTAACAATATAACAGTTACAAATTCTGGCGGAGATGCAACATATTCTATATCACCAGCAATTGACAATGGTCTATCTTTTAATACTACTGATGGAACTATTTCAGGAACGCCTGCTAATGCTGCAACTAGTATTGTATATACAGTTACTGCCAGTAATGCAAGCGGCAATAGCACAGCAATCTTTAGTATTACTGTTAATCCAGCCGCTCCAAGCATTGAGCTTTCAGTCTCTACCCTTACTGCCACTGCCAGGACAGCCATTAACGATATAACAGTTACAAACTCTGGAGGAACTGCTACTTATTCTATATCACCAGCAATTGCTAATAATTTATCTTTTAATACTACTGACGGAACTATTTCAGGAACGCCTGCTAATGCTGCAACTAATGTTGTATATACAGTTACTGCCACAAATGTAACTAACAGTGATTCAGCAACCCTTAGTATTACTGTTAATCCAGCTGCCCCAGATATTAGCCTTTCAACCACTACTGTTGTTGCTAGTGTTGCAACGGCTATTACTGATATAACAGTTAGCAATGATGGCGGAGCTGCTACTTATTCTATCTCACCAGCACTTAGCGAAGGTCTATCTTTTGCCACTAATACTGGAACTATTTCAGGAACTCCAAGCGCCACCGCAACACTACAAATATATACAATCACTGCCAGCAATGTAACTAACAGTGATTCAGCTACCCTTAGCATTACTGTCAATCCAGCAGCTCCAAATATTAGTCTTTCAACCACTACTATTACTGCCACTGCCAGGAGTGCCATTAGCGATATAACAGTTACAAATTCTGGCGGAGATGCAACATATTCTATATCACCAGCAATTGGTAATAATTTATCTTTTGATACTACTGATGGAACTATTTCAGGAACGCCTGCTAATGCTGCAACTAATGTTGTATATACAGTTACTGCCAGTAATGTAAGCAGCAATAGCACAGCAACCCTTAGTATTACTGTCAATCCAGCAGCTCCAAATATTAGTCTTTCAACTACTACTATTACTGCCACTGCCAGGAGTGCCATTAGCAATATAACAGTTACAAATTCTGGCGGAGATGCAACATATTCTATATTACCAGCAATTGATAATGGTCTATCTTTTGATACTGCTGATGGAACTATTTCAGGAACACCTGCTAATGCTGCAACTAATATTGTATATACAGTTACTGCCACAAATGCAACTAACAGTGATTCAGCAACCCTTAGTATTACTGTTAATCCAGCAGCTCCAATTATTAGCCTTTCAGTCTCTACTCTTACTGCTACTGCCGGAACAGCCATTAGCGATATAACAGTTACAAACTCTGGAGGAACTGCTACTTATTCTATATCACCAGCAATTGCTAATAATTTATCTTTTGATACTACTAATGGAACTATTTCAGGAACACCTGCTAATGCTGCAACTAATATTGTATATACAATTACTGCCACAAATGCAACTAATAGTGATTCAGCAACCTTTAGTATTACTGTTAATCCAGCCGCTCCAAGCATTGAGCTTTCAGTTGCTGCTATTAATGCTGGTATTGGAAAAGTTATTGAGCCTATAACAGTTATAAATAATGGCGGAACTCCAACTTCTTATGCTATTTCAGATACACTTAGTGCTGGTCTGTCTTTTAGCACTAAGACTGGAACTATTTCAGGCACGCCAAGTGCCACAGCAACAGCAATAATATATACAGTTACTGCCACAAACATAACTGGCGCTGATTCAGCTACTGTAACCATCACCGTTAATGAGATTATCGATCCACCAAGTATTGCAAACATAGAAGGAACACAAGCCTACTATGCTGGAGTTATGATTAGCCCTGTAGAATTTACTAACTCAGGCGACCCGGCTCAAAGTTGTGCAAGCAATCTAGCTTTGCCAGCTGGCTTAAATGTTGCAGTTAGCGGTAATAGTTGTGCTATTAGCGGAACACCAACAATGGTTAGTGCTGCAACAACATACACAATTACCGCAACAAATCCAATAGGCAGTGATACCGCAACCATTAATATTAGTGTAACATTTGCTACTCCAAGCATTAGTGTTTCAACCACTACTGTTGTTGCCACTGCCGGGAGCGCTATTAGCGATATAACAGTTACAAACTCTGGAGGAACTGCTACTTATTCTATATCACCAGCAATTGCTAATAATTTATCTTTTGATACTACTGATGGAACTATTTCAGGAACACCTGCTAATGCTGCAACTAATGTTGTATATACAATTACTGCCAGTAATATAAGCGGCAATAGCACAGCAACCCTTAGCATTACTGTTAATCCAGCAGCACCAGATATTAGTCTTTCAACCACTACTGTTGTTGCCAGTGTTGCAACGGCTATTACTAATATAACAGTTAGCAATGATGGCGGAACTGCCACTTATTCTATCTCACCAACACTTAGCGAAGGTCTTTCTTTTAGCACTGAGACTGGAACTATTTCAGGAACGCCGAGTGCCATCGCAACACTACAAATATATACAATCACTGCCAGCAATGTAACTAACAGTGATTCAGCTACCCTTAGCATTACTGTCAATATAGAAGCTCCAAATATTAGCCTTTCAACCACTACTATTACTGCTACTGCTGGGAGTGCTATTAGTGATATAACAGTTATAAATACTGGCGGAACTGCTACTTCTTATGCTATTGCACCAGCACTTAATGTTGGTCTGTCTTTTAGCACTGAGACTGGAACTATTTCAGGAACGCCTGCTAATGCTGCAACTAATACTCAATGGACAATTACTGCCAGTAATGTAAGCGGCAATAGCACAGCAACCCTTAATATTACTGTTAATCCAAAAGCTCCAAATATTAGTCTTTCAACCACTACTATTACTGCCACTGCTGGGAGTGCTATTAGCGATATAACAGTTACAAACTCTGGCGGAACTGCTACTTCTTATGCTATTGCACCAGCACTTAATGTTGGTCTGTCTTTTAGCACTGAGACTGGAACTATTTCAGGAACGCCTGCTAATGCTGCAACTAATACTCAATGGACAATTACTGCCAGTAATATAAGCGGCAATAGCACAGCAACCCTTAGTATTACTGTAAATCCAGCTGCCCCAGATATTAGCCTTTCAACCACTACTGTTGTTGCCAGTGTTGCAACAGCTATTACTGATATAACAGTTAGCAATAATGGCGGAACTGCCACTTATTCTATCTCACCAACACTTAGTGAAGGTCTATCTTTTGCCACTAATACTGGAACTATTTCAGGAACTCCAAGCGCCACCGCAACACTACAAGTGTATACAATCACTGCCAGCAATGTAACTAACAGTGATTCAGCAACCCTTAGCATTACTGTCAATATAGAAGCTCCAAATATTAGTCTTTCAACCACTACTATTACTGCCACTGCCGGGAGTGCTATTAGCGATATAACAGTTACAAATTCTGGCGGAGATGCAACATATTCTATATCACCAGCAATTGACAATGGTCTATCTTTTGATACTACTGATGGAACTATTTCAGGAACGCCTGCTAATGCTGCAACTAATGCTCAATGGACAATTACTGCCAGCAATGTAAGCGGCAATAGCACAGCAACTCTTAGTATTACTGTCAATCCAGCTGCCCCAGATATTAGCCTTTCAACCACTACTATTACTGCCACTGCTGGTAGTGCTATTAGCGATATAACAGTTACAAATTCTGGAGGAACTGCTACTTCTTATGCTATCTCACCAGCACTTAATGTTGGTCTGTCTTTTAGCACTGAGACTGGAACTATTTCAGGAACACCTGCTAATGCTGCAACTAATACTCAATGGACAATTACTGCCAGCAATGTAAGCGGCAATAGCACAGCAACAGTTAATATTACCGTTAATCCAGCTGCCCCAGATATTAGTCTTTCAACCACTACTATTACTGCCACTGCTGGTAGTGCTATTAGCGATATAACAGTTATAAATACTGGCGGAACTGCTACTTCTTATGCTATTGCACCAGCACTTAATGTTGGTCTGTCTTTTAGCACTGAGACTGGAACTATTTCAGGAACACCAAGTTCCGCAGCAACACTACAAGTATGGACAATTACTGCCAGTAATGTAAGCGGCAATAGCACAGCAACGCTTAATATTACTGTTAATCCAGCTGCTATAACTTTTTCCTTAGATGCTGATGGCAATGGGACTATTAATGCCTCTAACGATGGATTGATTATCTTTAAATATTTACTAAACTCTAATGCTAACAATTTACATACTACCATTTCTAGTAATGCAATTGAGGGCAGAAAAACAACCCCAGAGTTGAAGGCTTATTTAGATAGTGCAGGAACTATTTTAGATGTTGATGGTAATGAGACTATTAATGCCTCTAATGATGGATTGATTATCTTTAAATATTTACTAAACTCTAATGCTAACAATTTACATACTACCATTTCTAGTAATGCAATGGAGGGCAGAAAAACAACCCCACAGTTGAAAGCTTATTTAGATACATATCAATAACAAACAATATTCTTAATTTTTACTATATAATCCGTTTTTAGTTGGATTAAAATATTTAAAATGATTAAAAATTTACTAAAAATTATAATTCTAATAGTATCATCAACCATTGTAGTTAGTTTTGCTGCTACTCCTACAGGTATAACTCTTACAAATAATACTATAGATGAAAATGCCGATGTCGGCACAACTATTGGAATGCTTTCTACAGTTGATACTGATATCAGCGATACTCATACTTATACTTTAAAAGTTAATGATGATGATAGAGATTTTGTTTTAGCAAAATTAGATGAAATAGAAGCCTTAGACTTAGATGTTACAAGCGGCAGTTTCAGTGTGGCTCGAGGCAGTGCTGCTACTAAAGTAAGGCAACTCAGATTTGATGAATTAACTGAATATGAAATAATAAGTCTTTCAAGTCTTTTAAAAGATGCTTACAATAGGGGTAATAATTTTAATAGGGATACATTGATAGCAAAAGATAGTAATAATAATAATTATTATTACTATCCAGAGACTTCTGCATTTTTTGAAATTTCTGCCACTAACACTTTAGTATCTAAAGTCAAATTTGATTTTGAAATAAAATCTACTTATACGGCTACTGTTAATACAAATGATGGGCTAAATGATTTTCAGCAAGATTTTATCATTACTATTATTGATGTAGATGACCCGGTAACCTTCACCTCAGCTGCTGACATTAGCCTAAATGAAAATATCAGCACCGTAACCACTGTTGTTGCAGTTTCTGATACAAATAGAACAATAACTTATACTATTGATGCAACAAATGATGGAGATTTATTTTCAATAGGCCCAACTTCAGCAGTTTTATCATTTAAAATTCCACCTGATTTTGAAAATCCAACTGATGTGGGCGGAGATAATACTTATAATTTAATTGTAACAGCCGCTGATGATGCCAGCCCTGCTAACAAAGCCAAGCAAACAATAACTATTGTAATTTCAGACATAGTTAATGAAGTCCCAACTGATATAACTCTTTCAGGAGTTACTATATTTGAAAATGCCGATGTTGGCACAATTATTGGAATGCTTTCAAGCACAGACCAAAATATTGATGACACCCATACTTATACTGTAAAGCCTAATAATGATGATGCAGAGATTATTAGGACAGAGTTAGAGAGAATTCAAGATTTGGGGACTTTTAATAATAATAGTAATATTCGTCCTTATTTAATTAGTGCAGCAACAAAATTTAGAGTTTTTAATTTTTCATTGAGCGATGATGAAACAAATGCATTACGATATGCACTTAATCCTAATACCAGTAGTTATGTAATGGATATTGATGAGCTTATCTTATATCAGACAATTTTTTCAGTCGCTAGCTTTTACCCAGAGATTTCTGCAAGTTTTGAAATTTCTGCCACTAACACTTTAGTATCTAAAGCCAAATTTGATTATGAAACAAAATCTACTTATACGGCTACTATTAATACAAATGATGGGCTAAATAATTTTCAACAAGATTTTATCATTACTATTATTGATGTAGATGACCCAGTAACCTTCACCTCAGCTGCTGACATTATCCTAAATGAAAATATCAGCACCGTAATCACTGTTGTTGCAGTTTCTGATACAAATAGAACAATAACTTATACTATTGATGCAACAAATGATGTAGATTTATTTTCAATAGGTCCAACTTCAGGAGTTTTATCATTTAAAATTCCGCCTGATTTTGAAAATCCAACTGATGTGGGCGGAGATAATACTTATAATTTAATTGTAACAGCCGCTGATGATGCCAGCCCTGCTAACAAAGCCAAGCAAACAATAACTATTGTAATTTCAGACATAGTTAATGAAATCCCAACTGATATAACTCTTTCAGGAGTTACTATATTTGAAAATGCCGATGTTGGCACAATTATTGGAATGCTTTCAAGCACAGACCAAGATAATGACACCCATACTTATACTGTAAAGCCTAATAATTATGATGCAGATATTATTAGGGCAGAGTTAGAGAAAATTCAAGATTTGGGGACTTTTAATAATAATAATAATAATATTTATCCTTATTTAATTAGTGCAGCAGCAAATTTTAGAGTTTTTAATTTTTCATTGAGCGATGATGAAACAAATGCATTACGATATGCACTTCATTTTAATAATGATCAATATGTAATAGATATTGATGATCTTAATTTATATCTGTCAAATTTTGCAATCACTAACTTTTACCCAGAGATTTCTGCAAGTTTTGAAATTTCTGCTACTAACACTTTAGTATCTAAAGTCAAATTTGATTTTGAAGCAAAATCTACTTATACGGCTACTATTAATACAAATGATGGGCTAAATGATTTTCAACAAGATTTTACTATTGGTATTATTGATGTAGCTGAACCACTGACAATAACTTCTACCGATACATTTAGTGTATTAGAAAACACAACAGCTGTGGCAACTTTAAGTGCAACTAATGAAATTGGTTCAGTTACTTTTTCTATAGCAGGCACAAATGCAGCATCATTTACTCTTACAGCAGACGGTGTTTTAGCATTTAATACTGCCCCAGTTTTTTCAACCACAGATGCCGCTGCAAATATTTACAATATCATAGTATCAGCCACTAATGGTAATGCCACCGTTACTCAAACCGTAACCATAAATGTGCTTGCAAAATCTACTTTTAATTTGGGCATAAATACCATTACTTTAACTGAAAATGCTGCTAATACTATTCGTCATAAAGTTAATATAACTGATATTATTGATGAGGATAATAGTGCTGCTAATGCCGCCTTTGCTGTTAGCACTGCTGGCGGCATATTTACTACCGAGCCAGCGCCTGTAGTATCGTTTTCTGATAGTTCTATTATCTCCACTACTACTTTAAGTAGCACTGCACAAACAGCCACACTTTATTTTACTATCATCCCTGATACCACAGGCGCTGGCACTATTACAATAACCCTAACTGATACATTGGGTAATATTAGTAGTAAAACAGTAACGGTAATAATAACACAGGCTGATACTGCACCTGTTATTACTGCTGAGTTTGATAGTCGCTTTAATTCAGTGCCTGCTATCTTTGGTGGGCATTTATATGGCAGTATTGATACAGGCACTGCGGATGATTTAAGTGGTATTTTTGCAACAAACACAGCCTATGCAGGCTCTTTGGCGCGTATGGATAGTAAGCAAGAGCATGATTTTGTTGAAGACATACGAAGTGATCAGTTTTGGATTGATGGCAATAATAAGGACAATGAAGATATTTGGGTATATGCTAACGGCGAGGCGTTTAATTTTGATACAAGTGATAATGAGGCTAATGGTAATGCTTTAGTTTTCCCAGGGTTTTATAATCTTTGGGGTAATGCTGACCAACCGTATTATGATGGTTGTATTAGTAGTAATGGGAATACTGCGGCTTGTAATGATACTAGTGTTGCTGGCGGTGTATTTGAATTTCCTAATGGTTTTCCTGCCTTAACTCAAGCAAGTTTTGCCCTTAATCAAGCAGCCACACTTACTCAAGTAGCAACGCTTTCAGGCTTTGACTTAGACGGCGATAGTATAACTTGGTCATATACTGATAGCGCTGGCGGCACCGCTACTTTTACAAATAATACAGCTAATACTGGTGTTAGCAGCACCACTGTTGCTTATCAACCAGACTCAGATTTTGCAGGAATTACAACTCTTAATATAATTTTAACTGATAGCAATAATAACAGCACTACGATGGCTATTAATATTGATGTTGCTGGCCTTCCTAAGCTGGCAAATCAGCAAACACAAACTTATGTTATAAATACACAGATTAGCCCATTGAGTTTTGTAAATACTGGAGGAGTAAATTTAACAAATTGTAGTAGCGCCCCAGATCTACCAGTAGGGCTTAGTGTAGAACTATCTGCTAATAATAGCACTTGTGAAATCAGCGGAACTCCAAGCGTTGCCAGCACAGCAACAATATATGCAATCACTGCTACAAATATAAGTGGCACTGATTCAGCAACCATTGGCATTGCCGTGAATGCTACCATAGATTTTTCCTTAGATATTGATGGCAATGGCTCTCTTACTGCCTCTAATGATGGATTGATTATCTTTAAATATTTACTAAACTCTAATGCTAACAATTTACATACTACCATTGCTAATAATGCACTTGAAGGCAGACAAACAACTGTAGAGTTGAAGGCTTATTTAGATGATGCAGGAGATATTTTAGATGTTGATGGCAATCAGACTCTTACTGCCTCTAATGATGGATTGATTATCTTTAAATATTTACTAAACTCTAATGCTAACAATTTACATACTACCATTGCTAATAATGCACTTGAGGGCAGAAAAACAACCCCACAATTGAAAGCTTATTTAGATACATATCAATAACAAACAATATTCTTAATTTTTACTATATAATCCGTTTTAGTTGGATTAAAATACTGAAAATGATTAAAAATTTACTAAAAATTATAATTCTAATAGTATCCTCAACCATTGTAGTGAGTTTTGCTGCTACTCCTACAGGTATAACTCTTACAAATAATACTATAGATGAAAATTCCGATGTCGGCACAACTATTGGAATGCTTTCTACAGCTGATACTGATATCAGCGATACTCATACTTATACTTTAAAAGTTAATGATGATGATAGAGATTTTGTTTTAGCAAAATTAGATGAAATAGAAGCCTTAGACTTAGATGTTACAAGCGGCAGTTTCAGTGTGGCTCGAGGCAGTGCTGCTACTAAAGTAAGGCAACTCAGATTTGATGAATTAACTGAATATGAAATAATAAGTCTTTCAAGGCTTTTAAGCGATGCTTACACTAGGAATATGGGTGATAATTTTAATAGGGATACATTGATAGCAAGAGATAGTAATAATAATAATTATTATTACTATCCAGAGACTTCTGCATTTTTTGAAATTTCTGCTACTAACACTTTAGTATCTAAAGTCAAATTTGATTATGAAATACAATCTACTTATACGGCTACTGTTAATACAAATGATGGGCTAAACAATTTTCAACAAGATATTACTATTTATATTGATAATGTAGATGACCCAGTAACCTTCACCTCAGCTGCTGACATTAGCCTAAATGAAAATATCAGCACCGTAACCACTGTTGTTGCAGTTTCTGATACAAATAGAACAATAACTTATACTATTGATACTGCTACTGGTGGAGTAGATAGAAGTTTATTTTTAATAGATTTAACTTCAGCAGTTTTATCATTTAAAATTCCACCTGATTTTGAAAATCCAACTGATACGGGCGGAAATAATACTTATAATTTAATTGTAACAGCCGCTGATGATGCCAGCCCTGCTAACGAAGCCAAGCAAACAATAACTATTACAATTTTAGATATAGTTAATGAAGTCCCAACCAATATAACTCTTTCAGGAACTAATACTATAGTTGAAAATGCCGATGTTGGCACAATTATTGGAATGCTTTCAAGCACAGACCAAAATATTGATGACACCCATACTTATACTGTAAAGCCTAATAATGATGATGCAGAGATTATTAGGACAGAGTTAGAGAGAATTCAAGATTTGGGGACTTTTAATAATAATAATAATATTCGTCCTTATTTAATTAGTGCAGCAGCAAAATTTAGAGTTTTTAATTTTTCATTGAGCGATGATGAAACAAATGCATTACGATATGCACTTAATCCTAATACCAGTAGTTATGTAATGGATATTGATGAGCTTATCTTATATCAGACAATTTTTTCAGTCGCTAGATTTTACCCAGAGTTTTCTGCAAGTTTTGAAATTTCTGCCACTAACACTTTAGTATCTAAAGCCAAATTTGATTTTGAAACAAAATCTACTTATACGGCTACTATTAATACAAATGATGGGCTAAATAATTTTCAACAAGATATTATTATTGATATTATTAATGTAGATGACCCAGTAACCTTCACCTCAGCTGCTGACATTAGCGCAAATGAAAATATCAGCACCGTAATCACTGTTGTTGCAGTTTCTGATACAAATAGAACAATAACTTATACTATTGATGCAACAAATGATGTAGATTTATTTTCAATAGGTCCAACTTCAGGAGTTTTATCATTTAAAATTCCGCCTGATTATGAAAATCCAACTGATACGGGCGGAGATAATACTTATAATTTAATTGTAACAGCCGCTGATGATGCCAGCCCTGCTAACGAAGCCAAGCAAACAATAACTATTGTAATTTCAGACATAGTTAATGAAGTCCCAACTGATATAACTCTTTCAGGAGTTACTATATTTGAAAATGCCGATGTTGGCACAATTATTGGAATGCTTTCAAGCACAGACCAAAATATTGATGACACCCATACTTATACTGTAAAGCCTAATAATTATGATGCAGATATTATTAGGGCAGAGTTAGAGAGAATTCAAGATTTGGGGACTTTTAATAATAATAGTAATATTTATCCTTATTTAATTAGTGCAGCAGCAAAATTTAGAGTTTTTGATTTTTCATTGAGCGATGATGAAACAAATGCATTACGATATACACTTAATCCTAATGGTGGTTTTTATGCAATAGATCCTGATGATCTTAATTTATATCAGTTTAATTTTGCAATCACTCACTTTTACCCAGAGATTTCTGCAAGTTTTGAAATTTCTGCCACTAACACTTTAGTATCTAAAGTCAAATTTGATTTTGAAGCAAAATCTACTTATACGGCTACTATTAATACAAATGATGGGCTAAATGATTTTCAGCAAGATTTTATTATTGGTATTATTAATGTATTTGAACCACTGACAATAACTTCTACTGATACATTTAGTGTATTAGAAAACACAACAGCTGTGGCAACTTTAAGTGCAACTGATGGAAATGGAATAGTTACTTTCTCAACAAACATAAGCGGTGCAAATGCAGCATCATTTACTCTTACAGCAGACGGTGTTTTAGCATTTAATACTGCCCCAGTTTTTTCAACCACAGATGCCGCTGCAAATATTTACAATATCACAATATCAGCCACTAATGGTGATGCCACTGCTACTCAAACCGTAAACATAAATGTGTTTACACAATCTACTTTTAATTTGGGCACAAATACCATTACTTTAACTGAAAATGCTGCTAATACTATTCGTCATCAAGTTAATATAACTGCTATTGATAAGAATAGTAGTGCTGCTAATGCAACCCTTACTATTAGCACTGCTGGCGGCATATTCACTACCGAGCCAGCGCCTGTAGTATCGTTTTCTAATAGTTCTATTATCTCCACTACTACTTTAAGTAGCGCCGTGCAAACAGCCACGCTTTATTTTACTATCCTCCCTGATACCATAGGCGCTGGCACTATTACAATAACCCTAACTGATGAAAATAATAATGTTATTAGCAAAACACTAACAATAATAGTAGAAGAATCAGATAACTCACCAATAATTACCAATGCTTTTGATAGTCGCTTTAATTCAGTGCCTGCTGTCTTTGGTGGGCATTTATATGGCAGTATTGATACAGGCACTGCGGATGATTTAAGTGGTATTTTTGCAACAAACACAGCCTATGCAGGCTCTTTGGCGCGTATGGATAGCAAGCAAGAGCATGATTTTGTTAAAACCATACGAAGCGGTCAGTTTTGGATTGATGGCAATAATAAGGACAATGAAGATATTTGGGTATATGCTAACGGCGAGGCGTTTAATTTTGATACAAGTGCTGATGAGGCTAATGGTAATGCTTTAGTTTTCCCAGGGTTTTATAATCTTTGGGGTAATGCTGACCAACCGTATTATGATGGTTGTATTAGTAGTAATGGGAATACTGCGGCTTGTGATTCTAATTCTAATGTTGCTGATGGCGGTGTATTTGAATTTCCTAATGGTTTTGCCTCCTTAACTCAAGCAAGTTTTGCCCTTAATCAAGCAGCCACACTTACTCAAGTAGCTACGCTTTCAGGCTTTGACTTAGACGGCGATAGTATAACTTGGTCATATACTGATAGTGCTGAAGGAAGCGCTACTTTTACAAATAATACAGTTAATACTGGTGTTAGTAGCACCACTGTTGCTTATCAACCAGACTCAGATTTTGCAGGAACTACAACTCTTAACATAATTTTAACTGATAGCAATAATAACAGCACTACGATGGCCATTAATATTGATGTTGCTGGCCTTCCTAAGCTGGCAAACCAGCAAACACAAACTTATGTTATAAACACACAGATTAGCCCATTGAGTTTTGTAAATACTGGAGGAGTAAATTTAACAAATTGTAGTAGCGCCCCAGATCTACCAGTAGGGCTTAGTGTAGAACTATCTGCTAATAATAGCACTTGTGAAATCAGCGGAACTCCAAGTGCCACAGCATCAGCAAAAATATATGCAATCACTGCTACAAATATAAGCGGCACTGATTCAGCAACCCTTAGTATTACTGTTAATCCAGCTGCCATAACTTTTTCCTTAGATATTGATGGCAATGGCTCTCTTACTGCCTCTAATGATGGATTGATTATCTTTAAATATTTACTAAACTCTAATGCTAACAATTTACATACTACCATTGCTAATAATGCAATTAGTGGCAGAACAACAACCCCAGAGTTGAAGGCTTATTTAGATAATGCAGGAGATATTTTAGATGTTGATGGCAATCAGACTCTTACTGCCTCTAATGATGGATTGATTATCTTTAAATATTTACTAAACTCTAATGCTAACAATTTACATACTACCACTGCTAATAATGCACTTGAAGGCAGACAAACAACCCCAGAGTTGAAAGCTTATTTAGATACATATCAATAACAAACAATATTCTTAATTTTTTACTGTATAATCCGTTCTAATTTGACTTAAAATTCTTAAATGATTAAAAATTTACTAAAAATTCTAATTCTAATAGCATCATCAGCCATTGCAGTTAGTTTTGCCGCTGCCCCTACTTTTACTTCTACTAATACTTTTTCAGTAGCAGAAAATACTGAAATTGTTGGGACAATAACTGCTACTGTTACTACTACAGCAAGCGTTTCTTTTGCTATAGATTCTACTACTGGAGGAGCGGATGCAGCTTTATTTTTAATAGATGCCTCTAATGATACTTTAATATTTAGCCAAGCAGCAGATTTTGAAAATCCCAACTCAAGCATTAACTCTAATACTTATAATGTTATTGTAACTGCCACTTCTGATGGTGTCAGTAGCACTCAAGCTATTACCATTGATGTTACTAATGTAGATGATGTTCCGCAACATATAAATATTACAAATAGCAGTATAGATGAAAATTTAAGTGTTAGAGAGATAGGGGTTTTATCAGCCAGTCCTACTATTAGCACTGCTCTTACTTACACTCTTAAACCAACTATTAGTGATGTAAATGTTATTTTGGCAGAGCTTGAAAAAATTAGGGCTTTAGGAACTACAAATGAGAGTTTACACCACGATGTATTAATTAGTATTGGACTGAATTTTGGTAATTTCGATTTCAGTTTCACTAATAATAATACTAGTAGTGATTCTGAATCAGTAAAAAGACAGTTAAGAAGAGCGCTTAACACCTTCACCCTTATCCATACTAACAATAGTATTGCATTGTCGGGTGCTGGATATTACCCTTTTTCTCCAAAAACAACTTATTACCTTGGTAATGATGGAAATTCTTTAAAATCAACAAAGGTATTTAATTATGAAGAATTAACAACTATTGATGCTAAGGTTAATATTAATGATGGCAATAATAATTATTCGCAAAATTTAACTATTAATATTAATAATATACTTGAGGAAGCACCAACAATAACTTCTATTGATACATTTAGTGTATTAGAAAATACAACAGCTGTAGCAACTCTAAGTGCAACTGATGATTTTGGAACAGTTACTTTCTCAACAAACATAAGCGGTGCAGATGCAGCATTATTTACTCTTACAGCGGCTGGAGTTTTAACACTTAATCAAGCCGCAGATTATGAAAACCCAGCTGATAATGGTGCGGATAATATATATAATATCACAGTATCAAGCACTAATACTATTAGCACAACCACTCAAGATATTAGCATTGATGTTACTAATGTAGATGATGTTCCACAGCAAATAATTCTTTCAAATAAGGCTAGTAGCATAGCAGAAAATTCTGCCGCTACAACAGTTATAGCGGATTTATCAAGCAGCCCTACTATTACTACTACCCTTACTTACACTGTGAGTTCTGTTTATTTTGATATTTCGACAACAGCTACTGGGGCTTCTTTGGTATTATCAGCCACAAAACTTGATTATGAAGCCTTAGGCAGTAGTATTACTATTAGTATTAATGTTAGTGATGGCAACAATGATTATTCACAAACTTTTACTTTTACTATTGACAATGTAACAAACGAGCCGCCGCTAATAACTTCTACTAATACATTTAGCGTATTTGAAAACACAACAGCTGTAGCAACTTTAAGTGCAACTAATGAAAATGGCACAGCTGCTACTTTCTTAACAAACATAAGCGGTGCAAATGCAACATCATTTACTCTTACAGCAGCTGGCGTTTTAGCATTTAATACGGCCCCAGTTTATTCAACCACAGATGCTGCTGCAAATATTTACAATATCACAATATCAGCCACTAATACTTTTGGCACAACCACCCAAGATATAAGCATAAATATAATTACCAAGCCTACTTTTAATTTTGGCACAAATACCATTACTTTAACTGAAAATGCCGCTAATACCATTCGCCATCAAGTTGATATAACTGTTGTTGATGAGGATAATAGTGGTGCTAATGCAAGCTTTGCTGTTAGTGCTGCTGGCGGTATATTCACCACTAATCCAGCGCCTGTAGTGTCGTTTTCTAATAGCTCGATTGACTCCACTGCCGCTGTTGGAAGCACCCCCAAAGCCGCCACGCTTTATTTTACTATCATCCCTGATGCCACAGGCGCTGGCACTATTACAATAACCCTAACTGATGAGATAGGCTACACTATTAGTAAAACTATAACCATAATAGTTAGTGAAGTTAATAAAACCCCAGTTATTACTGCTGAGTTTGATAGTCGTTTAGAAAATATTACCGTTTATGGTGGGCATCTGTATGGTATTGCTAGAGATGGCGGTAATGCGACTACTAAAAATAATATTTCACCTATTATTGACAGCATAGAATCTCTCACAGGAGCAACAATTAATTTAGCTCGCTTTGATAGTATAGAAGAAAGCAATGTGATTGGCGATCTAAGCACAGATGTTCTACTAATTGGTCTAAATACGGGCGCAACTAATGCAAATAGAGATTGGTTCTATGATAATAATAATGAGCAATTTGGTAGTGGTATTGGTGGTAACTTTATTGGCTATCCTGGTTATTTTATTAATTGGGATAATAATGAACCAGGTAACAATGAAAACAGTGCAATGATTGGGTTTTCCTCAGCAGATGATGATAGATGGCAAGATGTTAATGCAAATGATAATGCTAACAATCGTCTTTTAGGTGGGCTGGTTGAATTAGTAACTGGTTTTCCTGCCTTAACTCAAGCAAGTTTTGCCCTTGATCAAGAATCCACACTTACTCAAGTAGTTACGCTTTCAGGCTTTGACTTAGACGGCGATAGTATAACTTGGTCATATTCTGATACTGGCAACGGCACGGCTACTTTTACTAATAATACAGCTAATACTGGTGTTAGCAGCACTACTGTTACTTATCAACCAGTAGCAGGCTTTATAGGAACTACAACCCTTAACATAATTTTAACTGATAGCAATAATAACAGCACTACGGCAGTTATTGATATTGCGGTTTTAAACACAACTCTTTCTGCAAATAGCATAAATGAAAACGCTGGCGCTAATGCGTCAGTTGGAATATTTTCAACAGCTGGCATTAATGGAGAAACTTACACTTATACTTTAGCTAATACTGCAACTTTCTCAATTAGTGGTGATACTTTAATAGCCAATAATTCTTTTGATTTTGAAACACAATCTTCATACACTATTACTGTTACTACAACTGACGGGAACAATAATACTTTTTCAAAAGATTTTATTATTACTATTGTTAATGATACAAACGAGCCGCCGGCAATAACTTCTACTAATACATTTAGCGTATTTGAAAACACAACAGCTGTAGCAACTTTAAGTGCAACTGATGAAAATGGCACAGCTGCTACTTTCTTAACAAACATAAGCGGTGCAAATGCAGCATCATTTACTCTTACAGCAGCTGGCGTTTTAGCATTTAATACGGCCCCGGTTTTTTCAACCACAGATGCTGCTGCAAATATTTACAATATCACAATATCAGCCACTAATACTTTTGGCACAACCGCCCAAGATATAAGCATAAATATAATTACCAAGCCTACTTTTAATCTAACAGCAACAAATATTACTTTAACTGAAAATTCCCCTGAAACTATTCGCCATCAAGTTAATATAACTGAGATTATTGATAATGATAATAGCTCTGCTAATGCAAGCTTTGCTGTTAGCACTGCTGGGGGCATATTCACTACTAATCCAAGCCCTGTTATTTCATTTTCTAACACCGCTATTACAACAAGTGCTATCTTAAGTAGCACACCTACTACTGCTACACTTTATTTTACTATCATCCCTGATGCTATAGGCACTGGTAGTATAGTAATAACACTAACAGATGTAAATGGCTACACTAGTAGTAAAACTATAATAGTAACAGTTAGTGAAGTTAATAAAGCGCCAGTTATTACTGCTGAGTTTGATAGTCGTTTAGAAAATATTACTGTTTATGGTGGGCATCTGTATGGTATTGCTAGAGATGGCGGTAATGCGACTAATAGGGATGCTATTTCACCTATTATTGACAGCATAGAATCTCTCACAGGAGCAACAATTAATTTAGTTCGCTTTGATAGTATAGAAGAAAGCAATGTGATTGGCGATCTAAGCACAGATGTTCTACTAATTGGTCTAAATACGGGCGCAACTAATGCAAATAGAGATTGGTTCTATGATAATAATAATGAGCAATTTGGTAGTGGTATTGGTGGTAACTTTATTGGCTATCCTGGTTATTTTATTAATTGGGATAATAATGAACCAGGTAACAATGAAAACAGTGCAATGATTAGGTTTTCCTCAGCAGATGATGATAGATGGCAAGATGTTAATGCAAATGATAATGCTAACAATCGTCTTTTAGGTGGGCTGGTTGAATTAGTAACTGGTTTTCCTGCCTTAACTCAAGCAAGTTTTGCCCTTAATCAAGAATCCACACTTACTCAAGTAGTTACTCTTTCAGGCTTTGACTTAGACGGCGATAGTATAACTTGGTCATATTCTGATAGCGATAGCAACGGCACGGCTACTTTTACTAATAATAGCACAACTAATGCTGGCGTTAGTAGCACTACTGTTGCTTATCAACCAGCAGCAGGCTTTATAGGAACTACAACCCTTAGCATAATTTTAACTGATAGCAATAATAACAGCGCTACGGCAGTTATTGATATTACAGTTTTAAACACAACTCTTTCTGCAAATAGCATAAATGAAAATGCTGGTGCTGGTGCTACAATTGGAATATTTTCAACATTTGGCATTAATGGAGAAACTTACACTTATACTTTAGCTAATACTGCAACTTTCTCAATTAGTGGTGATACTTTAATAGCCAATAATTCTTTTGATTTTGAAACACAATCTTCATACACTATTACTGTTACTACAACTGACGGGAACAATAATACTTTTTCAAAAGATTTTATTATTGATATTATTAATGATACAAACGAGCCGCCGCTAATAACTTCTACTAATACATTTAGCGTATTTGAAAACACAACAGCTGTAGCAACTTTAAGTGCAACTGATGAAAATGGAACAGCTACTTTCTTAACAAACATAAGCGGTGCAAATGCAGCATCATTTACTCTTACAGCAGTTGGTGTTTTAGCATTTAATACTGCCCCAGTTTATTCAACCACAGATGCTGCTGCAAATATTTACAATATCACAATATCAGCCACTAATACTTTTGGCACAACCACTCAAGATATAAGCATAAATATAATTACCAAGCCTACTTTTAATTTGGGCACAAATACCATTACTTTAAATGAAAATGCTGCTAATACCATTCGCCATCAAGTTGATATAACTGCTATTGATAAGGATAATAGTGGTGCTAATGCAAGCTTTGCTGTTAGCACTGCTGGCGGCATATTCACCACTAATCCAGCGCCTGTAGTGTCGTTTTCTAATAGCTCTATTATGCCCACTGCTGCTGTTGGAAGCACCCCCAAAACCGCCACGCTTTATTTTACTATCATCCCTGATGCCACAGGAGTTGGTGTTATTACAATAACTCTAACTGATGAAAATAGTAATGTTACTAGCAAAACACTAACAGTAACGCTAACACAAGCTGACACTGCACCTGTTATTACTGCTGAGTTTGATAGTAGGATAGCAAATGTATCAGTTTACGGCGGTCATTTATATGCTTATTCTGCTATTACTGCAAATAATGAAAATAATAATGTTTACAAAATTATTAACACCGAATTGGGCGGACATTTTGCAGCTATTGATAGTATTGAAGAACAAAACTTTTTAGACAATGCAATGCCAGAGGGTTGGGAAGCATTAGTATCAACTGCTAATGTTAATAATAATGCTTATCCATTTAATCTAGTTTTAGAAACAAATACAGACTCAACACCACATTCTGTTGTTAATTCTGCTGGTAATTACACAATTTACCCAGGATTATATGATTTTACAAACTGGAGTACAGGTGGCAATACTACTAGTGCAGTACATCCTGCTTCTGAATATGTATACGGCGAAGCTTTGCGTAAAATTTCATCATTTTTATTTGGTGAAAAAGTTAGTTTTGGAGTTAGAAACTCAAGACACGAGTTCCCGAATGGATTTACTGCATTAACTCAAGCAAGTTCTGCCTTTGTCCAAGCAGATGCACTTACTCAAGTGGCCACGCTTTCAGGTTTTGACTTAGACGGCGATAGTATAACTTGGTCATATTCTGATACTGGCAACGGCACGGCTACTTTTACTAATAATACAGCTAATACTGGTGTTAGTAGCACCACTGTTGCTTATCAACCAGCAGCAGGCTTTATAGGAACTACAACCCTTAGCATAATTTTAACTGATAGCAATAATAACAGCGCCACGGCAGCTATTGATATTACAGTTTTAAACACAACTCTTTCATCGAACAGTATAAAAGAAAACGCTGGTGCTAATGTGCCAGTTGGAGTACTTTCAACAGTTGGCATTAATGCAGCAACTTATACTTACACTTTAGATAATACTGCAATTTTCTCAATTTCTGCCACTAATACTTTAATAGCCAATAATTCTTTTGATTTTGAAACACAATCTTCATACAATATTAGTGTTACCACAACTGACGAGGAAGGCAATGCTTTTGTAAAAGATTTTATTATTGATATTACTGATGAGCTTGAAAAACCAGTAATAACTTCTGCTGATACATTTATCATATTTGAAAACACAACAGCTGTAGCAACTTTAAGTGCAACTGATGAAAATGGAACAGCTACTTTTTCAACAAACATAAGCGGTGCAAATGCAGCATCATTTACTCTTACAGCAGCTGGCGTTTTAGCATTTAATACTGCCCCAGTTTTTTCAACCACAGATGCTGCTGCAAATATTTACAATATCACAATATCAGCCACTAATACTTTTGGCATAACCACTCAAGATATAAGCATAAATATAATTACCAAACCTACTTTTAATTTGGGCACAAATACCATTACTTTAACTGAAAATTCCCCTGAAACTATTCGCCATCAAGTTGATATAACTGAGATTATTGATAGGGATAATAGCACTGCTAATGCAAGATTTACTATTAGTTCTGCTGGCGGCATATTCACTGCTAATCCAGCGCCTGTAGTGTCGTTTTCTAATAGATCTATTGACTCCACTGCTGTTTTAAGTGGCACCGCGCAAACAGCCACGCTTTATTTTACTATCATCCCTGATGCCACAGGAGTTGGTGTTATTACAATAACTCTAACTGATGAAAATAGTAATGTTACTAGCAAAACACTAACAGTAACGCTAACACAAGCTGACACTGCACCTGTTATTACTGCTAAGTTTGATAGTAGGATAGCAAATATATCAGTTTACGGCGGTCATTTATATGCTTATTCTGCTATTACTGCAAATAATGAAAATAATAATGTTTACAAAATTATTAACACCGAATTGGGCGGACATTTTGCAGCTATTAATAGTATTGAAGAACAAAACTTTTTAAACAATGCAATGCCAGCAGATGGTTGGGAAGCATTAGTATCAACTGCTAATCTTAGTAATCATACTTATCCATTTAATGTAGTTTTAGAAACAAATACAGACTCAACACCACATTCTGTTGTTAATTCTGCTGGTAATTACACAATTTACCCAGGGTTTTATAATTTTACAAACTGGAGTACAGGTCCTAACACTACTGGTGTAGCACATCCTGCTTCTGAATATGCATACGGAGCCACTTTGCGTAAAATTTCAAGATTTTTCTTTGGTGAAGAAGTTGAATTTGGAGTTAGAAACTCAAGACACGAGTTCCCGAATGGATTTACTGCATTAACTCAAGCAAGTTTTGCCCTTAATCAAGCAGCCGCACTTACCGAAGTAGCTATGCTTTCAGGTTTTGACTTAGACGGCGATAGTATAACTTGGTCATATTCTGATAGCGCTGGCAACGGCATGGCTACTTTTACTAATAATAGCACAACTAATGCTGGTATTAGTAGCACCACCGTTCGTTATCAACCAAACTCAACTTTTGCAGGAACTACAACCCTTAGCATAATTTTAACTGATAGCAATAATAACAGCGCTACGCTAGCTATTAATATTGATGTTGTTGCCGTTCCTGAGCTGGCAAATCAGCAAACAAAAACTTATGCTGTAAATACACAGATTAGCCCATTGAGTTTTGTAAATACTGGAGGAGTAAGTTTAACAAATTGTAGTAGCTCTCCAGATCTACCAGTAGGACTTAGCGTAGCACCATCTGCTAATAATGCTTCTTGTGAAATCAACGGAACCCCAACTGCTACCAGCACAGCAATGGTATATACAATTATTGCCACAAACATAGCAGGCGCTGATTCAGCCACTGTGAGTATTGCTATTGAACAGCTTAGCTCAGCCCCAATGCTTGAAAACATAACAGTTGCACAAAACTACACTACTAACTATAGTATTAGCCCTTTAATATTTAGAAATTTAGGCGGTTTGGCTACTTTTTGCACAAGTCCAGACCTGCCGGTTGGATTAAGTGCTGTGGTTAGTAATAAAACTTGTGCTATTAGCGGAGTGCCAACACAAGATAGTAGTGCAACTTATACAATTACTGCCAGCAATTCATTTGGTAGTAGCACAGCAACAGTTAGTATTATTGTCTCTTTATCCGCTCCAGATATTAGCCTTTCAGCTTCTGTTGCTACTACTATTGTTGAAACAGCTATTAAGAATATAACAGTTTTAAATGCTGGAGGAGAAATTGTTGATTATTCTATTGCACCAGCAATTGCTAATGGTTTGTCTTTTAGCACTAATACTGGAACTATTTCAGGAACCCCAACAGTAATTTATAGTGCAACATACACAATTACAGCCACAAATTTAGCCGGCACTGATTCAGCAATCGTTAATATTATTGTCCATCCAAAAGCTCCAAACATTAGTCTTTCAACTTCCACTATTACTGCTGTTGTTGGAGTGGATATTACTGATATAACAGTTTCAACAAATACTGGCGGAGCTATTGTTTCTTATTCTATTAACCCACCACTTGGTGGTGTTGGTCTGTCTTTTAGCACCGAGACTGGAACTATTTCAGGAGCCCCAACAGCATTTAGTAGCACAACAGATTACACAATTACTGCCATAAATGCAGGTGGTTCTGGCTCAGCAACACTTAGCATTACTGTGCTTGATAATGCCCCGACAAATATAACTCTTTCAAACAATAATATAGATGAAAATGCTGGCGCTAATGTTATAGTTGGAACTTTTTCAACAATTGACCCTGATTTTGGAACTCATACTTATACTTTAGCTAATACTGCAACTTTCTCAATTAGTGGCGATACTTTAATAGCTAATAATTCTTTTGATTTTGAAGCACAATCTTTATACAATATTACTGTTACCACAACTGACGGGGACAATAATACTTTTTCAAAAGATTTTGTTATTGATATTATTAATGATACAAACGAGCCGCCGCTAATAACTTCTGCTAATACATTTAGCGTATTAGAAAACACAACGATTGTAGCAACTTTAAGTGCAACCGTTGAAGTTGGCACAGTTACTTTCTCAACAAATATAAGCGGTGCAAATGCGGCATCATTTACTCTTACAGCAGACGGTGCTTTAGCATTTAATACTGCCCCGGTTTTTTCAACCACAGATGCTGCTGAAAATATTTACAATATCACAATCTCAGCCACTAATACTTTTGGCACAACCACCCAAGATATAACCATAAATGTCATTACCAAGCTTACTTTTAACATAATAGAAACAGATATTACTTTAACTGAAAATGCCGCTAATACTATTCGTTATAAAGTTGATGTAACTGCTATTAATGATAATAATAATAGCGGCAATAATGCAAGCTTTGCTGTTAGCACTACTGGGGGTATATTCACTGCTAATCCAGCGCCGGTAGTATCGTTTTCTGATAGTTCTATTGTGTCCGCTGCTATTTTAAGTAGCACTGCGCAAACAGCCACACTTTATTTTACTGTCATCCCAGATGTAACGGGGTCTGGCACTATTACAATAACCCTAACTGGTGCAAATAATAATGTTGCTAGCAAAACACTAACAGTTATAGTTAATCAAGCTAATAAAGCCCCAGTAATTTCACAAGATATTGCTACTTATATTGATACTATTACTGATACTATAAGTAGAAAATACGACTATGAAGAGGATGTAGCAGTATTTGGTGGTAGCCTATATTTTAGTTTAAATAATGGTGGTGGCGCTAATTTTGCTGATTTTGTTGCCTTGCAATCATCTTTTAATACTGATGCCCATATTGCAATTGTTGACAGCGAACAAGAGCGATTATTCTTTAACACACTATCAGGTGGCTCGTTTGATACATATTTAGGCGTAGCCTCCACTACAACAGGTGGTATTAGTAATTGGACTTCTGTATTGGGTGATTTTATTTTGTTTGATAGCGCCCCTACAGCCGCAAATGGTGAGCAATATGCCCCTGGTCGTTTTAATCTTACTAATACAGATAATGCAGGTTATTTTGCTAATGGACCTAGTAATAGTTGTTTACGCTACAGCTTTGGTATTAGTAGTGCTAATAGTTTTAACGACCGACCTTGTAATGATGTAGACGGTGGTGGTGTAGATAATGGCTTTTTCGAACTGCCATCAGGCTTGCCTGCAACAACAACTCTTAGTGCTACTATTGACCAAGATTCATCTGCTACAGAAGTAGCAAAACTTACTGGTTTTGATTTAGACGGTGATAATATAACTTGGTCATACACTAATAGCGCTGGCAACGGCACGGCTACTTTTACTAATAATACAGCTAATACTGGTGTTAGTAGCACCACTGTTGCTTATCAACCAGCAGCAGGCTCTATGGGAACTACAACCCTTAGCATAATTTTAACTGATAGCAATAATAACAGCGCTACGCTAACTATTAATATTAATGTTGATATTGTTGCCGCTCCTAATCTGGAAAACCAGCAAACACAAACTTATGCTGTAAATACACCGATTACCACCCCATTGAGATTTACCAATACTGGAGGAGTAAATTTAACAAATTGTAGTAGCGCCCCAGATTTACCAGTAGGGCTTAGTGTAGCGCTATCTGCTAATAATAGCACTTGTGAAATCAGCGGAACCCCAAGTGTTGCCAGCACAGCAACAATATATACAATTACTGCCACAAACATAGCCGGCACTGATTCAGCTACTGTGGAGATTTCTGTTAGCCAGGCTGCTTCTAAGCCAAGTATTGCAAACATAGAAGGGACACAAACTTACTATGCCGGCGTTATGATTAGCCCTGTAGAATTTACCAACTCAGGCGACCCAGCTCAAAGTTGTGCAAGCAATCTAGCTTTACCAGCTGGCTTAAATGCCGTAGTTAGCGGTAATAGTTGTGCTATTAGCGGAACACCAACAATGGTTAGTGCTGCAACAACATACACAATTACCGCAACAAATTCAATAGGCAGTGATACCGCAACCATTAATATTAGCGTAACATTTGCTACTCCAAGCATTAGTGTTTCAACCACTACTGTTGTTGCCACTGCCAGGACAGCTATTAGCAATATAACAGTTACAAACTCTGGAGGAACTGCCACTTATTCTATATCACCAGCACTTAGCGAAGGTCTTTCTTTTAGCACTGAGACTGGAACTATTTCAGGAACACCGAGCGCCATCGCAACACTACAAATATATACAATCACTGCCAGCAATGTAACTAACAGTGATTCAGCCACCTTTAGCATTACTGTCAATCCAGCAGCTCCAAATATTAGTCTTTCAACCACTACTATTACTGCCACTGCCAGGAGTGCCATTAGCGATATAACAGTTACAAACTCTGGAGGAACTGCTACTTATTCTATATCACCAGCAATTGCTAATAATTTATCTTTTGATACTACTAATGGAACTATTTCAGGAACACCTGCTAATGCTGCAACTAATGTTGTATATACAATCACTGCCAGTAATGCAAGCGGCAATAGTACAGCAACCCTTAGTATTACTGTTAATCCAGCTGCTCCAAATATTAGCCTTTCAACCACTACTATTACTGCCATTGTCGGCAGCGCTATTAGCGATATAACAGTTAGCAATGATGGTGGAACTGCTACTTATTCTATCTCACCAGCAATTGCTAATAATTTATCTTTTGATACTACTAATGGAACTATTTCAGGAACGCCTGCTAATGCTGCAACTAATATTGTATATACAATTACTGCCACAAATGCAACTAACAGTGATTCAGCAACCCTTAGTATTACTGTTAATCCAGCAGCTCCAATTATTAGCCTTTCAGTCTCTACTCTTACTGCCACTGCCGGAACAGCCATTAGCGATATAACAGTTACAAACTCTGGAGGAACTGCTACTTATTCTATCTCACCAGCAATTGGTAATGATTTATCTTTTGATACTACTGATGGAACTATTTCAGGAACACCTGCTAATGCTGCAACTAATGTTGTATATACAGTTACTGTCACAAATGTAACTAACAGTGATTCAGCAACCCTTAGTATTACTGTTAATCCATCTGCCCCAGATATTAGCCTTTCAACCACTACTGTTGTTGCTAGTGTTGCAACCGCTATTACTGCTATAACAGTTAGTAATGATGGCGGAACTGCAACTTCTTATGCTATTTCGCACTCGCTTAGTGCTGGTTTGTCTTTTAACACTGAGACTGGAACTATTTCAGGCACTCCAAGCGCCACTGCAACAACAACAATATATACAGTTACTGCCACAAACATAAGCGGTGCTGATTCAGCAACCATTGAGATTACTGTTAATCCACAGGCTCCAATTATTGCATTTTTACCTGCTGCTGTTACCGCTGTTGTTGGAATATATTTTAAGATAAGTGCTACAAATACTGGCGGAGTTGCTGATTTATATTCTATTGCGCCAGCAATTGCTAATAATTTATCTTTTAATACTGCCACTGGAGTAATTTCAGGAACGCCTACTGCCGTAACAGTGGCAACATATACAGTTACTGCCAGCAATGTAACTGGTATTAGCACAGCAACCATTGAGATTACTGTTAATCCAGCAGCTCCAAGCATTAAGCTTTCAGCTGCTACTGTTAATGCTGAACTTGATATTGCTATTACTAATATAACAGTTATAAATAATGGCGGAACTCCAACTTCTTATGCTATTTCAGATACACTTAGTGCTGGTCTGTCTTTTAGCACCACTACTGGAACTATTTCAGGCACGCCAAGTGCCACAGCAACAGCAATGATATATACAGTTACTGCCACAAACATAACCGGCACTGATTCAGCTACTGTAGAGATTTCTGTTAGCCAGATTACTTCTAAGCCAA
This sequence comes from Gammaproteobacteria bacterium, assembly GCA_965217125.1. Taxonomy (GTDB): domain Bacteria; phylum Pseudomonadota; class Gammaproteobacteria; order PS1; family Pseudothioglobaceae; genus JAAOIF01. The sequence goes on along the minus strand of OZ244244.1, from coordinate 1,123,691 downwards.
GTATTGCAAACATAGAAGATGCACAAACTTACTATGCCGGCGTTATGATTAGCCCTATAGAATTTACCAATACAGGCGGTGAAACCCAAGAATGTGCAACTTCAAACTCAGGCTTACCAGCTGGTTTAACTGTTGCTCTCAGTGCTAATAGTTGTGCTATTAGCGGAATGCCAATAGTAATTAGTGCTGCAACAACATACACAATTACCGCAACAAATTCACAAGGCAGTGATACCGCAACCATTAATATTAGCGTAACATTTGCCACTCCAAGCATTAGTGTTTCAACCACTACTATTGTTGCCAGTGTTGCAACGGCCATTACTGCTATAACAGTTAGCAATGATGGTGGAACTGCTACTTATTCTATATCACCGACACTTAGCGAAGGTCTTTCTTTTGCCACTAATACTGGAACTATTTCAGGAACACCAAGTGCCGCCGCAACACTACAAGTGTATACAATCACTGCTAGCAATGTAACTAACAGTGATTCAGCCACCCTTAGTATTACTGTCAATATAGAAGCTCCAAATATTAGTCTTTCAACCACTACTATTACTGCCATTGCAGGGAGTGCTATTAGCGATATAACAGTTACAAATTCTGGCGGAGATGCAACATATTCTATATCACCAGCAATTGACAATGGCCTATCTTTTGACACTACTGATGGAACTATTTCAGGAACACCTGCTAATGCTGCAACTAATGTTGTATATACAATCACTGCCAGTAATGTAAGCGGCAATAGCACAGCAACAGTTAATATTACCGTTAATCCAGCAGCACCAGATATTAGCCTTTCAACTACTACTGTTGTTGCCAGTGTTGCAACAGCTATTACCAATATAACAGTTAGCAATGATGGCGGAACTGCCACTTATTCTATCTCACCAGCACTTAGCGAAGGCCTATCTTTTGCCACTACTGATGGAACTATTTCAGGAACACCAAGCGCCACCGCAACACTACAAGTGTATACAATCACTGCCAGCAATGTAACTAACAGTGATTCAGCCACCCTTAGCATTACTGTCAATCCAGCAGCTCCAAATATTGCATTTTTACCTGCTACTGTTACCGCTGTTGTTGGAATATATATTGATATAAGCGCTACAAATACTGGCGGAGTTGCTGATTTATATTCTATTGCGCCAGCAATTAATAATAATTTATCTTTTAATACTGCCACTGGAGCTATTTCAGGAACGCCTACTATCGTAAAAGCGGCGACATACACAGTTACTGCTAGCAATGTAACCGGCACTGATTCAGCCACCATTGAGATTACTGTCAACCCATCAGCCCCAGATATTAGCCTTTCAACCACTACTGTTGTTGCCAGTGTTGCAACGGCTATTACTGCTATAACAGTTAGCAATGATGGCGGAACTGCCACTTATTCTATATCACCAACACTTAGCGAAGGCCTATCTTTTGCCACTAATACTGGAACTATTTCAGGAACACCAAGCGCTGCCGCAACACTACAAGTGTATACAATCACTGCTAGCAATGTAACTAACAGTGATTCAGCCACCCTTAGTATTACTGTCAATATAGAAGCTCCAAATATTAGTCTTTCAACCACTACTATTACTGCCACTGCTAGGAGTGCCATTAACAATATAACAGTTACAAATTCTGGCGGAGATGCAACATATTCTATATCACCAGCAATTGATAATGGTCTATCTTTTAATACCGCTGATGGAACTATTTCAGGAACACCTGCTAATGCTGCAACTAATGTTGTATATACAATTACTGCCAGTAATGTAAGCGGCAATAGCACAGCAACCCTTAGTATTACTGTTAATCCAGCAGCACCAAATATTAGTCTTTCAACCACTACTATTACTGCCATTGCCGGCAGTGCTATTAGTGATATAACAGTTAGTAATGATGGCGGAACTGCTACTTATTCTATATCACCAACACTTAGCGAAGGTCTATCTTTTGCCACTACTGATGGAACTATTTCAGGAACACCAAGCGCCACCGCAACACTGCAAATATATACAATCACTGCCAGCAATGTAACTAACAGTGATTCAGCCACCCTTAGCATTACTGTTAATCCAGCAGCTCCAAGCATTGAGCTTTCAGTCTCTACCCTTACTGCTACTGCCAGGAGTGCCATTAGCAATATAACAGTTACAAATTCTGGCGGAGATGCAACATATTCTATATCACCAGCAATTGATAATGGCCTATCTTTTGATACTACTGATGGAACTATTTCAGGAACACCTGCTAATGCTGCAACTAATGTTGTATATACAATCACTGCTAGTAATGTAAGCGGCAGTAGCACAGCCACCCTTAGTATTACTGTCAATCTAGCCGCTCCAAGCATTGAGCTTTCAGTTGATACTGTTAATGCTGGCATTAGAGCTATTGATAATATAACAGTTATAAATTCTGGAGGAACTGCTACTTATTCTATATCACCAGCAATTACTAACGGTTTATCTTTTAGCACTGCTGATGGAACTATCTCAGGAACACCAAGTGCCACAGCAACAGCAATAATATATACAGTTACTGCCACAAACATAAGTGGCACTGATTCAGCTAGCGTGAGTATCACTGTTAGCCAGATTACCATTGCACCAAGTATTGAAGACATAACAAACACGCAAACCTACTTTGTTGGCGTTGCTATTAGCCCTATAGTATTTACCAACGCAGGCGATTTAGCTCAAAGTTGTGCAAGCAATCCAGATTTACCAGCTGGCTTAAATACTGTGGTTAGCGGTGATAGTTGTGCCATTAACGGAGAAGCAGAGGCTACGAAAACACTAACAACATATACAATTACAGCCACAAATTTATTTGGTAGCGACACAGCAACCATTAATATTGCCGTAACACTTGCTATTCCAAATATTAGTCTCTCAACCACTACTATTACTGCCACTGCCAGGAGTGCCATTAGCAATATAACAGTTACAAATTCTGGCGGAGATGCAACATATTCTATATCACCAGCAATTGATAATGGTCTATCTTTTGATACTACTGATGGAACTATTTCAGGAACACCTGCTAATGCTGCAACTAATGTTGTATATACAATTACTGCCAGTAATGTAAGCGGCAATAGCACAGCAACCCTTAGTATTACTGTCAATCCAGCAGCACCAGATATTAGTCTTTCAACCACTACTATTACTGCCACTGCTGGGAGCGCTATTAGTGATATAACAGTTATAAATACTGGCGGAACTGCTACTTCTTATGCTATTGCACCAGCATTTAATATTGGTCTGTCTTTTAGCACTGAGACTGGAACTATTTCAGGAACACCTGCTAATGCTGCAACTAATGCTGTGTGGACAATTACTGCCAGTAATGTAAGCGGCAATAGCACAGCTACCATTAGCATTACCGTAAATGCTGCCATAACTTTTTCCTTAGACATTGATGGCAATGGGACTATTAATGCCCCTAATGATGGATTAATTATCTTTAAATATTTACTAAACTCTAATGCTAACAATTTACATACTACCATTGCTAATGATGCAATTGAGGGTAGAAAAACAACCCCAGAGTTGAAAGCTTATTTAGATGATGCAGGAACTATTTTAGATGCTGATGGCAATGGGACTATTAATGCCCCTAATGATGGATTGATTATCTTTAAATATTTACTAAACTCTAATGCTAACAATTTACATACTACCATTGCTAATGATGCAATTGAGGGCAGAAAGACAACCATAGAGTTGAAAGATTATTTAGATACATATAAATAACAAGGCAAGTTCAAGGTGTTTTTAAGAAATACTTGTCATCATAAATGAAAAGCACCCAACTTTTAATCCCAACTAAAAAAGAAGCACCGAATGATGCACAGGTGATTTCTCATCAATTAATGATACGCGCTGGCTTAATTTCTAAATTAGCCTCCGGGCTGTATTCATATTTGCCTTTAGGGCTTCGAGTTTTGCAAAAGGTGGAAAATATTATTCGTGAGCAGATGAATAAATCTGGCGCGCAAGAAGTGCTGATGCCGGTTGTCCAGCCAGCAGAGCTTTGGCAAGAATCAGCTCGCTGGGAAAAATATGGCAAAGAGCTATTAAGGTTTCAAGATAGACACAATCGTGATTTTTGCCTAGGTCCTACGCATGAAGAGGTGATTGTTGATTTAGCAAGGCAATATTTACGCAGTTACAAGCAATTACCGATTAATTTTTACCAAATTCAAACTAAATTTCGTGATGAAATTCGTCCAAGATTTGGGATTATGCGCTCGCGTGAGTTTATTATGAAGGACAGCTATTCGTTTCATTTAGATGAGGCGAGTATGCAAGCAGAGTTTGAAAATATGCGGCAAACTTATTGTGCGATTTTTAGCAAATTAGGCTTAGAATATCGCCAAGTTTTGGCAGACAGTGGCATGATTGGCGGGGAAAATTCAATCGAGTTCCATGTGCTAGCAGACAGTGGCGAAGACGCTATTTGCTTTAGTGATGAGAGTGATTTTGCTGCTAATATTGATAAAGTAGCCTTCCAACAACAAGCAACAACTTGCACAGCAGGCGCCACCGAGAACAAAATATTAACCAAGAAAAAAACCAGCATCGAAGCCGTAGCACAGTTTTTACAAGTAGAAAAATCCCAATGTATTAAAATCCTAATCATCAAAACCAAAAGCGGCTTCAAGGCCTTAGCTTTGTGTGGCAAGCACGAGTTGAATGAGGTTAAAGCGCGCAATTTATGGGGCGAATTTGCCTTTGCCAGCGATGAAGAAATCAAGCAACTAAATTTGAAAAAAGGCTTTATTGGGGTTAAAAATCTACCGATTGATTTAATCGTGGATTATGCCGCCAACCAGATGTGTGATTTTGTTTGCGGCGCAAATGAGTGGGACTATCACCTAACTGGGGTGAATTGGAGCGGCATTAAATTCAGCACCCAAGATTTACGCAATGCCTTAGCAGGCGATGACAGCCCTTGTGGCAAAGGCAAATTGCTGATTAAACGCGGTATTGAAGTTGGGCATATTTTCCAGTTAGATGATAGCTATTCTAAGCCGCTTAATGCTGGGGTAATCAATCAAAATGGCGGCCAGCAAATTATGAAAATGGGTTGTTATGGAATTGGCGTTAGCCGTGTTATTGCTAGTGTTATTGAGCAAAACTATGATGATAGAGGGATTATTTTTCCCGAGTCGATCGCACCGTTTCAAATGGTGATTACACCGATTAATTACCATAAATCAATGCGGGTAAAAGCTATGGCTGATGATTTGTATCAGCAGTGTTTATCCGCTGGCATTGAAGTGCTGCTTGACGAGCGTAAAGAACGCGCCGGCATTATGTTTGCTGATAGTGAATTATTGGGCATCCCCCATCGAATAGTAATTAGCGATACTCATATTGATAATGGCAATGTGGAATACAAAGGCAGAAATCAGGCGGACAAAATCGAGCTGAGTTTTACTGACGCTTTGTCGTTTATTCAAGCTCAATTACAACTATGATTTATTGGCAATGCACGGCCCCTAAGCGCTGGCTATCAATGCTAATGTTTCACTTTGCTAGAATTGAAAATGTCTGGTTGAAAAACACTTTTATTAATTGCTTTATTAAAAACTATCAAGTAGATTTGGCAGATGCTGAGCGTGAGAATGTTGAGGATTATCAGCACTTTAACGACTTTTTCACGCGCGCCTTAAAACCCGGTGCAAGGCAAATTTCCAATAGTGCGATTATTTGCCCAGTAGATGGCGTGGTATCACAGCTTGGCAAGATTAATAATTCACAAATTATTCAAGCTAAAAATCACTATTATAGCATTCCCAACCTGCTGGCTAACGACAGCAGAAGTGCTGAGTTTGCATCTGGGTTTTTTGCCACTATTTACCTTTCTCCTAAAGATTATCATCGTGTTCATATGCCCTATGATGGCAAGTTGCTATCGATGAGTTATATACCGGGTAATTTATTTTCAGTCAATCAAAAGTCTGCGGAAAATATTGATAATTTATTTGCTAAAAATGAACGAGTGGTATGTTATTTTGAGACCGAATTTGGACTTTGTGCCTTGCTCTTAGTCGGTGCTATTTTTGTTGCCTCTATACAAACCGTATGGCATGGTCAAATCAGCCAGCAACATACAAAAAAAATACAACGATTTGATTATTCAAAGCAAACTATTAAATTAAAAAAAGGCGAAGAAATGGGGCGTTTTAATATGGGTTCTACCGTTATTATGCTTAGCCCTAATGCGCATAATCCATTTAGCATCGCCGCTACCGATGCAGTTAAGATGGGTCAATCTTTGTTAGCTTAACCAATTTAATAGTTTGCTTTGAAATTTGCACAATTTCGATGAGGACATTATCAATTTTTAAGCTAATATCATGCTTTGGGATGGTTTGCAGGTTTTCTAATATTAAGCCATTTAAAGTTTTTGCTTTAGCAACCGGCAGTTTAGTTTGCAGCATAGCGTTAAGCTCGCGAATACTAATTCTTGGGTCAATTAAATAACTGCCATCTTTTTGCTGCTGCACCTCCTCAATGATTTCATTTTGATTAGAGGTGAATTGACCGACAATTTCCTCCAAAATATCTTCTAAAACCACCATACCACGCACTTCGCCGTATTCATCTACCACCAGCCCTAATCGCCTTTTTTGCGTTTGAAAATGCGCTAATTGGCGTGCTAATGAAGTGCCTTCAGGCACAAAATAAGGCTGGCGCACAATGCCCAACATATTATCGATGCTAAAACTACCTTTGGCGTATAAATTAGCAACATCGCGCATATGCAACACACCAGTAATATTGTCGCTTAGCCCGTCAAAAAACAGCAAGCGAGTGTGCTGAATGCGTTTTAATTGGTTTAAAATTTCCTTGTGGTTGTTAATATCAACACTAATTAGCTCGTGTCTGGGAATCATAATATCTTCAACCTTAACTTTTTCTAAGTCAATAATATTTAGCAGCATTTTTTGGTAATTAGAAGCAATAATCGGCTTCGCATCATTTACCACCATCCTCAACTCTTCCGGGCTAATATCGCTACTTTGCTGCTGTTGCCCAATGCCAAAAATTTTAAGAATAGCCTTAGATAATTGGGCAATCAGCCAAACAAAAGGCTTCATTAATTTAATCAGCAGCTCAATAATAATAGAAGCCGGCAGGGCAATCTTTTCTGGGTTTTTGGCGGCAAAGGTTTTAGGCGTGGTTTCTGCAAATATTAAAATCACAAAAGTTAGTGCCACTGAGGCAAGCACCACCGAGCCATCACCCCAAAGTTTAATCGCCAGTATGGTAGTAATCGATGAGGCAAAAATATTGACAAAATTATTGCCCAATAAAATAGTGCCGATTAAATAATCTAAATCTTTTAACAAACCCTCAGTGCGTTTAGCGTTTTTATTATCTTTGCTCAGTGCCTTTAGACGATAGCGGTTAATCGCCATCATTGAAGTTTCAGTGCTGGAGAAAAAAGCAGAGGCGAATATCAATCCAAATAAAATGATACTAAGCCAAAAAGTTGAAATATTTTCCAAAAATATCAGTTATTTTGTTAAATGTTTAAATGCATCAAGTTGCGGATAAATTGCTGCCTCACCTAACTGCTCTTCAATCCGCAATAAGCGATTGTATTTTGCCAAACGCTCAGAACGCGACAATGAACCAGTTTTGATTTGCCCGCAACCACTTGCCACCGCTAAATCAGCAATAGTTGCGTCCTCAGTCTCACCAGAACGATGCGACATTACACAGCTGTAGCCTGAGCTATCTGCCATTGCCATAGTAGCAAAAGTCTCAGTTAGGCTGCCGATTTGATTGGGCTTAATAAGAATACAATTAGCAATATTTTTTGCAATACCCTTTGCCAAAATGCTACTATTAGTAACAAATAAATCATCGCCGACTAATTGCACTTTATTGCCAATTTTGTTACTCAGCAAAGCCCAACCATCCCAGTCGTTTTCATCCATCCCATCTTCAATAGAGATGATTGGATAACGCTGAGTCCAGTCTGCCAGATAATCAACTAACTCAATCTTGCTAAGCGATTTACCCTCAGCCGCAAGCCTATATTTACCATCGCCGTAAAATTCCGAGCTGGCAGCATCAATCCCAATAAAAATATCTTTGCCAGCACTATAGCCAGCATTTTCAATGGCATTTACGATAATTTTTAAGGCCTCTTCGTTGTTAGACAAATCAGGGGCAAAACCACCCTCATCACCCACTGTTGTATTCATTCCTTTAGCAGCTAAAAGCGCCTTTAACTGGTGAAACACTTCAGTGCCATAACGCAGCGCCTCCCTAAAACTCGGTGCGCCAGCAGGAATAATCATAAATTCTTGAATATCAATATTATTATTAGCATGTTCGCCACCGTTAATAATATTCATCAACGGCACTGGCAGCCGGTATTCAGCGCCTAAATTAAGCGCGGCATATAGCGGTTTGTTTTGTGCGTTTGCATTAGCATGAGCGCAAGCTAAAGAAACCGCTAAAATAGCATTAGCACCAAGCCTTGATTTATTATGCGTGCCATCAAGTTCTATCATATTTTGGTCAATATTGGCTAAATTAGCAATATTAAAACCAGTTAAAACTTGGTTAATCTCAGTATTGATAAATCCAATCGCATTTAAAACACCCCGCCCCAAATAGCGCGATTTATCACCATCTCGCAGCTCTACTGCCTCATATTGACCAGTTGATGCCCCCGACGGCACCATTGCACTACCGATAATGCCATTATTTAAAATAACATCAGCCTCAATAGTCGGATTACCCCGTGAATCTAACACTTCTCTGGCTCTGATTTGTCGAATTTTCATAAAGCCGCTATTTTACCTAAATTAAAAATGTTTTTATCCTTTATAAGTTAAAGTAGCCTATCTCATTATTTCTTCCACCAACACCAACAAATCTAATTACACCCCCAATCCTCAATGTAATAAGTGGCAAAAATCGCCGTTCAGGCGATAGGGCGAAGCCCGATTTTGATAAACTATATAGGGTGGGGTCTTAGGGGAGGGCCTACGAGTTCTCGAGTTGATGCACACTCTACCCAGCCCTCCCCTAAACAGACGATATAATGTAAAAGATACACAAACAAATCTAATGGCACCGCTCTTGTTTTTCTTTTCTTTGCCATAGTGCAGGGTGTGAGTGGAAAAATCAAGAGCAGCGCTATTAGATTTGTTTGTGTAAATTTTGTGTCATATCGTCTGTTTGGGGGAGGGCGTGGTAGAGTGTGCCTCAACTCGAGATCTCGACGCCCTCCCCCAAGCCCCCACCCTAAGGAGTTTATCAAAATCAGGCTTCGCCTTATCGCCTGGACGGCGATTTTTGCCACTTATCGCATTGAGGATTGGGGCGTAAATAATTAATGTTTGTGTCCTCTATATTTAATTATTAAAAAACAACCTCATTTTACTAAAAAATGAATTAGACTCAGGGTGCTGTTTTTTGTCGCAAGAGTCGGAAAACTCAGCTAATAATGCCTTTTGTTTTTTGTTAAGATTAACTGGTGTTTCTACTTTTATCTGACAAAGCAAATCACCTATACTGCTATGGCGAATAGCGGTAATGCCCTTGCCTTTTAGGCGAAAAAGTTTGCCAGTTTGAGTGCCAGCGGGGATTTTGAGTTTGAGTTTGTTGCTTAGTGTTGGCACTTCGATTGAGCCGCCAAGTGCTGCTGTGGCAAAATCAATTGGCACTTCGCAATACAAATCACCGCCCTCTCGTTGAAAGATATTATGTTTTTTTATGTGAATTTCAACATATAAATCGCCACTCGGGCCACCACGCACCCCTGCCTCACCTTCGCCACCGAGACGAATGCGATTGCCGTTATCTACCCCAGCAGGGATTTTGACAGAAAGGGTTTTTTGCTTGCGCACTAAGCCCTTTCCGCGGCAAGTGGAGCATGGATTTGTGATTTTCTGACCGCTACCAGCACAATCACTGCAAGGGCGTTGAACGGCAAAAAAACCTTGCTGCACCTGCACTTGCCCATGGCCACCACAAGTGTTGCAAGTTTTAACTGAGGTGCCCGGTTTTGCACCAGTGCCAGAACAAGTGTCGCAAGCCTCATGTTTAGGGATGCGAATTTTAACTGTTGAGCCTTGTGCGGCGGCTTTAAGGTCGATTTCTAAATTGTAACGCAGGTCTGAGCCACGATTATCTTGCTGTTGTTGCCCGCCGCCAAATATATCGCCAAATATATCGCCAAAACCGCCGCTAGAAAAAGGGCTTCCAGCGCCAAAACCACCAGCACCAGCACTGCCATCAACACCTGCATGCCCAAATTGATTATAAACTTGGCGTTTTTGTGGGTCTGACAAAACGGCATAGGCTTTTTGGATTTCTTTGAATTGTTTTTCAGCAGTTTGCTTATCGCCAGTATTACGGTCTGGATGATGTTTCATTGCTAAGCGTTTGTAAGCTTTTTTAATTTGCTTATCATCAGCGTTTTTATCGATACCTAATACATCGTAATAATCTCTTTTTGCCATAATAATTTAAAAAAAAGCTTTGCTGCCTTGTTTTTTTATTTGTCGTCTTTTACTTCTTCAAAATCAGCATCAACTACATTTTTACCAGTATCTTTGTTGGCATTTTTTGCCCCAGCATTAGCGGCATCGCTAAAGCCATCACCAGCGCCATTAGCTGCCTGTGCTTGTGCTTGTGCCTTGTCAATTAGTGGCTTGGATTTTTCGCTTAATGCTTGCACTTTAGTGTCAATCGCTTGTTTGTCTTCGCCTTTTATGGCCTCTTCAAGCTCGGTGATTGCTGCTTCAATCGCTGATTTTTCATCCTCAGAGACTTCATCTTTTAACTCTTGCATGGTTTGTTTGGTTGAGTGTATAAGTGAATCTGCCATGTTGCGAGAAGTAACCAATTCTTGGAATTTTTTGTCATCCTCAGAATGTGCTTCAGCATCTTTGATCATTTTATCAACTTCTTCGTTACTCAAACCAGATGAAGCCTTGATGGTAATGCTTTGCTCTTTGCCGGTGTTTTTATCTTTGGCAGAAACATTTAAAATGCCATCAGAGTCAATATCTAAGCTTACCTCAATTTGCGGCTGACCTTTGGGTGCGGCAGCAATGCCTTCTAAGTTGAATTGACCTAATGATTTATTGGCATTAGCAATATCGCGTTCGCCTTGTAATACATGCACGGTAACTGCTGCTTGATTATCAGCTGCGGTTGAGAAAATTTGCGATGCATTGGTTGGGATGGTGGTGTTTTTTTCAATTAACTTGGTCATCACCCCGCCCATAGTTTCAATCCCAAGTGAGAGTGGAGTAACATCAAGTAGTAATACATCTTTTACATCACCACCAAGCACGCCAGCCTGAATTGCCGCGCCCATTGCTACTGCCTCGTCTGGATTGAGATCGCGTTTAGGCTCTTTGCCAAATAAATCTTGCACCATTTTGGCTACTTTAGGCATCCGCGTTTGACCGCCGACTAAAATCACTTCATCAATATCCTTGGCAGATAAATTTGCATCCTTGAGTGCGGTTTTGCATGGTTTAATAGAGCGTTTTAGCAAGTCATCAACCAAAGATTCTAATTTGGCACGGGTTATTTTAACATTAAGGTGTTTAGGTCCAGAGGCATCCGCTGTTATATATGGTAGGTTTACTTCGGTTTGTGTAGATGAAGATAGCTCAATTTTGGCTTTTTCTGCTGCTTCTTTTAAGCGTTGTAATGCTAAAGGGTCGTTAGTAAGATTGACCTCATTATCTTTTTTAAATTCATCAACTAAATAGCTAATAATGCGCTGGTCAAAATCTTCACCACCTAAAAAAGTATCGCCATTAGTGGATAATACTTCAAAGTGTTTTTCGCCGTCAATATCTTCCATTTCAATGATAGAAACATCAAAAGTGCCGCCACCAAGGTCATATACAGCGATAGTTTTATCGCCAGTTGATTTATCAACCCCATAAGCAAGCGCTGCTGCGGTTGGCTCGTTGATAATGCGTTTGACATTTAAGCCAGCAATTTTGCCGGCATCTTTAGTGGCTTGGCGCTGTGAATCGTTAAAGTAAGCTGGCACGGTAATAACAGCATCAGTTACTTTTTCACCAAGATAGTCCTCAGCAGTTTGCTTCATTTTGCCAATCACTTTGGCAGAAATCTCAGGTGCTGCCATTTTTTTGCCATTTGCCTCTACCCAAGCATCGCCGTTATCGGCTTTAACAATTTTATACGGCACTAAATCAATGTCTTTTTGCACCGCGTCTTCTTCAAAGCGGCGACCGATTAAGCGTTTGATAGCAAATAAGGTGTTTTCAGGGTTAGTAACAGCCTGGCGTTTTGCTGGCTGACCGACTAACACTTCATCGCTATTTTTAGGATAGGCAACCACCGATGGGGTGGTGCGCTCGCCTTGTGAATTTTCAATAATTTTAACATTAGCACCATCCATAATAGCAACGCATGAATTGGTTGTGCCTAAATCAATACCAATAATTTTTGACATATTTAACTCCTTGTATTTAACAGATAACTATATAGGGGACAAGGATTATTTTTTCAAGTTGCTTATACTATTTTTTTATGTGTAGTTAAAAATGTTTTAACAGACTCAGGCACAAAAACAGAAATATCACCGCCCATAATATAAATTTCGCGCACTAAAGACGAAGATATGTTGGCATATTGTTCTGCTGGGGTCATAAAGATAGTTTCGATGGTTGGATTTAGGTGTTTGTTCATACCTGAGAGTTGAAACTCGTATTCAAAATCACTCACCGCCCTTAGACCGCGTAAGATAATTTGTGCATTTTGTGCTTTGGCAAAATCTACCAAAAGTGTATCAAAACTTAGCACTTTAACATTGCTGATGTTTTTGAGTAGTGCTGTGGTTACAGCAACTCTTTGCTCAACGCTTAGGAAAATAGGTTTTTTAGTATTTTGGGCGATGCCGACAATTACTGTGTCAAATAGTTTGCTGGCGCGTTTAATTAAGTCAATATGACCATTGGTAATCGGGTCAAATGAGCCGGGGTAGATTGCGATTTTTTTTATATTTTTTATAGTATTTTTCATAGTATTTTTATCAAGCAGTAATGAACTTGCCCAGATTGTTTTTGTTTGATGATGTCAATTTTGCCTGAGAAAAAAGTCGATAACTCTGTTAATAAAATTTTATATTCTGATTCTATGTAGATTTTACCACCAGTGGCAACAAAATCATAATCTGCAAGTAATTTTAAGGTTTTGGGCAGTATGTTTTGATAAAAAGGCGGGTCTAATAGAATAAAATCAAAATTTTGTTGGTTTTTTGGGTTTAGAAACCCAAACGCATCTTGGTGTAGGGCTTGAATATTTTTGCAGTTTAGTTTTTGTTGATTTTTTTTAAGTGCCAGATAGGCCTTTAAGCTTTTCTCAACACTGACAACGCATTGTGCGCCACGAGATACTGCCTCAAAACTCAGCGCACCACTGCCAGCAAATAAATCCAGATAGCTTTTATTGGCGGCTTCGGATTGAATCCAATTAAATAAGGTTTCACGAATTTTGCTTGGAGTCGGCCGCAAACCGCTAACATTGGGAAAATTAAATTTTTGCCCACGATGTTTGCCAGCAATAATTTTAAATTGATTATTTTTTGTAGGTTGCAAAACAGTTGATTAATTCTTGTTTGGCTTCGTTGGCATCACCCCAGCCGTCAATTTTTACCCATTTACCTTCCTCAAGGTCTTTGTAATAACTAAAGAAATGTTCGATTTGGTCTTTGAGTGTGACGCCAACATCATCAATACCTTTAATATTATGATAAGAGCGGCATAGTCTATCGGTTGGCACAGCTAAGATTTTTGAGTCTTTGCCGGCTTCGTCAGTCATATACAAAACGCCAATTGGGCGCGAGGTGATAACGCTGTCGTGAATCAGCGGGTAAGGGGTAATGACTAGCACATCAGCCGGGTCGCCGTCATCCGCTAGGGTTTCTGGCACAAAACCATAATTGCATGGGTAGAACATTGGGGTTGAAATAAAACGATCCACAAACATAGCGCCGGTTTCTTTATCAATTTCATATTTAATCGGCGATGAATTGGCGGGTATTTCAATAATTACATTAACTTCATCAGGGATATTGCCTGCTGATACTGCTTTTAAACTGTTTTGCATTTTTCTAATTCCTTTTGTAAAAGATTATAACGCCAACCTTGGCAAAAAATAAGCAGACGCTCGCCGCGAATATATTTGAGTAGCGATTTGCTATTGGCTAATATTTCTACTGGCAAATTATACTTATTTGCTTTTTGTTGAATTAGTTTTTGTAAATATTGTTTTTGGGTTTTTTCAGTTTTGCTTAGCGGCTTAGTTTTATTTAGCTTGAGTTGATAGTTGTTAATTCAGGGTGTTGGGTGATAAAGGCATTAAAATTATGCTGTGCTTTAGGACTTAGTTTTTCCTTGTCTAAGGCATAAGCAATTAGTTTGTCATCTTTCATTATCCATTTTCTGGGTTTATTGTAAGTTTGCGCTTGATATTCTCGCCATGCTGCTAATTGTGCGGCAAAATTATGCACTTGTTTATTTATCTGTGACAAGCCATTAACTCGCCGCCAAGCTTGGTGTAGCGGTGTTAGGTAGAGTTTGACATCAAGCAAAGATTGCCCCTCTTGCTGATTCCAATCGAGTTTTCCTGCGGTTTGCAACTGTGTTTGTAGCTGCTGGTAATTTTCAAGCAAGTAGCGCACATCATCAAGTGCGTATTCAATCGCCTCAGCGGGCAGCGGGCGCAGCGTCCAATCGAGCCGAGTATAGGCTTTTTCAAGATGGACATTTTGCAGGGTTTGGGTCAGCGCTTGATAAGATATTTGGATTGGATAATTAAGCAAACTGGCAGCAATTTGAGTATCAAATAAGCATTTAGGTAGCCGCCCAGAAAGCTGATACAGCACCTCAATATCTTGTAGTGCTGAATGCACAATCCACAAGCAATCGTCTTGGTAGAGCTTGTCAAACAAAGGCTCAAGATTATCTATTGCCAAAATATCAATGCAATCGGTGTGGTGCTTGGTCGCAATTTGCAATAGACAGAGTATTGGATAGTAGGTATTAACGCGCCTAAATTCGGTGTCAATTGCTAATTGTGTTTGGTTTTCTATACGCGCAATAAAATCGAGTAGTTGTGTTTGAGTTTGAATCATTGTAGTATTTTAATAGTAAGCCTGTGTTTTATGAGATAATCAGCCTAAAATAATTATAGTAATATTAAGATGGTCTTTAATCAAGATTTTTCACTCAAAAAAGTGCCAAATAAATGGTTTTGGTCAAGTGTTTTTTTAATTTCGCTTGGCGGTTTGTTTTATTTAGGATTAAACCCAGGTTTGATTGAGGATTGGTGGTGGGTTTTGGTTGCTTATAATGTGCTAATGTGCTTTGCTGCTGGCTATTATATTGTTTACGCAGTTTCTAAACTTAAAAAAGACAATAAAGATGGCATTATTGGCACTCAATTCACCTGGTCTTTTGTAAAAATTATCCCCTTGTTAGTGATTGTGCCGGTGTTGTCTTTTTATATGTTTTCGTTCCAAAATATACGCGATAATGTTGAACGCGCTGAGAGTACTTATACTGGTTTTAATAAAGTGTTTCTGCAGCAAATAGAGGATTTGTATGAAGGTGTGCAGGTAGTTAGAGATGACCGTTATATCGACCACAGCAAAATATTATTGCAACAAATTAGCCGTTATTCTGCCTTTAAAAAAGACCACAAAGACTACAACAAAGTAATGGAGGTTTTTATTCAAAGTTTGGTTGATGACGGTTGGGCTTGTTTTATTGCCCTGGCGGATAAAAAAAATCAATTAATTGCACAAACTAAGCACAATAAAACTTGTGTGGTAGAGAATAATAAGCCAGCAGCAACACAACAAGCTTTAGCGGCTTTTGAGGGTGAGCAAAAGAAAACTTTTCAAATTCAAATGTCAAGCCGTTATTTGACTAAAACGCCAAGCAAGGAATTCCTCAATATTATTGCTGTGTATGCAATTGACCCGCATTTGTTGCGTTTTTTAGCACAGGCAAAAGGCTTTTATAATTTTGCCAATACACTGAAATTTGAAGTAAATACCTCACTCACCCAGAAGCGTTTTTTATTAGATTTTTCATCGACTATTTTATTGACGATTTTGAGTGTATTGTTAATTGTATTTAGAATTAACAATCAGCTGATGCGCCCTATGCACAATCTCTCAGAGGCGGCAAAAGAGATTGCCCGCGGGAATTACGATGTATTGGTGCAAAATCAAGAAGAAAGCGCAGATATACGCCAGTTGATTGGGCAATTTAATGAAATGTCGCGGCAAATTAAATCATCTCGTAAAGGCTTAGATACGCACAATTTATATTTAGAAACTATTCTTAAATATTCGTATGGGGTGATTGGCTTGGACCGAAAAAGCAATATTCAGCTTATCAATCCGGTGGTCGGCAAGATGTTGGCGATTGGGGATGAACAGCAATTTATTGGCGGATTGTGTCTAAAAATTAGCGCAACACATCCCCATCTTGAGCCTTTGTTTAATATGGCTACTGAAAAATTTAAACGAGGTTTAAGTGAATGGAGTGAGGAGATAGAATTATCCTTGCCAAGTCGTCATGTGTTGCTAACTTGTCAGGGCGCGGTATTAGATGTTAGTGCTGAAACATTGGGTTATGTGATTATTATTAAAGACATCTCAAAACTCAATCGAGCACAGAAAAAAGCCGCTTGGGGCGAGGTGGCAGTGCGTATGGCGCATGAAATTAAAAATCCATTGACCCCGATTTTGCTTTCTGCTCAGCGTTTGCGCAACAAGTTTTTAAAAACTTTTAAAGAGCAGGGCAGGGATAAGGATTTAGAAGTGATTGATAAGACCACAAGGGTTATTATCAATCAGGTGAAATCAATGGATTCAATGGTCAGAGCCTTTGCAGATTATGCCAACATCCAGCAAATTGAGCGCACTCCAGTTGAGCTTAATGCGTTAATCAATCAATCAATTGCACTGTATGATGCACATAAGAATGTTGTTATTAAGCTTGATTTGATGCACGGCATTCCAGAATTATTATTAGATGCTAACAGTATTTCCAGAGTGTTGATTAACTTAGTTAAAAACGCCACTGAATCGGTCGAACATCAGCGTGATTTGATTATTCATATTACTACCCAATATTTGGCTACTGAGGGTATAGTGCGTTTAAGTATTGAAGATGATGGTGATGGTTTTGATAAAGCCGTGATTGAGCGTGTATTTGAGCCTTATGTTACTACTAAGGCTAAGGGTAGCGGTTTAGGTATGGCAATTGTGCAAAATATTATTGAACAGCATGATGGGCATATTTTTGCTGCTAATGTTGCGCCGCATGGTGCTATTATTACTATTGAATTTGATTTAAGCAACAATAAACAGGAGAATATATGATAATTGGTAAGATTCTTATTATTGACGACCAGAGCATTAATGCCGAGACCATTAAAGACACCTTAGAAGATGTGGATTATAAAGTGATATTGGCGGGCAACGCGGCAGAGGCAAAGGCGATTGTTAAGGTGCAAACTTTTGATTTAGTGATAATGGATGTATGGATGCCGGGGCAAGATGGCATGTCATTGTTAGAAGAATGGATGAGCGAGGGTTTTGCTATGCCGGTGGTGATGATGTCGGGGCATGCTGAGCATCAGGATGTGGTCAAGTCGATTAGATTGGGTGCGGTTGATTTTTTAAAAAAACCATTGCATGATATTTTGCCTTTAGTGCGTAAAATTTTATCCGAGCAAGCTATTGCTGACCGGCAACAAGTTAGCGGGATTGATTTTAATTTATCATTAAAGGCTGCCAGAACATTATTTGAAGTGCAATATTTTAATCATCATTTAACGCAAAACAATCATAATATTGCTAAAGTATCAGAATTGGCTGGCTTAGAAAGAACCACACTTTATCGTAAATTAAAAGATTTAGGGATAGACAAAAAATAACAGAATTTTATGAAAATTTTAATCTTAGGAGCAGGGCAAGTTGGCTCAACATTGGCAAAATATCTGGCATCTGACTCAGAAAACGACATCGCTATTATTGACAAAGATGAGCTAAACTTATCATCATTGAAGCGTTATTTAGATATTAAAACCGTGTGCGGATATGCATCCTATCCTAATATTTTAGAAGAAGCTGGAATTAAGAAAATGGATATGGTGATTGCGGTTACGCACTCTGACGAAGGCAATATTCTAGCCTGTCAAATGGCACATACTTTGTATCAAGTAGATAAAAAAATCGCACGAATTCGCACCGCAGAATATTTGCATCGAAAAGAATTGTTTTCACCGAATGCCATCCCGATTGATTTTGTTATTACCCCTGAGGTTTTAGTTACCAATTATATTAAACGCGTGGTTGAAGAGCCGGGTGCTGAGCAAGTGTTTGAGTTTGAAAATGGCTTGGTGCAATTGGTTGAAACCAAAGCTTATGCCGGCACCCCAATTGTAGGTTGTCCGATTAAAGAATTGCACCAACATTTACCCAAAACGCGTATGCGCATTGTCAGCATATATCGCGATGGCAAGGTAATTCCAGCGTATGGCGACACCGTGATTAAAGATGCAGATAGGGTTTATTTTGTTACTAAAAAAGCAAGCGTATCTAATGTTTTGAAAGAGTTTAGACGCTTAGACCGAGCATATAAAAATATTATGATTGTTGGTGGCGGTTTGATTGGTGTAAATTTAGCAAAATTTCTGGAAAAAAATTATCATGTTCGCATTATTGAAATGGACAAAAATCGAGTGCTGGAAATTACCGAGCAACTTAAAAATACTTTAGTTTTACACGGCAATGCTTCCGATGAAAGGCTATTATTAGAAGAGGGCATTGAAAGCACTGATTTATTTTTAGCACTGACCAACTTTGATGAGGTTAATGTAATTGTTTCTATTTTGGCAAAACGCTTGGGAGCGCATAAAACGCTTGCCTTAGTTAAGCGCAATGTTTATGAGGATTTAGCCAAACAAAGTGAAGATGTGGATATGGTAATCTCACCTGACCAAATCACCACCAGCGGTATTTTGGCACATATTCGTAAAGGCGACACAATGATGGTGCATTCATTACGCCAAGGCAAGGCGGAAGCCATTGAGGTAATTGCACATGGCGATAAAGACCATTCAGATGTTGTTGGTAAAACCATAGAACAAATCAACCTGCCAGAAGGTGTTGTAGTAGGCACTATTGTTAGAAATGATGAAGTGATTATGGGCTCACGCACATTAGTGATCAAAGAGGGCGACCATGTGCTTATTGTGCTGAGTGATGTGAGTAAAATTCATGAAGTAGAGGAATTATTTAAGGGATATTTTGATTAAAAAAACACAGCAAAAAATGGTAAAATTTAGAGATTTATTAATAAGAGATATTTTTTATGGTTGAAGTAAAAGAAGCAATTACCAAAGCAACACAAGCAGCACAACAATATTTTGAAGATTTTGAAAGTTACTCTGATTTAAAATTAGAAGAAGTAGAGCATAATGATTCTAAAAATCAATGGCTTATTACACTTGGATTTAACGAAAAAAAAGTAACTACACTGAAAAATATTGGTTTAGCATTTAGTGGAGACGAACAATACATTAGAAAATATAAAATTTTCAATATTGATGATGATACTGGCAAGGTTTTGTCAATGAAAATTAGAAAAATATAAGTGTTAGAGATTTATTTACAAAAATATTGCAATCAAGGGATTTTAATTGATACTAATTTGTTATTGCTTTTATTTGTTGGTCAGTTATCCGAGAATTTTATTCAAAAATTTAAAAGAACTAACCAATACACTAAAAGTGATTACCAAATATTATTAAATTTTATTGACAAGTTTGATAAAGTGGTTACAACACCTAATATTATGACCGAAGTGAGCAATCTTGGTGGTAATATGTATGGAGATAAGTTAAAGATTTTTTTCTCTAAATTTGTTGATAATCTTGCTATAATTTCAGAACAGTATTTAGAAAGCAAAATAATAGCTAATAGTGAGAATATTGATGAATTTGGCCTAACAGATATTGGCATTGTGTTAGTGGCAAAAGATAATTACCTAATACTCACAGATGATTTAAAACTTTCAGTGTTTGCATTAAGAAATAATGTTGCTGCGGTAAATTTTAACCATATAAGACAGATAGCTTAAAATTGAAAATTAACACAGCAAAAGCAAAACATAAGAGCAATACATATTGGTATAATTTGATGAGAATAGCAAACAATTAACCATTAATTATGCAGTTTAGTATTGTTTTTAAAACCGTTGGCTTATTGCTAATGGTATTTAGTTTGACCCAGCTTCCACCGATGATTGTGGATTTGATTTATGGGCAAAATCAAATTCACTCGTTTACTGTTGCTTTTTTGCTAACACTGTTTATTGGGTTTATTTGTTGGTTGCCTTTTAGGAATATAAAAAAAGATTTTAGAATCCGCGAAGGTGTGGTGGTGGTGGTGAGTTTTTGGTTTGTATTGTCTTTATTTGCGACTATTCCTTTTTTGCTTTCAGAGTCGTTGGATATGTCTTTTAGTGCGGCTTTTTTTGAGTCGATGTCAGGCTTGACAACTACCGGTGCAACGGTATTATCTGGGCTGGATGATTTGCCTAAGGCAATTTTATATTATCGTCAGCAACTACAATGGTTGGGCGGTATGGGCATTATTGTTTTGGCAGTGGCAATATTACCAATGCTTGGTGTTGGCGGTATGGAGCTTTATCATGCAGAATCCAGTGGCATTTCCAAAGAAAGATTAACCCCAAAATTAGCCCAAACTGCCAAAGCTTTATGGAAGATTTATATCAGTTTTACAGTTATTTGTGCGCTGGGGTATTATTTTGCTGGTATGGGGTTATTTGATGCGATTGGGCATAGTTATGCCACTGTGGCAATTGGTGGTTTTTCCACCCATGATGCCTCAATTGGTTTTTTTAATTCTAACGCTATTGAATTAGTGGCAATTGTGTTTATGTTTTTGGCGGGTATTAATTTTTCTTTGCACTTTTTTGTTTGGCAAAAGAAAAATATTGTAACCTATATTCAAGATTCAGAATTTAAGGCTTATGTGTTTGTGCTATTGATTGCTACTGTAGTGGTTTGCTTTTATTTATTGAATAGTGGCTATTATGTGCAATTTGGTGAATCGTTACGACAGGCGGTTTTTCAAGCTGTTTCTATGGCTACCACCACTGGATTTGCTTCTACTAATTATGCACAGTGGCCGTTTGTATTGCCGATATTGTTAATCTTTTTTAGTTTTATCGGCGCATGTGCTGGTTCAACTGGCGGCGGTATCAAAGTGGTCAGGAGTTTATTGATGTTTAAATTGGCAACCAAAGAAATTAAAACATTTATTCATCCTAGCGCCTATGTCAGTATTAAACTTAACCATAAAAGCGTTTCTGAGTCTGTATTAGTCTCAGTTTGGGGATTTTTCTCATTGTATGTTATTGCCTTTGTCATAATTTTAATCGCACTGATGTTTAGCGGACTTGACCAAGTTAGTGCCTTTTCAGCAACCGCGGCATCAATTAATAACCTCGGTCCGGGCTTAGGCGAAGTAGCGGCTAATTATGGTAGCGTTAGTGATAGCGCTAAATGGATTTTGAGTTTTTCAATGTTGCTTGGGCGTTTGGAAATTTTAACCTTAATGGCACTATTGCATAAAGCTTTTTGGCGTTTTTAAGGGTTTTTATTAGTTTTAATGTCAAGCAAAATTTTATCAGCCTGATAATCCTTTAAGCTGCCAGCAAATTGCAGTAAATTATTGTTTTTTTGAATTATATCCTTAGAAAAATGGCGAATGGCTTGTTCCACAATTTCTGTTTTTGTGCTGTTTAAATTTTCAGATAACTTATTCAGTGTGTAAATCACACTTTCTTGTAATCTTAGGTTAATTGCTGTTTTCATTATTTTTACCATTTTTCAATCTTTACATAATTATAATAAAAAACTACACAATTGTAAAGCCTAATCCAAATATACTCAGAATTATTTTGACAAGACTTATTCGATTATTATATTGTAGCCGGGCAGGGCTTTTAATAATTGTTTGCCATAGAATTTTGATACCAAACGATTATCAAAAATAGTAATTTTACCTGTGTCAGTTTCAGTGCGAATCAGCCGACCGCAGGCTTGGATGAGTTTTAGCGAGGCATCAGGCAGTGAGATTTCCATAAATGGATTGCGATTTTGTGATTGTAGGTAATCGCTGGTGGTTTTCTCAATCGGCGAGGTAGGCACGCTAAAACGCAGTTTGGCAATCAATATATGGGTTAAATAATCGCCACGCAAATCAACTCCCTCAGAAAAACTGTCAAGCCCAAAAATAATGCTGCCTTTGCCTTGTTTGCGTAAGTTTATGTGTTTTTCTAATATTATTTTTTTAGAAAATTCGCCTTGCACAAATAAATCACAATCGAATTTTTTTTCAACTAAATCAGCCACCATTTGCATTTGTTTATTGGATGCAAATAACACTAAAGAGCCTGCGCCGTCATCAATACGCTTTAATAATTGTGCTGCTATTTCTTGTGTGTGTTCATATACTTGAGTTGGATTATATTTTAAATTAGCAACGATAAAATCAACTTGATTAAAATTAAACGGAGACGGTAAGCGCAAGTATTGATTTTCTATTTTAACCAAGCCTAATTGTTGATTTAACCGTGCAAAACTACCTAATGATGAGAGTGTGGCTGAGGTCAGCACAGCGCCAGCGACTTTAGACCAAATTAACTGATGCAGACGATGAGAAACATCGATTTGCGCACTATTTAAAACATAGTTGGTTTTTTTATTTGCTAATATGGTTTTTTCCACCCAACGAGAATGCGGCGCTTGCCCGACTTCGTCAGCTTGTAATAATGACGAAAACAATAGTAAGATAGAAGACAGCTGCTGCTCGCATTCTCCTAAAATATTGTTGAGTCGCCCAACAATAGTTTTATCAACTTGGTTAATTTTTAAGTAGTCTTCCCAAGATTCCCTCAAACTATCAAATCTGCTTTGAATTGTGCCAATCAGTGTCAGTAAGTTTTGACAAATTGTTTGGATTGAATCATCTACCACACCTTGTTCAAACAGGTGTATATTTTCATCAAAGCTAAGGTTTTTGAATAATTGGATTAAATCGGACAAATATTCATCTACTTGTTTAATCTGACTTTCTGGCGGATTTTGCTGGCTAAGTTTGCAAACTTGTTCGCTCACATCTTGAGTCTGGTGTATGCTGGTTTTAATAAATTCAGTGCTACTACTAAGTGAAAAATGCGATAGCGCTTTTTGATTAAGATGATGTGCTTCGTCAAAGATATAGATTGATTCTTCAACCGCAGGTAACACGGTATTACCAGTGTTCAAATCAGCTAAAATTAAATCATGATTAGCAATAATTACATCCGCTTTAGCAATGCGTTTTCTGGCTTTAAAGAATGCACAGTCATTGTAAAAATCACAGTTTTTTGCGCTGCAAGTAAAACGATTGCAAGCAATTTTTTGCCATAGGCTATGCTCTGGCGTTTTGGTTAAATCATCAATTTCACCATTCCATTTTTTGTCAGAATACTGCTCAAGCATATTGTCTAATTGCCCTAATTGATGTTTGCCGGGGGCTGCATCCCAGAGTAGGGAATTGTCAAATAACTGGTTTTCACTAACGCTATTTTCTGCCAGATTGACTAAATTACGCACACAAACATAGCGTGAACGCCCTTTAACCAATACATATTTAAAATCAACTACACAATATTTTTGAATCTCAGGCAAGTCCTTATTTAGCAGTTGTTCTTGTAGGGCAACATTAGCGCTAGAGACGACTAATTTCTTTTTGGTATTTTTAGCAATAGGAATAGCGCTAAGCAGATAAGCCATGGTTTTGCCTGTGCCGGTCGGTGCTTCAACGCATAAGATACGGTTTTTTTGTGAATATTCACCGCTCAAAGTTTTAGAAACTTCAGCAATCATTTTATTTTGCGCCGCTCTAATTTTAAAATCAGGCATTGAGTTTTTAGCCACATCAAATGATTGGCGAATTTGAGTTTTAAGCGTCTCGTTTAACACTATGATTTTCTTTGTATGGACAAATCACACAACAAAATCAAAGCATCTTTAAAGTCTGAATCTGCAATAGCCTGAAGTGATTGTTTAGCAAGATTGGCTGATTCTTGTGCCTTTTTACTGGCGTAATCAAAGGCATTAACCGCAGATAAAACCTCGGTTACTTTTTCAAAATTAGAATTATCCGCATTTTCAATCGCATCAATCAGTAATGCGTGTTGTTTGCCTGAGGTGTTTTTCAAGGCGTAAATTATCGGCAGGGTGGTTTTGCCTTCTGCTAAATCATTACCTACTTCTTTGCCTATAGTTTTTGTATCAGATTTATAATCCAGCATATCATCAATAATTTGAAAAGCATTGCCTAAATGCAGCCCATAATCTTTAAGCGCTGATTGTTGTGCCTCACTTGCATCGGACAAAATCGCGCCGATTTGTGCCGCAGCCTGAAAAAGGCAGGCAGTTTTTTGTTCAACAACCTGATAATATTGCGCCTCACTAAGGCTTGCATTTTTGCAGTTGAGTAGTTGTAATACCTCCCCCTCAGCGATGTTATTAGTGGTTTTAGATAAAATTTGCATAATGCGTATAGAATTAGTCTCAACCATCATTTCAAAAGCACGCGAATACAGAAAATCACCCACTAATACGCTGAGTGCATTGCCCCATACTTGATTTGCCGTGTCCTGACCACGGCGAGTGTTAGATTCATCAACAATATCATCATGCAATAGAGTAGCTGTGTGAATTAGCTCAATAACCACCGCCATTAAATGATGATGAGTGCCTTGATAGCCCGTTGCTTTAGCACATAGTAGCAATAATAAAGGACGCAGGCGTTTACCGCCAGCGCCAATAATATAGCCACTAATTTGGTTTATTATGACAACACTTGAGCTTAGGCGTGCAATCAGCACTTTATCAGTTTTCTCTAAATCTGATTTTAATAGGGTGCGGATTTTATCAAAATTTTGCATGGAGACTTATTTTAGCGTATTTGCCAAAAGATATACTTCTTTAGAACGCGCTCTTGATGCGCTAGGTTTGCGAATGCTGACCTTGACAAAAGCGGCTCGACAAGATTTAACAAACTCATCAAATCCCTCACCTTGAAACACTTTGATAAAAAAATAACCCTTAGGCGTGAGTGTTTTAATTGCCATATCTAATGCTAATTCACACAAATACATTGACTTAGGCATATCAACTGAGAGTTGTCCGCTCATATTTGGCGACATATCTGAAAGCAGGGTATCGATTTTATGCCCAGCTGTTAGCGCTAAAAGCTGGGCATAAACTGATTTTTCAGTAAAATCACCAGATAAAAAATCCACCCCAGTAATTGGTTCAATATCAAGTATATCGCTGGCAATTACTTGCCCAGATTTGCCGACTAACTTAATGGCTAATTGACTCCAACTGCCGGGCGCAGCACCTAAATCAAGCACCCGTCCGCCTGAGATAATAAATTTGTCTTTTGCAATAACTTCACTCAATTTATAAACTGCGCGTGAGCGATACCCTGCTTTTTGTGCTTTTTTGACATATTCATCATTTAGATGTTCATTCATCCAACGCACAGAACTATTTTTTGCCATAATAAATTTTATATTATAAAAGTTCTCAAGTTAGTTAAGGGATAATAATGCCTTTTTACGCCTATTATTTATATGGATGGCAAGCTCAGAAATATTGCTATTATTGCTCATGTTGACCACGGTAAAACCACTTTGGTTGATAAATTGCTTGAGCAATCACAAACTTTTGATAAGCATTTTGAATCGACTGAGAGAATGATGGATTCAAATGATTTGGAAAAAGAGCGTGGTATTACTATTAGCTCAAAAAATACCGCGATTAAATGGCGAGATTATCGCATCAATATCGTTGATACCCCAGGTCATGCTGATTTTGGGGGCGAGGTGGAGCGTGTGCTTTCTATGGTTGATTCTGTGTTGTTGTTAGTTGATGCCCAAGAAGGGCCGATGCCACAAACGCGTTTTGTTACCAAAAAAGCCTTTGAACAAGGGCTTAATCCAATCGTGGTGATCAATAAAATTGACAAGGATGCGGCGCGCCCAGATTGGGTGATTGATAGAGTATTTGATTTGTTTGACCAACTCGGTGCGACTGATGAGCAATTAGATTTCCCTGTTATTTACGCCTCAAGTATTAACGGCTATGCCTCGCTTAAAGACGATGTGCGGCAGGGCGATATGACCCCGATGTTTGAAACTATTGTTGAGCAAGTTAAAGCACCTGATGTGGATGTCAATGCGCCTTTACAAATGCAAATTACCGCATTAGATTATTCTTCGTTTGTCGGTGTGATTGGCATTGGGCGTATTACCCGTGGCACCATTAAGAAAAATATGCAAGTGATAGTGGTAAATGCTAATGGCAATCAACGCAAGGCAAAAATCGCACAGTTAATGGGCTTTATGGGCTTGGACAAAGTAGATACTAATAGCGCACAAGCAGGTGATATTGTTTGTATTGTGGGGATTGAAGGCATTAGCATTTCTGACACTATTTGTGAGGTAGATAGCGTTGAGGCATTAACACCGCTTAGCGTAGATGAGCCGACTGTATCGATGGCATTCCGTGTGAATGATTCGCCGTTTGTGGGGCAAGATGGCAAGTATATTACTTCCAGAAATATTCGCAACCGCTTGGACAAAGAGCTTATTTATAATGTTGCCTTACATGTTGAAAATACCAGCGACCCATCAGAATTTATCGTCTCAGGCAGAGGTGAGCTGCATTTATCTATCTTGATTGAAACTATGCGCCGCGAGGGTTTTGAATTAGCAGTAGGGCGACCGCAGGTAATTTTAAAAGAAATTGACGGCATAACTTGTGAGCCGTTTGAGGATTTGAGCGTGGATGTTGAGACACAACATCAAGGCACTGTTATGGAAAAACTCGGCGAACGCAAAGCTGAACTAACTAATATGATGCCTGATGGCAATGGCAGGGTAAAACTTGAGTTTAACATTCCTGCGCGTGGCTTAATTGGTTTTAGAACTGAATTTTTAACCGCAACCACAGGCACAGGCTTAATGAACTCAACTTTTGATGCTTACAAACCACAAAAACCCGGAGATATTGGTCAGCGCACTAACGGCTCACTGATTTCGATGAATCAAGGTAAAGCAGTTGCTTATGCGATTTTTAACTTACAAAAATCAGGTAAATTCTTTATTGAGCATAATACCGATGTTTATGAAGGTATGGTGGTCGGCATTCATACCCGTGATAAAGATTTGGTGATTAATGTTGTGAAAGGCAAGCAACTCACCAATGTCCGTGCCTCTGGCACAGATGATGCAGTATCATTAACACCTGCAATCAAATTAGACCTTGAGCAAGCCTTAGAATTTATTAATGATGATGAATTGGTAGAAATCACCCCAAACGCTACCCGTATTCGTAAGCGACTGTTAGGCGAGGTGCAACGCAAAAGAGCGCGCAATGCCAAGTAGTTTTTTGCAAGTGTAGCCCTAATTGTTGTTATACTGATTTATTATGAATACGCTATTCTACTTTTTTATTAAACAAAAAAAATTGGCATTGGTTTTTACCGTGTCGGTTATTGCTATTGGTCTGCTTTCACTCTCTGATATTCAGCGCGACCAGTTTCCAGCCGTAGATTTTGAGGTTGTTACTATTGCAACTAACTATCCCGGCGCCTCGCCTGAGGATGTTGAGCAAAATATTACCAACTTGATTGAAGATGAATTAAAAAGCATCACCGGCATTGAGAAATTTAGCTCGGTTTCCAGTGAGGGTTCTTCTAGAATTTTAATCACGCTTTCTCAAGATGTGAGCGATATTAGTGCCTTAAAACAAGAAATTCAAAATGCACTTGACAGAGTTAAATCTTTGCCAGATGAAGTGGTAGATTTACCTAAAGCAGTGGATCAAAAAAATTCACTAAAGAGTATTTTAAAAGTTAATATCAGTAGCGATACTTTATCTTTTACCGAGCTTCGAGATAATACCGATGCTATTTCCAGAGAGTTAGAAGTTGTAAGCGGCGTGTCTGAGGTGGTGAAAGAGGGCTATTTAGATCGCCAGATTCAAATTAGAATTGACACCAACAAACTTTATCAATATGAATTAAGCCTGCCAGCAGTAATTGATGCCATCCAAAAGCGTAATCAGCGTTATACCGTAGGTAATAATAATGCTATGGAAGATGAAAAAAACATCGTGGTATTGGCAAAGTTTGATAATGCTGAGGCGGTGGGCAATGTGATTATTAAATCGACTTTTGATGGCCCTGTGGTGCGTCTAAAAGACATTGCCAGTATCAAAGATGGCAATGTTGAGGAAAAATCCATTATTCGTATTAACCGCACCAAAGGATTTATTCTAAAAATTCGCAAACAACAACACGCCGATATTATTACCACGATTGATTTAGTTAAGCAAAAACTAAAAAGTTTGCAACAGGAAAAATACCAGTCTGTGCGTATTTTTTACTCTTCTGATTCGTCTAAATATGTGCGCAACCGACTCAATATTGTAACCAATAATGGCATGATTGGTTTGTTATTGGTATTGATTGTGTTAGGGCTGTTTTTGTCATTAAAAACCGCATTTTGGGTGGCGTTGAGTTTGCCAGTATCGCTACTTGGCACGGTGGCATTACTCGGTGCGGTTGGCGAAACCATTAACTTAGTATCATTAGCTGCGATGATATTGGTGCTTGGTATTGTGGTGGATGATTCTATCATTGTGGCGGAGAGTATTCACCATCATAAACAAAGCGGTGAAGACCGATTCCACGGCGCTGTGCATGGGTTTAAGCGCGTTATTATGCCGGTTATCACCACCATATTAACCACCATTTTAGCATTTTCATCAATGTTTTTAATGGATGGAGTTATGGGCAAGTTTATTTATGTGATTCCATTGGTGGTGATTTTTGCCCTGGCACTTTCTTTTTTAGAAGTAACCATTGCACTGCCGGCGCATCTTGCTAGTTTTAATGAAAAAGTTAATAAAAAAACCTGGTTCAGTGCGCTTGAAAATTACTTTGAAGGTTTGCTGGGTAAAATATTAAAAATACGCTATTTTGTGGTGCCGGCATTTGTTTTAGTTTTATTCGCCTCGATTTATTTTGCAACAACGCAAATGCGTTTTACTTTATTTCCCGCAGTAGGCGCAGATGTGATTACGGCTAAATTAAAAATGTTGCCGGGCAGCTCTTTGTCGCATACCGAACAAATCAGCCGTCAAGTTGAAAAGCTGATTATTGAGGTGGTGGGCGCAGATTTAGATTCGCTGACTAATACTGTGGGTCGGGATTTTTCTCATGTGGCAGAATTTAACATTGATTTAATACCTTCTGGCAAGAGAAACAAGCAAGCTAAAGAGTTGCTACAACAACTAAAATCACGCATTAAAGATATTACTAAAGCCGAAAAATTGACCTTTTCAGTCAGGCGACCTGGCCCGCCGCAAGGTGAAGATGTTGAAATTCAGTTAATTAGCAATAATGACCAGCAGCGTCAAGCTAGCGCTAACGCTTTGATTAAAATTTTATCTAAGGTTAATGGCTTAGATAATCTTGAACGCGATGACGAGCCGGGCAAATCACGCATTGAAATAGCTCTTGATTTTGAAAAAATGGCAAGACTTAATGTTGATTTTCTCACCGTGAGCAGTTATTTAAAATCTACTTTTACCGGCATCGATGTTACCGATATACGCTATGGCGATACCGATGTGGATTTTCGAGTTTATCTGGGCGATGCCCAGCAATCAGAGGCGGCAATAAACACGCTTAAAATTAGCAACCGTGCAGGTCGTGCGGTGCCGATTAAGCAATTTTCAAGCATCCGCCATATTGATGGCGAGCCTGATTTTAATCATTTTGACGGGCAACGCTCAGTTGCTATTAGTGCAAGCATTGATGACCAAATAACAACTTCAAAAACAGTTATTAAACAAGCCCTAAAACAGCTTAGCGCCACAAGTTTATACCCCGATGTCCGCATACTGAGCGAGGGCGGGGCAAAAGAAACGCAAAAATCAATGCAGAGTTTTTTAAAGGCTTTTATTGTGGCAGTATTTGTGATATTTTTGTTATTGGTTTTGCTGTTTGACTCTTATACACAGCCTTTATTGGTGTTAAGCGCCATTCCTTTTGCAACAATCGGCGTGATTTGGGCATTTTTCTTGCACGCAGAACCCCTCAGCTTTTTTGCTGTATTAGGCACTTTGGCATTAATAGGGGTGATTGTGAATGATTCCTTAGTAATGGTGTCGCACCTTAATTATTTAAGGCAAAAATTAGCAGCCACAACCCCTGCACTTGTATGGATTGTGCAAGGCTCAAAAGAGCGCCTACGCGCAGTTGTATTAACTACACTCACAACCTTAGCAGGCGTTATTCCCTTGGCGTATGGCATTGGCGGCACAGACTTTATCCTCAAACCAATGGCATTGTCATTAGGCTACGGCTTATTATTTGGCACGGTAATGACACTTATTTTATTGCCATGTTTGTATCTTATTAATTATGAATTTGTAAATTGGATTAAGAAAATAACTTCTTATCGCTTTAAACACTCAAAAAAATAACATCGTATCAATGGCATCAATTTACGCATTTATTGTAATACAGGTTTGTTTTCTGCTATCATAGCCATCAAAATTAAACTAAGGTTTGTTTTTTAATATCGCATTATAAGGAAATATTGCCTTATAATAATAGTTAGGCATAAAATAGAATTAAAACCATGAAAGAAATTATTGGCATAAATCATATAGGCATAAGAGTTAAAAACCTCAACAGTGCTAGAGCATTTTATGAGCAATTAGGTTTTATATTTATAGTGGGCCCTATCGGTCCAGAACCTGTTGCAATAATGGAGCATCCGTCTGGCGTAAACATTAATTTTATTTTAAATGCTGATACAAATACTGAAGAAAATATTCTTATGGATATAACTAATAAATATCCTGGTTATACACATATAGCATTAAATGTTGATGATATTAAATCCGCACAAAACTCAATACAACAGCTGAATATTAAAATTACAGAAGGCCCCATAACACTCCCTAATGGCAGTGTCATGTTTTTTATTAGAGACCAAGATAATAATGTTATTGAATTTCATCAAAATGGGTAATTTATAAACTACTGTTTTTGCTAATATTTTAAATAAAATAGTTACATTCCATTATTACAATCCGCATAACCCATCCTACGCATCAATTCACGCATTTATTGCAACACAGGCTTATTTTCTGTTATAATAGCCATCAAAATTAAACCATGTAATTAACTTTTTTACTAAATAGATAAAATTTGACTGTTTTTTACAGGATTTGTTTTTTTAATATCGCATTATAAGGAAATATGTCCTTATAATAATAGTTAGGTGTCGCCTTCCATCTTGCTATTTTTCTTAATGGAGGGTTTGGAGAAAAAAATGAAAAAACAATTATTATCTATAATTATATTTCTATTTGTGGGCAATGCTTTTGCAGATAGTGCGTCAGTTGGAAACATAAAATACGATGAAGCATGGGGTTACAATAAAAAGGATTGTTACGCTGGAAATGTTAGTGTTGATATAGCGTATGAACTAACTTCCAAAGGCTCATCAAATTTATGTGCAATGGGGCATAAATATGGTGATAACAATAATGTAATGAGTTCATTTGCTTGTACTGTTGTTGCTAGAGGTGCAGGTGTTGTTACTGTATCAGGAGTGCCAAAAAAATGTCACGAAATTAGTTTCGCTGATTTTTATTAGGATTATAGCGTTCTAATTTTACATAACTAAAACTATAACTGATGTTATCTGCATTACAAGCAAACTCTATTTACAACGTTAGAATCTGTAAATTATTGATTTAATAGTTGCGGCACATAATCTCAGTGATTAACAAAAATGTTTTTACATCTTGAAAGTACTTTTTATGATTGTTATATATTTTTAAGGTGTAAATAGGAGAAAGAAAATGAAAAAACAACTATTAATACTAACAATTATTATTGCATTAGGCTCTACAAATGCAGTTTATTCTAAACCAAGTGAGCAAGATACTATAGACTTTATAGATACAAAGGTTAAGGCGTGCAATAAGTATTATAGTTGGGGTTCCCGTAAAACTAAAAATGGCTGGAAATATAGTTACAGTAATAAGGGTGTTACATCAATAAATATATACAATAAAATGTTGGAAATAATAGACGAAGGAGAGAGGAGTAGAGCAAGAGATAATAGAACTACCCAGATTACTCAATATAAGTATGTTTCTACAGCATTATTAGAGGACTTAGATGAGCAAATAAAAGCACAAAAGGTGGGCTTAGAAAGATATATTATTTTAAAATGTAGTCGTGCTGAGAGTTGTTGGTCAAGTAAAAGAAAATTTAGAGAACGAAAAAATTATAAATCAGAATTTTCAGATTGGAACAATGAACCAGAAATTAAAAAGATTAATATGAAACCAAATTTTTGCGATCTTGAAGTCGCCAAAAAAGTTGCTAAAGCCTTATCTCACTTAATTAAATTAAATGGCGGTCAAGCAGAATTATTTTAAATAATTTTGGTCATTGTGTGATTTATTTTAGAAAAGCACCTAACAAACACTTCCAGCGGACTGATTACGCAGCCGCTGAAGTGAGGTATTAGGCAAGAAAAGGCAATAAGATGGAGTTGTTAATAACCCTACTCAAATTAATTTCAACGACCCTTGCAGGTGCATTTGGTGTCCTAGCGCTTCTTGTGGAATATAGAGACAAAAATGGGGATGTATCTAAATGGGGAAAGGTAGCACTATGGGGAGTTACAATATCCGCTGTTGTTTCATTTTCTACACAAATTGCTGAACATTTGAATGCTGAGATTTCTGCGCAACACGCATCAATAAAAGTAAAAGAGCAATTCGAGAGATCTGACAAAATATTAACCCACTTAGTTGAACTTGAGCGGGCGAGCCAGCCACTTGATAAGATGGAGTTTACTATAGTTCTAAAAATTCCGAATGACTTCATTCATGGGGAGAGCTTCCTAGCCTCGCTAAGGAAACTGGGAAAAGAACTTAGAGACAATAAGGTAGGTTTCCATTCCTCTCGTTCGCTCGAATACTTTATCGATTCAGTAGATCAAAATGGTATTGCAACGTCCTTTGAAATTAGTCGCCACTCAAGCCTTTTTCCAAAAAAAACAGCCGCCCCTGAACTGTATTCCCTTGTCGCACAAACGGGCGTAGAGTTGTCGTTCATAGCTAATGAGTCAGCTTTTGATGATGTAAAACGATTTCTCCAGTCAGATAATAGACGGCCTTCACTTGGGTACTTTGGTAAGCACGGTGATTATGCATTCGGAATAGATAGTGAAGACGTTAAAATTCAGTATGACATTGAAGATGATGAGATGACTCTATGGATAGAAGGCTCACCTGAAGAACGCTTTATAAGAAAAAGTGGTGAGATTGTATCGTATCCAGACTTTAATGAAAGTTATATGCTTTTGTCTGTGGATTATGTGACGGTCCCAAGCCTTGGTGGTGGGGATTATACTGATTTGCAATCCAACAGGAAGTCGCTGGCACCGAGGACCATACTTTTAAGTACTTCTGGCAGAAATTATACGATTCGACAATTTGGAGAAACCAAGAACGTTTCTGGGTATAAAACATTTTCCGCAGGACCTATCGATAAATTTTTAAAATAATGCCTAACAAATACATCAACACGGACTCTGTAATGCTGTCTTCTTTTTTGTAAAGGGCCGCAAAAAAATCAGCCATCATCACTGCGCCGGTTATGTGGGCGTTAGGTGTTTTCCTTCATGCTTATGCTTTACTATTTTTAGAAATATTTGGAGAAAAAATGAAAAAAATAGTACTTGTTGTAATTTTATGTTTATCAGCACCGATTTATGCTGGAGGTATACTTTATATATTAGATAAATATGTTTTGAAAACTGTAAACGAAGTAGTATTAAAACCAGCATATAAAGGTTATTGTAAAATCACTGGGCAAAAGGAAGATTGCTACATAGGGATCGAAGTAAATACAAATGGCAATCAAACAGAGCTAGGAGTAAATTTTGACCATAATAGGAAAACAAACCTTCCGATTTACACCTCTAAAACTAATAAAAATACTCCAACTAAATTAAAAACAACAATACCAGATACAAGTAAAGACTTGGGTATTAATCCTACTATAAAAGATGATAAAAATAAGAAAATAAATATTGATAGTAATTACCATAACATTATAACTATACGATATTTAGCAAAAATTGAAGGTAAAAGTTTTCTTGAGAAACGAGTAGAAGGCGATAAAATTGAACACATAATAAAAATAAATTTACATAATGCCAAAATCATATCTGATGAGTATATACTTGGGAAAACATTTGGGTTTTCAGCTATAAAAATTAAAAAGACTACCAATATAACTAAGAAAAATGGTAATGTTATTGTAAAGATAACAGAACAAGCAGCATCAGGAGCAGCTCTAGGTTTTATAGAGCCTATTAATGCTGAAACGACTTTTATTTTTGATAAAGAAGGTAATATAACAGCAACAGGCAGTCATGATGGATACCCTACACACGAGGTTTCTATAGATAATAAAACTATACATACCTATACTCCAAAAAGTTTAGACATGCCAAAACTTTCTTCTGATTCTAAAAAAGAAAAATGGAAATATAATTCTAAAAAAGTAGATAATGTGAAATAAATGGATGTTACCATTTTATTTAAGATATTAAACTTATGGCTATAAAAACACCTAACAAAGCACCGCACCTTACCGCTTATGCGTCAGGTGAGTTTGTGCGTTAGTGCCGCCTTCCATCTTTCTATTATTCTCAATAGAAGGTTTTGGAGTATTAAAATGGACACACAATTATTAAATCAAAAAACGCAAGAATTAGAAAATTGCGAAGAAAAAATTAGAGAAGCATTAAAGGCTGCTGACGAAGCACTAAAAGAGTATGAGTTAAAAATCTCAGATGTTAATTTATCACCTTTAGAAAAAGATAATATGATTAAACCATTAGGAGGGTATGTATAATATGGAATGGTTGGGGCGTGTGTCTTGTTTGGTAAAAAATAAAAGACAGAAAGTGTGCTAAAATCACTTTATGAAAAATAGAAATGAAAACCAAAGTCGGCATATTGCTAACAGTCTAAGAATTATTGGTATGACTCAATTTGCTGCTTTTGGCTATCCATCTTTAATTAAAGGAAACTTTTATGAAGTGCTATTTTTTATTACCATGTATGCTATTGCTGAAATAGTTGCTTACAAAGTTTTGAAAACTGAAAAGGAGTAAATAATGGATACACAAATAATTATGCAAGGTGTTTTTGTATTAGGGTTGATTTTTGTAATTTACAATATTCCATATATTGTTGAGAAAATAGATTCTTTCAAAAGTAAAAGACATTCACATTCATAAAACACCTAACAAATCATTCCAGCCGACCGCTCGTCGTGCCCTTTGGGTATATGCGTCAGGTCAGTTTAGGTATGGATATTGCAAAGCACCTGCAAAGAAAAATAGTAGCGGACAGTGTTCTACATATTAAAAAAAATATGCTAAAATTAACTTATGTCTGAAGAGAGTAAAATCAAAGAAGAGATAGGCTGGTATAAAGCAGTATTTATAGTTTTAACTGCAATAGATGCCTCACTATTAGCGTGGTTTGCGCAAAACTACAAAATAGCAGAGGTGTTTATTTTAGTTATCTGCTTTATTGCCATTATTGCTATATCTTTTGGTATCATAATTGTCAACAAGTATGTTTTTAAATGCTTTAACAAATTGGAGAAATTATAATGGAATATTTATTAGCAATTGGATTTATCGTTTTTATTTCAAGTCTTCTTGTGGTGGTTTATCAATCAACTCACCATAAACTTCCAAAACATCATAAAACCGCCATCTAACAAATCATTCCAGCTGACGAATAAATTATCACCGCACATAGTGCTGCTTTATTAGGTTTGTCTTTTTGTTGTAACGGCTGATATAAATCTAACATCAATGAATTATATTTAATGGCTGTTAATTTTCAATTTTCAACTATCCCTCCTTTGAATTATTACAAAATAGTATATCATACTATACGATTTTATAATATAATAGTCCATTTTATTAAACGGTTTAAAGATAATGGAAACAATACTGACAGAAGCAAAAGCTAATTCTTTTAAAAAAATTAACCTTAAAAAACCGAGTTATGTGCGATTTTTAGGAGATAGTGTTCTAAACTCAAAAGATAAAATTAAAGGAATTTATGGCAGTCGTGGGGTTGGCAAAACCACATTGATGTTGCAAATCGCAGATAAATTACCCTTTAAAGGAGACGAACTTATTTATATCTCATGCGATCACTTATTATTTAGCAACATTTCTTTATTTAAGTTTATTGAGTTATTTGTGGCACATGGGGGGAAATGTATTCTCATTGACGAGATTCACGAAGCCAAAAATTTTGAGCAACAGCTCAAATCGGTTTATGATTTTTTACAAGTTGAAGTAATTTTTTCAGGCTCATCTGCCATTAAACTCACAAATGCCTCATTTTCTAGGCGTTATGCGATGTTTAAATTACCCATATTATCGCTTAAAGAATATTGCGAACTCAGCCTTAATATTGGCTTAAAAAGTTTTTCATTAAATGAAATTATCAACCACCATCAAACAATTAGCAGTGAGATTGTAAAATCTCTTGCTAATAATAAGATTTTAAAACTGTTTAATGATTATTTAAAAGCAGGAGCTTATCCCTATTATTTTACTAATCCGCAGAGTTATGAGCAAAAAATAACAGATAGCATAAATACCATTTTATGGACAGATATTGCTCTTTTGCACAAAGTTTCAGCCAGTAATATTGCAGCTTTAAAAAAATTGTTGTTAGCAATTTGCCTATCTAAACCCTTAGAATTATCCATTAACTCATTGGCTAAAAAAGTAGGCATTTCGAAAGTTACCTTGTATAAATATATTGATTATCTACATAGAGCCGAATTATTACGCCATGTTTTATTTGAAGGCAAACGCTTTAAAGTTTTGCAAAAGCCTGATAAATTATATTTATCCAATACCAATTTATTTTCTGCACTTTGTTTAAATCACAATAGAGGAACTATGCGCGAGGCATTTTTTGCTTCACAAGTAGCGTTTTTGCATTCAATTTATTATCTTAATCAGGGAGATTTTCTTTTAGCAGAAAAATATACCATTGAAATTGGTGGCAAAAATAAAGGTTTTGAGCAAGTTAAAGGCATTAAAAATGCCTGCGTTGTGATTGATGATATTGAGATTAGTTTTAACAAAAAAATCCCCTTGTGGTTGTTTGGTTTTTTGTATTGATCTTGGCTAATTGCCATATTTGCATTTGGGGTTTATTTATCGCAATTCGGATATTTAGCCCTCCTCAAGGTTTAAGTGTGAGTGTGGTTGGTGGCAGGCAAACTTTATCGCTACAGGCTTGTAGTGTCAGCAGTAGCGTTGCTGGGGTGTAATTTTCTGAGTTTGGGCTTAGCTTTAGTTTAATATTCACTTGATTTTTATAGATGGAAATTTTTTCCTCTGAAAAAGCTAATTTAGCCAATTCAGCTTTTGGGTAATTGATGCTTTTGATTGTCCAATGTTGGGTGTCTAAATTGGTTATTTCAGTGGCAATTAGTGCATCTTGTAAGGGCTGATTGCTGTTGATATGCCAATCTGGGCTTAGTGTTAGTTTAACTTCAATTTGAGTACCAAGCTTTTGCGTGTGAATACGAACGCGCCCATCGTAGGCATATACAATATTTGACAATTCACCGGCTGTTGCTTGGCTAAGACCGAGAATAAAAGAGCTGTAGTTATAAGGTGATTTGTTAATTTCAGTTGAAAAAGCAGAGGCAAGCTGTTTGGCTTGTTGATTAAAATCATCGCCAGTAACTCTATGGTGAAGTTTAATCAATACTTGATAAGCCAAGCCGTTAGGTGAGGGCAAGGCACCATCGTAGATTTCTTTGTTATTGGTGTTAATGTATTGATTGTGATTGGCAATATTAAAACCAAAGTGTTTTTTATCCCAAAATTTTTGATTCATATCTTTGAGCAGCTGAATAAGCCTATCAAGCCAAACTTGCTGCTGGGTTTGGTCAAATAGCGCTAAATACGCATTGGCTAAATACGCATAATCCTCAAACAAAGCTGGTGTTTGTAATTTATCGTCTATAGAAACGCGATAAAGCACCCCATTTTGGGTAAAAGATTGCAGGTATTTTGCAAGTTTTAAGCCAGCATCGGTGTATTTACTTTGGTTTAGAATATCGCCTGCTTCGAGCAAGCTTGGAATCATCAATGCATTCCAAGAGAGCAAAATTTTGTTGTCAGTCAGTGGCGCTTGTCGTTTGATTCTAACGGCATATAGTTTTTTTAGTAAGGCATCAATTTGCTGATAGTGATGGGCTTTGATTTGGTTAATGTCTTTAAAGCGAATCACATAGTTGCCTTCAAAATCGCTGTATGGAGATATATCAAACCACATTTTGAATTGTTTAAATTCAGCCTCATTAAAAATGTTTTGCAGTTGTTTAACTGACCAAACAAAAAACCTGCCTTCTTCGCCTTCGGAATCGGCATCAGTGGCTGAGAAAAAGCCGCCATTAGCATTTTGCATTTCTTTTAAAACATAGTCTAAGGTTTGCTCGGCAATGCGTTTATAAAGTGGTTTTTGAGTTAGTTGGTAAGCGCGTGTATATACTAAGGAGAGCTGTGCTTGGTTATACAGCATCTTTTCAAAATGGGGAAACAGCCAAGCGTTATCGGTCGAATAACGATGAAAACCACCGCCGACTACATCATAAAATCCGCCGCTTGCCATAGTGTCAAGTGTGGTGCTAATGGCGTTTAGTTGGGCGTTATTTGGACGGCGTTTTTGTTCATCTATCAGTAACAATAACATCGTTTCATGCGGAAATTTCGGCGCTTGCCCAAAACCGCCTTCAAACTCATCAAAATTCGCAACTAATATTTTATTAGTCTTAGCAATAATGGCTTTATCAATATCACTGCTTGCTGTGCTGTTTGGCGTGTTTAAAATTTTGTCAATTTCATTTGCTTGATTGACTATTTTTTGATAATTGCCACCCCACAGCTGGTTAATTTGTAATAGGATGCTTAATAACTGAGCTTTTGGAAAATAGGTGCCAGCGAAAAACGCCTTGCCATTGGGCAAAATAACAGCGTTTAACGGCCAGCCACCTGAGCCATTCATCAGCTGAGAAACTGCCATGTAAGCGGCATCAACATCAGGGCGAATTTCACGATCAACCTTAATGGCAATAAAATGTTGGTTGAGAAAATCTGCCACTTCAATATCATCAAAACTTTCCTCTTCCATCACATGACACCAATGGCAAGTGGCATAACCAATGGATATGAAAATAGGCTTGTTTTCTTTGCTGGCTTTGTTAAATGCCTCGTGCGAAAAACTATACCAATTAACTGGATTGTGAGCGTGTTGTAATAAATAGGGCGAATCTTGCAAAATTAAATGATTGACAAATTTGGCACGCCCTTGCGTATCAATATGTTGGGTTCGGGGGGTGTAGTCTTTGCCTTTGTTATGGTAGGCTTGTTGTAAGTTTGTCATAGGATGCGACCATGCTGATACAGAAAAAAAAGATAAATAAATAAAAAGTTTAAACATCACTACATTTTATAGTTTTTTACAGGTGTCATAAAATTTTTAAGGAGAAAAATATGTCAAATAATACAAATTGCTCAAGTCGTTACGCATTTTTATTAGCTGCCGTTTATTATTATTGCTAAGGAAAAAGTTTTTAAATTTATTTATTTTTCAGTGCTAAGCGAATTAACTCTTCGGTAGAAAGCGAGTCGTCGTTAATGTTGGACAGCATTTTTTCAGTTTCTTTGACTTTGAAACCAAGCGTTTGTAGTGCTTCTGCCGCTTTGCTAAAGTTAGGTTTGTTAGTGTTTGACATTTGATTGCTGGTATTGTGTAATTCTAATTTAGCTAAACGGTCTTTTAGTTCAACAATTAGTTTTTGTGCTGTTTTTTTACCAATGCCTGGGGTTTTTGCTAATAGTTCGTCTTCTTCATTGGCAATCACATTTATCAGTGAGGCAATGTTGAGATGTGAAAGAATCGCTAAAGCCACTTTAGGGCCAATACCATTGACTCTGATTAACTCTCGAAATAAAGTTTTTTCATCTTTAGAAACAAAACCATACAAGGTATGTGCATCTTCTTTAACTTGTAAATGTGTATATAACGATAGGCTGGTTTCATCACCGATTGCATAAAAGCTCGACATCGGGCAAAGTATTTCATAGCCAATGCCACCAACTTCTAATAATATTTCAGGCGGGTTTTTTTCTAAGATTGTGCCGCTTAGTCGTGCAATCATAGCCAGATGTATTTTTTAAAATATTTGCTTTCAAAAGATTTTATTTCATCACTATATTGCAGTGTTAGCCCAATATCGTCTAATCCGTTGATTAGTCGTCTTTTGCGTTCTGCATCAATTTCAAAACCATAAACCTTGCCATTAGCATTAATGCTTTGCGTCTCAAGGTCAATCGTTATTTCCTCTCGGCAAGCAAACAATTCATCCATTATTGCCTTATTTTGCATAATGGGTAAAATTCCATTTTTAAAACAATTATTATAAAAAATATCAGCAAAATTAGCTGCAATAATCGCTTTAAAACCATAGTCTGCTAACGCCCATATTGCATGTTCTCGTGATGAACCACAGCCAAAATTCTCACCAGCAAGCAAGATTTTTGCACCCCTGTATTCTGGCTGGTTAAGCACAAAATCCATATTCAGCGGGCGTTTAGTGTTGTCCATTCCAATTTCGCCATGGTCAAGATAGCGCCATTCATCAAACAAGTTTGGACCAAACCCTGAGCGTTTAATCGATTTTAAAAATTGCTTAGGAATAATCGCATCAGTATCAACATTAGCCCGTTTAAGCGGCGCCGTGATGGAGGTTAGTGTGGTAAATTTATTCATAATTTATTTTCCAAGTATCTACCGCTTGTTGTGCTAACCATGCTTGATAAAGGTTAAGTGTTTCACTATCCCATTGCTCATATTCAGATATTTTGTTAGAAAGTTTAGAACTAGATTTTTTGTAAATTATTCGTTTTTTATCAAATAGTTGAGTGCTGCACTCAGAGTTATCTTGTTTTGTTAATAATGTTATGTTGCCTATCCTGTCAATATCTTGTTGATGCCGCCCTTCATAATATTCCGCCCATTCTTCGGTTATATTGTAAGGAGTAATGTGTTCTAGAGTCCAATTACCGTAGTCTAAATCGGTTTGTGCTAATTTATTTTCAATTTGTGTTAATAAGAAACGAATTTTTTTATTGCTTTGTCTGCTAGGCATGGTGTGATATTTGAATATTGCTTGAAATACTCTGTCATCAGGGTATAAATTTCTAAACTCTAATTGATTTTTAATATGACTTGCTTTAGTAAATTCATTAGTTGAAATTTTAATTGCTAATGTGTTGTAAGCCTTGTCTAATTTATTAGGAGAATAATGTGCTATAACATTATAACGCATAGAAAATATATACAAATATTTAGCAAGTTTGGTAAATTCACCAGCACTAAATTTATCATAAGCAGTTAATAGTAATAAAAATGGCTGTTTAATATTAAATAGTTTAAATGCTTTCAAATAAGATTTAACTGTGGAGTAGTCTTGATTGTTCCACAACTCATCTTCTGGGTTGTTAAATGCCGCATATATTGGTGCATATTTTGACAAATTATTTAGATAATTTTGTGCATCTTTTGGTTGTTGAATCTTATCTCTAATTCCATTAAATAATTTTTTCTTAGTAACTAATTGATAATTGGTATTGTGGTAGTAGCGAACAAAATCAGTAAAGTTTTCTTCGCCTAGCTCAGAGATGATATTACTCCATTTTTCATCCATAGCATCAAGTTCATTATCGTCAATTGAGTTGCTGTTAATAGCAATTTGCGAGAATAAATAATTTTTAAGTAAATCAGGAGTTGAGAGCTGAACTCCTCTAGCATTTAGGGTTTCAAAGACTTTATAAGCATTTAAGTTATCATCCACTATAATTTTAGTAAATAACATACTGTCTGCGGTTTTTTCAATAAAATTCACAATATCAATGCCAGAATGTGGTGTTATTCTTTCGTAAAAAAACTTAAAGCAATCTGATATTAGTTTGTTTGTTTTGGTTAAATTTCTATTCAGCAGAAATTCTAAATCTTCAGTAATTAGTTTAAATTTATCATTGTTATTTCTATTTAAAATGAGTTTGTTATAAGGTGTTAGTAAAGCTGGACTTAATGTGCCAATAAAGCCCATCCTCATTACTTCTTGTCTTTTATTATTATTATCAACATCTTCTTTATTGTTAATTAAATCTTGAAGTTTTTTCATTACGGCTAACACTAATAAAGACAATGTAATCAGGCGTTGCTGCCCATCAATAATAGAAAAATCGTTTTTATCATTTTTATTGCGTTGTAGAACAATGTAGCCCATATAGTGCTCTTCTTCGTTTAAATTTTCAATATCTTCCCACAAATCTTCCCACTGTTCCAAATCCCACGAGTAATCTCTTTGAAACCTGGGCACTTGATATTTAATGCCATTGCCCATTAAGGCTTTAAAAGTTTGATTACTTGGTTCTATTGTAAGAAATGACATATTTTTACCTTAAATATTTGAAAAATGACCAGCAATAGCGCTCGCTGCTGCAATAGCAGGGCTAACTAAATGGGTAAACGAGCCTTGTCCTTGGCGGCCTTCAAAGTTGCGATTAGAAGTAGAGGCACAGCGCTCACCGACTTCAAGTTTATCAGCGTTCATAGCGAGGCACATTGAGCAGCCTGCTTCACGCCACTCGAATCCTGCATCGGTAAAAATTTTGTCCAAACCTTCGTCTTCAGCTTGCTTTTTGATTAAACCTGAGCCCGGCACAACTAATGCTAATTTGATATTCTCAGCAATCTGTTTGCCGTTGATAACGCTGGCAGCAATGCGTAAATCTTCGATACGAGAATTGGTGCAAGAGCCAATAAAAACTTTGTCAATTTGAATATCAGAAATCTTGGTATTGGCTTTGAGATGTATATAATTTAGGGCATTTTCCCAACTGGTTTTTTCTGCACTATTTTTGGCATTGGCTGGATTAGGCACGCATTCATCAATTGCCACTACCATTTCAGGCGAAGTGCCCCAAGTAACTTGCGGTTTGATGTTTTTTGCATCAAAGTTAATAATCTTGTCAAACTGTGCATTTTTATCAGAATGTAGGGTCTTCCAATAAGCAACTGCCGCCTTCCAATCCTCACCAGTTGGCGCTAAGGGGCGGCCTTTAACATAGTCAATGGTCTTGTTATCAACGGCTACCATGCCCACGCGTGCGCCTGCTTCAATCGCCATATTGCACAGTGTCATTCTGCCTTCAATTGATAAATTGCTGATGGTGCTACCGCAAAATTCAATCGCATAACCGGTGCCACCGGCGGTGCCAATTTGCCCAATAATGTAGAGCGCCAAATCTTTTGCGCTGACATGTAAGTTTAATGTGCCATTTACTTCAATTTTTAGATTCTTAGATTTGGCTTGCCATAGACACGATGTTGCCAAAACATGTTCGACTTCAGAAGTGCCAATACCAAACGCCAAGGCCCCAAGTGCGCCGTGGGTTGAAGTGTGGGAATCACCACAGACAATACTCATGCCCGGCAATGTTGCACCTTGTTCAGGGCCAATTACATGCACAATGCCTTGGCGAATGTCGTTCATCAGTATTTCGTCAATGCCAAAGATTTCGCAATTTTTGTCTAATGTTTCGATTTGTAATTTAGAGATTGGATCTTTAATCCCGCTAACACCAGACGAGCGCTCTGTAGTTGGCACATTATGTTCAGGCACGGCAAGGTTGGCTTCCAATCGCCACGGCTTTCTACCTGCTAATGCTAAACCTTCAAAGGCTTGTGGCGAAGTTACTTCGTGAATCAGCTGGCGGTCAATATAAATCAGGCAGGTGCCTGCTACTTCGCGCACTATGTGCGTGTTCATAAGTTTGTCGTAAAGTGTTTTTGCCATTATTGATATGTAATACTTGATAAAATAGACTATTTTACCTTCTCTATAACTTTTATATGTGTGGTATTTGTGGGCAATTAAGATTTGATAATCAAACAGTTAAA
The DNA here is from genome assembly GCA_965217125.1 of Gammaproteobacteria bacterium. Lineage (GTDB taxonomy): Bacteria > Pseudomonadota > Gammaproteobacteria > PS1 > Pseudothioglobaceae > JAAOIF01. The sequence goes on along the minus strand of OZ244244.1, from coordinate 1,079,343 downwards.
TCTGCAGATTTAACAACTATGATGCAAAAGGTATCACGCCGTGGTGCGGATGATAGTGGGCAATGGATAAATGCTAATGTTGGTTTTGGCCATCAGCGTTTGAGTATTATTGACCTGTCTAATCACGCACATCAGCCAATGGTTGATAAGGCGCTTAACTTGATGTTGGTGTTTAATGGCACGATTTATAATTATAAATCGTTGCGTGCTGATTTAATCAAGCGTGGCTATAGATTTTTTTCGCATTCAGACACCGAAGTTATCATTAAGGCTTATGATTTTTGGGGCGAGGATTGTGTGCGTCATCTTGATGGTATGTTTGCTTTTTGTCTGTGGGATGGGGATAAATTGTTTGTAGCGCGTGATCGGATGGGCATCAAACCTTTGTATTTTAATTTGAGCAATAAGGCATTTAGTTTTGCTTCTAATACCCAAGCATTGGTGGCAATAGGTGTTGATAGCAGTATTAATTCGGTTGCCTTACAACAACAACTGTCTTTGCATGCTGTTGTGCCAGCGCCAAATACCATTTTAAATGGGGTAAAAAAAATCAAACCGGCAACAACTCTAAGCATTGATAGCAAGGGCAAAATCACTGAAAAAACCTATTGGCAACCAACAGCACGCAGAAATAATCTAAATAATGCACAGCAGATTGAGCGCAGTCACGAACTATTAACAGCTGCGGTCAATAAGCGTATGGATGCCTGTGATGTGCCGATTGGGGTATTGTTGTCTGGTGGATTAGATTCATCTTTATTAGTCGGCTTGCTGAGTGAGGCTGGGCATCGTGATATTCGCACTTTTTCGATTGGTTTTGAAGATATTAACGATGAATCTGGCTCGGAATTTGAATATTCTGACCAAATTGTAAATAAATTTAATACCAATCATCAAAAATACCTCATCAGCAATTCGCAAGTACTACCACGACTTGGTGAGGCAGTGGCAAATATGGCAGAACCAATGGTCGGGCAAGATGCTGTGGCGTTTTATTTGTTGTCTGAGCAAGTATCACAACATATTAAAGTGGTGCTTTCAGGGCAGGGCGCAGATGAAGCCTTTGCAGGATATTTTTGGTATCCGCGTATGCAAGCCGAGCAAGGTAGTGAGTTTGAGCGTTTTGCTAAGCATTATGTGGATAGAACGCATCAAGAGTATTTGCAAACTGTTAATCAGCAATATCATTCTGGCAATCACACCGAGACTTGGCTTAATAAAGAATTTGCCAAGTCGGGTGCGGATGAGTTTATGGATAAAGTTTTTCGCACTGACATTACTAGGTTGATTGTAGATGACCCGGTTAAACGCGTTGATAATATGACTATGGCATGGGGTTTAGAAGCGCGGGTGCCGTTTATGGATTATCAATTAGTTGAACACGCACTAAGTATGTCGCCGAGTTTAAAAATGGCTGAACAAGGCAAATATCCGCTCAAGCAAATATCAAGAGGTTTGTTGCCTGATAGTGTGATTGATCGCAAAAAAGGTTATTTTCCAATGCCAGCCTTGAAGTATGTTCAGGGCGATTTTTTAGAGTTTATGAGCGATATATTAAACTCAAGTGCTTGCCGAAATCGTGGCGTATTTAAGCAAAACTTTGTGCAAAAAATCATCAACAAACCACAAAATTATATGACAGCACTCAACGGTTCGCGGTTGTGGCATTTAGCGTTATTGGAATTTTGGTTGCAGGTTAATATTGACTAGCTTTTTCAAAGCTATCTTGACTCTTAAAACAATAAACAAAAATATACTTAGAATTGAATTTAGGCTATATAATCTGGTTATCATACTAGTGTGTGTTTCACATTATTATGGTATTTTTTTAATAAATGCAATTTGGAGAAAATTATGTTAAAAAATGGATTACTTATACTGACAGTATTTTTTATTTTTATTACTACATTTGAGGTTCGTGCTAATTACGAAGAAGAAGGGCATGGTCATTCCAAAAGTAGTTCTCATAGTCGTAGTCATGGTCATAGTCATAGCCATAGTCACAGTCATAGTCACAGTCATAGTCATAGCTCTGATGACGAAGAAGAAGACGAAGACGAAAATGAGGGTCATTCTTCTCATAAAAAAACGACTAAAAAGACGGATAAGAAAAAATAAGGGCTTAGTATCAGCAGAATGGTTCTATCGCAAATTTAGTGGTAGAATCAACTATTAAAATAACCTAAATTCAAATTCTAAGCACAACTTTTTGTTGGCTGATAGTGTTATTGATTGCAAAAGGTTATTTTCCAATGCCAGCCTTGAAGTATGTTCAGGGCGATTTTTTAGAGTTTATGAGCGATATATTAAACTCAAGTGCTTGCCGAAATCGTGGCGTATTTAAGCAAAACTTTGTGCAAAAAATCATCAACAAACCACAAAATTATATGACAGCACTCAATGGTTCGCGGCTGTGGCATTTAGCGTTATTGGAATTTTGGTTGCAGGTTAATATTGACTAGCTTTTTCACGCAGGTAATTTGCCAAATCAATCTCATCAACCGTGCCTTGGGCAACATCAATAATTATTTTTCCAGTGGTTTCAAGGTGTAAATTTAATACAATGTTATTTGCTCTTAAACAGACATCCATTGCTGTGAAAGCAGTGCGTTTATTAGCGTCGTTAAAGACATGACCCTTGGCAATCACCACACAATAGATGGCTGCCAAATCAAAGACATCACCGATCATATCATAGGCGAGACGATTTTCCACTCTAGCAACAACACCTTCAAGTGATTTATTCGCCGCTAAGCCCTGTAATTCATTTGCATTAATGACATCTTCATGAATGTCAAAAATATCTTTTGTGTTTAATAGTTGCATTATTTATCTTGTAAATATTCTAATATTGCTTTATTGTCTTTGAGTGATTGTTCAAGATGTTTCTGCACCGAAGCACTGTCAGCATACTTAAACTGCCGTTTACCAACTCGATCTTTCGGCACAAAATACCCTACTACATTTGAGCGATTCATAATAGCAATGGTTTGTCCGCCCGCCTCTCTAATCACTTTGGCAGGGTCGCGAAATTCTGTGAGTGAGGCAGTTTTATGGGCTAAAATGGTTTCCATGAATTTACTCCTTAGTGGTATTAAAATGCATATTATATACCTTATTTTAATTTAGAATGAACAAAATAATAATTTATACCGATGGCGGCTGCCGCGGCAACCCTGGTATTGGCGGTTGGGGCGTGTGGCTTAGGTATGGCGAATACGATAAAAAACTTAAAGGCGCTGAAATAAACACCACCAATAATCAAATGGAATTAATGGCAGCTATTCAAGCCTTAGAGGCAATTAAATCAAGTGAAATTACGATTGAATTACACACCGATTCCAAATATGTGATGAACGGTATTAACCAGTGGATTAAAGCTTGGAAAAATAAAAATTGGAAGACCGCAGCAAAAAAACCAGTTAAAAATGTTAAGTTATGGAAACGCCTTGATGCGCTTAATCAAAAACATCAGGTTAATTGGCATTGGGTTAAGGGTCATAGTGGCAATAAAGGCAATGATATGGCGGATAAACTAGCCAATCAAGCAATGGACGAATTGCAATAATAAAATCTGTAATTGTTGATTAACTATGGTATAAAGATACTTTTAAGCACAATCAAACAAAAGGAATAAAATGAAAGGGTTGGCAGTATTGTTAGGATTTTTATTAAGTTTTAATGTGTTTGCCGATGCAAAAGATGGTGTGGCAGTATTAGGTGATGATCCAACTGAGCAGCAAATGCAAGCGGTGCGTGATGGCGCTAAAGATCTTTGTGAACACTTAGACGATGATAAGCGTGAGATTTGTGTGGCAGATTATTATCTACAGCATAATCTTGAAGAAGAGCCAAGCTGCGATTAAATTAACAACAGCGAATTTTTGACATTGTCTTTAGTTAAGGCGATGTTATTAATAAAAGACTCAATAATGAGTTATTTTTTTATATAAAAGGAGAAAAGTATGAAACTTAAAACATTAGTAGTAAGTGCTGCCTCAGTAGCATTATTAGCATCAATGGCTGTAAGCGCTAAGCCAGTTGGTATAGTTAAAGGCATTATGGAAGTTGCAGGTATTTCACGCAACCAAGACAACAAAGCCACTATTCACCCAGCATTTGCCAAGACTTCGCGCCCTTGTCCTCCATTTTGTATTCAGCCAATGCATCCGTTTGCACCTGCATCTGTTGATACAGTGAGCGAATTAGATATTATTAACGCGGTGCGCGATATGGCTAAGGGCGATAAATCAATTATGGTAATTGATGCACGCACCCCAGTTTGGACCACAGCTAAGAGAGGCGGCACAATCAAAGGCGCGGTTAATATTCCATTTACTAAGTTAAACTCTAAAGCAGTTGCCAAAGACCCAGACGCGGTTATTGACATCTTAACGGGCAAATTTGGTGTTGTTGATAATGGTACTGGTGTGCTAAACTTCAGCAAAGCTAAGACGCTATACTTGTTCTGTAACGGCCTATGGTGTGGTCAATCACCTGCGGCAATCAGAGCATTATTGTCTATCGGCTATCCTGAATCTAAGCTTAAATACTACCGTTCTGGTATGAATGCTTGGCATTCATTAGGTCTTAGCACTGTTGGTAAATAATCATTTTGATTATTATTAACCAAACAAAAAGGGCGTTAATAATGCCCTTTTTTTCGTATTGAGCTTGGTGACGGTTTTGCCAACAATTGCTGATAATCGCACAGATTATTGGTATCAAATTGCTTATGAGTATTCATAAAAAGCTCAAAATATAAAAGCATTAAGCGTATTATTGGCTAAATGAGGCTAACAACAATAAACATCCTGATGCACAGATTGCGTTAGACAAACTGCGAGAGATTTATGTTAAATAAATTATTAATTATTATAGGCTTGATATTTACTCAAACAAGCCATGCCATGATAGAGCTGCCAAAACTACCAGATTTACCAATGTTTGGTGATTTTGATCCAAACCAACTGAGAAAAAACTTTAATCAATTTGTTGCCGCTAAGCCAGATTTCACCCGTGAAGTGCGTATGATTAGTGAAATTGAAGATGCGGTTTTAGAAGGCGAGCCACAATATTTAAGCCTGAAAAACGGGCAAAAAGTATTTAGTATTTATCTGCAAAGTGAGATTGAAAACCACAAGGGCGGGGTGATTATTTTGCATAACCGTGGTCAGCATGCTAATTGGGCAGATACCATTAAACCACTTAGGGTTGGACTTGCAGAAAAAGCTTGGCATACCTTGTCGGTGCAAATGCCTGTATTGGATAAACATGCTAAATATTATGATTATGTGCCGATATTCCCTTATGCACATAGGCGTATTGATGCTGCCATTAATTTTTATAAAGAGCGTGGCATTAAAAACATCGTGCTTATGGCGCATGGTTGTGGTGCGCATATGTCGATGAGTTATTTGGATAAAGTTGGCGATGGCGCGCTAAGCGGTTTTGTTGGCATTGGCATGGGTGCAACCGATTATAAGCAAAAATTGGTCAAACCCTACCCATTAGAAAAAATTAGCATGCCGATATTAGATATTTTTGCACAGAATGATTTTGCAGGGGTATTGCGTTTGGCAAAAGTTAGAAAGCCAAGACTAAATTCAAAAAGCAGCCAAGCATTGGTCAAAGGTGCTGGTCATTATTATAAAGAGGACGGTGCTTCTGAGCAATTACTTGAGCAAATAGACAGATGGTTGACAGACACTATTAGCAATAAATAATCAGCCGATATTTTGCAGATAATCCAATTCAGTTTGTGAAAAATCAGCCAATTTTCGCGCTTCGATATTAAATGGACCGCGTAATTGCTTGCCAATGTGTTTTTGTATTAAGTTATCAAAAGTGGTTAATGGATCAATTTTTCTTGCTTGACACAGATAATGAAACCAATGATTGCCAATCTTTACATGAGTAATTTCGTCATCAAAAATCACCTGCAAAATATCCACCATCGGTTTAAAGTTAGAGTTTTTAAAGCGATTTTGAATGTTCGGAGTAACATCTAAACCCCTTGCTTCTAACACTCTAGGCACTAATGCCATCCGTGCTAATACATCATAATCGGTGTCCCTCGTCATTTTCCATAAGCCATTATGTGCATCAAAATCGCCATACGCATAGCCCAATGTTGATAAGTAGCTATTGAGCAGATTAAAGTGTTTGCACTCTTCAAAAGCCACTTGTATCCAATCTTGATAAAATTGCTTAGGCATATAGCGAAATCGATAGGCCGCGTCTAAGGCTAAATTAATTGCATTAAATTCAATATGGCAAATAGCATGAATGGTTTTAATTAGACCTGCATTTGATTTATCGCGCTTAGGCATAGAGCTAAATTGAAGCAAATGTGGTTTGTCAGGTCGCCCTGGATTGGTTATGGATTTAATATGGTATTGCGCCTGATAGTTGAGCTGTTTGCTTTGTTTTAATCGGTGAATGCTATTGGTCAATGCAATTTTTTCATCAATATTAGCACTAATCAACGCCCGGTAGCAAAGCTTAAAAGGGTTGATAATCATACTCAATATATTTGTTTTGCCCTAACAACAAAGGCATCCAACTGAGCATTGGAAATTGCAGTAAAAATTGGCGAGATGGCAATATCAACCAATTTTGAAGAGAAGCTAAATTGCAATTCAAGACTAATTTTGCAAGCATTATTACCAAGTTTGCTAAAGTGCCAAGCGCCAGTTAGATGATTAAATGGTCCGTTTTTGAGCTGCATATCAATCCTTTTATCAGCTGTTAGTGTATTAATTGTGGTAAAACTTTGATTAAAAGCGCCTTTATTAACCTCAACCAAGGCAGTAATTTGGGTTGCAGTTTGATTTAAAATAGAGGCAGATGAACACCAGTTAAGAAATGTCGGGTAGTCATTAATTTGATTAACTAACTGATACATTTGTTTACAAGAGTATGGAACAATGGCACTTTTTGAAATATGATGCATAATTTATAATAATAATGAGTAAAAAATCTAAAAAAACAAATTTAAACACAATCGTTGTTAATAAAAAAGCCAGATTTGATTATTTTATCGAACAAAGCTTAGAAGCTGGGTTAAGTTTACAGGGTTGGGAAGTAAAAAGCTTGCGTGATAACAAAGCACACATCAAAGAAAGCTATGTAATTTTAAAAAATAATGAATTATTTTTGTTTGGCGCACATATATCACCGCTTAAAAGTGCATCCACTCATGTGGACGCAAACCCTACTCGCACGCGTAAATTGCTGTTAAATCGTTTAGAAATTAACCGTATTAAAGATAAAATTAACCAAAAAGGTGTAACGGTTGTGGCACTTAAATTATATTGGCTAAGAGGCAAGGTAAAATTAGAAATTGGGCTGGCTAAAGGCAAAAAAATGTATGATAAGCGTCAAGATATTAAGGCTAAAGACTGGCAAAAAGATAAACAAAGAGCCTTAAAGTATAGTAATTGATAATTTTTTTTGTAATTTGTTGATATGGTCTTAATATTCCCTTATAATTGACAATGCTAAATGTTGGAGGTTGGCAATAAGTGATAAAACATCATTGTGGTTTTTTTCATTTTTCTTACCTCCTTGCAATAAAGCCTTTAGCATTTAGTACTTTATAAACTTTTGAGGATAAAAAAATGAATAAATCAGAATTAATTGATGTAATTGCATCAACAACAAACCTTTCAAAGGCAGACGCGGGTCGTGCATTAAATGCAACTACGGATGCCATTACTTCTGCTATGTCAAGTGGTGATGGCGTACAACTAACAGGCTTTGGTAGCTTTGTGGTTAGATCTCGTGCAGCACGCACAGGTCGCAATCCACAAACCGGCGCAAGCATTAAGATTGCTGCTTCTAAAGTGGCTGCGTTTAAAGCAGGTAAGGCACTTAAAGATGCTGTAAATTAATATTATTATTAATACTTTATTTAAAAGCACCTTTGGGTGCTTTTTTATATTGTTTTCTATGTGATATTAAATTGGGTTATCTTTATGCAAGCAATTCAGTTAAAATACGCATTTTATTAAGGATTTTCACATGCAACGCACTTTATCAATTATTAAACCAGATGCAGTAGCAAAAAATGTTATTGGTCAAATCTACACTCGTTTTGAACAGGCGGGTTTTAAAATAGTCGCCGCCAAAATGCTACACTTAGACGATGACTTGGCAGGCGGTTTTTACGCTGTGCACAAAGACCGTCCATTTTATGGCGAATTAGTGGCATTTATGACTTCAGGACCTGTAATGGTGCAAGTGTTAGAAGCTGAAAACGCAGTGGCAAAACACCGTGAGATTATGGGCACAACCAACCCTAAAGAGGCCGATGCAGGCACGATTCGTGCAGATTTTGCTGAGTCATTAGATGAAAATGCCGTGCATGGCTCAGATTCATTAGAAAATGCGGCTATTGAAATTGAATATTTTTTCGGCAAAGATGGTATTTGCCCCAGAAGTCGCTAAAGTCGCTAAACTCGCTAATATTCATTAAAAAATACCACAGCACAGATTTGCTTTGTGCATATTTTTTTTATGCACAATAATAACAAACAAAATTTATTTAGCTTAACCCAAGCACAATTGAATAATTTTTTGCTTGAGTTGGGTGAAAAACCTTGTCATAGCAAGCAACTAATGCGGTGGATTTACCATAAGCAGCAGTTGGATTTTGCCCAGATGCTCAATTTGAGCCAAGCTTTAAGAGAAAAACTCAGTTGCATGGCGAGCTTAGCATTGCCTAAGATTGCCAAACAAATTTTTGCGTTAGATGGGGTGATTAAATGGTCGATTGATTTGGGTCAGAATAATCATATTGAGATGGTTTATATTCCAGAAAATCAGCGTGCCACCTTGTGTATTTCATCGCAAGTAGGCTGTGCGTTGGCATGTCCGTTTTGCTCAACGGGCATGCAAGGCTTTAATGGTAATTTATCAACTGCTGAAATAATTGCCCAAGTTGTCATTGCTCAACAATATTTAAACGATAAAGGCAAGCGAATTTCCAATATTGTGTTTATGGGCATGGGCGAGCCATTGCTGAATGAACAAGCAGTTTATAATGCTTGCGACTTGTTGTTGGATGATTTTGCCTTTGGTTTCTCAAGACGCAGAGTTACGATTTCAACCTCTGGCATTGTGCCGGCTTTGCAGCGTATGACACAGATAACCCCAGTTAGTTTGGCAATTTCACTGCATGCAGCTAACGATAAATTGCGTGATAAGTTGGTGCCGATTAACCAAAAATATCCAATTAAAGAGCTGCTGAATGCCTGTAAGAATTACCTAGATTCAGGCACTCAAAAACGCCATATTTTGTTTGAATATGTGATGTTATCAGGGGTGAATGATAGCCCACAGCAAGCCCGACAACTTGCGCAGTTATTAAAAGGATTTGCGGCTAAGGTAAATTTAATTCCATTTAATTCTTTTGCTAAAAGTGATTATCGCACTTCAAAAACGACTACAATTAAAACATTTCAAGATATTTTATTTAATAATGGTATTCGCACCATGACACGGCGTTCGCGCGGGGTGGATGTGGATGCGGCTTGCGGTCAGTTAGTTGGACAGTAATGCACAAAACAAAAGGGACAAACTATGATAGAAGGCATTAATTACTACCCTAAAAAAAGAAAAAATAAATCAAAATTGATATATTGGACTTTATCACCTATAGTGATTTTTGCTATTGCCTATTGGTATTTTGATACTGGGCAAACCTTAGAAACATCAGCGCCAACTACCATTATTATTAGCGAACCTCAAATTGAGACAAACACAAAGATTAGTGTAGAACCAGCTAAAATTAAAAAGAAAACGCCTGAAATATTGGAAAATTTAGACGAAGTGTTGCAAAATCAAACCATTAAAAAAAATCAATGAAGTCATTACATACAATCAATAGAAGACAATCCAGACAAATCTTTGTGGGCGATGTTGCGATCGGCGGTAATGCACCGATTTCTGTGCAAAGTATGACCAATACCAACACCTGTGATGTCAAAGCAACCGTCAAGCAAATTAAATCTATTGCCGCAGCTGGGGCTGATTTAGTGCGTGTTTCTGTGCCAAGCATGGAGGCTGCTAAAGCGTTTAAGCAAATTAAAAAGCACAGTAATATTCCACTGATTGCCGACATTCATTTTGATTATAAAATTGCGCTAAAAGTGGCAGAATACGGGGCAGATTGCTTACGCATTAACCCTGGCAATATTGGGCGAGAAGACCGCGTGCGTGAGGTGGTAGCATCAGCTAAAGAGCATAATATTCCTATCCGTATTGGCGTGAATGCCGGCTCGTTAGAAAAAGATTTACAGAAAAAATATACCGAACCGACCCCTGAGGCGATGGTCGAATCGGCTTTTAGGCATATCGATATTTTGGATAAACTCAATTTTGATAATTATAAAATCTCACTCAAGGCAAGCGAGGTTTTTATGACGGTTTTTGCCTATAGACAATTAGCAGCGCAGATTGACAACCCGCTTCATTTAGGCATTACAGAAGCAGGCTCGTTTAGAGCGGGAGCGGTAAAATCCGCCATCGGCTTAGGTTTGCTACTCTCAGAGGGGATTGGAGATACCATTCGGGTATCGTTAGCATCTGACCCGGTGGATGAGGTTAAAGTAGGTTTTGATATTTTAAAATCACTACATTTACGCAAAAAAGGCGTTAATCTCATAGCCTGCCCATCATGTTCACGGCAAAAATTTGATGTGATTTCGGTGGTAAATGCTTTAGAAGGTCGTCTTGAGGATATTAGCAAGCCGATTGATGTAGCAGTTATTGGCTGTGTGGTAAATGGTCCGGGCGAAGCTAAAGAGGTGTCTGTAGGCTTAACTGGCGGCAGCCCTAATTTGCTCTATATCAACGGCAAAACCCATTGCAAAATCAACAACGATAATTTAGTCGATGAATTAGAATCCCAAATCCGCGCCCAACTTTAACAAGCGAATGGCCGTAGCGTAGTCTGCTTTTATATCCCTTACGATTTCCTAACTATTAGTGGCTATAATAAATGTTTTACAGTTTAAGGTGATGCTCTCTTGCCTTATAACTTTTTTTTGAGAGTATTTGGAGAAATAAAATGAAAAAAATAATATCTTTGGCTTTTATTGGTTTGTTTTTAGTAGCCTGTGGTGGGGGCGGCAGTAGTGCTTCTTCATCAGGTTTTGCACCAGCAAATGTTAATGCTTTTGAAACTAAGTTTATTGGTCAAACCCTGTCCGTAACAATTGATGGCAATGTATCTACAGTAACGATTAGTGAATTTAATCAATCTGACAATTATACTAAGACAGGTCCAAATGTTTTAACATTATCCGGAACAGTAGATGGTATAAATTGCATAGCTAAGTTTACATTTGCCTCAGAACTTACTGGCACTATTGATGAGACTTGCATCGATGGCAGCACTAGTGTAAGTGCAAGTGGAACATTTACTTTTAGCGGCTCAAACTAAAAAATAGTGCTTAGCAAAAATATAGTTGTCTATTTATTGTTATTGCTAATCGTTGGTTTTGCTGGTTATTATTTTGGGAAAATAAACAACCAGCAAGCTAACACAATTGTTCAATCTGTTGCAAAAAATGCCGTTCAATCAGGCCTTAAAAATAATAAATCTAAGGCAGTTGTTAGTCAAAAAGTAAAACAAAAAATCGCTGATAAATCATATCAGCAAATTCAACAAGAAAACCCATATTTACCTGAATATCTGCCAAATAAAGAGGTTTTTGATAAAATAATTGATAACCTATCGGCGCCTGAAATAGATGATTATCTTAATAAATTAGTCAATAAAAACGAGATTGATTTTAATCAAAGCATTGATAAATACGCCCTTGCAAAAAGCTTAATGCGTGAATTTTTAGGTGAAAATGATAATAGCAATATTGACACTTATTCAGCCATTGAGTTTTCCTTATCAACAACACAAAATACTGAAAAAATAACCAATTTTAAGTTATCAAACAGCAAAACAGCAATTTATGCCCATTTGCAATTAGATGAAAATGCACAAATGATAAACAATACTTTTATCAAATGGATTCATATAGATAGCGGCAAAATCTTATTATTTGAAAATAAAAATATCAATCCAATCACTCGGCAAAATTGGGTAAGTTTTACCCCTGATGAAAATTGGCAAATAGGCAATTATCAGGTTACTTTTTATCAGTTTAATTCTGAGTTAAAGCCAATTATTCAAGGTGATTATTATGTTGAATAAGAAACTCACTCAGTGTCTAATTTTAACAATTGCGTTTTGAGCGCCGATAGGCTTTGAGGCGGTAAATTAACTGGATTGTTGAATAACCAACAACAGCACTGAGCGTAGAAAATAGCAAACAGCCGAGCAGGAAAGGTTGCCAAATAGTGTCTAAAACTTGCCAAATATATTCAAGTGACATAACAAAATCTTGCTGGATACTAACCCCTAAAATCCAAGCACCGAGTTTATAACAAGCGTAAAAAATAGGCGGTATTGTCAGTGGGTTGCTAACCCATACTAAGGCTATGGATAGTGGCAAGTTGGCAGAGAAAATCACCGCGGCAGGGGCGGCGAGTAGCATTTGGAATGGCACCGGAATAAAGGCACAGAAGAGCCCAATGGCAAAAGCTTTGGAAATGGATTTTCGATTGAAATTCCACAAACTATGGTGCTGCATATGCCTAGCTAAATAGCCTAAGTTCTTGTTATTTTTTATGGTTTCAGGGTTTGGACTAAAGCGTTTTAATAGTTTTTTCATACCTGCGCCGCCTTGATAATAGCCTTAGCATCTAAGCCGTATAAGGAATATAATTGCTGCTGTGAGCCTTGTTCAGTAAAAATATCAGGCAAGCCGAGCAAAGTCAGCGAAATTTTAATATTTTGCTGGTGTAGTAGCTCACTAACACCACTACCGCCGCCGCCTTTGATGGCGTTATCTTCAATGCAAATAAATTGTTGATGAGTGCCAGACAGCTTAATAATCAACGCCTCATCTAAGGGTTTAACAAAGCGCATATCAACCACAGTAGCAGCTAAACTTTGCCCGGCAATCAGCGCTTGTTCAAGGGTAGTGCCAAATGCAAAAATAGCAATTTTATTACCCGTTTTGACAATTTTGGCTTTGCCAACTTCTAAGGTTTTATTTGAATGATAATCTTGCTCAGCTGCCAAACCTCTGGGGTAGCGCACACAAACCGGACCTTTTATTGCATAAGCACTATTTAGCATTTGATACATTTGCACGGCATCACTTGGCGCCATAATTATTAAATTAGGAATACATCTTAGAAAGCTTAAATCAAAACTACCCGTATGAGTTGCACCGTCCGCGCCGACTAAGCCAGCTCGGTCAATGGCAAATACTACATTTAGATTTTGCAAAGCAATATCATGAATTAGCTGGTCGTAACCGCGTTGCAAAAAAGTTGAATAAATCGCCACCACCGGTTTTAAGCCTTGCGTGGCTAAACCAGCTGCAAAAGTAAGCGCATGTTGCTCGGCAATGCCGACATCAAAATATTGATTGGGGAATTTAGTCTCAAATTCACTCATACCTGAGCCAGTACACATCGCCGGGGTAATGGCGATTAGTTGCGGGTCGTGCTTGGCAGTATTTAACAGCCAATCCCCAAAAATTTCACTATAACTCAGCAAGTTAGCACTTTGCGTAGAAGTAGGGGAGATGCCGTGGAATTTGACAGGGTCGTTTTCTGCGGTTGCTAAACCATAGCCTTTTTTGGTAATAATATGCAGTAGGCGCGGCATTTTTAATTGTTTAAGGTTTTGCAAGGTTTTAATCAAAGTTGGCAAATCATGCCCGTCAATCGGACCAAAATAATTCACCCCTAATTCTTCAAACAAGGTGCTGGGCAATATCATGCCCTTCATATGCTCTTCTGAGCGTTTGGCAAATTTATGCACTCTGGGCATTTTTTGTAAAAATCCCAAAGATTTTGATTTCATAGTGGCATACACTTTGCCAGAAATAAGTTTGGTCAGATATTTACTCATCGCACCAACATTTTTAGAAATACTCATATCGTTATCATTCAAAATAATCAGCAAATCAGCATCTGAGTCGCCCGCATGGTTTAGTGCTTCAAACGACATCCCGCCTGTTAGCGCACCATCGCCAATCACCGCGACAGATTTACCTTTGCTTTGGTTAATTTGATTAGCAATGGCAATGCCAAGCGCACTACTGATAGAAGTTGAGGAATGCCCAGCACCAAAAGCATCATGCTTACTTTCACTGCGTTTGGTAAAACCACTAAGCCCATTTTTTTTGCGTAGCGTGTGCATTTTGTCTTTACGACCGGTCAAGATTTTGTGCGTATAAGCCTGATGACCAACATCAAATACAAAGCTATCATTTGGCGTAGTAAACACATAATGCATCGCCAGCGTCAGCTCTACTGTGCCGAGATTGGGCGCTAAATGACCGCCAGTTTTCTGAATATTATCAATTAAAAATGCGCGTATTTCATCCGCTAAAGATTGTAACTGTGCTAAGTTTAGTTGTTTAATATCTTTAGGTGATTGAATAGAATCTAGCACGGCGTATTTATTATGCAAAGCCCTTATTATACTTGGGATTTTATGAATGAAATGATAGCGATATAGTAAAATGTAGAATTTAACTAAATATAAATCAATGTTTACTATTTGCGCCTTATATCAATTTGTTCGATTAGATGATATTGAGCAGTTGCGTAGCCGTTTGTGCGAATTGATGCTGAAATTAGAGCTAAAAGGCACTATTTTGTTGGCATTAGAGGGCTTGAACGGCACTATTGCTGGCAGTCAAAGTAGCATTAATGAAGTGCTTAAATTTATTCAAGCCGATGCTCGGTTTGACAATTTAGAAATTAAATTTTCTTATAGTGGTTTTGCCCCTTTTAAACGCTTAAAAGTCAAACTCAAAAAAGAAATTGTAACTTTAGGCGTGGCAAATATCGAGCCACTAAAATCTGCCGGCACTTATGTCAAACCCAAAGATTGGAATGCGCTGATTAGCAGCTCTGATGTAGTGCTGATTGATACACGCAATAATTATGAATATGCCATTGGCAGTTTTAAAGGTGCGATTAACCCCAATACTGAAACCTTTAGAGAATTACCCAACTACACCAAAAACAACTTAGAACAATATCGCGGCAAAAAAATAGCGATGTTTTGCACCGGCGGTATTCGTTGCGAAAAATCCACTGCTTATTTAAAATCTCAAGGTTTTGATGATGTCTATCACCTGCAAGGCGGCATCTTAAAATATTTAGAAGAAATCAGGCAAAATCAAAGTCTATGGGAGGGCGAATGCTTTGTATTTGATGATCGCGTTGCCCTCAAGCATAATTTAGTACAAGGGCAGTATGACCAATGCCACGCTTGTCGCCACCCAATCACCAACGCGGATAAACAACATTTACATTATCAAAAAGGCATTTCTTGTCCGCGTTGTTATGGCACTCGTAGTGCTGCACAAATTAGTCGCTATCGCGAAAGAGAACGCCAAATTCAGCTAGCCAAAGCCAAAGGTGAAGAACATATTGGTGATAATGCCAGTCAAATTATTAGGGCTAAAGCGAAAAAAAAGGCAGCTAAGCAACCAGCCTAAAGTTATTATGTTTTTAAGAAACGATATTGCCAAACTCAAGCAAGAGCTGAGCATTCAAAGCAATTTATTAGGGCATAATTTAACCCTCAAAACTCGCTGGGGCGTGTTTAGCCCACGCGCTATTGATGATGGCACTTTATTATTGATGAAATATTTAGACATCAGCAATAATGATAAATGCTTAGATTTAGGCTGTGGCTACGGTCCAATCGGGCTGAGTGTGGCTAAATCTTGCACCAATGGCGAAGTCCACATGGTAGATAAAGATTTTATTGCCGTTGAACTGGCAAATAATAATGCAAAGTTAAATAAAATTGACAATGCCCACGCCTATTTATCAGATGCTTTTAGCAGCGTTAATAAAGACAATTATTTTGACCAAATTATCTCTAATGTGCCTGCCAAAGTCGGCAGAGAGCAGCTTAGTATCATTTTATATGATGCGTTAGATTCGCTTAAAATAGGCGGCAAAATCACCTTTGTAAGCATCAACGGCCTGCGACATTTTATCAAGGATAATTTCAAATCAGTATTTGGCAATTATAAAAAACTCAAACAAGGGCAAAAATACACCGTTTCTCAAGCCATTAAACATCAATAGGAGGTAAAATAATCAATTTTTAAAACATCAAAATCGGAGATAATTATGGACACAATGGCAAGAATTCAAAAACAAGTAGATAGCGCACCAATCGTGCTTTATATGAAAGGCACACCACAATTCCCCCAATGCGGATTTTCAGCAAAAGCCGCACAAACCCTCGCCTCAACAGGCGTAGAATTTGCTTATGTCAATATTTTTGAAGACCAAGAAGTTATGCAAAACCTCCCCGCCTTCCAAGACTGGCCAACTTTCCCCCAAATTTATATGAATTCCGAACTAGTCGGCGGCGGCGATATTATTGTCGAAATGGCAGAAATGAACACCTTAAAAGCAGCAATGGAAACCGCCACGGAAAAATTTAAAAACAAATAAGCCTTTGTATTATAACGAGGAATAACCTATTCTATAAATAATGTACCATCTTATAATCGATAGGATTAAAGCCATCAGAAAACTGTGTAGCATTATTGTATTTTGCATTTCTCAAATCTGCCCCTCTCAAATCTACATTTCTCAAATCTACATTTCCAAAATCTGCCTCCTGTAAATTTGTACGACTTAAATTTGCCCCTCTCAAATCTGCATTTCTCAAATCTGCACTTCTCAAATCTGCCTCATGTAAATTTGTATGATTTAAAATTGCCCCTCTCAAATCTACCTCCTGTAAATCTAAATTCTGCAAATCTGCCTTCTTCAAATCTGTACCTCTGGTTGATATGTCAATTTCATGTCGGAAATAGCCTTGATGTTTTAATTGCAATAATAATATTAAACCGACAGTTCTATCTTTAAGATTGTTATTAAAAAGTAATTTTTGTGCATTAAATAAGATATTGGTTCTAGTGGATTCTTCTGTTTTTTGAATAGATTCTCTAACATCGTGAGTCCTAAAAAACCATAAAAGTATCAACACTGGTAAACCCAATAAAACAAAGGCAACAGAACTGATTAACTGCTTGTTGTCAATTTGATTAATATTGATAATATAAAAATAATTATTATCCAAATAGGCGTTAAAAATATACAAGCCGAATGCCGACCCTATAATTAAGGTGATAAATCGATGTTTTAAAACCCAACTTTTTAGTTTATTTTCCATTTAAATAAGTCAATTTACAATAATGAAAAATAAGTATACGCTATTTTCTAATTTGAGATAACAGTCTGAGAATGCAAGTCCTTTTTTATGTTATAAATTATGGAGTTTTTGAGTATTTTGTTTGAGCCAGAGGTTTGCGTGTTTGTGTTCGGGTGTTATTTGTTGGAGTAGGGCGTAGAATTTTTTTGAATGATTTTTGTGGGTGATGTGGGCTAGTTCGTGGGCGATGACGCTATTGATAACCGACATTGGCGCCATCATTAGTAGGTAATTAAGGTTGATATTATTATTGACACTGCACGAGCCCCAGCGGGTTTTTTGCGCTTTAAAGCGAACTTTTTTGTAATTTAAACTATGTTTATCGGCAAGTTGCTCAAGTATTGGCATAGCAATTTTAATAAATTCTTTTTTGTAAAACCAATGAAAGGCTGACCGGGGGTCAAAGCGGGTATTTAGCTGGAAAATATTATTTTTAAGTGCGAGTGGCTCGCCTGTATTGACTAATTTAAGCGGGTAAGATTCACCCAAAAATAAAAAAAACTCATCTTCTTGGTATTGCGTTTTAGCAGGTTTTTGTGCTTGTATTTGCTGCTGTTTGTTAGTAATCCAACGCTGTTTTTCAAAGATAAATGCCTCGATTTTTTTAATACTAAAACGCATCGGCGCTCGCACTAAAAGCTTACCATCCTTGTCAATTTGCAAAGACAAAGTTTTACGATTTGAACGAATTAGTTGGTAGTTAATCAATTTATGCTTTGGTATTGTTAATATTTTTTTTGCATGCCTGCTTTTAAAAATAAATCTCTGCTGTTGTCAATTTTTTTAATAAATGGGTTTGCATATATTATATTTTATATTTTTTCTAAAACAAGTTGTTCTAATGAATAGTTTTGTTTCATATAGTGTGAGACAAAAGGAACTTCGCTGATTTCTTTGTCGCCTGTTCTTCTATTTCCTACTTTCACTTCAAAATTTAATTGATTGATTTTGCGGTAGGCATCTACAAATTCACGAACAGTTGTAGATTGTCCATAACCTAAACATTCATAAGGGCTATTTGCGGGAGGGTTTTCTACTGCTTTTACTATAGCAGCTGCGATATCTTCTACATGGCAATAATCCCTGACGCAAGTGCCGTCTTTGGTATTAGGATAGTCTGCTCCGTAAATAACAAATTCTCCTGTTTTGGTTGCTTTTTTGAGTTTTGCCATAAGGCTATCAGGGTTAGTAATTTTAAATTCTCCTTCTCCTACAACATTAAAAAACCGAAAAATAGTATAGTTTTTACTAATTTCACGGATAGAATTTTCTGCTATAGCCTTAGATTTAGCGTAAGGGGAGCTGTTATCTTCGGTTGCTCCGGTGGATGCGAAGATAAAATGTTTGTAGTGCAGTTTTTTCAAAAGATTAACAGTGCCTCTCCAGTTGGTTTCGTAATAAGAAGTAGGAAATTCTACAGAGTGGGCTACTCTTGTCAGCGCTGCGAGATGGCAAACAACATCCCATTTGACAGCTGTAAGCTCTGCAGAAAAATTGCCTGTTATATCTGTATGCCATATTTGTTTTGTATAGTGGCTTATATTATTGCCTTTTTTATAATCTAGCCCATCTACTTGGTATCCTTTTTTGCTTAACTGCTTTACTAAGTGCGAACCAATATAGCCGTTGCAGCCTGTAACTAATATTTTCATTTTTTTCTACAGTTCTTTTTAAGAATAGTTAAATCTAATAATTTTCTGCTTTTTTGTTGTGTCAATCTTGTTCCAAAATTTTTGAATATCGGTATATTTTTTTAAAATAAGTGATAGGAGTTAAGAGTTTCATAATATTTTTATGTTAATCTGGGTATTTTTCTTCCTATCTGATAATTACACTCATTATGAGATATTGATAAACCGTATTTATAGCCACATTTTTTAGACAACATTTGTATTTTATGGTTGTTTTTTCCATCTGGATAGCAAATAGTTGTAATTTTAACATTCAACTTATATTCCAGAAATTGTTTGGATTTATTTAGTTCATAAAGAATATTTTTTTCAGTTAAAGAAGTTAAATAACAGTGATTCACACAATGGCTTGCTATAGAAAATAATTTAGCAAGACTAAGAACCTCGTCAGCATTAAGAAAACATTTTTTTAAATCTATGTTTAATGTATTGAGTGCAGCAATGTATTTTTTAGAACTAAATATCTCACCTTTAATACCACTCATTGTATTAGTTATTTTTTTAGGCAAAATTTTACTTAAATCGGCTAATCGCCCTTCATCATATAATTTGTAAATTAAATCCATAGAAAATTTTTTGTTGTAAAAAGAGTTTCTAATATTAATTGAAAAAGTAATATCTTCCCATAAAAAATTATATTTATTTTTAAGTTTTTCTGCGACCATCAAATGCTCTTTGTAGCCATCATCAAAGCTTAAATGGATGATGTTTTTATTTTTTAAAGCTTGTTTTATTGAACCAAATTTATAACCCTCACTATAAGCCAAATCTATTAAGGTGATTATTTCATCATAAGTATGCAACATTCCTCGTTGTTTATAAATATCTGCTATATTATTGTCTATATCATCGTTAGCAAAACTGACACGATGAAACATCCAAAAATTACTATTCTGATTTAGTTGTTTAATCATTTAATTTATAGTGTTTTTTATATCGTTTATATCATTAAAAATATTATTAAAAAAATTATCATCTAATTTCAACTCATTTTCTAATTTTTCTAACATAGATTCAAATTTTTGCTCGCCTAATTCATATAATAAAATTTTGATTATATTGATGTTGTGCTGAACCAAATGATTAATGTCTTTTCTGTAGGCATTATCAAACCACCATGCTTTGTGATTATCTAATTTATTCAATATTAAAAGTAGTAGTAACTGTGTTCTATCATTATTAACCTTGATTTTTAAAAGTATATCTTTTTGTATTTTTTTGTAGTATCGTTTAGCGCTTTTAATATTTTTTTCTTGATAGTTTTTACTTAATATTTCTTCAAATATGCGATAAAAAATCAAACCTTTAATATCTGCTTCTAACTTGTTTTTGTTGCTAATTAAAGAGGTTTTTTGTAAGGTTCTATCATGTTTAAGTGGCAACACTATCTCAAATAGCTTTCTATTAGCAAGGTATTTATTAATAATTGCCCAATTAAAATCACTTCTTCTATTGTATGTATCATTTTTTGGCGTGTAATTTGGTATTTTTAAAAGTTTTTGATTAAAAATAATAGTATTGCCGCCACGATAAATAGATTCTGTTGTTATTTTGCCTAAGTTTTTTGCTTCAAAGGTTATTTTTCTAAAAACATTAACGCCATCTGCCAATAAAATTGTTTGTTGCAAAAATAATTTAAATACATTTTTATTTATTTTTTCTTGACTGTGGTAGTAATGTGGGTATTCCAAATGCTTAAAATTACTGTTTGACAAATCATAATAATACTCATCATGCATCCCATTATTTGGTGTTTTAAATTCCTCATCGGGCTTAGCATTTTCAAAATAAATTAAATTATAATAAAAATCAATTAATTGTGTTCTTAAAGTGCTCAGAAAAGGCAAAGGAGGTGCATCTGATACACCACCAAATAAAGCATCTATTTTTGTATTGTTATATTGAGCTATTGTTAGAAAATATTCAATTTGACTCTGTGTATCAAACAAACAGTCATCATCTACAATCCATGAAACACATTTGTGGTTGAATAATTTTCCTCCTATTAAATACATCTCTTTTTGTAATTTTGTTCTATTGTCAGCAATTGTTTGCTTGGTTGTATTTTTTATTGCTGTTATTTTTATTGTTTTTTCTTGCTGGAAATAATTAATAATAGGGGTTAATTCATATTCATCAACAGCATTATCTAACACTAGAAAACAATAATCATCAAGCATTTTTTTTTGCTTTTCATATAGCGCTAAAAATGATTTTAATAATGCTTTTAAAGTAGTGTGATTATTTGATATAACGCCAATAATAAGGTTAAATTTTTTCGGTTTATGGCTTGGTTTAATAAGCCCTTCTGCTATCGATAATGGGTGTTTTACTTGGTCAGAATAATCATAATTAAATAATTTTTTAGCTCTATTTAGTGATTCTTCTTGCAAATGCGGGAATTGCACAGAGTATTTACGATAAAAATTATCCAATCCATGCCATTTATATTGATTATTTCTTGTTACGCAATTGTTATCAACAGCATAATGGTCCATTAAAACACTATCAATGAATTTAATTTTTTTTGATGGCTTTGCTTCTGTATATTCAATAAGTCTAATAGATATATCTCTATCTGTTGTGCTTTTTAAACTCTCGTCAAAACCACCAATAGACCAAAATGTTTTTAGTTCAATAAATAAATTACTACCTTGCAATCCTTGGTTTTTAATAAATAAATTCCCTTTAGTGAATTTATTTTTATTAGGTTTTATGGCAATATTTTTTTTGTTTTCTATTCTATTAAATCCAGTAATTACAGCAACCACAGAAGTATTTTTAGTTTGAGTGTCGGGAATAGTATTTTGATAAACTTCTGTTAAATAATTATGCTGCCAGCTATCATCATCATCTAAAAAAGCTAAAAAATATCTCTTATCTTTGTATTGCAATGCCTTAAAAGCCGCCGTATTCCAAGCACCTGTTCCTGAGAATTTCTTAGTTCTCTTATTTGTTAATAAAGTGGTATGAAAAAAACTATCAAATTTTGTGTCGCAATATTTTTTTTGTTTTTTTAGTTCCTCAAGTTTTGGTTTCAATATATCGTTTCTGAGTTTATCAATACCAGATTTTATTTTTCTATATTCTTTTGAGTGTGTTTTATTTTTTTCTACTGTATTATCATCAACAATATAAATCTGATGTGGGCAAATATTAGTTTGTTGATAAACAGATTTTAAAGAGCGTGTAAGCAATAAATTGGTTCTTGAAAAACTTGTTGCTATGATAACAATTATTGGAGCTGTTTTAGGCGACATATTTTTGTAAGATGAATATCATAAAATCGGAATTTTTTATTGAATTTTTATTGTTTTTATCATTTGTTTGAATAATTTTATTAATTTTAAGTTTGTGATTTTGAAATAACTTTTCATAAAAAGATAAAGGTCGGTGAATATCAACACGCTCCCTGTTTGATGAGTGTATTTTTTTAGTAAACTCTGTATGATTTTGATAATTAAAATTATCAGGCAAGAACCTAACTTGTAATGCTGAATCAGTTTGGTAAGTATATAATGGATTACAAATAACGATAACAACATACTTGCTTGAAAGTTGGGTTATGTTTGACATTATTTGATTGATACTATCATTTTGTTGTTGTTTAGTTTCTGCTAATTTATGACATAAAACTAATGAACATAAAACTCCTTCAAATGTTAATCCTTGTTTGATTTTTTCTTCAATATTAGATTTGTCTAAAATATTAATTCCTTGATAATATTTTTCCTTATTTTTTTGTAGCACTTCTTTATCAGGCTCATAACTACTAACAGATACCCCTTTTTCTTGCAATAGTTTCGACATATCACCATATCCAGACCCATAATCTAAAACACTTTTTGTCTTAAGATGTTTTTGAAAAATATTGGCAATAATTGGATTTAAAATGTCTTTTTTATTGGTAGTTATTATTTTGTGATAAAAGCTATTAAATTCTTGTTTTAACTCACTTTCTATAAGCCCATACTCGGCAGATATTAAAGCAAAATCTTCAGTTTTATTTACTGAGGATAAATATTGTTTATATTGTTGTGGGTTTAGTAATTTGTCCTGCAATTTGTATGTAACAAAAGCCCTACGGCACATACTTTTAAATAAATTATCTGATAGCGGTAAAAAACTTCGCCCAATATCAACTATTAACAAATGCCCTTGCTTAGTTGCCCTTATATTTTGTGGTTTAAAATCGGTAAATACCCAGTTTATTCTATGAATTTTTTTAAGTAAATCAATAAATTTATCAATATTAATTTTAGGGTATTTTAGTAGTTCATCCGTTTTGGTATTTTTGTATTTGATAAATATATAATCATTACCAGTATTTAGCATATCGCTAGCAAATGATATACTAAAGGCTGGAAATATATCATTTTTAGATTGCGGTTTAGATGTTTCTGAAAGGGATAAAAGTGTCCAATATAATTCCAGTGGATTTTTTGAGTTATCAATTACTTTAAAGATGTTTGTTTTATCGGAAAAAATAAAACCCTCTTTTCCTTTTCCTAAAAAAGAAAGGTTGGTTTTAATTGAAAAATGATTTTTAATGATTTTTTTAGCTGTTGATTGGCTTATTCTTGCATTAACCCCTAAGAATTTTCTTGTTTGATAATCTAGGATTTTATCATTTAAGATTTTGATTGCTTCGCTTGCATCTTTTGCACAAAAAATAATGTCATCTCTTCTTTTATCGAGTGCTTGTCCACATAATTTCTTACTCCAGCCATCAATTTTTAAGCCGATGATTAATTTATTCATTTGCCACGAGGCTGAAATTTCGTTTAATGTTCCTGAGCAGCCACCAATTGCTATCACAGCATTAGCCGAACTAATTAATAATAAATTTCTTGCTAAGCCCATACCTGTGGGTATTGCTATATCGCTATTTTGGTTATTAATTATATAGTTTGGCAAAAACCCAATAATTGAACCTTGCTGATATTTGCTAGATTTTTTAGCACCATTTGAAGCATATTCCATTACGCCACCAAGCCCGCCTGTTGCTAAAATATAGCCATTGTCAATAATCATTTTTCCTAATTCATAGGATATTTTTTGTTGCTCAATATTGTGGTCAATATTTGCATTACCTATAACTGCAATTATTTTTTGCATTTTTACTTCAATTTCCCAATTCTGCTATTAGATTTTTCTACTTCTTTTAAAAACTCTGGTGAATATCCGTGTTTTTCAGATTCAAAAATGATGGCATTAATGTCTTTTGGTAAGCATTTTCCGCCATAGCAAATATCGTTATCAAAAACTGCTGTGTGCATTGGGTTTATTCTGGGGTCTGCTAACCATAAACTACGCACTTGATTGTAGTTTGCGCCTAAAGTTTTGGCGATTTGGGCAAATTCATTACAAAAAACAACTTTAGTGGCGAAAAAAGCATTTTCCATATATTTACAAGTTTCTGCATTGATGGCGCTTGTTTGATATATTTTAGGTATAGGGCCTACTATTTCAATATATAGTTGCGCTATTTTTTCTGTATATTTTGTCAATCCGCCAAAAATAAAAAACGGTGTTTTGATAATATCTTGATTAAAATCATAAGGATAAGGCAAAAAATATTTACTCTCTCCGATGTATTCAGGGCTAAAAACAAAATTTAGTTTAGGGAAATTAGCACAAAAATAATCTGTTGTGCCTGGCGGTATGGTTGATTTTATTAAAATCAATTTATTGTTATTTTGTAAATAAGATAACACCCCCTCTATTTGTGTTATATTGCAAGATTTATCATCATTCATTTGCGTTGGTAAGCAAATAACAATCAGCTCGCTACCATCTAAAATAGATATATCAGATGATACATTTTCTGCTTTGCAATTAATATCATAAATTAATGTATTATGATGATTTTTAATAAAATTATAATATGCTTTGCCAACATATCCATAACCTACAATCGCTATATTCATTTTTAGCTCCTTGATTTTTGAAGTTTGTTATTTAATCAACCCAAAATCTGGCATTTTCAAACATCCTCATCCACGGGCTGCGATCATTCCAATCGTTTGGGTGGTATGAGTTTTGCACTGTTCTGAAGACGCGCTCAGGGTGTGGCATCATCAAAGTTACTTGACCAGAATCATTGCTTAGCCCGGCGCTGGCAAAATCTGAACCGTTTGGATTGTGTGGATAAATTTGGGTGGGATTGCCCTGATAATCTACATATTTTAGTGCTGAATTAAACACGCCATTAGCAAAATTAGCACGACCTTCGCCGTGTGCAGTTACAATTGGCATAATTGAGCCTTGCATATTTTGCAGGAAAATAGACGGGCTTTTTTGCACTTCAACTGAGGAAAAACGCGCCTCAAACTGTTCTGAAATGTTGCGTTTAAACTGCGGGAAATGACTGCTATTAGGGATAATTTGAGTAAGATTTGATAGCATTTGACAACCATTACAAACCCCGAGAGTAAAACTGTCTTCGCGGCTAAAAAACGCTGAAAATTCATCTTTAGCACGGGCGTTATAAAGAATTGAGTTTGCCCAGCCACGCCCAGCACCCAGCACATCTCCATAGGAAAATCCGCCACAGGCAACCAAGCCTTTAAAATCAGCCAGCGATACGCGTCCGCTTAAAATATCGCTCATATGCACATCAATTGCCTCAAATTCAGCTTTAGTAAACGCCGCCGCCATTTCGATTTGCCCATTTACGCCTTGCTCTCTGAGAATAGCGATTTTAGGCTTGGTTAAATTTATATAAGGCGCAGATACGCATTCATTAATATCAAATCCAATCTGGGTTTTGATGCCATGCGTCTGCTCGCTGATGCTGTCAAATTCTTGTTGGGCGCAATCAGGATTGTCTCTAAGTTTGGCAATTTGGTAGGATGTTGAGTGCCAAAGCGCGTGTAATTCTGAGCGTGATTTTTGGTAAATTGGTTTATTATTGAGGAAAATTTTAATATTATCGCTGTTGTTAAGCTTGGCAATAACGCGCGTGCAAGCGGACAGCCCCGCGCTTTGTAATGCCGCCATAACAGCCTTTTTATGAACGGCTTTCACTTGGATAACACAGCCTAATTCTTCGTTAAACAGTTCACCAATATTGCCATCAGAGTATATGTCTAAGCCACAATGCGAGGCAAACGCCATTTCCAATAAGGTAATTATTACCCCGCCATCACTACGGTCGTGGTAAGCGTCTATCAAATCTGCTTGGTTTAGTTGATTGATGCTGGTAAAAAAGTTTTTAAACAGTTCGGCATTGTCAAGATTAGGCGCAATATCACCCACTTGATTATAAACTTGTGCCAAGCACGAGCCGCCTAATCTATTTTTGCCAAAACCTAAGTCAATCAGCAATAATTCACTGTCGCTATCGCTGCTTAATAAGGCAGTTTTTTGCAATCTAACATCAGGGGTTTTGCTAAAAGCGGTGATAATCAGCGACAATGGAGCGGTTACGGATTTGTCCTCGCCGTTGTCTTGCCAAGTGCTTTTCATGCTCATTGAATCCTTGCCCACGGGGATAGTAAGCCCTAATGCTGGGCATAAATCCATTCCTACCGTTTTGACGGCTGCAAATAATTTAGCATCTTCGCCCGGATGGCTGCTGGCACACATCCAATTAGCCGATAAATTAATGTCCTCTAATCGCTCAACATAACCACCCAGCATATTGGTTAGTGCCTCGCCGATGCTCATTCTGGCGGCTGCTACTGCATCACAAAGTGCGAGCGGTGTTTTTTCTCCAAGTGCCATAATTTCGCCTTTGAAACCAACATAATCTGCAATTGAGATAGCGCAATCTGCCACAGGAACTTGCCATGGGCCAATCATTTGATCGCGTGCTACCAAACCGGTAATACTTCTATCGCCAATGGTAACCAGAAAGTTTTTACTGGCAACGGTGGGCAGTTGTAGTATGCGCGTTATTGCATCATCAAGGGTAATATTATTGGTATTTATAGCCTGGAGATTGCTGCTGAGTGTTTGCGCGTTGATTTTGGTTTTTGGTGGATTGCCAAATAATATGCTCATAGGCATATTGATTGGAGTATTGTCAAATAGTGCGTCATCTAGCACCAATGTTTGCGCTTTGGTGGACTCGCCTAACACCGCAAATGGTGCGCGTTCACGGGCGCAAATATCTGTAAATGTTTTAAGGTTTTTGCCGTCAATCGCCAGCACATAACGCTCTTGCGACTCGTTGCACCAAATCTCTAATGGCGACATTTGTTTATCATCGCATGGCACTTGGCGAAGCTCAAAAACCGCACCCTTGCCACTGTCATTGACCAACTCAGGCAGGCCATTTGACAAGCCGCCAGCGCCAATATCGTGAATAGAAATAATCGGATTATGTTTGCCCATATTGGCGCAAGCATCGATCACTTCTTGGGCGCGGCGTTGCATTTCAGGGTTGGCGCGTTGCACGCTGGCAAAGTCTAAATCTTGGCTTTGTTCGCCACTTTTTACGCTGGATGCCGCGCCGCCTCCTAAGCCGATAAGCATTGCCGCACCGCCTAAAACAATAATTTTGCTACCGGCTGGAATATTGCCTTTTTGTATATGAGTTTTTTGAATATGCCCCAAACCACCAGCCAGCATAATTGGTTTATGATAGCCGCGCAGCTCGCCATTTTCGCCAAGTTGTTCGTAAGTGCGAAAATAACCCAGAATATTAGGGCGACCAAATTCATTGTTAAATGCCGCCGCACCAATCGGCGCTTGCAGCATAATATCAAGCGCTGAGGCAATTTGTTCAGGCTTGCCATAATCCACTTCCCAAGGTTGAGGTGCATTAGGAATTTTAAGATTAGAAACACTAAAACCACATAAACCAACTTTAGGTTTTGAGCCTTGACCAGTTGCCCCTTCATCACGAATTTCACCGCCAGAGCCAGTGGCAGCGCCCGCATGCGGGGCAATCGCGGTAGGGTGATTGTGGGTTTCAACCTTGATTAAAATCGCCCGATGTTCTGTTGCAGCGATATATTTGCCATCTTTATTTGGGTAAAAACGCTGAGCCTCAAAACCCTTCATTACCGCAGAATTATCAGTATAAACCGACAATAATCCTTCTTTGCGCTGATAGTAGCTATTGCGAATCATGGCGAATAGGCTTTTGCCTTGTTTAACACCGTCAATACGCCAATCGGCATTAAATATTTTATGCCGACAATGCTCCGAATTAGCTTGGGCAAACATCATCAATTCAATATCAGTAGGATTGCGTTTTAATTGGTTAAAACTATTAACTAAATAATCAATTTCCCCAGCAGAAAGCGCCAAACCTAACTCGGTATTAGTATGCTGTAATGCGGATTTGCCTTTGCCTAAAAGATCCACACTGCTAAACGGTTGCGGCTTAAAATTATCAAAAATACTCTGCGCATCGTCTATTGACGATAATTCTGATTCCGTCATTTTGTCCATAATCACCGACAAAACCGCCTTTTTATCTGTGATTTTTGCATCAAAATGGTAAATAATCCCCCTCTCAATGCGCCTAATTTTTTTCAATCCACACAAGCGCAAAATATCTGTGGCTTTAGACGACCACGGGGAAATCGTGCCAACTCGCGGCATAATAATCACCGATTCTGTCTGGGGCAGCGCGTCAGGCATAGCATCACTGTAATTCAGCAAAGCCTTTAATGTAGCGCTATCAGCATCGTTCAAATCTTGTTCTAAATAAGCAAAATGCACAAATTCAGCAGCAACTAATCGCACCCTTAAAGCAGCTAATTGTTTATTCAGCGCAACTTGTTTAAAGCAGCTAATTGCTTGGGTATTTTTGAATGTTTGTATCATTTATTTTGCTTTTTTCTTATTTTAATAAGCAGACATACGAACATGATTGTAAAGTATTGTAGATATTAAATTAGCCTCTTTAATGGTTAGTTTGTCTTGACCAGATTCAATGAAATTTTTTAAGTTTTTTGGATTGAGAACATTAACCAATTCATTTTTTAGGCTGTATTCAATCCACCAACCCGGAAATGCAACAATGGCTTGGATATTTTTTTGATTAAGTTTTTCTTGTAGCCATCTTGCTTGTGATGCAGCCTGTTTAATAATTTTATCTCCACAATCCCTCTCGTTAATAATTAAATTATTATTTTGACGGGTTATGATTGCCTTTTTTGCTATGGGTTTGCTGTATGCTTTTGTCTCAATAGTAAAAATACCTTTTGTGCTGATAACAATATGGTCAATATTAAAGGTTTTATTATCGTTAATAACATCGTGAAAGATATGCACACCTTCTTTTTTTAAGGTATCTAAATACTGAGCAACTTCTTTTTCGCCATCTCTACCTAATTTAAGTTTTTTATTGTGTTTTTTGAGTTTTAAGACTTTGTAAATTGCATAACAGAGATAAAAGATTGTTGCAATACCGATAATTATTAAAGTTATAAATACTGATGCTTGGTTCATAAAATAAACCATCCAACCCAAAAAATTAATGCCTACTAAATAGGAAAAAATAAATGCCATATCGTTGAATTTATCATTGTTTTTTGTTATTTCATCATCTATCGACTGCCCAGCATGGCGTAAGATAACTTGGGAAATAGGTGTGCGAGTTTTATTTTTTTTAAACATAAGTTACAGTTGCGCCATCACCTCAGCAGAAATATCAGCATTATGATAAACCTCTTGCGTGTCGTCCAAGTCGTCTAAGCGCTCGATTAGGCGCATAAATTTTTGTGCATCGGCGAGATTCAATTCAATTCGGTTAGCAGGTTCCATAGTAACTTCGGCGTGGTTAGGCGCTAGTCCAGCATCTGCAAGTGCATCTTTGACGGTGAAAAAATCCTCAGGCGTGGTAATTACATCAATTGAGCCATCATCATTTGCAATGACATCTTGCGCGTTATTGTCCAAAGCAATTTCCATAATTTGCTCTTCATCGCCTGACTCAAAACTAATAAAACCCTGTTTGCTAAACAGATAAGAGACCGAGCCATCGGTGCCAAGATTGCCACCGTGCTTAGAAAACGCATGACGCACATCAGCCACGGTGCGATTGCGATTATCAGTCAAGCTATCTACTATAATAGCAGTGCCGCCTAATCCGTAACCTTCGTAGCGCACTTCGTCATAGTTTGCGCCGTCTAAATCGCCAGAGCCGCGTTTGACTGCATTTTCAATGGTATCGCGTTTCATATTAGCAGCTAAGGCTTTGTCAATCACCATTCTAAGTGACGGATTATTTTCAATCACCCCTCCGCCTTGTTTGGTAGCAATCACAATTTCTTTAATCAGTTTAGTGAAAATTTTCCCGCGTTTGGCATCCTGCGCCCCTTTTCGGTATTGAATATTGTGCCATTTGCTATGTCCTGCCATAATTACCTCGGTAATAAAAATTCTTTGCTTAAATATTTTTTATCTTTGATATTATCTTCTCGTGGCAGATAAATTTTAACTCCTATATCCATTTGAGATAGATATCGACACATAAGTGGGCCAACTTCCTGCCAAGTTAGTTGTCCTAATCCACAGCCAAGTGCAGGTAATGATAAAGAAGTTATGCCTTCTTTTTGGTAATTTTTTAGCAACCATTCCAGCCCTTGTTCAATATCATCTAAGCGCGATTTATCTTTCCAGTGCCTTTTAGTTGGAAACAATAAAAACCAGCGCAAACCATTTGGTTTTTCTAAGTCGGCTGGATTATCTGCTAATTCTGCGTCCATTAAAATTTCTCTTTTATAAATCCACGGCTTGCCTGCTTTAATTTTGTTGTTTTTACAAGCATTTTGATACTGCACATACATATCGGGAAACTGGTTTTTAGCCCTAGATGCCAGCCCTTTGCCCATAATGCCAACGGTATTAACGCTAATCGTTAGCGTTTGTGCATAAGAAAAAAACATATCACCTTGAATTAAGGTAATATTTGTTGCAGATAGTTTTTTAGTATAATTTGGTCTAAAAAATAAATCAGATTCAGTAACAATATTGTCAAAATTAGTCATTTTTTTGACTTGCTTGCCTATTGCTTCCGATGCCACATAAATGCTATCAATATATTCTGCTGGTATATTTTTCTCAATTAATAACTCTGACATCATCAATCTTTTAGAGCTATCAAATTCGTTCCAGTATTGTTGATGCCAATATTTCCATATTTTTTTTAATTGTTTTAAGCCTGTTGTTATATCGGTAAATTTTGATTCACTATGTGAGGCATTGCCAATACTAATATAGCTATTATGCTTTTTTGCGTGATTTAATACGGATTTTTTAAATTGAATAATGGCAATATTTTCTATAGTTTGTTCGTGGATAACACGATATAGCATCGCATTTCTGGCATTAAAATACAGGTTGGCAAAATCCCATAGCGTTTGATTTTCATTGGGTTTTATGGCTTTTCTATGACTAATAATACTTTTATTATAAATGGTTTTTGGATGGATTTTTTGAACCGCATTATGCGACAATAAGCCCTGTTTTAAAATAGAAGCTAAATTATTTATATGACAGATATAGTATAAATTGTTGATTTCTTTTTGTATAGCCATTGGTGCATTATGCCGTAAAGTCGAGTAATTTTTGAATAGATTGCCGTGCTTTTTTGCTTACTTGCGGGTCAATTTTAATTTCATTTTGACTGCTTTGTAATACATTTAATAATTTTCCTAAATCGTTCATCTCCATCCACTGACAATGGGCGCAAGATTCACAGTCCGCAGATTCGCCCATAGTCGGGGCTTCAATCAGTTTTTTATTGGGCGCAACTTCGTGCATTTTGTGGAAAATTCCATTATCAGTTGCTATGATAAATGTGGCCTCATCTCTATTTTTGACCGCCTCAATCAGTGCTGTAGTTGAGCCAACCACATCCGCTAAATCAACCACTGACTGAGGGGATTCTGGATGCACCAATATCGCCGCCTCTGGGTATTTGGCTTTTAAAGTGGCTAAGGCATCGGCTTTAAAACGCTCATGCACCACGCAAGCGCCTTGCCATATTAGCATATCAGCGCCGCTTTTATTTTGCACATAATTACCCAAATGTTTGTCTGGCGCCCATAGAATTTTTTCGCCGTTTTCTTGCAAGTGTTGGACTACTTTTAGCGCGCTACCTGAAGTAACAACCCAATCAGCGCGTGCTTTAACCGCAGCTGAGGTATTGGCATATACCACGATTTTTCGCTGCGGATGTTGCTCGCAAAATCGCGAAAAATCCTCAATCGGACAATCCTCATCCAAAGAACAACTTGCTTGCTCATCAATCACTAAAACAGTTTTTTCAGGGGACAAAATTTTAGCAGTTTCGCCCATAAATTTAACCCCAGCCACGATAATTGTCTGCGCATCAGTATTCTGCCCAAAACGCGCCATTTCTAATGAATCAGCAACAATCCCGCCCGTTTCCTCTGCCAATATTTGCAAATCAGCACTGACATAATAATGCGCCACTAAAACAGCATTTTTTGCTTTAAGTTCGGCTTTGATTTGTGCTTGAATGGACATCATTAAAACTTAGAATTATGCCTTAAAAACAATGCCAAATGGCGGTATTGTGCGTGTTTTTGCGAATGTTGTAATGTGGCGTAATACATTTGTTTGTTTTGAGCGTTGATGAGTGGCGGCAAAAAACCAAGACGCAAGCATTGCATCAAAATAATACTCCTGCCGATGCGACCATTGCCATCAGAAAACGGATGAATAAGTTCAAAATGGCTATGAGATTTGGCAATATCAGAGAGTGAATTAAGGATTTTGTGTTTTTCCAGCCAATATTGCAACTCCTCCCCAATGTCATCTGGATGCGTTAGGGTTAAATTTGTTGCAGGAATTACCCTTACTTTTTTGCTAAATTCACCTGCATTTTTAATTACCCCAGACATTAAAATTTGATGCCATTGTTTGATTGTTTCCACGCTGAAATCTTGCTCTAAATTGCTTGCAATTTTATGATTTAAGGTGCAAATATTTTGAATTTCCAGCACCTCTTTAACGCTTGAATTTTTTGGCGTTAGTTGCTGTTCAATAACCAAATCGAAGTTTTTTTGACTGATATTGCTTTCAATTTCAAGTGAGCCAAATGAGATTTTTTTAACCAAATCGGACAATGTTTTTGCTTGGCTTATGAGTGTTTTTTCACGATTACCACTTACCCCATCAACCTTTTCTTCCTTTTGTGAGGATTTGATAATGGCTGGCAATAAAATATTTTGACACCACAAAAAATCAATATTATCTTTGTTTTTGCTGCGAATTTTGTCCTCAGACAAACCTTGCCAAGACAACAGCGACATACGGCTAACTTGCAACGCCTGCGCAAGCGCGACCGAAGTTTGATAAAAATCAAGCAAATCCGTTATTTTTTGTGTGATTGAAGTTTTTTTGTAATCAAACATATTCGCCAAGTGTCCAGTTAAGTGTCCAGTTATGTTTAGATTTTAGCATAACTGGACAATCATTCATAGATATAGTAATGCACGAATAAAACCGTATTTTTTGCTTTTAACAACTGTTTAATTGGTGCTATCACTTTGAGTTAGCAGGGTAAGTTTTGGTCGATTTTTTTAATAAACTGTCTTCTAAAAAAATCAACGCCTTGGGTTATGATGTCATTGTAATATTTACCCTTAAATTGTGCTAAATCAAATTGAATGGTGCGTTTATCTCGAATGTGATAGTGTATTTTTTGCCATTTTCTTTCTTTCTTTTCTGTTTCGCTATCATCAAACCCTTTATGCACAACACAAAAAACAAGCCAATAGTCTTTAAGTTGTAACTTTAATTCTATAAAAATTTCTGATAAAACTTGGTGTCCATTTTCAAGTTTTTTCTTAATTTTCTTAGTGCTAATTCTTTTTTTAAATTGATTTTTAAATTCCACACAATACACTTTATCCTTATTAAAAATAAGCGTATCAGGAGAGGCAGGGGTTAGGTTGTTCTTTCTATCTTTAACAATCTCATCAAAATTGTAATAATAATGAGTTGTGTTTTGACATAAAGACTCGTCATTTGTCTTGTCAAGACTGAGAGTTTTAAAATCTGCCAAATAGTTGCCATATTCTTTTTTAAACTCAGCCTCTGCATCCATTATAGTTTTTCTGCATCCATTGCATCAAAAAGAGCAAATGGCTCCGAAAGTTTGGTAACTGTTTCTGATAAAGTTTTATTGTTATTCTCTGATTTAATAATACCTTTTTCAGCTAAATAAAAATTTGCCTCTACTTTATATTTTTCGCTGTATCTTTCCAATGCCTCAACCATATATGGGCTGTGTGTTGTTACTAAAACATTGAAATCATTCGCAACCAAAAGTGTGATGATTTCTGCGTATTTTAACTGCCAATTAGGATGTAGGTGCACTTCTGGTTCGTCTAAGATAATTAACGACCTTTCATCAATAAATTCTCCTACCAGTAGCATTTGCAACATACCAAATGCTTTTATACCGCTAGCCACATTTAGCATTCTGTGTTCTTGTCCATTGTCTTTAAAGTAAAAAAAATCGTTGCGTTGAGGTATGTATTTAATTGTTCCTTTAATAGTGTTTTCGGCTTTTTTATACACTTTGCTTGGTTTGTAAAAAAAATCATTATTAGCAGAATCTCTGAGTTTTACCTCTAAATCTTTTATGTGAAAGGCGATTTTTGCTCTACCAAGGCGTTGGTTGCGTGTGACTCTTGGTTCAAAGGCGGTTTTAGATTCTCTAATTGATTCATGAAAATTTAACAGCATGGGCGTCTCAATGATGGTGCTATCATTGAAATATAATTCATCTTTTTGCTTAAAATCATGCAACATATCGTCATCATCATCATCATCTTCATTTGTATGTTTAACCACAATTTCTAATAGGGTTTTCTTGGATTCTGTAATTGTTATATGAGCATCTTTTTTTGTATTTTGGTTAGAAATCACCCCTGCAAACTCAGAATTTACGACTTTATTAAATGCTTTTATTTTGGCTATATATTCATTTTCATCTTCTGTAATTGTTTTTTTTAGAATTTTAAAAAGATCCTGAGTTTTTTTGTTATATAGGTCGTGTTTTTTCAAAAAATCAATTCTATTAGTAATTGCCTCAACACCTTGCTGATTAATTTGGCTTGTAAAGTGTTTAGGATGAAACAGTTTCTTAAACTCTTCAAATTCAGATACATTAGAAAAATCTAAATCTCGTCTTTGGTCAAAATAAATGCCTTCAACGGTTTTTAAAATTTTATATTCCCTACCTTCTTCCAACTCGTATTTATACTTATTTAGTGCCTTAATAATAGCAAACATTAACTTACCAACCGTGCTTTTGCCAGTGTCATTTTCGCCAGCGATAACTGTCAAGCCTGATAATTTAATATCTGCCTCTTTAATAATGCCAATGTTTTTTATCGTTAGTCTCATTGTGTTTTTTTGTTTAATAAAATATCTTGTTTTGTGTATTTTAAATGTTTTTTGTGCCTGAATTGATATTTAAATAAAACTGCGATTTTATATATTAAAGTTGTGTTTGCTTAAAAATAAAATCACTTCTTTGATTGAGTTTGTTTATTAAAGAACTGTCCATCAAAGCAAAAAATACCAATAATGCGTTGGCAGAATTAAATAAAACAACAGCAAACAACAAAATCCAAATAAAAAGACTTTAAAAGAAAATTTTTTTTCAATATTCATATTTAGCAGCAAGTTCGCCACAAGAATTAATATAAAGGATAAAACTATAACATAACTTATTTCACCAAAACCAAATATCCATAATGATAAAATACCGACTATAGGGCTTAACATCCATAAAAGATAAATATAATGAGAGTCAGAGATACTATGCCCTAATCTAGCTAAATTATCAACAAGAATATTAGTAAAAAAAGCAAAAAATATAATAAGCAATAAAATAAAAAAATCTATTTCTAAAAGTTCTTTTATTTCATTTTCAGTGCTAAAAAACCAATAATAGACAATATTTATTAAAAGCAACCCTATCATTACAAAAGTATAAACTAGCCCTTGTGTGATAAATACATGCCTGACCGGTTTTATTCCGGTAAATATTTTATTACATTCTTCGGTTAATAATTTTCCATAAATAACATAAAAGCCATTTAAAATAGCTCCTATAAAAACACACAATAAACCCAAAGAATTTTCTTGTTTTAAAAAATAAAATAAATCAGAGGGCGTTTCAATATTCTTCTGTTTGAGTAAAAATAAAACTAATGCCGAAGTAGAGACAACAATTACAGTAATCACATACCATATATTTTTTCCCTGATAATCTTTGTAATAAAAGTAAGATAAAAATACAGTTACAATTGGATACAATTCATAAATTATAATGCCAACTATTTTATTTTCAAGTAAATAAAATCCCATTATTAAAATAATTAAATTATAGGAAGATAACCCTCTCATAAGTAAATAAGACCTAGCTTTTTTTGCTTTTTTAGTTAATAATTCATTTAGAATATCTCTAAATTTAATTTTTAAAACTATAGCTAAAAATAAAGTAATTAAAGCGGCAAAAAAAACAGATATAAATGCAAATGCTAAAGACGGCAAAAATTTTACCTGTATATAGGACACCATCGGCGAAAATGAGCCCCAGCTTATTGCTGCAGCAAGGACAACAACAAAAGCAACAGTATTATTTTTCTTTTCAAAAATATTTAACATAGTTGCGTATTATAAAAGGACTTCATCATTTTTTTTGTAAATTTCTGCTGTAATTTAACAACACCAAACAAAATACTAAAATAAAGGTGTAGATACGGATAAATGTAAATTAACTGTTGAAAATAGTGGAGAGCTAAAAATAGCAAAATTTATTTATTTTTCCTCCTTAGAAAAGACAGAATTAGATACACTTTACTCAAAAATTGAAGAAGCTGAAAATCTTACGCATTCTGATAAATACGATAAAAAATATCTTGTTTTTTGTGCCTGAATTGACATTTAAATAAAACTGCGATTTATATATTAAAGTTATGCTTGCTTGAAAATAAAATCACTATAGCGATAATTAGGACAATTAAAAACAGCATACTAACGGTGTTTTTCATCAAAATATTTTTCGGGGTTTGCTGCTCGTATTCGCTAAAAAACATTCTTTCTACAACCTGTGCCAGCGTGAAAACCACCGCAGTATTGACTATGAAAGCGTAACTATCGTATAAAAAACTGTTGTCTCGATAAACGGTGGTAATGCCTATTAGCAAAAGGGAAATCAGCAATAATACAAACAATTCACCAACATTGTAAAGCCGCCGATTTTGAATAAATTTAAAGTCCAATAACTCGCTATATTTTCCTGTATTTATGTTGAATTTACTTAATTCATCTTTGACTTTATCCGTTAATCTATTGTTAGCTTGCTGGAATTTAGCAGAAATTGATTCTACTGCCCATTCATCCATCCCATCGCCCCTGATTTTATGCAAAAACTGTATAAATAATTGCTCTCTAAAATTACTTCGCTCATTCAGTTTGTTGATTAAATACCCAATCATCAAAGCAAAAAACACCAATAATGCATTGGCAGAATTAAAATAAGTATCGCTGTCT
The DNA here is from genome assembly GCA_965217125.1 of Gammaproteobacteria bacterium. GTDB lineage: Bacteria > Pseudomonadota > Gammaproteobacteria > PS1 > Pseudothioglobaceae > JAAOIF01. The sequence continues at coordinate 1,041,813 of OZ244244.1, read as the reverse complement.
ATGGGTTTTCCCTGATAATAAAATAACACGATCGCAAACAACAAAATCCAGATGAAAGTGGCTTTGAATGAAAAACTATCTTCGATGTCTAAATTTAGTAAAAGATTTGGCACTAAAATCAGGATAAAGGAAAGTGCAATAGTTGCGTTTATTTCGCCAAAACCAAATACCCAAAGAGCGAGACTGCCAAATATAGGGGCAATAAACCAAGCTAAATATACATTATGATTAGTGGCTATTGCTCCTCCTATCATTCCTAATATTGCTGGTAGGTAAATAACAAAAACACCAAATATAACACTAAGGAATATAGTGTTATAATCTATTAATATTAAAAAATCATTAGGTTCAAAATAGAAAATAGATATAAATAATAACAATAAAAAAGTTACTCCACTGATGAGCAATCTTGCTATGTTAGATATTTCAAAAATAGAATATCTGTCATCGTCTTTCTGTAGAATTGTGGTTATTTTGGGTCCTAATATTGTTGTATATCCGATTAATATTGAACCTATCAAAGTTAGTAAAATGCCGTATATATTTTGTTGATTAAAATTAAAATCTTGAGCGAAAGTTAGCATGTTTGTTTCATGCGACAACAAAATTAAAACACCAGATACAGCACAAAATATAAGTATTAAATTGTAATAAATATTAGTGGTTTTTTTTAAATAATCATCTGAAAAGAAATAATAAGACAAAATAACTGCTATTAACGGGTTTATTTCAGTGATAGCAAGGCCTACAATTTTATTGGATAAAAAATGGTAACCTGCCACAGTTACAAAAATATTTAGTGAAACTAATATTCTATAAAAGAAAAGCAGTTTAAATTCTTTTTTGCTAAAACAATATGCAAATGCCTTTCTTATTTGAATTTTATTTAATAAGCAATATAAATAAACGATTAAAGTCGCAAAAAAAGTACTTAATAATGTAAACAATAACGGCGGTATTTGGCTAACTTGTGCCTTTGCCGCTATTAACCCAAACCCTCCCCAAAATAATGCGGCTACAGTTATTAAAGTAAACGCGACAGTATTGTTTTTCTTTTCAAAAATATTTAGCATAGTTGCATATTATAAAAGGACTTCATCATTTTTTTTGTAAATTTCTGCTGTAATTCAACAAAAACAAACAAAATACTAAATAACAGCTAAGTATAATTATAAATTTTAAAATGAAGGTGTAGATATGAATGAATGTAAATTAACTGTTGAAAGCGGTGGAGAGATAAAAGTAACAGAACTTATTGATTTTTTATATTGGTTTAATAAAATTTATTCTCATTATGCATCCTTAGGAAAGACAGAATTAGATAGACTTCGCTCGGAAATTGAAGCAGGTAAAATAGACGAGTTGCGTGCCAATGAAGCTAAAAATTGCACTCCTTTTGGTAAATGCAATGAAAAATATCAACTTAAAATAATATCAATGCATTACAACAGCCCTTTAGAGCTGGTGATATATGGAATTCCTATTGCACTTACAATGGCAATGATTTTTTCTGGAGGAGAAATGGAAGTGGGCATGCTCAAACTTAAAGTGAATTCATTAGGCACAGGGATTGAATCTATGCATAAAGCAATTGAAGAAAAAACACCTGAATCTAAAAATGAAGATCCAAACTCTCTAACCTTCTAGTAGTATTGTATAAGTTTATACTGTGTTAGTGTTGCACTTGAATGACTATATTATATTCTTATAATTTTTTTTACGCTTCTTTCTCTGGTAAATTGAGCTTATACCCAAAGGGCATAAGCTTAATTCAGCTTTAAAAATCCTTTTTGTTTAATTCAACTTTAATATTTAGCTCTCTCAACACTTTTTTGTAAATTATGAATAAATATTGCCTCTAAAACCTATTTTATGGATTTTAATAATATTTTCATCTTTTTCATAAAAAATAATTCGTAAATCACCAATTCTTAAACGATAAAAACCATGCCAATTCCCTTTCATTTTTTTAATGTTTTAATTCTTTTATCTTTTTAAGAACTAAATCATAATTATTAAATTTATTAATAATCTTTAATTGTTTTTTTGATAGTTCAATTTCATACATTTTAGAGTTTAACTATTTCTTCATTTTTATCAAAAATAGGCGTTTTGCCAAATTCTTTTTCTAATTCTTTTTGCTCTTTATCAGACACAAAATGATAATTTATTTTGTTAAATTCTTTGTGTATTGTTTCGGTAATGGTTTGTCTGATTAGGTCTTTTAACTCATTTTTTTGTATTGTAATTGCTTCCATAGTTTTATTTATTGCTAAAAGTTTATAAGGTTTATTATAGGTTATTTTTGCTGATAAAAATTAAATTTCTTGTGGGATATGGGCTTTACTTCTCTTTTTCTGGCAAATTGACCTTAATATTTAACTCTCTCAACACTTTTTTGGAGATGTTGGTAGGGGCATCGGTTAGAAGGCAGGCGGCGGTTTGGGTTTTGGGGAAGGCGATTACATCGCGGATGGAATCGGCGCCGGTCATAATCATAACTAAGCGGTCTAAGCCGAATGCTATGCCGCCATGCGGTGGGCAGCCGTATTGTAAGGCGTTGAGTAGGAAGCCGAATTTATCTTGGGCTTCTGTGTCTGAGATGCCGAGCAATTTTAATACGGTTTGTTGCATTTCTACTTGATGGATACGAATCGAGCCACCGCCGACTTCACTGCCGTTAATTACTAAATCATAAGCACGAGAAATGGCGGTATCAGCGGTGTTTTCCAATGTTGTTGCATCTACGCTTGGTGCGGTGAATGGGTGGTGAATGGCGTTGAGATTGCCATTATCATCAAGCTCAAACATGGGGAAATCGGTAACCCAAATAGGCGCCCATTTGCAGGTAAATAAGTCTAAATCTTGGGCGAGTTTTTCACGCAGATTGCCTAAGGATTCATTTACAATTTTGGCTTTATCAGCGCCGAAAAAGATAATATCGCCGCTTTTTGCATCAACTTTGTTAATGATATTTTGAGTAACTTCGTCTCCTAAAAATTTCAAAATCGGCGAAGCTGGGCCGTCCTCATTTATTTTGATATAAGCCAGGCCTTTAGCGCCATAAATACTGACAAATTTGGTGTAATTGTCAATTTGTTTGCGGGAAATATTAGCGCCGTTAGGCACTTTCATTGCTGCTACGCGCGATTTTGGGTTTTTGGCAGGCTCGGCAAATACCCTAAATTCAATATTTTCAAGCAACTCATCAATGCTGACAATTTCAAGTGGAATGCGCATATCAGGGCAATCAACCCCGTATTTTTCCAGCGCATCGGCGTAGCTAATAGTTGGGAATTTTTTGCCAAAATCCACATCAATCACTGATTTGAATAATCCGCCTATCATTTTTTCCATCATTGCCATAATTTCAGCCTCATTCATAAACGAAGTTTCAATATCAAGCTGGGTAAATTCAGGCTGGCGGTCAGCGCGCAAATCCTCATCCCTAAAGCATTTAACGATTTGATAATAACGCTCAAAACCCGACATCATAAGTAATTGTTTGAACAGTTGCGGGGATTGTGGCAGGGCAAAAAATTCACCCGGATGGGTGCGCGAAGGCACTAAATAATCACGCGCACCCTCAGGCGTTGCCTTAGTTAAAAATGGGGTTTCAATGTCTAAAAAATCGTGATTATCCATAAACTCACGCATATAATGCGTTACTTTTGAACGCAGGCCTAAGCGTTGCTGCATGGCGTTATTGCGTAAATCCAAGTATCTATATTTTAGCCGCACTTCCTCTGAGGTGTCGCTCGCATCAATTTGAAAAGGCACTGGTTTAGAGGCGTTAAGAATATCAATATTAGCGGCAACAATTTCAATCTCACCAGTGGCTAATTTTGGATTGATTAAATCATCCGCTCTGGCAATCACGCTGCCGCTGATTTTTAGCACAAATTCGTTACGAATCGATTCTGCTAAGGAAAAATCCGCATTATCAGGGTTAATAACCACCTGTGCAATGCCGTATTTATCGCGTAGGTCTAAAAAAATAACGCCACCATGGTCACGGCGGCGATTAACCCAGCCGCATAGTTTTACGCTCTCGCCAATATTATTTTTGTTTAGTTTGCCACAATAATGTGTTCTCATGTTGCTCCTTGTTATTTGTTAGTCGGGCGTAACCACACCAGTAGAAATAATGAGTTTAAATGCGTCATCTACGCTCATTTCCAGCTCAACTACATCTTTTTTGGGCATCATAATAAAAAAACCAGAGGTTGGGTTTGGGGTGGTTGGCACATAAATATTAATTATTTGTTCGCCAATAATTTTTTCCACCTCGCCGTGATAATTGCCAGTTTGAAAAGCAATAGTCCACATACCTTGACGCGGATATTCAACCAAAACAGCTTTTTTAAAACTGTCGTTTGATGAATTTAGGATAGTTGATGAAAGTTGTTTGATGGAGGAGTAAATACTACGAAAACCTGGGATTTTATTCAGCGCTCTTTCCCATATTTTTAAGAGTTTTTGACCGATAAAGTTACTCACCAAAGCACCAGTTATTAGGGTAATAACCAGCACTAAAATCATACCTGTACCCGGTAAATCAATATTTAAACCGGGCAACATTTTGCTTTGATATTGCTCTGGAATAATGCCATCAAGCAAGTTGATAAAAAACCGAATAACTACAAAAGTCAGGCCGAGCGGAATCCAAAACAACAGTCCAGAGATAAAATAATTTCGTAAGCGTTTCAAAGGTTTAAATAATGCAATAAAAAAAAGTTATTTTAACATTTTTATATTGACTCTTCGTCTCGTTTAGTTAAGATTTCACAGCCATTTTTTGTAACTAAAATTGTGTGTTCCCATTGTGCAGAGAGCGAGCGGTCTTTGGTAGTAACAGTCCAGCCATCAACTTGTGAGGTTGCCACTTCAAAGCCGCCGAAGTTAATCATCGGCTCGATGGTAAAGGTCATTCCGGCCTCAAGAATAGGGCTTTCATCCGCTTTGCCATCGTCATAATGCAGCACTTGAGGCTCGCTATGAAACTCAGCGCCAATGCCGTGTCCGCAATAATCACGCACCACAGAGCAATTATTTTTGCCCGCATAAGCGCCAATCGCTTTGCCAATTTGCCCTAAATGAACCCCCGGCTTGACTTGTTGAATGCCGATATACAAGCATTCTTGGGCAATTCGGCAAATGCGTTGTGCTTTGACACTGGATTTACCAATAATAAACATTTTAGAAGTATCGCCATGGTAGCCATTTTTAATAATGGTTGTGTCAATATTGATAATATCGCCTTTTTTAAGTTTTTTGCTGCTGGGAATACCATGGCAAACCACATTATTCACACTGGTGCAAATGGATTTTGGAAAATCAAGATAATTCAGCGGCGCCGGAATAGCACCCTGCACATCGACAATATAATCATGGCAAATTTTATCTAATTCGCCAGTGCTAATGCCGGTTTTAACATAAGGCCTAATCATATTCAACACATCGGCTGCTAAGCGTCCAGCAATGCGCATTTTTTCTATTTCATCAGCTGATTTAATAGCGATAGACATTGATTATGCTTGGTTGGTAGCGCGTTTTTCTAAAGCCGCAATTCTATCTTCAATCGGCGGATGCGATGAAAACCAAGCGGCAAAACCTTTTTTATTACTAATGCCAAACGCCGCCATTTCTTTCGGCAAAGCCTCTGGCTCAACTTGCCCTAAACGCTTGAGAGCGCCAATCATATTTTGATGCCCAGCCAAATCAGCGCCTCCAGTATCAGCCACAAATTCGCGTTTTCTGGACACATACATTACAATAGTTGATGCAAGAATGGAGAGCACAATTTGCGCAAAAATTGTAGTAATAAAATAGCCGATTCCATAGCCGCGTTGATTTTTTAAAATAACGCGATCCACCAGATGACCAATCACCCGTGAGAAGAAAATCACAAAGGTATTAACCACCCCTTGAATTAGGGTCAAAGTTACCATATCGCCATTTGCCACATGGCTCATTTCATGCCCAACAACTGCCTCAATTTCCCCTTTACTCATATTGTTTAACAAACCCTGAGAAACTGCCACCAAAGCTTTATTTTTACTCGCCCCTGTAGCAAAGGCATTCATTGCAGTAGAGGGGAAAATCGCCACTTCAGGGGTTTTAATGCCGACAATTTTTGCTTGCTTTTCAACCGTTTCAATCAGCCATTTTTGCATATTATTGCCAGCAGATTCAATCACCACAGCGCCGGTCATGCGTTTTGCCATCCATTTAGAAATAGCCAAGGAAATAAACGCCCCGCCAAAACCAAAAACAGCAGAAAATATAAGCAATGCTTGCACATTCAAATCAGAACCATTTTGCTGCAACAAACTCTCAACCCCCAGCAAACTAAGGGTAATACTCAACACCACCATAATAGCAATATTAGTAACTAAAAATAAAAATATACGCCTCATACTTAACTCCTTTTTAAGAAAAAAATTAGTCTAATTTTACCGTTTATAGCACCAATTACAAACATTTTTTACCAGTGTATAATCTACTTTAAAATACCGATAAAACATTAAGGATTTATTATGCATATAAAAGGAATATCTGCAACAAACTTAAAGATTTTTAGAGCCTTTTATCAAAATTATCCTCAAATTCAACAGACACTGTCCGTTGAATTTAAAACACAAAATCAAATAAGTCAGACGGTGTCTGACGAATTTAAAAATACATTGTTACCAATTCAACAGACGCTGTCTGTTGAATCTATTTCAATACTTATAAATAAACTTTTAAGAGCCTGTTCCTTTAGTCATTTTATTGAGTTTTTAAAGATAGATAATCAGCTAAAAAGAACCTTTTATGAGATAGAAAACATTAACAATCCCCCACCTAAAAGACCATATCAACTGCTTAGGTCAAGTTTTTTATTCAGCAAAGTAAGATAAGTTTAAGTTTCCGGTATTTTTTGCGAGTAAAACAGCAGTGATTTTGTTATTAAATGAAGTGGTAAAATAACAAAATAATGACAAAAATAAAAGACACCCCCACCGCCCTACGCCCCAGAGAAAAGTTATTGCAAAAAGGCGCTGATGCACTTTCTAAAAGTGATTTATTGGCGATTTTGCTTAGTAGCGGTATTAAAGGCACAAATGTTACTAAACTATCGCAAACCATTATTAAAAAGTTTAGCCAAGATTTTTTAAATATTTCCATTGATGATTTACTAACCATTTCAGGCATCGGCAAAGTCAAAGCCATGCAAATTATCTCAGCCATTGCCTTGGTTAAAAGATTTTATCAAGAACAGCAAGGCGATGAGTTTATTGTTAAAAATGCGCAAGATATTTTAATGCTGACACACGAACTTAAAGACAAAAAGAAAGAATATTTAATTTGCCTATATCTCAATGCCCACCACGCCCTTATCAAAAAAGAAACCATCAGCATTGGGCTGTTGGATAAAAGCCTATTTCACCCCAGAGAGATTTTCCATCCAGCCATAAAACTAAATGCCTGCAGCATTATCCTCATCCACAATCACCCAACAGGCAACCCAAAACCCAGCCAACAAGATAAAAAAATCGTTCAAAAAATCAGCGAAGCCGGGCAAATTATGGGCATCCCTGTGGTCGATTTTTTAATCACTGCTAAAGGCGGATATTATAGTTTTTATCAACAATTACAAAATAATGACAGCACTGATTATGTAGCAGAAGGTTTTCAAACAGGTTTGTTTGATGTGCTTGAGGTTGAGAAGCCTGTTTATGAAGTAGATATGAATCAAGTTATAGAATTTGACTATTATTTGCCTAAAATAAAGAATAATTATCATCAATTACAAAATCGTAGATATATTGGCAGTAAACAAAAACTAATAAATTGGATTTTTTCAGTTATAAAACAAGAATGTACGGGAGATAGTTTTGTAGATATTTTTGCAGGGACTGGAATTATTGCTTCTGTAGCAACTAAACAATTTAAAAAGGTTGTTCTGAATGATTTCTTATTTTCAAATAATATTATTTATCAAGCATTTTTTAATGATGAACTATATAATCAGGAAAAGATAAATAATATAATTAGAAATTATAATAATATAAACCCTGAAGATTTAGATGAGAATTATTTTTCAAAAAATTTTGGAGGAAAATATTTTAGTAAAAATTCTGCAAAAATAATTGGCTTTATAAGAGAAAATATTGAAAAAAATAAAAATAATCTATTAAATAAAGAATATTATATTTTAATTACATCTTTGCTTTATTCTGTTGATAAAATTGCAAATACGGTAGGACATTATGATGCCTATTTTAAAAAAGAATTTATTAAAGATAGTTTTTTTATGAAGCCAATTGAACCTTTAAAATCAGAAAATATAGTAATTTTTAAAAAAGATGCAAATGTTTTAGCCAAAGAAATTGTAGCAGATATTGTTTATATTGATCCGCCATATAATTCAAGGCAATACAGTCGCTTTTATCATGTATTGGAAAACTTAACTCAATGGAAAAAACCAAAATTACATGGGACTGCGTTAAAGCCAAAACCCGAGAATATGAGTGATTATTGCAGGGTTGATGCAAAACATAAACTAGCAGTATTGGTCAAAGATATAAAAGCAAAATATTTAGTTGTTTCCTATAACAATACATATACATCAAAAAGCAATTCTTCAAAAAATAAAATTACATTAGAAGAAATTGAGTATATTTTAAAAAATAAAGGCGATACTAAGATTTTTGAAAAAGAACATAAACATTTTAATGCAGGCAATACTAATTTTAATAACCATAAAGAATTTTTATTTGTAACTAAAGTAAAAAAATGACAGCTATCTCAACAAGAAGATCACCTATGTTTTATGTTGGAGACAAACATAAACTTATAAGAGAAATAAAAGAATATTTTCCACAAAATATTAATACTTTTATCGAACCTTTTGTTGGGGGTGGCAGTGTATTTTTAAATGTAAAAGCAAATAAATATATACTTAATGATATTGATGAATATGTTTATAAGTTACATATCTTTTTAAAAGAAAAATCAGATGAAGAAGTATTCTTAAAAGAAGTTTTGCAATATGTAAAAAAATATAATCTTTCAAGGTCGTTTGTTGAAGATGTCGTTTCAAAAGAGTTAAAACAAGAATATAAAAAAACTTATTATGCAAAACACAATAAAAGTGGGTACACAAAATTAAAACAAGACTTCAATAAAACAAAAAGAAAAAATTTATTATTATTGTATATTCTACTTATTTATGGCTTTAACAGAATGTTGAGATTTAATTCAAAAGGTGATTTTAATGTGCCTGTTGGTAATGTCGATTTTAATAAAAATGTAGAAAAAGCCATTAGAGGTTATTTTGGCTTTGTAAGAAAAAAAGAAATAAAGTTAGAGAATTTAGACTTCAAACCTTTTATTAAAAAGAATGGTTTTAAGGAAAACGATTTTATGTATTTAGATCCTCCTTACCTCATTACTTTTAGCGAATATAACAAAATTTGGAATGAAGAAAAAGAAATAGAATTATTGGCTTTACTTGATGAGCTTAATGGCAGAAATATAAAATTTGCTATTTCAAATGTTATAACCTATAAAGGTAGAATAAATAGTATTTTTATGGATTGGATGAGTAAGTACAAAAGTGTAAAAATCAAGAGTAACTATATTAGTTATCACGATAACTCAAACAAAAATTTTAAGGAAGTTTTAGTTTTTAATTATTGAACTATGAAAAGAAAATCAGAATATAAGCCTCTGCTATTTACAACAACACTTAGAAACCCTGAACGGTTAAAGTGGTTTCTTGGTGTTTTAAAATATTATGATGGGCAAATTCTTGATGATGAATTAGCAGTAAAAATTGCAGGAGAAATAATTAGAATTGGGCTGTATAGGCCAACAAGACTCTCTAAAAATGTAAAGAAGAAAATCAAAGAGGTGCAACCTTTGACAGATAAAGAAATTTCCAAAATTTTGAAAAATAATCCACAAAATCATAAAGAAGCAGGGTTTAGCAAAGGATGGTCAAGTCGTTTTGATACATGGTTTAAAATTGCCAAAGAATTAGGTTTTGTCTTTTACAAGATTGGAAGTAGAATACGATTTTCTGCAATAGGATCAAAGCTTGTTAACAGTGAGTATCCAGAGTTTGAACAGCAGGCATTTCTGAATGCTTTTGTTAAATATCAGAGTAATAGTCCTTTTCGCAAAGTTTTGAATGAGAATGTGCCGTTGGTTTTATTGCTTCAAGTAATTACCAAGCTTAACACAGATGACGAATGTAATAATGCTGGAATATCTAAGTTAGAATTGCCTTTAATAATTTACTGGAAAGACAATGATGCAGAAAAGTTATACCAAAGAATTAAAAACCTTCGGCAAGGTTTTGGCTATTCTCCAAGTTGGGAGGCCATAGTTGAAATTTGCAGGGATGAAATTATGGAAGGGAAGGATATTGTTAGAGATAACCAATCTATATTGGTTGATTATCCAGATGAATTTATAAGAAAAATGAGATTAACAGGCTTAATATCTTTGAGAGGTGGCGGAAAATTTATTGATATAAATAAAAATGAACAAGCAAAGGTTGATTATGTTTTAGAAAATTATTCCCAATATCAAAAATATGACTCAGAAGAAAGTTATTTTAAATATATCTCAACAATAGATGAAAATTTAATTTCATACGTGCCAAGGGTTGTTTCTATTTTGGAGCAAGATAATTTTTTGACAAAATGGTTAGGTGTGTACTCTTGGGATAAGATAAAAATAGAGATGTTAAATTTATCACATAGACGATTAAGTAAGGATGAGATATTAAAATACATTTCTGCTCCAACACGACTTGAGTTTTTGACTGCATTAGCAGTAAAATCAAAATTTCCAAATATAAAAGTAACTCCAAACTATCCTGTTGATGATGAGGGCATCCCAACATCAACAGCAGGTGGAGTTGGAGATCAAGGAGACATTGAATGTTTTGAAAATACAGACGGAATTCTAATTGAAGTTACAATGTCAGAAGGAAGGTCTCAAACAATGATGGAGGTTTGGCCTATTTCAAGGCATTTAGAAAAATTTAGTCAAAAATCTCAAAGATCAATGTGTTACTTTGTAGCCCCAAGCATTTTTATAGATTCAGAAAGACAAATTGAATTTATTAAAGAAACAGAAAAACTTTCTATTTATCCGAAAACAATTCAGGATTTTTTAGAGCATATAAATAGTGGTAATACACTTTATTACAATGAAATAGGGTGATAGATTGCAAAACAATACATATTGAAATTGATAGCATTACATCCAACACAAAAACCAGAAGAAATGTTAAAAACCAATTATCTTAGCCAGTTCTAATTTATGGATAACTGTAGAAAAAGACAAGAATTATATTAAAATCTGTAAAAAAAGATTGATGAAGAAAAACAAGCAAAATCATTAGCCAAATAAAACCAATAAACTTGCAAAAATGGGGCGAGAAACGGGGTTTGAACCCGCGACAACCGGAATCACAATCCGGGGCTCTACCAACTGAGCTATTCCCGCCATAAACTTTGATGGCGCGCCCAACACGATTCGAACGTGTGACCTACGGCTTAGAAGGCCGTTGCTCTATCCAGCTGAGCTATGGGCGCATAGACTAGAATTTTTTAAAAGCAAATATAGCGTTTTTTGGTCGGAGTGGAGGGATTTGAACCCCCGACCACCTGGTCCCAAACCAGATGCGCTACCAAGCTGCGCTACACTCCGAAAAAAGCGTAATTATACTTGAGACCTAAGTATTAAAGCAAAATAAAATAGGGTGTTTGGTTTAAATTTTTTCAAAATAAGTATTATGGGCTTTAAGTTCTGTTTTATTTGCGGTAATTACTTTAATTTTAGCGCGGTTACTATCGACTTTAATAATTGAATTTTGGCTTTTTTGTTCGGTATTATCAGCATTGCTCTCGCTAAATAAAGTGGATTGCCCGCCGGTCATTGCTAAATATACTTGTGCTAGAATTTGTGCATCTAATAATGCGCCATGCACGGTGCGTGCGCTGGCATCAATCTCAAAGCGGCGGCATAGGGCATCAAGATTGTGCATCATGCCGGGGCGTTGTTGTTTGGAAAGTTCTAAAGAATCAATGATATTGCAATTATCCTCAATACGCTGTTCCGTGCCCATTAGTTGCAGTTCGTGGTTGAGGAAACCAAGGTCAAATGGGGCGTTGTGAATGATTAGGGTCGCACCATCAACATATTCTAAAAACTCCTCAGCAATTTCTTCAAATTTTGGTTTTTTAACTAAGAATTTATCGGTAATGCCGTGAATTTTAACCGATTCGCCAACATTGCGCTCGGGCTGAATGTATTGGTGGTATTGATTATTTTCAGTAATTTGGCGCTCGATAATTTCCGTGCAGCCAATCTCGATGATGCGATGACCCTCGGTATGTTCAATGCCGGTGGTTTCAGTATCAAGAACAATCAATCTTTCCATTGAAATAAGTTTATTTTCGTGTAAAATTACCCATTTTATCGTATTTGAAGTTGGAAGGTTAAAAGATGGCAAGAGTAACTGTTGAAGAATGTTTGGATTTTGTAGATAATCGTTTTGAATTGGTTTTAGTGGCTGCTAAACGCGCACATCAATTAAATTCTGGTGGCTATCGCTCAACCTTAGATGTGGGCAAAGATAAAGCAACTGTGGTTGCCCTTAGAGAGATTGAAGCAGGTTTGATTGATGCCTCAATCCTAACTGAAAAATATGCCATAGAAGAAGAATTATCAGCACAACAACGCGTTGCAGATGACGAAAAAATGGCACAAGTTGAAGCAGAATTATCAACCACAGCGATTGATAAAACTGATGATGAAATGACAGAAATAGTAGAACAATAATTGAAATAACATTTTTTACATATTTTTTTTCGTGCGTTCAAAAATAATAGGTATCATCTAAAGTTTTATTTAATAATTCAACATTATGAAAACCTATCCTATTGCAAAATCGAACAAAACGCCTTTGTGTGATGAGGCAAATTATCAGGCAATGTATGCCGAGTCAATCAATAATTCTGATAAGTTTTGGGCAAAACAAGCCAAATTATTCCTAAATTGGGATAAAGATTGGCAGCAAACTTCAAATATTGATTTCAACAAAGGGAAAATCGAGTGGTTTAAGGGCGGTGAGCTGAATGTGGCTTATAATTGCATCGATCGCCATTTGCCAGACCGTGCCAATCAAATTGCGATTATTTGGCAGGGCGATAATCCCCAAGTCAGCACAACAATCACCTATCAACAATTACATGATGAGGTGGCTAAATTTGCCAATGGCTTGAAAAAATTAGGCCTTAAAAAAGGCGACCGAGTTTGTATTTATATGCCGATGATTTTGCAGGCGAGCTATGCAATGCTGGCATGTGCGCGGCTTGGTGCGATTCATTCGGTGGTGTTTGCTGGTTTTTCGCCTGAAGCGCTGAAAGATAGAATCCTAGATTCCGAGTGCAAAATTGTGATTACCGCAGATGAGGGGCTGCGTGGCGGCAAAACCGTTCCGCTTAAAGCCAATGTAGATAAGGCGGTTAGCGCTTGTGATTGTGTAGAGGCGGTGGTGGTGGTTAAACATACAAAAGCCGCAGTGCATTGGGGCAATACAGATGTTTGGTATCATCAGTTGGTTGCTGATGTGTCGGCTGATTGCCCATGTGAATCGTATGATGCAGAAACACCACTATTCATTTTATATACCTCTGGTTCAACTGGCAAACCTAAAGGCGTATTGCATACTTCAGGCGGCTATTTATTGTATGCAGCTATGACCCACAAATATACATTTGATTATCAAGAAGGCGATATATATTGGTGCACGGCAGATGTTGGCTGGGTAACCGGGCATTCTTATATTGTGTATGGACCATTGGCAAATGGGGCAACGACATTAATGTTTGAAGGCGTGCCAACCTATCCTGATGCATCGCGTTTTTGGCAGGTGGTAGATAAACATCAAGTAAATATATTTTATACCGCACCTACTGCTATTCGTGCATTGATGGGCGCGGGCGATGATTTTGTCAATAAAACCTCACGCAGTAGTTTGCGCATTTTAGGCACGGTGGGCGAGCCAATCAATCCAGATGTTTGGGAATGGTATTATAGTGTTATTGGCAATAGTCAGTGTCCAGTAGTTGATACTTGGTGGCAAACAGAAACTGGCGGGCATATGATTACGCCATTGCCGTATGCTACAAAGCTTAAACCCGGTTCTGCCAGTAAGCCATTTTTTGGCATTCAGCCACAAGTGGTAAATCAGCAAGGCACGGTGCTTGAAGCTGAGGCTGAGGGTGTTTTAGTACTCGCAACTTCGTGGCCAGGACAGATGCGCACGCTTTATAACGATCATAAGCGTTTTATGCAGGCGTATTTTTCCACTTTTCCGGGCAAGTATTTTACCGGTGATGGGGTAAGGCGCGATGCAGATGGTTATTATTGGATTACTGGCAGAGTAGATGATGTGTTGAATGTTTCTGGGCATCGCTTAGGCACGGCTGAGATTGAGTCGGCACTGGTATTGCACAAACAAGTCTCAGAGGCGGCGGTGGTCGGTTATCCGCATGATATTAAAGGGCAGGGCATTTATGCTTATGTGTCAATAATGAGCGGGGTCAAGCCAACTGATGAATTAAGGGGCGAGTTAGTGCAATTAGTGCGCACGGAAATTGGCGCGATTGCCACGGTGGATAAAATTCAGTTTGCGGCTAATTTACCAAAAACGCGTAGCGGTAAGATTATGCGCCGTATTTTGCGTAAAATTGCACAAGATGATTATGATAATTTAGGTGATATTTCAACTTTAGCAGAGCCAGAAGTGGTTGCAAGTTTGATTGCTAATAGAATAACTTAAAGCTGAATTAATTTGCAGACTCAGCGTCGCATTGATTATTATAATCTTGTTGCATTTGCGCATCTAACGATACAATTTTGTTAAATACCTTATTCTCTAAGCTGATGATATTTTTGATATTGGCACAATAATTGCTAATTTCTTCAAGCGTATAAGAGGCTAACATTGCAGCACCCATAATAGGGACAAGTAGCCCGCCTACGCCAATAACAGCAGTTTGTTGCAAATTATTAATACGCTCTATATTGCGTTCAACCACACTTTTGTTTTGTAATTCAAATATACGCTGTAGATAGTCTAACTTCTGGTCAGAAATTTTCAATTCTTGTTCTGATTTTTTTAATGAGCTTTTAAGTAATTTAACTTTGCCACGAGTGTCTTTTATTTGGGTTATTTCATCACTTAAAACGCTAGATTTGCTGTTGGCTAATAATAATTTTTGTTGTGCCGCTTTTAGGGCGGTGCGAGCGCTGATTAGTTGATTGTTTAAATTTTCTAATGCGGCGTCACTAATATTATTTTTATTAGTATTGGGTTCTGGAATTGGTTCTGGACTAGGCTCGGGAACAGGTTCTGGACTAGGCTCAGGAACAGGTTCTGGACTAGGCTCGGGAATGGGTTCGGGCTTGGGCTCTGGTTTAGGCTCTGGTTTAGGCTCTGGTTTAGGCTCTGGTTTAGGTTCTGGTTTAGGTTCTGGCTTAGGTTCAGGCTTGGAATCGGACTCAGGCTCAGATTTAGAAAGTTGAGTTATATCTTTATTTTTGTTAATTTCAATCTGCTCGTTGTATTTGCTGCTGATGATGCTAATTTTGCGTTCTAATTGTTTGATTTGCTGATTATAAAAGAAAAAACCAGCGATTAGTGCTAGCGTTAATATTGTTGATACAAATATTGATTTATTGCTCATAACTCTGCATTATACAATGAGACCTTTGCATAAAATAGGTGATTATTAAAATTTAATTTTTTGTCAAATTACTACTTTTTAAAGCTTGTATTATAAGGGCTTTAAAAATTTCCAAGTTAGTAAAAGTGGATTATTTCCACTTAAAAATGGGATTAAAAATAGTGATTATTGATAGTGTTAGGCTCAAAGTTGCAAAAGCCTCACAATATTATTGCGGCTTTAACCACTTAGCTGCTTGTTTGGCATAATAAGTCAAAATAGCATCTGCACCAGCGCGTTTAAACGCCATCAAAGTTTCTAATACCACTGGTTTTTCATCAATCCAGCCATTTTGGCTGGCAGCTTTTAGCATCGCATACTCGCCACTGACATGGTAGGCAAAAGTTGGCACCGCAAAGCTTTGTTTTACTTGATAAACAATATCTAAATATGGCAAACCGGGTTTAATCATCACCATATCAGCCCCCTCGTCAATGTCTAGTGCAACTTCACGAATTGCCTCATCGGCATTGGACGGGTCCATTTGATAAGTTTCTTTACTGCAAGCGCCAAGATTTTTAGCAGAGCCAACAGCATCACGGAACGGGGCATAATAGTGTGAGGCATATTTTGCAGAATAAGCTAAAATATTAGTATGAATAAAGCCATTTTCTTCTAATGCCAAACGAATAGCGCCAATCCGCCCATCCATCATATCCGAAGGCGCAACAATATCTGCACCAGCCTGTGCGTGAGAAAGCGCTTGTTTAACCAACACTTGCGTGGTTTCATCATTTAGCACATAGCCCGTATCATCAATCAAACCATCTTGACCGTGCGTAGTGAAAGGGTCGAGCGCTACATCGGTAATGACTGCTATCGTTGGGTGATTTTGCTTGAGGGCACGAACGGCGCACTGTGCAAGCCCGTCAGCATTAAATGCCTGTTGTGCATTAAGTGATTTTTTATCCGCTGGCACAACTGGGAATAATGCGATGCAACGAATGCCTAATTCAAGTAATTCAGCTGCTTCGATTAATAATTGGTCAATGCTTAATCGCTCAATATCTGGCATAGAATCAATGCTTTGGCGTTGGTTTTCACCCTCAACGATAAAAATTGGAAAGATTAAATCATCAGTTGTTAAAGTATTTTCGCGTATTAATTCACGAATATGTGCGTATTTTCTCATACGGCGTGGTCTATGGGTTAAAATAGTCATTTCGTTAATACATTTATTAAAATTAAGTTAATTATACAACAATGAACCAATCAAATAAAACCTTAAAAAAAATGTCAAATGTTAAAGCAGCATTTGTCAAGCCTTTTCCCAACTCTAAAAAAATCTATGTTAGAGGTTCGCGTAGCGATATTCAAGTGCCAATGCGTGAAATTAAATTAACTGATACGATTGGCGAATTAGCAGAAAAAAACGCCCCAATCTATGTTTATGATACCTCAGGTGTTTATACCGATACCAATGTAGCAATCAACCTACATAAAGGTCTTGGCAATGTTCGCAGCGCTTGGATTGATGAGCGTGCTGATACAGAAACATTAACAGCATTAAGCTCCAATTTTTCCAATGAGCGCTTAGATAACACTGCATTAGATGCGCTGCGTTTTGAGCATTTAAACAAACCTAAACGCGCTAAAACTGGCAAAAATGTCAGCCAAATGCATTATGCGCGTCAAGGAATTATCACCCCTGAGATGGAATACATTGCCATTCGTGAAAACTGTAAATGGCAAGATTACCAAGACAAAATCGGACAACATCAAGGCGAGAGTTTTGGAGCGGATATTCCTGAGGTGATTAGCCCTGAATTTGTTCGTAGCGAGGTGGCGCGTGGTCGTGCGGTGATTCCCGCTAATATTAACCATCCTGAGACTGAGCCGATGATTATTGGGCGTAATTTTATGGTTAAAATTAATGGCAATATTGGCAATTCTGCATTAGGTTCAAGCATCGAGGAAGAGGTCGATAAGATGGTCTGGGGTATTCGCTGGGGGGCGGACACGATTATGGATTTGTCCACGGGGAAAAATATTCATGAAACCCGTGAATGGATTATTCGTAATTCACCAGTGCCGATTGGCACTGTGCCGATTTATCAAGCACTTGAAAAAGTTAATGGTGTGGCAGAGAATTTAACTTGGGAAGTGTTTCGCGACACTTTGATTGAACAAGCTGAACAGGGCGTGGATTATTTCACCATTCATGCAGGGGTGCGCCTCAAGCATGTGCCATTGACGATTGACAGAATTACCGGCATTGTCTCACGCGGTGGCTCGATTATGGCTAAGTGGTGTTTAGCGCACCATACAGAAAGTTTTATTTATGTTCATTTTGAAGAAATTTGTGAAATTATGAAGCAATATGATATTACCTTTTCGCTCGGTGATGGCTTGCGCCCAGGCTGTATTGCAGATGCAAATGATGCGGCGCAATTTGGTGAGTTAGAAACCTTAGGCGAGCTGACGAAAATCGCTTGGAAACACGATGTGCAAACTTTTATCGAAGGCCCAGGGCATGTGCCGATGCAAATGATTAAAGAGAATATGCAGAAGCAATTAGATGAATGCTTTGAGGCGCCATTTTATACCTTGGGCCCACTAACCACAGACATTGCACCGGGTTATGACCATATTACCTCAGCCATCGGGGCGGCGCAAATTGGCTGGTATGGTTGTGCGATGCTTTGTTATGTTACTCCAAAAGAGCATCTCGGCTTGCCCAATCAGGATGATGTTAAGCAGGGCATTATTGCCTACAAAATTGCCGCTCATGCAGCCGATTTGGCTAAGGGGCATCCGGGCGCACAAATTCGCGATAATGCTTTGTCAAAAGCACGCTTTGAATTTCGTTGGGAAGACCAGTTTAATTTAGGCTTAGACCCCGATACTGCAAGAAAATATCATGATGAAACCTTGCCTAAGCAAGCGGCAAAAACCGCGCATTTTTGCTCAATGTGCGGCCCGAAATTTTGCTCAATGAAAATCACCCAAGAGATTAAAACCATGGATAAGGAAGAAATTGCTAAGATTAATGCTATTCAAGTTGAAATGGATAAAAAATCAGCAGAGTTTTTAGAAAACGACAGTGAGATTTACTTGAAAAGTTAAGTGTTGTAAGCTGGAATGATTTGTTTTTACTTCGCTAATCTCTCGCCTTCTTTCATTTCTTTTACCATGTTAGTTTAACATCCAGTTTAAAAAAACAGTCAAATTTTATCAATTTTAAGATAAAAAGTGCGACATTTAATTATTCATAGACCCAAATTTTAGACAAATTAAATGTAGGAAATATGCTATATTATGCACATCTTAATATTTTACTTATAAGGACTCTAATGAAAACTATGACATCAATTGAGGCAAGGCAAAGTTTTAGTGCTGTTATTAGCAGTGCTGAGAAAGAGCCTGTAACTATATCCAAGAAAAACAAGAAAATAGCAGTAGTGCTATCATCTAAACGCTATCAGGAATTAACAAAACTTGAAGATATTTTATACGGAAAAGCAGCTCAACTTGCTATTAAAGAGGGTTTAGCGCCTAAAAGTGAGGTTGAGAATTTACTTAATAGCATTGATTAATGACAGATTATAGATTAACTAAGCAGGCGGTAAAACAGCTTAAAAATCTCAATAAATCTGATAAAAATACGGCAATGCGTATTAAATCAGCTCTGCTTTCATTAAGTAATGGAGGTGTAACAGGGGAAGCATTGCAAGGATATTCTGATTTTTTTAAAGTGCGTGTTGGCAAGTTTCGCCTTATACACACCACGATTGATGATGTATTGATTATTGCTATTATTGAGAAAAGGGAAACAGTTTATAAAACATTTAAGCGCTTGATAAAAAACTCCGATTTTTTAAATATCTAAGTGCAGCTTTTTTCTATTATTTTAAAACCTTTTAAACAACACTGTTTTGCAGGGTTGAACTTTTCACAATTGCAATAATTATGCTTGGTTTGAAACACCACAAAATCTTTCAAAACCTTGCCTTTCCCAGTTTTTAACGCTTCAACATAAGCATTTTTGCTAATATTAAAACAATAGCATAATAGCTTTTTATCAATTTTAGTGTTGCAACAATCCACCTAATTATTATAATCAAGGCACATTATAAAAAATATAATTTATACCTTATTAAGGTAGAGGGCTAATGCAGTGCTTTCTTAATGCAAAAATAATTGAATTTTTTGCATTAAATTATCCACTGCACCTTGTTGAGATTCAAAGTATTTTTTAGCATTATCGCCTAAGTTGCTAGATTTTTCCTTATCCTTAAGTAGTATCAATATCTGTGCAAACAAAGCATTGGCATTTTGCACTTGAATGGCTGCTTTTTGCTCAATTAAATCTGCGGATATTTCAGCAAAATTAAACACATTTGGCCCAAATAAAATGGGTTTAGCGAGCGCTGCTGGTTCAAGCATATTATGCCCACCGGTGTTATTCAAACTGCCGCCCATAAATACAATATCCGCTACTTCAAAATAACTCATCATCTCCCCCATAGAGTTTCCTAACAGTATCTGTGCATCCTCGCAAGCCTTATTATTAGAGCGTTTAGCAATATTAATGCCGTATTTTTGTGCCAGATAATAGACCTCGTCAAAGCGTTCAGGATGTCTGGGAATTAGCACTAATATGGCATCAATATCGTCTTTACGCGCTAAATAAGCATTGATAATTTGCGCTTCTTCTCCCCTGTGTGTGCTGGCAAAAACTACTACCTTTTTGTCTCCAATAATGGCTTTTAATTGCTTAGAAACAGTTGCATCTGCTGTTGGATTTTGGTCAAATTTAATATTGCCAGCAACCGTTACTTTATCTGTAGATGCACCTAATTCAAGCAAACGATTTGCCGTATTTTGATTTTGTGTGGCGATGCTACTAAACTTATTTAGAGTTTGTTTTGTAAGCTCAGGTGCAAATTTTTGATATTTTGCTAAAGAACGCGGTGATAATCTAGCATTCACTAATAGGCTGGGGATGTTTTGTTGATTTAAGCTATGTAGCAAATTTGCCCAAATTTCGGTTTCTAATAAAATGCAAATTTTTGGATTGATTTGCTTAATATAGCGATTAACAATTAATGGCAAATCAAATGGAAAATACAAATGCAACACCACACTTTGATAATAATCTGTAACCGCTTGTGAGCTAGCCAGAGTTGTTGTGCTAACTAAAACTCGATGCTCGGGGTAATGTTTTATTAGTTGGTCAATAAGCACAGTCGCTGCCCTAAATTCACCCACAGAAACGCAATGTAGCCAAATTATTGGCACTGGAATTTTATTAATAAGCCCCAATCTTTCATTAATTCTTTGTCGGTAAGCCGGTGTTTTAATGCTTTTGAATAATAAGCGCAACACCATAATTGGCAATAATAGGCATGCAATTAAGTTGTAGAGAGTTCGGTTCATTGAGGCTGATTGATAAAAGGTATAATGCACATTTTAGCGATTTTTCAAGCACAGCCGATGAAATTTGTAGATTCAGCCAGTATTCGTGTTGAGGCCGGTAAAGGCGGCGCAGGCTGCTTGGGCTTTCGTCGGGAAAAATACATTCCCGATGGCGGGCCCGATGGCGGCGATGGCGGCGACGGCGGGCATATTTACTTGCGCGGACAAGAAGGGTTAAACACACTTAGTGAATTTCGTTTTAATCGTTTGTTTCGTGCCAAAAATGGACAGCCCGGCTCTGGACAAAATAAACGCGGCAAGTCTGCCGAGCATTTAACCGTTGAAATGCCATTAGGGGTTAAGGTATTTGACCTTGAAACCGATGAGCTGATTGGTGAAATTACAACGCATGGGCAAGTATTGTTGGTCGCTAAGGGTGGTTTTCACGGTCTTGGCAATACGCGCTTTAAATCCAGCGTTAATCGTGCGCCCAGAAAAACTACGCCGGGCACACCAGGTGAAATTCGAGAAATTGGATTAGAGCTTATGGTAATGGCTGATATTGGACTATTGGGTATGCCAAATGCAGGAAAATCTAGCCTGATTCGCCAAATTTCCAGCGCACGACCTAAGGTAGCAGATTATCCATTTACCACCCTGCATCCGTCACTTGGGGTGGTTTCGCTTTATGATGAACATATTGTTATGGCAGATATTCCTGGATTGATTGAAGATGCCAGCGAGGGCGTGGGTTTGGGTTTTGAATTTTTGAAGCATTTGTCTAGGGCTAAGGCATTGTTGCACATGGTGGATATATTGCCAGCAGATGGCTCGGACCCAGCAGGGAATTATTTAATTATTGAAAAAGAACTGCAAAAATATAACAAAAAGTTGGCGGCTAAACCAAGAATTTTGTGCATTAATAAAATAGACTTATTGGCAGTAGATGATAGGGATAAAATAGTAACAGAATTTTTACAAAATATTCATTATCAAGGTAAAACATTCAGTATTTCAGCATTGAATGGCTTTGGCTGTAAGGATTTAGTGAGTGGATTGTTTGCATTAGTAGGAGAAAATGTTGAATAAAAGATGGGTAATTAAAATTGGTTCTGCGCTGCTAACCAACAATGGCAAAGGTCTGGACACAAGCTCTATCGCCCGATGGGTAGAGCAGATTGTTGAGCTTATTGCACAGGATATTGATGTGATTTTGGTTTCCAGTGGTGCCATTGCTGAGGGGGTAAAGCGTCTTGGCTGGGTAGGGCGTCCAGACGATATTCATAAGCTCCAAGCAGCGGCAGCAGTGGGACAAATGGGGCTTATTCAAAGCTATGAATCGTTATTTGCCAAGCACAATATCCATACCGCGCAAATATTATTGACCCATGAAAACCTAAAAAATGCCAGTCGTTATGAGAATATTTCCTCAACACTCGATAATTTATTAGCTTTTGGCGTGGTGCCAATTGTTAATGAAAATGATACTGTTGCAACCGATGAAATTAAATTTGGCGATAATGACACCTTAGCCGCTTTAGTGGCAAATTTAGTAAAAGCACAACGCCTCATTATTTTAACCGACCAACGCGGCATTTATGATGCCGACCCCAGAGAATATGCCGATGCAACACTGATTGACTCAATCCAGGTGAATGACCAAAAACTCACACAAGTCGCCAGCAAAACCAGCGGCTCATTTGGCAGTGGCGGTATGTACACCAAAGTTTTAGCCGCCAAAACCGCCGCACAATCACACACAACAACAACTATCGTCTCAGGCAAGGAAAATAATGTCTTGTCTAGGCTTGGTGCTGGCGAGCATATTGGCACACTTATCTATTGTTAAACAATGATAACAAAAAGTAAAATCAATCAAGCTGGATATTGTTTTATCGAAAAAGATAACAAACTTTCCCGAGATGAAGCAAGCATTATACTGCAAGAATTTCGAGCCATTCACCAGCATCCGATGGCTTTATTTAGGCATCTTATTGATAGAAAATTAAAAAATCATAAAATTGATGCGCTTGTCTCTCAACGCCTAAAAAGAATCCCTTCAATTATTAAAAAGCTAAAAATACAAAAAACAATGAATTTATCCAGAATGCAAGATATTGGCGGTTTAAGAATTGTTGTAAATAGTATAAATGAGGTGAATTTAATTAGAGATTCCATTAAAAAAGCAGAAACTCACGGAAGCTTTAAATTTAGCTTTGCCAATCAAAAAAACTATATAGAAACGCCACCAGAAAGTGGATATAGAAGCATTCACATGGTGTATAAATATGATAAAAATATTCCAATAGAAAAACAATGTAAGGTGGAGATACAAATTAGAACAAAACTTCAACATTCTTGGGCAACAGCAGTAGAGGTTACAGGAACATACTTAAACCAATCCTTAAAACAAAGCTTTGGCGATGAAAAATATTTAGATATTTTTAAAAAAATTAGTAAATTATTTATAAGTTTAGAGAGAAAAGATATAGGCATAGACTATAAACTCGCAAATGAACTTAAAAAAGATATTGAAAATGTGCAGTTATTAGATAAATTGCAGAATTTTAGGATTGTTACTAAACACTTTAGCAATAATAGCACAGGGCAATATTTGCTGTTAAAAATGGACTTTGAGCAGCAAGAAGTAGAAATAGCACAGTATGCTAAGGCTAAATTTGAGCAAGCCAATAAAGATTATTTACAAATGGAATTAGAATATTGGGATAATAAAGTTATTGAAGTTGTGTTATTATCAATACAAGACATTAAAAAATTAGAACAATCTTATCCTAATTATTTTATGGATACAGCGGAATTTATTAAAAATTTAGAGAAAATGTTTGATTTGTCTGAGGAATTAGAAAATATACAAAAAATACTTAATAATATAGATGATAAAAAATTTAAAAAAGTGACTAGTAAAATGTTTAAAGCAATTTTTATGAAAATGAATACTTAATTTGATGAGGAAAGGTAATGAGTTTATCAAAAATAGAATACCAAAAATTAAAAACAATTCAAGATAAGATTGTTCTAAATAACGCTACATCTGTTGAAATGGATAAATTCTTAGATTTGATTATTAAGAGTGGTAACGAATTTGAGATGTTAGAATATATGCAAACCATTGGATTTGATACAATAGATAAGGTTAGGATTGAATTAAAGAAGCGACAAAAAAACTCAAATATTTCTACTGGTTTAGCAATTGCCGGTGGTGCTATTTTACTTGCTTTATTATTGAGCAGATAGTGCGGTATAACTTAGCCATCCAGCAATCAGAATGTTAGCCTACATTGGTTTGGGTTCAAACCTTAATAACCCTAAGCAACAGATTAAAAACGCTTTGATAGCGCTTAATTCAGCCGAAGATGTGCGTGTGGATGGTTTGTCGAGTTTGTATCAATCGCCACCGATTGACAGCTCAAATCAGCCTGATTATATTAATGCAGTGTGCCAAATTAATACGCATTTAACCGCGTTGGAATTATTAAAAGTGTGTCAAAATATCGAAACCCAGCAGCACCGTGTGCGAGAAAAAAAATGGGGCGCCAGAACCATTGATTTAGATATTATTCTGTATGGCGCGCAGGTGATTGCCTCCAAACAATTAGTCATTCCACATCCTGAAATGATGAATCGTGCCTTTGTATTAGTGCCGCTGACGGAAATAGAGCCTGATTTAAAAGTGCCTATTTTAGGCGCGGTGCAGGCGTTGATTGATAATATTGATGTCTCAGCATTGAAAAAATTATGAAACTATCACAGTTAAAAACTTGCAAACAATCTGGTGAAAAAATCACCTGCCTAACCGCGTATGACGCTTCGTTTGCCAAATTATTTGATGAGTGCGGTATCGATATTGTGCTGGTCGGCGATTCGCTCGGCAATGTGATTCAAGGCGCTGAAAACACCTTAGCCGTAACGATGACTGATATGCTCTACCATACTAAGGCGGCGGCTAAGGGCATTAATCAGGCCTTATTAATTGTGGATATGCCTTATAAAAGTTACCAAAATTCCGAGCAAACCTTAGACAATGCTAAACGCCTAATCGATGCAGGTGCGCAAGTGGTGAAATTTGAAGGCGGGCATGAACATCAGGCATCATTCAAAATTTTGCAAGAAAATAATATTGCCGTTTGCGGACATTTAGGCTTACAGCCACAAAAAGTGCTTGAAATGGGCGGCTACAAGGTACAAGGCAAGGATAAGTCCAGCGCAGAGCAAATTCTAAAAGACGCATTAGCACTACAAGCTTGGGGCGTTGCGGTGATTGTGCTGGAATGTATCCCTGCTGATTTAGCGCAAAAAATCTCACAAACCCTAACCATCCCAACAATCGGCATCGGCGCCGGTGTTGATTGCGACGGGCAAGTATTAGTGAATTATGATATGCTCGGCATTAACACAGCAAAAGCCCCCAGATTTGTGCAAAATTTCCTACAAAATACCGATATAAAAGGCGCAGTTAAAGCATTTATAACAGCAGTAAAAAACCAATCATTCCCAACCGACAAACACAGTTATTTGTAAATTTATCCCTATTGTTAATAATTAAAATAAGTTATGAGTTTTGAAGATGAAATTAAAAAACTGATTAAAAACAGAAAGCAAGGTTATCAAGATATTGATGCTTGTATCTCTGATTATGGCACTGAAAATGAGACGGTAAAAGAGTATAACGGCAGGCAATTATTAGAATTATTGCAAAATGCTGATGATGCTAAATCTCAGCAGGTTTTAATTAAACTGGACACTCAACAAAATGTGTTAACTATTAGTAATAAAGGTAAAAAATGCCAGTCGTTTGATGCTAAAGGTGTTAAATCGATTATGTATGCCAGTTTAAGCTCCAAAAACAGTAATCAATATATTGGCAATAAAGGTTTAGGGTTTCGCTCTATTATTAATTGGGCAGATGAAATATCAATATTGAGTAATGGCGTTAAACTTAACTTTTCTCAAGCGATTGTTAAAAATTATTATGAAGAATTAACAAAACCAGAAGAAAGGGAAGAAATACAGCAAGAGAGAAATTTATCAGATAATGCAGTACCAATGGCTATTTTGGCAATTCCAAAGATGGAAAGAGCCACCCATCAAGATTGGAAAACAATTATCAGTATTCAATATAAGGATAATTTTTTAACAGATATTGAAAAGCAAATAGAACAAATAAAAGCAGAAGTTTTATTATTTCTAAACCACTTGGAAAAAATTAGTATTGATAGAGATGGAGATTGTGAAATAATTAAAAAACCAACCAATAAAGACTGGAAAATTAAAAAAACTTCTGGAAAAGTGCCGAGTAAACATTTAGATGAAAACGATAAAAATAAAGAATATGAGTTAAAAATTGCTTATAACAGCCAATTAGAAAATAAAGGAAATGATTGTTTATTTTCTTATTTCCCAACCAAGATAAATATTAATTTGCCTTTTATTGTGCATGGCACTTTTGAATTAGACAGCTCAAGAAATCAATTAATAGATAATAAAAAGAATAAGTTTATCATTAAAAAATTAGTTAATTTTATTATTAAGACAGCATTATCTTTAACACAAAAAGAGGTGAACTACCAAGCATTACAATTTTTACAATACGAATATAAAAATGAAGTTTTAAAAGGATTGGATTTTTATAAAAATATAGATAATGCCATTGAAGAGCAAGAAATTTACCCTTGCATTGACAATAAATATAGAAAAAAATCAGACATTGTTTATAGTAATGATTTTGCAGAATTTATTCAAAACAATAATTTTCAAGATAATATTACATATTTGCTTAAACCAACAGAAACGCAACAAGAATTATTAGAAAAATTAGAGTTATATGGGTTTGACAAGATAAATCAAAAAAATATAAAGGAAGTTAATAAAGAAATCAAAAATGTTTATGACAGGGTGGATTTTATTAATTTACTTGTTGAAAATAAGTTTGATGGTAAGTTGCCATTATTAATTGATGAAAATAAAGATTTAATAATGGAAAGCGAGGTTTATACGCCACCAACCCAAGAATTTATACTACCTGATTATGTAAAAATAAAGTTTATGAATAAAAGTTTTTTTGATAAATTAATTTCAAAATTTCAAATAAATTCTAATGAAAAAGCCAGAGAATTAAAGAGAAAATTAAAGGATATAACAAATATTCATAGTTATGAACCAGCTCCAGTTTTACAAAAAATTATAAGTAAAACTAATGAAGAAGTAAAAAATAATCCTGATAAAAAAATTGAAATCATACAAAAAATGGTAAAGTCTATTTATGAGAATTATCAAAAATTAGGTAACTTGAATATTCCTACTGATACAAAAATTCAACTTCTCAACAAACAAGGAGAATTGTCTGGTGCGAAAGATTTATATCTTTCAAAAACTTATCCATCAGGTAAATTAACTGAATTTTTATTTGCTGATGTGTTTGCTGATGAAGATTTTTTAGCTGATATTTCCAAGTTTAGTTTTCCAAATACACATATAGAAGAAAATACTAAACTTGAGAGGTTTTTTATAAGCTTAGGTGTTAGTGAAAATACAAAATTTTATGATGCCAAAGATGATGACAAAAATTATACAGATTTTGTTTTTGAAAAAATAAAAAAACCCGAAAATTATCGAAATAATTATTTAAAAATTAAGGGAATTTCAAAGTTTGATAAAATTATAAACAGTCTTTTAGTTGAAAAGATTATTTTATGGATTAACTCAAATAATGAGATATATTCACAACTTAATGACCAAGAAAATTTAGATGAATTTGAATATGAAAAAGATGGCGAATATTATAATAATTGGCATAAACATAAATTGAACACAAAGCCTTCATACATAAAATATCAACTTAAAAAATCTAATATATTTAAAGACTATTTAGTTAAAAATGAGTCATTAGGTTATCTTATAAATGACAGTTTATTTAACTTTGATGATAAAATTTTTAACAATATTAATAAATCTAAAATTGAAAGCATAATGCTTGAGATAGGTGCTGTTGATAAAATTACAGATTTATCTATTGAAGCAATTAGCAAGGTGGTTTTAGGGCTACCAAAAAAGGCAAAAAATGGCAAGAACACACAATCTATTTATAAGTTATGCATAAAACACTTTGAAAAAAATAAACATAAATTAGTAAATAACGATTATAAATTATTTGCCACAAAAGGAAATAAAAAAGCCTACTTTAGTCCTAATGAGATTTTTTACAATGGCAATATAAAATTACCTAAAAAAATTACTGAACTAAAGGCAATTTTTAATTACCCAAGAAGACAAAATACACAAAATGTTATTGATTTTTTTGGTATTAATAATCTAAATTCAATCATAATTAAAACAACAAACACCAATGAATTACCTGATAAAACGCTAGAGTTTGAGGAACTGTTTAAACAAATAAAGCCTTATATCTTGGCATGTAGAATTGCAGATATAGAATTAGAACAAGGAAAAATAGATGAGTTGAATAAATTAAAAAAGATTAATATTAAACTATGTAGTGAAATTAAATATGAAGTTGATAATCAGTCATACGCCCTTGAAGTTAATGATTATATAATGCACGATAATAATTATTTAATTAAGATTGATGTCAATACATCTTTAAAAATTCTTAAAGATAGTTTTGAATTTCATAATAGTTTTGCTGATATTATTGGTCTTGCGTTTGATATTTCAGAGGTTAAAAACTTTAGAGATATGATAGGAAAAGATGTCTCGTATATTGAAAAAACAATACAAAATGACATAGGCAATGATATTATTATTCATGCAAAAGAAATGTTGGGAATTGCTGATGAATTTAATTCATTTTGGCGAACAATTTATCAATTAAAGGGGTATGAATACAAAGAGAGCTATGATTTTCCACAAATTAAAAGAGAATTAGGTATCTTGACTGACGAAAAAATTGATTATGCAGATTTATCAAGTGTAAGAAGTTGTGAAAATATTGTTAAATTATTCAAAGAACTGGATTTAAAGAGTATTAAAGAATTTAATAAAAAAGCTTACTATAAAATTGACTCTAGTGGTTATCATGCTGAAAAATTAACAAATTATTTTCAAGATAATATTTACAACTTTAAACAATGCTTGCATCAATATTGCCAAAAAAATAATAAACAAGAAGAATATTTAATATTATTAAATAAGTATCAGGCACCGAATATTAGTGATACTAAAGAGCAGTTAGAGGTAGATTATCAAAGTGAGTTTGATAAATTTATTAAAGGCAAATTTGATTTGAAGTTGGAAGAATTGAATGATTGTAATATAGATTTAATTTATGAAAAAAACAAATCAAAGTTAGGTAGTGATTTTGAGCATATAGAAAATAATGACAATATCAGGAGTTTATTATATTTTGAGAACTTAATGTCAAAGGTTGAAAGACATATAGAAAATGAAAAGGAAGCAGAAAAACAACAAGAAGAAAATAATCAACTAGAACATAAAAACACTAAAGAAATAAAATCAGCTAAATTAACAACTCCACTACCAAGACAAGAAAATATAAATTCAGGGCATCAATCAAGTAGCCATCAACAACAAGATAAACAAAAAAAACATGCAGGACATAAGGCAGAAGAAGAGGTAAGAACATCACTTGTAAAAGAATATGGCGAAAAAAATGTAACTTGGGTATCAAGAGATAAAAAAGGTGCAAACCATGATTTTGAATACAAAGACAAAAACAATAAGCGGTGGTATGTTGAAGTCAAAACTTTATCTAACAATAAATTCTATATTAGTAAAAATGAGAAAAAATTTGCAGAAAAACACAAAGATAATTATCAAATTTTTCTAGTAGGTGATCAAATAAAACAAATTTCCCCTGTTGATTTTAACTCTCTTAAAATAGAAGCAACAGATTTTGTTGTATATTATCAACTAACAGAATAAAGCATAATGCAAACCCTAACCACAATCCCTAAAATACAAAACTGGGTAAATACTCAAAAACAAGCGAAAAAAACCATAGCTTTTGTGCCGACTATGGACTGGCTGCATCAGGGGCATTTATCGTTGGTTGAGCTGCTGGGTTAAATTTGCCAATTAAAACGCGCTATGAATTTTGATAAAATTGCATTTTTAGATATTGAAGTTGGAGGAACTAGTAGAAAAATAGATAGTTTGGGCTATTTATCGGCTGTGTTGAAGGTTGAAACGGGGTCTGTTAGCAAAATAATCAAAGGTATCAGTATCGCTTGATTTTTAATTTTAGTAAAAACAATAGTTTATAAATAATTTGGGTGGGGTGATTTTTAAGAGAAAAAGCAGAGCAAATCAAAAGCGATTTCATTAGAACTGTTTGTGTATCTTTTATGTCGTTTAGAATATGAAGCCTCCTAGCAGATAATGCCTTGTTATATGCCGTAATCACGCTCAACTTTTGATATGCGCACTTTAAAAGATGAATACCATTTTTTGCGTCCAGTTTTTTGAGCTGTTAAATGCTCTGCATTTGCTTTCCAATTTTTAATTGATTCTAAATCAGACCAGTATGAAACCGTGATACCAATATTTTCTCTTGCCGACTCAACACCTAAAAAACCAGTTTGCTGCTCTGCTAATTGAAGCATTCTATCAGCTGTTTCATCGTATCCGTTATCACCATCTGTGCGAGTTGAGCTAAAGATAACAGCATAGTAAGGTGGTTTGGGGGTTTCTGCGATAATTGGCAACACATTCTCCTAAGCATATAACTATTATTATAAAGACATATTTCCTATATTACGATATTAAAATACAAATTCTATAAAAAACAGTCAAAAAACTATTTATTAAAAACTTTAAGTCTTAATTACTACATTTTTATTGCAAATAATTTAGAGGCCTTGCCTCTAAATTAGAACGATTTCTGTGGTTTTTTTAAAATATGTTACAATGCTAAACTATGAATAAAAAACAATTAAACAACTAAGGTAATGTTTACAATCGTATTAACTATAACCTTTGTAGTTATGGGTTAAATTTGCCAATTAAAACGCGTTATGAATTTTGATAAAATTGCATTTTTAGATATTGAAGTTGGGGGAACCAGTGGAAAAATAGATAGTTTGGGCTATTTATCGGCTGTGTTGAAAGTTGAAACTGGGTCTGTTAGCAAAATAACAAATCTTTGTTTGGGTGATGATATTCAGTTTATATGTGGGCATAATTTTGTTGAACATGATAGAAAATTTTTAGCTAAAACGAGTTTTAATCAAGTTTTAACAAAAACAAAAATCATTGATAGTTTATATCTTTCGATGCTTTTATTTCCTAATAGAAGCACACATAAATTAGACAAACCTTATAAAAATAATCTTATTAATATTGATAATCAGCCGTTGGGAGATGCCATTCAAACACAGGCTTTATTTACTTTTTTAAATGCAGAATTTGACACATTATCTAAACAAAAACAACAAATATTCTATCAATTATTAAAAAACGATGAGCATTTTTCAGGTTTTTTTAGTTTTAAAGCATTAAATTATCAGCCAATTGATGTTTATCAACAAATAGGAAAATCTATTGTTATTAATAAAGCAGATTTTCAATTGATTGAATCAAACCAGACCATAGAGCTTGCTTTTGTTATTTCTTATTTGTTAGGCAAGGACAAAGGCACGATATCCCCTGTTATTTTGCATCGCTATCCAAAGATTGTTGCCTTGTTAAAACAACTTATTTTTGATAAAAATAAGATAAATATTCATCAATTTTCTCAAAATGAATTTGCTATTGAGGATTTTAGAAAATTTGATGCAAATTTAGGTGATTTATTTAGCGCTCAAATATCACAAAAAGATATTATAAATACGGCACTTGATACAGATTCATTATTGGCAATATTGCCAACCGGCGGCGGGAAAACCATTACTTTTCAAATTCCAGCTTTAATTAAAGCGCAAAAGTATAAGGGTTTAAGTGTTGTTATATCGCCACTTCAAGCATTGATGAAAGATCAAGTGGATAGTTTTAGGCGTAAAAATAACAATTTTAAAGTCATTGCTATTAGTGGATATTTAAGCTCAATTGAGCGGATGAATGCTATTTTTGAGCTTGAAAATGGCTTGGTAGATATTTTATATTTAGCGCCTGAATCATTGCGTTCTAATTCTATTTTTAAGGCATTAAAAAAACGCGTGATTGAACGATTTATTATTGACGAAGCGCATTGTTTTTCGTCATGGGGGCATGATTTTAGGCATGATTATTATTTTATTGCAGACACTATTAAAGAATTAGAACAATCAGAATTTCAACCTAAAATTCCGGTGTCATGCTTTACAGCAACCGCAAAACCAGAGGTGATAGCAGATATTAAAAAATATTTTCAAGATAAATTAGCAATACAACTTAAAGAATTTATTGCCTCTGTTGAGCGTTACAATTTGGATTATAGCGTTATAAAAACTGAATCAGCAGAACAGAAATATGAAGAGCTGATTAAAATTTTAAATAAATTTGGCAAAAATCCTACTATTATCTATGCACCTCAAAACGCTAAAGCCTGCAAAGAATTGAGTGAAAAACTACAAAACGATGAAAGATTGTCCGAGCTTGATTTGGTGATAGAACCTTTTTATGCCAAACTTGATGAGGATAAAGAAAATCACAAAAGAGATAAAAATGCCAGAGGGAAAAGCGACATATTGGCTGATTTTATTAATAATGAAGTTGATATAGTTGTGGCAACAACTGCTTTTGGCATGGGGATTGACAAGGCTGATATTCAAACCATTATCCATTATCAACAATCAGATAGTTTGGAGTCTTATTTGCAAGAATCAGGGCGTGGCGCACGAGATGAAAAATTAACAGCAAAATGTATTGTGCTATATTCAAAAACCGATTTTGACCGATCTTTTAATCAACTTAATCGCTCAAAAGTTGATATTGCTGAGATTAAGAGAATTGTTAAAGCCTTAAAAAGCTATAAGAATAGTCTGCTGCATTTATCGCCTAAGGATATTGCCAGAAAAATGGGGGTTGATGTAGAAGATGGAAATATTGACTATGAAATTATCATTAAAACAGCTTTGTTAGAGTTGGAAAAATGCAATATTATTAAACGCGGTAGAGATGGTTATCAGATATTTGCAACTTCGGTCAGTAAGCAACAGCAAAACCAAGGAATGAATTTTGTGCATCAAGTATTAGACCCTAAAAAACAGCAAGAGCCATATATTCGGCTATATAAAGATATGATTTTGGTGATGCAAAATATTATTCAGCGTTCTAAATTAAATGCTGTTGAGGTTGATGATTTGTCAGATATTGTTGGTGTGGAAAAGATAAAAATGTTTGAGATTTTGTATCAATTGCAAAAAGATGGATTATTAAAATTTGAAAATGATATTAGCGCCTATATTAAAAAATCAGTTAAACAAGAATTTGCCAATCATTTTGCCATAGAGAATATGGTTTTTAAGGCATTGCAAGATATGCCAGATTACGAGCAAAGTATTAATTTACGCAGTTTGAATAGTGATAGCAGCAATCAAGTAACTTTGTTTAAACAAATTATTCAAAGCTGGCTGTCCTTAACAAAACTCAAAAATGGCATTATTTTCAAGTCACGATTTACAAACGACATTTGCTATTTTGAGTTTGCAGATGAGTCTAACTTAAAGAATTTAATAAATGCTAGAAAAAATTTATCTAATTTTATTATTGAGCAATTATTGAATATTTTAGGCGAAGATAAAGCCAGAGAAATTGAGTTTTGTAGCAATGAAATTAAATTCAAGTGTGGTTCTGAAAAACTAACTATGGAATCCTTTCACCATACTTTGGTTTATTTGCACAATATGTTAAAAAGTTTTGAATTACGCCGAGGCAGATTGATTTATTATCATACTTTTAAGTTAGATTTGCAAGAAAAGATTAAGGATAGAATGCCCTATCAAACAGGCGATTATAAAGACGGATTAGAGCATTATTATCAATACAAAATTGAAGCAATACACATTCAAATTGCTTTTTTAGAAAAGTTATTAGCGCAAAAATGGCAATATACAAAAGGCTTTGTAAAAGATTATTTTTCTATAGATTATCAAAAATTTAAAAAAACTTATAATCTAAATGAGCAAGAAATAAAACGCCCAGTTACTAAAGAAAAATATCAAGAAATTCTATTAGATTTAAATTCAGAACAAAAGGAAATTTTTAACGATACTACTTCGCAGGCGATTATGGTTTTAGCAGGTCCTGGCAGTGGAAAAACAAAAACTTTGGTGCATAAAATTGCCTCACTAATTACCATTGAAAACAACAAAGCACAATATTTTTTAATGCTTGCACATTCACGCGTGGCAGTTGCTGATTTTACAGCTAAGTTGAAAAATTTGATTGGCAATCAAGTCTATGATATGCACATCCACACTTTTCATTCCTTTGCTATTTCATTGTTAGGTAAAAATATTGATAATGACAATGATTTACAAGGCGTTATGTATAAGACAACGCAGATGCTAAATAATAATCAGATTAGCCTGCCATTTATTAATATGCTTGTGATTGATGAATACCAAGATGTTGGCGAGCAAAGTTATGCTTTTATTAAGGCTATTTATAGCAAGATGGGCGACAGCAAACAGGACAAAAAAATTATTGCTGTGGGCGATGATGACCAATGTATTAAAAATTTTGGAGATGATAAGGCGGATATTAAATATATCAAAGAGTTTGGACAGTATTTTGGCAAAGACATAGCAGAAGATATTAAATTTTCATCCTATGAATTGCTAAATAACTATAGAAGCAAAGCTAATATTGTGGATTTCTTCAATCAATTTGGCACGATTATTGCCAGACGTCTTAAAACTAAAGAATTAACCGCTTTTAAAAAAAATCAAGGTGAAATCAGTTTAACTTATTACAAAAATGGGGATTATTATGCTAAGTTATTGGACAATATTAAAAACAATACATCTACCAATATTGCTGTTCTAGCAAGAACAAATGATGAGGTTTTATCAATTTATTCAATGTTGGATGAGAATGAGATAAAAGCCAGCTATACCGCCAATTATAGTTTTAAAATAGGTGATTTAGTTGAATTGAGGGATTTTTTATATGATTGGCAAAAAACAACTAATTTTGAAAAAAGTAGGGAAAATTCAGATATTATTTATAAAAAATCAAAAAATAATATCTTAAAAAATCAAGTTTTAGATAGATTTGCAGAAGAACATCAAGCAGAAATTGAAAAAAGCCAAAATCATTTTATTGGTGTTTTTATTGAATATTTACGCCTGATTGATTTTGATGAATTTGAATTTAGTAAAACCAAGGTTGTAGTATTGACCATGCACAAAGCGAAAGGACAAGAGTGGAATGATGTGTATTTATGTGCAGAGGAGAATTTTATAAACACAAAGCCACAGCAAGCTGAATACGATAAACGCCTTGCTTATGTTGCTATTACCCGTGCTAAAAATAATTTATATATTCATTCTAAAACGCCTTTATTTAATCAATTTATCCAGCCTACTATTTGTGAGACACCATCAAAACCACTTGCAAAAATTATTTTGTTAATGACTTTGGAAGATATTGCATTATCTGATTGCTATTCTAAAACAGGGGTTTTAAAAAGCCAACCGATGGCAGGAGAAATGGTAGATGTTGTTAAAAAATCGCAATATATCAATATTGTTAAAGGCGGCTATAAGATTGCAACATTATCAAAAGAAATGATTGGCAAGATAAAAACAAAAAAAGGCTATAAATTAGACAATAAGGCGCAGATTGAAGATGTTGTTGAATGGATAGATAAACAAGACCAAGAAAAATACCGGCAGGTTTTGTGTAAAATTTCTTTATCCAAAGAAAATTAAATTTATGCAAATTTTTACAAGTATTCAAACACTACAAATCCACATACAAAGTTGGCGGGCTAGCAAACAGAGTATCGCTTTTGTGCCGACTATGGGCGGGCTGCATCAGGGGCATTTGTCATTGGTCAAGCTTGCTAAGGGGAAAGCCGATAGGGTTGTGGTTAGTATATTTGTTAATCCTGCACAGTTTAGTGAAAATGAGGATTTTGATAGTTATCCGCGCACTTTGGACAGCGATTTATCAGCATTAGCACTCAAAGGAGTTGATGCGGTTTTTACTCCTGATATTGATGAGATTTATCCAAATGGGATTGATAAAAATTTTGAAATTGGCGAGATTGGACAGATTTTGTGCGGCAAAACGCGCCCGCATTTTTTTAATGGGGTGGTGCAGGTGGTGCGGCGTTTATTTGAGATTGTGCGCCCTGATGTGGCTGTTTTTGGACAGAAAGATTATCAGCAACTTAAAATTATTGAGAAATTTACCAGCGGCGTTGAAATTATTGCTGGCAAAATACTACGCGAACCAGATGGTTTGGCGATGAGTACGCGTAATCACTATTTATCAGCTGATGAGCGAAAAATTGCACCGAAATTCTACCTTGCCTTGCTGCATGCCAAACAGTGTTATTTGCAGGCTGAATCTGTTGATAGCATTAAGCAACAGCTGCAAAATACATTAAACAAACATTTTAAAGTTGATTATTTAGAGATATTAGATGCTAATACACTTAAACAAATTACTGATAATAGCGGTAAAATTGTGATATTATCTGCGGTGTTTTTAGCTAAAAACCGATTGATTGACAATATAATTTTTTAGGAGGATATATGTTTAATATTAGCGATGAAGCGCAAAAGTATGTGGCTGATTTATTTACCCAGCAAGATGAAAAAGACTTAGCTTTAAAAGTCGATATTGAAAAAGCTGGCACCCCTGTGGCCACAGTAACTTTTAATTTTTGCTTTGCCAAAGATCTGGCAAAAAGCTACACTAAATTTGCATACGAGGGCTTTAACGCCTATATTGACGAGTGCAATATTGATTATTTAAAAGATTCTGAAGTGGCACTTAAAGAACAAGATTCAGCCAAAAAATTGACAATTACCGCGCCGAATGCCAAAGGCGAAGCGCCAAAGCAAGATGCACCACTTGAGGAAAAAATCAAATATACCATTATTGCTGAGGTTAATCCGCAGCTTGCCTCTCATGGTGGTTTTGTTGAATTGGTTGAAATCACCAAAGATACCGATGTGGTGCTGAATTTTGGCGGCGGTTGTCAGGGCTGTTCTTCGGTCAAGATAACTTTAAAAAATGGTGTTGAGGCACAGTTAAAGTCGCTTTTTCCTGAAATTAGGAGTGTGTTGGATGTAACCGACCATAGCCACAAAGAAAACGCCTATATGTGATGAACGAGTTTGATTTAATCAAACGCTATTTTGGCTGGGGCATAGGCATCGGTGATGATTGTGCCATTGTCTCATCAAAACACAATATTACCAGCATTGACACCCTTATTAAAGGGGTGCATTTCCCCGATAACACCAGCCCAGCAGACATTGCGCACAAGGCTTTAGCGGTTAATCTGAGCGATATTGCTGCTATGGGCGGCGAGGCAAAATATTTTACTTTGGCGTTGAGTTTGCCGAATATTGATGAAAAATGGTTAGATGAATTTGCCACTTCTCTTAAAAACAGCGCGCAACAATACGGTGTTAATTTGGTCGGTGGCGATACCACAAAAGGCAATTTGAGCATTACCATTAGCATTGTCGGTTATGCTAAAAAACCGCTATTACGCAGTGGCGCAAAAATTGGCGATGGGGTGTTTGTCTCAGCAGAGTTAGGCGGGGCGGCGTTGGCATTATCAATGTTAAAAAGTGGCAAACTCCCCAGTGATGAGGCATTAAAAAAACTCAATCGCCCTATACCCAGACTAGATTTAGGCTTAAAACTCGCACCTATTGCCAATGCCTGTATCGATATTTCTGATGGCTTGCTGCAAGATTTATCCCATATTTTAAGGGCTTCAAAGGTGGGCGCTGATATTGAATTTGATAAAATCCCTATGTTTGCCAATGCCAGCACAGACCAAGCATTATACGGCGGCGATGATTATGAGCTGTGTTGGACCGGGGATATTAACCATATTAGCACTTTAACAAATATCCATCAAATCGGCACTATAACCCAGCAAACAGCTTTGTGCATTGACGGAAAACCAACCACAATTCAGGCATATCAGCATTTTTAGTGTAAACTAACTTATATTATTATTTATAATATCAAAGATTTTATTAACTATAGGAGTGCTAAAATGAACTATGCTTTGAGAGTGCCAGAGTATTACAAGGATGAAATTAACCAATTAAAAGGTGAAGTCTCAATCAATCAATTTATTGTTAATGCTTTGGCTGAAAAAATATCAGCTTTAAAAACTAATGATTATTTAACCCAAAGAGCGACACAAGGGTCAGTTAAACATATGCATAGAATATTAACTAAAGTAGCAGATATTGCACCGCAAACAATGGATAAATTGTAAAGCTGTAAAAACCGCGTGCTTTTGTGGTATTTAACAAACAAAAAACTGAATTAATAAACTCAATAAAAATAGATAAAAAAATGACAGAAAAAAACATCAATATTGAAGATAGACTGATTTTTGCATTAGATGTGCCGGAGATTACTCAAGCTAAAAGTTTGGTTGAGCAGTTAGACGAGAGTGTTAATTTTTATAAAATTGGCATGGAAATGCTGATAACTGGGCAGTATTTTCAGATGATGGATTGGCTAATTGCCAAGCACAAAAAAGTATTTGTTGATTTGAAGTTTTTTGATGTGCCAGAAACCGTAGGCAGAACCATTAATAGTTTAAGTCAAACAGGCGCTACTTTTGCCACCATTCATGGCAACCAAGCGCTGATGGAAAAAGCGGCTGAAAATAAAGGCGATTTAAAAATTTTAGCAGTTACGGCACTCACCAGCCTTGACCGCGGTGATTTGGATGATTTAGGTTTTGATTGTGATGTGCGCGATTTGGTGATTTCTCGTGCTAAGCGCGCGTTTGAAGCTGGTTGTGATGGTGTGGTTTCTTCGGGTTTGGAAGTGCCGTTTTTGCGTGAATATGTTGATAACAAACTGATTGCCGTTACCCCAGGGATTCGCCCTGTTGCCAATGATGACGATCAAAAGCGTGTGGTTGATGTTGCCACCGCGTTCAAATCAGGCTCAGATTATATTGTGGTTGGTCGCCCAATTAAAAATGCGGATAATCCTTATCAGGCTGCC
This sequence comes from Gammaproteobacteria bacterium, assembly GCA_965217125.1. Lineage (GTDB taxonomy): Bacteria > Pseudomonadota > Gammaproteobacteria > PS1 > Pseudothioglobaceae > JAAOIF01. The sequence goes on along the minus strand of OZ244244.1, from coordinate 1,002,517 downwards.
AGCGATATTCAAAAAATTATTCGCACTTGCTACTAACAATATTTCCGTATAATTTCATCTTTTTAGTCGCGTAGCTCAGTTGGTTAGAGTACTACCTTGACATGGTAGGGGTCGGTGATTCGAATTCACTCGCGACTACCAAAACTCCAAACAATACTTGATTTTTGTTATACAATCTACCTATGAAATTTGCAATTATTTTTTTCTTATTGGTGCTGAATTATTCACTGTTTGCCGAAGATGATTTATATGATAAAGCTAAGGCTTATTATTATGGCAACGGCGTTGAGCAAGATTATGATAAAGCCTTTAGCGCGTTTTTACATGCAAGCAAAGTGGGTAATTTGGACGCACAAACCGCCTTGGGAATTATGTATATTGAGGGGCGAGGTACAGCCCAGAGTGACAAAAAAGGCATAGCTTTATTAAAAAAATCTGCCAATAAAAATCACCCCAAAGCGCAATATTATTTAGGCAGCGTATATTATTTAGGAATTGGTGTGCCAGTTGATTTAGCGAGTGCATTTGAATGGATTAAAAAAGCGGTTGATAATGGATATGCTGGCGCACAATACAATTTGGCATTAATGTATGACAAAGGCGAAGGCACTAAGAAAAATCTATTATTGGCAGAAAAATGGTATGCACAAGCTGGCGAATTTGGCAATGACGAAGCGCAATATTATCTTGCTAAAAAGCATTTAGATCTAAGTGATTACAAACAAGCCTACACTTGGTTGTTAAAATCTGCTAAACAAGACAACGCGCAAGCACAATATCTTCTTGCGGGCTTGTTTGAGCAGGGTAGGGGCGTGGCTTTAAATCAGGCACAAGCCTTTGCGTGGTATAAAAAATCAGTAGAAAATGGCAATAATGCAGGCGTTTATAGCTTGGCGAATTTATATGACCAAGGCATCGGCGTGCAAATCAACTACAAAAAATCACACAAATTGTATCAAATTGCCTTAAAACAAGGCAATTTACAAGCATATTTGGATATTGCTCGGCATTATAAGAATGCACAAGGTGTTAAGCGCGATTTAAATAGAGCCTATCGTTTTACCATTGCCGCTGCAAGAAAAGGCCACAGCAACGCTCAACGCAGCGTAGCCTCAATGTATGAGGATGGTATTGGCGTAAAAAAATCACTTAAAAAAGCTAAATACTGGCTGAAAAAGCTGGTTAAAAAAGGCGATAAAGAGGCTAAAATTCTCTTAAAAAAATTACAAAATCAGTAGAAATTTACCAGTATTGATTATAATAGTGCCATTATCTCAAATTTTTTTAGAATAAAACATGCAAACTCAATACGATATTGTTATTATTGGCGGCGGCCCTGCTGGGCTTAGTTTTGCCTGTTCCATGATAGCCACAGATCTACAGGTTTTAGTGGTGGAAAAATCCAATGTTGATATGATTGCCAACCCTAAGGAGGATGGTAGAGAAATTGCACTAACACATCTGTCAGTCAAAATTTTAAAAAAACTCGGCGTTTGGGATTTGCTTGAGCAGACGCAGGTTTCGCCACTCAAAGCAGCAAAGGTGTTTGATGGCGATTCCCCTTCGTTGCTGAATTTTAGCCCAGATAAATCGATTAAAGCACTGGGATATTTAGTTCCCAATTATCAAATTCGCCTAGCACTTTATCAGCGCGTTATTCAAGCCGCTAACATTAGCCTGATAACTGATACTATGGTTGATAATGTTGAATATTGCCAACAGTATTCAAAGCTCATATTTGCTGACGAAACTACCACTAAAGCCAAGTTGGTTATTGCTGCTGATAGCCGTTTTTCTAATATTCGCCGCAAAATGGGCATTCCTGCACTAATAAAAGATTTTTATAAAGTGATGATTGTTACTCAAATGAGCCATAAACTGGCGCATAATAATATTGCCTTAGAATATTTTGATTATGGTCAAACTTTAGCCCTATTGCCGATGGCAGGTAATATGTCTTCGGTCGTCCTCACGGTAACAACCGATAAGGCGCAAGTGCTGCTGAGTATGTCTGAGGGCGATTTTAATGCCAAAATAACACAAGATTTTAAGGGTGAATTAGGGCAAATTACCCAAGTTGGCGCGCGCCATTCCTATCCTTTGGTAGGCGTGCATGCGCAAACTTTTATTGCCAATCGTTTTGCATTAATTGGCGATGCTGCTGTGGGTATGCATCCGGTTACCGCACATGGGTTTAATTTGGGTCTCAGAGGGCAAGATATTTTAGCCACTTTGGTTAAGGATGCAGTTACTCATAGGCAAGATATTGGCTCACAATCCTTGCTTAGACTATTTGAGAAAAAACACATCAGACTAACTCGACTAATGTTTTTTGGCACCAATGGTATTGTGGCTTTGTTTACCAATGATGCATTAGTTATTAAGCAAATTAGGCGTTTTGTGCTTAAATTTGCTGAGCATTTTCCACCGATTAAATATTTGATTACCCAGCATTTAACAGAGGCGAAAAAACGCCGATTTCTACCATTCTAATGGCTATTGATTTAAGCAAATTAAAAGCTCAATTTAGCAGTAGCGGGATTGCAAAAGGTGAATTAAATGCCAATCCATTTATCCAATTTGAGCTGTGGATGCAGCAAGCGAGCGCAGCCGAACTAACCCTGCCAAATGCCATGAGTTTGGCTACACATAATGCTGCTGAAATTAGCATTAGAACTGTGTTGTTAAAGTCATTTGATGAGCAAGGTTTTGTGTTTTTCACCAATTATAATTCTAAAAAATCAAAGCAGATTGAGGATAATCCGCAGGCGGCTTTATTATTCTCTTGGCTAAATCTCGAGCGTCAAGTTAAAATCTCTGGCACAGTTGAGAAAGTCTCGGCTGTGGAGTCAATTAAATATTTTGCCTCCAGACCAAAAAATTCACAGCTCAGCGCTTGGGCTTCAGCGCAATCCTCAAAGTTATCCTCACGGCAAACATTATTGTCTCAATTTGCATCGATGAAAGCAAAGTTTAACAAAGGTGAAGTGCCGCTGCCTGATTTTTGGGGCGGGTATCGCGTGGTGCCGCATAGTATTGAATTTTGGCAAGGCAGAGAAAACCGCCTACACGATCGGTTTATTTACCAAAAACAACAAGATAATTGGGTTATTAGCCGTTTAGCGCCTTAGAGACTGTAAAAGAAATAGACAACAATACTAAAATCACCTAAATTTAGCCTATTTTTGTTATAAAACTTACCCTTATAGCTAATAGAGACTGGGTTTTCTGTTTGTGCGGTTGGTAATGCGACTTCAGTCGCATCTAAACAGAGAGCAGAGGGCAGAAGGCAGAGGACAGAAGGCAGAGAACAGAACAAAAATAATTACTATGCTCTTGCTCTGTTCTGCCCCTCTGCCCTTGAAGTCGCCTTTCCTAATACTGAATAATTAATTTATTAGGTGGAGTGATTTGTTAGAATGCTTTTCAAAATAATATAGCTTGCTCATGCTTGTTTTTATTTTGTGGAGAAAACTTCCCTTGGCTTTTATTTTGTTTCTTGCGTTCAGCAGACGAAACCTTAACTTTATGTTTTTCTATTTCTTGTTCTAAAATATTCCGTTCACTTTGATAATTGTTTATCCTGTTGTTAGCCATATCAATGTATTCTTTTGATATATCAATACCAATATAATCGTGTCCTAATAATTTAGCGGCTAATAGCGTTGTTCCGCTACCTGCATAAGGGTCAATAATCGTGCCTTTATTGTTATCCATAATGGCATAAATAGCCCGCAGGGGTAATGTTAGTGGAAATGGGGCTGGGTGCGAATTTTTACCTTCTGGCATAAACCGCCAAATAGAAGTTAATTTAGCGTGTTTAGATAATAACTCTGTGCCAATTTTTTGATTACTAATCGGCTTATAAAGCCAATAAATTCTTTCCTCAACTTGCCAAAAACGCCAACCTCTAATATTAGCTGCCAAACCCCTATCCCAAACAATTTCTTGGCGGATAGCCCAATTAGTTTTAGACAACCAACTCATTGGATGTAGCAATTCTCCTCTTTCCCAGCGAATTTTATGGTTATAAAAAAATGAGCCACCTGGTTTTATAATGCGATATAACTCATCTAATATTTTGATTTGTTGTGCTTGATAATTATTTTCAGGCAACTTATCACAAGCGGTATCATATTTAACATTCTTAACTAACCAGCCTTTTTTATTTTCTTGTTTATTATAAGGTGGTGAGGTAACGCCCATATCTATAGTATCATTCGGCATGCTTTGTAAAGCAGACAAAGTATCATCACAAATAATTTTATTCATTTTATTTGCAATAGTTTTTGATAAAAATCATGAACAATAAAACCCTGATAATCCTCTAAATTACTTGTGCAATAGATTTTCTTTAATTCCTTGCTATCAATAAAATCTTTGTAAGAAAAATTAGCACTACGCAAATAATATCCCGATTCATCGCCATTTGGGAATTTATTTTGTAATTGTGTCTCTAATTTATCGGTAAACAACTGTGTAGAAAATGGAAACTCTAATAAATAAATTAACTTACCATCAACAAAACCACTAACCAACATGTTCAGGTTTTCTTTCTTATCTTTATTAAATCTTGCCCAAGTGTAATCAGTAAAATTCCCATCACCTCTAAGTTTATGAAATGCTCTTCTTATGCCTGTTTTATAATCATCTAAATCTTGGCTAGAGATATTTTTAGGCTTTGCCTCGCAAGCAATAGATTTTCCATTGGTAGTGTGTTTAAATCCATTAAATCCAATTTTATTGATACTATGCTCATATCCTGCTAAAGAGACAGTAATAAATTCTCTTAAAGTTGATGAGTTTTTATCGTTAATATAGTTTGTTAATAAGTCTGTAAATAGTGCGATAATTGTATCTTTTGAAAGACTATGTATTTGGGTTGCATAGGCTTGATGCGATTCAATACTGTATGTTTTTAAGATTTTTGTTAATACTTCATTCATAGATATATTTTATATGATAATAAATTAGTAAATTAGGGCCAGAGTGTCATTTTTCGTATAATTTACTATTATTATATAGAATGACACTCTGACCCTAATTTATTCCGTTTATGCAATTGTTAGGCATATTATACGCATGGTTGTTGGGTATTTGCTTGAGCAATTTTTTGATTTTTAACTTGATCTCCAAAAGTATAAAAAAAGTTATGATCACCAGAAGCATTGCGCATCGCATAAACAGCCTGATCAAATGTCGACTGCTTATAAAAGAAGTGGTTATAGAAGGATAGGTAAGCCACGGTAAGATCAGATTGCATTACTACTCCATCATTGCCAATTAGTAAGTTAAATACAGAATCAAAGTAGCTAACCATTTTCGTGGCATCAAACCCATTACAAGAAGCCATGCAAACATATGGATTATATCCTTTGAAATAATTGTGGTTGAATAATGATTGGCGTAGTTGTTGCCATTTTATAAATGTTCCATTTGTTAGTGCAACGCCATCTGGTGAGCCATGCAAACAAAAATGAATGAACGGATAAGGGTTAACATTTTGCTGAACCTGAAACTGGCTTATTGCCTTACTTAACCCTTGATTCATTGCCAAATCAAAAGATTCCTTATCTGCCGTTAAATGATATATACACGGGATTCTTATTGCATTCAACGCATCACGCAATGCCATTCCGATACTATAGCCATTATACAAATCATAATTTGATGGTGAATCAATAAGGTATACAAAAGGTTGGGTTACAGGTTCTATTATATTCATGGTTTATTTTATTGCATAACTATTATTATAAGGACATATTTACTATATTACGATATTAAAAACAAATCTGGTAAAAAACAGTCAAATTTTATCTATTTTAAGATAAAAAGTAAAAAAAGTTAATTATATGGTTTGATTTTGATGGCTATGATAACAGGATTTTGACTGATTTTATTATCATTCCTTATTTTTTTTACAGTCTCTTAAATTTTGAATCACCATTTGAGTATTGGGTGTTTTGCTGTTCCAAAATTCAAAACTGGCGGCGGCTTGTTCGACCAGCATGCCTAATCCATCTACCACTATTTGTGCGTTATTGGCTTTTGCCCAGTGCATAAATGGGGTTTGTTTGCCATACATCAAATCATAGCAAATAGCGCCATTAGCAGCGCCGCTGGCAAGGTCTGGCATTTGTCCGTCTAACGAGGCGCTGGTGGCGTTGATGATAATATCTACTGGCTGGTTTTTGATTTTTTTTAATCCAAATCCGCAAGTTTTGCCATATTTGGAAAATTTTTTTGCTAATTGAACTGCCTTAGAGGCAGTGCGATTGGCAATCATTAGGCATTTTGGTTTTTGTGCAAGCAATGGCAACAAAATACCGCGTGTTGCACCGCCTGCACCTAAAATTAGGATAGTTTTATTAGCCAACTCAATATTTAGATTTTTAGTTAAATCATTCACTAATCCAATACCATCGGTATTCTCACCGATTAGGCTGTTAGCATTAACTTTTATGGTATTTACTGCACCAGCAGTTTGCGCATTTAATGTGAGCTTAGTGGCTAAATTAAAGGCATCAATTTTAAAAGGTAGAGTGATGTTAAAACCCTTGCCACCTTGATTGATAAATGATTTTGCGCTTTGTGTAAAGCCATTAATTGGTGCTAAGATTTTTGCGTAGTTGATGTTCAAGCCAGTTTGCTCGGCAAATTGGCTGTGGATAGCGGGCGATAAGCTGTGTTCTATCGGGTTACCAAAAACAGCATAATAATCCATACAGACCTTTGTGTAAATAGGGGCGAAAAAGTGGCATATTTATGTAGGTATCTCCCGAGTTAAGTTTTTTATTGGTTGGTTGTTTTTGACCTGTCTTTAGCTTTGTTTTGGTTGCGATTGCGGTTTCTATTACGAGTGCGATTGCGGTTTCTATTACGATTGTTTTTATTATTTGTTTTCTTTTTGTTGTTGCCAAATAGTGCTTTTTTAATTTTTTGGATTAGCGATAATTCAATTTTAGGCATACGGGTGTTAGGTCGATTGACATTAATCACCGGCTCCTCAGAGAATTGAGACAAACCATTTTCCGCCAGATTGTATTGTGGCTTAGAAATGCCTTGATAACTTTTATGTTGCGATTTCTTATCGCCTTTTTGTTTATTAATGCTGAAATTTGGGAATTGCATATACGGATTAGGCAATAGTGCAATCTGAATTTTATGTTTATTTTCTAATAGAGCAATATCATTACGCTTTTCGTTGAGCAAGTAAGTAATTACATCAACACTGGACTGAATGGTTAGGCGTTGGGTTTGTTTTGAGGCATTGCAGCCATCTTCTAATTGTCTAAGAATGTTTAGTGCCAAACTTGGGACTGTCGGTGTTGTGCCACGACCATGGCATTGAGAACAGGATTTTTCTACCGATTCAGTAACCGAGCTCATAAGCCGTTGTCTTGACATTTCTAACAGACCAAATTGTGAAATAGTGCCTACTTGAATGCGTGCACGGTCTGACTGAGCAACCTTTTCCATAGCTTTTTCAATAGATTTACGATGTTCTTCGGAGGACATATCAATAAAATCAATCACTACCAGCCCGCCGATGTCGCGTAATTGCAATTGCATGGCAATTTCTTTAGTGGCTTCTAAATTGGTGTTATAGGCGGTTTCTTCAATATCAGAGCCTTTAGTAGCACGCGCTGAATTGATGTCAATGGAGGTTAGTGCTTCAGTTGAGTCAAATACTACAGTTGCACCGCTGCGTAATGACACTTCGCGATTAAAAACACTTCTTACTTGTGCCTCAATGCCCATGTGGGTAAATAAAGAATGTTGGGAAATATCAAACAATTTAATTTTATCTAAGTAGTGTGGCAGCACAAAACTGACAAATTCTTTGGCATTTTGAAAGGTTGTTGAATCATCAATAATCACACTATCAGTGTCTTCTCTTAAATAGTCGCGTAGCGTGCGGATAATAATATCACTTTCTTGATAAATTAAAAAAGGTGCGGGGCGTTGTTCTGCAACTTTTTTGATTGAACTCCACAATTCTGATAGGTAATCAACCTCCCATTGCAACTCTGCTAAACTTTTACCACCACCTGCGGTGCGAATAATCACGCAATAACCATTAGGAATATTGATTTGTTTAAGCACATCTTTTAGTGATTGCCTATCTGATGAGGTGATTTGCTTGGAAATACCATGACTTTTGGCATTATTTGGCATTAAAATCATATAAGCGCCAGCGAGGTTAATATAAGTGCTTAATGTCGCACCTTTGTTGCCGCGTTCCTCTTTTTCAATCTGCACAGTAATTTCCTGCCCTTCTTGCAAAACATCAGCAATAGTCAGTTTATCGCCTTTGGCTTGTGCATCGCCATATAGGCCTTCTGCAACTTCTTTGAATGGTAGGAAGCCTTGCCTATCTTTGCCGTAATTGACAAAAGCCGCTTCTAAAGATTGCTCAACTCGGGAGATTTTCCCTTTGTAAATATTGCCTTTGGTTTTTTTATTAAGGCTGGTTTCTATATTGAGGTCGGTTAGTTTTTTGTTTTTGACAATCGCAACTCTAACCTCTTCCTTGTGGGTTGCGTTGATTAAAATATGATTCATGGTTAAGTCCTTTAAATAGGCTTTTTCCCACAGATAGAGTGCCAGCACTGAGGTGCTGAATTGATATTAAAATGTGATTTATTTTATTCATAAAACTATTATTTTTTTTAAATGGTTTTCACTTTTTTTGTTCAGTATTTAATTAGATGCTGAACAATTTAATCTACTCTAATATGTGGTAAAAGTCCAAAATATTAAGTTAGTTTTTGTGTTTATTTTTGCACAAAAACGTTAAAAAAATTCTTTTAGCTGATGTCATCTGTAAGTTAATTTGCACACCAAGCCCCTCTATTTTATCATAAATTTTATTGGTTAAGGGTGCGACCGCCGTCAACATTAATAATTTGTCCAGTAATATAAGGCGAAGTGGCTAAAAATAAAACTGTATTGGCAACATCTTTGGCGCTACCTTGCTTGCCTAATGCGATTTTTCCTAACATTTTGTTTTGTTGTTCGCTGCTTAATTCCGCCTCATTTTGCGGCCATAGAATAGCGCCGGGCGCTACACCACAAACACGAATCTTTGGCGCTAACTCTTTAGCTAAGGTTTTAGTCATCATCGCTATGCCGGCTTTAGAGATATTGTAAATTGCATAATTTTTAAGCGGGCGTTGTGAATGAATATCAACAATATTGATGATACAACCATGATTTTTAGCCAAAATTGGAGCTAATGATTGTGATAAAAAAAATGGCGCCATTAGGTTAGTGCTGATGATTTGATGCCACGCCTGTTGACTGACCTTATTTATCGGTGTTGGATAAAAAACCGAGGCATTATTGATTAAAATATCCAAATTTTCTATATTTTTTACAAGGGTTTGCAAACTGCTAACAGCAGACAACTCTGCTTGCAAAATGCGGGCAGAATGGGCGCGCTTTTGGTTGAGGCTTTGCATCAAAGAGCTGGCGGCTTGCTGAGAATGTCGATAGTGAATAATCACATCAAAACCATGCTTATGTAGGGTTTTGGTAATTTGTGCGCCAATGCGTTGTGCGCCGCCGGTGATTAATGCAGTTTTCATATAAAATATGTATTGAATGAAACTTGAACAAATTATTAAAAACACCATTATACAAAAAGCCAATCCAATTGGGTTTGATGAATTTATGGATTTGGCACTATATCATCCAAAAAAAGGCTATTATCGGGCTGGCACGCAAAAATTTGGTAAATATGGTGATTTTATTACCGCACCAGAAACATCAGATTTGTTTGGCTTTTGTTTGGCGCGTCAATGCACACAAATATTAGATGGTAAAAATGATATTTTAGAGTTTGGCGCTGGTAGTGGCACTTTAGCGGCGCAAATTTTATTTGAACTCGGGCGTTTAAAGCAATTACCTAAAAACTATTATATTTTAGAGCTTAGCGGCGAGCTTCAGCGGCGACAACAACAAACCATTAAAAGCGTTTTGCCAGAGTTGATGGATAGGGTGGTTTGGTTAAATACGCTACCCGAGCATTTTTCTGGCGTGGTGATTGCCAATGAGGTTTTAGACGCAATGCCAGCCAAGCGTTTGATTAAGCGGGATAATAATTTTGTTGAATTAGGCGTGGGTTGCAATGGCAATCAATTAACATGGGAAGTTTTTAATCAGCCATACATCAATCCTAAAATATTATTGCCTAATGAAGTTGATAAAGGTTACACCACCGAAGTTAATCCCCGTGCTATGGCATGGGTGGATGCGTTAAGCGAGGTTGTGGAACAGGGTTTATTGTTGTTAATTGATTATGGTATGGGCAGAGATGAGTATTTTCACCCTCAGCGTGGTGCAGGCACACTTCGCTGTTATTATAAGCATAAAGCCAGCGATAATCCTTTTGTGCATATTGGCACGCAGGATATTAGCACTTCGGTTAATTTTTCCGATATTGCCAAGCAAGCAAAAAACGCTGGACTAACAGTGGCTGGTTATGCCACCCAAGCTATGTTTTTAATTTCTTTAGGTATTGATGAGTATTTATCGGCTGAGACTGATGAGGACAAGCGCATTTCTCTGGCGCAACAAATTAAACAATTAGTGTTGCCTAATGCAATGGGAGAAAGCTTCAAAGTCTTGGCTTTAAGCAAAAATACCCAAGTAAAATTGCAAGGATTTTCACAGCAAGATTTAACACATAAATTATAGAGACTTCAAAATGGATTTTTTTCAAACGCTAATATTGGCACTGATTCAAGGGTTTAGTGAGTTTTTACCAATCTCATCTTCAGCGCATTTAATTTTAGTGCCTAAGCTAACTAATTGGCCTGACCAAGGTTTGGCTTTTGATGTGGTTGTGCATCTCGGGACTTTAATGGCAGTGCTTTATTATTATCGTGGCAAACTTAAAGCTTTGTCGTCTGATTTTTACACCTCAATAATTAAACGCCAGAGTGTTGGTGAATCAACGCTTGCCTGGGGTGTTTTGTTGGCGACTATTCCGGTTGCTTTGGTGGGTTTATTATTTAAAGATTTTATTGCCTTAAACTTACGCTCCTTAGAGCTTATTGCTTATGCAACTTTGATATTTGGCATTTTGTTGGGTTTGGCAAGTTGGTTTAATGCAAAAAATTTCAATCCAAAAGTTTCTATCAATGGGTTTGAGGTATTTTTTATTAGCATTATGCAAACTTTGGCGTTAATCCCGGGCGTTTCTAGGTCGGGCATTGTTATCACTGCGGGCTTATTGATTGGTTTGTCTAAGCAATTGTCAATCCAATTTGCATTTTTGTTATCCATCCCGGTAATTATGCTGGCATCTGGGTCAATTTTGCTGGATTTATACAATCAGCCGCAAACAGTTAATATTAGCTTATTGTTTATAGGTTTTGCTACTGCTGGACTCAGCGCTTATTTTACTATTGTGTTTTTTATTAAATTACTCAATGTGGTTGGTCTTATGCCATTTGTTGTTTATCGTTTATTATTAGGCGTATTCTTATTAACATTATGAAACCTTTTATTTTTAAAGCTATTTTTTTCTTCTCGCTGAATATTTTGGCGTTGTTGATTTTTTTCAGCTGGATAAATGATACTAGCAGAGTGTATTGGGATATTATTGATTATTATGCCGTTGGGTTTCTGAATGGTTTGTTAACGCAATCAAGCAGTGTATGGAACGGGTTATGGGGCTTACTTAGTATGCGTATTGCTGATTTATTGCCATTGATTTTTATCGCTGCATTTTTCTATTTTGATGATGTTTTATTTGCAAAACAGCAGCGCTTAGCTGGTATGGTTGGGTTTGTTACTTTATTAGCATTGCTACTATTAGTGCGCGAGAGTGTGGATTTTTATGTTGATTATTATGCTTTAAATCGAATCAGCCCATCTTTGCAGTTGGATTCTATTATCCGCTTATCTGAGATTTATCCTAATCTGAATTTAAAAGATGCTTCTGCTGAGAGCTTTCCCGGCGACCATGCTGCGGTTTTAATCACTTGGCTTGGCTATAGTTTATTTTTTGTGCGTAATCGTTGGAGTTGGGCGGCATTATTAGTTGTTGTTGTGTTTTCATTGCCCAGATTGATAAGTGGCGCACATTGGCTTAGTGATGTGTTGGTTGGCGGTGTTAGCATTGCTTTGGTTGCGTTGGCTTTTGGATTATATACGCCGTTATTAAATACTATTAACCAAATCGGACATCGTTGGGCGCTATATTTTTTAAAGCTTTTTGGGAAAAATAACCAACAATAAAATGAATAAACCACAAGCCATTTATCGCAAAGATTACCAGCCTAGTGCGTATCTAATTTATACCACCGAGCTGAGTTTTGATTTGTCAGAAAATCAAACCATTGTTAATAGCACAATGCATTTTTACAAAAATCCGCTCAGCACTGAGGGCAACAATCTATTTTTAAACGGGGTTGATTTAGAATTATTAGCCATCACCATAAATAACGCAACGCCAGATTATCAGCTGCTTGAAAATGGGCTAAAAATAAGCCATCTTGCTGATGAATTTATCTTAAAAATCAGCACACGCATCCACCCAGAGAAAAATACCAGCCTCAATGGTTTATACCAATCTAATGGTAATTTTTGCAGCCAATGTGAAGCCCATGGTTTTCGCCAAATCAGCTATTATTTAGATCGCCCAGATGTGCTCAGTATTTTTACCACGCATATTAAAGCCGAGCATGATAAATACCCAATATTGTTGAGCAATGGTAATTTAGTTAGCCAATCTAATGGCACAGCCACTTGGCACGACCCAATCCCTAAGCCTTGTTATTTATTTGCTTTGGTAGCAGGCAATTTTGCAGTATTAGAAGACAGTTACAACACCATTAATAACAATCAAGTTGCCCTTAAAATTTATGTTGAGCCGCATAATATCAGCAAAACCCAGTTTGCTATGGCAGCGCTCAAACGCTCTTTTGCTTGGGATGAGGCGCGTTTTGGTTTGGCGTATGATTTAGATATTTATATGATTGTGGCAGTTGATGATTTTAATATGGGTGCGATGGAAAACAAAGGGCTTAATATTTTTAATTCAACTTATGTGCTTGCCAACCCAGACACGGCAACCGATGCAGATTTTATTAGCGTAGAGGCGGTGATTGGGCATGAATATTTTCATAATTGGACCGGCAATCGTGTTAGTTGTCAAGATTGGTTTCAACTCAGTCTCAAGGAAGGTTTAACGGTATTTAGAGAGCAAGAATTTACCGCTGATTTGCATTCGCGCTCCAGCAGGCGCATTGAAGATGTGGATGATTTGCGAACCTTTCAATTTGCTGAAGACCGCGGCCCGATGCAACATCCAGTGCGCCCTGAGCGCTACATTGAAATGAACAATTTTTATACAGCAACCGTGTATGAAAAGGGCGCAGAAGTGATTCGGATGATACATACTTTACTTGGTGAGGCGCGGTTTCAACGCGGTATGAAGCTGTATTTTCAGCGCTATGATGGGCAGGCAGTAACGATTGATGATTTTATTGGCAGTATGAGTGATGCAAATAATTTTGATTTTTCTCAATTTATGTTATGGTATTCGCAGGCCGGCACGCCAAAAGTCAGCATTCAAAATAATGATAATAGCATTACCATCAGCCAAAACGATGCGCGCCTAATGCCGATTAAATACGGTGTTTTAGATGCACAAGGGATTGAGCTTGAAAATGGCGTGTTGGTTATAAACAGCCAGCAACAGCAGTTTGATTTTTCGCATTTGCCAGATAATTGCACTTTTTCTTGGTTGCGTGATTTTTCAGCGCCGATTAAATTAAATGTGGATTTGAGCATCCAGCAAAAAATATTCTTGTGTGAATATGATACCGATGCCTTTAGCCGCTGGGATAAATCCCAAGATTTGTGGTCGTCTTTAATTTTAAATGCCGATACATTTGATGCTAAAGACGAGGCTAAATTGTTTGCTGCATTTGCCGGCATTCTACAGAGTGAAACCGATAATACACTGATAAGCGAGATGCTCAGTTTGCCGTCAGAAAGCCTACTACATTTGCAAGTTGATGAAATTGATGTGCCAGATATTGCGCAAAAGCGTAAAGCGGTGATTGATAAAATCATCCAATATTTTCAACCATTATTGCTTAAAACATACACTCAAAAGCACACAGATGAGGATTATCAATTAACACCAGAAGCAGTGGGAAAACGCGCGTTGAAAAACACTTGTTTGTATTATTTGGTTAGGGCTGGTGAATTTGAATTGGCATATAAGCAGTTTAATAATGCTAACTGTATGACCGATCGATTGGCTGCTTTTAATGCGCTGTTATTGCTCGATAATCCATATCAGGTGCGGGTTATTAAGGCGATGTTTGCCGATTATCAAAATGATGTGCAAGTGATGGACAAATGGTTTGCGGTGCAGGCAATAGCGCCGAGTAGCGATATTGAAACCATTAAAAAATTGATGCAACACCCGTTATTTTCATTTAATACACCAAACCGTTTGCGTGGTGTAATCGGCAATTTTACCCAAAATTTTGTCTCATTTCATAGCCAACAATCTTATCAATTATTCACCGATGTGATTTTGAAACTCAACATTTCCAACCCTCAAATTGGCGCACGATTAGTCAGCACTTACAATCATTGGCGGCGCTTTACTCCTGAGTTAAAAGCTTTGCAGAAACAACAATTAGAAACTATTTTAGCCACTAAAAATTTATCAAATGATATTTTTGAGATTGTGCAAGCGGCACTTAAATGAAGGCACTTATCCAAATTCTACAAGACAAAAATCTCAGCATTTCTGTAGCAGAATCCTGCACCGGCGGCAATTTATCAGCCCTACTTAGCTCGCAAAGCGGCGCATCTAACTACTTTGAGCGTGGTTTTATCAGCTATTCCAACCAAGCAAAAATCGATATGTTGGGCGTGCAAAAATCCACCCTCGATAAATTCGGCGCAGTCAGCGAGCAAACCGCAGCTGAAATGGCACGCGGCGTAATTCAACATTCAAACAGCGATATTGCCATTGCCATCACCGGCATCGCCGGACCTACTGGCGGCAGCAAAGACAAGCCGGTCGGCATGGTATGTTTTGGTTTTTGCATTTTAGGAAAACACCACACTATCACCCAACACTTTTCAGGCAACAGGTCAAGCGTAGTCAAGCAAAGTGTTGATTTTGCACTGAACACTTTAACAGCTAAAATAATAAATTAATCATGTAAATTTGCAACTTAGCTCGCTTAAATGTCGCGATTCTACCCAAAAAATGTCGCGATTCTTTCCTTTCGCACTAAGGGTTTCAAACAATTTCTATAAATAAACTTCGCAATTCCACCAAAAAATGTCGCGATTCTACCCAAAAAATGTCGCGATTCTTTCCTTTCATACTAAGGGTTTCAAACAATTTCTATAAATAAACTTCGCAATTCCACCAAAAAATGTCGCGATTCTACCCCAAAAATGTCGCGATTCTGGTTATAATCAAACAATGAATAAAAGACAAGTTAGGCACAACAAAATTTTTAACTACATAAAAAAAAATATCAATGTATCAAGCGCTGATATTTTATTGTTTTTAGCTAAAAAAATAGACAAACGAACCCTGCAAAGAGATTTAAAAGACTTAATTAATAACAATTTAATCTCTCAACACGGTGCAGCAAGAGGTGTTTATTATTTTATTGCACATAGCTATAAAGTTTTTGAAAATATTGATATTGAAAAATATTTTAAGACAGATTATCAGCACAGAACAGTAAAAGAAAAATTTGATTTTGAGATATTTGATATTTTAAAATTTGATATTTTTACAACAAAAGAGCAAAAAAAATTACAGAATTTACAACAAAAATTCATCAAAAATATTGCAAAATATGACAGTCAAACCCTGATAAACAAAGAGTATGAAAGAATAATGATTGAATTTTCATGGAAATCTTCAATGATTGAGGGCAATACTTATTCACTATTAAATACTGAGACGCTTTTAAATGAAAATATTAAAGATGAAAGCAAAAGCAACAAAGAAACGCAAATGATTTTGAATCATAAAGATGCCTTTAACGAGTCGATGCTAAACGCAGATAAATTTTTAACATTAAAAAAATCCAGCATTGAATATCTGCATTCTATTTTGATTAAAAAATTAGGCATTGCAAAAAATATTAGAAGCAACCCAATTGGTATAACAGGCACAAAATACAAACCACTTGATAACCAGTTTCAAATTACGGAGGCCTTAGAAAAAACCATTGAATTAGTCAATAAAAAAGATAATTTTTTTGAAAAATCTTTTATTATTTTGCTGATGATTTCATATATTCAAGCCTTTGAAGATGGCAATAAAAGATCTGCAAGAACCTTTTCAAATGCTATTTTGCTGGCAAATAATTCCGTGCCACTTTCTTACCGAATAGTTGATGTTGTAGAATACAAAAAGGCGAGCATTTTATTTTATGAAACAAACAATATTACTTATTTTAAAGAAATATTTATCGCTCAATTTGAAGACTCTGTTGGCAATTATTTTAGTTAAAAAATAATATCTTTTAATAATTTTGTCAAACAATGGTATATAATATTAAATATAAATTATTAGGAGATAAAAATGCACGCAATGCAAAAAATACAAACTCAACAAGTAGGACTAAGACTTCCAACTTATTTAGTTGATGAGGTGGATGAATTTATTAAGGATTTTAATGTTAGTAGAACAACTTTTATCGCTGAGGCAATCAGCAATTTTCTTAAACAACAAAAAGAAAAAGAAGTTCATGCCCGCTTAGGCGAGGCAATGCAAGAGGTAAGACTGATGATGGACGGCAAAATCCCCACAATTAGTGCAAGAGATACCATTGAAGAGTTAAAAGATGAGCTTAAAAATAAAACTGGCAAAACTTTTGCTAATGTTGATGAGTTATTTGTTGATTTGGATAATTAAATATATGCAATTTTTAGAACTAACCACTTTAAAAAAGATTACAAGAAATTATCAGGTAACTTTTTAGGATGTAGGGAGTGTCATTTAAAGCCAGATTTATTGCTGATTTACAAAATTAACAATAGCATTTTAGAAGTGGCTTTGATTAGAACTGGTAGCCATTCTAAATTATTTAGCTAATATGCAAGGAGTGACAAATGAATATTGAACAAGAAAGACAAAAATTACAAAAATTGGTTGATGAGATTAATAAAATCTTAGGTAATGTTGTAATTTTTTTGCATGACCAACAACAAGGAGCAGGTGAAAAAAATATATCCATAAGACATACAAACCAGAGAGGTTCTTTATGGGTAGTTCCTAGCAATAATGGCTACGATGTAGTTCCGTCAGGACAAGATTGGCAAGATTATATGCATAAATTTTTGCGTAAATTATGTAAAGTAGATGGAAGGAGAGTGGATGGAAGATTGCGTTGGCAGATTAATGATTTTGAAATTGTTAAAAAAGTTATTTACGAATATGCAGGGGTGAAAAAAGAAAATATGCCAATAGAAATAGAATTTTATCCAGAGGATGAGCAAGAATTTAAAAATAAAATTGATGAAAGTAATAAGTTATTTTGGGTTGCTTACAATAATGAAGATATTTTTTATCACTATATAACAAATACACAAGGTTTTACAAGCCCACTTCGTACATATTTAAAAACATGTCAAATAAGTAGCACTCAAGTTAGAAATATACCAGAAGTTACAAAATTACGAGCATTTGCTTCTAATGATTTTTTACAGGAAAAAGGTAAATTTTATGAAAAAGTAATATTTGCAGATAAATTTTATTTTGAAGAAATAAAACCTTTGTGGAAAGATTTTTTAACCTTTGAAATTGATAATATCGGTGGTTTTATTGAGGAAATAAAAAAAGCATGGAGTACACTAAAAGGGAGTTATAAAAGCATTCAATTGCAAGCTTATTTTGAGGATGAGGATAAAAGCTCAATCATCCAACTGTTAAATAAAATTATTGCAATTATTGATAAAAATGCGGCTAAGAAAAAAGAGTTAAATCCTTATGACGATAAACGAGTTATTGCAAGTAGCAATGTGAAGCAAGACGCATGGATATACGGTTTGTTAAATTATAAAGATAATAAAACACCCTCATCTTCTATTAACAATGCTATTTCTTATATAGAAAATCCAAATAACAACATGAGTATTTTTTCTAAAGAACACCGAGCGTTAATAAGTAAAAACATTTTAAAGGCAACTTATAACAAAGAGAGTTTTGTTAGTGGCTTAAAGCAATATTTCAATGAAAATGAAGTTTACATTAAAACAGAGTGCCAAGAAAACCAAACTCTATTAATGACTAAACTACTTTATCATAGATTAAAAGATAAATGGAAAGACTCAGCAGACACACCAACTATAGATGTTGAAGATGATACAGAATATAGCTCTAATCAACCACTAAACCAAATTTTATACGGGCCACCGGGAACGGGGAAAACTTATTCAACGGTTAATTATGCTTTAGATATTTTGGATGCTACCGATGAGCAAAAACAAAGCATTAACAGCATTGGTAAATTAAAAGAAGAGTTTGGCTCGCAGGTTGAGTTTGTAACTTTCCACCAAAGTTTTAGTTATGAGGATTTTGTCGAGGGTTTAAAGGCAAATACTGACGGCGAAAAGTTAACTTATGATGTTGAAGATGGGGTTTTTAAAGAAATTTGTAAAAATGCCACAAATAAAGAATACGAAGTTAGTAATTTATCAATTGACGCAAACACAACGGTATGGAAAATTTCTCTTTATGGTGCTGGAGACTCGCCATTAAAAAGAAGTTGCTTTAATAATAATGAAATAAGAATAGGTTGGCCGACTGTATTGGATTTAGAATCAGATGCTTATAACAATTTAGGCGCTAATAATAAAAAAACATTAAAATATTTCCAAAATGAAATAAATGAGCAAGATATAGTTGTTTCTTTACATAATAATAAGTCTATTGATGGTGTCGCCGTGGTTACAGGAGATTATGAAAGAGATGCTGATGCAAACAGTGAATATCCTAGAAAAAGAACTGTTAAATGGTTATGGCACGACATAAAAAAACCAATAGATATTACAAAACTCAATAATGGAATTATATTAAGCGAAAGATCTGTATATGAGTTATATCGGGTTAATGCTACTGATTTAATACAATTCTTGATAGACCAGCGCTTACTACCTTTGGATATAAATAAAAAAAGTGACGCCAATAAAAAACCTCATGTTTTGATTATTGATGAAATAAATCGAGGCAATATCTCGCGGATTTTTGGAGAGTTGATTACTTTAATTGAGCCGAGTAAACGAGCGGGGGCTGAGGAGGAAATATCGGTTAAATTACCTTATTCAAAAGAGGATTTTTCTGTGCCAAATAATCTGCATATTATCGGCACGATGAACACGGCTGATAGAAGTTTGACTTTGATAGATACGGCTTTGCGTAGGCGGTTTGATTTTGTGGAAATGTTGCCTAATCCAGAGTTGCCAGAAATATCTACAAATTGTGAGGGTGTAGATTTGCAGGCGGTGTTGAAAATCATCAACCAAAGAATTGAAGTTTTATACGATAGGGAGCATACTATCGGGCATTCATTTTTGATGAATGTGGATAGTTTAGAAGAGTTACAAAATACCTTTAAAAATAAAATCTTGCCACTTTTAGAAGAATATTTTTATGATGATTGGCAAAAGATTAAAACAGTTTTAGCTGATAATAACGATAGTTTTTACAAACAAACAGAACAAAACGATAATTTATTTACAGGTATGGAAGTTGATTATAACCAAGAGCAAAAAATATATAATCGCCAAAATTGTGGTGAATTAGAGGTGCAAGACTTTATACAAATTTATCAGTCAGAAACTAACACAAACCAAGACTAATGCAATCTTTGTGCATTCGTGAATGGAGTGAAATTCACAAAGGCAAAAATAGTGAAAATGCCAGTGAAAATATAGATAGAATTTATCTAAAGTCCAGTGCTTTTAAAGAATTAGAAAAATTTGCTAATTCTGATAATAAAGAAAATCGCTTTTTAAAATTCAAAAAATCTGATGTTTTAAAGGTGCAAAACTTTGTTGGGGTGATTACAACTACCGATGGCACGCAAATTGAAATCTTGCCTAAAATCAGCGATAAAAATGATGCTGATAAAAGTCGTGAGACTTTAGAAAAAATGCTAAAAGTGGTGTATAAACTGCCTTTTATTCCAACCACTAATGCCGATTTACAACTTAAAAACCAGCCTTTGCCAGAAGTGTTAATAGGCTGGTTTTTAGGGTGTTTAGGTAAAATTATAAAGCAAGGAATTCGTCGGGATTATCAGAATATTAGCGAGCAAGAAAAATTTTTAAAAGGGCAGTTACAAACCCATAAACAGCTTAATGAGCCGCCACATAAACAGCATTTATTTCATATTGAATATGATGTTTTTTCGCCTAATCGTGCTGAAAATCGCCTGATTCATTGTGCGTTATTGCAAGTGCTAAAGTGGAGCAAAAGCAATCAAAACCAAAAATTAGCCAAACATTTTTTAATGTTTTTTGACGAAGTGCCTTTATCAAAAAATTATAAATATGATTTTTCAAAATGGTCAAAAAGCCGTGATATGGCTTATTATCAGCCAATTTTCCCGTGGTTGAAATTGATTTTAAACCAACAAAGCCCCTTTACATTAAAAGACAAAAATGCAGGAATTTCGTTTTTAATTCCAATGGAGCGATTATTTGAAAAATATGTGGCAAAAATACTAGCTAAACAACTGCCACAGGGTTATCAATTAACAGAGCAAAAACCACAGAAACCATTGGCATATTTTAAAAATAAAGGTGTTTTTACAATGAAACCAGACATGGTTATTTCAAACAATAAAAAGCCAGTTTATATTTTGGATACTAAGTGGAAATTGATTGATGAAAATCAAAAAAATCAATGGGGCGGTAATGACAATAAAAAAGGTATCAGGCAAAGCGATATGTATCAATTATATGCCTATGGCAAACAATACAGAGTGAAAAAAGTGGTATTGATTTATCCAAAATGGCAAAAATTTAACACATCTTTTAGTTATAAATTTGAAGATGATTTATGGTTAAGAATTTGTCCTTTTGACATTGAGTTTTCACATAATGCATAAATTTTGCGTAGCACTGATGATTTTAATACAGTATAATGTAAATACATAAATACATCACTTTGGAAAAAATATTATGCACAGACTAAATTTAACGATTAACGAAGCACTTTACGACCAAGCAAGGGCGCAAAGTTTTATTACTAAAAAATCTATTTCGCAAATGGTGCGTGATGGGTTGAGTCTTTATTTACAAACACAAACAAAAGAAAATGCAAAAGCACAGTTAGTTTTAGCGGCAAAAGACGAACAAGAAATTTTAGCCATCATCAAAGCAGATGAATGGACAACAGAAGACGAATTTACTAAAAAATTCAATTTATGAAATTTCTTTATGCAAAAAAGTTTGTTAAAAAATTCGCCAAATATAATCGCCCACTACAAAAACAAATCCATCAAGCAATTATTAATATTCCCAAGGGCGATATTAGCATTATTATTGGTAAAAATACACCAAAAACATACCGCCTGAGAGTTGCTAAATATCGGATTATTTTTTATTATAAAAACTCAACAACAATTTGCATCTCAATGATAGACAGTCGTGGCGATGTGTATAAAAAAATCTAATGTTAATTAAAACCAAAGAACATCAAACCTTAATACAAAATTTTGGCTGTGCTTTAGACGGGGTTACTAACGAATTTAAGGGCGAGCGGTTTTGTGGTTTGTATTATGATTGGGAAGATAAAAAACAAGTTTTAAAAACCAGCTATTTTATCGGTGCGTGTTGGCTAGAGGAAAACCAATTAGCACTACAAATTGAGCCAAAAATACAAGATTTAGATTATTTGAAAATGTTTTTAAGCTGTTTTAAACACCCAAAAGTTAGCCAACAATTAGCAAAAATTTATCATATTGATTTTAAGCAGCCAAAAATCCAGTTAGATAGCAATAATTTTGAGATAACTCCATTGTTAATCATTCATTTTTTACAGGTGGTTAAATCCATAGTTAAAAAAGGCTTAAAAAAGGGTTATTATCCAGTTCGGCAAAATCTTAACGCCAAAGTTAAGGGCAAAATCAATATTGCTAACACTTTAAAACACAATATTTTTCAAGGGCAAAATCATAAAACTGTTTGTGATTATCAAGAGTTTGGTATAAATTGTTTGGAAAATCGCTTACTGAAAAAAGCCTTAAAATTTGTGCAATCTTATTTAGCAAAATCAAGCATAAAAACAGATAATAACCTAAAGCAAACTTTGGCTTATTGTCTTTCACCGTTTGAGTTAGTGAGTGATGAGATGAATATTCAAAACCTTAAAAATTTTAACAATAACGCATTTTTTAAGCAGTATTCTCAAGGGTTGAGTTTGGCAAAAATGATCCTAAAACGCTTTGCCTATAATCTAAAAAATACCCACACTAAAAACCTCACCCCACCGTTTTATATTGATATGAGTTTGTTATTTGAACAATATGTTTATGCTTTGTTGTTGGAAGATAATAAAGTTGAATATCAAGCACAAGGTAATTATGGCAAAGTTGATTTTTTAATAGACGATATGATTATTGATACTAAATACAAGCCAAAAAAATATAAAAACGGTTATGAAATTGAAGACATTCGCCAATTATCAGGCTATAGCAGGGATACAAAAATCCGTAAAGAATTAGGTTTTGAAAATGATGAACTAGCCAAATGCCTGATTATTTACCCATTAAAAGGCGGCAAAAATGAATTAAGTAATTTATGGGATAACGCCAGCTATATAGCACAATTCAAAGATTTTAAGAAAATAGGCGTTGAATTACCAATGCACAATGCGCAAATTATCTGAGTTAGTAAAAGCCTGTCAATTGTATTTTTTACCCAGTGCTTGAATGTTTTGAATCATCGTTTCACGCAAAGCCTTAGGCTGAATTACTTCAACATCGCTACCCATGCTTAGTAACCACCATTTCAATTGTTGTGTATTTTGCACAGTGGCAGAAAGATTAGAGGAATTGTCGGCATTTTTCTTAATTAATTGGTTGTTTGATAGTTTATTTTCATGCAAATAATCTGCCCAATACTGGCTAACTTTTATCAATAATTCGATTTTGTCATTGCCATTTTTAGGAAACAAAAAATTACCTTTATCTATGTATTTTTGCAATTTAAAATCAGCAGGTTTTTTGATTTTATTTGTTGTATTTTCCACTTCAATAAAGCGATGTAGTGCAAATTGTTTGATGTCATCATATTGCCATAATGAGCAAACTAAATACAAAGCCCTATCAACGACAACAATACCAAAAGGATTGATTTTATACTTTTTTGGATCTTCGCCAAGTGGCGCGTAAGTCGCGTTAATTTGTGTTTCTAATAGCACAGCAGTGTAGATTTTCTCCATTTGTTCAATATCAATATTTGGCGTTATTAAAGGTTGCACTCGTGAAAGTGTGCCAATTTTATCTTGCCAAGTGCTGAGGTGATTATCGCTCAGTGTGTCTAATAATTTATCTGCATTCTTAAAATAAGGCTGCAATTGTGTAAACACATTAGGCGGGGTAAAGCGCGCAAGATGGATTTGTAAAATCTGCAAACTAAGTGCCACATCAGGACTCATTGAGGGCAATTCTAATTTATCCGCTTCAGGCTTCCAAGACCAACCAGCCACATCTTTATTGCCATCGGTTTGAATAGCAAAAAACACACTGAGACTGTTTAAATCCCGCTGAATAGTCCGTTTGTCCAGCTGAAAACCTTGCCCCTGAAGTTTTTTCAATATTTGTGTAACGCTAATTTTCCCCGTACTCGGAATGGTTTTTAACAACTGAAAATCTTTGTAAGTTACTTTTTTACTCATGGCTTTTGCTTTTAAAAATTGATAATAATGCGATATTATAAGTGAAATGATATTTTGTAAGTTACAATGTTGGTTCTATTAACTAAGGAGAATATTATGAGCGGCATAAATAAGAAACTGGAAAAACTTTATAACAGTTATTACGACAAAGCAAAGCAAGCGTATAAAAATCAAAATGCACAAATATCTAGCCCTTTATTAATAAAAATTGACGAAAAGGATTATAAAAAAGCAGATAAAAAAATAATGATTTTTGGGCAAGAAACTTATGGCTGGCATGGTGAATTTGGCGGTAAAGATATTAAATTCTTGCAAGAACATTTAAAACGCCCAACTGGCAATAAAGAGGATTTTTCTGATGATGAGCAACAACAACTTTATATTAGCTTTTTGATGAACGATTATTTTATGCTTCTTAGTGAAAATAAAGAGTATTTTTCTGGTAACAAGAATCAACCTTATATTAATAGCAAAAGAAGGTTAAAAAAGAAGCAAAAAAGAAGACCTTTTTGGAGAGGGGTAAAGTTTTTTGAAGATGGATTAGAAGGTTCTTATGTTGTTTGGAATAACATTTCAAAAGTAGGGAGAAAGAAGGGAACTGGAGTCAACTCTAAGATTAAAAAGTTTGAGAGAGAATATTTTAAAGATATTATTGATAAAGAAATTTGTATATTAAAACCAGATATTATTATTTTCTTTGGCTGGAGTGGATACAAGGATGTTAAATATAAATTTGATATTGATAGCAAGATTGAGCATAAAACAGACAATGGGTTTAAATTTGCTGAAATAAATTTTAAAAACTTAAAATGCAAGGCTATAAGATTATACCACCCTGCATACCGTGGTAAAAATTTTGAACAAACAAAAACCGAAGCACTAAAAATATTGAACACGACAAAATAAGTCGCATTAAGCATATCTGCCTCTGTTAATTGATTTTAAAGCACATTAAACTGTGTTTTTAAATAATCAATTTTGGAAGATGTTATGAAAAAATTACTGGCATTGGATGTTGAAACAACAGGCATTGAAACCAAAGACGGGCATCGTATTATTGGGATTGCCGGTGTTGAGATTATTGATGGCAAAATCACTGATAATGAATATCATCAATATATTTATCCTAATAGTTCGGTTGGTGGCTCGGAAAAAATTCACGGCATTACAGATGATTTTTTGCAAGATAAGCCTCAATTTTCAGCCATTGCACAAGAATTTTTAGCCTACATTAGGGATGCAACTTTGGTTATTCATAATGCGCCGTTTGATTTGGAATTTTTAAACAACGAGCTGCAAATCATAGGCATTAATAAAAGTATCGAAGATAAATGCACGGTTATTGATATGCTGAAAATCTGCAAGCAACAATACCCTAAAAAGTTGTGCAATCTTGATGCACTTTGTCAGCATCTTGATATTGATGCTGGCAAAATCTCTAAAGATGGCACATTGCTTGATGCGCACATTGTGGCACAGGTTTATTTATCTATAACAGCTGATGATAAGCAATTGGATAATAAAATCAAAGAAGCGTCAATTAAAGAGCTTGAAGAGTTGTATGGAAAATTTCCAGAGATAGGGAATATCCAATTGTTTTGTAAAATAATTGAATATAAATTATATCCGAAAACTGATGAATGCTATGTTGATGCCATTGCATCTATGGGTGGGCAAAGTATTTCGGTAGAAATGTATATTTTTAACCCAGAGAAAAATGGCTGGACTGTAGGCATATTAGACAATTTAATTGCATCGGGAAAAATAGTAGTTGTTAAAGCTTATCTTAGTATTGAGGATGTAGATACTTATGCAGATCTTTGTTTAATGACTCCAAAGATTGTTGAGATTTTGGATGAAAAATTTAACTATTTAGTTGAGAATAAAAATGTGGTTAAATTAAAAATAGTAGAAGATGAACAGGAGAAAATTATGAATGATAAAAAAATGAGTGAAATGAGTACACAGTTTAAAGAATGGGTCAAAGGTTTATCTGGCTGTGATGGTGGCGACTTAAATAAATCAAAAGTTTGGGTATGCGGCATTGAGTGGGGTGGAATGAATTCAGATAAAGAATCTTTGAAAAAAGATATAGAGCAAGGCATCAATTTGAATGACGATTATAAATGGGAGGAACATCAAAAATACACTTATGGACGCAGTCTTGCAAAACTTTATACAGCAATTTATGATGATAACTGTCAAAATGAGATAGATCTTGAAAAATATCAAAAATACATTGAAAAACTAGAAGGAAATGAAGTTTTTAGATTAAACCTATATCCAGTTGCTTTTAAAGATACTAGCCATCAATACTGGCGTGACAATCAATTAAAAGAAATAACAGGATTTGGAAGCAAATATATTTATCAATTATGGTGTTTCTTCAATAGATTTCCTAAATTTTTAAAGTTAAGAGAAAAGCATAAGCCTAAATTGATTATTTGCACAGGTATTGATTATCTAAAAGATTTTTTAGTATGTTTTGCAGGCAGTGAAAATATTGAAGATATTCAGGTGGGAAAATTTAAAGGAAAGTCGGATTCTAATCAACATGAGCGAACTTATTACCATGTGAAAGTGGATAAAACTTTAGTTGTGGTTATTCCATTTTTTAGCGGCTCTTATGGTTTGAATAGTTATTATCTTTTAAATAAAATGGGTAAAAATATCAGAAAACTACTTAATGAAAACAAATAAACCTCTCAAAATAAAATAACAACATAAAATAACAAGCATTGAATAAAAAATAATAAGAGTAAATTATGAATGATAAAAAAATGATAACTGAAAAAATAGATGATTTTATTGGTATTTTTAACGATTTTAAGCATTTACAACAGCAGCAAAAAATGCGAGGTTTGAATGATTTTAATATCTTTACAACATTACTTAAACAGCATGATGAAGTGCGTTTGCATTCACGATTTTTGGCATTTTTACTAAGCCCAAATAAAAACCATTATCAGGGTGATTTATTTTTAGGTTTGTTTTTGAACGAGTGTGGTATTAAAGATTTTTTTACAGATTTAAATGCTTGTGAGGTGTATTGTGAATATAAAAATATTGATATTTACATTACTGATGGCAATAAGCATATTATTATTGAAAATAAAATTTGGGCAGGCGACCAGCATGCACAAATTAAACGCTATATTGAGACAATAAATAAAGAGAACGAAGGTTTAACCAGTGATGATTTGGTGGCGGTTTATCTTTCTATGAATAGAAAAAAACCATCAAATTATAGTTTATGTGAAAAAGAGTTTGAACAAGATGAGCCTAATGACGAAAAAAATTGTCCTGATGGATTTTATGTAGAAAATAAAAAGATTATTGGCAGAGGTAAAAACAAAGACAGAAAATATCAGTTTATAAATCTTAATTACAACAATCAAATTACAAAATGGTTGAAAAAATCACATCAACAAATTGCCAATATCACTAATTTGTCAGAGGGCATTAGCCAATATCAGGAAGTAATTGAAAAATTATATGGCACTTATAAGGAGAAAGTTATGAATTTAAATGAATATTTAGAGAAAAAAGAGAATAAAAAAGAATTAGTGAAAACAATGAAAGAGATTCATGAATCCTATAGTGATTTTAGAAAAGAAGAAATACAAAAGTTTTTTAAAAGTTCAATATTAAAGCTACAAGAAAAGGTTGTAGATGGTTGGGAAGTTGTAGGTGGTTATGATAAAGATAATAATTATTCATCTTTAAAAATTAGACAATCTAAAGATTCTAAAGTTTTATTCCATTTTGCATTTGATTATACTAACTTCTTATCTTCATATTTTGGAGTTGGCAGATTAGATGAAACTGTAGATTTTAACAAGTTAAGAATAGACGATAATATAAAAAAAATGTTAGAAGAGAAGAGAATTATTAAACCAAGGAATAGTAAATGGCATTTAGATTGGGTATTGCACTATGAAGGCGATTTTTTTGACAAAATCATAGAAGAGGGTGAAGCGGTAGATAATTTTGTTGCTGAGTTTATAAAAGTATTTGAAAATTACAAAGATGTGATTATTAAGTGCAATGAAATTTTAGACAATAAAAAATAAACTTCTCAAAATCAAAATATATCAAGGGCTTGCAATGCCACAAGAATTTTTTAATTGGTTAAAAATATAAAGGAGAAAAAATTATGGGAATTTTTAGATTACACATCAGACCACAAGGCGGAGGTGCAAACGCAAAACAGTCTTTTTCTTATTGCTTAGATAATAATTTATTAGGTGTAGGATGGCAGGGAAAATCACAGAAAAACAACCTAAATTGGGAGGAATATAAAGAAAGTGCATTAGAAGCATACGAAGCAAAAGAACTTAAACAAGTTGAGTACCTTCGAAAAAACGTCAAAAAAAACGATCTTATATGGACTAGAGGTACTAAGGGAGATTATTATTTAGGTAAAGTTTTGTCTGGCTGGGAATATTACTCCAATGAAATTGCTAGAAAAGCAGACATTGTAAATATTGTGCGTTGTGAATTAAAAAAGATAGAAATTGACGAGGTTCCAGGAAAGGTTATCGCTTGTTTTAGACCTCCTCGCACTATTCAAGCTATTAGAAATAAAACAGCATTACAGTATTCTATGTATTTATGGAATAAACTTACTGGGACAGAGTGTTATTCTTTAGAAAAGCATTGCAAAAATGTATTCTCTCTTTTAGATTCTGAAGAAACAGAAGATGTAATTGCTATTTACTTGCAAACAGAGGGTTGGATTATTATTCCAAATTCAAGGAAAGCAGATACTATGAGTTATGAATTTTATTTAATTCACAACAAAACAAAAGAAAGGTCCATCGTTCAAGTTAAAACAGGGCATACGCAGCTTGATCCAAGAACTTGGAAACAGGGGAAAAAAGTATTTCTATTTCAGTCTAATGGAAAATATAGTTGCACTAGTGAGGATGTAAATATTGTTTGTATTGACCCAGAAAAAATTAAATCGTTTATGCAGAACAATATTAAGTTATTGCCATCAAAGATTGTTTACTGGATGGATATTGCAAATAGCTAAAATGACCCTCTCAAAATCAAAATACATCAAGGGCTTGCAATGCCATAAAGCCTTGTGGTTGGATAAACACAAACCAGAGTTAAAGGCTGATGTTAGCACACAAACTCAGCAAAATTTTGCTACTGGGAATCAAGTAGGGGATTTGGCAAAGGGGCTTTTTGCTGGTGGGGAGGAAATAGAGTTTGATGGGCAAAATTTTCCTGTAATGATAAGCAAAACTAAGGAGTTAATTGATAAAGGCCTAAGTGCTATTTACGAGGCAACATTCTCAGAAAATGGCGTGTTTGCGATGGTGGATATTTTGGTTAAGAATGGCGACAGGTGGGATATTTATGAGGTGAAATCATCCACCAGAGTGAAAAATGTTTATCTTGATGATGTATCGGTGCAAAGATACGCCTTATCTGCTGTGTTAAATGTAGGGCAGTGTTATGTTGTGCATATTAACAATAAATATATCCGTCAGGGCGGGCTGGATACTCAGCAATTATTTTCCATTATTGATGTGACAGATAGGCTGAAATCGATTGATGAGGTTGCCGATAAACTACAACAAATGCAGCAAATGTTAGGCAGTGATAAGCCTAATATTGATATTGGTCCGCAGTGCGACAGCCCCTATGCTTGTGATTTTAAAAGCCATTGCTGGGCGCATATTCCTAAGCCATCGGTGTTTAATTTGCACCGTTTGAATACGGACAAAAAATTTGCCTATGAGCGACAAGGAAAACTTAACTATAAAGATTTGCAAAATGAGCCTTTAAGTGCAACGCAAAAGTTGCAAATTAGTGGTAAGGAGTTTGTTGATACAAAAGTGATTGGAAAATTTGTAAATAATGCCAAGTTTCCGCTTAACTTTTTTGATTTTGAAAGCTTTCAAAATGCCATTCCACGCTTTGATAATCAGCGCCCTTATCAGCAAATGCCTTTTCAATATTCGCTGCATATTTTGGCGGAAGATGGCAGTTTAACCCACCAAGAATTTTTGGGCGATGAGCACACAGACCCGAGGGCTAATTTAATACAACAGATGCTAAAAGACATCAGCGCAACTGGCACGATTATTGCTTTTAATCAAAGTTTTGAGAAGGGCGTGATAAAAAATCTTGCACATTTTTCGCCAGATAATGCCCCAGCGTTATTGGCGTTAAGGAGGCGATTTATGGATTTGCTAGCGCCGTTTAGGGGGTTGGGCTATTATCATCCTGATTTTAATGGCAGTTTTTCGATTAAATCGGTATTGCCTGCGATGTTTCCAAATGATGATGAATTAGATTATAAAAAACTTGGGCAAGTGCAAAATGGCGGTGATGCAATGCAGATTTTTGCTAACTTGCACTTGGAAAAAGACCCAAAAAAAGTGCAACAAATTAAGGTTGATTTACTTAAATATTGCCACCTTGATACCTTAGCTATGGTTAGAATTTGGCAAATGTTGATTGAAAAAATGAGTTAGAGAGGTTGAAGGCAGTATTTACCATAAAATACTCAAATGCATAAATTATCCGTAGCGCCGATGATGGATTGGACTGATAAACATTGTCGGTATTTTCATCGTTTGTTGTCAAAACACACCCAGCTTTATACCGAAATGATTAGCACAAAAGCCATATTATACGGTGATAAAAATCGGCTATTAGATTTTGATGCGAGTGAGCATCCGCTGGCATTGCAGCTCGGTGGTAGCGATTCTGACGAGATGGCACAGGTGGCGAAAATTGCGCAAGATTGGGGATATGATGAGGTCAATATTAATGCTGGATGCCCGTCTGAGCGGGTGCAATCGGGTAGTTTTGGGGCTTGTTTAATGAATACACCTACAGTGGTGGCGGACTGTGTTAGCAAGATGAAGCAGCTTAGCAGTCTGGCGATTACAGTAAAATCGCGGATTGGGGTTGATGAGATGCAAAGTTATGGTGAATTGGCGGATTTTGTGAATATTGTCAAACAAGCGGGCTGTGAGCGTTTTATTATTCATGCCAGAAAAGCTTGGTTAAAGGGGCTAAGTCCTAAGGAAAATCGCAGTGTGCCGCCGTTAAACTATGAATGGGTTTATCAGCTTAAGCGTGATTTTCCTGAATTAAGTATCGGCATTAATGGCGGCATTATGGATATTGACAGTGCGCTTGTGCATTTAGCTAAGATTGATAGTGTTATGTTGGGCCGGGCAGCGTATCATCAGCCATATTTGCTAAGTGCGGCGGATGTCAAAATTTATCAACAAAAAATCCACCCGCCTAACCGTGAACAAGTATTATTAGATTTTATTGAATATATGAAAATACAACAGCAGCAAGGTGTGCCGCTTCGCTCGATGACAAGACATATTTTGGGCTTGTATCATGGGCAGGCAAAAGCGCGTAAATTTCGTCAGTTACTTAGTGGGAAAACTGTCGAATTTGAGCATTTGTATCAATGGCTGGCTTTAATAGAAAAGAGCAATGGCTGATAATAATTTTATTGTAAGCATTGATATTGGCAGTAGCAAAATTGCTATTTTACTTGCCGAAAAAGAAGATGCTAAACTTGCGGTATTTGGTCATGCAATAGGCGATTCTGCTGGGGTTAAAAAAGGTATGATTGTTGATGTTGAGGCTGTTAGTAATGCCATTAAAAAAGTCATAAAAGCAGCAAAATTAAGCTGCAATACCGACTTTCACAATGTCAGTGTGAATATCTGCGACCCGCAATTAAGTGTGATCAATCGAGCTGGGCAAATTGCTGTATTGGGCGGTGAAATTACCGAGCAGAACATCACCGATGCCATCAAAGTAGCGCGCACTACGCCAATAACAGAGAATGTGCAAATTATTAGTTGCGTTACTAATCATTGGACGCTTGATAAGGACTCGCATGCCCATCAGATTGTGCTAAATCAGCCTATTGCTCAAAAAGCAACTACATTAGAGGCTAGTGTGCATATTGTAACTGTGTCTAATCAATGTGTAGGTAATATTGAAAACTGTATTCGTCAGAGTGATTTGGGTTTGTCAAATATTGTGCTAAATTCTATGGCAAGTAGTGAGGCATATATTACCGAAGATGAGAAAAACAAAGGAGTTTGCCTAATTGATATTGGCGCTGAGATAACCAGCCTATCGGTGTTTAAACAAGGTGGTATTACTCATAACGCTATTATTCAAATGGGCGGCGCTCAAATCACTGAGAATATTGCTCAAATATTTAATATGGATTTTTTATATGCTGAGGCTCTAAAATTAGAATATGGCAGCGCACAAGCAAGCTTGATTAAGCAAGATAAATTGCTCAAATTTAAGCAAATAGATGATGCTAAAGATTATTACTTATCACATCAGCAGTTGATAGAGGTGATTGAGCAATCTTATTTAGTGCTATTTGCACTGATTAAGCAGAATTTAAAATCACATAATTTACATCGTTCGCTAAAATCTGGCTTGGTTTTAACAGGCGGCGCTGCTAAGATTGCTGGTTGTGATGCGTTATTATTAAATTATTTTAAAATTAGGAGCAAATTAGGGCGTATTAATACTGACAGAATTACCGCTAAAGGTCATATTTTAGACCCAATTTACGCTTGTGCTTTAGGCTTGTTATTATTTAAGGAAGATGAGTTTGATTTTAAAGGCACACAATCAAACAACAACAGAAATATTTTGGGTAAAATCAAACAACAATTCAAATTCTAATCAACATTTTTTATGATAAAGCAAAGAACCATCAAAAAAACTGTTAAAGCGCGTGGCGTGGGCATTCATAGCGGCGGCACGGTAAGTATGACGCTTATTCCCGCTGAGATCGATCATGGCGTGGTATTTAGGCGTATGGATGCTGGCGGCAAATTAGTTAGGGCGCATAATGCCTTTGTAAATGAAGTGGTGCTTTCTACCAGTTTGAAAAATCAAGGTGTCAAAGTATCTACCGTTGAGCATTTGATGAGTGCTTTTTCGGCTTTAGGGATAGATAATGTATTGGTAGAATTAGATTCATTTGAAGTGCCGATTATGGATGGCTCTTCTGCACCTTTTATTTTTTTGGTGCAATCGGCTGGTATTGAAGAGCAAGATGCGCACAAGCGTTTTTTTGTGATTCATAAAACAGTTAAGATTGAACATCAAGATTCTTGGGCGCAAGTTTCGCCTTATGATGGTTTTAAAGTTACATTAGAAATTGATTTTGAGCATAAAAAAGTAAAAGAAAGCGGGCAAAAACTTAGCATTGATTTTGCCCAACAATCTTATTTAAAAGAAATTTCTCGCGCTAGAACTTTTGGCTATATGCGTGATGTGGAAACCATGAGACGGCAAAATTTAGCACTCGGTGCTAGTATGGATAACGCTATTGCGCTGAGTGATGATGATGTGCTGAATGAAGATGGTATGCGTTATCAAAATGAGTTCGTCAAGCACAAAATATTAGACATTGTCGGCGACTTGTATTTGTTAGGCGGCAATATGATTGGTCATTACGAAGGCTATAAAACTGGACATTTGCTAAATAACCAACTATTATCTGCGATTCTTGAGCAATCAAATACTTGGTCAATTGAAACTTTTGAAACCGAAGATTCGCCAATTCAATTCTACTCTGAAGACTGGCAAAAATCGTTGTAAAAAAGCCTTTCATATAGGTATAATTCAAATATTTTTATTCTTCAAATAATGCAATTATGTTAAATGGTGCTCAAATATTGGTTAATAGCCTTAAACACGAAGGTGTAGAACACATCTTCGGCTACCCAGGCGGTGCAGTTCTGCATATTTATGATGCACTTGATGCACAAGACGACATCATCCATGTTTTAGTTCGCCATGAACAAGGTGCAACCCATGCCGCAGACGGATATGCTAGATCTAGTGGCAAAGTAGGCGTTGTCTTAGTAACCTCTGGTCCCGGATTAACCAATGCTGTTACTGGTATTGCCACCGCCTATATGGATTCTATTCCTATGGTGATTATCTCTGGTCAGGTAGCTTCTGCGGCGATTGGTAACGATGCTTTTCAAGAAGTTGATGCAGTTGGTATTACTCGCTCTTGTGTTAAACATAATTTTTTAGTAACCAATATTAACATTTTAGCTAACACAGTTAAAAAGGCTTTTCATATTGCTGCAACAGGCCGACCAGGTCCGGTGTTAATTGATATTGCCAAAGATGTTACGATTGCCCAGATTGAAGCCAGTGATTATCCTACTTCAATCGATATACGCTCTTATCAGCCTAAAGTGGCAATTGATGCGGCTCAAATTCAAAAAGCAGCCGAGCTTATTATCAATGCTAAACGACCGTTGGTTTATTCAGGCGGCGGCAGTGTAATTGGTAATGCTAAAACTGAGCTTAGAGAGTTTGCCCGTGCATTAAATCTGCCGATTACCCAAACTTTAATGGGGCTGGGCGCATATCCGGGGACGGATAAGCAATTTGTGGGTATGTTGGGTATGCACGGCACTTATGAGGCTAATATGGCGATGCACGAGTCAGATTGTATTATTGCTGTTGGCGCTAGATTTGATGATCGTATTACTGGCAATCTCGATAAATTCTGCCCGTATGCCAAGATTATTCACATTGATATTGACCCGTCTTCCATTGGTAAAACTGTTGGGGTTGATGTGGCAATTGTTGGTCAAGTTAGAGCGGTTTTGAGCGATTTAATGCAGGCCTTAAAAGACAAAAAAACGGCTGATATTGCCGCTTGGTGGTCGCAAATTAATCAGTGGCGTAGTATTGATTCGCTAGCCTATAAAACCAAAGCAGGCGTGATTAAACCACAAAGCGTGATTGAGGCCTTGTATGAAGTGACTAAAGGTGAGGCGATTGTAAGCTCTGATGTTGGTCAGCACCAAATGTGGGCAGCACAATATTACCAATTTGACCAGCCTCGTCGTTGGATTAGTTCTGGCGGTTTAGGCACTATGGGTTTTGGATTGCCAGCAGCTATGGGCGCTAAATTTGCCAATCCTAATATAGATGTTGCTTGTGTAACGGGCGAGGGCAGCATTCAGATGATGCTACAAGAGCTTGCAACTATGTTGCAATATAACACAGCAGTTAAGATTGTAAACTTGAATAATGGCTATTTAGGCATGGTGCGTCAGTGGCAAGAATTTTTCTATGAAAAACGCTATGCAATGTCGTATATGGATTCCTTGCCTGATTTTGTCAAGCTGGCAGAAAGCTATGGTCATAGTGGCATTAAAGTAGAAAAAAGTGCGGATTTGAAACCCGCATTGATTGAGGCCTTTGCACAAAAAGACAAAACCGTGTTTTTAGATATTATCACTGATCCTACTGAAAATGTATTTCCAATGATTCCCTCAGGTGCCGGACATCATGAAATGTTGTTAGTAGGGCGTGATAAAATGGTGTCGACTAATGATGAAGGCTTAAATTTGGTTTAATTATTATGCGACATATCATTTCAATATTATTAGAAAACGAATCTGGCGCTTTGTCCAGAGTGGCAGGTCTATTCTCGGCCCGAGGATTTAACATTGAGTCTTTAACTGTTGCCGCTACAAACGATAAAACACTTTCACGAATGACCATTGTTAGCATTGGTGATGACCAGATTATTGAGCAAATTGTTAAACAGCTTAACAAACTGATTGATGTAGTTATTGTTACAGATTTGAGTGCAACACAGCATATTGAGCGTGAGTTGTTGTTGCTTAAAGTTGTTGTCAATCAAAACACACAGGCTGATATTAATAAGCAAATTGATGATTTTTCAGGCAAAATTATTGATATTACGCAAGATATTTATATAATTGAGTTAGCAGGAAAAAGTAGGAAAATAAACGATTTTTTAGCGTCATTTGATGCGGATAAAATTTTACAGGTCGCCAGAACTGGTGTAACCGGTGTTAGTCAAAATAGAGGATGAAAAAATGAACAGATATTATGATAAAGATGCAGATTTAAACATTATTAAAGCTATGAAAGTTGCCATTATTGGCTATGGCTCGCAAGGTCATGCCCATGCGAATAATCTGCAAGATTCAGGCGTAGATGTGATTGTCGGACTTAGGGCTGGCTCTGCTAGTGAGCAAAAAGCAAATGGCGCTGGTTTGAGGGTTAAATCGATTGAAGATGCCACTGCTTGGGCGGATTTAGTGATGATTTTAGCACCGGATGAATTTCAGTCAAAAATTTATGCTGATAGCATTGAGCCAAACCTAAAAGATGGCGCAACGCTGGCTTTTGCGCATGGTTTTAATATTCATTACAATAGAATTACCCCGCGCAGCGATTTAGATGTGATTATGATTGCACCAAAAGCTCCAGGTCATACGGTGCGTTCGGAATTTGAAAAAGGCGCTGGTATTCCTGATTTGATTGCCATCGCACAAGATGTTTCTGGTAACGCTAAAGCAACTGCACTGGCTTACGCCTCAGCAATTGGCGGCGGTCGCACCGGTATTTTAGAAACCACTTTTAAGGATGAAACCGAAACCGACTTATTTGGCGAGCAAGTGGTGCTTTGTGGTGGCACAACTGCATTAGTACAAGCCGGTTTTGAGACCTTAGTTGAAGCAGGTTACGAGCCAGAAATGGCATATTTCGAGTGCTTGCACGAGCTCAAACTGATTGTTGATTTGATGTATGAAGGCGGCATTGCCAATATGCGTTATTCAATCTCAAATACCGCAGAATACGGCGATGTAACCCGCGGCCCGCGTATCGTAACTGAGAACACCAAACTAGAAATGCGCAAAATATTAACTGAGATTCAAGACGGTTCATTTGCCAAAGAATTTGTAAAAAATGTAGGTGATTTACCCGCCCGCCGTGAAGTTCAACGCCAACATCAAATCGAGCAAGTCGGCGAAAGTTTACGCTCAATGATGCCGTGGATTAGCAAAATTGTTGATAAAAGCAAAAACTAAAAAAAACTTTTAAGTCGTAAAATTTGCTTTTTGTTTTTAACGCCTAATTTAGAGCATCATGACAGCGAATAAAAAAGTAAAAAGAGGGGTTTATTTATTGCCTAATGTATTAACTACATTTGGGTTATTTTCTGGATTCTTTGCTATTATTCTTGCCACTAAAGGTGAATATATTGGTGCGGCGATTGCTATTTTTATGGCGATGTTGTGGGATGGGCTAGATGGCCGCGTTGCGCGTTTGACTAATACTCAAAGTGAATTTGGTGCGCAATATGACTCGATGGCAGATATGCTCTCATTTGGTGTTGCACCAGCATTATTGGTGTATTTTTGGCAGTTTGCTGATTTGGGTAAAATTGGCTGGCTGGCTGCATTTGTATATACTACCGCTAGCGCTCTTCGCTTGGCGCGGTTTAATACTCAAATTGGTATCGAGGATAAGCGTTATTTTCAAGGCTTGCCTTCGCCAGCGGCAGCGGCGCTCATTGCTGGTATGGTTTGGACCAAAGAAATCATAGGAATAACAGATTATGATCAATATTTAACATTAGTAAGTTGGATTATTATGGTTAGCGCTGGCGTATTGATGGTGAGTAATGTTCGTTATTACAGCTTTAAGGAAATTAATTTAAAAGGCAGGTCTTCGTTTAAATTATTGCTGATTGCGACTTTGATTATTGTTATGATTATGCTATTTCCCAGTGCAATTTTATTTATTTTCTTCTTTGTCTACACGCTATCTGGCCTGATTATTACCATTATTGATGTGCGTAAAAGGCGAAAATCAAAAAGGCGTTTAAAAGTTGTTTAAATAGTTTATAATTCACGATTATGATAAATCAAATTAAATTTTCTCAATTTAGGCAAAACATTCTGTTGTTTTTGTTATTACGATTACTGCCGTAAGGCATAATCTACTTACGCGCACGACTGAAAAGTCCTGCACCTCAAAACTAAATATAACAATATAAAAACATAGGAGACTTAAATGTCTGACAAACTAATTATTTTTGACACAACCCTTCGTGATGGCGAGCAATCGCCTGGTGCGTCAATGACCAAAGACGAAAAAGTGCGTATTGCCAAAACATTGGAAAAAATGCGCGTTGATGTGATTGAGGCAGGCTTTGCGATTGCTTCAGTAGGAGATTTTGAAGCAGTGCAAGCGGTGGCTAATGCCGTGCAAGACTCAACCGTTTGCTCTCTTGCTAGAGCATTAGACAAAGACATTGATCGTGCAGGTGAAGCGCTCAAAAATACCAATTCTGCGCGTATTCATACCTTTATTGCTACCAGCGATATTCATATGAAGATGAAGTTAAATATGACACCAAATCAAGTGGTAGAACAAGCAGTTCGTTCTGTTAAACATGCCAGACAATATACTGATAATGTCGAGTTTTCACCTGAAGATGCAGGTAGATCGGATGAGGACTTTCTTTGTCGTATTATTGAAGCAACAATTGATGCAGGCGCGACTACTATTAATATTCCTGATACAGTGGGCTACAATATACCACATCAGTTTGGTGCGACCATAAAGTCATTGATTGAGCGGATTCCAAATTCTGATAAGGCGATTTTTTCAGCGCATTGCCATAATGATTTGGGTTTGGCAGTCTCTAATTCACTTGCAGCAGTGTTGAATGGTGCAAGGCAGGTCGAATGCACCATTAATGGCTTGGGTGAGAGGGCAGGCAACACTTCTTTAGAGGAGTTAGTGATGGCGGTTAGAACGCGTCAAGATATTTTTGAGTGTGATACTAACATCGATACCACGCATATTTTACAAGCTTCGCGTTTAGTTTCTAGTGTTACTGGTTTTATTGTGCAACCGAATAAAGCCATTGTGGGCGCCAATGCCTTTGCTCATGAGGCAGGTATTCATCAAGATGGTGTTTTAAAGCATCGTGAAACTTATGAAATTATGAACGCAGAGGATGTTGGTTGGAATGCCAACAAATTGGTATTGGGCAAACATTCAGGGCGTAATGCTTTTAAAGTTAGATTGGCTGAGCTCGGCGTAGAGTTTGATTCTGAAGAAGATTTGAATGATACCTTTAGGCGTTTTAAAGAATTGGCTGATAAAAAACATGAAATTTTTGATGAAGATTTACAAGCTTTGGTATCAGAAATGCAAACCGAGGCGAGCGAATCAATCAAGCTTGTATCTTTGAAAGTTTGCACTGAAACCGGTGAGAAAAACACAGCAACAGTTGTGCTATCTATTGATGACAAGGAGCAAACCGCTACTGCAAAAACCCCAGGGGCAGTAGATGCAACCTTCAGTGCGATTAACTCATTGGTGGATTTTGAGATAAACCTGCAATTATATTCAGTTTCTAATGTAACTCAGGGCACAGATGCATTGGGCGAGGTGAATGTTCGCTTAGAACACGAGGGCCGTATTATCAATGGCCAAGGCACTGATACAGACATTATTACTGCTAGTGCTAAAGCGTATATTAATGGCTTGAATAAAATTATGGCAGCCACCTATAGGGCGGTGCATCCGCAAGTATGAATAACACTTTAAGAGCGCACTATTTAGAGGCATTAGGGCTGCCTGATTTTTTATATACGCAGGCCACAACTGAGAATTTTACTGCTGAAAAAATCAATATCAAGTGTTTAGTGCTTGAAACTGACAATCCACATTCATTTTGCCAGACTGGTAAATCTCAGGATTTTTTGTTTAAAATGCTTGATGCTATTGGGCTTAAACGCAGCGATGTTAAATGTATTAGTATTGATGTTGATAATTTAAGCCAGACCCTTGCTGCATACAATGCTAAAACAGTATTGCTAATGAGTAAGGGTTTAATGCCCTCAGCAGCACAGCATTTTGCAACCCATCACCCAAGTAAGATTTTAATCAATCAACAATTTAAACGCGAGGCTTGGGAAGTGTTAAAAAAAATCAAACAATGTCTAAAATAGATTACACACTTGAGGGCTATAATCGCCCTAAACTTAGCACCCCGAATGGCGAAAAAAAACTACTTATGCATTCGTGCTGTGCGCCTTGTGCTGGTGAAATTATGGAGGCTATGGTCGCCGCAGAAATTGACACCACCATTTTTTTTTATAATCCTAATATTCACCCAATACAAGAGTATGAATTGCGCAAAGCAGAAAATATTCGCTTTGCCGAAAAACTCGGTATGGACTTTGTAGATGCAGATTATGATGTGGATTTATGGTTTGAACAAACCAAAAATCAAGAAAACGAACCAGAACGGGGTGCGCGTTGCACCACCTGTTTTAATCTGCGTTTTGCAGTAACCGCACAATATGCCCAAGCACATGGATTTGATTTAATTTCATCAACTTTAGGGATTTCGCGTTGGAAAGATATGAGACAAATTAACGATTGCGGCTACCGAAGCGGTGCAAAATACAACATTCCTTATTGGGATTTTAACTGGCGTAAGCAAGGTGGCTCATCGCGTATGTTAGAGTTGTCTAAACGCGAAGCCTTTTACCAGCAAGAATACTGTGGCTGTGTTTATTCGTTAAGAGATACCAATCGTTGGCGCGCGTCTCAGGGCAGAGAAAAAGTTAAGCGTAATGTTAAATTCTACCAAAAATAGATGGTTTTTTAGAGGCAAGACCTCTAAATTACCCTCGTTGCATTTTTCTACCCACCCAAATAAATCTAATAGCACCCCAATCCTCAATGTGATAATGTGCAAAAATCGCCGTCCAGGCGATAGGGCGAAGCCCGATTTTGGTAAACTCTTAGGGGTGGGGGCTTGGGGGAGGGCGTCGGGATGTTCCGTTAGGGTAAAATCTACCACGCCCTCCGCGCGCGTAGCCTGCCCTTGGGGTGCAAACAGACGATATGATACAAAAAATACACAAACAGTTCTAATAGCGGCTACATTAGATTTATTTATGTAGAGCGAGTGAGAAACCAGTAAAAATTATAATTTGTCTTTAAACCATAGAATAATTTGCTATTAGCGACTAAAATAGCGGCAAGTTTTATAAAAATTTGTTAAATATGTTTTTAATCAGAATTTTAATTATCAGTTTTGTTATCGGCTATGTGGTGTGGTTGGTGAATAATCGTATTTTAGGTAAAAACTTAGCATTAGCCAGAGTGATTGCTGTCGCCTTAGTAACTACCAGTTTGATTTACTTAGTGTTGGGCATTTTGTCGTATTTATTGGATTAGCTTTTTGCAAATTATTATTTAATTAAAAACAACAACAAAGCCTTTTGCACATGCAAGCGATTTTCCGCCTCGTGCCACACTAAACTTTGTTTGCCATCAATCACATCAGCGCTAACTTCTTCACCGCGATGCGCTGGTAGGCAGTGCATAAATACCGCATTTGCTTTGGCATTTTTCATCAGCATAGCATCGACTTGGAAGTTTTTAAATGCTAATTTGCGCCTTTGTTGTTGTGCTTCTTGACCCATGCTCGCCCAAACATCGGTTACCACTAAATCAGCATTTTTACAGGCAGTTTGCGCGTCTGCACACATATTTACGCAATCAGCATATTTATCAATAAAACTGCGTTCTGGCTGATATTCTTTAGGGCTGGCAATATTGAGATTAAAAGCAAAAGCTTTGGCGGCTTGCATATAGCTCTGGCACACATTGTTGCCATCACCAATCCATGCCACAGTTGCGCCTTTGATTGAACCATTATGCTCTTGATAAGTCATTATATCTGCCAATAATTGACAAGGGTGTGATTGATTCGATAGGGCATTGATAACCGGCACCGAGGAGTGTTTAGCAAAGGTGTTAATATCTTGGTGCGAAGATAGGCGCAACATAATCGCATCTACCATCGAGCTAATCACAACAGCACTATCAGTAATCGGCTCACCACGACCGACCTGAATATCTTTGTTTGATAAAAATAAGGCATGACCACCGAGTTGTGCCATACCTGTTTCAAAAGAGACACGAGTGCGAGTTGAGGGTTTGTCAAAAATCATTGCCAAAGTTTTATTTTCTAAAGTTTTGTTAATCTTGCCCATTTTGTGCTGTGCTTTTAATTCAATCGCCTGCTCAATAATTTGAGTTAGTGCATCAACGGATAAGTCGTCTAAATTAATAAAGTGTTTTATCATTTTCCCCTCCTAACTATAAGGCATCTATCAATTCACAGATTGTGTTAATCACAATATCAGCCTGAGTTTTGTTAATGATTAATGGCGGCAATAGCCGAATTGATTGTGCGCTAATGTTAATCAGTAGTTTTTTATCCAATGCTGCTGACAATAACTTTGAACAATCTTGGTTGAGCTCAATCGCTAGCATTAGCCCCTTGCCGCGTATTTCTAACACTTTATTAGAGTTAGCTAACTTTGATTTAAAATTTGATATTAAATATTCGCCCATCTGCATAGTATTGTTAAGAATGTCGTCTTTTTCAATTACTTCAAGCACACTCAGTGCGGTTTTACAGGCTAAGGGATTGCCTCCAAAGGTTGAGCCGTGTGCGCCCGGCTGAAATAACTTTGCCGCTTCGCCTTTTGCCAAACATGCGCCAATCGGCACGCCATTGCCTAAGCCTTTTGCCAAAGTCAATACATCAGGGGTAATCTGATTATATTGGTGTGCAAACAGCTTGCCTGTGCGCCCGATACCCGTTTGCACCTCATCTAATATCAATAACCAATTGTTAGCCCGACAAACGGCTTGCACTTGATTGAGATAATCATTTGCAGGTATAATCACGCCGCTCTCACCTTGAATAGGCTCCAACATCACAGCCACTACTCTTTTGTTGTCGGTATGTGCCTTGATGGCATCAATATTATTAAAATCAACATAAATAAATTCACTCAATAATGGAGCAAAGCCGGATTGGACTTTTGCATTGCCAGAGGCTGATAGGGTTGCCATGCTGCGCCCATGAAAACTATTATTAGCTGTTAAGATTACTGGACAATCAATATTCTTGCTATAAGCGTATAAACGAGCAATTTTAATTGCCGCTTCGTTGGCTTCAGCGCCAGAATTGCCAAAAAAAACGCTATCCATATTAGACTTTTGGCATAGTTTTTCAGCCAAAGATTCTTGGTGGGCAATGCGATACCAGTTACTGGTATGTAATAATTCGCCAGCTTGGATTTGTATGGCAGATGTAATTTTTGGATGACAATGCCCCAAACCAACCACCCCAACACCGCACAGAGCATCTAAGTATTTATCACCCTTAGTGTCTGTCAGGTAGCAGCCTTCGCCTTTAACAAAGCTAACTTCAAGCGGTGCATAATTTGACATTAAATAAGACATATTTTTTTAAAGATTTGAATTATTAAGCAAAAAAGCCCCAAAATGGGGCTTTGTTACTAAATTGAAAAAAACTCTAATAATTAGAATGTTGCTTATGATTGGTATTGCAAAGGCGGCGCCATTTGATCGTTAATTTGCTCTAAGGCTTGCTTGTAGCCTTGGTAGAAGTGCCCTGTTGGCGGGCTTATCCAATCTTCATACGAAAAACCATTGGCTTCGTTATATTCTTTAAAAGTGTTTTGCAATGCAATTCTTTTTATGCTTAATTGATTATTCTCTTGGCTAACTGCGTCCATTTTATCTCCTAAATGTAGAATAAGTTTAAAAAAAATCAATTATAACCATAAATAAGACTTATAGCTTATTATTTTTCTTAAATTGTAATAAATACTTTACAATTCAAGTGCGTTTTATGCCACAATAGATTGTGATTTTTTTTTAATAATATAACAAAGGAGCGTTTATGCAATTAAATATTTCTGGACACCATCTTGACATTACTGAAGCAATCAAACAACATTCTACCGAAAAATTCTCTAAAATTAAACATCACTTCGATCATGTAATTAATATTAATATGATTTTGGAAGTCGAAAAAGGTGTGCAGAAAGCCGAAGCGACTATACATGTGAGTGGTGCAGATTTATTTGCCAAAGCACAAAGTAGTGATATGTATAGCTCTATTGACCAAATGGTTAATAAGTTAGATTCACAAATTAGAAAGCACAAAGAAAAATTAAACGACCATAGAAAAAACTAAAGTTTTGGCACCTATGGCAATAAAACCATAGGTTATTTTTAAGGAACATTTACTTATGAAACCTTTGTATAAATATGAATAATCATCAAAACGCCATCTTCCACCACCTTGGCAATTTTATTAAAACCTGCCGTAGCCCTGCTAGGACTGGCTTTAATAAAAATCACCAATGCGGCAAAATCTGGCATTCTGCTAATCATCCCTATTTACACAAAGGTATCACTTAAATGCCAGAAGTTGAACACACTTCTTTCGAAGATTGCCTGCAAAGATTAATCAGCGCTTTGGAGTTATCTTCGTATGAAGAAGCCACCTCTCAACTGGCCGAGCTACATTCGGCTGAAATTGCTCGCCTATTAGAAGCAATTTCACCTAAAGACAGAAGCAAACTCTGGTTTAATATTGATGCAGAAACTCAGGGCGATATTCTTAAAGATTTAAACGAAGATGTGCAATCTCAACTACTGAATGAGATGGACACTAACGCCATTGTGCATGCTACTGAAGGTATGGATACTGATGATTTGGCAGATATTGTCCCCAGTTTGCCAGAATCAGCCCTGCATAATTTATTATTAACACTTGACCATCGGCATCGAAACTATTTAAAACAAGCATTGTCCTATCCTGAGAATAGCGCAGGTGGATTGATGAATATTGATATTATCACTGTTCGCGCTGATGTTACCGTGCGTATTGTGATTCGTTATTTACGCTTGCTTAAAGAAATGCCAGCCGATACTGACCAAGTATTTGTGGTCGATAGGGCTTTTAAATATTTGGGTTCAGTGTATATTTCTGCACTGCTAACACATGAGCCAGAACAGAAAATTGAGCAGCTTATGAATAATCACC
The DNA here is from genome assembly GCA_965217125.1 of Gammaproteobacteria bacterium. Classification (GTDB taxonomy): domain Bacteria; phylum Pseudomonadota; class Gammaproteobacteria; order PS1; family Pseudothioglobaceae; genus JAAOIF01. Next base: position 957,818 of record OZ244244.1, on the reverse strand, counting down.
CGAACCCGATTGACGCAGACACGCCTGATGGTGAAGTGGTTAGTTTATTTGAGCAACGCAACCTTATTTCCGCACCGGTAGTAGATGAAAATAATCAACTGATTGGGCGTATTACCATTGATGATGTGGTCGATGTGATTCGTGATGAAGCTGAGCATTCGCTGATGTCAATGGCAGGTTTGGATGAGGAAAATGATGTTTTTGCTTCGGTGATAAAAAGTATGAAACGCCGCAGTATTTGGCTGGGGGTAAATCTTATTACCGCCTTTATTGCTGTTTTTTTTATTGGCTTATTTGAAGTTACATTACAAGGAAAAATCGCCCTTGCCATTCTTATGCCGGTGGTGGCGTCAATGGGCGGTATTGCTGGTACTCAAACGCTTATTTTGGTTACTCGTGGAGTTGCTACTGGTAGAATCACCGCTTCTAATTTTATGATGTTGCTAAACAAAGAAGTTGCCATTGGTTTTTTAAATGGTCTGCTATGGTCTTTGGTGGTTGGAGTTGCTACTTATATTTGGTTTTCAGACCTGATACTCAGCGCCGTCATTGCCTTGGCAATCATTGTTAATTTAATCTTTGCGGCATTTTCTGGGGCATTTCTACCTTCATTGTTGATTAAACTCAAAATCGACCCAGCCCTTGCCGGCGGCGTAATTCTCACCACCATTACCGATGTAATTGGCTTTGTGGCTTTCTTAGGTTTGGCGGCGTTGGTTATTTAGGTAAAATAGTTAAACATTTTAAATAAGGGTATTAACTATTTAAGAGCATAAATTTATAAATAATAATGGGTCTTAACTAGTTAAGACCCTAAAATTTTAATAATCTAAGCAAGGAAACAATAAATGAGTGCGGGCAAAAAATTTAGACAAGCAGTTAAGGAGCAAAATCCACTACAAATAGTGGGCTGTGTTAATGCTTATAGTGCAATTTTGGCAAAAGCAGCTGGGCATAAGGCATTATATTTATCAGGTGGCGGGGTGGCGGCTTGTTCTTTAGGCATTCCAGATCTTGGTATTAGCACCCTAAGTGATGTGCTAACTGATGCAAAGCGTATTACTGATATAAGCGATCTCCCCCTTTTAGTTGATATTGATACAGGGTGGGGTGGCTCGTTTAGCATTGCCAGATGTGTCAAAGATATGATACAAAGTGGTGTAGCCGCTGTACACATTGAAGATCAAACCAACCAAAAACGCTGTGGTCATAGGCCAAATAAAACCATTGTTTCAACTGCTGAGATGGTGGATAGAATAAAAGCAGCTGTTGATGCCAAAACTGATGATAACTTTGTGATTATGGCAAGAACAGATTCCTTAGCGGTTGAAGGGTTAGAATCAGCCATAGAAAAAGCTGTTGCTTTTAAAGAAGCAGGAGCTGATATGTTTTTTCCTGAAGCTTTAACCTCATTAGAACAATATAAGGCTTTTAGCGATAATATTGATATTCCTATTCTTGCAAATATTACAGAATTTGGTGCAACGCCATTATTTAGCAAGAAAGAATTAGCAGCAGTTGGAGTTGATATGGTATTATATCCATTAAGCGCATTTCGTGCTATGAGTAAGGCTGCACTAAATACTTATGAACATATCTTAAAAGATGGGCATCAAAAAAATATAATCAATACTATGCAAACAAGAAACAAATTGTATGATTTTTTAAATTACTATCAATATGAACAAAAAATTGATGATTTATACAAAACTAAATAACTAAGGAAGAAAATAATGACAAAAACAAAAAAAACAAAAGCAGGGCTGAGAGGTCAAAGTGCTGGAGAAACTTCAATATGTACAGTTGGCGTTAGTGGCTCAGGTTTGACTTACAGGGGTTATGATGTAATTGATTTAGTAGAAAACACCTCATTTGAGGAAGTTGCCTACTTAATACTCAGAGGGAAACTACCTAACAAACAAGAGTTAGATGAATATATACTTAAATTAAACAATTTAAGAAAGCTACCAAAAGTATTAAAAACAACGCTAGAAAATATCCCAAAATCAGCCCATCCAATGGATGTTTTACGCACAGGAAGCTCTGTGTTGGGCAATTTAGAAGTAGAGGAGGATTTTTCTACCCAAGTAAATTGTGCAGATAGAATGCTTGCCTTATTTCCAGCGATTATTAATTATTGGTATAACTATTCTCATCACCATAAAAGAATTCAAACTCAATTAGATGATCTCTCTATTGGTGGTTATTTTTTACATACCCTACATGGCCAAAAGCCAAGTGAATTGCATTCTAAAATTATGAGTATATCTTTAATACTATATGCTGAACACGAATTTAACGCATCAACTTTTGCTGCTCGTGTTTGCGCATCAACTTTATCAGATATTCATTCAGCGGTAACCTCCGCTATTGGAACATTAAGAGGTCCCCTACATGGGGGTGCTAATGAAGCAGCTCATCTTATGATTTCAAACTGGAAGAATGCTGATGAAGCAGAACAAGCTATTTTACAAAAATTAACCAATAAAGAGTTAATAATGGGTTTTGGTCATGCGGTTTATACCAGCTCAGACCCACGCAATGTTATTATTAAAAAATACGCTAAAGAGTTATCTGATTATGTTGGTGATACGCACTTATATAATGTATCAGAAAGAGTAGAAGAGGTTATGTGGCGTGAAAAAAAATTATTTGCTAATGCAGATTTTTATCATGCTTCTGTTTATGATCTTATGGGCATACCGACTAAGTTATTTACCCCAATTTTTGTCTGTTCAAGAGTAGTTGGGTGGTGTGCCCATATTTTTGAACAAAGAGAAAATAATAAAATTATCCGCCCAAATGCAGATTATGTTGGTCCAGTTCTTAAGAAAGTTGAATCCATTAACATTAGAAAATAAGGCATTAAAGAATGAACAATAGTATAGATGTTGCTAATCGCCCAGAAGCAGATAAAGTTTTACAAGACATAGCAGATTATGTTATCAATTACCAAGTATCTTCAATAGAGACTTTAAACACAGCAAGAAACTGTCTAATAGATACTATTGGCTGTGGCCTACTGGCCTTAGAATTTCCAGAATGCACACGACATTTAGGTCCTATTGTAGAAGGCACAACAGTTAAAAACGGTGCAAGAGTTTTTGGTAGAAGTGATGAGCTTGATCCGGTAAAAGCCGCATGGGATATAGGAGCGATTATTCGTTGGTTAGATTTTAATGATACTTGGTTAGCAGCAGAGTGGGGGCATCCTTCTGATAATTTGGGTGCAATTATGGCAATTGCTGATTATACTTCGCGTATTAATATTGCCAATAACAAAAGGCCTTTTACAGTTAAAGATGTTCTCCAATATATGGTTAAAGCCCATGAAATTCAAGGAATTATTGCACTTGAAAATAGTTTTAACCGCGTTGGGCTTGATCATGTTTTATTAGTGCGTATTGCAAGCACAGCAGTAGCAACTCATATGTTAGGTGGCACAAGAGAGCAAATTATTAACGCTCTTTCTCAAGCTTTGGTTGACGGCTCATCTCTTCGCACTTATAGGCATGCACCAAATACAGGGTCAAGAAAATCTTGGGCAGCAGGTGATGCTAGCTCTCGTGCTGTGCGTCTTGCTATGATAACTATGAAAGGTGAAATGGGGCTACCTTCGGTTCTAACAGCTAATACATGGGGGTTTTATGATGTATCATTCAACAGTAATGCCTTTAAATTTACCCAAGAGTTTGGCACTTATGTAATGGATAATATTTTATTTAAAATTTCATTTCCTGCTGAATTTCATGCTCAAACTGCGGTTGAATGTGCTGTTAAATTACATAGTGAGGTCAAAGATAGATTTAATGACATAGAAAAAATAGTGATAATGACGCATGAATCAGCCATTAGAATTATCTCCAAAACAGGCACATTAGATAACCCAGCAGATAGAGATCATTGTTTGCAATATATGAGTGCTGTTGGATTGATTGAAGGTAATTTAGTAGCCAATCATTATAGTGATGAATATCATCATAACACTGCTATGGTGGATATACTAAGAGAGAAAATGGAGATAATTGAGGATAATCATTATAGCAAAGAGTATTTAGAAGAGGATAGGCGCTCAATTGCTAATGCGATGCAAATATTTTTTAAAGACGGCACTAAAACAGATAAGATAGAAGTAAAATACCCAATTGGTCATCGTTTTAGAAGAAAAGAAGGACTGCCCTTACTTGAACAAAAATTTAGAAATAATCTTAAAAACTTATTCTCAGAAAAACAACAACAACAAATATTACAAGTTTGTTTAGATCAACAAGCATTAGAAAGTATGCCTGCTAATAAATTTATGGATTTATTTGTAATCTGAGGCCTTTGCATAAATATAGGAGATTGTTATGTTATATCAGAAAGAGTATCTAAAATCTGTCAAACACCCTGAGGAGTTTTGGCAAGAAAAGGCAAATGAGTTAGAATGGTTTGAGAAACCAACAAAAGCCCTATCACAAGATAGCGATGGTATGCATCATTGGTTTTCAGATGGCAAAATGAACACTTCTTATATGATGCTTGATCATCATGTCAATCATGGTAGAGCTAATCAAAATGCTATTATTTATGACTCTCATGTTACAAATACCATACAAACTTATACCTATAAGCAATTATTAGACGCAGTTGCTAAGTGTGCTGGCATGATACAAAATATGGGTGTTGCTAAAGGCGATAGAGTTGTTATCTATATGTCAATGACCCCAGAGGCTGTGATTGCAATGTTAGCCTGTAGTCGGCTTGGGGCTATTCATGCTGTAGTTTTTGGCGGTTTTGCTGCTAAAGAATTGGCAGTTAGAATTGATGATTGCACCCCAAAATTAATCATATCAAGCTCTTGTGGCATAGAGGTAAGCAAAGTCATTCAATACAAACCTCTATTAGACAAGGCTATTGATATTGCTAATCATCGAGTAGATAAATGCATTATTTACCAAAGACCACAATATCAAGCTAATATGATAGATGGGCGTGATTTTGACTGGAATAATCTCTACACAAAAGCAAACCCTGTGTCAGCTGTAACATTAAGAGGCGATGATCCGCTATATATTTTATATACCTCTGGCACAACTGGTACTCCTAAGGGAATTATGCGAGAAAATGGCGGACATGCTGTTGCACTTAAATATAGCATGAGTGCCATTTATGACACTTATCCAGGAGAAGTATATTGGTCTGCTTCTGATATTGGCTGGGTGGTTGGACATTCGTATATTGTATATGCTCCCTTATTGCAAGGTTGCACAACAATATTATATGAAGGCAAGCCCATAATGACCCCAGATGCAGGTGCCTTTTGGCATGTGATTGAAAAGCACAAAGTTAAATCTTTATTTACCGCACCAACAGCCTATAGAGCAATTAAAAAAGAAGATCCTAATGGAGAGTTTGTTAAAAAATATGACATTTCATCACTTAAGAATGTCTTTTCTGCTGGTGAGAGGTTAGATGAACCTACTTATAATTGGATTAATAAAACACTTAATACACCTGTTATTGATAATTGGTGGCAAACAGAAACTGGTTGGGCGATTGCCTCTAATATCATTGGTATTGAAAAAATGCCAACTAAGCCAGGCTCTGTTACTTTTGCAACACCTGGGTTTTGTGTCCAAATTCTTGATGATAGTGGCAAGGAGGTCGGGCATAATATTGAAGGCAATATTGCCATTAAGTTACCAATTCCTCCAGGTTGTTCAACTAGTATTTGGGGCAATAAGAAAAAATTTATTGATGAGTATTTATCACAGGTTGAGGGTTATTATATTAGTGGTGACGGTGGGTTTTTTGATGAAGATGGTTATTTGTTTGTCATGGGTAGAACCGATGATGTAATTAATGTTGCAGGTCATCGCTTATCAACTGGCATGATAGAAGAAGTCATTGCTTCACATCAAAACATAGCAGAATGTGCTGTGATTGGTGCAAGTGATAGCCTCAAAGGGCAATTACCTATGGGTTTTGTAGTATTAAAATCTGGTGCGCAAAGCAATAAAGAAAAATTAGCAAAAGAATTGATTGCTATGGTGCGTGATTCAATTGGTGCAATTGTCTGTTATAAAGAAACCATCATATTAAAACGCCTGCCAAAAACTAGATCTGGTAAAATTCTACGCAAAACAATGAAATGTATTACCGATAATAAACCATATGCTACACCTGTAACCATTGATGATTTAACAGTTTTAGATGAAATTAAAATATCCCTTAAAGAACAAAGATAATGAATACAACCGAGCTCAAACAATTTGGCATTACAGTAGTTGATACGCTATATACTGCTAAAAAAGTTGCCGCTATGTATATCATGGCGCAAAATGATGAAGTAGCTATTATAGAAACTGGCACTAAACATAGCATTCAATACATACAAAAAGCCCTAACACAGCTGAATTTAACTTTTGAAAATGTTAAATACATTATTCCAACCCATATCCATCTTGACCATGCAGCTGGTGCTGGTGGTTTAATGAAATTATCTCCAAATGCTAAGCTTATTATCCACCCAAGAGGTGCTAAACATATGGTTGACCCTACTAAACTCATTGCTGGAACAATCGCAGTTTATGGCGAGCAAAAGTTTAATGAATTGTATGGAGAATTAACACCAATTGATGAAAATAGAATCATCATAGCAGATGATAATTACAAACTATTATTTGCCAATAGAGAATTAACTTTTATTGATACTCCAGGGCATGCCAGCCATCATTTTTGTATATTTGATAGCTTAAGTAAGCTTATGTTTACTGGTGATACATTTGGTGTTTCTTATCGTGAATTTGATACAAACGATAATATTTTTATCTTCCCAACCACAACACCTGTGCAATTTGACCCAGAAACCCTTATTAATAGTATCGATAGAATAATGAGTTTTAATCCAGCTGGCATTTGTCTTACCCACTTTGGCGTTATCACCCCTAATGAAAAAATAGTAAATAATCTAAAAGAGGGGGTTAATTATTTTAGAGATTTAGCTAATAAATATTTTACAGATCCAAATGCTAAAGATGTTATAAAAGGTAAAATGATGAACTATCTTTTAGATAAACTTAAATTTAACACAACATTAAGTGAGGATTTTTGCAGAAAAAAACTAACTATGGATGTTGAACTTAACACACAAGGCATTATTTTTTGGCAACAAAAAATTAATCTTAAAAAATAAAATTTTGGAGAAAAAATATGAATGTAGCAGATGCACTAAAACTTAGAAAATCAACCAGAGCTTTTTTAGATAAAGAAGTTCCCATAGAAATCATTAATAAAATTTTACAGAGTGCGATGTGTGCACCGTCAGGGGTTAATACCCAGCCTTGGCAAGTCGCTATTCTAACTGGAGAAAGTAAAAAAAACCTCAGCAATAAAATGGAAAAAACCTTTAGAGATGGTGTTAAAGGAAAAATGGACTACAACTACTATCCACTCCAGTGGGATGGCGACTATAAAGCGCGTAGAAAAGCTTGTGGTTTATTAATGTATTCTACTTTAGAAATTACTTTTGAAGACAAACAAAAACAACTTGAGCAATGGGCGCTGAACTATCGTGCTTTTAATGCACCAGTTATGCTATTATTTTTTATTGATAAAGTGTTAGAAAAAGGCTCATTCCTTGATTATGGTATGTTTTTACAATCTGTTATGTTAGCAGCTGTTGAACAAGGATTAGCTACCTGTCCACAAGCCGCACTTGGAGAATATCCTGATATTGTGCGCGAACAATTAGGATATGATAATAAAGTATTATTATGTGGTATGGCAATTGGTTATGAAGATAAAAACCATATCATCAATAGTTATAGAACAGACAGAGAAGACTTAGGCAAAATGGTTAAACATTTTAAATAAGGGCATTAACTAGTTAAGACCCTAATAATTTAATCTTTGTTATTATTCGTGCTAAAATTCTAAAATTCTAAAATTCTAAAATTCTAAAAATATACTGATTTATTGATATAACTTAAAAGGAGGAAAGTAATGACTGACAAAGATGCGTATTGGAGTGCTAATTTGAGATTGATTGGCAAATGCCTTATTGTTTGGTTTGTGGTGTCTTATCTATTTGGCATCATTTTGGTGGATGTATTGAATTATATCCATATTTTTGGCTATAAACTAGGCTTTTGGTTTGCACAACAAGGCTCTATTTATGTTTTTGTTGCTTTGATTTTTTATTATGGCAAACAAATTAATATGATAGATGAGCAGTTTTTAAAGGGAGATAAATAATGTCTGATTTACAATTTTTAACTTTTATTATTGTTGGTTTTACCTTTGCTATTTATATTGGTATTGCTATTTGGGCCAAAGCCAGCACAACTAAAGAGTTTTATATAGCTGGTGGTGGTATTCACCCTGTAGCAAACGGTATGGCAACTGCTGCTGACTGGATGAGTGCTGCTTCTTTTATTTCTATGGCAGGCTTAATTGCTTTTTATGGTTATGGTGGTTCGGTATTTTTAATGGGTTGGACAGGTGGCTATGTGCTACTGGCTATGTTGCTTGCCCCTTATTTGCGTAAGCACGGGACTTTTACTGTGCCTGAATTTATCGGTGATCGCTATTATTCAAAAGCCGCCCGTGTGGTTGCTGTTATTTGTTTAATTGTTGCTTCTGTTACCTATGTTATCGGGCAAATGAAAGGCATAGGTGTGGCGTTTTCTCGTTTTTTAGAAGTAAGTTACGAGATAGGTTTAGTAGTTGGTATGGGCATTGTTTTCTTTTATGCAGTTTTAGGTGGAATGAAAGGTATTACTTATACTCAAATCGCACAATATGTGATTATGATTATCGCTTATACCATTCCTGCGATTTTCATCTCGCTAACCCTCACTGGCAATCCTATTCCACAACTTGGTTTAGGCAGTGCAATGGCAGATGGTGTGTATCTATTGGATAAATTAGACCAAGTAGTAACTGACTTAGGTTTTACCCAATACACGACACAATCTCGACTGAGTCATCTTAATATGTTTGTTTATACTGCATCGCTTATGATTGGAACCGCTGGCTTACCACATGTTATTATGCGATTTTTTACCGTGCCATCAGTTAAAGATGCACGCAAAAGTGCGGGTTGGGCATTGGTTTTTATTGCTATTCTTTATACCACAGCACCAGCTGTAGCTGCTATGGCAAGACTAAACCTTATGCAAACAATCACCCCTGCTGCTGGACAAAACCTTGTTTATGATGAACGACCTAGTTGGTTTAAAAATTGGGAAAAAACTGGTTTATTAAAATTTAAAGATAAAAACGGTGACGGGAAAATTCAATACACAGGCAATAAAGCAACCAATGAAATGGTCAAAGTTGATCGTGATATTATGGTCTTAGCTAACCCAGAAATTGCCAAATTACCTAATTGGGTGATTGCCTTGGTTGCCGCTGGTGGTTTAGCCGCAGCACTTTCAACTGCTGCTGGATTGTTATTAGCAATTGCCAGCTCTATCTCACATGATTTATTAAAAGGTGTTTGGCAACCTAAAATTAGTGAAAAAAATGAATTATTAGCCAGTCGCATATCAATGACAGGTGCAATTGCATTGGCAGGATATTTTGGCTTTAATCCGCCTGACTTTGCCGCAGGGACGGTAGCACTAGCATTTGGTCTAGCAGCCTCGTCGATATTTCCTGCATTGATGATGGGTATTTTCTCCAAGACCATTAACAAAGAGGCGGCTATTGCTGGTATGTTGGCTGGATTAGGTATCACACTGCTTTATGTATTCCAACATAAAGGCATTATGTTTGTGCAAAGCACTTCTTTTTTAGGGGATATGTCTCCTAATTGGTTCTTAGGCATTGAGCCTAACGCTTTTGGGGCAATTGGAGCGATTGTTAATTTTACTGTAGCATTTATTGTGGTTAAATATACCCCTAAAGTGCCACAGAAAATTATTGATATGATTGATAATATGCGCGCACCAGATGGTCCTATAACGCCTGCTGTACACCTTGGCGAAGCATACGAAAAATAATATTGAATAAACATATTACTGTTGCCCTTATTGTGGCACCTATACTGGCGTTAATCAGTTATTTTGCAGTAGATTATGCCGTTAAAGAAGTGCCACATAAGTTGCAGGACAATAGTTATTATAAATTATTAGTCAAATCTAATTGTCGTTGGGATAGTGGGCATTGCACACTAAGCAATGGCGATATTGAGTTAAATTTATCAATTGAAAAAACAAATAGTGACATAGTATTGTTACTCAATAGCACAACATTATTAAATCAAGTTAATATTGCCGTTGTTGAACATATTGATGATCATGTGCAGCCTGAATTAATGCAAAATAGTGGCAATAATAACTATCATTATATAATGCCATTTTTTACGCCTAATATGTATTTGCAATTAAGTGCCAGCATTAAAAAAAGCGTTTTTTATACAGTTGCGCCATTAGTTTTTACTCAAAATGAAGCCGCCAGTGTGAATTAAGAGAATTTTTAATTTTAGTAAAACATCGATTACATACAAGACATAATTAAAAATCTTTTGTGGGGATGTTGTTGCTTTGTAGCCAAATTCTAAATTTTTGTTTGATTTGTTCTAAGGTTTTTTGATTATACGCCTCAAAACGCAGCACTAAGCAAGGGGTGGTGTTGGAGGGGCGGACTAAGCCCCAGCCATTTTCATAATCCACGCGAACGCCGTCAATGGTTAAGATTTTTGCCTGTGGAAAATCAATATTTTTAAGTAATTTGTCCATTGCTTCAAACTGCTGAGGCGGTTTGGCAAAATGAATGTTGATTTCTGCTGTGTTAAAACTGTCGGGTAAATCAGCAAAAACTTCGGCACAGCTTTGCTTGGTTTTTGATAGGATTTCTAATAGTCGCGCAGCAGCGTAGAGTGCATCGTCAAAGCCATACCAGCGCTCTTTGAAAAAAATGTGTCCGCTCATCTCGCCGCCGAGTGCGGCCCCAGTTTGTTTGATTTTTGCCTTGATAAAACTATGCCCGGTGCGCGATATAATTGGCTGGCCGCCATGTTCGCGAATGTCTTTTGGCAGTAGTGATGAGCATTTAACATCAAATACAATTTTGGCAGCTGAGTTGCGTTTTAGGATGTCTCTGGAGTATAAAATCATCTGCCGATCTGCCCAAATAATATTGCCCTTGTTGTCAATCAGCCCGAGTCGGTCGCCATCGCCATCAAAGGCAAAACCCATATCTGCGCCGCTATCGACAACGGTTTTGATAAGATCTTGTAGATTTTCAGGCTTGGAAGGGTCTGGATGATGATTTGGAAAGTTGCCATCGACCAAACAAAACAATTTAGCAACCTTAGCACCTAAGCGCTCAAATAATTTTGGTGCAATATTACCAGCAGCACCATTGCCGCAATCCACCACAATATTCAATGGTTTATCGAGTTTAATATCTGCGGCAATGCGCTCGATATAATCTTGTTCAATATTGGCATTAGTTGAAGTGCCATAACCTGATTTAAAACTGTTATTTTTAATGGCATAATATAGTGTTTGAATGCGCTCAGCAGCAAGCGTTTCGCCAGCAATCATAATTTTAAAACCATTGTATTCGGGCGGATTGTGCGAGCCGGTAATCATAACCCCTGAAGTAGCCGCTTTGGTGTAGGTGCTGTAATACACCAATGGGGTTGGCACCATGCCAATATCGACCACATGGCAGCCACTTTGTTTTAATCCAGTTTTTAGCGCCTCCATTAGTGCAATACCACTCAAACGCCCGTCTCTTCCAACCACAATGCCGCGCTCACCTTTGGCGATTGATTCACTGCCGATGGCAAGTCCGATCAGTTTTACAGTTTCAGGATTCAAATCTTGATTAACAATGCCGCGAATATCATAAGCTTTAAAAATGGATTGTGAAATTGACATCTGATAAAATACCATAAAATAAATAATACATTTTAACGCTATAGCGAGCTATGAAAGAAAAATTTGAAGTAATTGCAGTTGACAATCAAACCATGACACTCAAGGTAAATCGCAGTGCTTGTCATACTTGTAAGGGCGGCCAGGGCTGCGGCACAGGCATATTTGCAAATTATTTTGAGCGTTATTCTGTGTTTAATAAAGCTATACAAAGCGGGGTTGCGGTGGGTGATTTTGTTATTTTGGAAATTTCATCGGCAACATTATTTGCGCGTGCGTTTATGCTTTATATTTTTCCAATCTTGGCGTTATTCATTGGGAGTTATGTGGGAATGAGTATTTCTCATAATGGCGAATTTTGGCAAATTACCTTAGGGTTTGTCGGTTTTAGCGGCGCACTACTGCTAAGCAAATATTTTATAAAGTAGGGCTTTTAAATTGCTTATTTTTGGGATAATAAATTTATTTTTTAATAAACTAATAAGAATATGCCAGCAGTAGATATTGACCCTTTAGAAACGCAAGAATGGCTAGCAGCCTTTAAATCTGTCGCTAGAATTGAGGGAGAAGATCGGGCAAAATTCTTACTGAATAAACTGATGGATATGGCACATCACGAGGATATGGATTTGCCAACTGGTGTGAATACCGCTTATATCAACAGTATCAGCAAGGATAAAGAAATGGCAACAGACATCAATGCTGATATAGAGGAGAGAATTTCAGCGATTATTCGTTGGAATGCAATGGTGATGGTGGTCAAGGCCAACCAGCTGCCGTATGATTTGGGCGGCCATATTGCTTCATTTGCCTCTAGCGCTACTTTATACGAAGTTGGTTTTAATCATTTTTATCGTGGTCCTGATGCCGAGCAAGGCGCAGATTTGGTTTTTTTCCAAGGACACATTTCCCCCGGTATTTATTCACGCGCCTTTGTTGAGGGGCGTATTAGCGAGGCGCAGATGTTAAATTTCCGCCAAGAAGCAGCTAAAGATGGGCTGAGTTCGTATCCACATCCGTGGCTGATGCCAGATTTTTGGCAGTTTCCAACCGTATCAATGGGTTTGGGGCCAATTATGGCAATTTATCAAGCGCGTTTTATGAAGTATTTGCATCATCGTGAAATTAAACAAACCGATAAGCGCACTGTATGGGCATATTTGGGTGATGGCGAAATGGACGAGCCAGAATCGCTCGGTGCTATTTCAATGGCAGGGCGCGAAAAACTTGGCAATCTTATTTTTGTGATTAATTGCAATTTACAACGCTTAGATGGCCCGGTGCGCGGCAATGGCAAGATTATTCAAGAGCTTGAGAGTATGTTTCGCGGTGCTGGCTGGAATGTGATTAAAGTGATTTGGGGTGGCAAGTGGGACAAACTGTTTGCCAAAGACAATAACGGTCTGCTAAAAAAACGCATGGAAGAAGTGGTTGATGGCGAGTATCAAGCCTATAAAGCCAAAGATGGTGCTTATGTGCGCAAACATTTCTTTGGTAAATATCCTGAATTATTAGAGATGGTAGCTGATATGAGTGATGATGAAATTTATCGCCTTAATCGTGGTGGTCACGACCCATATAAAGTTTTTCAAGCTTATCGTGCCGCCAAATCTTGCACTGATAAGCCAACTGTTATTTTAGCAAAAACCGTCAAAGGTTATGGTATGGGCGAAGCTGGTGAAGGGCAAAACACCACACATTCGCAAAAGAAACTTGGGCTTAAGCAAGTTGCAATTTTTGCCAAACGATTTGATGTGCCAGTAACAGAAACAGATGTTAAACAGTTAAATTTTTACAAGCCGCTGCCAGACAGTAAAGAAATGATTTATATAAATGCCAGACGCGAAAAATTAGGCGGCTCATTGCCAGTGCGCTCATTTGAGTTAGAAGATTTAAAAGCACCAGCGCTTAGCGTATTTGATGCTTTGTTGCAATCCAGTGGCGAGCGTGAAATGTCAACCACTATGGCGCTTAACAGAATAATGACTTTGCTGGTGAGAGATAAGCAACTCGGACCTAAGATTGTGCCGATTATTCCTGATGAGGCGCGCACTTTTGGCATGGAAGGCTTGTTTAGGCAGTTAGGTATTTATTCTGCTTCTGGGCAGTTGTATCAGCCTGAGGATTCTGATAAAGTTATGTGGTATAAAGAAGATATAAAAGGTCAAGTATTGCAAGAGGGCATTAACGAAGCTGGCGCTATTTCTGATTGGATTGCCGCTGCTACCGCGTATGCTACCCACAACACCACGATGATTCCATTTTATATTTATTATTCTAAATTTGGATTTCAGAGGGTCGGAGATCTTGCTTGGGCCGCGGGCGATATGCAAGCCAAAGGTTTTTTAATTGGCGGCACAGCAGGGCGCACCACACTAAATGGCGAAGGATTACAACACGAAGATGGCGATTCACACATTGTTGCTAATACCATTCCTAACTGTATTTCCTACGACCCCACCTATGCTTATGAGCTGGCAGTGATTATTCGCAGTGGTTTGCAGCGAATGTATGAAAATCATCAAAATATTTTCTATTACATCACCACCATGAACGAACTTTATATCCATCCTGAAATGCCTGCTGATAGCGAAAATGGTATTATCAAAGGTATTTATCCACTCAAACAAGTGGGAGATGGTGATAAACAAGTGCAACTGTTAGGTTGCGGCACAATTCTAAGAGAAGTTGAAAAAGCAGCACAATTATTAGCAGATGATTGGGGTGTAAGCTCTAATATTTGGTCGGTTACCAGTTTTAACGAGCTAACGCGTGAGGCACAAGCGATTGATAGAATTAATCGTTTTACTACAGATGCACAGAAGGTGCCATATATTACCCAGTGTTTAGCCCCTACCAAGGGCCCGGTGATTGCCAGTACTGACTATATGCGTAACTATGCCGAGCAAGTGCGTAAGTATATTCCAAGGCGTTATGAAGTATTAGGCACAGATGGTTTTGGTCGCTCTGATTCACGCGCTGCACTCAGAGATTTCTTTGAGGTGGATGCCCACTATGTAACCTTAGCAGCACTTAAATCCTTGGTTGATGAAGGCGATATGGATATGGTTGTTATTGCCCAAGCCATTGAAAAATACGGCATAAATACTAATAAGCCAAATCCAATGACGGTATAAAAAAAGCCGCTTTAGTGGCGGCTTAATTGTGATACTGTAAAAAAATAGCAGATTTTTAGTTATTTATCAAGTAAGACTTTGCGCGATAGTTTGATTCGACCTCTGTCTAATCCGAGTACTTTTACATCAATTTCATCACCTTCGCTCAAATGGTCTTCTACTTTTTCAACGCGCTGGTGTGCGATTTCAGAAATATGTAGCAATCCATCTTGGTTTGGCATAATATTAATAAAAGCACCAAATTCGACAATCTTCACCACTTTGCCTGTATAAATCTTATTAATCTCAGGCACAGCAGTTGCATCTTTAACCATTTGCACTGCAATATCAAAGGCTTCTTGCTTGTTTGCAAAGACATTTACATTGCCATCATCATCCACATCAACACTAGCACCAGAAGCTGAAATAATGCCCCTAATAGTTTCACCGCCTTTGCCAATTAAATCACGAATTTTATCAGTTGGAATTTTAATCACGGCAGTTTTAGGTGCGTTTTTGTTGGCAGTATTTGGCTCGCAGATGACTTGGTTCATTTGAGCTAAAATGCTAAGTCTTGCATCTTTGGCTTGTTTCAGTGCAATTTCCATAATTTCACGGGTAATGCCTTGAATTTTAATATCCATTTGCAAGGCGTTTACACCGCTTGATGTGCCAGCTACTTTAAAATCCATATCGCCAAGATGGTCTTCATCGCCTAAAATGTCTGTAAGCACAGTAAAACGCTCATCTTCTTTTACTAAACCCATAGCAATACCTGCAATCGGAGATTTGACTGGCACGCCAGCATCCATTAGTGAGAGTGATGAGCCACAAACGCTTGCCATTGAGCTAGAACCGTTTGATTCGGTAATTTCAGAAACCACACGCACAGTGTATGGGAATTCTTCAATAGAAGGCAGACAAGCAGCAATACCACGGCGCGCTAAACGACCATGACCAATTTCACGCCGCCCAGTGCCACCCATTCGACCAGTCTCGCCGACTGAGTATGGGGGGAAATTATAATGCAGTAAGAAGTAGTCGTTTTGACGCTCATGGGCTTCGAGTTTTTCAATCAGTTGCGCTTCACGCTTAGAGCCTAGTGTAGTTACCACCAATGCTTGGGTTTCGCCACGGGTAAACAGAGCAGAACCATGGGTGTTTGCTAATACACCAGTTTGTATTTTAAGCTCGCGCACAGTTTGTGAATCACGGCCATCGATGCGTGGCTGATTGTTTAAAATACGCTCACGAACGGTTGATTTTTCAATTTTTTTGAAATATTCACAAACTTCTTCATCTGAGTTGCCATCTGCTTCATCACTTACCAATGCTTCAATTGCAGCGGTTTTAATTTTGTCGATTGCATCGTAACGATTCATTTTTTCTTTAATCTGGTAAGCCTCATCGATTTGTGCGCCAAACTGTGATTTAATATCGCCTAATAGTGCCTCATTAGTGGCTGGTGCTGCCCAATCCCATTGTTTGCTACCAACTTCGTCGGCAAATTCAGCAATATTGCTGATAGCCACTTGAAACTGCTCATGTGCATACATTACCGCACCTAACATAACTTCTTCAGAAAGCTCATTCGCCTCCGATTCAACCATTAGCACCGCTTCATCAGTGCCAGCAACTATCATATCTAAGTCTGATGTGGCTAATTCAGCATAGCTTGGATTGAGAATGTAGTCGCCATCTTTATAACCCACACGCGCCCCGCCAATCGGACCGCTAAAGGGAATACCAGAAATTGAGAGTGCCGCTGATACACCCAGCATGGCAATCATATCTGGGTCAGTTTCGCTATTAGCAGATACAACCGTGATGACAACCTGAACTTCATTCATAAAACCAGCCGGGAACAATGGACGAATAGGGCGGTCAATCAGGCGCGAAGTTAGAGTTTCTTTTTCGCTGGGTCTGCCCTCGCGTTTTAAGAAACCGCCTGGGATTTTGCCAGTTGCGTAGGTTTTTTCAATATAATTCACCGATAATGGAAAGAAATCCTGCCCTGGGCGCATTTCTTTCGAGCCAACTACAGTAACTAATACTTGTGTATCATCCATACTCGCAAATACCGCTCCATGCGCTTGTCTGGCAATACGACCAGTTTCTAAGGTGATTGTGTGCTTGCCCATGGCAAAGCTTTTTGTTGTGATATTCATTTCCATAAAAAACTCCATAAAGTAGATAAAAGAAGTTTTATGCTAAACCAGATAAGCTTTATTTGAAACACACTGTTTTAATGTGTTTTAGATAAAACTTAAAATAGATTTTAAGCAATAAAACAGCAACCATTATCCATAAAATCAAGCTGGTGATTGCTAAATTTTTATTTAAATAGTTTTTGCACTGAATTGAGGCTATAAAGTAGATAAAAGTTAGTATAGTTTTGCATTGGACTCATTAATACATTATTTTGCTATTTGACGATGGTTTAGTAAAAAAATCATCAGTTGTAATTTGTTATAGTGTATTATTTAACTTTAAACATCATAAATAAGGAGATTCAAATGTTAGAAAAACACAAAAACTTTATATTACAAAAGCTGAATTTAGAGGCTATTGTTATTAAAACAATAGATAAAGAAGAAGGCCTAGGTTGGTCGTTTGATTATGCTTTGGAAGTTTGCGATGAATATAGAAAATTTTTAGTGTTGTGTTTGCAAAATCCAAATATTGCTATTGTGCCATCAACTCAAATAGATGATTTTTGGCATTTTCATATCTTAGATACTCAAAAGTATGCACAAGATTGTGAAGAATGCTTTGGTTATTTTTTACACCATTTCCCGTATTTTGGTATGCGAGGTAAGCAGGATGAGAAAAATTTAAAAGCTGCTTGGAAACAAACCAAAGCGTTGTATATTTGCGAATTTTCAATTATTCCCGAACACTTATGGTTAAGTAGCAAGCGTTGTCCTAATTGCGGTAGAAGAATTGAAGGTAATGATGCTTGTATGGCAAAACGCCCATCATTTTCTGATTATCAATTAAATTTTGAGAGTGCAAATGCTTGATTTAGTAGATAAATTTTCTAAAATTATAAAAGAGTTACTAAAAAAGTATTGGTTATATGTTGTAATTTATTTTATTGCTTCATTTTGTATAACTTATCTTTTAAAATCTGGAACTAGAGGATTTGCATTTTTACTTGCCATTCCCTTGGTTGCTTTAGGTTTATACTTGGCCAATCAACGCACCGAAGCATTACTTAAACAGGCTAAAACAGATTCAAACCGTTTACTTAGTGAATCTTTTGCTAAATCTATTGAATTGTTAGGCGATAAAGCAGCAACGGTTCGTCAAGGTGCTATTTATGCACTTGGGAAAATTGCTGAAGACAATGATAGAGAAAGAGAGGTTATTACTAATGCATTATGTGGTTTTATTCGTGAAAAACAATCAATTCCAGATGAGTATAGAAAAATAGAGAATGAACCATATGATTTTGATGATCTGGTAGAAAATATAAAGGCTGCAAATAATAAAAAAGATGAAAAGGGAAATGTCAACCCCTTAGCATTTTTTAAGGGGTTATCAATAGATGTTGAAGCGGCAGTTAAAATGCTTACAAAAATTAGCCAAATATTAAATAAAGAACACAAGCCTAATCAACCTCACCAACGCAGAAAGTATAATTTATCTAATATTTATTTAATTTATGCCGATTTTAGCAATGCTAATTTGTCTAATTTTGATTTATCAGATTCAATGTTTGATAATTGTATTTTTGAGGGAGTAAAATTTTACGACAGTAGCTTAATTGGTTCGAATTTTAAAGGGTCTAGTTTTAAAAATGATGCTGAACCTGATAAGAAAGCTAAATTTGATAAGAAAACAGAAACAATGAAAGCAGTAGGATTAGAAGAAATACTTAGTGAGTGCAAAAGAGATGATGAAACCAAATCTCCATAGCTATCCAAAGACTAAATAATTTGCATATTGTTGGTTGTTACTTATGTCAATCAGTGAATTAAAACAAATTACTGATGGTAATTCGGGGCTTCTTTGGTGATTGAAATGTCATGGACATGTGATTCGACCATTCCTGCTGAGCTGACTTGCACAAAAGTGACGGTTTTGCGCATTTTTTCTAGGGTTTCGCAGCCAGTGTAGCCCATAGATGAGCGGACACCGCCGAGCATTTGGTGAATGATAGGGCGTGCACTGCCTTTAAATGGGACCCGGCCTTCAATGCCTTCTGGGACTAATTTGTCGGCTTTTGAGTCGGATTGAAAATAGCGATCTGATGAGCCGTGTGCTTGATTCATAGCACCAATAGAGCCCATGCCGCGGTATGATTTGTATGAGCGACCTTGATAAAGTTCAATCTCACCGGGCGATTCTTCTGTGCCTGCTAACATTGAGCCAAGCATAACGCAATAAGCGCCGGCTGCAAATGCTTTGGCAATATCGCCTGAATAACGGATACCACCATCAGCAATCAGTGGGACGCCAGTGCCTTTAAGTGCATCTGCTACATCCGAGATAGCAGTAATTTGCGGCACACCAACACCAGCGACAATACGCGTGGTGCAAATACTACCAGGGCCAATGCCAACTTTAACACAGTCTGCACCTGCTTTGACTAAATCAAGCGCGGCTTCGCCAGTGGCAATATTGCCGGCAATAATATCTAAGTTAGGGTGTTTGGCTTTGCTTTCTTTGACTTGGTCAAGCACGCCTTGTGAATGCCCATGTGCGGTGTCAATCACTACTATATCAACACCAGCCTCAACTAAAGCATCAATACGCTCGATTGTGCCTGTGCCAACGCCAACGGCTGCACCAACGCGTAATTGTTCTGCATTGTCTTTACAGGCATTTGGAAAATCGCTTGATTTTTGAATATCGCGAACCGTAATCATGCCTTTTAGTTCAAACTGATTATTGGTGATAATCACCCGCTCAATGCGATGTTGTTGCAAAAGTGTGCGCACTTTGCCCATATCAGTACCCTCAGCAATGGTAATAAGTTTATTTTGCGGAGTCATAACATTTTTTACCAACTCATCTAATCGGGTTTCAAATCTGACATCGCGACCGGTAACCAAGCCTACAATAGTGTTGCCTTCGACCACAGGCAGGGCAGAAATATGGTGGCGTTTTTGCATATCAAAAACATCGGCAATCGTTGCTTTTGGTGAAATGCTGATTGGATTTTTAATGATGCCAGATTCAAAACGCTTAACATTGCGCACTTTTTTGGCTTGTTGCTCAATTGACATATTTTTATGAATAATGCCAATACCACCTTCTTGGGCAATGGTAATTGCTAATTTGGCTTCGGTAACAGTGTCCATAGCTGCTGAGAGTATTGGTGTATTAAGGGTAATTTTTTTGGTGAGTTTGGTTGTTAGGCTAACTTGCTTTGGCATGGCTTTTGAATACGCCGGGACTAACAACACATCGTCAAAGGTTAGTGCGGTTTTTAGTAAATTCATTGTTAAGACCTCCTTTGGGGCGAGCGTTTTGAGAAAATAAAACCAATTATAAAGCCGAAAAATAATACTATTGCACCAACTATAAACCAGTTTCTGGCACTGGCATCTTGGTCAGTTGTGTCGTTATTTTGCAATAATTGAATTTCGGTTTTGAGTTGCAAGGCTTGTTTTTTTAGTTTTTGATTGTTGTATTCAAGTTTGAGCGCATCTTTGTAGGTTTGTTGAATGTGTTCTTTTTCGGCTTTGGCTTTACTGATTTGGATTGATAAATCAATGTTATTTTTTTTCAAATCTTTAAGTTCTTTTAGCAATTTTGCATTGTTGTCTTTTTGTTGGGAAATGGTAAATTTGTTTGTGCTGTCGCGTTCTTTAAGTTTTTCAAGTTGATCTCTGGCAGATGGATTATTGGTTAAATAGCGTGAAATTATCCAGCCAGTGGTTTGTTCAAATTTAACCTTGGTCCAGCCTTCTTTGGTGGCGAGTATTTTTAGTTTAGTGCCTGAGGGCAACATTCTTAATAAGTTGCTGGGGCTGTTTTGAATGGCGTTTGAGGAGCGTATTGGAATGTCAACTATATCGGTAATATAAACATACGAGGCGGCATTAGCCATTGAGCAGGCTAATAGTATTGAGACGGGTAAAATTTTATAAAAAATCATAATTGGGTTATTTTTTTTAATTGTGCAGATAGCTCGGTAATGGCATTATCAGCCGAGTCTAATTTTTCTCTTTCTTTATTGACTACAGCTTGAGGCGCGCCATTAACAAACTTTTGGTTGTTAAGTTTAGCTGCAAATTGTATTCTTTGCTTGTCTAATTTACTAATTTCTTTGTTCAGTCGTGCAATTTCTTGTTTTTTGTCAATTAGCCCCGCTAATGGAATCAATACTTTCATTTTACCCACCAACGCGGTAGCTGATTCTGGCGCTTGGGCAGTAGTAGATAATTGCTCAATGCTGTCTAATTTAGCCAAACTTGTGAGTATTTGTGCGTAAGTATTTAAACAATGCTGGTCATTATGATTGATATGTTGCACAAAACAAGGCAGCGATTTTGCTGGGGCAATGTTCATTTCACCACGAATTTGGCGAATACCGAGGATAAAAGTTTGCAACCATTGCATCTCGTCCTCAGCTTGTTTAGAAATTAAAGCGCTTTCTATCTGTGGATATGCTTGTGTCATTAAACACTCGCTGCTGTTGCCTGTGAGCGCTTGACATTGCCGGTAAATTTCTTCGGTGATAAATGGAATAATTGGATGTAGTAGCGTTAAAATTTCATTCAATACTTTTAGCAAAGTCGCCTGTGTGCCTGCTTTGGTGGCGTTATTGTTTAATAATGGCTTAGATAATTCTAAATACCAATCACAATAATCACTCCACACAAATTCATATAATTCGTGGCTCATTAAATCTAGGCGATAATCATTCAGGTGTTTTTCAACTTGGATTTTAGTGCTTTGTAAGCGCGAAAGAATCCATTGGTCAGCGCTTGATAATGTGGCGTTTAGTGTGGCATTTTTATCAATAGTTTGACCCTCAAGTTTCAGCAGCACAAAACGCGAAGCATTCCACAGTTTGTTGCAAAAGTTACGATAAGTTTCAAGGCGTTTTAGTTCAAATTTAATATCACGAGAAAACGATGCCAGTGCCGCAAAGGTAAAACGCAGTGCATCAGTGCCAAACGCAGGAATGCCATCGGCAAACTCTTGCTGAGTTTGTTTTTTGATTTTTTCAGCTATTTTTGGCTGCATCATATCTTGGGTTCTTTTTTTCAGCAGCTTTGTTAAACTAATGCCATCAATTAAATCAATTGGATCGAGGACATTGCCTTTAGATTTGGACATTTTTTGCCCTTGCCCATCGCGAATCAAGCCAGTGATATAAACATCTTTAAAGGGGACTTTGCCAGTAAATTTAAGCCCAAACATAATCATCCGCGCCACCCAAAAGAAAATAATATCAAAGCCTGTTACTAAAACATTGGTGGGATAAAAGCGTGATAATTCTGCGGTTTGCTCGGGCCAGCCTAAGGTTGAAAACGGCCATAAGGCAGAGGAAAACCAAGTGTCTAACACATCTTCATCTTGTTTAAGTGTCACCCCCGCCCCCGCTTGTTTTTGTGCCTCTTGCAGTGAGTCTGCCACAAAAATATTGCCATCATTATCATACCATGCAGGGATGCGATGCCCCCACCAAATTTGGCGAGAAATGCACCAATCTTGGATATTTTCCATCCAGTTATAATAGGTTTTAGACCAGTTTTGCGGCACAAATCTAATGCTACCATTTTTCACAGCCTGAATGGCAGGCTCAGCTAATGGTGCGATTTTGACAAACCATTGGTCGGTCAAATAAGGCTCTAAAATTGTGCCAGAGCGATCACCGCGTGGCGGCACGAGTTTGTGCGCTTCAGCCTTAACCAAAAGCCCTGCGGCATCTAAATCTTTAACCAGTTGCTCTCTTGCTTTAAATCGGTCCAAACCTTGATAGGCGCTTGGTGTATTTTGGTTCATTTTAGCATCTGGGGTAAATAGATTAATGATTTCCATTTTATGGCGTTTGCCAACTTCCCAGTCGTTAAAATCATGCGCTGGGGTGATTTTGACACAACCAGTGCCAAATTCTATATCGACATAATCATCTGCTACAATCGGGATTATTCGTTGTGTCATTGGGACTTTCACCCACTTTCCAACCATACTTGCATAACGCTCATCTGAGGGATTAACCGCTAAAGCGCCATCTGCCAACATAGTTTCAGGGCGTGTGGTGGCGATTTCCATAAAACCCTCGCCTTCAACAAAAGGGTATTTTATATGATACATAAATCCATCTTCTTCGCTTGCTAACACCTCTAAGTCGGAGAGGGCAGTTTGTAATACCGGGTCCCAATTAACCAATCGTTTGCCACGATAGATTAAACCTTCGTTATAAAGCTGAATAAAGACTTTACGCACCGCATTAGACAAGCCACGGTCCATAGTAAAGCGTTCTTTTTGCCAGTCAACCGAAGCACCAAGACGGCGCATTTGTGAGCTAATCGTGCCGCCAGATTGTTGTTTCCAATCCCAAATTTTATCAATAAATTTATCACGACCAAGATTATGACGGCTAATGCCATCTGCCGCTAATTGGCGTTCAACCACCATTTGTGTGGCAATACCAGCATGGTCGGTGCCCGGCTGCCAAAGGGTTTGCTCGCCTTTAGCACGGTGGTAGCGCACCAGGACATCCATAATGGTGTGTTGAAAGGCATGACCCATATGCAAACTACCAGTTACATTTGGTGGCGGCAGCATAATACAATAGGCGTTTTTACTGGTGGAATTTGAATCCGAAGAAAATAGATTTTGATTTTCCCAAAGCGAGCGATAGTTGGCTTCGATTTGTTTAGGATTGTAGGTTTTTTCCATTAACGGATAAAGATGGATTAAACTTCGCAATTATACTATATAAAAGATATGGTTTTGGATATTAAAATTTGGTATGTGTATTTATTGCGTTGCTCAAATGATTCAATATATTGTGGTATTAGCAACGATATTAGCAAACGCTTAAAACAGCACAACGGCAACATAGCAGGGGGTGCAAAATACACCAGAGCAAACAGCCCCTGTGTATTAGTGTATCAAGAAGGTGCTACTGATAGGAGTGCCGCCTTAAGGCGCGAATATGAAATTAAGAAAATGAACCGTAATGATAAACTTTTACTGATTAAAAGCTATGCCCCAATACTGCTGCAAAAGCAGTGAAAGACAATAAAAGCAATAAGTTTCAATGGTAGTTTAATCGTAGTTTTTTCGCCCTGATAAGGCATGGGCAATGGTGTTAATATCCGCATATTCTAACTCTCCGCCAATTGGAATACCATGGGCAATACGAGTGATTTGAATATCAAATTGTTTTGCCATACTGCTAATGTAATGTGCAGTTACTTCACCCTCTACGGTGGCATTGGTGGCAAGGATAATTTCTTCTATCTTTTGCTGGTGTAATTTTTGTTCTAATTCATCAAGACCTAATTCAGCAGCGCCAATGCCATCAATCGGCGATAAATAACCACTTAAAACAAAATATTTGCCTTTATAAGCGCCACTTTGTTCAATTGCATGAATGTCGGTTGGGGTTTCTACAATGCACAGTTGTGTATTATCGCGATTGTTGTTAGCACAAATATTGCATAGGTTTTTTTCGCTAAGGCAGCGACAAGATGAGCAATGCTTAATATGCTCCATAGCATCAACCAAAGCTTTAGCCAGCTCAAAACCGCCTTCACGGTTACGCTCTAATAGGTGATATACAAAGCGTTGCGCGGTTTTGCTGCCGACGCCAGGCAGGGTGCAAAAGGCTTTATTTAGGGATTCAATCATAATAAAGATGCTTTTTTTTACAAGGGTAAGTTTATGCCAGGGGGTAGTTCCACCCCATCAGTGGCAGTTTTCATTTTTGCCGCACAGGCAGCGGCAATTTGTCCGTTAGCATCATTAATCGCAATTAAGATTAAATCTTCCAATATGTCTTTGTCATCCATAACAGCCGTGTCGATTTGAATATCTGTTGCCTGATGCTCGCCATTCATAGTGAGTTGCACCGCACCATTAGCCGCCTTTCCAGTGGCTGTTAAATTTTTAATTTCTGCTTGTGCTTTTTGCATATTTGCTTGCATTTTTTGGGCTTTTTGCATCATCCCAACCATTCCACCTTTAAACATTCCCTACCTCCTTAATACTGTTAATATCAACTTTTGTAGCAAAAACTTGTTGTAATTTTTGCACCCCTTGGTCAGCTAAAAAAGCTTTTTGCGTCTCTACAGTTTTTTTATTATTTGTTTGTGTTTCTTTTTGTGCTAAGGTCTGTTTTGTTGGTTTTGCTAGATTAATATTAAGCGTTATTTGCTTAAAATTAGCCGATAGTTTGCTTTCTATCGATGAGCGAACATTAGTGCTTAATAAATTGCTAAATTGCTCATCTAAGGTGAGTGTTAGCACTTGCTTGTTAATATTCTCAAATAAGGTGTTTTTAAGCAGCATTTGGGTTGCAGTGTTGAATTTAAGCGACTTAATCAGTGTTTCCCATTCGGTTTGTGAGTTGATGTTAAGAGTTTTTTTTGCTTTTGGTTCTGCTGTTTTAGGTTCTGCTGTTTTTGCTTTAATTTTAGTATTTGTGGTTATTTTTGCAATTTTTTTTTCTGTAAAGTCAGCAATGCTTGATTGAAAAGCCAGCATTCTTAGCAATGTCATTTCAAAGCCAATTTGCTCGCTTGGTGCTAATGGCATATCTTTAGCGCCGTTAATACTCATCTGATAAAACAATTGTAAATCTTGATTAGAGATTTGAGTGGCTAAGACTTTGATTTCATCAGCAATTTCAGCGTTATCAATAATCTGCGCTATCGATATTTGATGAAATAAGCTGGTTAAATCTTTTAGTGCATGGCTTAGATTTTCGCCTTTATGAGAAAGCTCTTTTACAAAATCAATCACCGCTTGTGCATCTTGCTTAAACAGCTGTGTTGCTAAGTTAATAATATCATGGTGATGCACCAAGCCGAGCATAGCTTTAATATCTTTAACTAATATCGTGCCATTGCCATAAGAAATTGACTGGTCGAGCAAACTTAGTGCATCGCGCATGGAGCCGTTGCCAAATTCAGCAATTTGGCTGAGTGCCAATTCTTCATATTTTAAGTCTTCAGCTTGCATGATGAATTTGAGTTGATTTAGAATTTCTTTATGGGTGAGTTTTTGCAAGGTAAATTGCAAGCAGCGTGATAACACAGTAACTGGTAGTTTTTGTGGGTCGGTCGTTGCCAGTAAGAATTTAATATGTTCAGGTGGCTCTTCTAAGGTTTTAAGCAGTGCATTAAAACTACTCTTAGACAACATATGGACTTCGTCAATCAGGTAAATTTTATAACGATTTTTAGTTGGCATATATTGTGCGTTTTCTAAAATATCACGCATATTATCAACCCCAGTATGTGAGGCAGCATCAAGCTCGATTAGGTCAACCGATTGACCTTTGTCGATTTCTAAACAAGTGGCACATTTGCCACATGGTTTAGCACTAACACCTTGTTCACAATTAATAGATTTGGCAAAAATTCTGGCAATTGTGGTTTTACCAACACCACGCGTGCCAGTAAATAAAAATCCATGGTGTAAATTATTAGCATTAAGGGCGTTAATTAGCGTTTTAACGGTATGGATTTGCCCCACCATCTCAGCAAAAGTGTGAGGGCGGTATTTACGCGCTAAAACTTGATAATGTTTAGTCATTAGGTCAATTTGTTGTCTGATTAAAGTGATAGCACCAAGAATAACAGCCAACACATAAAAAAATTATTACCGTTGCTTCCTTCCGAATCTGGCGGGGTTCATAACCATTTATTGTTGGCGCACCCTTAGCACTATCAAATAATATTTTACAGCAATCAACTTATTTTTTTTAGCAATTATTGACAAATTGTAAACGCTGCGGCGTGCCAACATCTTGCCAATAACCTGAATAATATTCGCCACTTAGTTGATTGTTAGCGATGGCAGCTTTAAACACAGGGTAGAGCGGTAGTTTTTGTTTGCTATTGATATATGCTTTAAACAATTTAGGATGATAAATTCCAATGCCAGCAAAGGTCAAGTTATTACCAGCAGAAATTTGACAAAAGCCTTGCCCATCTAATGAAAAATCACCATTAGGATGGTGTTTAGGATTGTTAATCAAAATCAAATGTGCTAATGAGTTGTCTGGCAGACTAAGCTTAGATAGCTCATAATCACAAAGCACATCGCTGTTAATCACAATAAAAGGCCGCTCGCCTAATAATGGCAGTGCTTTAATAATGCCACCAGCGGTTTCTAATGCGCCGCCGGATTCATCGCTATAAGCAATATGTGTGCCAAAATTAGCACCATCGCCTAAGTGTGCTTTGAGTTGTTCGCTTAGGTATGAAGTGTTAATAATAATATTGCTAATATTAGCTTGTTTGAGTGCGTTGATTGAGTGCTCAATAAGTGCTACTCCCTTGACTTTGATGAGTGGCTTGGGCGTATTTTTGGTCAGTGGCATCATGCGTTGTCCGCGACCAGCGGCGAGAATCATAGCCTGAGTTTGGTTAATCGCGAGTTTGAGTATTTCTTTGAGTGGCGATAATTCTGAGTATTGAGTAGCAATAGCCAGCGCATATTTAGCCACTAATGGAATATTGGCTAAATATTGGTGTTTAGCATCACGAATAGACAGGCGTTTGAAAATACCTAAAATTTTCAGATGACGCTGCAAACCAATCAGATTAAATTGTTTTTCAAAATCGGCAAAATCAACCGTAATATTAGCTTGTTGATAATAATATTGTAGTAGGGTTTGTAAATCAGTTGCCCTAAGCTCATAATAAGCATCTTTGAGTAATGAGGCTAAATCGTAGGTATTAGAGCCAATTACAGCGTCTTGAAAATCAATCACTCCAAGTTCATTGTTGCTTAACAACATTAAGTTGCGCGAATGGTAGTCACGATGCACAAATACTTGATTTGTGCTTAGTGCATTATTGCTCAATAGTTTAAAAACGACTTGTAATTGAGCTTGTTGTTGAGTATTTAGTGGTGGTAAATACCAGTCAATCAAGAGCTGCATTTCTGCCCTAAGCAAGCTATCGTCATAAGCGGCAATATCAATAGATTTTGTTGATAGTGTTTGCATATTTATTAGCGTATCAATTGCATTTTGGTAATGTTTGATAGTAAATGATTGTTGTTGTGCATCTAAAAAGGTTTGAGTGCCTAAATCCTCTAATAACAAAAAACCTTGCGCTAAATTGCTTTGTATAATTTTTGGGGTATGAATGCCGCCTTGGCGCAGCTGGTTGGCAATATAGACAAAGGATTTACAGTTTTCTTTTGCTGGTGGTGCATCCATCGCAATAAAGCTGGAATTATTGTGTTCAACTCTAAAATAACGACGAAAACTAGCGTCATCGCTGGCGAGCCTAATGCTAAAGTTTTCATCAGCAAAAAAAGCCGCTAACCAGTCTCTCAGCAAGTTTAGGCGTTGATTAGGCATATTTAAGTGTTTGATAATGGTTATACACACAATGCCAATACGAGCTGATTTTGCCCATAGCGATTGCTTTGCCATTGAGCTGAGTAATGGGCATAATTTCACGAGTTGAGCTCGATATCCACAGACCGTCAGCCTGCTCAATATCTGCCAGTGAAAAAGCAGTTTGTTGCACGCTAAGCTGGCAGGCTTTGGCACTATCAATCACTAAGTTGCGAGTAATACCTGCCAGAATATGAGGCCCAGTAGGATGAGTGAATAGATTGCCGCCCTTGAGCATAAATACATTAGAGCTTGCACCTTCGGTAATTTGATTGTTGTAAGATAAAATCACCTCTTCGACTTGATGTTGTTTTGCCTGTTGTGCGTATAACACATTTGCTAATAGTGAGATGGATTTGATGTCGCACCTATGCCAGCGAATATCCTCCTGACTAATAGCGCAAAAACCTTGTGCTAATTCTGCTTTGGATTTTATTATTAGTGGATTTGATTCAATATAGACCGTTGGCGTTAAGCTTGCAAAACTGTGTTTGCGTTGTGTGCCTGCACCACGGCTAATTTGCAGATATAAAGACTGATTTTGAGCTGATGAATATTTACTTAATTCAAGTATAATCGAGCGCCACTTAGCGGATGAATAGGGGTTGGTAATTTGTATTGAATTGAGGCTTGTTTGCAGGCGATTTAGATGCTCAGTTAGGCGGAAAATTTTGCCAAGATAGAGCGGAATTACTTCATATACGCCATCGCCAAACAAAAAACCTCTGTCCATAACGCTAACAAAAGCTTTGTCTTTTTCAATAAAAGTGCCATTTAGAAAGACCACCTAAAAGAATGATTTTATATTGTCAATCATGCGTGAAAAAAAGCCAGCTAATTTGGCATCTTCTAAAGCAATCAGCGGTAGTTTTGCGAGTGTTTTGCCTTCAAAAGTAATGATTAGATTGCCAAGTGCATCACCTTTTTTAATCGGTGCTGAGAGCTTGTTGTCTAACACGATGGCTTGTTGTGAAAGCTTAAATTGTCCTCGTGCTAAGGTTAAATAGTTTGAGTCTGGCAGACCGATTTTAATAGTGTCTTGGGTTGATTTAGTAATAGGCACTTGTTTATTAATATCGCTAATTTTAATGGTTTCAAAGAAACGAAAGCCATAATCTAGGATTTTTTGTGTTTGTGAAGTTCGTGCATTAACACTAGTTGAACCGAGCACTACAGAAATCAAGCGCATGTCCACGCGATTAGCGCTGACAACTAAGTTATAACCGGCTTTTTTAGTAAAGCCAGTTTTAAGTCCATCAACAGTGCGGTCAATCCATAACAACTTGTTACGATTGCGTTGTTTAATATTGTTATAAGTAAATTCTTTTTCTGCATACCAAGAGTAGAATTCTGGAAAATCCCGAATGGTTGCCGATGCTAAGATAGCCATATCATGTGCGCTTGTGTATTGATTTTCATCTGGTAGTCCAGAGGCATTTTCAAAGCGTGAATTTTTCATGCCTAATTGCTCAGTATATTTATTCATATAGGCTGCAAAAGTGCCTTCAGTGCCAGCAATGTGTTCTGCCAAAGCCACGGCAGCATCGTTACCAGATTGAACAATCATGCCACGAAGTAGGACTTCAAGTTTAATGTTTTTACCCACTTCTACAAAACTTTTTGAGCCACCAGTCTTCCAAGCTTTTTCACTGATTCTAACTTGGTCTTCTAAGCTGACTCTACCATCTTCAATAAGTTGAAAGATTACATAAGCAGTCATTAATTTGGTTAAACTTGCTGGCCCGTGCTTTTTATGTGCATTATTTGAAGCAATCACGGTGTTGGAGTTATGGTCAATTACAGTATAAGCGGCAGCATCAATTAATGGTGCTTTGGGGGTGATGAAAATAGCCGATTGAGCGTTAAGCGCGCTAATACTAACGGCAATTATTAAGCTTTTGAGTGATGATTTAAGTTGCATATTTTTAGTTAAGTTTGTTGTTTTTAAAAGTTAAATTTGTTGTTTTAATAGTTTTGCTAATTGGTAAGCAGCCATAGCATATCTATTATCGTGATTATAACGGGTTAATACATAAAAATTCCAAAAAGTGAGCCAAGTTTCGCCAATTATATCCTGTGGCAGAGTAATAAAAGCTAATTTAGTTTGATGTTTAATATCTTGGTCAATTTTAAAGCCTTTTTTGCGCCAATATTGTGCATTTTTTTTAGGTTTATTGGTTGATCTTTTGGCGTATTTTAATTGTGCATCATTTAGTGATATCGGCCGTGCAATTTGACCGTAATCATGCCAATGATGCTGGTCAAAATAGTTAGCAATTGAGCCGATGGAATCTATTGGATTTGAGAATAAGTCTATCGCCCCGTCTTGGTTAAAATCAATTGCATAGTGGCGATACGAGCTGGAAATAAATTGTGGATAACCCATAGCCCCAGCATACGAGCCTTTAATTTCTAATGGGGCAATGCCATTTTCACGCGACATTAACAAAAATGATTCTAACTCTTTTTTGTAAAAATTACGCCGCCGATAATTGCCAAAAGCGCGTTTTGTCAGTGCCTTTAGAGTTTGATGGTTGCCTTTTTCGTTGCCATAATCGGTTTCTATTCCCAAAATAGCCACAATAATTTCACTGGGGACATTATAGATTTCCTCAGCGCGTTTTAATTCAGTTAGATTATTCCGCCAAAATTCCAGCCCGTCTTTAACTCGTTGTTTGGTGATAAATAATTTTTGGTATTTATTCCAAGACATTGGCTTAGGTTTTTGCCTTTTCTTTTTCTTTTTTTTGCTTTTATCAGCCACAGTAAATTCTATTTTAGCAAAGATATATTCTAATTCATCTTGTTCAAAATGATGCTTTTGCACCATTTGCTTGATGAAATTTTGGATGGCGACAAAATCCGTGGCAGGCAGCGTTTTAGCAGAGGCTATTGATGATAATAGTAGCAATGATAAGCTTAAAATTTTTAACATTTTTTAGTTTTTTAAGATAGATAACCGGGCATTTTGTGTTTGCGAATTGACATAATAATGCCAAAACTTGCCATCAAAGTAATAATAGAAGAGCCGCCATAACTTATCAGCGGTAATGGCACGCCAACCACTGGCAGGAGTCCAGAAACCATACCAATATTAACAAATACATAAGTAAAGAAAATCAGTGTTAGGCTGGCACCTAAAAGCTTGGAAAAAGTATCTTCCGATTCAAAAGAGATGACAAAACAGCGGTAAATAATCAAGCCATACATAAACAATAGCGCCAATACACCGACAAAGCCTAACTCTTCAGCAATTACCGCAAAAATAAAGTCAGTGGCATGTTCGGGCAAAAAATCAAGCTGAGATTGTGAGCCTTGCACAATGCCTTTGCCCAATAAACCACCAGAACCAATTGCAATTTTGGATTGCAAAATATGATAACCTGAGCCGAGCGGGTCTGAACTTGGGTCAATTAAAGTTAAGATACGCTTTTTTTGATAAGCAATCAGCAAGTAATTCCAAGCAATATAGCCACTGCCAACAATAAATGAGACTATAGCTGCAAAATTAAGCCAATTATTTTTGATAATTTGAATTGAAATGCCTGAGAAAAATAACACATATAATCCACTAGCGCCAATTAATAACGAAGTGCCTAAATCAGGCTGTTTGGCAATTAATAAGGCAATCACAATAATTGAGACAATTGATATCAATGTAGGTATCGGTTTGGGCGGCAGGGTGTTTTTACTCAAAATTGAGGCAATCGCAATCGGCACGATGACTTTCATCAATTCTGATGGTTGAAAACGGATAAAACCCAAGTCTAACCAGCGTTGAGCGCCACCACTGCTAGAGCCAAAAAACAGCACCAAGATTAATAATAGAATGCCAAACAACATTAAATAAGGCGAATAATACCTAAGCTGATAAGGCGGTATTTGTGCGATAACGCCCATCATAGCAATTGCAAGTGCAAAGTGAGTAATTTGCTTGTAAATTAGCACTGTAGAGGTGGCAGAAGCACTGTAAAGCACAACTAAACTAAATATACTAATGCCTATCAGCAACAAAAATAATTGAGTATCCATTTTGAAATAATGCCAATAATGGCGTATTTGATTGGTGTTTAATCCTTTCATAACAATAGCAGCCCAACCAAACGCGCATCGGCTAATAATAGATTAAAACTTCTACAGGCAGATTCGCCGTTCATGGTTTCTACTCCAAGCCCCATTTGTTGAATATCTATATGTTGTTTAGGCTGTAAAAATTGAGTAGTATTGCCTGTGCCAATAATTAATAAATCAATATTATCTTGAGTAATCAGCGGAAAAAGTTTGAGTTTATCTAATGCAGATAAGCTTACAGTTTCAATTTGTGTATGGTAGTTAGGCGAAATAAAACAAGGTATTTTTAGTGTGCTATGGGCTAATTTAACAGCAGTAGCATCAACAGAAATAATGCTATTTTGACTTGATTCTTGTTGGTTAAATTCCACGATACTATTAAACTACCTTTGAGATTAAATTGGCATTATACCTAACTATATGAGTTTCTCAAGTTGCGTTTAAGCGTGTAAAATTATTTGTTTTTAAAATAACATCTGTATATGTTAAATTCCAATAAAACTGATGCTTTTGCAGCTGATTTGTCGAGTGGTCTGGCGGCTTTTGATTCAAAGAATTTTTCTATGGCATATCAACTTTTAGCGCCATTAGCCACCGGTGGTAATGCTGAGGCACTTTGGCGTATTGCTATGATGCAAATGAACGGCTTGGGTATGGTTGCAAATCAGCCCTTAGCTTTCGAGAATTTTATCAAAGCAGCACAACAAAACCATGCTTTTGCACATCATATGATTGGCGTGGCTTATATGACCGGCGAGGGCGTTGAGAAAAATATTAGCAAAGCAATTGAATGGTTTAAAAAAGCCGCTGAATTTAATTTGCCGGGTTCGATGTATGCCTTGGGAATGTTATATGAAGATGGCAAAGAAGTGGAAAAAGATATTGACAATGCCAAAGTTTGGTTTAAAAAAGCCGAAAAATTTGCCTAATGATGAAATCAAGATTTGCACCTTCGCCAACCGGTTATTTACACATTGGCGGCGCTAGAACAGCGCTGTTTGCTTGGTTATGGGCAAAAAAACAACAAGGTAAATTTATCCTGCGTATTGAGGACACCGACCGTGAACGCTCCACTCAAGACTCGGTTAATGCAATTTTAGAAGGCATGGATTGGCTCGGTCTTAGTTATGATGAGGGGCCTTTTTACCAAACTGATCGATTTTGTCGTTATAAAGCAGTTATTCAGCAATTATTAGATGAGGACAAGGCTTATTATTGCGAATGCTCCCCCGAGCGCCTACAAACCTTACGCGAGGCGCTAACAGCCAATGGCGAAAAAGCCAAATACGATGGTCGCTGTCGGCATAAAAAATTAAGCGCAGGTGTGGTGCGTTTTTGCAATCCGCTTGCAGGTAGTGTGGTGTTTTCAGACTTGGTAAAAGGCAATATCAGCGTTAATAACAAAGAATTAGATGATTTAATTATTGCCCGCAGTGATGCCAGCCCAACTTATAATTTAACCGTGGTGGTGGACGACCATGATATGCAGGTTGATTGCGTGATTCGCGGCGATGATCACATCAACAATACACCCAAACAAATTAATTTATACCAAGCCTTAAACTGGTCATTGCCAAGTTTTGCACATTTACCGATGATTTTAGGCGCTGATGGCGCAAGGCTTTCAAAGCGTCATGGTGCGCTTAGTGTGATGGCATATCGCGATGCTGGTTTTCTACCTGAAGCATTGTTAAATTATCTGCTGCGTTTAGGCTGGTCGCACGGCAATCAAGAGCTGTTTTTGTTGAGTGAGATGATAGATTTGTTTGATTTAAAAGATGTCAATCAAGCGCCGGGTAGTTTTAATCAAGCCAAGCTGCTTTGGATTAACCAAGAACATATCAAAATGGCCGATACCCAGCGCCTAATCAATCTTTTGGGTTGGCATTTTGAGCAGCACAATATTGATATTAACAATGGCCCTGATATTGTCGAGGTCGTTAATGCCTTAAAACAGCGCAGTAAAACTTTGGTTGAGATGAGTGCTGGATTAAAAATGTTTTATCAAGATTTTGTTGATTTTGATAAAAAATTAGCAAAGCAACAATTTAAAGACAAAACCACGCTGACATTGCTATTAGCCAAACTTAGTGATTTAGACAACTGGAAAGCGACCCAAATTAAATCAATTATCCAACAAGTTTGCACTGAGATTGATGTCAATTTTGCAAAAGTAGGCCAACCATTTCGTTTAGCACTTAGCGGCAACGGCAATGCCGGCAGTATTGATTTAGTAGCACAATTAGTTGGCAAGGATAGAACACTAAAGCGTTTGAAGATGGCAATTAACTATAGCAATAGGGGAACCGCACTCTGACCCAATTATTTACGGCAGTGGCAAAAATCACCTCAATACAAGCATAGAAGCAGAAGGCAGAAAACAGAAAACAGAAAACAGAAGGCAGAATATAGCAAGAGTAAAAATAATTACACTCCAACCCTAATTATTTAACTAATTATTTCATTAACTTGCTCTTGCTCTGCTTTTTCTGCCAACACAAACAAATCTAATGTCGTCCTAATCCTCAATGTATAAGTGGCAAAAATCGCCGTTCAGGCGATAGGGCGAAGCCCGATTTTGATAAACTTCTTAGGGTGGGGGCTTGGGGGAGGGCGATCGGGATCTCGAGTTGAGGCACACTCTACCACGCCCTCCGCGCGCGTAGCCTGCCCTTGGGGTGCAAACAGACGATATGACACAAAAAATACACAAACAGTTCTAATAGCACCGCTCTTGCTCTGCTCTCTGTTTAGATGCGACTGAAGTCGCATTACCAAAAGAAAATACTATCTGGAAATGCGATTTCAATCGCCTCAATACAAGCATAGATGCGACTGAAGTCGCATTACCAACCGCACAAACAAACCTAATAGCAATACCACGAATTGCTCGACAGGCTAATATTTTCCCTTGATTAGAATCGGACTAAAACACTGCCCCAGCTAAAACCGGCGCCGATGCCTTCGAATAATAGGATTTGATTTTTTTGGATGCGGCCGTCACGAACTGCTGTGTCAAGGGCTAATGGGATTGAGGCGGCGGAGGTGTTGCCGTGTTTATCGAGTGTTAGCACGACTTTTTTCATTGGAATTTTGATGCGTTTTGCGATGGCAGTAATAATACGAATATTCGCCTGATGTGGCACCATCCAGTCTAACTCATTTGCGTCTAAATTGCATTCTTGAAAGGTTTCTTCAGCCAAAGAGGAGAGGCGATTTACCGCGATTTTAAATACTTCATTGCCTGCCATAGTAATAAAACCAGTTTGGTTGATATAGTCATTATTTACTTGTAATGAGGACAGATAATTGCCATCAGTAAATAGTTTTGAGTGCAAAATGCCGGTTTCTTCGCTGGCACTTAGCACTACAGCGCCAGCGCCGTCACCAAATAAAACGGCAGTATCGCGATCATTCCAATCTATAATTCTTGACATTGTTTCGCTACCAACTACCAACACTTTTTTGGCACTGGCGGTTTTAATGTATTGTTGCGCGGTATTTAGTGCAAAAATAAAGCCGGCACACACAGATTGCAAGTCAAAAGCTGGGCAAGAGGCGCCAATCGCGGTTTGTAGTAGTGTTGCTGTGGCAGGAAATATCTTATCTGGTGTGGTGGTGGCAAGAATGATTAAATCCAACTGTTTGGCATCAATTCCAGCCATTTCCAAAGCTTTATTAGCGGCAATTTTGGCTAAATCGCAGGTCGATTCATCGCTCACTATTCGTCTTTCTTTAATGCCCGTTCTGCTGCTAATCCACTCGTCAGAAGTATCCATCATTTTAGATAGCTCATCGTTGGTCATAATATTGGGCGGCAAATAAGAGCCGGTGCCAATAATTCTTGCAAATTTACTCATTTATTTGTTGCATTATTGTTTGCTAATTCAGAAGATACTTGATTGGATATTTTTTGAGTGATTTTAGCATGGGCTTGCAGGTAAGCCTCTTTGATTGCATAAAAGAAAGCATCTGCATCTGCGCCACCATGGCTTTTTACCACAATGCCGCGTAGCCCTAATAAGCTTGCGCCATTGTATTTTCCGGGATCTAAGCTTGATTTAAAATCTTTTAAAACTGGGATTGCGATTAAAGCAATAATTTTAGTAAAAATATTTTTATTAAAAGCCGTTTTAAGATAATACCCCATCATATTAGCAACGCCTTCGCTGGC
Organism: Gammaproteobacteria bacterium; assembly: GCA_965217125.1. Lineage (GTDB taxonomy): Bacteria > Pseudomonadota > Gammaproteobacteria > PS1 > Pseudothioglobaceae > JAAOIF01. Next base: position 921,035 of record OZ244244.1, on the reverse strand, counting down.
TTTAAGCGCAATATTGCCTTCAAAACCATTGCATACGACTAAATCAACACTGCCTTTGTAAATATCGTCTCCTTCAACAAAACCGCTATAATTAAGGCTCGAGGCCTTTAGCAATTCGGCAGTTTTTTTAATATGTTCATTGCCTTTTATTTCCTCTTCGCCGATATTCAATAAACCTACTGTTGGTTGGGCGATATTTTCAGTATGTTGCACCGCAATTGAGCCCATAACTGCAAATTCGACTAAAGCTTCGGGCTTAGAATTAATATTAGCACCTAAATCTAACATATGCGTATGCCCAGTTATAGTCGGCAGACGACCCATAATAGCAGGGCGGTCGATGCCCTTAATAGTTTTTAAGACAAAGCGTGAAATCGCCATCAGCGCACCTGTGTTGCCAGCGCTGACACAGGCATCAGTTTCTTGGTTTTTAACTAAATTAATGGCAAGGCGCATTGATGAATCTTTCTTTTTGCGTAGTGCAATTGCGGGGGATTCGTGCATGGCAATGGTTTCGCTAGCGTGAGTAACTTTGAATCTATTTGATAATATTTGACTTTTGGAGTGTTTGTTCAGCGCTGCTTGAATGGCGGACTTATCACCAACAAAATGCAATTGCAAGTCTGCAAATGCCTCTAAAGCCTTTAGCCCTGCCGGAATGGTGGCAAGCGTCCCATAGTCTCCCCCAGAAACATCAATCGATATTTTAATTGCCATCGCGTCTATGTATGTCTAAGCTTCCACTTCTTCCACTTCTTCTACGGCTTTATTAATGATTTTTTTGCCACGGTAGTAGCCGTCAGCAGTGAGATGATGGCGTAAGTGGGTTTCGCCAGTTTCTTGATCTTCGGATAATGCTGGGTTTGTTAGTGCATTATGTGAGCGACGCATCCCTCTTTTTGAAGGTGTTTTTCTACTTTTTTGTACTGCCATTTTTTTTACTCCTTAAATTTTTTTAACTTTTTTAGTGTTGCAAAAGGGTTTTTAGGCTTTTGCTGTTTTATCGGCTGGGTGTCTTTATACGAGCTACACTCATAATCGTGCATGGGTATCATCGGCATAGATATTAACACTTCATCCGTTATAAATTCAATAGTCGAAAATTCTTCATCAGTATTAAGAATTGTCTCAAAGCCAGCACCTAAATCATCGCATTGTTGTTCATTTTTTATAAAAGCAAGTTGGAACTTAGGCTGCAGGTGAATACTGACTTCATTTAAACAGCGTTGGCAGGTTAGTGCCAAATCCAGCTGGATTTTGCCTTTAATGCAAGGAATTCTATTTTTAAGGCTGAAATTTAATTCAACCCTAAGCGCTGCCTGATTGTTATTAGACAAATCGCTAATTCTAGGAAAATCACTCACTTTATAGTTCTGTGAAAAGGATAATCCTTTATTGGCGAATTCAAACAGTTTAATTTGGGTTGGTATTCCTAATTTCATTAAATCACAAAAAACTTGACAATTTTACCAAAAAATAAACTTTAGGTGTTAAATATTACGCTGTCTGTTGGTTTCAAATAGGGCGATGCTGCTGGCAACAGAAACATTTAAACTCTCAACGCTGCCATGCATCGGAATCATTGCCAATTGATCGCAGGATTGTTTGCTTAAACGCCTTAAACCAGTGCCTTCAGCCCCCGCAACAATTGCAATTGCAGCATCAAGATTGATTTGATAAATAGATTGTTTAGCATTGCCGTCCAAGCCAATTACCCAAATATTTTCATCTTTTAGCATTTTAATAGTGCGTGCTAAGTTAGTCACGCAAAAGATTTTAAGTTGGTTCAGTGCGCCTGCTGAAGTTTTATGCACTAAAGAGTTGATTGGCGCAGAAGCGTTTTTGTTAATAATAACACAATCCACGCCAGCGGCATTTGCGCTACGCAAGCAGGCGCCGAGGTTTCTAGGGTCTTGAATAGAGTCTAATATCAAAATTAAGCTGAGTTTTTCAAGCTTGGCAATATAAGCCATCAATGCAGCTTGATTGGGCAGGGTGGGCGCTAAGATTTCTGCTGCAATCCCTTGATGGGTTTGGTTTTTAGTGAGTTTGTCTAATTGTTGTCGGTTTAATTGTTGGGGCTTAATAGCAAGGCTGTTGAGTTGAGTGTTAATAGCCTTTAGCCGTTTGTCATCTCGATTGTTTAAGCTAAACACCTTGAGTATGCGTTCAGGATTAAAGTCAAGCTGTGCTTGGATGGCATGAAACCCAAAGATAATAATTGACTTTGACATAAGTTAGGGTTAAAAAGCTGAATTAAAGTTTATGCTCAAAAATTTCTATATAAGCATCTTTTCTGAGTCTTTTTAGCCAGCTTTTAAAATAACTCTCTTTTTGTGATTGAATCAATTTTGTTTTAATCATAGTAAGACTATTGAGTTCGGCATCAGCTTGATTGATTGATTTATTTTTAGCTACTGCCTTATCAATTTCAGCCTGTGTTAAATTAATTTCGATTTGCTGTAGGACAAATTGTTTAAGCCCTCTAAGTATAAGTTCTTGTTTAATTTGTTCAACAATATCATTAAATTGCGCTAATGATTTTAATTGGGCACGGGTTAATTTATTTTTAAAAGCGATGTTGTTAAGCATGATATTAATGCTCTCTAACTCGGGCTGAATGTTAAATTTATGTGCTGCTTTTAACTGTAATATTAACTCAATCTGCTGATCTACCAGCGCTATTTTTTGTGCTTTAGTGAAAGCTGGTTTAATCTGGCGACTAATTGCATCAAAGGTAACAATATTATCATCAACAATAGCGATAATCGTGTTGGCAGCTGAGGTTGTAAGCGAAAAACTGGCAGCTAGCAGAAATAATTTAGCGCTTTGTAAAAACTGATGACAACACTTAAAAGCGTTGTGTGTCTGCTTAGTCATTTAAGTTGGCTAAATAGTTTGGTATGTTTGCTTCTAAGCGTTTAGCAAGATTGGGTGAAGTTGAGGCAAAGCCCTTGAGAATCAGCTCGATACTGCTTGTATAATCATAATCACCACCACCAATATGCTCCTTAAAATGTGCTAATCGCAAAGTCCAGCAGCATGAATCATAAGCAATGCCGGTGGTTTCTTTGTTGGTAATTGAATTGCTCAGAGAGCGGTTAATACCAGCAAAAATATGTGTATTTTGAGTGATTGGATAGGCGCCATAAATCTCAGCAGACTCTACACCCCCATAATCGTGATGTGCCAGAGTGATAAACTTTCTTGGAGATTTGTTATAGCTAATAGCAGTGTTTTGTTTGTCAATTTTGCTGGTATCTGGGTCAATTTGCAATTCATTATTAATACTAAAATTATTTAAGGAAAGTTTAATTGAAGTAGCAATATTTGAGTATTTTCTACGCTCAGCTAAATCACCATCAATATTTAGCTCTTGACTGTCTATATGAAAGGACTGAGCGGCTTTCAAACTTAAATAAGTATCTCCCGTGTCTGCATTGATAAATTCTGATTCTAATCCTACAGTAAAACTATTTGCGTTGCTAATTCTATCTAAGCCAGTAAATTTTTGACCAGAGAATAAGCCTTCATAAGTGTCATTTTTATCAGTTGAATCAAAATTTGGTATATCGCTTTGGTTTTTTTCAGGCGTATATCTATAGAGCAATCTTGGTGTTAGGGTTTGTATAAGATTGGCGTTAAAAAGAGATGTTTCTCTTTCTAAAAATAACTTAGAATCAATGCTGAATGTGCCGATATCACGCCTTTGGTTTGCTTTATTTTCTAAGTCATAATTGGTGCTTGATAGATTTAACTGAGGGGTAATTGAATATCCGTCAGTTGCGATTGAGCGCTTAAAGTTGGCTTGTAAATGGGTGCGAATAGCGTCTAACTCGCTACTATCTTTATGCTTAAAATTAGTGCTGAGCAATGATAATTGCGTAGTGCGACCGCCTATGCCTTTAATGCCTTTAGAAATTGATAATTCTGGTGTGCGTGTGTAGGTTGAAGTGCCGTTGTTCACTAATTGTTCTGCTTCTGCAAATAAAGACAGCGCTAAATTGCTCTCATCATCCGTGTAGGCTAAGTTGATTTCTGAACGAAGTGAAGATTCAGAGGTATTACTATGTGCAATGTCTTTAAAGTAGTCAGTGTCAGACACTCGATTGACTTTAAGGTTAATATCGGTTTTATCGTTAATTGATAAGTCAAATTTTGAGTTAAGCAACCAACGCCGTTGTTCGGTAATATCATCTTCGGGTAAATAATGGCCTTCAATTTCAAAACGACCATCATCTCCACTAATTAGTTGCCGATACAGGGCTTCTATCATACTGCCGCGGCTGGATAAATAGTTAATTGCTATTAGTAAATCGCGTTCAGGGGCAATATTAAAGTAATATGGGATTCTAATTTGGTAACTATTGCCTTCATTATTAGCAGATTCGTTATAACTGCCAAAACTTGGCGATAACAAGCCTGATTCACGCCCCTCTAAGACCCATTGGTAATTAGATGAGTATAAAATTGGGATGCCTAAAAATTCTACAGTTGCATTTTTAGCGACACCTTTATTAGCGGCTTTATCAATGCTAATGTTATCGGCTTTCATTTGCCAATCAGCATTGTCTAATGGGCATACACTATAGGTGACTGTATCAAATATTTGTTGCTTGCCATTATCGCTTATTTTTTGTGCTTTACCGTTAATCTCTGAATCTGGGTAGCTAAAGCGTATTTTTTCTGCCGAAGTATGAATAACCCCATCTCGCCTTTCAATGATTGCTTTATCAGCGGTTAGCATTAATTTATTGTTTTGCAGTCTAACATTGCCACTAGCGCTTGAGATTTTATTAGATTTATTAACATTAACAGTATCTGCCGCCAGATAATATTCGCTTGAATTAAGCTCGACATTGCCGCTTAATAAGTAATTATCGCCACTATCAGTCTGGCTTTGATCAGCCACAATATCAAGGCTTGAAGCATCTGTAGAAAGTGTTTGTTTGGCAAACAATAGATTATTTTGCTGACAATTAAGCACCACACCTTGTGCGTTAATAACACCTGATAATAATATAACGACATACAAGACTGATTGTTTTTTCATAGTTGCACTTTTTTATGGCTGGTAAAATCAGTGCATTTTAACATTATTTATTAGCAATATTAAAACTTTATTAAGTTGCTTTGCTAAAAATAAAATTTCAAAGATACGAAAAATATCTACTCATAATAGTTGTGTTAATGACTAATAGTTTAGGTAAAATACTTTAGGTTTTTATAATACACAGGAAGTTAAGTAATGGCTTGGAATGACGATAACAATAAAAATCCTTGGAATGGCAAAGGGCAAACGCCGCCTGAATTGGACGAGGTGATTAAAGATTTTAAAAATAAATTTGATGGATTTTTTGCTGCTAAAAAATCACCGAAAGCAAACACACCCTCTAAAGGAGTTTTTAAATATATTCTTATTTTAGCTGTGTTGGTATGGCTATTATCAGGCATTTATATTATTGACCCTGCTGAAAAAGGGGTGATATTGCGTTTTGGTGCTTTTCAAGAAGAAACCTCCCAAGGCCCTCATTGGCATCTACCGTATCCGCTTGAGAGTTTGCACAGAATTAATGTTGAGCAGGTTAGAACTGCACAAATTGGTTATCGTGATGCCATTAGCAATAGACGCGGTGGCAATGTTTCATCTGAGTCTTTAATGCTAACCCAAGACGAGAATATGATTGACGCTAAGTTTGCAGTGCAATACAAAATTAACGATGCGCAGTCTTATTTGTTTAATATTGCTAATCCTGACTTGACTCTACGCCAAGTAGTTGAAAGCGCTATTCGTCAAATGGTGGGTAAAAATACTATGGATTACATCTTAACTGAAGGGCGTGTTGCGATTGCCGACCAAATCAAAGACAGATCTCAATCGTTATTGGATACTTATAAATCAGGTTTGATTATCACCACAGTTAATATGCAAGATGCACAGCCGCCAGAGCCAGTTCAAGCTTCTTTTAGTGATGCTGTTAAGGCACGCGAAGACAAACAGCGCCTAATCAACGAAGCACAAACTTATGCTAATGATATTTTGCCAAAAGCACGCGGTAAAGCCGCGCGTATTCTGGAAGAGTCGAAGGCTTATAAATCACAAGTGGTTTCAAAATCTGAAGGTGAGGCATCACGCTTTAAACAAATTTTAACTGAATATGAAAAAGCGCCAAAAGTTACTAAAGAGCGTTTGTATCGTGAAACTATCGAAAATGTATTGGCTAATACCAGCAAAGTAGTAGTGGATTCAAAGGCTAATAGTATGATGTATTTGCCCATTGATAAACTTATTAATGCCAAGCAATCACGCACTGAAGTGATTATTCAAGATTCACAACAGCAACGCCCTAACCCCAGCGGTGGCGTTAGAAATGTTTTTCGCACAAGGGAGGTTAGATAATGAAAAAAATAATTGTAGCAGTTGTTGGTGTTTTACTAATCATTTTAAGTTCAGCACTTTACACAGTTGATGAAACTGAATTAGCCATTAAATTACGCTTGGGTGAAATTGTTACCGTTGAGCGAACAGCAGGGCTTAAATTCAAAATGCCATTTGTTAATAATGTGGTGAAATTTGACAAACGCATTCAAACACTTGATACACCAGCCGAGCGTTTTTTAACTGGTGAGAAGAAAAATGTTATTGTGGATTCTTATGTTAAATGGCGTATTGTTAATGCTGAGCAGTTTTACAAATCTACTGGCGGCAATTTAGCGAGAACCAACAATCGTCTTGCACAAATTATTAAAACTGGACTTAAAAGTGAATTTTCTAAACGCACAATTGCCGATGTGGTTTCAGGTGAGCGTAGTGATATTATGTCTAATATTACTCAATTAGCAAAAAAAGACATTATTGAGTTTGGTATCCAGATTGTTGATGTGCGTATTAAGCGTATTGATTTATCTGAAGAGGTGTCTAACTCAGTATATCGCCGTATGCAAGCTGAGCGCCAACGAGTTGCCAAAGAATTTAGATCGAAGGGCTCACAAGAGGCGGAAGTCATTAAAGCAGCAGCGGACAAACAACGCACCATTATTTTGGCAAACGCTTATCGTGATTCTGAGAAAATTCGCGGTGAAGGCGATGCAATTTCTGCCAATAACTATGCACAGGCCTATAATAAAAATGCTGGTTTTTATTCGTTTTATCGTTCCTTAGAATCTTATAAAAAATCATTTTCTAATCAAAGCGATATTTTGGTACTCAATCCAAATACCGAGTTTTTCCGCCACTTTAACCCAAAAATTAAATAATTTAAAGCGTGAGTACTTGGCAACTACCTGAGGGCATTGATGAGTTGACCGGTGCTCAGGCCTTAGCGTTTGAATCTGTGCGCCGACGGCTATTAGATTTATATGCAGAGCAAGGCTTTGGGCTGGTGATTCCGCCGATGGTAGAATATGTTGAATCGCTACTATTAACCTCTGATTCGATTGACCAAAAAACCTTTAAATTTCTCGATTCTGCAAGCGGCAAAATGCTTGGCATACACGCTGATATTACCCCACAAATTGCGCGTATTGATGCAAAACGCGCCAGTAATGTGGTTGAAAAATATTGTTATGTAAATGCGATTTTACAAACAAAGGCGGATGATTTTTATGCTTCGCGTTCGCCCATTCAGGCTGGTGCAGAGCTATATGGTGCAAAGGATATTGCAGCAGATATTGAAGTGATTGATTTAATGCTACAGAGTTTGGAGCTATTGTCAATTCAACCGATTGTGCTAAGTTTAGGCAATGTTGCAATTTTTAATAGATTGATTGCACAAGAGGATTTATCTAATGAACAGGCACTAAATTTGCGTCAAATTTTTGTAAAACGCTGTAATCCAGATTTAGCAGTATTTTTAAACGATAACAAACTCAATAATGCCGATAAATTTTCTGCATTGATGGATTTAGAGGGCGATGTAAGCGTATTAGATGAGGCATTATTAGTATTTAATGACTTGCCTGAGGCTCAATCGGCAATTGAAGATTTAATTAAAATTAACGCCCAATTAAATACATCAAACATTAATATTGTGTTTGACCTTGCGCAGCTTAAAAGCTATGAATACCACACTGGTGTTGTATTTTCCGCTTATCATCAAGATTATTCAAAAGCCTTAGCACAAGGCGGTCGTTACAACAGTATTAGCAAATCTTTTGGTCAGTCACGCGCAGCAACAGGATTTTCATTTGATTTGAAATTTTTATTGCAAAGCTCTCTAAAAAATTAAGCTACTGCAATATTTACAATTGAGCGTGAAATTTAAAAGTATTTAGAAAATTTAATAATTAAAACATAAAAATATGGCAAAAAATGTAGTTATTATTGGCACTCAATGGGGTGATGAAGGCAAAGGCAAGGTGGTGGATTTAATCACCGATAAAGTCGTTAGTGTGGTGCGTTTTCAAGGCGGACATAATGCTGGACATACTTTGGTGATTGACGGTAAAAAAACCGTGCTTCATCTTATTCCATCAGGTATTTTGCGTAAAAATGTTGAATGTTTAATTGGGCATGGTGTGGTGTTGTCAATGTCTGCGCTGATTAAAGAATTAGGCGAGTTAGAGGCAGCAGGTGTTGATGTTGCATCGCGTTTAAAAATCTCCCCCGGCTGTCCATTGATTATGCCTTATCATATTGCCCTTGATAATGCGCGAGAAGCCTTGCGGGGCAAGGCCGCTATTGGCACAACAGGCAACGGCATTGGCCCTGCGTATGAAGATAAAGTTGCGCGCCGTGGCTTGCGCGTTAGTGATTTATTGGACGAAGCAGCCTTTGCTATCAAATTAAAAGAAGTTATGCAATATCATAACTTTGCACTGACAGATTATTATGCTGTGGATGCGCTGGATTATGAAGCAACATTGGCACAAGCACTTAAACAAGCCAAAATTGTTAGACCGATGATTAGTGATGTGGCGGCGCAAATTCATAGCCATATTGCCAATAATCAAAATCTATTATTTGAAGGCGCGCAAGGCGCATTGTTAGATATTGACCAAGGCACTTATCCTTTTGTAACATCATCTAATACCACCTCAGGAGGTGCAGTTACCGGCTCTGGCGTTGGGGTAACTGCTATTGATTATGTGCTGGGCATTGTAAAAGCCTATACCACGCGTGTGGGTGGCGGGCCGTTTCCAACAGAATTATGCTATGATGTTGTTGCCGATAAAGGCGATGCAATCGGTAAGATATTAGGCACAGTTGGCTGCGAATTTGGCGCTACTACTGGTCGTGCGCGCCGCTGTGGTTGGTTGGATATGGTTACCCTCAAGCGCTCTTTTAATTTAAACGCGGTTAGTGGCATTTGTTTAACTAAATTAGATGTGTTAGATAGCTTAGAAAACATTAAGATTTGTATCGCTTATGAATTGAATGGAAAACAAATAACCACACCCCCCTATGATGCGCAAGGCTATAGCGATGCCAAGCCGATTTATATACAAATGCCGGGTTGGAAAAGCTGCACCATCGGCACTAACACATTTGCCTCATTGCCAATCGAGGCACAAAACTATATTGCTAAGATTGAACAACTCTCTGGCTTACCGGTAGATATTATATCAACAGGGCCCGATCGAGAACAAACCTTAATCCTTAAGCATCCATTTAGCGAGTAATTAAATGTCTGACCCCTATCAAAAGAGAGAATCAGAAAAATACGACAATCCGATTCCATCCAGAGAATATATTCTTAGTTTTGTTAATAAAAAGCCTCTAAGCAAATATCAGTTGTATGACTTATTAAAAATTGATAATCAGCAAAGGAAGGCTTTAACACAGCGCCTAAAAGCTATGGTTCGTGACCAGCAATTAAGCTGTAACCGCGATGGCATCTATCGTAAATACAATAACAAAGGGGTTATGAGCGGCACCGTGATTGCTAATCCTAAAGGTTTTGGTTTTATTGTCTTAGACGCGGGCGGTAAAGATTTGCGTCTTTCAGCCCAACAAATGCAATTAGTATTTCATGGCGATAAAGTTACAGCGCGTTTATTAAACCAGCGTGGTGATGCGCAAATTATTAAAGTGATTAAAAGCATTAAAACATTAGTTGGGCGACTACACCTTGAAGAGGGCAAGACGGCTTATGTGGTGGTCGATGATAGGCGCATTAAACACAATATTAACATCCCGACAGTGGATAAAAATCATCAAAATGAACAAATTGTGATTGTTGAGATTACCCAATCACCCACATTAAAAACCTTAGCACAAGGCAAAATTACCAAAGTATTAGGCACTTATATGGACGAAGGTGTGGAGACTGATTCTGCGCTTTATCGTAATGGCATTCCAGTTGATTTTTCCGCGGCGGCATTAGCACAAACCAATAATTTGCCAACCACGGTTAGCGAGTCGAATAAACGCGGCAGAATTGACATCAGTAAAATGAAACTAATTACTATTGATGGCGAGGATTCGCGTGATTTTGATGATGCTGTATATGCCGAGCCAACTAAAAACGGTTGGAAATTAATGGTAGCAATCGCTGATGTATCGCATTATGTGAAAGAAGGTTCAGATTTGGACAAAGATGCTATTGAACGCGGTAATTCGGTGTATTTTCCGCGTCGAGTGGTGCCAATGTTGCCTGAAGCTTTGTCAAACGGGCTTTGTTCAATCAATCCAAATGTTTTGCGTCTATGTATGGCTTGTGAGATGAATATTGATGCAAATGGCAATCTATTGGATTACCAATTCTATCCAGCTATTATGCGCTCTCATGCGCGTCTAAACTACACTAAAGTAAGCCAAATCTTAGAACATCAGGAGCCACAATTAACCCAAGAATATGCCGCAGTGATGGACAACTTAAATACCTTATACGACCTATACAAAGCCCTCAAAGTCGCTAGAATCAAGCGCGGAGTGATGGATTTTGATCGTATAGAAAGTCAAATTTTATTTAATAGCAACGGCAAAATCGATAACATCGTAGCACGCTCTCGTAATGATGCACACAAACTTATTGAAGAGTGTATGCTGATGGCTAACCAAGCCACTGCTAAGTTTTTAGCTCATCACGATGAGGATTTTCTCTATCGTATTCATCCAAAACCTACAGCTGAAAAAGTTGAAGTTACCCGTCAATTCTTAAAAGCCATTGGATTAACGCTTGAGGGCGGGGCACAACCTGAATCTAAGGATTTTGCTAAAGTATTAGAAGTTTCTAAGGGTAGAGATGATGAAAATATCATTAAAACAGTTGTGCTACGCACTATGAAGCAGGCGGTTTATACGCCAGCTAACGAAGGGCATTTTGGTTTAGCGTTTGAAGATTATACTCATTTTACCTCACCAATTAGAAGATACCCTGATTTGTTGGTGCACCGTGCTATCAAACGCATACTCAACAAAAAAAGCAGAAAACCCAGCAAAAAAATGATTGAAACTGGCGTGCACCTGTCAATTACCGAGCGTCGGGCGGACGATGCCACGCGTGATGTAGAGCAATGGCTTAAATGTGAATATATGCGCGACAAAGTAGGGCAGAACTTTAATGGCATTATCTCTGGTGTGGCAGGTTTTGGTATTTTTATCGAACTTAGCGATGTGTTTGTTGAAGGTATGATTGCCATACGCGATATGAAAGACGATTATTATATTTTTGACGATATTCATCATCAACTCAAAGGCGAACGCACTAGCAAGGTTTACCGCTTAGGAGATACAATCAAAATTCAAGTCGCCTCAGTGAGTTTGGATGATAGACAAATAGTTTTTACCCCTGCTTAGTAGAATAATTTTTTTTGCTATTAATCAGTAACTGCGCCTTGTGAGGCTGATTTAGCTAACTTTGCAAATTTTGCCAACACACCTTTGCTGTAGTTAGGTTTTGGTTGCCTCCATTGAGATAAGCGTTGCTTGATAATTGCCTCATCAAGCAATAATTCTAATAAGTTATTTTCAGCGTCAATTAGGATTTCATCGCCATCTTCAACTACAGCTAAAACCCCACCTTCAAAGGCCTCAGGCGTGATATGCCCGACCACAAAACCATGAGTGCCACCAGAAAAACGACCATCAGTAATGAGTGCCACTTTTTCACCTAAACCCTTGCCCATAACAGCAGAAGTAGGGGCAAGCATCTCACGCATACCAGGGCCACCTTTAGGGCCTTCGTAGCGAATAACAATCACATCGCCAGTTTTAATTTCATCATTAAGTATGGCGCTAAGGGCATCTTCCTCGCGAGCAAAACATTTGGCTGTGCCTTTAAAATGCAGACCTTCTTTGCCAGTGATTTTTGCCACCGCACCCTCATCTGCTAAATTGCCATATAAAATACGCAAATGCGAATCGGGTTTGATAGGGTTATTTAAAGCTCTGATAATGGTTTGAGCATCCCCATAAGGTTTAACTTCTTTAAGGTTTTCAGCCATAGTTTGCCCTGTTACTGTCATACAATCGCCATGCAATAAACCCCCGTCTAATAACATTTTCATCAGTGGCAGTGTGCCGCCAATTTCCACCAATTCACTCATCATATATTTACCCGATGGTTTTAAATCAGCCAACACCGGCACATTTGCCCCAATACGGCTAAAGTCATCAATGCTTAAATCAACTCCAGCAGCATTTGCCATAGCAATCAGGTGTAGCACCGCATTAGTAGAGCCACCAAGGGCAATAATAACAGTGATGGCATTTTCAAATGCCTTGATAGTCATAATATCGTTGGGTTTTATGTCTTTTTCTAATAGATTAAGCACAGCCCCGCCTGCATGAATACAATCATTATTTTTGTCATCTGAAATTGCATTTTGCGCGCTTGAATTAGGTAGGCTCATACCTAATGCCTCAATCGCGCTTGCCATAGTGTTAGCAGTGTACATACCACCACAAGAGCCTGCATTCGGAATGGCAGTTTTCTCAATATTTTCTAACTCAATCGCATCGATTGTGCCATTAGCATATTTGCCCACTGCTTCAAATACACTCACGATGTCAGTATGATTTTTACCCGGCTGGATAGTGCCACCATAGACAAAAATACCAGGGCGATTAAGTCGTGCAAGCCCGATAATGCAGCCGGGCATATTTTTATCGCAACCGCCAATTGCAACCACCCCATCAAAACCCTGACAGGCAACCACGGTTTCGATTGAATCAGCAATTACCTCACGGGAAACCAGCGAATATTTCATACCTTCAGAACCCATCGAAATACCATCAGAAATGCTAATAGTATTAAAAATGACAGCCTTACCACCAGCAGTATTAACGCCTTTTTCAGCCTTTTGTGCCAGTTTGTTAATGTGCATATTGCAAGGAGTAACCATCGACCAGGTGCTAGCAATCCCTACCTGAGGCTTGTTAAAATCTTGTTTTTTAAAACCAACTGGATAGAGCATTGCACGAGAGGGTGCGCGCTGATAGCCATCTACCACTTGTGAGGAGTGTTTTCTAGTATTGCTCATTAAAGATATTCAGTTAATCAAAAAACTAAATTTTAGACTAAAATATCAACCCTTATGGATAAAGTGCAACAAATTTTAGCGTTAATCGAGCCTTTTGTGCAACAAGGCAAGATTTTGCCCAGAAGTTACCAACAAATTGCTGATAATATTGATGATTTTATCTGCTTAACCCAGGACGGGGTTATGGTTGCTTGTGCAGGTTTAAAAAATTGTCAAGCAAACAATCAAGCAAACAATCAAGCAAACAATCAAGCAAACAATATGGCTGAGATTTATGCTTTAGCCGTGTCAGCAAGCATGCAAAATCAAGGCATTTCAATAAAATTATTAAATAAGATTATGCACAAGGCACATCAGGCTAATTTTGTGAAAATTTTTGCCATAACTAAGCATAATACTCAATGGTTTTTAAAACAAGGCTTTGTGCAAATGCATATTGACGAACTGCCTGCTAAACGCCAAGTTTTGTTTGACTATCAGCGTAATCCAAGTATTTTTTTTCGTTATGTTGATTAAAGACAGAATTAGAGGGTATTTACCCGTTGTGATTGATATTGAAACCGCTGGTTTTAATCAAAAAACCGATGCAATGCTTGAAATTTGTGCGATTATTATCGGCATTGATGAGCAGGGTGTTTTTTATCCACAAACGCTACAGCACTTTCATATAAAGCCATTTGAGGGTGCTAATCTTGACCCTATTGCATTGAAGTTTAACGGTATTGATGTGGATAATCCTTTGCGTATGGCAGTCAGTGAAAAACAAGCCTTGAGTGAAATATTTAAGCAAAGCAAGTGTGCAATAAAGGATGCGGATTGTAGTCGCAGCATTTTGGTAGGGCATAATGCCTTTTTTGACTTAGGTTTTTTGTATGCTGCCAGCAGTCGAGCTAAGCTAAAAAATCCATTTCATCAATTTTCAACCATTGACACAGTAAGCCTCTCAGCACTTTATTATGGCGAAACGGTATTGGCTAAAGCGATGTGCAAGGCCGGTATTGAATGGGATAATTCGCAGGCACATTCGGCATTATATGACACACAAAAAACAGCAGAGTTATTTTGTTTGATTTTTAATCAGCAAGATTTTTAGATTGAGAAACTGTCCAATCTTTAATCTGTTGAGTGAGTGCTGTGGCTGATTTTTCTGCTGAATTAATCGGCTTAGCAATTACTATAGTAACCACCCCTGGATATTTGATAAAACCACCTTTTGACCATAATTTTCCAGCATTGTGATAAATGGGCAATAAATCCACTTTGGCTTTTTTAGCGATAGCAACCCCACCTTTTTGATAATTGCCGATTTTGCCGTGCGGCTGACGGGTGCCTTCGGGGAAAATAATCACAAAAATACCTGATTTAATCCTCTGAGTGCCTTGTTTAATGATTTTTTTAATGGCTTTAAGTTTTTCGCTACGATTAATGATAATAGGCTTTAATAACGCCAAACCCCAGCCAAAAATCGGTATCCATAATAATTGTTTTTTGAGCACCCAAGTTTGATGTGGAAATATTTTTTGAAAAGCAAAAGTCTCCCATGTAGATTGGTGATTAGAGATAATTACACAGGCTTTATCGGGGATATTTTCCGCACCAATGATTTTGCTTTGAATATTACAAGTAACACTAAGCCACCAAATATTGAATTTACCCCATAAAGAGCCGATTTTATAACGATATTTAAGTGGCATATAAAAACTTAATAGCAGCAATAAAGCCACAAAAATTAATATAATTTCCGAGCCTAAAAGAAACAAAGATGAACGAATAAATAGCATAAAATTGTTTTGACTAAATAATGGTTAATTTTATATGAAAGCACAGGCAGTTTTATTTGATTTAGACGGCACACTAATTGATAGCGCACCCGATTTAGCGTATGCGCTGAATACTTTGCTAGAAGAAAATAATATTGCTGCAAAACCGTATGAAAAAATCAAGCCGCTGGTGGCGTTTGGCGGCAAAGCCTTGGTTAAATTTGGGTTTGATTGCGATGAATCTGACCCTCAATTTAACGATAGACACCAGCACATTTTGCAGATTTATGAAGATAATATTGATAAATTTTCGCATTTATTTGAGGGTATGGATGATATTATTAGGCTTATTAAAACCCAAAAAATGTATTGGGGAATTGTTACTAACAAGCCTGAGAATTTAACCCATTTATTGCTGGATAAATTAGCCATAAAGCCTGATGTAATAGTATGCGGAGATACCTTAGAGCATAATAAACCGCATCCTGCACCTTTGCTTTATGCTTGTGCTCAGTTGGGGGTTTTAGCGCAAAATTGCTTATTTGTGGGCGATGATAAAAATGATATGCTGGCAGGTAAAAATGCACAAATTAAAACCATAGCAGTCAGCTGGGGTTATGGTAAAGTTAGCCCTGATTGGGGTTATGATTATTTGATTAAAACACCACAGGAGTTAGAAAAATGGATATTATAAGTATATTATTTGGATTATTTGGATTAGCGTTAGGCGCGTTAGGCGTGTATGCTGTTTTTGTATCAAAATTACAAAAACAAACGGCTGAATTATCCGCAAAACTAAGTGCTGAGAAGGAAAAAACAAGTTTTATTAGCAATTCTAAAGAAGAATTTAGTGCCTTGGCAGCACAGGTTTTAAAAGATGACAAGCAAGCATTAACGCAAAAAAATACCGAAACCATCAATCCTTTAAAAGATGATATTAATAATTTTCGAAAACGACTTGAAACTATCACTAAAGAGCAATCGGATGATAGAAGTGCCTTAAAACAGCAAATTGAAAACCTGTCGCAAGCAAATCAAGACACTTTAAAGGGAGCAGAAAAACTCGCCAATGCGCTGACCTATGATAACAAACAGCAAGGCGATTGGGGCGAGCTTGTGCTGGAATCAATTTTAGAGGATTCTGGGCTGGAAAAAGACCAGCAATACCATGTGCAACAAAGCCTAAAAAACGCTGAAGGTAATTTTTTACGACCTGATGTAATTGTGCATTTGCCCGATAATAAAGACATTATTATTGATTCTAAAGTATCACTTAAATATTATCAGGAGTATGTTGCTGGCGACACTTCTGCCATTATCCAGCATATTAAATCTATTGATAATCACATTAAAAACATATCACTAAAATCTTATGAAAATTTACCTAGCGTGCATACTTTAGATTATATTTTTGTATTTTTTCCGATTGAGGCATCGCTTTTGGTTGCTTTGGAGCAAAAGCCTGATTTATTTAACGATGCACTAAAAAAGAATGTTGCTTTGGTTTCGCCTTCAACTTTGATGATGAGCCTAAAAACTATCAATCACATTTGGAATACCGAACGACAAAACCAAAACACCGAAGAGATTGTGCGTCAGGCGGGCAATATGTATGACAAATTTGTCTTGTTTATTGATTCAATGAAAGGCATTAGCGACTCACTAAATGCTGCACAAAACAAATACGATGATGCTTATAAACAACTTTCCAGCGGAAAAGATAATTTAATTAGAAAAACCGAGCTATTGAAAAAATTGGGCATCACAACTAAAAAAGAACTAAAAGAGTGAATATATCAACTAATTATCAAATCACCAAAGGTGAATTAAAAGACAAGATTGTTTTAGTCACAGGGGCTAATCGAGGCTTCGGTAGGGCGATGACATTGGATTTAGCAAAAGCTGGCGCAACTGTGATTATGCTTGGGCGTGATTTAGGCGCTTTAGAGGGGGTTTATGATGAGGTAGTTGGCTTGGGTTTTTCTGAGCCAATGCTTTATCCGTTGGATTTAGCAGGGGCAACGCCAGAGCATTATCAGCAATTACAAAGCAGTTTGCTTGAGCAATTTGGTGTGCTGGATGGGCTTATTCATAACGCCAGCACACTCGGGGCGATGATGCCGATTGAGCAATATGATATTAAATTGTGGTATTCGGTAATGCAGATTAATGTGAATGCGGCGTTTATGCTGACGCAATTTTTAATTCCACTGTTGAATAAATCGCCCGATGCTCGCGTGTTGTTTCTGTCGTCATCCGTAGGGCGCACGGCACGGGCATATTGGGGGGCGTATGGGGTGAGTAAATTTGCGCTTGAAGGGCTGAGTAAAACCTTATCTGAAGAATTAGAAAAAACCAATATCAGGGTCAATTCACTTGATCCAGGGCGAATGCGAACAAAAATGCGGAAAACAGCTTATCCTGCTGAAAATGCGGATAATAATCCATTGCCAGAAGATAAAAGCCCGGCGATTGTTTATTTGTTAGGCAAGCATACTAAGGGGTTAAATGGCGAACAATTAACGCTGTAAATCAGCGCTTAGATGCGGGTGAATGGTTTTTAAAATAGCTTTAAAAACTTGCTCGTTACCTGCCACCACATTGCCTGTTTGTAAATATTTATCCCTGCCTGAAAAATCACCAATAAAACCCCCAGCTTCTTTAAGCAAAAGCGCACCAGCTGCAATATCCCAAATGTTGAGCTCAATTTCCCAAAAACCATCAAGCCGTCCAGCGGCTAAATATGCCAAATCCAGCGCAGCAGAACCAGCGCGGCGAATGCCTGCTACTTGTGGATGAATGGCTTTAAACATCATTAAATAAGCATCTAAATGCTGTGGCGCTTTAAAAGGAAAACCAGTGCCAATCAGGGTATTTTCAAAACCTTGGGTATTGGTAACGCGTATTCTTTGGTCGTTGAGATAAGCACCCCGACCATTTGAGGCAGTAAATAATTCTTCTTTAAAAGGGTCATAAACCAGCGCATGTGTTGGTTTGTTATTCTCATATAGGGCAATCGATACCGCATATTGCGGAAAGCCATGCAAATAATTAGTAGTGCCATCTAATGGGTCAATAATCCATTGAAAACGCTTATTGCCAAGTATTTCACCGTGTATCTCGCCGTTTTCTTCGCCTAAAATTGAATGTTGGGGAAAGGCGTATTTTAACTCGTCTATAATAGCATCTTCAGCGGCCTTATCCACCTCTGAAACAAAGTCATTAGCTGCTTTGTTTTGAATGGTTAGTAGGTCGATTTGATTATGGTATCTAAGAATGATATCGCCTGCTTTGCGCGCTGCCTTAACGGCAATATTGAGGGTAGGGTGCATACTAACTTATAACTAAAAAAAGAGATGAATTATACCTTTGATAAAGTGCGGATTGTGATGCTTGACACCACCGAGGCGGGCAATATTGGTGCGGCTGCTCGGGCAATGAAAAATATGAGTCTATTAAATTTGTATTTAGTCAATCCTAAAAATTACCCATCAGCTACCGCAACCGCACGCGCTAGCGGGGCAGATGATGTGCTTTTTAATGCCGTAGTATGCGATTCATTAGCCGCCGCATTAGAAGGTGTGCAGTTAGTAATTGCTGCAAGTGCGCGACAAAGAAGCATTAAATGGCAACAAACAGATGTGCTCGGTGCCTGCGAAAAAATTGCTAAATTAGCCGATAAGCAAACAGTAGCAATCGTATTTGGCACGGAAAAATCAGGGCTTACTAATGAGCAATTAGATTTATGCCAAGTGTTAATGACAATCCCTGGCAATCCAGATTATTATTCACTCAATATCGCCTCAGCCATTCAAGTATTTGCCTATCAATATTACGCACTCAACAGCACCACTAAATTTGATAATAGTGGCAATAAATTAGCAAGTTATAACGAGTTAGAAGGGCTTTATGCACACCTTGAACAAGCGCTTGAGCATATTGATTATTTTGCAGAAAAACGCCCAAAAGGATTGTTAATGCGGCGTTTGCGTAGATTTTTTACCAGAGCTGAGACCGAAAAAGAAGAAGTGGCTATTTTTCGAGGGATTCTTAAAAGTATTAAGCCATTTCAGTAGGTCTGTTGTATTAAACTTCTTTCTTTTCAGCAATGGTTTTGCAATCGATGCACTTATCAGCGGTAGGGCGGGCTTCTAAGCGTAGCAAGCTAATTTCAGTGCCACAAGTTTTGCAATAACCATAATCACCGATCTCAATTAAATGCAGGGTTTGTTCAATTTTGTTGATAAGTTTTCTTTCACGGTCGCGAGTTCTAAGTTCTAATGTAAATTCTTCTTCAAGAGTTGCGCGGTCATTAATATCGGCGACTTGTGTAGAATCTTCCTGAATATAATTAATGGTGGATTCGGCATCGCTAATAAGTTGCTCTAACCAAGCATTTAGCTTGTTTTTAAAATGTGCAAGTTGTTCTGAACTCATAAAGTCTTCATTTTTAGTAGCTTGATAAGCAGGAATATTTTGAAAATTAGGCTCTGACATAATGGTATATTTTAATAAAAAACAATCTTTTTACCGAAACTATCTTAAAATAGCAATTTATTTTTTATTTTTTTTATTATAAATTTATTATGAGCCTAAAAGCACTTATTTTTGATGTTGATGGAACGCTTGCAAACACTGAGCGCGATGGGCATCTGCTTGCTTTCAATCTGGCATTTGAAACATTATTATTAGATTGGGTCTGGTCGAGAGAATTATATGCTAAATTGTTAGCAATAACGGGCGGGCAATTGCGCATTAAATATTATTTAGCAAAATATAAACCTGAATTTGAGCTTGAAGCTAAACATAAACATAGTGATTTAGATAGTTTTGTCGCCTCAATCCATGCGTTAAAAACCCAAATTTATGTAGGCTTTGTAAACCAGGGCGCAATTTCTCTAAGAACCGGTGTGGCGCGCTTATTGCACGAAGCAAGGGCTGCAGGTTTAAGATTAGCAATCGCAACTACCACGACCAAAGCCAATGTGGATGCTATAATTACCAACACTTTGGGTAGTGAAGCACTAAATTGGTTTGAGGTAATTGGCGCAGGCGGTGTGGTGCCTAATCTAAAACCAGCCGCTGATATTTATTGCTGGGTATTGGAAAAAATGAAGTTAAATGCCACAGATTGTATCGCCTTTGAAGACTCGTATAATGGCATTATTTCGGCAACAGCTGCAAACTTAAAGAGTTTAATTACTGTGAATGAATATACCCGCTCTCATAAGTTTGAGGGTGCTATGGCGGTTTTTAACCACTTGGGAGCGGCTGATAAACCTGCTACATTAATTGCTGGGGAAGCCACTTCACATACTTATATAACTGTTGATTATTTAAAGGAATTACATGCAAAACATTGTTAGTCGTATTAATAGAGCTGTTGTGAGTGAGGTTGTGGCAAAAACCAGATTGGATTTTGCAGAGCAAATCAGCGTGCATTTAGATAACCAAATTTATTTAAAGCGTGAAGACCTAACGCCAGTACATTCCTTTAAATTACGCGGTGCTTATCACAAAATTCGTAGTTTAAGCCAACAGCAATTAGCCCAAGGTGTGATTAGCTGCTCAGCTGGTAATCATGCACAAGGCGTGGCCTTTTCTGCAAAAAAATTAGGCATTGATGCTACCATTGTGATGCCTAAAATTACCCCGCAAATCAAAATAGATTCAGTTAAGTCATTTGGCGCTAAAATCGTGTTATTGGGTAATAGTTATGATGAGGCTTATCAATTTGCACAACAACTTGCCAAACAAAACGGACAAATTTTTATTCATGCCTTTGATGATATTGATGTGATTGCCGGTCAGGCTACGATTGCTTATGAACTGTTAGAACAATTGGATAAGATTGATTATATTTTTGTCCCAGTTGGCGGTGGTGGGTTGATTGCTGGCATTGCCAGTGTGATTAAAACCCAGCGACCCGCAATTAAAATCATTGCTGTTGAGCCTTTTGAATCAGCGGCATTTACAGAATCTATCGCGCAAAACACCCATGCAGTTTTGGATGAAGTGGGGATTTTTGCCGAAGGTGTTGCGGTTAAAAAAATCGGTGTTGAAAATCTACGGCTTGCCAAAGATTTAGTTGATGACAGCGTTTTGGTTAGTAATGATGAAATGTGTGCTGCCATTAAAGATATTTATAACCAAAATCGTAATATTGTTGAACCATCAGGAGCGTTAGCTTTAGCAGGGGCAAAGTCATATATTAAAGATAAACAACTGCGGGCCAACAATATAATTGCTATTGTTAGTGGTGCTAATATGAATTTTGACCGTTTGCGCTATGTGGCAGAACGAGCGGATTTGGGCGAGCAAAATGAGGCGATTTTAGCTGCTACTATTAATGAGGAGCCGGGCAGTTTTTTGAGTTTTTGTCAAATGCTTGGCAATCATTCGATTACTGAGTTTAATTATCGTTACGGCAATCAAAAACAGGCGCATATTTTTGTGGGTGTGGCTTTGAGTGCAGGGCAGAGCGAGAAAATGGCATTAATTGCTAAATTATCTAACTCGTTTGAGGTGTTAGATATGAGCGATAATTCTATTGCAAAAACACATATTCGTTATATGGTGGGCGGTCGTGCTAATACTGATAACGAAGTATTGTATCGATTTGAATTTCCTGAACATCCTGGCGCTTTGTTGAATTTTTTAAAGAAAATAGGCGTTCATTGGAATATATCCTTGTTTCATTATCGTAATCATGGTGCTGATTTTGGCCGTGTGTTGATTGGCTTTCAAGTGAATGATGTGGCGGCCTTAGAGCGCAGTTTTGATGAATTGGGTTATTTTTATCAAAATGAAACCGAGAATAAAGCCTATCAATATTTTCTTTAAATTTTTACAAGTGAATATGCTAAAATAACGCTTTCAAGTTTAGGATAAATAATGCACTATCAACATATTCAAGTGCCAGAAAATGGCGAGAAAATTACCTTTAAAGATGGCGTTATTCAAGTGCCAAACCAACCAATTATTAGCTATATCGAAGGCGATGGTATTGGCAGCGATGTATCTTTAGTGATGAAAAAAGTGATTGATGCGATTGTTGATAAGGCCTATAACTCCTCAAGGACCATCCAATGGATGAATGTTTATGCTGGTGACAAAGCCAATGATTTATATGGTGAATATCTACCACAAGAAAGCTTAGATGCAATTAAAGAGTTTGCTGTTGCGATTAAAGGCCCACTAAGCACTCCGGTCGGTGGCGGTATGCGTTCGTTAAATGTTGCTATTCGTCAGCAGCTTGATTTATTTATTTGCCAGCGTCCTGTGCAGTATTTTACTGGCACTCCAACACCAGTTAAAGCCCCAGAAAAAGTTAATATGGTGATTTTTAGAGAAAATTCTGAAGATATCTATGCCGGCATTGAATATAAGGCAGGCAGCAACGAGGTTAAAAAACTCATCGATTTTCTACAAAATGAAATGGGCACAACTAAAATTCGCTTTCCTGATACCTCCAGTATTGGCATTAAGCCAGTATCTAAGCAGGGGACAGAGCGCTTAGTGCGCGCCAGTATTCAATATGCGATTGATAACGACAAAGATTCCGTAACTTTAGTGCATAAAGGCAATATTATGAAATTTACCGAAGGCGGTTTTAGAGATTGGGGCTATCAATTAGCACAAGCTGAATTTGGCGCTAAAATCATGGGCGACGGTCCTTGGTGTGAGTTTAGCAATCCTAATACTGGGGCGATTATTACTATTAAAGATGTGATTGCTGATGCTTTCTTGCAGCAAATTTTATTGCGCCCCGATGAATATTCAGTAATTGCCACACTTAATCTCAATGGTGATTACATCTCAGATGCCTTAGCTGCACAAGTAGGCGGTATTGGCATTGCCCCGGGTGCAAATCTATCTGATACTACCGCTGTGTTTGAGGCCACACACGGCACTGCACCTAAATACGCGGGGCTTAATAAGGTTAATCCCAGCTCAATTATTCTTTCCGCTGAAATGATGCTTAGGCATCTCGGTTGGAGTGAGGCGGCTGATATGGTATTAACAGCAATATCAACTGTGATGCAAAACAAAACAGTTACTTATGACCTTGAACGATTGATGGACGGCGCTACTTTGTTGTCTTGTTCTGAATTTGGCGATGCTATGATTGATGCTGTTTGTTAATATTAGCATCTGAGTAGTGTATCATTAATAATCTAAACAAATAAAAATAGGAAAAAAAATGAAAAAAATAACAAAAATAGCCTTGATTGCAACAATAGTAGTCTCAGCTACAGCAACAGCAGGCTGGGGTGGTAATAATTGGAGTCCTATGAATAACAACAACTGGAGTCCATTTGGCAGTGGTAATAATTGGAATGGCAATAACAACTGGAGCCCATTTGGCGGTGGTAATAATTGGAGCGGCAACAACAACTGGAGTCCATTTGGTGGTGGCAATAATTGGAATAGCAATAACAATTGGAGTCCTATGAACAGTGGTTCTAATTGGGGCTCATTTGATGGCAGCAATAACTGGGGTCCATTTAACGGTGGTTCTAACGCTGGTCCATTTAATGGCGTTTCTAACTGGGGACCTTTTGGAGGTGGTAACAACTGGATGAACAACACAGATTTTGGTCTTAAGTTTGACAGCAAAAATACTACTGATACTAAGGCTTATAGTGCTGCTGATGGCAATGCTAAAGGTCAAGTTGATGCTTATGCTAAAGGCCAGGCTGATGCTTTTGCTAAGGCACAAGCAGATGCTTATGCTAAAGGTTATGCAGATGCAATGGCTAAAAGCAGAGCTAACTCAAACAAGCCTGTTAAGTAATTCCAGACTTGTTAGTGGCTGATTAATTTCAGCACAGCAAAAAAAAGACTACCAATTCTGCCAACGCAGATGCAAAATACACTGGACAAGGTAATATTTATGTCAAAGTTAAATCCGCTGCTTATTATGAAGGATTAGCCAATTATTATAACCAGCTCAAAAAAATTTGTTAAATAAAGCAGTTTTTAGATTGACTAAAATTGAGTTTCCGTTATAATTCACGCCTCATACCGCTGTTATAATTCCTCGATAGCTCAGTTGGTAGAGCAACGGACTGTTAATCCGTTTGTCGCTGGTTCGAGCCCAGCTCGAGGAGCCAAATTACAAACAACACAAGCACACTTATTATTTGCAGATTGTTTAGATACTGGCAAGTTTTTCGATAGCTTGTTTAATGTTGTCCATACTGGTAGCAAATGAGAGTCGCACATAACCCGGAGTGCCAAAAGCAGAGCCCGGCACTAAGGCGATATTTAGTTTTTCCAAGCAGTAAGTGGATAGCGCTATATCATCGCTAAGCCCTAAACGCTTAATTAAACCTTCAACCTTAGGAAAAGAGTAGAAAGCACCTTGCGATGCTGGGCATTCGATACCATGGATTTTATTTAGTGCATTGACAATAAAATCATGCCGCTGTGCAAAAGCAACTACCATAGTTTGAATAATACTTTGATCGCCATTGAGCGCTGCTAATGCTGCTGCTTGAGCTATAGAGCAGGGGTTTGAGGTGGATTGTCCTTGAACCTTTTTCATAGCTTTAATAATAGCCTCAGGTCCTGCGCCGTAACCAATACGCCAGCCTGTCATGGCATAGGCTTTAGAAACACCATTTAGAATAATTGTGCGATTTTTAAGTGCAGCATCTGCCATCAAAATATTAACAAAATCCGCATCTTGCCAGCGAATATGCTCGTAAATATCATCGCTGATAATCAACACTTGAGGGTGATTTTTTAATACAACTGCCAATGCGCGCAACTCAGATTTTGAATAAACCACACCGGTTGGATTAGA
Organism: Gammaproteobacteria bacterium; assembly: GCA_965217125.1. GTDB lineage: Bacteria > Pseudomonadota > Gammaproteobacteria > PS1 > Pseudothioglobaceae > JAAOIF01. The sequence goes on along the minus strand of OZ244244.1, from coordinate 896,039 downwards.
AGGGCTATTAATGACAAACAATTTAGTTTTATCAGTAATCGCGTTATTTAACTGCTCGGGCGTAATTTTAAAATCTTGTTCCAGTCCAGTTTTTACAATGACGGGTTTAGCGCCAGCTAAGATTGCCATATCAGGATAGCTAACCCAATAAGGCGCGGGGATAATCACTTCATCGCCGTCATTTAATATCGCTTGGCACAGGTTGTAGAATACCTGCTTACCACCTGCTGAGACCATCACTTCAGTTATTGAATAATCTAACTTGTTATCGCGCTTGAATTTTTCAATAATGGCATTTTTTAAATCAGGCGTGCCATCAACTGCGGTGTATCGGGTTTGTCCATTTTTAATGGCATCAATGCCAGCCTGTTGAATATGGACAGGTGTATCAAAATCTGGCTCACCTGAGCCCATTGATACAATTTGAGCGCCTTGGGCTTTTAATTCATTGGTTTTTGCAGTTATCGCAAGAGTGGCAGAGGGTTTAACTTTTTCAATTCGATTTGATAGCATTATTATTTAAAGTGGTTAAAATTGGTCTCTTATGTTAATCACAAAGTTGTGCCGTGGGTAAATTTTTTCAATTAAAATCGCAATTTTCTCCAATGGGAGATCAACCTCAAGCTATTAAAGCGTTAGTGGACGGCATAAATGCGGGTGAGAAATTTCAAACACTGCTTGGGGTTACTGGTTCAGGCAAGACTTTTACTCTTGCCAATGTGATTAAACAAACCAAGCGAGCCAGCCTTATTATCGCACCTAACAAAACGCTTGCTGCACAGTTGTATAGTGAGATGAAGGAATTTTTCCCGCACAATGCAGTCGAATATTTTGTTTCTTATTATGATTATTATCAGCCAGAGGCCTATGTGCCAGCAAGCGATACTTACATTGAAAAAGATGCCTCCATCAATCAGCAGATTGAACAAATGCGCCTTTCTGCCACCAAAGCCTTGCTTGAACGAGAGGATGTGATTATTATTGCTAGTGTTTCAGCCATTTACGGATTAGGCGATCCAAACAGTTATATGCAAATGTTGTTGCATCTTAGTGTCGGTGAGGCAAGCGCTCAGCGAGAGATTCTGTCGCGCCTATCGCAAATGCAATACACGCGTAATGATTTGACATTGACGCGTGGGCATTTTCGCGTTAAAGGCGAGGTGATTGATATTTTTCCAGCGGACTCCGAAGAGCAAGCAGTGCGTATTGAGATGTTTGATGATGAGGTTGAGGCGATTTATTGGTTTGACCCACTAACGGGCGAAAAGCTTCAATCCATAAGACGCATTACTATTTATCCACAAAGTCATTATGTAACGCCAAAGTCTAAGATTTTGAGCATTTTGGATGATATTAAAGCCGAGCTTAAAGTTCGTAGCAAAGAATTGTTAGGGCTTAACAAATTAGTTGAAGAACAGCGCCTGACTCAGCGTGTGCAAATGGACATTGAAATGATGCGCGAGTTAGGGTATTGCAATGGTATTGAAAATTATTCGCGTTATCTTTCCAACAGAAATCCAGGCGAAGCACCACCAACTTTGATGGATTATTTGCCTGATAATGCCTTGGTAATTTTGGATGAATCTCATGTTACAGTAAGCCAAATCGGCGGTATGTATAACGGCGATAGGGCGCGCAAAACCACGCTGGTTGAGTATGGTTTTCGTCTGCCCTCAGCCTTAGATAATCGTCCCTTAAAGTTTGATGAATTTGAACGGCGACTGCAGCAATGTATTTTGCTATCAGCCACTCCAGCACAATATGAATTAGAGGTTTCGAAAGTTATTGTTGAGCAAGTGCTAAGACCTACCGGGCTACTTGACCCAGCAATTGAGGTGCGCCCAGTTGAGACTCAGGTGGATGATTTACTCAGCGAAATACACAATTGTGTTAAACAGCGTGAGCGCGTTCTGGTAACCACATTAACCAAGCGTATGTCCGAGCAGTTGAGCGATTATTTAAGCGAACATAATGTTAAAGTTCGCTACCTACATTCTGATATTGATACGGTTGAGCGGGTGGAAATTATTCGTGATTTACGGCTTGGCGTGTTTGATGTATTAGTAGGTATTAACTTACTCAGGGAGGGTTTGGATATTCCTGAAGTATCTTTGGTGGCGATTTTAGATGCGGATAAAGAAGGTTTTTTGCGTTCTGAACGCTCACTAATTCAAACCATGGGCAGGGCGGCGCGTAATATTAATGGCAGGGTGATTTTATATGCCGATAGAATAACAAATTCGATGCAACGCGCCATAGATAAAACCGATAGCAGGCGCAAAAAACAGCAAATTTATAACAAAAATAACAATATCATACCTAAGGGCGTTTCTAAACCTATTGTTAATATTTTAGATACTAATTCAAACATCGAACAAGCCCTTGATGATTATAATTCCAAAATCATTAGCAGATTATCGCCTGTGCAATTAGCAAAACAAATTAAAATTTTAGAAAAACAAATGTATGCCTTTGCAGAACAATTAAAATTTGAACAAGCGGCAGATATGCGTAATCAAATTAAACAACTTAAAGATGAACAATTTAAATATTAAAGAAATATTTTATTCATTGCAAGGTGAGGCGCGTGAAGTAGGCTTGCCAACGGTATTTATTCGCCTAACAGGTTGCCCACTGCGTTGCACTTATTGCGATACTGAGTATGCTTTTAAAGGCAATAATCCATTAACGGTTGATGAAATACTAAGCCAAGTCAAACAATATAATACTAAATATATTTGCGTGACCGGTGGTGAGCCGCTAGCGCAAATAAATTGTCATATTTTGCTTGATGTGTTGATTAAACAAGATTATCAAGTTTCTTTGGAAACTAGTGGTAGTATTGATATTGCGCAAGTTAATCCTTTGGTATCAATTGTGATGGATATTAAAACCCCAAGTTCTGCAGAGTCTGAGCAAAATAAGTATGATAATATTGCTAAATTAACAAACAAAGATCAACTTAAATTTGTTATGGGTTCAAGGGCGGATTTTGATTGGAGTGTCGATATTTTAAAAAAATATAACACATCGGCTGGCGTATTATTTTCACCGGTGTTTGAGCAAATAACCCCAACCCAGTTGGCTGATTGGATTTTAGCCGAGCAACTTAATGTGCGCTTGCAAGTGCAAATGCACAAATTACTTTGGGGCGATGTGCCCGGCAAGTAGTTATTTTATGTTTTCTTGACTACACTTGCTGGCACAACTGGTGTTTGCGATTCTACATCAATGTTTTGTGCGCGATGACGCATAACATGATCCATCAGTGTGATTGCCAGCATAGCCTCAGCAATCGGGGTAGCACGGATACCTACACAAGGGTCGTGTCGCCCCTTAGTAATCACTTCAATTGGCTTGCCGTTTTTATCAATACTCTCAATCGGCAAACGCAAACTTGAAGTAGCTTTGAGGGCTATAGAAACTAATAAATCTTGCCCTGAGCTAATACCACCTAAGATGCCACCTGCATGGTTAGATTTAAAACCAGCAGCACTGATTGCATCGCGATGCTGTGTGCCTTTTTGGGTGATTGATGCAAATCCTGCGCCAATTTCAACCCCTTTAACCGCATTGATACTCATCATTGCCTTAGTAATATCGGCATCAAGACGGTCAAAAATAGGCTCGCCTAAGCCAACTGGCATATTATTGGCAACAATGTTGATTTTTGCGCCAATGGAATCGCCTGATTTTCGTAGGGCATCCATATAATCTTCAAGTTGTTTGATTTTATTAACATCTGGGAAAAAGAACGGGTTGCTATGCACCTGCGGCCAATCAAATGCCTCGGCTTTAATTGTGCCAAGTTGGGCAAGATAGCCCCTAACTTCAATGCCTAAACTCTGTTTTAAATATTTTTTAGCAATACCACCACAGGCAACGCGCATCGCCGTTTCTCTGGCGCTAGAACGCCCACCACCACGATAATCTCTAAAGCCGTATTTTTGCTGGTAAGTATAATCAGCATGCCCAGGACGAAAAGTATCGGCAATATTGCCATAGTCTTTTGAACGCTGGTCGGTATTTTGAATAATAAGTGCAATCGGCGTGCCTGTGGTTTTGCCATTAAAAGTGCCGGATAGGATTTTTACTAAATCGTCTTCTCGGCGTTGTGTGGTATGGCGTGAAGTGCCGGGTTTTCTAAGGTCTAAATCAGCTTGTAAATCCGCCTCATTCAACAACATACCGGGCGGACAGCCATCAACAATACCAATTAGGGCTTCGCCGTGAGATTCACCTGCGGTGCTAACTGTAAATAATTTTCCAATACTATTGCCACTCATTTACCATTCCTTATGTTGAGGAATATCATCGCAAATTGTGTCCCAGTTTGCTTTTGAATTGACAAAAATATGTTTTTCAATCGGCTCATCAACATCATTTGTAATACTACCAAGGCGAATTCTTGTATAGTTTGGATTGTTTTTGAGTTTTGCCATAATCGGTGAGCCGCAAGTTTTGCAAAAAAATCGACTTTTATTGTCATTTTCCTTAAATTCAGTGAGATTATCTTCACCCTTTAAAAAAGTAAAATTGTCATTTTCCACATTGCCATTAGTAGCAAACGCAGTGCCTTGCACGCGGCGACACTCGCTACAATGACACATAACAATATTGGTAATTTTTTGTGCTATTTGAAATTTAACCTTAGCACATAGGCATTGTCCTTGATACATAAAAAACCTCGAAAAAAACTCTAATTATACCTGCCTATTTGTTAAATTTGTTATACAGCCAAGCAATCACAAAACCACCAATAGCAGCATCTAAAAACGCCCAAATCATACCAATAATAATACCCACAAAACTCAAATCATAACCAATATACAAGCTCGATAAAAAGCCAGCCAGATTGTGCAAATAACCCCCCGATACAAGCGCCAGCAGCGAAATAAATAACAGCCCTAATGACCACATAATCCCCAGCGTAAGCGCCAATGCTTTAGCATTTAATTGTTTATACATAACTACCTCCAATCAGTTTTATAGTGCCCTCGAGAAGATTCGAACCTCTGACCTGCCGCTTAGGAGGCGGCCGCTCTATCCAGCTGAGCTACGAAGGCAATCTGCCTATTATCAAGGGATAATGATATAAATTCAAGTTGATTTTATTTAAAAAATCCTATTTACAACATAAAAAACACATTAGATTTGTTTGTGCGGGTAGAAAAAGCAGAGCAAGAGCGGTGCTATTAGAACTGTTTGTGTAAATTTTGTGTCATATCGTCTGTTTGGGGGAGGGCGTGGTAGATTTTACCCCAATTCGAGATCCTGACGCCCTCCCCCAAGCCCCCACCCCTAAGAGTTTATCAAAATCAGGCTTCGCCTTATCGCCTGGACGGCGATTTTTGCCACTGTCGCATTGAGGATTGGGGCGTAATTAGATTTGTTGGTGTTGGTAGAAAAAGCATGGTAAGAGCAGAGTAGGGCACAACCACAGGTAGGCTACGCGCTCCAGTGAAATAGGGGAACCGCACTCTAACCCTAATTATTCAAAATATTTAGTGTATCATACTCAATCTAATAAATAGTTATGTGTAAAAAAGGAGTATGTAAATGTTTTCAGTAAAAATTACAGCACGCCACAATACTAAAAACGAAGAAAAAATACGTCAATGTAATTTAAAAGCTACAAAATTCATTGATGTTAAAAATTACAATGAAGCAATTGAACTGCTAAAAACGGCACAGAAGTTAATGCCAAAAGTTTCTACTGAATACCCATTAGCTCAATATTTAAGATTGGCGCTGATACAACAAAAAGCAGGCTTATTCAGTGATTCGGTAAACAATCTTAAGCAATATTTAGTAAAAAGGAATAATCCATTTGATAAGGCATTAGTACATGATAAGTTACGACTTGTGTACCAAAGAGAAAAAATAAACGATACTGCAATTGTGCATGCAATATCTTCCTTGGCGTGGGAATGTTTAGGATTTTCTTGCCAAGATCGTGATTATTCTATTTATCAAAATCCTGATATTTGGATAAAGAAAATTAAAACCTTACTGAAAAAGATAAAAAAAGATGATGCTATGCAGTCTATTACTTCTAAATGTGTTTCATATTCTGAGGAGCCAACAAAAGAAAATATCGAGGCAGTTGTTAATTTTACCAAACAGGCAATTAAAAATAATTAGGGTTAGAGAGTGATTTATTTTAGAAAAGCACCTAACAAAGCACTGCACCTAACCGCTCGTCGTGCCCTTTGGGTATACGCGTTAGAACTCAATAAAATATGAATGAAATAAATTACATATTGATTATTACAGTCTCCTTGATAGCAACTTCAAGTCCAGGTCCTGCAACATTAGCAATTGCGGCTATGTCAATGAGTCAAGGGCGTTGGTATGGATTGTCGCTAGCTTTTGGCGTGTTGACAGGCTCTTTGTTTTGGTCTATTTCTGCAGCATTTGGCTTAGGAGCAATTATGTATACTAATGTTTGGCTCTTTGAATTTTTGCGATATTTCGGAGCTATGTATCTGATTTTTCTTTCATATAAATCCTTGTGCTCAGCACTAAGCTCAAAATCAGTACAGTTAAAAAATAACAAGATGCCGAGTTACAAGATCGCATATACAAAAGGACTACTCATACATTTGACCAACCCAAAAGCAATTTTATTTTTTGGTTCGCTCTACACACTTGCGGTTCCATCTGGGTCAGATACCACAACTTTAATAAAGATTGTTGGCGTATTAGGCAGTGTGAGTGCAATCGTTTTTTTAGGCTACTCAATTCTATTTTCTGTTGCATTTGTGCGAAATTTATATATTAAATTACACAGAGCATTTGATTCTATTTTTGCTATTTTCTTTGGTGTGGCTGGAGTAAAACTCTTATCAAGTAAGCTATAATAGCTCTAACAATTCACTCCAGCAGACGGCTTCGCTCTATTTGCCTCTTTTAATAATAATGTATATAATAAAAATACATTTATTAAAAACAAAACTCTTATGGAAACCTCGATTGTTGATTTACGCTATAAAACTAACGCTATTTTAGCGGCGCTTGATAATAATGAAAATGTAGTGGTTTTGCATCATGGCAAGCCTAAAGCGTTGATAACGCCAATTCCGCACAAAAATCAAGCAAAAATCACCCAACATCCATTTTTTAATATGCGTGCTGATGATGAAAAGCCGGTGTTAGATGAGCTGAACAGTTTGCGAGTAAATAATTAGGGTCAGAGTGCGGTTTCCAAAAAAAACTGGACACTTTTTTATAAAGAATTTGGGTTGGGTGATTTTTAAGAGCAAAAGCAGAGCAAAATCAAGAGCAACGCCATTAGAACTGTTTGTGTAAATTTTGTGTCATATCGTCTGTTTGGGGGAGGGCGTGGTAGATTTTACCCCAACTCGAGATCCCGACGCCCTCCCCCAAGCCCCCACCCCTAAGAGTTTACCAAAATCGGGCTTCGCCCTATCGCCTGGACGGCGATTTTTGCACATTACCGCATTGAGGATTGGAGTGACATTAGATTTGTTTGTGTTGGTAGAAAAAGCAGAACAAGAGCGGTGCCATCCCTAATGATTTGGATTAGGGAATTACATTTATCTATGTTTATGGTATATTAGGATGTCTATTAATAGTTAGGTGAGTATATGACATTTGAAGAATTTAATAGTGGAATTGAAGGTGGTAGCGTTAGTATTGACAACTCAGCATCATTACGCTTAATAAAGTATTTGCCCAGAAAGTATCAAGCGGTACATTCTTTTAGGTCGTGGGTGTGGCTTTTATCAATACCAGTATTTATTTATGTAGCAATATCTTATAAATGGTGGGTTGGTATTTTGTTGCTTATAGTTGTAACGCCAGCAATTTCAAGTGCAGCAAAACACTGTGCTTCACAACTTGTCTTAGAATATGCTCATAAAAATAAACAATTCTACGAGATGTTGATTGAATATAATTTATTAGTTTTTAGTGCGGAAATGGAACAAACACCTCAGAAAACAATCAATAGACTTAAATACTTAAAATTAACCGACGAAGATTTTAGAAAAATTCATCATTTAACAGGAACAAAAGGTGAATATGAAACAGTAGCAAGTCATATAAAATATTTGACAGGTATTAAAGAATATAAAAGCAAGGAAAGCAATAATTATATTGTCGGGCTTAGGTTGGTATATTTAGAAAGTCTTCAAGAATGGGGCAATGATAGACAATCTGCAATAGAATCATGCAAAAATGAATATTCATTTAAAAGATAAGGAGATACAAACATTAAAAATGCAAATATTAACTAATATACTTGTGTTGGTTAGTTTTTAATTTAAATAGTTAAGACCTTGATTTTTTATAATATAAATCAATTAACAGTATTACAAATATTGAAAACAAAACTCTTGCTACTAAAACGACAAATATATTTGCCCCGATAAGTAAAACTAATATAGTATCCTCAATTAATGCGTGAGAGAGATTTAAAAAATAGACAACTTTATTTTTTTCAGTGGTTGGGATATTCTTTAAATTTTTAAAATCTTTCATTAGTAGCGAGCTGCCGTAAGAAAGCCCTAATAAAATGCCGATCAATAGAGAATTAGTTAGTCTATTATCAATCTTTAAAAAATTAGCAATAGGTTTTAGTGCGATTTCAATATAATAAATAACTTTGATTTTCTTTAAAAAATCAACCGCAAGGTTTAAAAAAATTATGATAATTCCAATCTCTAAACAGATAAGAATGGGATTAAAAATAATTGATTGAATGCTAACCTCTTGTTGTTCGATTTTTACCATAGATATTAAATCTAACTTGTCTTGCAACAATCCAAAAAAATCAACAGAAAATTTTATTAGTAATGCAAATAATATCGAAAGGAAAAATCTAAAAAATATAGTCTTAAAATAACTTAGGCCTAAATATTGGGATATTTTTGCTTCAATTGGCACAGCGTGGGCGATTAATATTAATGATGCCAACATACTGACTTCCGCCACAGTGTAATTTTGCGGCTCTGTAATAATATAAAAAAAACTTGCAATAGCGCCATATACTCCGGTTAATAATCCCACAATCCAGATAATTGAAAACTCATTTGGCAGTTCAAGCAAACTTAAAATAGGCGATAATAATACCGATAATGGCTCAATTAATTGAAAATACTTTAATATTTCTAATATTATTAAAACTGGAAAAATTAATTTAATAATGGCAATAGCAGGAATAAAACTATTTTTTATTGAACTAATCATTTATCAACCTAAGTTTTCTCTCAAGCCAATGGTAATATCAGTTATTGGTATTGCTTGACATGCCAATATTTCCCCTTGAGACAGTGGCACTAAAGAGTTTTGATGAATTACATCACCGAGCAATAATTGCACAATGCAGCTGCCACAATGCCCTTGTCGGCAGGAATGGTTGATCAATATATTATGGGTTTCAAGCTCTCTTAGGATTGAATATTCGCCATACACATACAAGGATTCAGTTTTGCCGTTAATGTTGTTAAGGTCTATTTTAAACATGAATTACAACTATCGCTAAAGCTTAAAATCACCAAAATCACTATCATTAGCATCCATAGTATTGTCAATTGCGCTGACTAAATATGAGGTGATTTCAGTTTCCTGAGGGGCGACTTGGACATTGTCAGAATCAAGCCAATGATTGATCCACGGCAGGGGGTTAGTGCATTTGGCAAAAATAGGCACAAGCCCTAATGCACTCATGCGTATATTGGTAATATATTCTAAATATTGTTTAAGAATTTCAGCGTTTAAGCCAATCATTGAGCCATCGCGAAATAGATATTCTGCCCAGTCTTTTTCCTGTTCGCAAGCTTGCCTAAACATATCAACAACCTGTGTTTTGCATTGTTGTGCAATCTTTGCCATATCAGGGTCATCCTTGCCATCGCGCATTAAATTTAGTATATGTTGTGTGCCAGTCAAATGCAGGGCTTCATCACGGGCAATCATTTTGATGATTTTGGCATTGCCCTCCATAACCTTGCGCTCAGCAAAGGCAAATGAACAAGCAAAAGACACATAAAAACGCACTGCCTCAAGAATATTAACCGACATTAAAGTTAGGTATAGTTTTTTCTTCAAACAATATAAATCAACATCCGCAGGGCTGCCATTGATTGACAACTTGCCAACACCGTGCAATAAATATGCTTGAGTGCATTTAATCAGCTCATCGTAGTTTTTGGAGACACTTTCAGCGCGTTGAATGATTTCGTCAGTTTGCATAATATCATCAAATACTGCCCCTGGCTCATTCACAACAGCACGAATAATATGGGTATAAGAGCGTGAATGAATGGTTTCAGAAAAGGACCAAGTTTCAATCCAATTTTCCAACTCTGGCAGTGAAACAATCGGCAAAAAGGCAATATTTGGCGAGCGCCCCTGCACCGAATCAAGTAAGATTTGATATTGCAGATTAGAGATAAAAATATGCTTTTCATTTGGTAGTAGTTTGGCAAAATCCATTTTATCTTTTGAAACATCTATTTCTTCAGGACGCCAAAAAAATGAAAGCTGTTTTTCAGTGAGTTTTTCAAATATTTCAAATTTTTGTTTATCAAAACGCGCTACATTTACGGTGTTGCCAAAAAACATTGGTTGGGTTAGTGTATCGCTTATGGTTTTACTAAAAATACTATATGACATTTTTTCTCCTATAATTTGCAAACGCCGTCAACACAAGCGTTATCGTCTTCTTTTTGCAGCTCTTGTTCGCCGCTACCATCACGCGTAGTATGATAATAAAGCGTCTTAATACCGTATTTATAAGCCTTTAGCAAGTCCATTAAAAATAGTTTCATCGGCACTTTGTTGCCCTCAAACTTTGATGGGTCATAATGGGTATTAGTAGAGATTGATTGGTCAACAAACTTTTGCATAATCGCGCAAAGTTGCAAATAGCCCTCATTATCTTTAATATCCCAAAGCAGCTCGTATTGGTCTTTTAAGGCTTGGTAATCTGGCACAATTTGTTTTAGAATGCCATCTTTTGATTGTTTAATTGAGACAAAACCTCGGGGCGGCTCAATGCCATTGGTGGAATTAGAAATTTGTGATGAGCTTTCGCAGGGCATCAATGCTGTTAAAGTTGAGTTTCTAAGCCCTGTTGCAACAATATTTTTGCGTAATTTATCCCAGTCGAAGTTTAATTTAGTGTTGCAAAAAGTATCAACATCTTTTTTGTAGGTATCAATCGGCATTTTGCCTTGTGCATAGTTGGTATCGCAAAAAGCAGGGCAGGCGCCAAATTCCGATGCTAATTTGTTGGATGCTTTGAGAGAATAATATTGCAGCGCCTCAAAGGTTTGGTGAATTAGTTGATTGCCAGACCCATCTGAGTATTTAACACCGTTTTTGGCTAAATAATATGCTAAATTAGTTACTCCAATGCCTAATGTGCGGCGATTCATACTGGCAAGTTCAGCGGCTTTAATTGGATAATCTTGATAATCAAGCAATGAATCCAATGCACGCACGATAATTTCTGTTATATCTGCCAACTCATCTAAGCTGTCAAGTGCGCCAAGATTAACCGCAGAAAGGGTGCATAAAGCTATTTCACCGTTTTCATCCTGAACCGAGTATAGCGGCTTGGTTGGTAGGGTGATTTCCATACACAGATTAGATTGGCGCACTGGGGCTTGTTTTGCATCAAACGCACCGTGAGTATTGCAATGATCTACATTTTGTAAATAAATACGCCCAGTATTGGCGCGTTCTTGCATAAATTTAGCAAACAACTCTCTGGCTTTAATGCTTTTCTTGTTAATTGAGCAATCCGCCTCATAGTTTTTATATAAACGCTTAAATTCTGTTTGGTCCTCAAAAAAGGCATCATATAAGCCGGGCACATCATGTGGAGAGAATAGCGTAATTTCGCCATCTGCCAGAAAACGCTGATACATAAGCCCGTTAAACTGAACGCCATAATCCAAATGACGAATACGATTTTCATCAGTGCCAGCATTATTTTTTAATACCAACAACTCTCTAATTTCAAGGTGCCATAATGGGTAGAATAGGGTGGCTGCTCCGCCACGCACACCGCCCTGAGAGCAAGATTTAACCGCCGTATAGAAATGCTTATAAAAAGGAATACAGCCGGTATGCGTAGCTTCGCCGCCACGAATAGGGCTGCCCAATGCACGAATTTTGCCAGCATTAATACCAATGCCAGCCCGTTGAGACACATATTTAACGATAGCGCCAGCTGTTGCGCTGATTGAATCTAGGTCATCATCAGTCTCAATCAGCACACAGGATGAAAATTGGCGCGTTGGGGTGCGAACCCCTGCCATAATCGGGGTCGGTAGTGAAATTTTGAAGTTAGATACGCTGTCATAGAAGCGTTTAACAATGTCTATACGCGCTTGGTTTTGATATTCTTGGAACAAACACATGCCGACTAACATATACAGCAATTGTGGCGATTCATAAATTTCACCGGTAACGCGATTTTGCACTAAATACTTGCCTTCCAACTGTTTGACCGCGGCATAAGAGAATTGCATATCACGCCAATGGTCAATATATTTATCCAATTGATTGATTTCTGCCTCGCTATATTTATTCAAAATAGCCTTATCATATATGCCTAAATCGGTATTTTTCTTTATATGCTCAAGCAATAGTGGCGGGGTGAAGGATTTAAACGCCTTTTTACGCAGATGAAAAATAGCTAAACGGGCGGCTAAATATTGATAATCTGGTGCTTCAGTTGAGATTAAATCTGCCGCAGATTTAATAATAGTTTCGTGAATATCTGCGGTTTTAATACCGTCAAAAAACGCCAGTTGTGCATTGATTTCAACTTGAGAAACGCTAACGCCATTTAAGTCTTGAGAAGCCCAATGAACTACACGATGGATCTTCTCCATATCAATTGATTCTTTTTTGCCATTGCGCTTGATAACCTGAATATCTGAATTCATTTATTCTCCGTATAAAACTACATATAGTGTTATTAAAAGTTAATTATAACTAAATATAGTGTGTTTAGGATTATTTTGCAAGTGGGTATTTTTATATTTTTACTAATAAATCGCTGCATAGTTTGCTACAAAAGGCTTTGTGATATTAAAAAAAAATAAAAAAAATTTAGAAGATTTTTAATCAAAAATCTCAATATATTTATTACTTTTTACTAATAAAAAGAGTAAAGCCTTATAGGGCAATAGTTGTGAAAAAATAACAAGATTAATTTAGCAAAAAATGTCTAAAAATTGAACTACAAAGAATTAAACTTATCTAAATAATCTTGCTCAGAAATACCAGCAGTTTTTAACGAGCTTTTAATATCAAAACTGCGTATTTCTTGATTGCCATGTTTGACAACAACAATTAAGGAGTTTAATACTTTTTTTTGTCATTTTTACATGGCTGCCACCATTAAATGACTTGGACTTAAACCCAAATAATTTTAGGATTTTTATAAATTGATTAGGCTTAATTAAGGTAATCTTATGCGTATAACCTTTGCTTTTGCTCATAATTTATCGGAAAAGAATAGTCAAGCGGTATCACTTTCTTAGATTTTGAGGTTCTAATTCTTTTCTCAAATCCGGCTTCTTTTAAAACATCGTTCAATGTTCCATCAGCCAAACAATGCTCTATAGTTATATCGATTGAAGTTTTAAGGCTTTTAGTTGCTTGAGCTTTAGTATCACCAACACCATATAAACCTAAAGACAAAATACGCGCTACATAACCTTGATTATCTTTTTCAATCGCCACATTAAATTTTATTTTTATTTCTACATTCATACTTTGAATTATATCAACTATTTGATTAAATAAATAAGAAACTTAACAAAAAATAATGCAAGAGTAATAAATTTAACATAATATAAATTATGCGAAGTTTATAAATGTTTAGCTATTATGCTTGAAATCGCTTCAATATGGTCTTTACGGTAATTTAAGGCGGGAATATAACCAAATATTTTGCCACCAGCTTTGATAAAATAATCTCGGTTTTCTATATCAATTTCTTCTAATGTTTCCAGACAATCTGCACAAAATCCTGGGCAAATCACTTGGACTTGCTGCGTGCCTTGACCAGCTAATGCTTGTAGGCGGGTTTTTATCTGCGGTTTGAGCCATTCTTCTCGCCCAAATATCGACTGAAAGCAAAGTTCATAATCCGTATTATCTAAATTTAGTGCTTTAGCAAGTAATTTAGCAGTGCTAACACAATGATTATAATAAGGATCGCCATTATCAACAAAACGCTTAGGGATGCCATGGAATGAAATCATCAACTTGTCTGGTTTGCCGTGTTGCGTTTGATATTCAAGCACTGAATTAGCCAAACATTGAATATAGTCAGTATTTTGGTAGTAATGTTCAATAAAAACCAAGTTTGGCTTATTGACCCAATTACTAAGAATTTTATTAATTTCATCAGCTGTTGAAAGGGTTGTGGTCTTGGAATATTGCGGATAAAGCGGCAAAACAATGATTTTCTCACAATCTTGCACTTGTAATTTCTCTAAAGCCGCAGGAATTGATGGATTGCCATAACGCATAGCCACTTCAAAAAGTAGATTGTCATATTGATTTTGCAGTGTTTTTTTAACGCCTTGCAGTTGTAAATTAGTAATCGCCAATAGTGGCGACCCATTGCCGAATTTGTTCCAAATTTTAGCGTAATTTTGGGCAGATTTTTTAGTTCTAATATTTAAAATAACCACATTTAAAATCAACCACCAGATTAGTTTATTAGGCGGCTGAATTACTCGAGGGTCTGATAAAAATTGCTTCAAATACCGCCTTAAACTAGCCTTTGTAGGCGAATCAGGCGTGCCTAAGTTAGTTAATAAAATGCCAGTTTTCATAAAAATTTCCTATACTTATATAATTGCTTTTAAAAAGCAATTTTTTAAAACTATTACACATATTAGCCAGCTCACAATATCACTTTTATAAAAAAGTCGCTTAAATCAAAAATTTGAAGCTAATTATTTAAAAACAGTGTTTTTACAATGTATTATCACTTAGGATTGCTGTTTTTCTAACAAACTTCCCAGTAAGGCGATATTTTTGTTTTGGACTGGTTGGTTTTTCTGGAATGGTTAATTCAAAAAAGCCACAATAAATCAATGGGTCTAAAATGTTTTGTTTAAATTTTGTTTTGTTTGTTCTTTTTAAAAATTTCATCAACTCAGTAGCAGTGTTTTCATCGCTACATTTTTTCAAAATTTCAACTTGGTCCTTGCTAATATCTTGAATAGTATAACTTAGTCCCTTCTTACTCCTTGATATAGGTTTTGATACTATTGTATCAATGTTTTTATCAAATTCAAATCCTTGTTGAATTGAGCCAGTTTTGTTAATAATGTTGCGTTTAAGTGCCTTATTCCAATTTTGACTTTCATCGGTTTTTTCGATATTCTTATGTTTTTTGTTTCTGCTAAATAAACCCATAATGATTGTGATTGTGCTGGGTTAATGCATTAATATTTGCTCTAAAAACAACTTTAAACGATCAGATTCTGGATTATTAAAGAAGGCATCAGGTTGATTTTCTTCAATAATTTGCCCTTCATCCATAAAGATAATACGGTCAGCCACTTTCTTGCTAAAGCCCATTTCATGCGTTACACAAAGCATGGTGATGCCCTCTTTGGACAATTCTATCATTACATCTAACACTTCTGAAATCATTTCAGGGTCTAATGCTGAGGTTGGCTCGTCAAACAACATAATCTTAGGCGAAGTGCATAATGCCCTAGCAATCGCAACCCGTTGCTGCTGACCACCACTTAGCTGATTTGGATACTTTTCAGCTTGGTCCTTGATGCCTACTCTATCAAGTAATGACAAGGATTTATCGATTGCTTGTTGCTTAGGTTGATTATGCACCCAAATTGGTGCTAAGCTTAAGTTATCGATAATACTAAGATGAGGAAAAAGATTAAAATGCTGAAACACCATTGACACTTCTGAGCGTAATTGTCTGATTTTTTTAACATCATCGCTAAGTTTTATGCCGTCAACTGTAATCTTACCTTGTTGATATTGTTCAAGCAGATTTATACAGCGTATTAAGGTTGATTTACCACTGCCTGAAGGTCCGCAAATCACAATAATTTCACCCTCTTTAACTTCTAAATTAATATTTTTAAGTGCATGAAAATCACCATACCACTTATTTAAACCGTTAATTTCAATAATATTTGTATTCATAATTAAATCTACCTACCTTTTAGTTTTTATGTTCTGTGCTGTATCTAAGCTCTAACACCTTTGAATAGCGGCTCATTGAATATAGTAAAACCCAAATTACCATGGCTACAAAAACATAGCCTTCAGTTTCTCTTCCTAGCCAAATAGGGTTACTTGTAGCCGCCCCTACTATTGCTAACATATCATATAACCCAATGATTAAAATTAGCGTTGTGTCTTTGAATAATGCAATAAAAGAGCCAACAATGTTAGGGATAGATACTTTTAATGCTTGCGGCAAGATGATAAGCATAGTTTTTTTTACAAAACTCAAACCCATAGCATTTGCTGCTTCGTGTTGCCCCTTAGGAATGGCTTGCAAACCCCCTCTTAAAACCTCAGCGATATAAGCTGCTTGAAATAAAGTTATGCCAATTAGAGCCCTAAGTAGTTTATCAATATCTGTTCCCACTGAGAAAAACAGCGGCAAAACAACAGACGCCATAAACAAAATAGTAATAAGCGGCACACCACGAATAAACTCAATATAAATAACTGAGAAAAACTTAATAACTTTCATTTCAGATTGCCTACCCAGGGCAAGCATTACACCTAATGGAAAAGACGCTATAATACCAACTACGGCGACTATAATGGTTAAGGTTAGCCCTCCCCATTTGTCAGTTTCAACTACTTCCAAACCTAAACTGCCACCATTCAATAAAATAAAGGCAATAACAGGATAGATCAAAAAAGAGCCAACAATATAGCGTATTTTATATTGTAAGTTTTTGATAAACGCTGTAAACGCCACAAGAGCCATAACAATGCCAAACATAAGGTTAATACGCCAAACTTCTTCATCTGGGTAAAACCCATAAATGAATACTTTAAAGTTTGAGCTAATAAACCCCCAACATGCGCCATCACGCCCACAATTAGTATTGTTTGAGCTTAAACTGAAATTAGCATCAAATATTGTCCAATTTAGAATGGGGGGTAAAATTAAATAAGCAACATATAGTGCTAAAAAAGTAAGTATTACATTACTAAAAGATGAAAACATATTTTCTTTTAGCCATAAAATTGTTCCACTTTTTGATGTGGGCGGTTTTTTAACTTGTTGTAATTGATAAATTGGCATAATATTACCGACCTTTAATTTGCATTTTATTATTAAAAATATTTAACAATAACGATATAGTAAGTGATATTGTCAAATAAACTAACATAGTCAACATAATGATTTCTATGGCTTGACCTACTACATTTAAGACTGTCCCTGAAAATATAGTAACTATCTCTGAATAACCAATTGCTGTTGCTAATGATGAGTTTTTAGTGAGGTTTAAGTATTGATTTATTATGGGCGGAATAGCTACTCTAAGTGCTTGTGGTAGTATAACTATACGCATTGATTGACTGTATTTAAGACCAAGCGAGCTGGCCGCTTCTTTCTGTCCTTTGTCAACTGCTTCAATGCCAGAACGGATTGCTTCTGCAATATAGGTTGCAGCGTATATACTAAGGGCAAAAGTAAGTGAAAAGAATTCAATAGAAAGATTTATACCACCCTTAAAGTTAAAGCCTTTAAGTTCTGGATATTCAAAATTACCACCAAATAAA
Organism: Gammaproteobacteria bacterium; assembly: GCA_965217125.1. Classification (GTDB taxonomy): domain Bacteria; phylum Pseudomonadota; class Gammaproteobacteria; order PS1; family Pseudothioglobaceae; genus JAAOIF01. Next base: position 878,252 of record OZ244244.1, on the reverse strand, counting down.
AAATAAACGACAATAGGTATGACAAAGATCAAAGAGATAAAATGCGCAATAGTGTTAGTATGCTTCCCCGTTTCATTATGTTGTTTTTTGTAGTGTTTTTTAATAAAAACATAGGCAATAACGCCGAGTGCAAATGCAATAAACACAGGATAAAAACCGCCTTCTAACATTGGTTTTGGCAGGAGTAAGCCTCTGGAATTGATAAAAATACTGTCTAAAAAAGATATGCTATTTCTCACTGACGAGGGAAGGGAAGTAATAGCTATAGAATACCAAAATAAAATCTGTAATAATATTGGAATGTTTCTAAAAATTTCAACATACATTGTAGCCATTTTTCTAATGAGATAATTATTTGACAAGCGTGCAATCCCTATCGTAAGACCAATGACTGAGGCAAAAAATATACCGCTTATAGAAACAACCAGCGTATTTACAATACCTGTATAAAATGCTTGCAGGTTAGTTGATGCCGGAGAATAGTTTAGGATAAAACTATCATTAACGGCAAAGCCGGCTTCGTCGCTTAAAAAACCAAAGCCACTCCTAATGCCTCTTTGTTCAATGTTGAGTAGCATATTGTCAAATGCTTCATAAGCAAAATAAACAATGACAAGCAGCAGGATTATTTGTAATATAATCGCCCTAATCTCATTGTTATACAATAATGATTTTATTTTTGAAAGCATAGGATTTTGTGTATTTTATTAAAAATACAAAGTTTATAAAAAAAATGACCAACTTTTCAATTGGTCATTTTTATATTTATCTAACGCTTATCTAAACGCTGGAGCGTATAAAATACCGCCCTTTATCCATAATTGGTTAACACCACGAGGAAGTTGAATTGGCGTTGACATACCAATATTTCTTTCAAAAACTTCACCATAGTTACCTACTTGCTTAATGATATCACGAGACCAAGATTTTCCAAGACTTAAATGCTCATTAAGTTTGCCAGACCTACCTTGTAACCTTTGTATGCCAGGGCTGGTGCTACTATCATCTATATTAGCAGATGTAACGCCCAACTCTTCTGCTTCAATCATAGCGTTAAGAGACCATTTGACAATATTAAACCAGTTATTATCGTCTTTACGCACTACAGGACCTAGTGGCTCTTTAGAGATAACATCGCCCAAAACTACAGCAGAATTAGGATTTGAAAGTGTTGATCTAATACCAGCAAGTTGAGACACATCAGAAGTTAGTGCATCACATCTGCCTTTTTCGAAGCCTGATTTAGTTTGTGCAGCAGTGTCATAAGTAACCGCTTTGAATTTCATATTATTTGAACGGAAGTAATCAGAAAGATTAAGCTCTGTTGTTGTTCCTGCTTGGACACAAAAAGAAGCACCATCTAAGTCTTTCACACTATCTACGCCAAGTGATTTTTTAACCATAAAGCCTTGACCATCATAGTAATTCACACCAGCAAAGCTAAGCCCAAGTGAAGTATCACGAGTGTGTGTCCAGGTAGTGTTGCGTGAAAGCACATCAACTTCGCCAGACTGTAGTGCGATAAAACGCTCTTTTGCTGTTAGTGGCACAAATTTCACTTTTTTAGCATTACCTAAAACAGCAGCAGCAATAGCGCGACAAACATCGACATCCATACCAGACCAGTTGCCACCTGAATCAGGGCTAGAAAATCCTGGCGTACCTGTTGAAACGCCGCAACTTAAGTGGCCCTTTTTTTGCACATCTTCGAGCGTGCCTGCTTGAACGCTAAAAGCTATGGTTGCCAATATTGGCATAAAAATAAATTTTAATAATTGTTTCATGATAAATCTCCTTAGTAAATAGTTTAAAGTTATAAACGAAATTCTTATGTTGAAAAGCAACATAAAAAATTCGTTCGGATAGGATTTTAACACTAAATTATTAGCTGTGTTTGTTTTTATTTATTTTATTTAAAAAAACACCAATTTGAGCTTGATTGCTAATGAGATTGTTAAACAGTTTGCTAATGAATAACATTTAAAAAGCGCTGTTTAAAATCGCGTAAAAGTGGTGTTATCTGTTGTTCATAGACTTTGACTTTTCCACGAGAATTAATGATATGAATATCTTTATCATGAACAGTCGAGCCTTGTTGAAAAAGCTCATACTGAGTTTTAATATTGCTATCGGACAAACGGTTAATAAGTTTCATAATTTACTCCTTTTTTTGATTGATTGAGGCGTCAATATACCCCTATTTTTTTATTTGAAAAGACTTTTTTAAATAAATTTTTATTAATATTTTTTTATATATAAATCAATAACTTATATTGTTTTTATGGTATTTTTACCTTTACTGGTATTTTATAACTAAATTAAAATAGTTTTACTACTGGTAAAAAATAACTATAATAGTTAAAAAATACATACAATTTGGAGCAATAATCATGATAAAAAAAACTAAAGACTATCTGGCTAAAGTGCGTAAAAAGACTGGCTTTTCGGATTATAAAATTTCTCAAGAATATAAAATTAACCAATCAAATTTAAGTAAATACAACTCAGGAAAAGCCACCCTTTCTGAAAACCATGCTTGGCTGTTTGCTGATATTTTGGGTATCAATCCTGCCGAAGTGGTCGCTAGCACTAAACTTGAACAGGCAAAAATCAATAACAATAAATCAAAGGCTGAGTTTTGGCAACAACAGTTAGAAAAACTTTCAAGCGAGGGCAAGCCTTTAAATATCAATATCGCCCAAATAAACCCTATTGTTGGCGATATTAGCAACAACACACAAAAAATTATCAATTATTCGCTTGAAGCTTTTGAATCAGGCGCAGATTTGTTGATTTTCCCCGAATTAGCGCTGATTGGTTACCCGCCAGAGGATTTACTATTACGCGAAGGTTTTATGCATCAAGTTGAAGATGGCATTGAGCTTATACGCACACAACTGCCCGAAGATATGAGTATAGTATTTGGCGCTCCTACTTTGATAGACGGTAATTTATATAATAGTGCTTATTTAATCCAATATGGACAAATACGCATTTATCACAAACAGTGCCTGCCTAATTATGGCGTGTTTGATGAAAAACGCTATTTCAAGCCCGGTAATAGTGCCTTTGTGTTTAGCTGTAGGCACACAAGAATTGGTCTAGTGATTTGTGAAGATGCTTGGGAAGCTGAACCTATTAAAGCCGTGGTCAATCATGGTGCACAAATAGTAATCAGCTTAAATTCTTCGCCTTTCCAAGTGGATAAGCACAAACAACGACTACAAACCATTAAACAAAGGGTATTGGAAAATAAAATTGACTTTATTTATGTTAATGCCGTTGGCGGACAAGATGAATTAGTATTTGATGGCGGCTCATTTATGATGAATGCTAAGGCTCAGGTTGTTCATCAGTCGCCCTTCTTTCAAACACTAATATCCGATTTAAGCAATCCAGAGCCACAAACCCCGATACCGTCAGTTGAAAAAAGCATCTACGATGCTTTGGTGCTTTCAACTAAAGATTACATACACAAAAACGGCGTATTTAATGGTGCTGTGATTGGCTTATCCGGCGGTATTGATTCTGCCTTGACTTTAGCTATTGCAGTTGATGCACTTGGTAGTGAGTATGTTCAAGCAATTATGATGCCCTATGAATACACCTCAAATATGAGCTTAGAAGACGCTAAGGCACAGGCTAATAGTATGAATGTTGATTATCATGAAATTAACATTCATACTATGGTAGATAGCTTTAATACTCAACTTAAACCGTTATTTATCAGCATGCAGACAGACACAACGCAGGAAAACTTGCAAGCGCGTATTCGTGGCACTCTGCTAATGGCAATTTCTAATAAATCTGGCAAAATTGTACTCACAACCAGTAATAAATCTGAAATGGCAGTAGGCTATGCAACCCTATATGGCGATATGTCAGGAGGCTTTGCACCGCTTAAAGACATCGCTAAAACCTTAGTTTATCGACTGGCTAATTATCGCAATTCACTATCCTATGTAATTCCTGGGCGGGTGATTGAGCGCCCTCCTTCAGCAGAGTTAGCACCTAACCAAACGGACCAAGATTCACTGCCAGATTATAGTGAATTGGATAAAATACTTGAATTGTTTATTGAGCAAAAATACTCACTTCAGCGCATTATCAATCAAGGCTTTAATCAGGACACGGTCGAGCGCATTAGCAAAATGGTTTTAAGCAATGAATACAAACGCCGCCAAAGTGCGCCGGGACCAAAAATCAGCCAGAATGCCTTTGGTAAAGAGCGGCGCTACCCAATCACTTGTAAATTTAAACCCTAAAAAAGAAGGCAAGGCTTTGTTAGGAAAATATTTTTAACATACCTTCGGCTTTATGCTGGGTTTCTTCTAATTCGCGCCTTGCAATCGAATCAAACACAATGCCTGCTCCTGCTCTAAAAGTTAAGCTTTGACCTTGCTTAATCATACTACGGATTAAGATATTAAAATCCATTTTCCCATTGCGACTTATATAACCTAAAGAGCCGGTATAGGCCTGTCTGGGCATTTGCTCGAGTTCGGCAATAATTTGCATGCAGCGCACTTTTGGGCAACCGGTAATGGTGCCGCCTGGGAATAAGGCACAGAGCAAATCTTTAACAGTCATATCAGCTTTGAGATTGCCCTTAATATTAGACACAATATGATGCACATACGGATAAGTTTCTAAACTCATCACTTCATTCACCCGCACACTGCCATATTCACACACCCTGCCCAAATCATTACGCTCTAAATCAAGTAGCATAATATGTTCGGCCTGCTCCTTAGGATGGCTAATCAGCTGCGCTTTTAAACGCTCATCATCTATACCTTTGCCGCGTGGATGGGTGCCGGCAATCGGGCGAGTTTGTATTTGCTTGCCAGCAACACTAAACAAGCGCTCGGGCGAGGAGCAAATAATACTAAAATCCTGAAACCTTGCCAAGCCTGAAAACGGTGCTGGGTTTGAGCGTTTTAAGGCCCGGTAAATTTGCGCCGCAGTATTGGGCTGATTAAGTTGATACGACCATTGTCTGGACAAATTCACCTGAAACACATCCCCTGCTTTAATATAGTCTTTAATACGCTCTACTGAGGATAGAAACTTTGACGGAGCTTCACAATCAAGTTTTCCAGTTAAATTGCTATCGGGTATATCTTGCAGTTTGTCAATATCGTCCAAAGTTTGCGAAATTCGGTTTTGATTATCAAATTGTTCCAGTAAATAGCTGCTATTGTTGCTATGGTCTTTAATAATCGCACAAGGAATCTCAACGGCAATAGCAATTGGCAAATCACCAATATGCAGCTGCCTATCTAAAATTGGCTCTATCTGTGCAATCAGTTCATACGACAAATATACAAACCAGCCACCGCTAAACGGTAAATCTGGCTCATCAAAGTCATATACCACTTTTGAGGATAATTTGTCTAAAAAGTCAAAATCATCTATCTTATTTAAAATAATCTGTTGTTGTGGGTGTGCAAAAAGAATAGAATAACGGTTGTTATCGTTATGACTCACGCTTTCTAATAAAAATGGATAACGCACAGGATGCAACTGGCACAGTGTATCTAACTCAATATTAGCAATCGGTAAAACCTGCATATTTACTGGCGCCTAACTAAACTATTGTGTGCTACTATTAGTTTTAGTTTGTCTAAGCTTAGGTTCAACTTTTTTGACGGTTTTAACTAATTTAATAGCGGCTAACAAAGCCTTAGCTTTGGCTATGATATAATGTTGGGGAAACTTTTTAATCATTGTTTCGAGTAATTGCACTGCCGCTTGATTATTGTTTAGTGCTTGCTGCACAACAGCTAAATCGTATAAAGAATTGGCAAATTTAGGATGTAGCGAATAATTGGCTTGAAAATCAGTAAAAGTTTTTTTGGCATTTTGATAATCAGCTTTAATTGCGTAAGTTTTGCCTAACCAATAATAAACATCAGATATTTGATTGTTATCGGGATAGCGTTTAAGATAATTTAAAAAAGCATTAATTGTCTGCTCATATTGCCCAGTTGCCAATAGACTGCGAGCATCGCTGTATGCTTTTTTGGCTGCTCTATCTTGGTTTTCAAGCTTTAAAATAACCGCTTTTTTTGTTGCATCAGATGCCCTATATTGCAACAAATAAAATAACTCGGTAATTTTTTGCTGATTGAGTTTTTGTTGTTGTTGTAATTGCTCAATCTCGCCAAGTAATTTTCGATTATCCTGCTTGAGTTGCTTAATCTGGGTGAAATTATCTTTTGCCACTTTGGCTGTGTTAATAGCAGGTGCATCCTCAGCAAACGCCACCTGTCCAGCAAGCAATCCAAGTAAAACTGAGCAAGCTAAATAGCGCATTAACTACTTTGCATTTAGTTGATAAACAAACTCAACGCGTCTATTCTTTTCCCAAGCAGCCTCATCATGACCCTCAACAACTGGTTTTTCCTCACCATAACTGATCGTTTGAACTCTACTGCTCAAACCTTGATACAGACTCAACACCTCTTTTACACTGATAGCACGGTTTTCGCCTAATGCCAAGTTGTATTCACGAGTGCCTCGTTCATCAGCATGCCCTTCTAAACGCAATTTAATCTTAGGATTGTTGCGCATAAAGTTTGCATGTTTGATAATTTCTTGGGTGTTAAGCTCGTCAATATCAAAGTCGTCATAAGGAAAATATAAGGTAAATTTTGCTTGCGTAGCTTGCATTTCTTCAAGCGCTTGAAGCTCGGCACTGTCTGCAACAAATTCAACTGTATTGTCTTCTGGTATGGTGGAATCTTGCCAATCATAGGCAGATTTTTCACGCACAATTGCATCAATCAAAGTAGTAGCATGATCGCTTCTATCTTTGACCACTGCATCATTTGACCCACTTGTGCCACAAGCGCTCAATATAGTTAAAAATGGTAGTAGTAATAGTGTTTTGTTCCTCTGTATTGTTTTTTTTATCATTTTATACTCCTGTTTTGTCATTCAAATTTTATTCTAAATAGGTTGACCAATTCGGCTCTCGCACTTCACCGTCCTGAGAGCTCAATTCATACGAGCGATTACCCTGAACCGATACAACCGATAATAGCCCTTTGTTATTTTTATTGGCGGAATAAATAATCATATCGCCATTTGGTGAAAAATAAGGTGATTCGTCTAATTCGCCATTAGTCATAATGTGCAAGTCTTTGGTGGCAATGTCTAACATAGCAATACGATAGTCATTAGCTACTCGATGCACCATCGCTAAACTCTTACCATCGGGCGAAAACACCGCTTTAGCATTATAAACACTTTTAAAAGTAGCACGCTTAATATTGCCAGTATTTAAGTTTTTAATATACACTTGTACTTGTCCAGAACGATTTGAGGTAAATACCAAATATTTGCCATCTGGTGAATAACTAGCCTCGGTGTCAATGCTCGGATTAGTGGTTAGGCGCGTGAGTTGTTTGTCGGATAAATTATATGAATAAATGTCTTTATTGCCTTTTTTGGATAAGGTTAGTATTAGACTCTTGCCATCTGGATGCCAGCTCGGTGCAGAGGCAATGCCATCAAAACTCGGCAGTTTTTCAATTTTGCGGCGTGAATACGGATACCAAATAAATACTTCAGAACGGTTATTTTGAAAGGAAACATAAGCAATCTTTTTATTTTCATAAGATCTGTCAGGCGACCAAACTGGCGATAAAATTGGTTTTTTTAACTTAATTCGATTTTTAACATTATGCGCATCAGAATCTGAGATATTGAGTCGGTAAATTCTCTCTCCGTTAGAATTTTTGTTAACGGTAACATAGGTTAATAAGGTATTAAATGAGCCACCCTCACCAAGCAAAGCCTGATAAATAAGGTCGCTTAATTGGTGTGCAATTTTCCTAAAACCACTAATATGAACTCGAGCGCTTTTAGTAAATAGCACTTTATTGCTATAAATATCAAATAAAGTTACTGAAAGTAGGTAAATTTTTTTGCTTTGTTGCTCAACATTGCCAATTACAACCGCTTCAATGCCTTGTTGTTTCCAATATTGTGCATCTATTTGCTCAATCACCTCATCGGATGCTAACACATCAAAGCGTCCAGAACGCTCTAAGTTGGACCTAATAATTTTAGAGATTTTTTGATTTTGTGGATCGCCACCGAACTTAAATTCACTAATAAAAATGGGAAAGGCGTTTTCATCTTTTTTAACCACAGTTATTTCTAAAACAGCATACACAACGCTAATTTTCAGTGCTAATAGCAAAACAAGTAGTCTCATGCTCTTTCCTCAATCCAATTCATTTGAATAGCTTCAAGGATTTTTTCTCCAGATTTGTCTTTGTCATCGTCAAATTCTTCCAAAGCAAGCACCATTTTCCTTAAATCAACAAAATTTATAAAAGTTGGGTCAAAGTCAGGGTGTGCCTCATATAAGGCGATAGCAATTTCTAATGAATCAGTCCAAATCATAAAATATTCTAAGTAATGTAAATAAAATTACTTAATTTTAATCAAAACTAAGCGCTGTAAGGTAAAAATTTTATTAAAATTATGCACGATTGACTGAGCGCACAAATTCTAAGCTTTTTATCGCATATAAAACTTCATCTAACTTACTAATATCAGGCACAGCAATGAGCAAATTTAATGCTTTCATAGAATGCTCTTTTTCATCAATTTCTAAATTCTCAATATTAACACCAATCTTAGCAATCACATTAGCTATAGAGGCGAGCATACCGCGGCGATTTTCTGCTTTAACCTTAATCAACACTTCAAATTCTTCGTTTTTATTTGTTTGCCAATCAATTTCTAACCATTGCTCATTTTTCTGTTTGGCATGCAGCAAATTACCACAATCAAATTTGTGCATCACTAAGCCTTTGGTGGTGGTTAGCACGCCTGCTACCTTATCGCCAGGGATTGGATAGCAACAATGGGCAACACTAATCGCCCTGCCCTGAGTTTGTTTGATATCAATGCTTTTGATTAACTTAGAATCCCCATTGTTTACTAATTTGTTTAACACCACCGAGACTAACACCTCTGATAGGCCAATTTTCATATATAAGTCTGCCTTAGAAGCACACTTTAAGTCCTCTAAGCAAGTTTGCCACTTTTTTTCATCAATAGTTGTAGAGACTTGATAATTAAGTGCGTTATTAAGCAAATATTCACCTAATTGTATTAGTTCAGCAGTAGATTCTTCTTTTAACTTGGCTTTAATTGAGGATTTTGCCTTAGCTGTTATGGTAATTTGCAACCAAGAAGGGTGTGGTTTGGTTTTTTTGTTAGTAATTATTTCAATCGTTTGTCCTGATTTGAGCTGGGTTGAAATTGGACTATTCAGCTGGTCTATCTTAGCTTTTGAGGTGCGATTACCAACATTAGTATGAATCGCATAAGCAAAATCAATTACAGTTGATTTGTAAGGCAGGCGAATAATATCGCCCTTAGGGGTAAATACAAACACTTCTGAGGGAAACAGATCGTTTTTGGCTTGTTCTAAAAAATCCACTGAAGTGCCTGAATTTTTCTGAATGTCTAACAATGAGCCTAACCAATTATCAGCTAATTCACTGGGATCGCTCTTATCACTTTTATAATGCCAGTGTGCGGCGATGCCGTATTCAGAGATAAAATCCATATCTTGCGAGCGAATCTGCACTTCAATAAAGGTTTTATTTGGTCCAAATAACACAGTATGTAAGGATTGGTAGCCATTTGATTTTGGCAGGGCAACATAATCTTTAAATTTGCCCGGCAATGGCTTGTATAAATTATGCACGGTGCCCAACGCTTGGTAGCACTGCGCAACATCATCAACAATCACTCTAAAAGCATACATATCAAACACTTGTGAAAATTTTAATTGCTTGATTTTCATCTTTTTATAAATACTAAAAGGCTGCTTAATCCTGCCACTAATTACAAATTTGCTTATCCCCTCTTGTTGCAAGCGATTTTCAATTTGTGCTTGAATATGTTTAATAATCTTTTTAGAATTACCATATCGCTTTTTAAGCTGGCGTATCAATACTTTGTGGCGAAAAGGATGAATAAATTCAAAGCATAAATCCTCCAATTCAGTGCGAATACTATTCAACCCCAAACGCCTAGCGATCGGCGCGTGAATTTCTGCGGTTTCTTTGGCAATTCTAAGTTGTTTATTGCGGCTCATTGACTTTAAGGTGCGCATATTATGTAGGCGGTCTGCTAATTTAATCATCATCACTCGCATATCGGTACTCATCGCTAAAAACAACTTTCTAAAATTCTGTGCTTGCTCATCTAAATTAGAATGAAATTCAAGCCCGGTAAGTTTTGAAACGCCTTGCACAATATGTGCCACTTCTTCACCAAAATCGCTAATAATATCGTCCTGAGTTAGGGAAGTATCTTCAATGCAATCGTGCAATAATGCCGCAACAATACAATAATAATCTAATTTTAACTCAGCTAAAATCATAGCTACATTGATGGGGTGAAAAACATAGGCCTCACCTGAATGACGATATTGCCCTTTATGTGCCGCCGCCGCAACAACATACGCCTGATAAACCTGCTCTATTTGTTGTTTAGACATATATCCATTGAGCACCGCACATAGATCGCTAATTAGAATTCTTTTTTTAAATAAACTCATATAATTTTGTTTGGTTTTATAACTTATTGTCATTATAATACAAGCACGACATATTTAACAATCAACTTGAATAATTTATGAAAAACACAAATTCTATGTATGCTTTTTTGCCGACAAAAAACATAATTAAATTGACTTTAATCCTATCTTTATTTAGTTTATCGCTTGGCGGCTGTTTTTGGGGAGACGACCAAGAAAGAGGCTCAATCACCAGAGGCTGGTCACCAAAAACTTTTTTTGAACAAGCCCAAGATGCAGGCTCAGTAGAACAAAAAATCAAATTACACAAACAATTACAAGCTGCCTATCCCGGTTCTAAATATGCACTACAATCAAAACTCGAAGTCGCTTATGCATTATATAAAGAAGAATCCTATAATGAGGCAATTAGCAATTTAAACGACTACATTAAACTTTACCCAGAGCACTTTTCAACCCCTTATGCCTATTATTTACGCGGCGTTATTTCAGAGGATAAATCTCGTTCAATTCTGGATGATTTTGTCACTGACAGCGCTCAACGAGATGTTAAATCAGTGCGTGATGCCTTTAATTACTACTTGGCATTGATTGAAAAATTCCCCGAAGCTCAATATAGTGAAGAAGCTAAAAATCGCCTAATCATACTTAGAAACACGCTTGCCAGACATGAGTTATTTGTGGCTATTTTTTATACCCAAAAAGACGCTAATATAGCCGCCATTAATCGCACCAAGTTTATTATTGAAAGGTATCCAAATACCCCGTCAATACCTGCTGCACTGCATTTAATGGCACATAACTACGATATAATTGGCATTGGCAAATTAGCAGCAGATGCGCGCCGTGTGCTAAAAAATAGCTATCCTTTATATGAGCCACACTACTCTTTAGAATAATAAGCAGTTTTGTAAAAAAACTATCAATGAATAAACAAGAGCGTTTTTTTACGCTTAAAATTTCATCAATTATGGCAGTCCGTATGTTTGGGCTGTTTATGATTTTTCCAGTATTTTCAGTATACGCTGAGCAATATCAAAACACCACAGCCTACCTGATTGGTCTTGCTATTGGCATATACGGCTTAACCCAGGCCTTGTTACAAATTCCTTTTGCTTATTTATCTGACCAAGTTGGGCGCAGACCAATGCTAATTGTTGGCCTGATTATTTTCTTTATTGGTAGTATTGTTGCTGCTAATGCTAACAGCATCATTGATATAGTAATCGGCAGAGCCTTACAAGGCGGCGGTGCTATTTCCGCTGTATTAATGGCATTTTTGGCAGATTTTATCTCAGCGGGGCAGCGCGCTAAAGCCAATGCTTTTGTCGGTATGCAAATTGGCATAGCATTTATGCTGTCGCTACTGATTGGTCCATTAATTACGGTAAATTTAGGCATTTCTGGGCTATTTTGGGTGATTGCAGCATTGTCTATTATTGCATTGCTAATCGTTATTAGCTTGCCACATGTTAAACCTCAAGTGCAATATAGCTTATCAATAATTAATATTAAACAAGTGTTAGACGCACAACTATTGAGATTTGACTTTAGCATATTTGCACTACATTTAATTCTAACCAGTGGCTTTATTGTAATGCCACTATTGTTAGTTGAAAACAATATTGTTGCACTTGATTTAAAAGACAACTGGAAAATGTATTTGCCGGTAATGTTGCTATCGTTTATCGGTATGTTGCCGATGATTATTTTGGCAGAAAAATACCAACAACATAAGCCTATGCTGTTGCTGGCAATTACAATTTTATTTGTTAGCCAAATCTTGTTCTATCAAATAACACTTGACTACGCCAGCTTTTTTATCTTGCTTAGTTTATTTTTTATTGCATTTAATGCCTTAGAGGCAATGCTGCCCTCATTAGTTTCAAAAACTTGCATTATTGAAAAACGCGGTTTAGCAATGGGCATATATTCTACTTCACAATTTTTAGGTGCATTTGTCGGCGGCGTTTTTGGTGGATGGATTTACAACACTTACGGTCTAAATAGTGTATTCTTATTTACCGCATTAATGGCAATTATTTGGTGGATTATTATATTCACCATAAAAACAACAAAACCAATAGGAGAATAATAAAATGGCAGGAATAAACAAAGTAATTTTAATCGGTAACTTAGGTCAAGATGTGGAGTTAAAATACACCGCTGATGGTAAGGCAGTTACAACATTATCAGTTGCTACTTCTGAGAGTTGGACTGATAAAAACACTGGGCAAAAAGTTGATAAAACAGAGTGGCACAGGGTTAATTTATTTGGCAAATTAGCAGAAATTGCTGGTCAATACTTACATAAAGGCTCTAAAGTTTATGTTGAAGGTCAATTACGAACACGCAAATGGCAGGACAAAGAAGGTAACGACCGCTATTCCACTGAGGTTATTGTTTCTGGCTTTAACGGCATCTTGCAAATGCTTGATCGGCGCACCGATTCAGACACTACATCCAGCGCACCACCACCGCCAGCCACCACCTCAGCAAAAAAAGCAGCGCCAGCAACTGAGCCAATTACACCTGTGGATAACTCAGATTTTGATGATGACATCCCGTTTTAAGCCTTTTTTGACAAATAGACTGTAAAAAAGCCAGTATTGAGCTGGCTTTTTTTATTTATATTGCTAAAATTTTCTTCACAAGTCAGAATATTATGCCATCTATTCAAATGAATTTACAACCAAGATATTTCCTCAGAACCTTTTGGTATAATTGCCAGCTATGAATACAAGGCAGTTATTACAATCACTCTTAGACAAGAAGATTCTAATACTCGATGGTGCTATGGGGACTATGATTCAGAGTCATAAGTTGCAAGAAGCCGATTATCGTGGTGAGCGCTTTAAAGATTGGCATATTTTAGTCGAGGGCAATAACGATTTACTCTCACTAACACAGCCAAAAATCATCCAAGATATTCATCGCGCTTACTTAGAGGCCGGTGCTGATATTATTGAAACTAATACTTTTAACGCCACACGCACCTCAATGTCTGATTATCAGATGGAAGAATTTGCCTATGAACTCAACCTTGTTAGTGCCAAGTTGGCTAAAGAAACCTGCCTTGAGTTTTCAAATAAAGACAAGCCGCGCTTTGTTGCTGGCGTTTTAGGGCCAACTTCTAAAACTTGCTCGCTCTCGCCGCAGGTGAGCGACCCCGGCTTTAGAAATATTACTTTTGATGAATTAGTCGAGGTTTATATTGAAGCCACGCGCGGCTTGATTGAAGGTGGCGTGGATATTATTCTGATTGAAACTATTTTTGACACACTCAACGCTAAAGCAGCTATTTTTGCAATTCAACAAGTGTTTATAGACGGCAATATTGAATTACCCATTATGATTTCAGGCACAATTACTGATGCCTCAGGTCGCACGCTATCAGGGCAAGTAACAGAAGCTTTTTATAACTCAATACGCCACGCCAAGCCTATTTCCATCGGGCTTAATTGTTCCTTGGGTCCTGATTTATTGCGTCAATATGTGGCAGAATTATCGCGTATTGCTGATACTTATGTCTCGGCGCATCCAAACGCTGGTTTGCCTAATGAATTTGGCAAATACGAGCTTGATGCTGTTGATATGAGCGCGCAAGTGGGTGAATGGGCAAGTGCAGCTTTGGTTAATATTCTTGGAGGCTGTTGCGGTTCTACACCTAAGCACATTAAAGCCATTGCTGATGCGGTTGCAGATTTGCCCCCCAGAAACATCCCTAAAATCAAAACTGAATGCCGTCTCTCAGGTTTAGAGCCTTTTAATATCGGTGAAAACTCATTGTTTGTAAATATCGGCGAACGCGCTAATATTACTGGTTCTGCCAAATTTAAAAGCCTGATTCTCAACCAAGAATATGAAGAAGCATTAAATATTTGCCGCACGCAAGTTGAGGAAGGTGCGCAGCTGATAGACATTAATATGGACGAGGGTATGCTCGATGGCAAGGCGGCAATGGTGCAGTTTTTGAATCTTATCGCCTCTGAACCTGATATTTCCAAAGTGCCGCTAATGCTGGATTCTTCCAAATGGGAAATTATCGAAGCTGGGCTAAAATGCACGCAGGGCAAGGTGATTGTTAATTCAATTTCACTCAAAGAAGGCAAGGGAAATTTTATCAAATATGCCAATTTATGCAAACGCTACGGCGCAGCGATTATTGTAATGGCATTTGATGAAGATGGTCAGGCAAGCACGCAAGCGCACAAAGTCGCTATTTGCACGCAGGCTTATAATATTTTGCTAAATGAGGTGGATTTTCCCCCTGAAGATATTATTTTTGACCCTAATATTTTTACCATTGCTACTGGTATTGAGCAGCATAATAATTATGGCGTAGATTTTATTGAGGCAACGCGCCAAATCACCCAAACCCTGCCACATGCTAAGGTATCAGGCGGAGTATCTAATGTATCGTTTTCATTTAGAGGCAATAATATGGTGCGCGAAGCCATCAATTCGGTATTTTTATACCATGCAATCAAAGCAGGAATGGGGATGGGGATTGTCAATGCTGGGCAGTTAGTGGTGTATGACGAAATCCATCCAAAACTCAAAAAAGCCGTTGAAGATGTGGTGCTTAACAGCGACAGCAAGGCAGGTGAAAGATTGGTTGATATTGCGGGGGAATTTTCTGGCGCGCTTGAGAAAAAAGATAATAAAAAAGACTTAGAATGGCACACATGGAGTGTTGAAAAACGCTTAGAACATGCTTTAGTAAAGGGAATTACCCAATTTATTAACGAAGACACCCAGGAGGCTTTAGACAAACTCTCTCGCCCTATTTTGGTGATTGAAGGCCCACTAATGTCGGGTATGAATGTGGTCGGTGATTTATTTGGTGATGGCAAAATGTTTTTGCCTCAAGTTGTCAAATCCGCCCGTGTGATGAAAAAATCAGTTGCCTATCTTGATCCATTTTTAGAAGCAGAAAAGCAAGATCACGCCGCACATGCGCGCGGCAAAATCCTAATGGCAACAGTTAAAGGCGATGTGCATGATATTGGTAAAAACATCGTTGCTGTGGTGCTTTCGTGCAATAATTATGAAATTATTGATTTGGGTGTGATGGTCTCAAGCGAGACGATTTTAAGTACTGCTAAAAAAGAAAATGTTGATATTATTGGGCTTTCTGGACTAATTACCCCGTCGTTAGATGAAATGGTATTTGTTGCCAAAGAAATGACACGGCTTGGCTTGGACTTACCACTGATGATAGGCGGTGCAACCACCTCACAGGCGCATACCGCGGTCAAAATCGAGCCTGAATATGATAAAGGCGTATTCTATGTTAAAGATGCTTCAAAAGCCGTTGGTGTAGCAACTGCCCTGCTTTCGCAAACACTCAAACCTGCTTTATTGTCCTCAACTAAAGAAGAATATCAAAAAGTGCGTCTGCGCCGTGCCAACAGAGGCAAAATCAAACTACTATCTTTAGCATTAGCGCGTGCCAATAAGCCAAAACTCAGTTTCGACAATATCACCGCGCCGCGCAAAATCGGCGTGCAAGTTTTTAAAGATTATGCCCTTAGCGAAATTTTTGAATTTATCGATTGGAGCGTGTTTTTTCGCACTTGGGAATTAGCAGGCAAATTCCCCGATATTCTTAACGATAAGGTGGTTGGCGAGGCAGCGACACAATTATTTATTGATGCGAAAAAAATCTTCAAACAAGTGATTGATGAAAAATTATTACAAGCCAATGCGGTGGTTGGGATTTTTCCAGCCAATAGCATTAATGAGGATATTGAAGTGTATGACGAAGCAGGCAATACGCAAATGACACTCAATCACCTACGCCAACAACTCGACAAAAAAGGCAATACTCCGAATTTTTGCTTGAGTGATTTTATTGCCCCGAAAGATAGCGGCATCACCGATTATATAGGTGCATTTGCTGTAACCACAGGAATCAATATTGAGCCATTAGTAGCAGCTTTTGAGGCCGAGCATGACGATTACAATGCCATTATGATAAAGGCCGTGGCTGACCGCTTAGCAGAAGCCTTTGCCGAGCTGATGCACCATAAATTTCGCTGTGAGATTTGGGGTTATAGCGATGAAAAGCTTGATAATGATGAATTAATCGCTGAAAAATACCGTGGCATCCGCCCTGCCCCCGGCTACCCTGCTTGCCCTGAACACAGCGAAAAAACCAAACTTTGGGCTTTGCTTGATGTGGAAAAAAACACAACAATGACACTCACTAGCAGTTATGCGATGCTACCCACAGCAAGCGTCAGTGGCTGGTATTTTGCACACCCTGAGGCGCGTTATTTTGGCGTGGCAAAAATCAATCAACAGCAACTGTTAGATTATGCCCAGCGCAAAGGCATATCAACCCAACAAGCAGAAAAACTGCTGGCACCTAATATTGATTAAAAATATGCACTTAATAAAAAACAAATTGATTAAATACTTGGTAGTTTCTGCTATTAGCCTAACTGTAATATCATGCAACAAGAGTGGTGCCCCTAATCCAGATTCAGGTTTTAATACCACTGTGGTTGCGGCAAAAGTAGCAGGCGCAAGTTGTACTGCTGTGCTTGCCGATGGGACGGCTATCAGCGCTAATAAAGAATCAGATGCAGACGGTTCAGTTTTCTTTGCAACAAATAATGCTAATAATATGCTTATTAGCTGTAGCGGTGGCACTTATACTGATGAGGCAACTGGTGATACTTATACAGCTGGCACACTAACAGCAGCCGTAGCAGTTGTTGATGGTGGTAAATATGTGGTATCACCATTGACTGATTTAGCTGCTAAGAGAGGCTCAATTGATGAGGCTATTGGTAAATACAATAGCGAAGTTGCCCGCCAGTTTGGTTTAGGCACGACCAGCATTGTAGCAACAGTGCCAACCGATTTAGAAACTGCCGACAGTATTAGCCCCGATGATAGCAACGACCAATATGCCATTATTTTAGCGGCTATTTCTCAAATTGGCGCAACTACAAACAATACCAGCACAGCGCAGGTTGTTACTTTTTTACAAGGCACAAATACTGCCTCTATCCAATCATTGATAGGCACAGCCTTAGACGATTTAGCAGCTAACACAGCCTCAGCAGTAGCAAAAATGATTGACGCAACAGCAACTGCTACAATAAAATATAATAACGATAACAGCGTGGTTAAATCAGTTACATTAGCTGATAATGCTAGCATTATCATCGGTAATAACATAACTGTTCAAGCAACTGTTTTACCTGCTAATGCAATAGATACATCAGTATCGTATAGTTCGGCAAATACTAATATTGCCACAGTAGATGCAATAACAGGTGTAATTACCAGCGTTAATGTGGGCATGACTACCATTAGTGCAACTGCAAATGATGGTAGCGGTATTAGTGATACTATCAGTATTAGCGTTAATCCTACAGCGCCAAATATCAGCACAACCGCTAATAATGTGATTGTAATTAATGGCTCGGCTATTGGCGACATTATTTTTAGTAATTCTGGTGGTGCTATTGCCACTTATGCAATCAGCCCGCCTCTAAGTGCTGGTCTCACTTTTAACAACGGCACTATTTCTGGCGTTCCAACTGTGGTAACAGATTTAATAACTTATACGGTTACTGCCAGCAATGTTACTGGTTCCGATAGTGCAACGATTAATATTACCGTTAATGCAATAGCTGTTAGTAGTATTGTTATTGACAGTGCAAATTCAATTATAAATGGTGCTACATTAAGCCTAACAGCAAATGTATCACCTGCTAATGCCTCAAATCCAACATTAACTTGGTCTATTCAGGGTGGAACTACTAATATTGCAACTATTAATGGCACTGTTCTCACTGCTGTTGGTATTGGTACTATTGTAATTGTTGCTACCGCTGCTGATAATAGTGGTGTTAATGCTACACAAAGTTTTAGCGTTAATGCAATAGCTGTTAGTAGTGTTGTTATTGACAGTGCAAATTCAATTATAAATGGCGCTACATTAAGCCTAACAGCAGAGGTATTACCTGCTAATGCATCAAATCCAACATTAACTTGGTCTATTGAAGACGGAACTACTAATATTGCTACTATTAACGGTGATGTTATTACTGCTGTTGGTGTTGGCGATGTTGTTATTGTTGCAACTGCTGCTGATAATAGTGGTGTTAAGGCTACACAAAGTTTTAGCGTTAATGCAATAGCCGTTAGTAGTATTGTTATTAACAGTGCAAATTCAGTTATAAATGGTGCTACATTAAGCCTAACAGCAGAGGTATTACCTGCTAATGTCTCAAATCCAACATTAACTTGGTCTATTGAAGATGGCACTACTAATATTGCAACTATTAACGGTGATGTTATTACTGCTGTTAGCGTTGGCGATGTTATTATTGTTGCAACTGCAACTGATGGTAGTGGAGTAACAGCCACACAAAGTTTTAGTGTTAATGCAATAGCTGTTAGCAGTGTTGTTATTAATAGTGTAAATTCAATTATAAATGGTGCTACATTAAGCCTAACAGCAGAGATATTGCCTGCTAATGCCTCAAATCAAACATTAACTTGGTCTATTCAAGGCGGCACTACTAATATTGCAACTATTAACGGTGATGTTATTACCGCTGTTGGTGTTGGCGATGTTGTTATTGTTGCAACTGCAGCTGATGGTAGTGGAGTAACAGCTACACAAAATTTTAGCGTTAATGCAATAGCTGTTAGCAGTATTGTTATTAATAGTGCAAATTCAATTTTAAACGGTGCTACATTAAGACTAACAGCAAATGTATCACCTGCTAATGCCTCAAATCCAGCATTAACTTGGTCTATTCAGGGTGGAACTACTAATATTGCTACTATTAATGGCGATGTTATTACCGCTGTTGGTATTGGTACTATTGTAATTGTTGCTACAACTGCTGATGGTAGTGGAGTAACAGCCACACAAAGTTTTAGCGTTAATGCAATAGCTGTTAGCAGTATTGTTATTAATAGTGCAAATTCAATTATAAATGGTGCTACATTAAGCCTAACAGCAGAGGTATTACCAAATAATGCTACAAATCCAGCATTAACTTGGTCTGTTCAGGGTGGAACTACTAATATTGCAACTATAAATGGCGATGTTATTACTGCTGTTGGTGTTGGCGATGTTATTATTGTTGCTACAGCTGCTGATAATAGTGGAGTAACAGCCACACAAAGTTTTAGCGTTAATGCAATAGCTGTTAGCAGTATTGTTATTAATAGTGCAAATTCAATTATAAATGGTGCTACATTAAGCCTAACAGCAGATGTATTACCAAATAATGCTACAAATCCAGCATTAACTTGGTCTATTCAGGGCGGAACTACTAACATTGCTACTATCAATGGTGATATTATTACTGCTGTTGGTGTTGGTAATGTTATTATTGTTGCAACTGCAGCGGATGGTAGTGGAGTAACAGCCACACAAAGTTTTAGCGTTAGTGCAATAGCTGTTAGCAGTATTGTTATTAACAGCGTAAATTCAATTATAAATGGTGCTACATTAAGCCTAACAGCAGAAGTATTACCAAATAATGCTACAAATCCAACATTAACTTGGTCTATTCAGGGTGGAACTACTAATATTGCTACTATCAATGGCGATGTTCTAACTGCTGTTGGTGTTGGTAATGTTATTATTGTTGCAACTGCTGCTGATGGTAGTGGTGTTAAGGCCACACAAAGTTTTAGTGTTAATGCAATAGCTGTTAGCAGTATTATTATTAACAGTGCAAATTCCATTATAAATGGTGCTACATTAAGCCTAACAGCAAATGTATCACCTGCTAATGCCTCAAATCCAACATTAACTTGGTCTATTGAAGATGGCACTACTAATATTGCAACTATCAATGGTGATGTTATTACCGCTGTTGGTATTGGTACTATTGTAATTGTTGCTACCGCTGCTGATGGTATTGGAGTAACAGCCACACAAAGTTTTAGTGTTAATGCAATAGCTGTTAGCAACATTGTTATTAATAGTGCAAATTCAATTATAAATGGTGCTACATTAAGCCTAACAGCAGAGGTTTTGCCAAATAATGCTACAAATCCAACATTAACTTGGTCTATTGAAGATGGCACTACTAATATTGCAACTATCAATGGCACTGTTCTAACTGCTGTTGCTGTCGGCGATATTATTATTGTTGCAACTGCAGCTGATGGTAGTGGTGTTAAGGCCACACAAAGTTTTAGTGTTAATGAAATAGCTGTTAGCAGTATTGTTATTAATAGTGCAAATTCAATCTTAAACGGCGCTACATTAAGCTTAACAGCAGAGGTATTACCTGCTAATGCCTCAAATCCAGCATTAACTTGGTCTATTCAGGGTGGAACTACTAATATTGCAACTATCAATGGCGATGTTATTACTGCTGTTGGTGTTGGTACTATTGTAATTGTTGCAACTGCAGCTGATGGTAGTGGAGTAACAGCCACACAAAGTTTTAGCGTTAATGCAATAGCTGTTAGCAGTATTGTTATTAATAGTGCAAATTCAATTATAAATGGTGCTACATTAAGCCTAACAGCAGAAGTATTACCTGCTAATGCCTCAAATCCAGCATTAACTTGGTCTATTCAGGGTGGAACTACTAATATTGCAACTATCAATGGCGATATCATTACTGCTGTTGGTGTTGGCGCTGTTGTAATTGTTGCAACTGCAGCCGATGGTAGCGGGGTTAAGGCTACACAAAGTTTTAGCGTTAATGCAATAGCTGTTAGTAGTATTGTTATTAATAGTGCAAACTCAATTATAAATGGTGCTACATTAAACCTAACAGCAGAAGTATTACCTGCTAATGCATCAAATCCAATATTAACTTGGTCTATTCAAGGTGGAACTACTAATATTGCAACTATCAATGGCGATGTTATTACCGCTGTTGGTGTTGGCGCTGTTGTTATTGTTGCAACTGCAGCTGATGGTAGTGGTGTTAAGGCTACACAAAGTTTTAGTGTTAGTGCAATAGCTGTTAGCAGCATTGTTATTAATAGTGCAAATTCAATTATAAATGGTGCTACATTAAGCCTAACAGCAGAGGTATCACCTGCTAATGCCTCAAATCCAATATTAACTTGGTCTATTGAAGATGGCACTACTAATATTGCAACTATTAACGGTGATGTTATTACTGCTGTTGGTGTTGGTACTATTGTAATTGTTGCAACTGCAGCCGATGGTAGTGGAGTAACAGCTACACAAAGTTTTAGCGTTAATGCAATAGCTGTTAGCAGTATTATTATTAATAGTGCAAATTCAATTATAAATGGCGCTACATTAAGCCTAACAGCAGAAGTATTACCTGCTAATGCCTCAAATCCAATATTAACTTGGTCTATTCAGGGTGGAACTACTAATATTGCAACTATTAATGGCGATGTTATTACCGCTGTTGGTGTTGGTAATGTTATTATTGTTGCAACTGCAGCGGATGGTAGTGGAGTAACAGCTACACAAAGTTTTAGCGTTAATGCAATATCTGTTAGCAGTATTGTTATTAACAGTGCAAATTCCATTATAAATGGCGCTACATTAAGCCTAACAGCAGAGGTATCACCTGCTAATGCCTCAAATCCAGCATTAACTTGGTCTATTCAGGGTGGAACTACTAATATTGCTACTATCAATGGAGATGTTATTACTGCTGTTGGTGTTGGTGCTGTTGTTATTGTTGCTACCGCTGCTGATGGTAGTGGAGTAACAGCCACACAAAGTTTTAGTGTTAATGCAATAGCTGTTAGTAGTATTATTATTAATAGTGCAAATTCAATTATAAATGGTGCTACATTAAGCCTAACAGCAGAAGTATTACCTGCTAATGCCTCAAATCCAACATTAACTTGGTCTATTGAAGATGGCACTACTAATATTGCAACTATCAATGGCGATGTTATTACTGCTGTTGGTGTTGGCGATGTTGTTATTGTTGCTACTGCGGCTGATAATAGTGGCATAACAGCTACACAAAGTTTTAGTGTTAATGCAATAGCTGTTAGTAGTATTGTTATTAATAGTGCAAATTCAATTATAAATGGTGCTACATTAAGCCTAATAGCAGAGGTTTTGCCAAATAATGCTACAAATCCAGCATTAACTTGGTCTATTCAAGGCGGCACTACTAATATTGCAACTATCAATGGTGATGTTATTACTGCTGTTGGTGTTGGCGATGTTATTATTGTTGCAATTGCAGCTGATAATAGTGGGGTTAAGGCCACACAAAGTTTTAGCGTTAATGCTTTTAGTCTTGATGCGCCAAATAATTTAGCAGCAATCGCTACAGGTGGGGCTGGTAATGAAGGTGATAAGGTGCAACTTAGTTGGGACAGCGTAACTGGGGCAACTGGCTATAATATTTATCGTGCAACGGCAACTATGGCAGCCAGCACTAATTCAGACCCAGCTAATCTATCTGGTGTGCACAATGCAACTGCTACTAATGTTGCTGCAACTAACCACACTACAGACAAATTAGATGGCAATAGCTATTATTTCTTAGTTACTGCCACTAATGCTGAGTATGAATCAAATACCAATGCCCAGCAAGCTATGGCAATTCCTTTTACTACGGTAACCAGCCCTGATACGGCAAAAATTTGGATGAGCAGACATTTGGGCGCTATTCAAGATTGTACTACTAAAACAGACACAGCTTGCTATGGTGATTTGTATCAATGGGGTCGCCATAGCGATGGACACCAGCGTATTGACAGAAATACCACAGATAATTGTTTTGACAGTGCAAACACCAGCATTATTTGTACTTCCTCAACCACCACCACCAGAGAGACAGGTATTACTGCTACCGTTGCTGGGGTTAATTTTATTGCCAACTCAAGCAATCCTGGTGACTGGGTAGAAAACACCACGCAAGATAATAATAATGTGGATGATGATGGTGCATTACGCACAGCCTTCCTTAGTAAAACTGATGGCTCAGGCCTTTGCCCAACTGGCTTTAGACTACCAAGCGATGCTGAATTAGCGGCAGATACCATTAACGCAACCGCAACCACTGTTGTTAATAGTGATACTGCCTTTAGTAGTTTCTTAAAATTGCCAATTTCTGGCTACCGTAATCGCTCAGCTGCTAAGCTTGTCTATGTGGATAAGCGCGGCTTTGTCTGGAGTGCTACAGCTATTGACAGTGAAGCAAATCACTTGAAATTTAACGGTTCTAATGCTGCAATCGTTAATACTTATCGCACCTATGGATTTAGTATTCGTTGTTTAATGGATTAAATTAACTGCGAAGTGTTGATGCTAATTGATCAAGTGAGTTGTTAATCAGTTTATATGCACCCTGCGCACCATACAGTTTTGCAAGTTCAAGTGCTTCATTGATAACCACTTTATAAGGCACTTCAGGGCTAAATTTAAGCTCGTAGGTGCCTAAATATAAGATTGCATGCTCTACTCCGCCTAATTCATCAATTGCCCTGCTAATAGTTGGCGCAATCAAGCTGTCTAATTCAGTGCGATTATTTACAATATTGATAAACAGATTGGAAAAGAAGGTTTTGGAAATTTTGCCTTGTTTTTGTTTGAGGAATTGTTGCTCGATTTGCGCTATTTCGCCACCAGAAAGCAAATATTGATACAAGGCCTGCACAATTCGTTCGCGAGTGCGTTGTTTTGAGGTTTTAAACGCCATTTTTTTTAAAATGTTTGCCCATTTGCCTGCTGCAGCAAATACAGCATTTCAATCATCGCTAAAGTGGCTTGTTCGCCCTTATTGCCTTTGTTGCCACCCGCCCTATTGATGGTTTGTTGCATATTTAAAGTGGTAAGCACACCAAAAGCGGTTGGAATTTCATATTGGTAAGCAACATCTGCGATACCGCGTGCGCACTGCTTGCAAACAAAGTCAAAATGCGGAGTTTCGCCCTTAATCACCGCACCTAAGGCAACAATACCATCATATAAGTTTTGATTGCCTAATTTTTGCGCTGCTAATCTTTTGGCTAATAGTGGAATTTCAAAAGCGCCTGGGGTGTAAAAAACATTTACATTATCTTCATCAATGCCGTATTTAGCAAGGGTTTGCTGTGCTGAATCCAACAGTTTATCGCCAATATCTTGGTAAAAATAACCAACAATAATTGCCACTTTAGCACTTGCTAAAAAATCCTGATTGGCACTTTTATCAAATTTAAATTGCATAATAACTATTTAGTTGTATCAATGTATTCACTCACTTCCAGACCAAAACCTTTGAGTCCATGAAGTTTTCTCGGGCTGCCTAAAATTTTCATTTTCCCCACACCTAAATCAGCAAGGATTTGCGCACCAATGCCATAAGTTTTGATGTCGTTAATAGGGTCTGTGCTGGTATCAACATTTTCCAAAATAGATTGATTGGTTTGCTTTCTAAGCAGTAAAAACACCCCGCTGGCAGATTGGGCAATATATTTGAGCGCTGCATCTGTATTAAAACTGCTTGAATTTTCTTTCAAAATGTCTTTAAAAATGTCTTCCATATGCACGCGCACACAAGTATTCTCATCAGTAACATCGCCTTTTACTAAGGCTAAATGAGTTTCATGATGAATACTATCGAGGAATGAAACCAATCTAAAAACTGCATATTTGGTTTTAAACTTGCGCTCACTAATGCGCTCAATAGTTTTTTCATTTTCAACACGATACGAGATTAAATCCTCAATCGTGCCCCATTTAATATTGTGTTTTTCAGCAAATATTTGCAAATCATCACGCCGCGCCATCGAGCCATCTTCGTTCAAAACCTCAACAATCACAGAAGCCGGCTCAAAACCTGCCAAACGCGCTAAATCGCAACCTGCCTCAGTATGTCCAGCACGAATTAACACCCCGCCATTTCTTGCCATAATCGGGAACACATGCCCCGGTTGGATAATGTCTTCGGGTTTGGCATCTTGTGCCACAGTGTCAAGCACCGTCTTTGCCCTATCAGCTGCGGAAATGCCTGTGGTTATCCCATTTGCCGCATCAATCGATAAGGTGAAATTAGTTGCGTATTGCCCACCATTTTCATTCACCATTAGCGGCAAACTCAGCTGCTGACAACGCGCCTCAGTTAGTGTTAGACAAACCAGCCCTCTACCGTAAGTTGCCATAAAGTTAATCGCTTGTTTGCTGATTTTATCGGCAGCAATAATCAAATCGCCCTCATTTTCACGCTCTTCATCATCCATCAGGATAATCATTTTGCCTTGTTTATAATCTTGTAGAATTTCTTCAATAGTCGCTTTATTTATCATTATGTCTATACCTTATGCTAATAATTGTTGCAGATGCCGAGCAATCATATCAACCTCTAAATTAAGCTCGCTACCCACTTGCAATTCGCCTAATGTGGTGGTAATCAGTGTATGTGGCACGATATTAACAGCAAATACCGAGCCATCAATTGCATTAACCGTTAAACTCACGCCATTTATACAGATAGAGCATTTTCTGGCAATGTATTTTAGCAAATTATCAGCCACGCTAATCTTAAAACGCATAGATTCACCTTCAACAGACTTATATACAACTTTGCCAACACCATCAATATGCCCACTAACCAAATGCCCATCAATGCCTTGATTTAATCTCAATGCTTTTTCCATATTAACAGCATCGCCAACTTGTAAAGCACCAAAAGTGGAACAACTAAGTGTTTCTTTAGACAAATATGCCTTGAAATTATTATCAACAATTTCACTTACTGTTAAGCAAACACCATTAACTGCAATGCTATTACCAATACTAACCTCAGTAAGAAAATCTTTATTGCCACTAGAAAAACAAAACTCTCCAGCATCAATACTGCTGATTTTACCAATATTTTGAATAATCCCGTTAAACATCAATTATCCTTCCCTGCCAGATGTAGGCAAATGCTTATGCTAACACCAAACAATATCAATATCCAAGTAAGATTTTGCGCGCTAAGGATGAATTGATGAATATATTGATTAACTACTTGGTAATTTTGCACAATAACAAATAAGATTGAAAACGACAGCACAGCAGCAGAATCAAAGCCGTTTTTGGATTTTAAATGAATTAGTGCTGATTTTAAGATATTCATTGGTCTTTGTAAGCATATTCTGGCAAGTCTTTTGCCTCAATGCGTTTAACTTGTTTTTTCTCTCTATCCCAAACCACCGCATAATGCTCCAATACTTTTTTTTCATCCAACATTTTTATACCTCAAAATATTATGATAAATTTACTTGTTGTTAACTTGAATCTCATCTTATTTTTTAACTAAGGGTCCGCTTCCGCTACACACTAATGTTTTAATTTCTTATAAAAATTTTCATGCACACCCAATAACAATAAAAGTCGATAATCTTTATGCCATTGATATGCTAACAAATACTGTTGATTCACGCAGTCAAATTTGTAGACAAAAATACCTGATAAACCACCCTTCTTCTCTTCGCCCAACAGAGGGTTTTTAACGATACTACGAATAGCATCATTGACTTGTTGCCGCTGATTATGATGTAACTTTTTATAAACCTTTTTAAAAGAAGGTTTTTGCTCTATGCGCATCAATCAACAAACTCAAATGCTTCATTGGCTTCATTTTTTGCAATCAACAACTTTTCTACCATCTCTATTGATAAATCTGGATTTTCAATTGCCGTATGCCCAACCTTTGCCCAATACTCAATCTGCCTTGGTATAGTTCGTAACTCCGCCTTTGCCTGAGTTTTTGCTTGATTGTATAAACCCTCATCAACCCTAATGGAAATACTCATTTTATGTGTTTGATTAAAAATCAATCATTCTACCATAATTGCAGTATTTTTTCCCAAAAAAATTATTACACTAACAAGTCTAAATACTCTTTAGAAAACTTATCAAGCAAATTATTGGCGCGTTTTTTGATTGTTTCAATGTCAAAGTTAGATTATTCTGTATTTATTCTATTTTTGACTTTTAAGGTAATCTTCATAATTGCCAGCATAGTAATGCATTCCTTCTTCTTTTAATTCAACTACTTTGGTTGATAATGATGAGATAAATTCCCGGTCATGGCTAACAAAAATTAGTGTGCCTTGATAGTTTTCTAAGGCTAAATTAAGTGCTTCAATAGATTCCATATCAAGGTGATTAGTCGGCTCGTCCATTAGCAATATATTAGGTTTTTGCAGCATTAGTTTGGCAAATAACATTCTGCCCTGCTCACCGCCAGAAAGCGATTTAATCCGTTTATTGATGTCGTTTTTGCCAAATAGCATTTTGCCTAACACGGAGCGCATCGCTTGAATATCGTCTTTTTCATCTTTAAATTGAGTTATCCAATCCAATACCGTCATATCTTTTTCAAAATCGGCACTATGATCCTGTGCGTAATAGCCAATATTGGCATTTTCACTCCATTTAATTTTGCCTTTATCGGCTTTAATTTCGCCCACCAAAGTGCGTAGCAAAGTGGTTTTGCCAATACCATTTTGACCAATGATAGCAATGCGCTCACCCACTTCAAATAAAAAATTAATGTCTTTTAATACCTGTAAATCAGCCCCTTGCACAGTAAAACTTTTGTTGAGATTTTCAACTTCTAAGGCGTTTCTATGCAATTTGTTTTTTTGATTAAAAATAATATAGGGACTAAGGCGCGAAGATGGCTTCATTTCATCTAATACAATCTTATCTAACTGTTTTAGGCGTGATGTTGCTTGCTTAGACTTAGAGGCATTAGCAGAAAAACGCGAGACAAAGTGCTTTAATTCTTTAATTTTTGCCTCTTTTTTGCTGTTATCCGAGAGCATTTTTTCCTGAATTGCGGTTGCGGCAATCATAAAATCATCATAATTACCGGGAAATACATTAAGTGCGCCATAGTCTAAATCCGCCATGTGGCTACATACAGCGTTAAGAAAATGCCTATCATGCGAAATAATCAGCATAGTTGCTTTGCGCCCCTTCAAAACCCCTTCTAACCAGCGGATTGAGTTAATATCAAGATTGTTAGTCGGCTCATCAAGCAGTAGAATTTCAGGCTCAGAAAACAAGGCTTGCGCCAATAAAATACGCAGCTTCCAACCTGGTGCAATCTCACTCATTAAGCCGTAATGTTGCTCTTCGGGAATGTCTAAACCTAATAGCAATTCACCAGCAGAAGACTCCGCCATATAACCATCCATTTCCGCAAACTGCATTTCAAGATCTGCTACCTTAATGCCATCCTCTTCACTCATTTCAGTTAGTGCGTAAATACGCTCTCTTTCTTGTTTAATCGCCCATAATTCACTATGCCCCATAATCACGGTATCAACTACGCGAAATTCTTCAAATGCAAATTGATCCTGACGCAAAATACCTAAACGCTGACCCTCGCTAATGCTAACAGTGCCGTGTGTTGGTTTTAACTCAGCGGTTAAAATTTTCATAAAAGTTGACTTGCCACAACCATTTGCACCAATTAGCCCGTAACAATTAGCTCCTTGAAATTTGATAGAAATGTTTTCAAACAAAGGCTTTTCGCCAAATTGCATAGTGATATTAGCAGTAGAAATCATAGATTATTGATACTTTACAAAAAAGCAAACATTATCCCATAAAACCTTATGGCTAAAGTCTCATAAGTATAAAATGTAATTTCATTAACCATTATTTAGTCCTAATGTTTGAACAAACTGGCAAATCTCCAGATAAAAAACTACTTACTACCATCTTGGTATTAATCGCCTTTGGCTGGGTTTTGTCATTTTCCGCTTCACTTGGACATTTTAGCAGCTACACTTATATGCTTAAACAAGGCTTGTTTATCGTGATTGGGATTGGGATTGGATTTTTTGTGCTTAAAATACCGCTCTCATTTTTTAAAAAATACTCGGTAATAATGTATTTTATTAGCCTTATTTTATTGGCGATTATTTTTCTGCCATCTATTGGCTTTGAGGCTAACGGTGCAAGGCGTTGGATTGATTTTGGATTTTTTAAATTCCAACCCTCTGAAATGATGAAATTAACAATGATTTTATTTATGGCAGGTTTTTTAATTCGACAGGAAAAACAAGTTACTAACTCGATGATTGGACTGGGTAAAACCTTGCTAATTGTTGCCTTATCAGGCTTACTGACCATGTTAGAAACTGATTTAGGTGCAACTATTATCATCACCATTACCGCCTTAGGAATGCTGTTTATTGCTGGCACATTCATCAAACAATTGCTGGCTACCATCCTTGCCTTATTTGCAGCTGCCGGTATCTATGTTTGGTTTGACCCAGTGCGCTCAAAGCGATTATTTGAGTTTTGGCAAAGCGATTTATGGCTTAACAATAGTGATAAAGTATATCAAACCAAACAGGCGTTAATTGGTATTGCCAGAGGTGATTGGAGCGGCACTGGGCTGGGCGCTGGCATTCAGAAATACAGCAAATTACCGGAATCACATACCGATATGATTTTTGCCATTATTGGTGAAGAATTGGGCATTATTGGGATGTTATTTGTGTTATTTTGCTTTGCCTATATTATTGGTAGAGGCTTTGATATTGCCAAAGAAGCGCTTAAACATGGTAGAAAATACAGCTCCTATGTGGTTTTTGGCATTTGCACTTGGTTTGGCATGCAAACTACGGTTAATATCGCTATGAATCTTGGTTTAGTGCCGATTAAAGGCATTACCCTACCGCTGATTAGTTATGGCGGCAGTAGTTTGATTTTTTCAATGATTGCACTGGCTTTAATGCTTAGGGTAGATATGGAAAACCGCGCAGACTACAATAGGCAAAAACAATATGTTTAATAATAATAACACAAAAACCGTTCTAATTATGGCTGGCGGCACTGGTGGGCACATTTTTCCGGGATTAGCAGTTGCTAATGTGCTAAAACAACATTCACTCAATATAGCATGGTTAGGCTCAACCGGTGGCATGGAAAATACCTTAGTGCCGCAACACGGCATTAGCCTATACAGCGTAAATGCCGTTGGTTTGCGTGGTAAAAATCTGATTAGCCTGATTAAAGCACCATTTTTGCTGGCATTAGCACTATTTCAAACCATTAAACTATTTATCAGTATCAAGCCCACTGTGGTATTAGGCATGGGCGGATTTGCCTCAGGGATTGGCGGCGTGGTGGCTTGGTTATTTAGAATTCCATTGGTGATTCATGAACAAAATGCAATCCCCGGCAGCACCAATAAATTATTAACAAAAATTGCCACACAAACCTTTCAAGCATTTGATGGCACCTTTAAAAATGCTATTACTTCAGGTAATCCTGTGTTATTTTTACCGATTGCTACACCGATTGCCGCCACAAAAACTAACGAGCAGCTAAATTTATTGATTATCGGCGGCAGTTTAGGCTCAAAACCAATCAATGATGTGGCATTGCAACTAAAATTAGATATTAATATTTGGCATCAAACTGGTCAGGCAAATTTAGAGGGCGTTAAAGCCCAATATCAAAATAATTCAGCTAAAATCAGTGGCTTTATCGAAGATATGGCAGCAGCTTATGCTTGGGCAGATATTGTGCTTTGTCGAGCTGGTGCTATGAGTATTGCAGAATTAATGCTATGCGCTACAACCAGTATTACAGCCAGTATTTTAGTGCCACTCCCACATGCGATTGATAATCACCAATTCCACAATGCCAAAATCCTAAGCAATCATCAAGCAGGCATACTCATCGAACAAAAAAACCTAACTCCTGAGTTACTTGAAAAAACACTAAACGAGCTAACCCCCCAGCAAATCAAACAAATGTCAGCCAACGCCTCAACCCTAGCCAAACCCAATGCAGCAAAGGAAATTGCTGATTTTTTACTAAAATTATAAAAAGTCGCTACCAGTTTTTAAAAACTGCTACAATAGTTTTATAAAATTCTACCAATAAACAAAATTATGCAAGCAATTAACGAATATTTTCCAAAATACGAAGCAGTTTCTAATACAGAACAAAAAGAAATAGAGACAATTTACAAAAATCATGATTTTAATCAAGAAATTAATAAGGATGATTTTGTAGAATTATAAAATGTATCGCATTTTTAATAGAGTTTATAAGGGCGTTAACGCCTTATACTAATAGTTAGGTGCTTATTCCTCACTTTTCTATTTTCTTTTATAGGGATAATTTAAAGGAGAAATTATTATGATTTTTAAAATATGTAATGGCGGAACGCCAAATAATGCACCAAGTAAAACTGGTAATCCATCTGGTGGAGGTAGAGGTAATAATTCACCAAGAAAATAAGTAGTTTACTAAAACATAAAGTTTAAAATAAACATACATAGCCTACTGATTTAACAAATTGCTAGGTTGTGAAATTATTTAAACTTTTAGAGAAAATGCTGGGTATTGTTGAACCAATCATGTGCTTTCTTGATTTTTTCTAATCCAAAAAACAAGGAGATATTGTCATGAACAACACAGACAAAAATAACCCAAATAATGATATTTATTGGCAAAATAAAGGCTATAAAAATAGACCTGATAATTGGAAGCAATTGTTACCAAAAGAAAGTAAAAGGCAGAAAAACAGAGAGAAATATACACCCAATGACGGTCGTGGATGTATAGATAGTATGTTTGACCCATTATGTAAAGATGATTATTAAAATAGCATAACAAATAGCTTCACCAAATCAAGCCTTAGTAAAAAACAAAGTGCTGGCTATTTATTTATATGTTCAACGCCCAAAAACCAAAGGATAAAAAACATGAAACCCATTTATAAATTAGCAGGTTTTGTGCCTTATGTATTGATTGTTTTTTTGAATTCTACGGTTGATTTGGGGCATAAAATTATTCTGCAAAATACGGTTTTTAAGGCTTACAACGGTACTGAGCTGATTATTTATACGGCAGTGATTAATGCGCTGATTTTATTGCCGTTTATTTTTCTATTTTCCCCTGCTGGTTTTATTAGCGATAAATACGATAAAACTAAAGTTGTTCAAGTAGCATCATTGCTGGCTATTGTTATCACTAGTTTTATAACTTTATCGTATTATCAAGGCTGGTTTGAATTGGCATTTGCTTTAACACTGGTGCTGGCAGCCCAAAGTGCGATTTATTCTCCAGCAAAATATGGGCTGATTAAAACCTTGTTTGGGATTCGCCACATTACTAATGCCAATGGCATCACTCAGGCGATTACCATTGTTTCCATCTTGCTCGGTGCCTTGATTTATTCATACTTTTTTGAAATGCTATTGGCGGATAAAAGTATCCAACCTGATGAGATATTAAGGTTTATTGCACCGATTGGCTTTGTGCTTATTGGCTCAAGTGTTGTTGAATTTTTACTATCTTTTAAATTGCCAACCAGCAATAACGCCAACACTAAAGAGCGGTTTTCTGTCAAAAAATACCTAACATTAGGTTATTTAAAGCAAGATCGGCTTATCGTTAAAAGCAACCACACCATTCGGCACAGCATTATCGGTTTATCAATTTTTTGGGCAATGTCGCAAGTTGTAGCTGCTGTTTTTGGTGAATTTTTAAAATCATCACTCGGTATCACCAATGCTATTACCGCACAAGCTATGTTGGCGATTGGTGGCTTAGGTATTGTGTTTGGCTCGCTTATTTCTGGCAGAATCTCCAAACGCTATATTGAAACTGGGTTAATTCCAATTGGTGCAATTGGCATTGCTAGTATGTTGCTAATTATTCCTAATATGGGCAGTTTATCAAGCATTAGCATTGTCTTTTTTTCTTATGGATTGTTTGCAGGTCTTATGATTGTGCCGCTGAATGCGATGATTCAATTTAGCGCCCCGAACGCCAAATTAGGCAAGATTTTAGCAGCTAATAACTTTTACCAAAGTGTTGCGATGTTTTTAGCGCTGATACTGACCGCTTATGCTTCTTATATTGGGCTTGCAAGTAGCCATATTTTAACTATAACTGCGATTGTTGCGATGCTTGGGGCGCTATTTACGCTGTATAAATTACCGCAATCTTTGGTGCGTTATTTTGTTAAATTTTTCCTTTCTTTAAAATACAAAATCAAGGTTGATGGGCTGGAAAATATCCCTAATGGCAAAGGGATTTTGCTGTTAGGCAACCATATTTCTTATTTAGATTGGGCAGTGTTGCAAACTGCTTATCCGCGGCAAATTCGTTTTGTTATGGAAAAAACAATTTACAAAAAATGGTATTGGAAATGGTTTTTAGATTTTTTTAAGGTTATTCCAATTTCAAAAATGGCCAGTAAAAATGCACTCAAAGCTGTGGCTAAGGCACTCAACCAAGGGCATGCTGTCGCCCTATTTCCCGAAGGCTATCTCAGCAGAAATGGGCAAATCAATCAATTTTTAAAAGGCTATGAAATCGCCATTGCCGATACTAAAAACACCGTTATTGTGCCGTTTTACTTGCATGGATTGTGGCAAAGTCGCTTTTCTTTAGCCGCAGATAAAATACAAGCCGAAGCGAGGGAAATCAGCGTTCGCTTTGGCAAAGGATTAGAGCGCACTACAAAAGCAGCTGTGCTAAAAGAAAAAGTCATAGATTTAAGTTTGGATGCTTGGGATGATGATATTCAAAGTTACAAATCAATTAGCCGTGTTTGGTTTCACCGTATCAAGCGAGAAAAATCCTTTTTTGTTGCGGATTCAAGCGGCACACATTTAAACAATTACAAGTTTTTAGCGGGGACATTGATGATGCGAACTTGGCTGAGGAAAAAGCTCAAAAATCAGCAAAACATTGGGCTGATTCTACCTTCTTTAAGCCCTGGCGCTATGGCTAATATGGCATTATTAGTTTTAGGAAAAACATTAGTTAATCTAAATTACACCAGCGGTAACGCGCCACTTAGTGCAGCGATTGAACAAGCTGAAATTAAGAGCATTATTACTTCAAGGCAATTTATTCAAAAATTAGCGCAAAAAGGCTTTGATTTAAGCACAACACTGCTAAAAGTTAAAAATATCATTTATTTAGAAGATATGAGGGCTTATGCACACAAATTTAGAGCATTAAGTTATTATTTGCGCGCCCTACTGTATCCAGTTTGGCTGCTTGAGTTGCTATTTGCTGGCAAACAAAACATTAATGACACAGCAGTAATTTTGTTTAGCAGTGGCAGCGAGGGCAGCCCTAAAGGGGTGAAACTCAGCCATAAAAACTTGATTGCCAATGTTAAACAGGCAAAACAAATGCTCAACCCCTTGCAAAATGATGTATTGGTTAGCAGTTTGCCAATTTTCCATTCGTTTGGGCTGAGTATTTGTACACTTATGCCACAATTAGAAGGAATTTCGGTCATCTATCATGCCGACCCTACTGATGGCTACGGCATTGGTAAATTGGTAGCGCAACATCGAGGCACGGTTTTATTTTCTACGGCAACATTTTTAAAACTATATATCAAAAACAAAAAATGTCAGCCCTTGATGTTTGACACGCTTAATATGGTGGTCGCTGGTGCGGAAAAACTGCCAAAAGATGTTGGAAAAGCTTTTAAACAAAAGTTTGGGGTTGATGTTTTTGAAGGTTATGGCGCTACAGAAACAGCACCAGCGGCGAGTTGTAATGTGCCAGACCAACTGATTCCAGATTATTGGAAACTGCAAGTTGGCAACAAAATTGGCACGATTGGTCGCCCGCTATCAGGCACTAAAATCATTATTACCGACCCCAATACCTTTGAGCCATTGCCAATCGGTGAAGCTGGCATGATAATGATTAGTGGCGTGCAAGTTATGCAAGGTTATTTAAACAATCCAGAAAAAACCGATGAAGTGCTAAAAACCATTGACAAGCGCCGTTATTATGTAACTGGCGATAAAGGCAAAATTGACCAGGACGGCTTTATTAGTATTATTGACCGTTATTCGCGTTTTGCTAAAATTGGCGCTGAAATGGTCAGTTTAGGTGCAGTTGAAAGCTTTATTAAAACGCTTATTGGAGATGAGATTGATATTTGTGCCATCACTACTATTGATGACAAAAAAGGTGAAAAAATCGTGCTGCTTTATCAGACTGAGATTGAGATTAGTCCGGCAGAGTTTAAAAAACAGCTGATTAACGCCAAGATGAACCTTGTGCATATTCCCAGTAAATATTTAGCAGTGGCGGCATTGCCTAAGTTAGGCTCAGGCAAGACGGATTTTAATGGCGCTAAAATTTTAGCTAAAAAAATATTGGCACAAGCCTCTAAATCGCGTATTGCTGTTGATTGATGCCTAATTTTTTAAATAATGCTTGGTCAGTATCAGTATCAGGGTTATCAGTTGTAAGTAATTGCTCGCCGTAGAAAATCGAATTTGCCCCCGCAAAAAAACACATTGCTTGCATCGCCTCACCCATCTGCTTACGCCCTGCTGAGAGACGCACCACTGATTTTGGCATCATAATGCGCGCTAGTGCAATCGTGCGCACAAATTCAATCTCGGTAGGTGGCGCTACATGCTCAAATGGGGTGCCGGGAATTGGCACTAAAAGATTGATTGGCACGCTGTGAGGGTGTTGCTCTAAATTAGCTAAGGATTGCAACATAGAAGCGCGGTCGCTTTGATTTTCCCCCAACCCCAAAATACCGCCACTACATACGCGTATATCAGCATTTTGCACGGCTTCTAAGGTATCTAACCTGTCTTGAAAATTACGCGTAGTAACCACATTTGCATAATGCTCTTTAGAGGTGTCAATATTATGATTGTAATAATCTAAGCCTGCCTGTTTTAAGGTAAGTGCCTGGGTTTGTGTTAGCATACCGAGCGTTACGCAAGTTTCCATGCCCATAGCTTTAACGCCCTTAATCATCGGAATCACCTTATCTAAGCTTTTATCAGTTGGATTACGCCAAGCAGCGCCCATGCAAAAGCGCGTAGCACCCTGCTGTTGTGCTTGTTGTGCTTGTTTAAGCACTGCATCGATTTCCATCAATTTTTCACGCTCAAGACCAGTATCATATTTAGAACTCTGAGAGCAATAAGAGCAATCCTCTGGACAGGCGCCGGTTTTGATATTGAGTAAAGAACTCACTTGTACCTGATTATGGTTAAAATTCTCGCGGTGAGTGTTGTGCGCTTGAAACAGCAAATCGTTAAAAGGCAGTGCAAACAAAGCCTCAACCTCATTTAGTAGCCAATTATGGCGTAATTTTTGCATGATAGTTAGAAAATCCGCAAATGCACGGTTTATTATGTTTAATGTTAGACTATACGCTGTAATACATATCAAACTCAACTGGATGAGGAGAGGCACGAAGTGCGGTTACCTCATTCATTTTAAGCTCAATAAATGAATCAATCACATTATCAGTAAACACGCCGCCTACTTTCAAAAAATCACGGTCTTTGTCGAGCGCATCTAATGCTTGATTTAATGAACTACAAACTTTAGGAATTTTTGCTTTTTCTTTCTCACTTAATTCATACAAATCTTCATCGCTCGGCTTACCTGGGTCAATTTTATTCTTAATACCATCCAAACCTGCCATTAACATTGCCGCAAAAACAAGATATGGATTAGCTGTGCAATCTGGAAAACGCACCTCAATACGCCGACCTTTTGGATTAGCAACAAAAGGAATGCGAATTGCCGCAGAGCGATTTTTCTCTGAATAAGCCAACATCTCTGGTGCTTCAAAACCCGGCACTAAACGCTTATATGAATTGGTAGAAGCATTAGCAAACGCATTCAGCGCTTGAGCGTGTTTGATAATGCCGCCAATATAGTGCAACGCCATTTCACTTAAATTGCCATATTTATTACCGTTAAATAAGTTTTTGCCATTTTTAGCGATTGATTGGTGAACATGCATACCATTACCATTATCAACAGCAATTGGTTTAGGCATAAAAGTGGCTGTTTTGCCATAAATATGCGCCACATTATGCACACAATATTTAAGAATCTGAGTATCATCAGCTTTTTTCACCAGGGTATTAAACAAAGCACCAATTTCACATTGACCTGCTGTGCCTACTTCGTGGTGATGCACCTCAGTGCTAACCCCCATTTCTTCAATTGCCAAACACATTTGTGAGCGTAAATCATGCAGCGAATCAACTGGTGGCACTGGAAAATATCCGCCTTTAATTCCAGGACGATGGCCTTTATTACCGCCTTCTATATCATTGCCAGACTCCCAAGCTGCTTCTTCTGAATGAATCTCATAAAAAGCCTTGCCCAAGCCAAATCCGGTGTCCCATTTAACGCTGTCAAACACAAAAAATTCTGGTTCATTGCCAAAATAAGCTTTATCACCAATACCAGTTTCATTTAGATAAGCTTCTGCTCGTTTAGCGATTGAGCGCGGGTCTTTTTCATAACCTTGCATATCTTTAGGATCAACAATATCACAGCGCACAATAAGGGTGGATTCTCCAGTGAACGGATCCATCACACAAGCGTTTAAGTCTGGCTGTAGAATCATATCTGATTCATTAATATCTTTCCAGCCAGCGATTGAAGAGCCGTCAAACATTTGACCCTCTGCAAACTTATCAGCATCAACCTGATGAGCAGGTACACTAATATGGTGCTCTTTACCATTAGTGTCAGTAAAACGAAAATCAACAAATTTAACTTCGTTATCCTTTATTATTTTTATTACATCTTTAGCGGACATATTTTCTCCTATTTATTATTTTTAGTTGCTGACAATTCCTGTCAAGTAGCTTGCATCGTTGCAAAGGTCTCTTAGTTATCTACCATCTGAATGGCAATAAAAACAATCGCATAATTATACCCTATTTTCTCTACTATTTAGAGTTATTTGTCAAAATTTATTTGTTTGAAAATGGCTAAATAACTATATATGTCTTCAATTGACCCAAGTTTATCAATGCCTTGTGTAATCCAAGCGTTGATTGATTCATCTAATTGTATTGTAGCAAAAAGCTGTGCTCTTATTGTGGGTGGTATTTTTTGTGCATCAACCAATTTATTGATATGCCCTAAAATAGTGCTGAGGCTTAAATCTCTTTGCTCACAAATTGCCTCAATAGATTGATTTTGCTCAATCAAATCTAAGGTTTCTTGATAAGTTTTGTGTAGTTTAGCTGGATGGGCGATAATATCCTTAATTGGCTCTTCAAAATCATCCGCTCTTAAACTGCTTAATAATGCCAAAAAACGCTTGCCATATTTATCTAATTTAACTTGACCTACCCCATTAATTTGCAATAATTTTTCTTCACTATCTGGCAAAAAGTGTGCCATCTCATTTAGTGTTTTATTATCAAAAATAATATAGGCGGGCATTGATTCTTCTTGGGCTATTTCTCTTCTGAGTGCCTGTAATTTTTCAAAAATATCACTATTTACCTCATACTCCATCTTAGATTTTGAGCTAAGCCCTGCCTTTACTGGCGTAGAATTTTGCTGCAAATTAGCACTACGAATATCAACACTCTGTTTATTGGTTAATATTTGTTTGGCGATATTAGTTAGTTTTAATGCCTTAAATTCACCTATTTCTAATGCGTTTATTTCTAACAATCTATCGCCAATAATTTTCCATGTTGCTCGATTTGTATCAGCACCGATACCATAAACTGATAACCCTTGATGTTGATTGTTCAATACTTTTTGATTTTTTGAACCCAATAAAACATCAATAATATAGATTTGTCCAAAATTTTGCTTGGTGCGATAAACAGCCGATAAAAACATTTTTGCCTGCTCGCTAATATCGCGGCGCTCAACATCAGGATTCAGGCAATTATCGCATTGGCTTTGGCATGGCTGCATATCATCATCAAAATACTGGCTTAGTGCCTTGTGCCTGCAATTTTCACTAAAGGCATACTTTTTTATTAAGTCCAATTTTTGATACGCCAAGTTTCGATAATTTTTATCTTCAATCTCTGTAATAAAGTGCCATAATGAACCTAAATCTGCTGTGGAATATAGTAATAACACAGAACTTTGTAAGCCATCTCTACCTGCACGACCCATCTCTTGATAATAAGCCTCCATCGTTTTAGGAATAGACATATGCACCACAAAACGAATATTACTTTTATCAATCCCCATTCCAAAAGCGATGGTTGCTACCATGATATTTATTTCATCATTAACAAATTGATTAAATGCCTGATGCCGCTCCTGAGTGGATAATCCAGCATGATAGGCGCACGATTTTAGCCCTTGCTTATTTAAAAATTGGCTCAATGATTCAGTATTTTTTCTTGATAGCGTATAGATAATGCCTTGTTCTTGCTTGTGATTTTCTAAGAAATTCAGCAATTGCCGCTGACCATTGCCTTGCCGAGATTGGACGCTAATAAATAAATTGTCACGGTAAACTTTGCCACGAATAATATTATCATTTTGCTTAAATTGCAACTGATTGACAATATCCTTTTCCACCTGCTTGGTGGCTGTAGCAGTAAAAGCCGCGATACCTATTGTGGGAAAATGTGATTTTAACAACCCTAATTGACGATAATCTGCACGAAACTCATGCCCCCATTGACTAACACAATGCGCCTCATCGATAACAAAAAAAGCAATATCAATTGTGCTTAAAAATTGTAAAAATTGCGAGTTTTGTAAACGCTCAGGTGCAACAAAAACCAATTTAGCCGCCCCATTTTGTAAATTCGCCTCCGTCTTAGTTATTTCAGAAAAATTTTGTATTGATGACATCATCACAGCATCAACCCCCTTTGCCCGCAAACCATGTATTTGATCCTGCATAAGTGCCAATAACGGCGAAACCACCACAACCACCCCTTCCATCAGCAAAGCAGGCAGTTGATAACACAAAGACTTCCCACCCCCTGTCGGCAAAATCAGCAACACATCCTCCCCATTCAAAATTTTATCAACCACCCCCTCTTGTAGCGGTCGAAACTTCTCAAAGCCGAAAGTGTTTTGTAATATTTGGTGTTTAGTCTGTTTCATTATGTATTGAAGTGTTTAGTTTTGAGTTTGCATTTTACAAAAAATAATCTTGACGGTTGTATGTATTCCGTTACAATCATTCGCTGCATTATGGCATTATACTTATAGAGAAATAACTTGGAAAAAATAAACAAAAAATATAACTTAACTGAAGAAATATCTAATAATTTCTACAAAGCAGAAGACATTGTTTCTGGTGGAGTGATTTGTTAGGTGGTTTTACTATCATAAATAACTGTTTTTAAAATATTTTTTACTATTTTAATTTAATTTTGCTCTGACCCCAACTATTTTAAATTTTTATCTTTAATGGAAATAGTGCTTTTATCTTCTGCAAATTTCATTTCAAATAATTCACTTTCTTTCACCAAATCTCCAAGTTTTTTGTAGCCATAATTAAGTGGAGAAAATGAACTATTATTTGTAATATATAAGCCCACCCTATTTAACAGAGACCAGCCATCATCTCCTGATGTTTGCTCAACAGCTGTCCTTAATAATTTAATTAAAGCATCGTCTTGCATTAAAGTTTGTTTGATTTTTTGTTGAGATTTATTTACTATTTCTTTATTTTTACAGGAAAGATTTTCTATATAAATAAATGTAGAACACGCATCAACAAATGGTTGAGGTGTTTTTTGTGCTCCAAAACCATAAACAGGAATGCCACTTTCAAGAATTCTTAATATCAAAGGAGTAAAATCGCTGTCACTAGACATAAGTGCAAATGCATTAACATTTCCACCATAAAGTAAATCCATTGCATCAATAATTATTGCAGAATCTGTTGCATTTTTCCCTTTGGTATATGCAAACTGTTGCATTGGTCTAATTGCGTGTACATGCAGCTCTTTAATCCAATTAGATAGATGTTTATCGTTCCAATCTCCATGTGCATGGCGAATATTCACCGTGCCATATTTTGCCAACTCCTCAATAACCCCCTTGATTGAACTGTGACTAACATTATCACAGTCAATAAGTAGTGCTATTCTCTTGCCGTTGTTCATAAGCTACCTTTGAGATTTATAACGAGCCTGTAGAAAAACTCAAAAAACCGATTTATTTTTCTTTTTAGCCTTAATTTTAAAATTAAAAAACATAATATCATAAACCACGACCTATTAGTGCTTTTTATTAAATTCCCTCCACATAGCAAAATAATGGTTTAAATGCTATAAATCAGACTAACTTATTGGCTTTATGGCTTTATTACCAATCCAAACAACTAACTCAATGCTGGAAGTTTGCCATAATTTGCCACTTCAAGGTGTACGCTGCACCTGAACGCTTGCCAATTAACTGGTTGTCTAATGCTAGCTGTAAGTGGAATGCTAGTTTCTCTGATATTTCACCATTTACCTCAGTTTCTACAACAGCATTACTTATATCATTGAAATCAATATGTGCATTTTTAGATTCAACGAATACTGAAAGTAACGAACCAAAAAATTCTAAATCTACTCTCATTTCAAACTCCATTTTGGAAAAACGTATAACAACCAAACTCACCTGACGCGCAAGCAGTCCGCCGGAATGATTTGTTAGAATGCTTTCCACACCATCACTTTAAACTCTGCTTGTTTTATATGTGATATGTTCTTATTATGTATGTTGTCTCTATCCTTGTACCTACCAAGATGTAATATACCATTGAATTTAGTGTTGCCGCATGGCTGTCGTATATATAAATTACTTTTTTCATCAAAATCCATAACAATACCATTAGCCTGATTTCCATCACCGTACTGGTTTGTACCCCATGGGATTATTGATATTGATCCATCTTTTCGTTTATATTTGTAATAAGCAGTAATATGATATGGTAATCCTTCAAAACCAATATTTGTTTTTATTGTGTCACCACAAGTTTTAACATCAAGCCATCCAGTATCGTATGTAGGGCTTATATTTTTAGTGTTAGCACCTACTTTATTTTCTAAGCTCTTTTGAATTTTTTCCAACTCTGCTGTTTTAGCATT
The DNA here is from genome assembly GCA_965217125.1 of Gammaproteobacteria bacterium. Taxonomy (GTDB): domain Bacteria; phylum Pseudomonadota; class Gammaproteobacteria; order PS1; family Pseudothioglobaceae; genus JAAOIF01. The sequence continues at coordinate 835,882 of OZ244244.1, read as the reverse complement.
TAATTCTTGGCTTATATCGCCTATTTCTCGTCTAAAACTATCTATTGTATCAATTGGCACGCCATTTTTATTAAATGCACTCCAAGGTATTTCTATTGGGTCATATTTTGCGTTAATTCTATCAATAGTAATATATGCTGTCTCATTTTGATGTTCTTTATCTCTTTTGCAAGTTAGCACAACCTTTTTTTCATCTTTTTTGAATGTGATTTCTTTGCCTTTATGTCCTCTCCACCATGAGCAATTAACTTTATCTGGTATAACACTATAATATAATTTTGCAGATGTGCCTGATGTACTGCTATTAAAGCCAATATTAACTGTAAAACCATTAGCTTTCTTATTATTCCATTTATATGTTAAATCTTTTGAGGCACTTATACATGATTGATATGCAGAATATCCACGAGGATTAATAGATTTAATATAAGAGTTAAAATCGTTATTTGTTTTTCTTTCGTATTGTTTATTCTTACAGTATTTCTTATACAACTGTTTTGTGCTGGTTTTACCACCAGAAGAGTTTAATGATAAAACTTTATATTTTATGCCGAGACTACTATTACTTGTTATCCCTTCTGAACTCTTGTATTCATCGCAAAAATCTTCAACTTGACTTTCAAAATCACTCTTGTTTGAAATAATTTTAGATGTGATTTGTGAATATTGAAGTATTTCATTACATTGATTTGAATGCACTACTGTTGTATAAAATACTAATGCTAATATTATTGATATATTTTTCATAATAACCTATTCCTGTCTTAAATTTGGATAACGATTCTTTATTTTTTGCTCGTTAATGTGATAACCTTGGCTATTTTTTGTTGGGTAAATAGTTTTGCCTTTTTCATCATAGATAAAACCACCATATTCATTAATGTAGTTTTGGTCATAAGAATATTCATTTACATATCTTTCTAGTGCATTATTAACTTCTTTTATGCCATATTTTCCAATAGCGGCACCAACAGTTGCACCAACAGCACCTCCAAATGTATTTCCAATTATTCCGCCAACGCCAGCAGAAGCATCTTCAATATATTCAGAATATGGGTTTTTATAATTATCAGCTTGTGCTATTGCTAATAAAAAACTCAAAATAAAAAATATTGTTTTCATAATGACATATCCTCATTTGGTTGCACTCTAACTATTATTATAAGGACATATTTCCTTATAATGTGATATTAAAAAACAAATCCTATAAAAAACAGTCAAATTTTATCTATTAGTAAAAAAGTTAATTACATGGTTTAATTTTGATGGCTATGATAGCAGAAAATAAACCTGTGTTGCAATAAATGCGTGAATTGATGCGAAGTAATTTATTATGACCCTAATTTATTACTCCAGTTAAAGAAACTTAATAGAAAGATGAAGGGAAGCATCTAACGCTTGAGTTCACTGGCACGCTTGGAGCGGAGCGGAAAGCGTGTCCATGTGCAACGATTTGTTATACATTTTCATAATTTAATATTTTTTTTAGTCCATACGATGCTGAATCAATAACTATAATATTATCGTTTTCAACGCCATAATTGAATAATGCTTTAATATCATTTGTTCTTATTAAAAATGATTTCTTTGCCTTTTTAATTTCAACTGCTTTACTTAAAAATGATACCGCCTCTTCTAATGTTTCATTCTTTTTCTGAATACGAATTAGTATTGGCGAGTCTTGATATTTTTCTTTTAATATAGCATCTATTCCAGCATTTCTATGAACAGGAATATACTCTATGTCGTATAATAACTTCTCTACAAGTTCGTCGACTGTTTGATATGATTTTCTTCCGTTTTTTAGTAAATTAGATTCGCTTTTTACTAATTTTTCTAATCTAGCTTTTGTTAATTCAATAGCCTCATAAGAGATGTCAATACCTATGACATTTCTGTTTTTAAGCTTAGCTGCTACTAAAGTTGTTCCACTTCCACAAAATGGATCAAGAATTGTATCTCCCTCATTTGAGGCTATTTCAATAATCTGTTCTAATAATAAAATAGGCTTTTGAGTTGGATAACCAACTCTTTCTTTGGCTTTTGGATTTAAATAAGGTATATCCCAAACATCATTTAACGGAACTCCTTTTTTCTTATCACTAGCAATTATTTGACCATTACTATCTTTTGCGTAAACAGTTTTTCCGTTGCTGTCTTTAGCTCTTTTTTGCAATATTTGGTCAATATTAGTTGTTTCTGAGTAGTCGGTAAATAGTGTATTGAATTTAAAATTGCAGTTTTTAGAATAAAAGTATATTGTTTGGTGAGCAGGCAACAAGCCTCTTTTTGAATTTGACCATCTTTTGTAATACCAAATAATTTCAGATCTAAATTCTTTTACTCCAAAAATATTATCCAGTAGAGATTTTACAATATGTGTAGAGTTTTTATCACAATGAACAAAAATACTGCCATCATTTTTTAAAACCCTTTTTAGTTCTTTCAAGCGTTTAAATAAAAAATTGCCGTACTCTTCATTGCTTTTCCAAATATCACTATATGAGAACTCTTTACTTCTGTCTCTAGTTTTTAGTTTATGTATTTTATTTGTAAAAAATGGTGGGTCTAAATATATTAAATCTACAGTTTGATCCTCGAAATCAGATAAAACATTTAAGCAATCACCTTGTAAAACTCTTTCCATTTCTCAATCTCCGGAATTTTCTTTAGCAATTTTCTCTAAAATATTTTTTAAATTAACAGTTGTTCTATCTTTAACATAATTCCAAGCATTGTCTCCATAATAATATTCCCCTCCAATGCCTTTATATAGTGTCTCTAATATGTTTTGAATTTTAATGGCTTGAGTTCTATTGGGATAATAAAACATTACTCGAATAGGCTTATACTTAGCCACACTGATAACTTTTATTCTAGTATGCTCTTTAGTTATATGATCTCCATCGGTTGTCGCATCCCTCCATTTTATTTCAATTGCATTATTACCCTCCAAACAATCAATTTCAAAAGTCTTAGGTCTCTGTCCAATAGTATTTGGTATTTTTACTGCTCCAGATTCTGGGAATTTATACAAAAAACATAATTTTGTTGCCTCTTCTAAAAAAGAACCAGCGTATTTATATAAAAATCGACCTTTATTTTGATATAAGTCAATTAGATGCCCCTCTTTATCTGTCACGCCTAAAACTTGATAAATTAAATAATGTGATTTATCATCCTCTTGCATCTCTTCCATACGATTATCAATCTTTTTCTTCAAGTTGACTGAATATTTATTTACAAGTTCTTTTATTTGCCCTTCTATTTTCATATCCACTCCTATTTGTTCATAATTTCTTTTCATTAACCAAACGCCAATATTGGCAACCAAGAGCCGTCAATCGGCATGATTTTGAATTTAATGCAGCATAATACATAAATTCTTCATCAACAGGTACAACGCCTCACTTCAACGGCTGAGTTTACCCAAAGGGCACGACGAGCAGTCCGTTGGAGTGCTTTGGTAGTTACTTCGTAATTCTGCAAGCCAAGCAAGAATTGATACAGAAATGGTAATTATAATTGTAATTGTAATTGTAAAAATAACCTTTAACCACGCCAATTCTTCTTTAATTCTAGTTTCTTTGGACGCCCTTAGATTATACAGAATTTAACACTACAATCCTAAAGGTATTAGAATTAGTAAATCAAATTTATTTGGCGTAATAAATTAGGCTCAGAGTGTAATTATTTTTGCTTTGCTTTTTCTACCAACACAAACAAATCTAATGAACAGAGAGCAGAGGGCAGAAAACAGAGGGCAGAACAGAGTAATTATTTTTGCTTTGCTTTTTCTGCCACCACCAACAAATCTAATTACGCCCCAATCTTCAATGTATAAGTGGCAAAAATCGCCGTCCAGGCGATAGGGCGAAGCCCGATTTTGATAAACTTCTTAGGGTGGGGTCTTAGGGGAGGGCCTACGAGTTCTCGAGTTGATGCACATTCTGCCCAGCCCTCCCCTAAACAGACGATATGGCACAAAATTTACACAAACAGTTCTAATAGCATTGCTCTGCTCTCTTTTTAGATGCGACTGAAGTCGCATTACCAACCGCACAAACAAACTTAATGGCGCCGCTCTTACTCTGTTTTCTGCCTCTCTGCCCTCTGCTCTCTGTTTTCTGCCTGCGACTGAAGTCGCATTACCAACCGCACAAACAAACTTAATGGCGCCGCTCTTGCTTTGTTCTGTTCTCTGACCCTCTGTTTTCTGCCCTCTGCCTGCGACTGAAGTCGCATTACCAACGCCGCTTTTGCTCTGTTCTGTTCTCTGCCTTCTGCCCTCTGTTTTCTGCCCCTCTGTTCTCTGCCTCTCTGCCCTCTGTTCAACACAAACAAACCTAATAGCACTGCTCAGGTGGAGTGATTTGTTATTTGTATTTAGTCTGTTTCATTGGGTGTTGAAGTGTTTATTTTTGAGTTTAGCAAACTTTTTCTACAAGTAAAATAATCTTGTTGGGTTCTTCGTTAATTTCAAGCACTTTGTGTCCGTGAACTTTGCACCATGCGGGTATGTCGTGTAATACGCCAGGGTCAGTAGCAGTTATTTTAATGGTATCTCCTGCTGCTATTTGATTGATAGCTTCACCAAGTCGGATGACCGGCATTGGGCATAATAATCTTTTGAGGTCTAACTCAGTGTGCATCAATCCACTCCTTTGGTTTTAGGTAATAATCGTATAACTTCGCCTCAGGACTGGCTGTTTTTGGTTGGTATTGGTATTCCCAACGCACTAAAGGCGGCAATGACATTAAAATTGATTCACTACGACCACCACTTTGCAGCCCAAACAAAGTGCCACGGTCATAAATTAAATTAAATTCCACATAACGACCACGGCGATACAGCTGAAATTGCCTTTCACGCTGGGTAAATGCTGTGTCTTTGCGTTTTTCAACAATCGGCTTGTAGGCTGTGATATAGCTATTGCCCACGCTTTGTATAAAGGCAAAACACGCATCAAAACCGCCTTCATTGAGGTCGTCAAAAAATAAGCCACCAATACCGCGTTGTTCATCTCGGTGTGGTAAATAAAAATATTCATCGCAGCATTTTTTATATTTTGGATATAGCCCTTTACCAAAGGCATCACAAGCATTTTTTGCACTTTGATGCCAAAAAATGCAATCCTCATCAAAACCATAATAAGGCGTAAGGTCAAACCCGCCGCCAAACCACCAAATAGGCTTTTCGCCCGATTTTTCTGCAATAAAAAACCGCACATTTGCATGTGAAGTTGGCGCATAAGGATTATGCGGATGAATTACCAAAGACACGCCTAAGGCACTAAAACTACGCCCTGCTAATTCTGGGCGTAATGCTGTGGCTGAGGCAGGCATATTGTCGCCATGCACCATAGAAAAATTAACTCCAGCCTGCTCAAACACCGCTCCATCGGCTAATACTCGAGTAATCCCGCTGCCGCTGCCGCCTTCTTTTTGCCAATTATCTGCAATCAATTTACCCTTGCCATCAAGCGCCTCTAATTGTGTGCAAATATCGGCTTGCAATGACAATAAATATTGTTTAACTTTAGCAATCATCTTAATCTTGCTCCGTTTTGTAAATTAATAATTCTGGAAGGCTTGTTATTATAGTTTTGTGGCGCAATGATAAAGTCCAATTCTGCTTTAAAAAACACAGATAACGCCAATATATTAGTTGCACTGCGTTTGCCCGTTATGTTGGCACTGGTTGAAACTAAGGCGCTATTAGTAGCGTTGCATAGTTGTGCAATCAAAGGATTGTCAGTTAATCTAAGCGCTATGGTGGTAAATTCACCAGTTAATAATGCTGATGTTTGCCTCTGGGCTTCGAGCAAATAAGTGGTTGGCGTATTGGTCTTTTTAATGGTTTTTAATATTGCAGTATCAGCCACAAAATCATTAAAATAATTCACATTATTAGCCAGCAATATCAAGCCTTTAGCCGTTGAGCGGCGTTTAAGCCGTAAAATTCGATAGATTGAAGATTCAAACCTTGGCAGGCAAGTTAGGCTTTGAATGGTATCAGTAGGATGGCTAATAACACCACCTGCTTGCAAATATTGTGCGGCTAAGTTTGTTTTAAATCTCATGATTTTTTCTTAGCGCGCGGATGGCACTTATCATAAACCTTAGACAATTCTAAAAAGTCTAAATGGGTATAAATTTGGGTAGATTTAATACTTTTATGCCCCAAAAACTCCTGCACTGAGCGTAAATCATGGCTTGAGCGCAGAAAATCTGTTGCCGCCGCATGGCGCAATATATGTGGATGCAGATTGATTTTAATCCCCACTTCAAGCGCTCGTTTTTTAACCATATTCTGCACTGCTCGGGCGCTAATTCTTTGTTGCTTATTATTCACAAACAGCGCGCCCTGCCTAATCTGAGACTTTTGCAGATAATCAACAATAGCCTGCTGTGCTTTAGCGCCTAAAGGGGTATCGCGCATTTTATCGCCCTTGCCCATTACCCTTAAAAACCCCTGATGAATATCAACATCTGCAACATTTAGCCCAACCAATTCTGCAACCCTTAAACCACAAGAATAAACTACTTCAACAATTGCCACATCTCTAAACTCTGAAAGTCGCTCAGACCTTCGTTTTAACAACTGCAATAATTGCTCATAATCTAGGGTTTTTGGCAAATTTTTATCCAATTTTGGCGTTTTCAAAGCCGATGCACAATTATTCGCAACTATATTTTGACTAAGCAAATATTTCAGAAAACCACGAACGGCAGACAGCTGTCGGCGAATAGTGCGCGCACATATATTACTATGGCGCATATTCATAATTAACAAATTAAGGTGTTCAGTAGTTAAATTTGACCAGCTATTAATGCCGTTTTGTTGCATAAAATCTAATAATTTTTGCAAATCTGTTTGATAAGCAAGCCGCGTATTTAACGCATATTCACGCTCAATTTTAAGATATTCAATAAAATCAATAATTTGTTTGTGCAACATAAGCCTTGTTTTTTTGTGCTTTGACCATATCAATGTATTTTACCCATAAACAGGAATAAAAAAATGGCGACAAAACAAACACATGAATTTCAAACCGAGGTTTCTCAATTACTACATTTAATGATTCATTCTTTGTATTCTAACAAAGAAATTTTCTTGCGTGAGCTAATATCTAACGCCTCTGATGCGATTGATAAATTAAAATTTGAATCCTTAACAAATGATGCCTTAGTTGAGGGCAAGGAAACATTACAAATTCACTTAGATATTGATAAAGATGCCGGCACTATCACGATTACTGATAATGGCATTGGTATGAGTGAGGCTGAAGTTAATAAAAATATTGGCACTATTGCCAACTCTGGCACTCAAAAATTCTTAAAAAATCTGGATGAAAAACAAGCACAGGATTCCAATCTTATTGGTCAATTTGGTGTGGGCTTCTACTCTGCTTTTATTGTCGCTGATAAAGTTACATTAACCAGCAGAAAAGCCGGCACTAAAGGCAAAAAAGGCACACAATGGAGCTCAACAGGCAAGGGAAAATACAGCACAGAAAAAGTAGATTGCGCCGAATTTGGCACCGCAGTTACCTTGCATATTAAAAAAGCAGAAAAAGAATTTTTAGAAGACTACCGCCTGCGCTCAATTATCAGCAAATATTCTGACCATATTACCGTGCCAATTATGATGATTAAAACCTCAGCAGACAATAAAGAGATTGAATATGAGGCAGTCAATAAAGCCAACGCCTTTTGGACACAAAACAAACGCGGGCTTAAACAAAAAGACTATGATGAATTTTACAAATCCCTCACCTATGATTTTGAGCCGCCGCTAATGCAATTGCACAATCGTGTTGAGGGCAATATAAATTACACTTCGCTACTGTTTATCCCTTCTAAAGCGCCGTTTGATATGTGGGAGCCAAAACGCAAAGGCGGCATTAAACTATATGCCAAACGCGTGTTTATCATGGAAGATAACGAATCGCTAATGCCGCTATATCTACGCTTTGTTAAAGGGGTGATTGACACTGCTGATTTATCGCTCAACATTTCTCGTGAAATTCTGCAAGGCAATAAAGTGCTTGATACCATTCGCAAAGCATCGGTTAGCCGAATTTTAAAAGAATTAGAAAAAATGGCAAAAAACAAGCCAGAACAATACGCCACCTTTTGGCAAGAGTTCGGCATGGTAATGAAAGAAGGCGTGGTAGAAGATTTTGCCAACAAAGACAAAATTGCCAAGTTGCTACGCTTTGCCACCAACAAAGGCGATGATAACGCACAAACAGCAACACTTGAGTGCTATGTAAAAAATATGCAAAAACAGCAAAAAGCCATTTACTACATTACTGCTGAAACTTTTGAGGCCGCCAAAGGCTCACCACACTTAGAAATTTTCAACCAAAAAGAGATTGAAGTATTGTTATTATCTGAGCGCGTAGATGAATGGTTAGTTAGTAATTTCACCGAGTTTGAAGGCATGCCATTCAAATCAATTGCTAAAGGCGATTTACAAGATTTAGACTCCAAAGGCGAAAAGAAGAAAAAAGAAAAAGTTGCCAAAGATTTTGAAAAAATCATCGAAAAAGTAGCTAAAATTCTTGAAAAACAAGTAAAAGAGGTGAAAATCTCTAATCGTCTAAGTGAATCCCCTTGTTGTTTAGTAGCCGATGAAAATGAAATGGGCGGCAACATGGAACGCATTATGAAATCACTCGGTCAAGATGTCCCAGAAACCAAACCAATCCTTGAAATAAACCCAACCCATCCATTAGTAGAAAAACTTAAAACCAAAGTTGACGAAGATTTAGTAAAAGTGCTATTCGACCAAGCCATACTCAGCGAAGGCGGACAACTCAAACAACCAGCAGAATTTGTCAAACGCATGAATAAATTGATGTTGTAAAACTAATTACCACAAGCAGGGTTTTGCTCTTGCTCTGCTTTTTCTGCCCACCCCAACAAATATTAATGACACCGCTCTTGACCTGCTTTTTCTACCAACACAAACAAATCTAATATCATCACAATCCTCAAGGTGATAATGTGCAAAAATTTCCTCAATACAAGCATAGATGCGACTGAAGTCGCCTTTCCTATTGTTCTGCCCTCTGCTCTCTGTTTTCTGCCTCTCTGCTCTGCAACCACAGGCAGGCTTCGCACTCCAGTTTTTTGGGGCAGTTCACCTTTATTCTTGACCCTTTTATTTAAAGCAAAAAAAAGATTAGTTAAGTTTAGTTATGATGGTATTAAGGATTGAAACAATGTAGCCAAATCCAGTTAGCATAACGACTCCAAGCAAATAAACATCTCTTTTAGTTGAGAGTTTGTGATGATGTTCGTTAATTGCTGTAGTAATAGATTCAGCGATTTTTTCTGCTTGCTTTCTCTCGATGCCTGTTGCTTCTAATTGTTTGGTGATGGTTAGCGCATCCATAATTGAATTATAGCAATGAATGAATGTTAATTATGAATATATTTTAAATTAAGGAAGTTTTATTATGAGTGTAATTATTTTTGCTTTGCTTTTTTCTACCCACCCCAACAAATCTAATGGCACCTCAATCCTCAATGTATAAGTGGCAAAAATCGCCTCAATACAAGCATAGATGCGATTGAAACCGCCTTTCCAGATACCTAATGTATCTGTGGTTAGTTAAAAAGCAGAGCAAGCTGATTTTTGCCACTGTTGCTTTTAGGATTGGGGTGCCATAGATGCGACTGAAGTCGCATTACCAACAGCACAAACAAACCTAATGAACAGAGGGCAGAGGACAGAAAACAGATGACAGAACAGAGCAAACCTAATGGCACCGCTCTTGACCTGCTTTTTCTACCAACATAAACAAATCTAATTACGCTCCAATCCTCAATGCGACAGTGGCAAAAATCGCCGTTCAGGCGATAGGGCGATAGCCCGATTTTGGTAAACTCTTAGGGGTGGGGGCTTGGGGGAGGGCGTCGGGATCTCGAGTTGAGGCACACTCTGGCACGCCCTCCCCCAAACAGACGATATAATGTAAAAGATACACAAACAGTTCTAATAGCGTTGCTCTTGCTTTTGCTCTGCTTTTTCTACCAACACAAACAAATCTAATATCACCATAATCCTCAAGGTGATAATATGCAAAATCACATTAATACAAGCATAGATGCGACTGAAGTCGCATTACCAACGCCGCTCTTGCTCTGTTCTGTCCTCTGCTTTCTGCCCCCTGCCCTCTGTTCTGCGACTGAAGTCGCATTACCAACGCCGCTCTTGTTCTGTCCTCTGCTCTCTGTTTTCTGCTTGTAATGGCATCGCTCTTGATTTGCTATAGCCTTGAGGATTTTAGTCTTGATTTTTATTTTTTTGAGGTTTATTAAGCAATTCTTTAAGTTTCTTTCCTGACTTAAAAAATGGGACAAATTTCTCGCCAACTTTTGTTCTTTCGCTGGTTTTAGGATTTACGCCTATGCGTGGCTTGCGATACCTTTTATGGAAGGCACCAAAATCTCTGAATTCCACGCCTTCACCTGAAGCAATACTGCTTGTTAGCATTTCTAAAATCAGCTCAATGCAGATTTTAGAATCCTCTTTAGAAAGTCCGTAATCGTCAGATAATTGAATAATTAAGTCAGTTTTTTTCATATTAAAGTCATTAAAAGCAGCTATATAAAAATACGCCGCTGATAGACATTACTCCTTAGCTTGTTTTAATAAATCGCCCAAAGTTGAGCCTGCTACTTCCTCAGAAGATTGTTTATAGTCTGCCATTGCTGCTTTTTCTTCGGCAGAATTTTTGGCTTTAATGCTAACAGCAATACTACGAGATTTTCTATCAATTTTACTAATAATTACCTCAACTTCTTCACCTGCTTTTAACATCATATTTGCATCTTCCACGCGCTCTTCAGAAATTTCACTGACTTTCAAATAAGCGCTAACATCATCAGCCAAAGTAATAACAGCACCTTTTAGTTCTACCTCGGCGATTATGCCTTTAACGATATCGCCTTTTTTATTAGCGGTAGTGTATAAGCTAAAACTATCTTCGGATAATTGCTTAATGCCTAAAGAAATACGCTCTTTTTCAGAATCTATATTCAAAACCACAGCTTCAAGCTCTTGACCTTTAGAATAATTAGCAACCAACTGTTCTGAGGATTGTTTTTCCCATGAAACATCAGCCAAGTGAATCAGCCCATCAATGCCTCTCGGAAGAGAGACAAATAAACCAAAGTCGGTAATTGATTTAATGCTAACGCTAATCTTATCACCCTTACTATGCGCGGCTTCAAAAGCCTCCCAAGGGTTTTCTTGTGCTTGTTTCATTGAAAATGAAATACGGTGCTTGGCTTCTTGCACATCAAGCACTACCACATCAACCTCTTGACCTAACTTAACAATCTTAGAGGGGCGAACATTAGCATTAGTCCAGTCCATTTCAGAGACATGAACCAAACCCTCAATGCCATCTTCAATACGCACAAATGCACCATACTCAGTCAAATTAGACACCATGCCTGATACTTTCTTACCAATAGGCAAAATATCAGAAATACTGTCCCAAGGGCTAGCAGCAAGTTGTTTAAGACCTAACGATACACGCATTTTCTCTTTATCATAACTCAATATCTTGACGGTAATACTATCACCAATCGTAAGTTTTTCAGATGGATGATTAACACGCTGCCAAGAAATATCGGTAATGTGCAACAAGCCATCAACCCCACCTAAATCAACAAACGCACCGTAATCTGCCAAGTTTTTAACCACACCTTCAACCTCTTTGCCTTGTTCAAGAGTTTCGATTAGCGCTTCTCTATCTGCAGAATTAGCATCTTCTAAAACCGCTTTCCTAGAAATAACAATATTATTTCTCACCTCGTCCATTTTAATAACGATGGCTTCAATTTCTTGGCCAGTTAAATAGGAAAAATCTTTAACAGGACGCACATCAACCAATGAGCCCGGCAAAAATGCCTTAACCATACCAATATCAACGGTCAAACCGCCTTTAACAGCACCAGTAACCACACCAGCAACCACTTCTTTGGCATTCATTGACGCTTCTAATGATTGCCATAATTTAATACGCTTAGCTTTTTCACGAGACAATAAGGTATGACCTAATCCATCATCAATTGACTCTAGCGCGATTTCTACCACATCGCCTTCGCTGATTTCTAACTCGCCATTTGCATCTTTAAATTGCTCTAAGGGGATAAAACCCTCTGATTTAAGCCCGACATTAATCACTACTTTTTCGCGATTCATACTGACTACAGTGCCCATTAATAAAGCACCTACTTTAACATTTTGTTGTTCAATACTGTTTTCAAACAACTCTGCGAATGATTCTGACATATTTATTTTTTTGATATTGACCGGTAATTCTTAAGCTTATAACGGTAAATGCTTAATTCATATCGGGTTAGTTTATTTATAGAGATTAACCGTTTAAACCTCAACCAATGTTACCACCTGAGCGATAACCTCATCAACCGATAACTCAGTGGTATCAATGATAAGTGCATCTTTTGCGGGCTTCAGTGGAGAATGTTTACGCGAACAATCACGCTCATCTCTAAGCTTCACCTCTGCTAAGATTTGCGACATTATACCCTCAGAACCTTGAGCGTGCAATTGTTTTAAACGCCTATTTGCTCGCTGGTGTGCGCTGGCGGTTAAAAACACCTTAAACGGCGCATTAGTAAAAACCACCGTGCCCATATCACGCCCATCAGCCACTAAGCCCGGCGCTTGGGCAAATGCTTGTTGGCGCTTTAACAAGGCAGCACGCACCACGCCAATTGAGGAAATTTTAGAGGCTTTTTCACCCACCCCTTCGGTGCGCAATATTGTTGAAATATCTTTGCCATTTAGGTAAACATTCAGTAATTCTTGCCCCAATTCAGCCCTAAATTCTAAATCCAATGTTTGCGCAATAGCCACCAAACTTTGCTCATCTGATTTTGCGCTCAAACCTTTGGCTTCCACCGCCAAAGCAAATGCCCGATAAATCGCACCTGAATCCAGCAAATGCCAGCCGTATCGTTGCGCTATCATCCGTGCAACCGTGCCTTTGCCTACGCCGCTAGGTCCGTCAATTGTGAGAATTGGTGTCATCTTTTTACTCTTTTAATCATTTTTTCAACTTCTATTTCCGCGTTAATATAATCAAAACTTATTTGTGGATTTTTATTCGGATAAACTCTAAACAATTCATCTGCAAAACCCTGTCCAATGGTTTCAATACCTTTAAAATCAAAAGTTACAAACTTAAATTCTTCCAAACGATTAGTTACTTTTTTAGCCTGCGATCTTGACACTAATTTTTGCTTTTTATTAACCAAACATAGTGGCACAATAGTAGTGTCAAACTCAAATTCTGGGGCTTTGGAAAGTTTATCAAACACTGCTTTTAGTTGTTTAAACCAACCACGCCAGCACGAACGGCTTGAATGATTTGTTCACGAATTGCTAAAGTTTGTTGATGCATAATTTAATTGACAACAAAAATAAAATCATTATCAACTAAAAATATTTTATTGTCAATTATTGGCTATTTTTTATCAACGCCACGAAATTCTGATACGCGGATTTTGCCATTCACTATCTTGGCTTCTCGTTGCATAATTTTGTCCATTTTTTGCCAAAAAGCCTGATTCAAATCATAACCACCGCTGATAGCAGTGCCAATCAGCAAAATCAATAAATCTGCTGATTCTTCTGCTAAATCCTGCTTAGATCTGCCCTTAGTCACGCAGGCGGAAATTTCGCCTAACTCTTCTGCCATCAACGCCACCCGATAAGCCAAATCCTCGCCGCCATGGCTTTTAAAATCGTGCTTATTATGAAAAGCTTGCACCTTTGCCAACATCGCTTGGTAGGAATCTTGCTTCATTTAATATCCTCTTTATACGCATATTCTGGCAAATCTTTTGCCTCAATGCGTTTGACACTTTGGGTTTTCTCATCCCACACCACCGCATATTGTCCCAAGGCTTTTTTAATCGCCAAGGCTTTGCTAACGCTTTTGTCAAATGAGGCTAATATTTTTTTTTCATCCAGCATTTTTATACTCCAAAATATTATTATATAGTGCCTGATTATAAGTGATAATTGCATCTTGATTTTTTATAAAAATAACACCCCTGCGATCAGAATTATCAAAACAAACAAGCCTATCAACAATTTTAATATAATCATTGATTAAATTATTGACACTCCTGCCATAACGCCGTTTAATATAAATTGCCTTAATGTTATGTCCGCCATTTTGAAGCCTTTCTGCTACGCGTTGCAGTGATAAATCGACACTTGGCAAATATAAATAAAGCATTTCTATATGCCAATTATCTTGCTTTAATTGCTTAATTATTTGCAGATAATTTTTACCAGAAAGCGTAGTTTCAACCGCAAAACTACGGCCTTGATAAATACATTCTTGTATTTTAAGCAGCATCAATTTTCCAGCCTCAAACTGCGAATTATCAGGGTTGTTGGACGAAAGCCCGGTCGCAATCAAATCAGCATTGATAAAAATCGCCTTGCTGTTGCTAAAATAATCCAGTGCAAAAGTGGTTTTGCCCGAACCATTCACCCCTGCAATAATTGTTAATGTTGGTGTGTTTTTCATATCATAACTTAACTTCAGGGCGTGTATGCGGGAAAAGTAGTACATCGCGGATTGATGGGGAATCGGTGAATAGCATTACTAATCTATCAATGCCGATGCCCTCACCGGCGGTGGGAGGCATACCGTATTCTAAGGCGCGGATGTAGTCGGCATCATAAAACATTGCTTCGTCATCGCCTGCTTGTTTTTCGGCGACTTGGGCTAAAAATCGTTGTTTTTGGTCTTGTGCATCGTTTATCTCGGAAAAACCATTGGCAATTTCGCAGCCGCCGATGAATAACTCGAAGCGGTCGGTAATAAATGGGTTGTCATCATTACGCCGAGCAAGTGGTGAAACTTCGGCGGGGTATTCAGTGATAAAAGTAGGTTGAATCAATTTTTCCTCAACTGTGGCTTCAAAAATCTCGATTTGGATTTTGCCTAAGCCCCAATTATCTTGCACTTTAATACCTAAATTCTCAGCGGTTTTTTTGGCCTTTTTATCAGCTAAATCATCCGTGCCTAAACTTGGATTGTATTGCAAAATCGAATCCAACACACTTAAACGCGCAAATGGCTGAGAAAAATCAAAATCATCGCCCTGATAATGAATGTTAGCACTGTCGCACACATCCACAGCAATGCCGCGCAACAGTTGCTCTGTTAAAATCATTAAATCGTGATAAGTGGCATAAGCTTGATAAAACTCAATCATGGTAAATTCTGGATTATGGCGCGTGGATAAGCCCTCATTACGAAAATTACGATTGATTTCAAACACCCTATCCATCCCGCCCACAATCAGGCGTTTTAGGTAAAGTTCTGGGGCAATACGCAAATACATCGGCAGATCTAATGCGTTGTGGTGGGTGGCAAACGGCTTGGCAGTTGCGCCGCCGGGCAGGGTTTGCAACATCGGCGTTTCAACCTCGATAAAATGCTGCTGATTAAAAAAATTGCGAATATACGCCACAATCTCACTGCGCCGCCTAAAGGTTCTACGCGAATCCTCATTCATAATCAAATCCACATAACGCTGGCGATAGCGTGTTTCTTGGTCGGATAAACCGTGAAATTTCTCCGGCAAAGGGCGCAAAGATTTGCTGAGTAATTTAATTGTATGCACACGAACGGACAGCTCGCCCACATTGGTTTTAAACAAAACCCCTATCGCACCTATAATATCACCAATATCAAATTTTTTAAACTGCTGATTATAAAAGCCCTCAGCTAATTCATCGCGGCTAATAAATAACTGAATCTGCCCAGTTTTGTCCTGAATATGGGCAAAACTCGCCTTGCCCATCACCCGTTTTAGCATGATGCGCCCTGCTATCGATACTTCGGTATTTTTTTCTGCTAATTGCTCTTTAGTAAGCCCAGCAAATTCATCAATTATGATTTGTGCCAAGTTTTTTGGTTTGAAATCATTAATAAAGGGGTTGCCCGCCTGTCTTAAAGTGGCTAATTTTGCCTTGCGTTCGTTGATTAATTTATTGTCGTCTTGGTTATTCATTAAATTCCTTTAGTTTGATTTGCAAAATGCCATTATCACTTTAACAGCTCCTTAGCTTTACTGGCGTCTATTGTTTGAGTTTCTACAGTATTTTCCCTTCTTAATAATGAGCTAAAGAAAAACAGCAAGCCCAGCGCTAAAAACACAAAAGGCGCATACCATAACAAATAAGTATTTCTATTAAGCGGCGGTTTAAACACCACAAAATCACCATAACGAGCGCTCATAAATTGGCGAATTTCATCATCAGTATTAGTTTTAATAATCATACTACGCACCTGCTCGCGCAAATCTTTTGCCAGCCCAGAATTAGAGCCGTCAATGCTTTGTCCTTGGCACACTGGACAGCGAATTTCACTAATCAAATTGCGATAACGCTGCTCTTGTTGAGCATTGACAAATTTTTTAACCTCAATACTTTCGGCATAAGAAATGCTGATAATGCTAAAAACTAACAAAAATCGAATACCAGCACAAGTAAAATAACCCACAGTAAAATTCCACTACAAATAAATAATTTTAACCTATCAGACTGTAAAATAGCTATATAGTTTTTTTTACAGCCTACCATGCCACTAATTACACTTGACAATATTTCTCTTAGCTTTTCTGACAAACCGATTCTAAGCGGCGTTAGTTCCACTATTCATAAAGGCGACAAAATTGCACTAATCGGGCGTAACGGCGAAGGCAAATCAACTTTTATGCGGATTTTAGCCGGCACAATTAACCCCGATGATGGCAAACTCAAGGTGAAAAATGGTATCACTATCAGTTATCTCGAACAAACAATATACAGCCATGCAGCTGATGCAGATAATGTATTTACTATTGTTGCACAAGGCTTAGGCGATATTGGCAAAATTCTAAGCAATTATCAGCATTTCATCAAGCATAATCAAACAGACAAAGCAGCTGAATCACAAGCGCAAATTGAGCAACTTGATGGCTGGCAGTATTTACATAAAATCGAGGCGATTCTCAACCGCTTTACCCTCCAAGCTGAGGCAAAACTTTCAACTCTTTCTGGCGGCTGGCGGCGGCGCGTTATGCTTGCCCGAGCGCTAATTCAAGAGCCTGATCTATTATTGCTTGACGAGCCTACTAACCACATGGACATCACTGCAATTCTTGACCTTGAAAAAATGCTTAAAGATTTCCGCGGGACTTTGGTGCTGATAAGCCATGACCGCTCATTTGTTAAAAATATTGTTAATAAAGTATTTGACCTCGACCGCGGCAAACTCTCAATGTTTGATTGTGGCTATATTGACTATATTAAACGCAAAGACGCACAACTGCATGCCGAACAATTAGCCAATGCGCGTTTTGACAAAAAATTAGCACAAGAAGAGCAGTGGATTCGCCAAGGCATCAAAGCTAGGCGCACACGAAACGAAGGCAGAGTTAGGGCATTAGAGCAGATGCGCACATCTTTTATCAATCGCCGTAAAAAACAAGGCAATATTAAAATTCATACAGTAAATGACGAAAAACAGGCCTCTAAATTAGTGTTTGAAGTTAAAAAAATCAGTTATCAAATTGCTGCACTAAGTTTAGTTAAAGATTTTTCAATGTTAGTGCTTAAAGGCGAAAAAATCGGCATTATTGGCGGCAATGGCACAGGAAAATCCACCCTCATCAAACTTCTATTAGGTGAATTAACCCCAGACAGCGGCAATATTCGCCGTTCCAAAACCATCAAATTAGCATATTTTGAGCAGCTACGCCAAAACTTAAATCCGAATATGAAAGCAATGGATTTTGTCTCAGAAGGCCGTGAGCGTATTGATATTGGCGGCAAAAGCAAACATATTATTGGCTATATGCGCCAATTTTTATTTACTGGAAAACAAGCAATGGCGCCAATTAGAATGTTTTCTGGCGGTGAGAAAAATCGCCTTATGCTGGCTAAAATTCTCTCCCAACCTGCTAATTTATTGGTGCTTGACGAGCCAACTAATGACCTTGATGTCGAAACTTTGGAATTATTAGAGGAAATGCTACTTGATTATAGCGGCACGCTAATACTCATATCGCATGACAGAACTTTTTTAAACAATCTGGTCAGCTCTACCATTGTGATGGATGGCAACGCTATTATCAATCAATATGCCGGCGGTTATGACGATTATCTACTGCAAAAGCAAGGCCAGCCAAGCCAAAAGCAAAAATCTAAGCATATTTCCAAGCCAATTACCAAGCATATTTCCAAGCTAAAAACAAAAAATACCCATAAAAAACTCAGCTATAAACAACAACAAGCACTTAAACAACTGCCAAATAAAATCCAGCAGACCGAGGCTGAAATTGCCACAATCCAATTACAACTCTCAGACCCTGAATTTTTCCAACAACCAGAATCGCACCAAGGGTTGGTTAAACTAGCCAGATTAGAAGCCGATTTAGAAAGGTATTATGAAAAATGGAGCGAACTTGAATAACAAAACCCCCTTAATTGTCGATTTAGACCACACCCTAATTGACACTGATTTGCTCTATCAATCCTCTGTTGGCTTGTTAAAAAAGCAACCATGGCTAATCTTTAGTTATCCAATTTGGTTTGCCAAAGGCAAAGGTTATTTAAAAGACCAAATAGCAAGGCGTTTAACCATTGATGTTAGCACCCTGCCCTATATTCAAAGCACAATCGACTATATCCTTCAACGCAAACGCACAAATAGCCAAATTATCCTCGCCACTGCCAGCCATAAAGATTATGCTTTTGCAGTTGCCAAACATACCAAACTTTTTGACGATGTTATGGCAAGCAATCAGCATTTCAACCTTTCCTCACACCATAAAGCCAGAAAATTAGTTGAGCGTTTTGGCATTAAAGGGTTTGATTATATCGGCGACCATAAACGCGATTTACCCGTATGGGAGGCGGCAAATTTAGCCATATTAGCAAACCCAACAAAGCAAATAATTAAAAAAACCCAACACCTAAAAACACTAATAATTTCCAAAAAAAACTAAATTTAATATGATATACTTACCGCATTTTTTAACTACAAAATATAAAACTATGAAAAAAATAATCCTAACAAGCCTATTATTCAGCTTAGCAACCTTGGTTAATGCTACTCCTACAGGCATAACTCTTTCAGGAAGTCATAACATAGATGAAAATATCGCTATTGGCACAATCATTGGAACTGCTTCTGGTGTTGATGGCACTGGAAATCATGCTTATACTGTGCAAGATTCTAATACTTTTTCATTTAATGTAGGAAAGATTTTTTTTGGAGCGGGTAATACTAATAATTTTATAGTCAAAGATATTAATGACGCAACTCATACTATAGCTATTATAAATTTTAATTCTACAACAAGTGCAGATAACCCTGCTACTAAATTAGCAGATGCTATAAATACTTATAATACTGCCAATAACTCTGTAGTTTCTGCCGAAGCTGTTAATGCTACTAATGATGGTGGAACAGTCCGATTAACGAGCTGGCCGGCTAATTTAGATGGTGCAGAATTAATTGGTTTTGATACAAGCGGTGGTACTAAAATTTCTATCACAATAACTTCTACTGGTGATGATAAAATTATTCCAACTCCAACTGCTGATTTTTTCTCAATTGATGCTACTACTGGTGTTTTAAAATCTGAGATTGTTTTTGATTTTGAAGTAAAATCTATATATACTATTGTTATTAGAGCAACTGATGATAATGGTAGTTATGCAAAAACCTTTACTATTGATATAATAAATGACCCAACTGATGGCTTAATGCTTTCATCAGAGGTTGTGGCTGAGCATAATGCTACTGCAACAATTGTTGGAATGCTTGCTACAACTGGTGGCACGGGATCTTATACTTATAGTGTTGCTACTAGGAAGAATTTCACATTTACGGTGCAAGGAATAAATAATAATAACCCTGTTAATAATACATTTAGAGTTAGGCCAGTTGGCTCAAGTGATAAAGGCACAGGTATAAGTAGTATTCAAAATTATGATGGGGGTAATGATAACCTTGCTGGTATATTAGTAGATAATATAAATAGTTTTACTAGTTTTACTACCTTTAGTGCTTTTAGAGTTGATGATACAACAGTCCGATTAACTGATTGGGATAATCAATATGATGGATATGAATTTAATGGACCTAGTCCATTTGCGAGCGATGGCACTACTCCTGTTAATTATATAGCAATAGACCCTGATTTGATTCTTCCAAATCCTGCTCCTTTCTCAATTGACGGCGATAAACTAATAACCACTGCCGTTCTTGATAAAGCAACACAAGGCTCATACAATATTATCATTAGCTCAACTGATTCAGCCTCACCCCCCGCTACTATTTCCAGAGATTTTACAATAACTGTTACTAATGGCCCAAGCGGCACTGTAACTGGCATAACCATTTCAAAAGATACAATAACTAACCAAGCCGCAGACGGAGCAACTGTTGGACTTTTATCAACTAATGCCACTGATACTGGCCGTGCTTATGCTTTAGTAGATAATACCGCGACTTTCTCAATTTCTGGCGATAAATTAACAGCCAATAACCCTAATACCCTTCAAACAGGCACCATATCTGTTAGCATTTCAACACTTAATGGAGATAATACTATTTTTACCCAAAGTCTTACTATTACAGTAACAAATGACCCAGCCTTTTCCTTAGATGTTGATGGCAATGGCTCTTTTACTGCCTCTAATGATGGATTGATTATCTTTAAATATTTACTAAACTCTAACGCTAACAATTTACACACTACCATTGCTAATAATGCACTTGAGACCAGAAATTCAACCGCAGAGTTGAAGGCTTATTTAGATGGTGCAGAATCTATTTTAGATGTTGATGGCAATGAAACTATTACTGCCTCTAATGATGGATTAGTTATCTTTAAATATTTACTAAACTCTAATGCTAACAATTTACACACTACCATTGCTAATAATGCACTTGATACCAGAAATTCAACCCTAGAGTTGAAGGCTTATTTAGATTTATATTCAGAATAATTATTCGGTATTAGGAGCAGAGAGGCAGAAAACAGAGGGCAGAACAGAGTAATTATTTTTGCTCTGCTTTTTCTACCAACACATAATTATTTCCAGTTTTTTAGGGAACCGCAGTTTTTATCAAAGGGGTTAAATTAAATGAATTTGATAATTTTTAGATAATTTACCTGCTAAAATTAAGTATAAAACTGATAAAAACAGAGAATCAAAAATTATATTTGAGTAAATTTTGTCAAGATATGTCAAAAGCAGTTTTTGATTATAATGGTTATCGCTCCGTTAGTAGATGACAATTCATATTCTTTATTTACTTATTTTTCTGCTGGTTGGGTTTCATTTATATTTTTTATCACCGGCTATATGCTTGAAAGCAGGGAGGTTCAATGAATACATTTACAATAATTTTGTCTGTACTGGCTGTGATAAGTACAGCACTATTTTTTTATGTTCTTTTAGACAAAAAAAATCTAAAATTAAAACATGAATAATTATTCGGTATTAGGAGCAGAGAGGCAGAAAACAGATAGCAGAAAACAAAAGACAGAGGGCAGAACAGAGTAATTATTTTTGCTCTGCTTTTTCTGCCAACGCCAACAAATCTAATTACGCCCCAATCCTCAATGTATAAGTGGCAAAAATCGCCGTCCAGGCGATAGGGCGAAGCCCGATTTTGATAAACTATATAGGGTGGGGTCTTAGGGGAGGGCGTCGGGATCTCGAGTTGAGGCACACTCTACCACGCCCTCCCCTAAACAGACGATATAATGTAAAAGATACACAAACGGTTCTAATGGCATTGCTCTTGACTTGCTCTGCTTTTTCTACCAACACAAACAAATCTAATTACGCCACAATCCTCAATGCGACAATGGCAAAAATCGTCTCAATACAAGCATAGATGCGACTGAAGTCGCATTACCAACTGCACAAACAAACTTAATAGCACCGCTCTTGCTCTGTTCTGTTCTCTGCCTCTCTGCCTCTTAGATGCGACTGAAGTCGCATTACCAACAGCACAAACAAAGCTAATGAACAGAGAGCAGAACAGAGCAAATAATAATATAATAACGCCTGCAAACAATGATATACTTACCGCATTTTTAACTACAAAATACAAAACTATGAAAAAAATAATCCTAACAAGCCTATTATTCAGCTTAGCAGCCTTAGTTAATGCTACTCCTTCAACTATAACTCTTACAGCAAATAGCATAGATGAAAACTCTGCCGCTGTAACAATCGTTGGAACTGCTTCTGGTAATGGCACTGGAACTCATTCTTATACTGTGGAAAATACTTTTATTTTTGCATTTGATGTAGTATCACAAGAAGGGGCTGTTGGTTATGGTGCTAATGGTGCTAATTCTTTTAGAATACAAAGACCTAATAATGCAGGAATACTTACTATAGCTGCTATAAATTTTAATGATGATGATGATAACAATAATCCTGCTGCTACTTTAGTAACGGCTATAAATGATTTGACTGCTTCTACTGGAGTTTCTGCTTCGATTGGTGCTACTAATGCTGCTACTGAGGGAGAAGTAATATTAGTTGTTCCTATTAGTTTAAGTGGCGCAACATTAATTGGTTTTAATGCATTTGGCAATGTTGCAGGTAGTACTGTTGCCCTTAGTACTATCGCATTTAAGAGTATTAGCAATGCTGTTATTACATCTACAATTTCTAATCTTTTCTCAATTGATGCTACTACTGGCGTTTTAGAATCTAATGTTGCTTTTAATTATGAAGAAAGAGCTTCTTATACTATTGTTATTAAAGCAACCGATAGTGGTGGTAGTTATTCAAAAAACTTTTATATTGATATAAATGATGTAGCCGATACTCCAACAGATATAATTTCTAATACAACAACTCTAAGCATACAAGAAAATAATAGTATTGGAGATATTATAGCAACTTTTTCAACAGTTGATGACAATGGCGGAAATCATACTTATACTTTAACTGGCGCAACAGATAATAATTTTTTCTCAATTGATAATAATGGTGTTTTAACAGCTAATGTTGCGTTTGATTTTGAAACACAATCTACATATACTGTTACTATTAACACAAATGACGGCACGCCATTTCATGCTACTTATTCAAAAGATTTTACTATTATTATAATAGATGGAAATGATGGTTTAATGCTTTCATCAAGGAGTGTGGCTGAGAATAATGCTATCGGAACAACTGTTGGAATACTTGCTACAGATGGTGGCACGGGACCTTATAGTTATAATATTGATATTAGGAAGAATTTCACATTTACTGTGGAAGAAGTAGATAATGGTAACCCTGCCTTGAATGAATTTAAAGTTGTGGAACTTGGTGGAGCTACTACTACTTTTGTTAATACTTATTATACTTATGGTACTGCTTCTGCTAGTATTGCTAATTTTGTAGTTACTATTATTAATGGTGATACTGAATCAACTAGCTTTGCTGCTATTGAAGTTGATGATGCAACAGTCCGATTGACTGGTTGGGATGATAAATATGATGGAGGGCGATTTATAGGAGCTAGTTCAACTGATGGCGGTGGTAACCTTGTTGATTATATAAAAACAACTTATGATGATGCTACTCTTCCAATCCCAGGTTATAATTATTTCTCAATTGACGGCGATAAACTAATAACCACTGCCGTTTTTGATCAAGCAACACTAAGCTCATATACTATTACCATTAGCTCAACTGATGCTAATAACATTGTTGTTTCCGAAGATTTTATAATAACTGTTGCTGAGGGCCCAAGCGGCACTGTAACTGAGATAACCATTTCAAAAAATACCATAACTAACCAAGCCGCAGACGGGGCAACTGTTGGATTTTTATCAACTAATGCCACTGATACTGGTCGTGCTTATGCTTTAGTAGATAATACCGCGACTTTCTCAATTTCTGGCGATAGATTAACAGCCAATAACCCTAATACCCTTCAAACAGGCACCATATCTGTTAGCATTTCAACACTTAATGGAGATAATACTATTTTTACCCAAAGTCTTACTATTACGGTAACAAATGACCCAGCCTTTTCCTTAGATGTTGATGGCAATGGCTCTTTTACTGCCTCTAATGATGGATTGATTATCTTTAAATATTTACTAAACTCTAACGCTAACAATTTACATACTACCATTGCTAATGATGCAGTTGAAGGCAGAAAAACAACCATAAAGTTGAAAAAGTATTTAGATAATGCAAAAAGCCTATTAGATATTGATGGCAATGGGTCTCTTACTGCCTCTAATGATGGATTAATTATCTTTAAATATTTACTAAACTCTAATGCTAACAATTTACATACTACCATTGCTAATAATGCACTTGATGACAGAAAAACAACCCCAGAGTTGAAGGCTTATTTAGATTTATATTCAGAATAATTATTCGGTATTAGGAGCAGAGGGCAGAAGGCAGAAAACAGAGGGCAGAGAGGCAGAGAACAGAACAGAGCAAGAGCGGCAGAAAACAGAGAGCAGAAGGCAGAGAGGCAGAAAACAGAGAGCAGATAACAGAACAGAGCAAAAGAGCAGTGCTATTAGGTTTGTTTGTGCAGTTGGTAATGCGACTTCAGTCGCATCTATGCTTGCATTTATATGACTAAAGTCTCCTTTTCTGCTGACGAGGCAATTGAAATCGTCTTTCCAGATACCTAATGTATCTGTGGTTAGTTAAAAAGCAGAGCAAGCTGATTTTTGCCACTGTCGCTTTTAGGATTGGGGTGCCATAGATGCGACTGAAGTCGCATTACCAAAGCCGCTCTTGCTCTGCTTTTTCTACCAACACCAACAAATTTAATTACGCCCCAATCCTCAATGTATAAGTGGCAAAAATCGCCTCAATACAAGCATACAAGCATAGATGCGATTGAAATCAGTATTTTCTTTTGGTAATGCGACTTCAGTCGCATCTATACTTGCATTTATATGACTAAAGTCTCCTTTCTCTGGTGATGAGGCAATTGAAATCGCCTTTCCAGATGGTATTTTCTTTTGGTAATGCGACTTCAGTCGCATCTAAACAGAGCAAGAGCAACGCTATTAGAATTGTTTGTGTATTTTTTGTGTCATATCATCTGTTTGCACCCCAAGGGCAGGCTACGCGCGCGGAGGGCGTGGTAGATTTTACCTCAACTCGAGATCCCGACGCCCTCCCCCAAGCCCCCACCCCTAAGACTCCATCAAAATCGGGCTTCGCCCTATCGCCTGGACGGCGATTTTTGCACATTATCGCATTGAGGATTGGGATGCCATTAGATTTGTTTGTGGGGGCAAAAAAAAGCAGAGCAAGAAAAGATTTTTAATTTTAAACTTTTCTAAAACTTGCCGCTATTTTAGTTGCTAATGCTAAATTAATGCCGCTGACTTTTTGCAATTCATCGAAACTGGCTTTTTGAATCTCTTGCAGGCCGCCAAAATGATTGAGTAATGCACTTCTGCGTAATTTGCCTACGCCTTTAATATTTTCAAGTGATGAGGTTTGGCGTTTTTTGGCGCGTTTTTGGCGGTGATGTTTGATTGCAAAGCGGTGTGCTTCATCGCGAATATGATTGACTAACATTAGTGCTTGGTCATGTGGCGCAAGATTGATTTTTTGAGTTTTCCCGTGTTTAACAATAATTAAAGTTTCAAGCCCAGCTTTTCTACCTTCACCCTTGGCAACGCCTACTAATTGAATGCAATCAATGCCGATTGAATTCATCACCATAATTGCTTGGTTAAGTTGCCCTAAACCGCCGTCAATAAACACTATATCAGGCAAGGCTGCATTGCTTTTTAACAAACGACTATAACGCCGAAATACTGCTTGATTGA
Source organism: Gammaproteobacteria bacterium (assembly GCA_965217125.1). Classification (GTDB taxonomy): domain Bacteria; phylum Pseudomonadota; class Gammaproteobacteria; order PS1; family Pseudothioglobaceae; genus JAAOIF01. The sequence continues at coordinate 809,974 of OZ244244.1, read as the reverse complement.
TTGCTGCATAATCATCACCTGGAGTGATATTTTTAATATTGAATTGACGATATTTACTAAGCTTAGGCCGCCCTTTTTCAAACACCACACAAGAGGCTGTAGTTGCCTCGCCCATAGTATGGCTAATATCAAAGCATTCCATAGTATTTGGCAATGATTGCAAATTAAGTGTTTTTTGTAATTGTTGCAGTTGTGCGTGTTTGCTAAATTTTGAGATTAATTGTTGTTTGAGATTTTCTTTAACAGTGAGCGAGGCGATGGTTAAAAAATGCCGTTTGTCTTTTTGTGGTGTGTCAATAATTCTGCTTGATAATGCTGCGGCAATCAGTTTTTTATCTGCTAATTTTTCACTCAATAATAACTGTTTTGGTGTGTTTTTGCCTAAATAATACAAAGGCAAAAATGCTGATAAAACCACACTATTGCTCTTGCCTTTGCTGTGTTTTGGAAAAATGCACTGCTGCCCAATTTGTTTGCCTGAGCGAATAAATAACACTTCAATAGCATGCACCCCGTCTTGGGTAGCAATACTAATAACATCCATATCACTGATTGATTGTGAGCTGTGCTGCTCTTGAATGCTGCGCAATCCAATCAGTTGGTCTCGATAATGCGCTGCTAATTCAAAGTCTAAGTGCTGTGATGCTTGGCGCATTTTTTCTGCAACTTTGTTTAGGGTTTCTGCACCTTTGCCTTGCAAAAATAGCGACATCATTGCCACATCATAGGCGTAGTCTTCATCCTTAATTTTGCCAACACAGGGCGCACTACACAGCCCGATTTGATATTCTAAACACGGGCGCGAACGGGCGCGATAAACTGTATTGCTGCATTGTCGCACTTTAAATATTTTTTTTAACAAAGTCAATGAGTCTCGCACCACATAGGCAGAGGGATAGGGGCCAAAAAATTGATAATTTTCATTTTTATGACCACGATAAAAGCCCACTTTAGGGTGTTTGTCATTGCTAATATAGATATACGGATAGCTCTTTGCATCTTTGAGCAAAATATTATAACGCGGTTTGTGTTGTTTAATAAGTTGATTTTCTAATAATAAAGCCTGAGTTTCAGTATCTGTAACAATCACCTCAAAATCTTTAATATTGGCAATCAACGCTCTGGTTTTATCGATAGTATGGGTTTTGCTAAAATAACTTGATACACGCTTTTTAAGGTCTTTTGCCTTGCCTACATAAATCACTTGTGCGTGTTTATCTAACATTTGATAAACGCCTGGATAATGACTTAAATTTTTCAGTTTATGTTTAACCGACATTTATACAAAAAGGTAAAATAGGGTATTTTATTATCACTCAAAAGAAAATACAATGAAAATATTTTCAATTATATTAACTATATTCTATGCAAGCCTTACTTTTGCAACAGCTAATACAGTTAATACAGCTAATACAGCGGCTATGCCGTTAGGCACAATAATCGATTCAGCTGCTGATATTATTGACCCGCCGGATACTGCCGCACTCAATATTATGATTGGTGCATTGTCATCGTTAAAAGAGCTTAAAAAACAAAATAAAGCATCGCTTGAAAATGTTAAAACACTTGTCAAAATAAAAATACTGCCCAACATTGCCATAGATGTTGCAACAGAATTATCACTTAAAAAACACTGGCACAAGTTTAATAATCAACAAAAACTTATTTTTCAACAACACATCGTGCAATCATTGATTAAAGATTATGCAGGTGTTTTGGTTTCTTACGATAGATTAGACAGCATTAATATCTCAGTTGATCCTGCCATAAAACGCAAGGACAACAAAGCTATTGTTAAATTAATGATTATTTTTAATGATAATCCTAAGCCTGTTGTTGTTTCTTTAAAGATGATTAGATCAACTCACTGGCGCATTTATGATGTTGTGTTTTCAGGTGTGAGTTTAATCACCAATTATGCTGCCCAATTTAACTCGCGTATTAGGCGTGAAGGGATTGATAGTTTGCTTGATAAAATAATCAAAAAACTCAATAAATAATTTATGTATAAATTAGTCATTCAAGGCGAAAATACACTGCACGGCAGTGTTAAAACTGCTGGGTCTAAAAACTCATCTCTGCCTATTTTATTTGCCTCAATTTTGGCAGATGAGCCAATCACCTTAACCAATACACCGCATCTTAGCGATATATCCACCGCACTAAGATTATTGATGGGTATGGGTTCTGAATTTATTTTAGAATCTGATGGCTCATTATTTATTGATTCTTCAAATCTAACTAACCTAAATGCAGACTACGATTTGGTTAAAACCATGCGTGCTTCAATCTTGGCATTAGGGCCGATGTTAGCAAAATACGGCAAAGCCAAAATTTCATTGCCCGGTGGTTGTGCAATCGGCACCCGTCCTGTTAATCTTCATCTAAAAGCATTAACACAATTAGGCGCTAAGATTAAAGTTAAAAATGGCTACATTTATGCACAAGCCAAGTCTTTGGTTGGCACAAAAATACATTTTGACCAAATAACCGTAACCGCTACTGAAAACTTAATTATGGCAGCTACTTTAGCCAAAGGCACTACCACTATTCATAATGCTGCTCAAGAGCCGGAAGTATCAGACCTATGTCTTTGCTTGAATAAAATGGGTGCAAAAATTTCAGGTATTAGCACCTCAATACTAACCATTGAAGGGGTAAAAAATCTCAATGGTGTCAGATATGCAGTTTGCCCAGACCGTATTGAAGCGGCGACTTATTTAGTGGCTGCTGCGATTACTGGTGGCTCTATTACTGTTAAAAACATTCGTCATCAATCAATGCAAGCTGTGCTGGAAAAATTAATGGAAACGGGTGCTGAAATTACAACTAAAAGCAATTCAATCACGCTAGATATGCAAGGCAAGCGCCCTAAGGCGGTGAATATTAAAACCAGCACTTACCCAAATTTCCCAACAGATATGCAGGCACAATTTACCGCGCTTAATACCATTGCTGATGGCTATAGCTCTATTACTGAAAATATTTTTGAAAATCGTTTTATGCACATACCTGAGCTTGCGCGTATGGGCGCAGACCTAACTTTAGAAGGCAACACAGTGCTTTGCAAAGGAGTAAAATCCTTAACTGGCGCACATCTTATGGCAACTGACCTGCGAGCCTCAGCATCTTTAGTATTAGCAGGATTAGCTGCTAAAGGGTCCACTACCATTGAGCGTGTCTACCATCTTGACCGTGGTTATGAAACCATTGAAGAAAAATTAAAATTATTAGGTGCGCAAATTGAACGGATGCAAGATTAAATTATGCTAACAATCGCACTCTCTAAAGGCAGAATACTCCAACAAACACTGCCCTTGCTTAAAGCAGCAGGCTTAGAAATTGCCAACGGGGAACTAAATTCAAGAAAATTGATTCTTGATACCAATCTTGCCAAGGTCAAAGTTATTGTGATTCGCGCTGCTGATGTGCCTGTATTTGTGCAACATGGTGCGGCTGATATTGGCATTGCGGGTAAAGATGTATTGTTAGAACACGGCGCAAATGGTTTGTTTGAATTATTAGATTTGAACATCGCCAAATGCAAATTGATGGTTGCTGCCAGCAATAAAAAGAAATTACAACAAAACACGCTAAAAATTGCCACTAAATATGCCAATTCAGCCAAGCGTTATTTTGAGGGCAAAGGGCAACAGATTGAAATTATCAAACTCTACGGTGCTATGGAGCTTGCCCCTATGGTTGGCTTGGCGCATTGTATTGTTGATTTGGTTGATACTGGCAATACGCTTAAAGCCAATGGCTTAATGCCGCTGCAACACATTGCAGATATTTCCTCTCGATTAGTGGTAAATGCCGCTGCTTTTAAAACTAAAAATGCGGAAATTAAATTTTGGGTTAATGGCATTCAAAAAAATCTATGATTGCCGTTCTTAATTCCAATCAATCTGACTTTCAAGAAAAACTCTCCAATCTGCTCGCTTGGGAAAGTGCCTGCAATGCTGATATTGTCAAAACAGTGGAGCAGATTATTGCCAATATCAAAACTAAAGGCGATAACGCCCTAATTGACTACAGTATTAAATTTGATGGGGTTAGCGCTCATAATATGTTGGATTTAACCATTGATTTGCCGGCCCTTAAAAATGCGTTTGAGTACCTAAATCAAAAACAAAAATCAGCATTGCAAATTGCCACTGAGCGTGTGCGTTGTTATCATCAACAACAAAAACAAGAAAGCTGGCGCTACACTGAGGATGATGGCACAGTCTTAGGGCAAAAAATTACCCCGATTGAGCGCGTTGGTATGTATGTGCCCGGCGGCAAGGCAGCCTACCCTTCCTCAGTCATTATGAACGCTATACCTGCAAAAGTAGCTGGCGTTGAAGAATTGATTATGGTAGTCCCGACTGTAAATGGCGTTAGCAATCCATTAGTATTGGCAGCCGCTTATATTACTGGTGTCGATAAAGTGTTTACCGTTGGCGGCGCACAAGCGATTGCAGCTTTGGCTTATGGCACTGAAAGCATAGCAAAAGTTGATAAAATTGTTGGTCCGGGTAATATTTATGTGGCAGCTGCAAAACGCATGGTATTCGGTCAAGTTGGCATCGATATGATTGCCGGGCCGAGCGAAATTTTGATTATTTGCGATGGCAAAACTAACCCAGATTGGATTGCTATGGATTTATTTTCCCAAGCTGAACACGATGAAAACGCGCAATCAATTTTACTTTGCCCTGATGAGGATTTTATTGCACAAGTCAAAAATAGTATGGCCAAGCTACTGCCAGATATGGACAGAAAAGCCATTATCAAAAAAGCATTAAAACAGCGTGGCGCTTTAATTCAAAGCAAAGATATGCAAGAAGCAGTAGATATTGCCAACCAAATCGCACCTGAACACTTAGAATTATCAGTAGCAGACCCGCAAGCAATATTGCCCAACATCAAACACGCTGGCGCTATTTTTATGGGCAAAAACACCTGTGAAGCAATCGGCGATTATTGCGCTGGCCCAAATCATGTGCTACCCACCTCAGGCACTGCGCGTTTTTCTTCGCCACTCGGCGTATATGATTTCCAAAAGAAATCCAGCCTAATTATGCTCTCCAACCAAGCCGCAAATACACTCGGAGAAGTCGCCTCCACCCTCGCCGACTGTGAGGGGTTACACGCCCACGCACAATCTGCTCGCTACCGCATTAAATAAGGTAATTATATTTATCTGTATTTTTATGGTATATTAGGATGTTTACTAATAGTTAGGCATATAAAGGATAAAGAAAATGATTATTGACCATATTGGTTTCGCTATATCAAATTGTAATGCTAGCAAGTCATTTTATTCAAAAGTACTAGCACCACTTGGCATTGAATTAATTGCAGAGGTACAAGGTTGGGCAGGCTTTGGTAAAAACGGGAAACCTGAATTTTGGTTTGGTGAGCATACTGAAATTCAAAAGCCAATGCATATTGCATTTTCTGCTGACACGCACAAACAAGTAGATGACTTTTATAAAGCCGCAATTGAAGCAGGCGCCAAAGATAATGGCGCACCAGGCATAAGAGAAATTTACCACCCAAATTATTACGGGGCTTTTGTAATTGACTTAGATGGGCATAACATTGAAGCAGTGTGCCACTCAAATGCCTAACAAGCCATTCAAGCGCGGCCGCTTAATTCGAACATTAAAAACAGTGTATGATTAAATTAGAATTTTTACTCAAAAACAATAGTCAAAAAGATAATATTTTTAAATATTGTTTTGATGTTTCTAAAATTATAGAAGGAGGTTAATTGTGCCAACTAATAGAGATACTTATAAATACCATCTAAAGGATGGTAATACAATTTTACATACAGGTATTACTAATGATTTACAAAGGCGTGAATCTGAACATCAGCGAACATATAAAGGTAAAACAGTTCACATTAAACAAGTAGGAAACCGCACTACTCGTCCAGCAGCCTTTCAATGGGAAGCAGAGCAAAGAGCAAAAGGCAAGCCTACAGAGTCATAAAACACACATATTTAGCATTTGGCGGAATAACATTAGTGTTATTTTTCTTTTTTGCGGGTTATTTATTAGATGGTAAGGAGGTTTGAAATGAGTGGATATGCTTTTGCTTTACTACTTGTTGGTATTTTTGGATTTGCATTATTAATGATGGCTATTTTGCATAAGCCACATTCTACAAAAAATCATCCAACCACCTAACAAATCACTACACCTGACCGCTAATCGTGTCCTTTTGCCATTGGAAGAGAGCCCAGATACTGCGGTTCCCACATTTCACTGGGGTACGTAGCCTGCCTGTGGTTGCACCCTACTCTGCTCTTGCTCTGCTTTTTTTACCTCCACAAACAAATCTAATGGCACCTCAATGTGGAAGTGGCCAAAATCGCCTCAATACAAGCATAGATGCGACTGAAGTCGCATTACCAACCGCACAAACAACTTAGAGGAAGAACAATTACAACAATAACAAACTATAAAGCGTAAAATTAAAATTTTTAACAAAGGGCAATGTTATGCAAAGCAATCAATGCACTGCAATTATTAAAAAAGATGGTGATAGTTATATGGGCTGGATTGAGGAAATATCTGGTGTAAATTGCCAAGAAAATAATATAAAAAATCTGCAAGAAACATTAAAAGTTACTTTGGGCGAGGCATTAGAATTTAATCCTAAAGATGCAATAGAATTAGCTGGAAGTATTTATCAAGAAGAAAAAATTGCTGTACCTGTGTGAAACTAAGGCAGTTAGAACAGAATTGCTCCAACCTATAGCTTCTATAAAAGGAGCTGGTTTATGACGGGTTTTGTTTCTGGCATGGTTTTTGGCTTAAGTTTAATGGTAGTGATTGGGGCACAAAATGCATTTATTCTCAAGCAAGGTTTACGGCAAGAGCATGTTTTTATTTTATGTTTAATTTGTGCATTTTCTGATGCCCTACTCATCAATTTTGGCGTGTTTTGGTTTTCTCTTATAGCCAACAAATTACCAGTTGTAGAGCTGATTGCTAGGTATGGAGGGGCGATTTTTCTATTTTTCTACGGGGCTAATAGTTTTTGGGCAGCCATCAAAAGCAATGATACACTTACTGCAGGCGAGTTATCAAAAACATCACTTACCGCAGCTGTTTTGACATGTCTAACTCTTACATGGTTAAATCCTCATGTTTATTTAGACACATTTGTGTTACTTGGTTCTATCTCTACACAATATCCGAATGAAAAATATCAGTTCGCTTTGGGAGCATCATCTGCATCATTTATACTTTTCTTTACGCTAGGCTATGCAGCTAGATTTTTAGCACCTATCTTCAAAAAGCCGATGGCTTGGAAAATACTTGAGTTTATTATCGGTTGTGTCATGTGGATGATTGCATTTAGTTTGGTATTTTTCTAATAAATCACTGCACCTGAGCGTTGGTCATTCAACGGATTTATTTTATGGTGTAGGTGTTAATGTGATATTTGGTTTTTAAAATGGGAACTTACTGCCAGCAGACGGTAATTTCATTTTTGAAAAGTCGGGCATGCCGCCTTCTCCGCCTTGCATAGTTGCCATTTTTGCCATCATTTTTTGCATTTTACCGCCGCCCATTTTTTTCATTTGTTTTTGCATTTTCTCGAACTGTTTAAGTAGTTTATTGACATCTTGAGGGCTTGTGCCTGAGCCTCTGGCAATGCGGTTTTTTCTAGAGCCTTTAATTAGTTTGACATAACTGCGCTCTTTGAAGGTCATGGAGTTAATAATAGCCACCATTTTCTTAGTTTCCATACTGCCCATTATTTGATTTTTAACGCTGTCGGGTATTTTCCCCATGCCCGGCAGTTTGTCCATTAGGGCTTCCATGCCGCCCATTTGCTCCATTTGTAACAGTTGTTCACGCATATCAAATAAATCGAAACGACCTTTAAGCATTTTCTTGGCAGATTTTTCCGCCTTTTTATTATCAACTTTGCGTGAAATTTCCTCGACCAAAGAAAGCACATCGCCCATACCAAGCAGGCGCGATACCACACGCTCCGGATGAAAAGGCTCGAGCGCATCAGTCTTTTCGCCAACACCTAAAAACTTAATCGGCTTGCCGGTAATATAGCGCACCGAAAGCGCCGCACCGCCACGCGCATCACCATCAGTTTTGGTCAAAATAACGCCAGTTAATGGCAAGGCATCGGCAAAGGCTTTGGCAGTGTGGGCTGCATCTTGACCCGTCATTGCATCAACTACAAACAAAGTTTCGATTGGATTGATTTTGTTTTGCAAGATTTTAATCTCGCTCATCATTTGATTATCAATGTGCAAGCGACCTGCGGTGTCTATCAATAACACATCGAAAAAATGCTTTTGTGCGTGTTTTTTAGCTCTGGCGACAATCTTTTCTGGTTTGTCATTAACGCTCGATGGATAAAAATCAACCGCAACTTGCTGTGCCAATATTTCTAATTGCTCGATTGCCGCTGGGCGATACACATCGGCACTGACCAGCAATACTTTTTTATTTTCTCGGGTTTTGAGATAATGTGCTAATTTAGCAATCGATGTGGTTTTACCAGCACCCTGCAAGCCTGCTACCATAACCACCGCTGGCGGCTGAGTTTTAAAATTTAGAGATTTATTCTCAACGCCGATAATTTGTGTCAGTTCAGTTTCAACTAATTTAATAAAGGCTTGCGATGGATTTAGCCCTTCGCCAACTTTAAGCCCAAGTGCCTTGCTTTCAACCTGCCCAATAAAAGCCTTAATAACATCCAGCGCAACATCAGCCTCTAATAATGCCCTGCGCACCTCACGAATTGCCTGTTTTATATTGGATTCAGAAAATTTGTTTTTACCTTGTAAAACTTTAAAACTATTGGAAAGTCTATTACTTAAATTATCAAACATTTTTAGTGATTATGGGTTAAAAAATATCGTATTATAGTGTTTTTATATTAACCATAGTTGACTATGCTTTTATCTTACCTTGCCATTACCGCTTATTTGCTTGCTGCGCTTTTGTTAGCACGCTATTTTACTAAAAATGAAATCAGCCACACTCACCAACAAACTACATCGCTTTTAATAAGTTTTGCCATTATTGTGCAAGCACTCACCTTTGCTGATTTTTGGAATAATAACGCTATCGTGTTCGGATTGGCTAATAGTGCCACTTTTGTTGCTTGGTTAATTGCGATTTTGTTGTTCTTATCGTCATTTTCTAAACCCGTGCATGCCTTGGGTATTTTGGTCTACCCATTGGTCGCGGTAACGCTTATTTTTAGCTTGTTATTCCCAGACACCACCACTAAAGTTGTGCCGCTGAATTTAGCCTCACATGTATTTTTGTCAATTATTGCCTACGCCTTACTGGCATTAGCCGTATGCCAATCAATATTGTTAAAAATTCAGCAAAAACACTTGCAAGCACATAATATAGGCGGTTTTATCAACAAATTAGCCCCACTACAAACTATGGAAGATTTACTATTCCAAAGTGTAAGCGTTGGTTTTTATTTATTGACATTATCGCTAATAACTGGCTTTATTTTTATTGATGATTTTTTTGCACAACATTTAGCACATAAAACGCTCTTGTCATTAATTGCCTGGATTATTTTTGCCATATTGATTTTTGGCAGAAAACTATTCGGCTGGCGTAGCAGCCAAGCTATTACCGCAATACAAGTAGGTTTTGGGCTGTTGCTTATTGCTTATTTTGGTTCTAAATTTGTGTTGGAACGGCTGTTGAGTTAATCGTTTTTTAGTGATTGTGTGCTTGTAAATTATCCAGCCAATTTATTATATGCACCTGATATGTTGGAAAGTGAGTCCGCCACCATTGGCTACAAACATAAAATTGACTATCATTAAAAGTTACCTTCGTCCAATATCGTTTTCTTTTAAAATTCCCGTCAGTCTTCACAAGCATTGGGAACTGTAAATTAAAAGTATTCTTACAATATTCAGTATTTTGTAAATTTAAAATTTCATCTTCTGTTAAAAGACTATTATCAAATAATAAGTGCATTATGCGTTTAATATAATTTTGAAAAATTTCATTAGTTTCAGGATGGGTTGGAATGCTAATCCCATTTACATCTATAGGATGAGTGTTCATATCAATTTTAGTAGCGTTAGTTTGATTGTTATTTACCGTTCTTACTTGTTGCGTTTTAAATTTACTTGAGATGTGCAATAATTTAACCGCTCGTGCAAATAACTCACTGCTATCAGCTTCATCCGTAGTTCTCTCTGTCACTTTTTTAACAATTTCAGTCGTAAATTCTGCATTAGCATAATATTCAAATGTAACTTCATCAGATTGAAAACCTTTCTGTAAAATCTCAAAATAATTTTTGATATGTTTCTCAGTCGCTGGGTTGATTTTTGGCGAACAAAAAGCAATAACATGATGATGTTTTGGAAAATAATATTTCAACACAATATAAGCCCTGAGAAGTTTTTTAAATACTCGGTCTCGCGTTTCAATTTTCCCGCCATATTGCAAGCCATTTTCATGGAAAGCTACTTCAAAGGCATAAACATGCTGCTTTGCATCAATACCTAATACATCAATTTCTGCTTGTTTAAGTGTTTGTTTGAAAGCAGATTTAAAAATACCTTTAAACTCAGAATGTTGATTGATACGCTCAAATGCTTGTTTGGCAGCTGTTTTTGCTGATTTTGAAACATGCCAATTATTCGATGATTTCCAATTAGTTTGAGCAACTAAACATTGTTTTTTATGCCTTAAAAAACTATAAACTAATGACTCTCCTATTTCTATTTTCATATCTATATTCCTATATTTCAAAACCTGAATAACATATTAATCAATATGCAACACAGCCAAAAATGCCTCTTGTGGAATATTTACTTTGCCTACGCTGCGCATGCGTTTTTTGCCTCTTTTTTGCTTTTCTAATAGTTTGCGCTTACGCGAGGCATCGCCGCCATAGCATTTGGCGGTTACATTTTTACGCAAGGCTTTGACATTGGTGCGTGAAATAATTTTAGCGCCGATGCAGGCTTGGATTGCTACATCAAACATTTGTCGGGGGATAAGCTCTTTCATTTTTTCAGCAATTTCTCTGCCCTTACGCACTGAATCTTGTCGATGAATAATCAGCGCTAAGGCATCAACTGTTTCGCCATTAATCATAATATCAAGGCGGATAAGCTCAGATTGTTGATAACGCTCAAACTGGTAGTCCATTGAGGCAAAACCGCGGGAGACTGATTTAAGTCGGTCAAAGAAATCTAATACCACTTCATTCAGTGGCAATTCATAAGTTAATGCGACTTGACGACCCATATATTGAATATTTTTTTGCACACCACGCCTGGCAACACATAAGCTAATCACATTGCCAACATACTCGTCAGTAAGCAAAATATTGGCAGTAATAATAGGCTCTCTAAATTCAGCAATCGATTGCTCTGCTGGCATTTTAGAGGGGCTATCGACTTTATGAATATTGCCCTTAGTGTCTAAAATTTCATAAATTACCGTTGGTGCGGTGGTGATTAAATCAAGGCCATATTCACGCTCTAAGCGCTCTTGGACAATCTCCATATGCAACAAGCCCAAAAAACCAATCCGAAAGCCAAAACCGAGCGCATCTGAATTTTCAGGCTGATATTGAAGTGCCGCATCATTTAAACGCAACTTTGCTAACGCATCGCGGAATTTTTCATAATCCTCGCCTAAAACTGGAAATAAACCCGCAAATACTCGAGGCTGAACTGGCTTAAACCCTTCTAACGGTTCGCCAACTGGGTTTTGAGCGCTGGTAATAGTATCGCCCACAGGCGCGCCATCAATATTTTTAATGCTGGCGATTAAAAAACCCACTTCACCCGCTTTTAGGCTCTCAGTTTTGCGGCGTTTCGGGGTAAAAATACCAACTTCATCAACTAAATGCACCGCATTATTGGAAAAAATCTTAATCTTAGTTTTGGCTTTAATTTCACCATCAATCACGCGAATAAGTGAGACTACGCCCAGATAATTATCAAACCATGAATCAATAATCAATGCTTTAATTGGCGCATCTAAATTGCCTTTTGGGGCAGAGATTTTCTCCACAATTTGCTCAAGAATATCTTCAATACCAACGCCCGATTTTGCACTTGCATGCACCGCATCATGCGCTTCTACCCCAATCACATCTTCAATTTCATCAACCACACGCCAAGGCTCGGCCGCAGATAAATCAATCTTATTAAGCACCGATACCACCTCTAAGCCGTAATCAAGTGCAGTATAGCAATTAGCCACAGTTTGCGCCTCAACCCCCTGTGATGCATCGACAATAAGCAGCGCGCCTTCACAGGCTGATAATGAACGCGATACTTCATAGGAAAAATCAACATGACCGGGAGTGTCAATAAAATTGAGCAGATAAGTCTTGGCGTTTTTGGCTTTATAATTAAGAGTTACACTTTGTGCTTTGATGGTAATGCCGCGTTCTTTCTCAATATCCATTGAATCTAACACTTGAGCTGACATTTCACGCTTACTTAAACCGCCGCAAAATTGAATAAAACGGTCAGCAATAGTAGATTTACCATGGTCAATATGAGCGATAATTGAGAAATTACGGATGTTTTGCATGTGTTAAAATGATTTTTTCAAACAACAATTATACTCTCAATGAATAAAATAAAGCCAATTACCTGCCAAGCAACCAATGATTTAACAATAAACATTCCAGATACTCATAATCGTAATATTGTTTTGTATTTTTATCCCAAAGATGCCACCCCAGGTTGCACCACTGAGGGGCAAGATTTTCGCGATAATCATCAGGCCTTTATTGATGCCAATACTGTGATTTATGGCGTATCAAAAGATGATTTAAACAAACATCAAAAATTTAAAGCCAAACAAAATTTTCCGTTTGAACTGATTGCTGATGTCGATGGAGAATTGTGCGAATTATTTGGCGTTTGGCAGCTCAAAAAGTTTATGGGGCGCGAATATATGGGCATTGTGCGCTCAACTTTTATCATTGATAAAAACGGCAACATCATCAAACATTGGGACAAAGTCAAAGTCAAAGGACACGCTCAACAGGTGTTAGCAGAGGTTAAAAAATATGGCTAATGTAGATTTTGAAGAGATTGATAAATTTGCAGCATTGGCTGCGCGTTGGTGGGATAAAAATTCTGAATTTAAGGCACTACACGACATTAACCCACTACGGCTAAACTACATCAAAGAAAAATGCGGCGACTCACTCAATGGCAAAAAAATCCTCGATGTCGGCTGCGGTGGCGGTATTTTGGCAGAAAGTTTAGCATTAGAAGGCGCAATTGTGACTGGAATTGATATGGCAGAAGCAGGCTTAGAAGTAGCAAAATTACATTTATTAGAGTCTGGCTTGGATATTGATTATCAAAAAATCACAGTTGAAGAGTTTGCCGAGCAGCATAGCAATCAATTTGACCTAATTACTTGCCTTGAAATGTTAGAACATGTGCCCGACCCCAGCTCAATTATTAGCTCCTGTGCAAAGTTGCTAAAAGCCGATGGTCAAGTATTTTTCTCAACCCTAAATCGCAACATAAAATCATATTTATTTGCCATCATCGGCGCTGAATACATCCTCAAACTCATACCCCAAGGCACTCACGACTGGGATAAATTCATCCAACCAGCTGAAATCGACGAATGGGCAAGAGCAGCCGATTTATCACTAAAAAACATAATTGGCATGACCTACAACCCCTTCAGCAAAAGCTATAAACTCGAGGCGGATGTGAGCGTTAATTACCTGTGTTTTTATCAAAAATAATTTTGTATGGATTATTTTTATAACATTTTTATCACATAAAATTACTTTATGATATAATAAAATTATGCACAAGATAAGTTGGACAAATAAGGCGAAAAAAAACTTTAGAAAAATTCCACAAAATCAAAAACTGCAAATTTATCAAGCTATTTCAACATTATCTCAGCCAGTAGATGAATGGCATAATGTTAAAAAAATGAAAAATTATCCATTTGATTATCGCCTAAGAGTTGGGAATTATCGGGTTATATTTGACTTACACAAACAAGCAAATATTATTAGTATTGAAAAAATAGGAGCGCGAAATGAGAGAACATATTGATGAACAGATTATTCAACATAACGGCATTCCAGCTTTTGTAGTTGTGCCCTATGACGCTTATCAGGCGTTAAAAAAGCAGAAAAATCCAAACTGGTGGGGGGATGATACGCCGCACGAGGTTGTGGGCAATGTCATAAGTGGAGTGGCGCCAATTAAAGCTTGGAGATTGTTTTTAAAATTTACCCAAAAACAAGTGGCACAAAAAGCCGGTATGCACCAAAGTGCTTATGCGCGCATTGAAAATAACCATAAACCGCCTAAAACCTCAACTTTGGAAAAAATAGCCCAAGGTTTAGGGCTGAGTTTAGAGCAGTTAGAGTTTTAATTCCAAAAAATTAATAAATCAGCATCAAATAAAAATTTGCATAATGCGAATAAAGCCAAAAAAGGATGATAAAATATATTAAAATTTATTAAAATGGCGTATATTCAAATGGGCTTATAGTGCGTCCATTATTCAAAAATTAATAATAAAGATATAAATATGAGTGTATTAAATTTAGTACCTGGGGTTTCATTAGTAAAAAATACTATATCAGCATTGGCTGGTAGCGCTATAACTTATACTGTAACTAAGCGTAATTCAAATAAAAAAATAGCCCAAATTGAGAATAAACAAAAAGCAGTTGAGAAAGAATTAGAAGAAATTATTAATAATACTGCATCTGAAAAAGCAAAATCTGAAGGCAGAGCAGTTGCTAAATGCTCAATTTTGAAAAGTTTAGCATGGAAGGATGGCGTTTTAAGTGCAGAAGAAAAATGTTTAATTATTAATTATGTTATAGAAAATAGTGATATTTCTGCTGTTGTGAAAATTAAGGTAATTCAAGATATTGACAACAAACCACATATGTTTATTGGATTTTATGATAAGTTTTCTAATATGAATATTTTTACCAGCAAAGAAGAGGCCAAAGGATTTTGTTTATTTCTTGAAGATATGGCTAAAGCCGATGGCATTTTTTCAACTGATGAAGAAAAATATATCAAATACATAGCTTCCAAAATAAAATAGTAATATTCTCAAAAAAAATGAATAAATCAGCATCAAATAAAAATTTGCATAATGCGAATAAAGCCAAAAAGGATGAGTTTTATACTCAATTATCTGATATTGCATCAATTACTTCTTTTTATTAATTGCATGTGATTCAAATATTTTATAAATAGTATGGTCGCACCATGTATTCAAATTTTTAAATAGTTTTGTATTTTTAAAATCTTCAAGTCTGTAAGCTATTCTTAATGCGCTTTCAATTTTGTCTTGATTGACATTATTCTTGGAAAATATTATTGCAATTAATTTTGTCAAATCATGACCATTGCATATTTGTAATGCGTTTTTAGACTGATTTTTTAATTTTTGTCGCCCTGTCCTTAATTCGTTAATAGAAAAATCGGCAGAATGTTTTAATAATTCATTTAAAAAATCATCATCATTAAATATAATGCTGCAATTGGTAGATTGAACAAAATTTTCAAATTTTAATCCTCTAAACCTAAGATTGCCACTATTTTTTTTATTAAACCACCTTATATAACCTATCTCAATAGCGATATTGTAGATACAATCCCTTATTTTAGATTTCAATATTGTGCGACATTTATCTGAGGAAAATTCATCAATAACAGCTATTAAAGCTTGTGATTCAATCATCTGAATTTCCATATCATGATAATCAGTTATAAGTAAATTATTAGGATAATTAACATCTTCTAAATGATCAAAATCAGCATCTACAATTGCAACTACTTTGGAAGAATACTCTTTATTAAGCTCAACTAAAGCATTGATAGCCATATCCTTGCCATCTAATTTAGTTGTATCAGTGCTGGAATCTAAAAATAACGACCTGAATAATTTAATATCACTATCACCCTCTAATAAAATAAATGCTTTATTTACATTATTAGGATGAGTAATAGACAGCCTTATTTCAGTAAGTTTTTGCGCTAGAGTATTGGTTTCTCTCTGTAGGCTAGTCATTTAAATTGACAGTTAAATCCCAGTTTTCATTAATAATTTGCGGGGAATGTGTGGCAATAATAATATCAATTTTTTGCAGTTTAATAATCTCTTTAATATCATCTAAAAACGCTTTTTGCCAAACAACATGTAAGGATATTTCAGGCTCATCAATTAAAACCAGTGAATTTTCTTTAGTGTTAAAAATTAATTCAAATAACAATACCACTTCGTGCTGTTCGCCAGAGGATAGTTCTGTTGATTTTAATTCTCCACCGCCTTTTGTTTTGAATATAAAGCCATATTCCCTATCTATTTCTATACTTTTAGAGGTAAATCGTCTTTCGTTTAATATGGTAGTAAATAATTCAATTCTATTAACTAATGAATCAAAAACTGCCAATTTATTTTCACTATCTAATATATAAAGTGATAGTATTTTTTTATCTTTATCTTTGATTTGTTGTTTCTTTAAAAAAGGATTTTCTTCCAATTTCAATAAGCCAAATTTAGAAATTTTTGTTTGTTTTTCTTCTAATTTGGTTAGTCTATCACTTAAATCCTCAGCATCAATATCATTTTCAAACAGTCTTTTTGGAAAACTACTATCTAATGATTGTGTTTTTTGAGCATAGGCAGTAGTTGCATTCTCAATCTGACGGCTTAATTCATTAGCATGTTTTTGGATGGCATCTGTGATCATATCACTCTGTATAAATCTATGCTTGTGGTTTGATTGCCTGATAATTAATCTTTGCTCTTGAATTAAATACACATCAAGAGCATTTATAATGGATTCAATACTTTCTGGTATATTAGTATATTTTTTAGGTAATTTATCGCTAAAACGCTCTATAACCTCACTGGTTGATAATATTTTATTCTCTGATTCATCCATCCATTTATCTAAACCAACACGCCCTATATAGTTTGGTAAATACCTATCTAAATCCCTGGTACTAATCTTGTTAAGCATATCTTTTTTATACAACCATTGATGAACTTGCTTGCCATTTTCTTTTAAACTAAATTTAACATCATTATTTGATTTGCTTATCTCAATATTTTTTTTATCATCAAAAGATAATACAATTTTTTTAAAAGGGAGTTTGTCAAAAAAAATAAATTTTTTATTAAAAAAACTGTGAATAATTTTTAAACTAATGGTTTTTCCATAGCCATTAGGGGCTGTGAGAATGGTGATCCGTTCATCTTGATTGCATTTAATACTATGATTAAATACGCCAAATAAATCAGTTAATTGTAATTTTAATAACTTCATGTTTTCTTTCATTCATTATGTAAGATGCAGATTATTTAGCAAATAACCCAATAATACCCTATATAGTTTTCAATCGCCTTAATGTTTTTTTTACCACCAATTCAAACCATTTTATAGTATTTTATAGGGAATATGAAGGCTGCCAATTTTATTTTTATTTTTTAATAAAAACAATAATTTAGCAAAATATGAATTAGCAGATTTGCGGACGAAAGATTCGTCCGCAAAGTTATTCAAAAATGAAGTGGAAGATTTGCGGAGGAATTTTTCCACCGCAAAAAGTTTTACTCAATTATCCAAAACCAGAGTTTTGCCTAAAGTTTTTACTGAAAAAGGTTTGTATATGTTAGCCACTATTCTTAAATCAATACAAGCAGCAAGAGCAAGTATTCAAATTATTGAAACCTTTGCTAAAATCCGAGAATTTAGTAAAATAGCCCAAGGTTTAGAGCAATTAGAGTTTTAATTCCAAAAAATGAAAAAAAATACTGCTCTCGTTATTCTTTGCTAGCAGTTTGCTGGTGTCGGCATCATCGCCTTATCAAATGCTGGTGATTATTGATTTATAAAATATTTTTAGAGGAATTGGATTATAATTAGCAGGGTGTGTGCATAATGCTGAATAGTGTTTGAGGAAAAGATGATATGGATAAAAATAAAACTAATATTTGGGGATTAATAAGCTAATGAGAATTAATTTAGCCATGCAACAATATCTTAAACAATCTTGCCAGAATGATGGTGATAAGGTTTTTTTATTCGGCTCTCGGGTTGATGATAATAAGCGTGGTGGGGATATTGATATTTTTATTCTTTCGGATAAAAAATATACTTTGCAAGTGCTAAATAAAATTAAAACAGGATTTATGCAGCGTTTTGGTTGGCAAAAATTAGATTTAGTAAATTGGACTTTTAAGGAAAAAAACACCTTTAAGGATTTGGTAGCGGATGAGGCGATTGAATTGTGATTAATAAACAGAAAACAACAAACAATATCAACCAAGAGTTGGAAAATTTAGAATTAGCTATTGTTGGATTGCAACGCTCGATGGATAAATGTCAGCCATTATTGCTTAAAGATGATTGGTCATTTTCAGAATCGGAATCTGTCGACTCTTTTGTTGTAAAATTTTCTCGAATTAGCGATGTTTTTACTCAAAAAATCTTAACAAGTATCGTTATTTTATCATTGGAAGATTTTGATGGGTTTATTGATAAAGTTAATATTTGTGAAAAATTAAATGTCATTATAAGCGCTGAAGATATTAATAATATTAGAGCGTTAAGAAACAAAGCTAATCATGAATATGATAGTGATATGCTGATTGAAATTTTTCAGAATGTGATGCAATATACACCTAAATTATTAGAAAATATTGAGCAAACTAAGCAATACATAAAAAAAATATCAGATGCAAAACCTCTAAATTTTTGACTATTAAAAATGAAAAAAATACTGGTTTTGGGAAATACATTAATTAAATTCTAACAATTATTATTATTTGTTATAATAGGCGTATGGACACATTAAATATTTCACAAACATTACAGATAGCAGGTTTTGAACAAAAACAAGCAGATGCGGTGGCTAAAACGGTTGTTGAAGCTGTCGAAGAGCAAGCTAATAAAGCTGCGACTCAAAATTTTGTTAAATTAGAAATTGCGACCCTGTATAACAAATTAGTCCTTTCCATGCTTGCCATTGCTGGGATTAGTCTAACCATTGTTAAGTTATTCTTTTTAGATTAAAACCAGCTTTTAATCACCCAATTCCAACACCACAAAAGCCAGCGCATTGTATTTTTCATCAGAAAGGCTAAGATGTGCTTGTTTAATATTTTTTTCGACTAAATATAAGCGTAATTTTTCACTGGGGATGAAATAAGGCTTGCCTTCTTCATTGTTTCTAACCGTTAAATCCTGAAAACTAACAATTTTGCCAATGCCGGTGCCTAAGGCTTTAGCAAATGCTTCTTTGGCAGCAAAGCGTTTGGCACAGTATGCGGCACTATTGCCTTTATTCGCAAATAAAGCTCTCTCGTGCTCGGATAAAACCCGTTTGCTAAAAGCTGCTTGATTTTTATCCAAAATATAGGCGATGCGCTCAATATTGACAATGTCTGTGCCGATGCCGTAAATCATAATCTCGCCTTTATCATTAAATCCTTCATATCAGCAGTTGCCTCTGCAAGACCTACAAATACCGCTCTGGCGATGATGGAATGCCCAATATTAAGCTCGACAATCTCAGGAAGTTTTGCAATTAATGCGGTATTTTCCATCGTCAATCCATGCCCTGCATTAACTTGCAGGCCAATTGAATGTGCATAAGTTGCCATAGTTTTTATGCGTTCAAATTCTGCTTTTTGCTCGGCACCTGTTGTGTTGGCATAATGCCCTGTATGCAGTTCAATGACCGGTGAGGCGCACTGTTTAGCAGCATCAATTTGCTCTTTATCTGCATCAATAAACAGCGATACAGTGATATTTGAATCTGCTAATTGGGCACATACATTTTGCATTCTGGGTATTTGCGAGGCAACATCAAGCCCGCCTTCTGTGGTTAATTCTTGGCGTTTTTCTGGCACCAGACAACAATCCTTTGGCTTGATTTTTCCAGCAACAGCAATCATCTCATCGGTAGCAGCCATTTCCAAATTCATTTTTGTTGTGAGCTTGTGGCGTAGGATTTCTATATCAAAATCTTGAATATGCCGCCGGTCTTCACGCAAATGCAAAGTAATACTGTCAGCACCAAACTGCTCGCACAGTAAAGCGCCTTCAAGCGGCGAAGGATAGTGCGTGCCTCTTGCTTGCCTTAGAGTGGCAATATGGTCAATATTAACGCCTAAATAAATACTCATTTTTGCTCGCTACCACTGTTAAAAAACAAAGAGCGACTTTTTAATGGCTTGTCGCCCAATAATGCACCTAAACGCTGCCTATTAAGATTTCTACAAACTTTTAATTGGGCTAAATTTGGCATATTATCAAGCTCCCCTAAGGATAATTGAGTTAATAAATTTCCCGATATTTTACCTGTAGCACTCTTGCTAAAACCAGATTGCGGCTGATATTCATAAAATGAATTATTATCAATCGCTATTTGCCCCACATCTGCCGAAAAATCAAGCGCATAGCCAAGCTCTGCCAACAAACTATTTTCAAATAATCGCAATAACCAATGCCTATTTAGCGCCTCTAAAGTAACAATTTGGCAAATCAACTGCTGATAAGCCTCAAACAACCTAATATGAGCATCATTTTCATGCAATAGTCGAGCAATCAATTCATTAGCATACATACCCAATATAAGCACCTCAGCTGTTAGCATTCTCGGTGTGTCGTGCATTTCCCAAGCGCTTAGCGTTTTCAGTTGAGTTCTGCCGCTAAAAGAAATATTAAGCTGTTGAAACATCTGAATATTGCCTTTTGAGGCTCGAAGCCCGCGCCCTACTAAGCGAATTTTGCCGTAATCGCGAGTAAAAAAATCAAGCAGCAACGAGCTTTCTTTAAAAGTTCTGCGATGAATTAGAAAAGCAGGAGTTAAATCAACTTTAGTCATAACCCAACGAGGCTATGGCGCGTTTGTCGTCTGACCAGCCACTTGAAACTTTAACCCAAAGTTGTAAAAATACTTTTCTATCTAAAAAGCCTTCAATACTTTGGCGTGCCTCAGTGCCAATCAGCTTCAACATTTCACCTTTGTTGCCAATAACAATGCTTTTTTGTGATGCTTTTTCCACCAAAATTCTTGCTGAAATTCTTTGCATTTTGCCGTCTAATTCATATTTTTCAATTTCAACTGTTAAATCATACGGCAATTCATCCGACAGATGGCGCATCAATTTTTCACGAATAAACTCAGCTGCGATAAATTTTTCAGAACGGTCGGTGATAAAATCCGCAGCAAAAATCATTGGATTTTCTGGCAAATATTGCAAAATTAGTTTGCGCAAAATCGGAATGTCTTTGTTATTAAATGCTGAAAGTGGAAACAATTCATTAGGCTGATATTCTTGCTTAATTTTTTCTAAAAATGGCAATATATTTTGTGCTGCTTTGAGTTTATCAATTTTATTCACACATAAAATAACCGGCACTTCGACTTGCGAAATATGCTCTAATACACGCCTGTCTTCTTTAGTCCATTTGCCAGATTCAAGCAGCCATAAAATCATATCAACATCTTTAATACTCGCACTAGCGGTGCGATTCATATAAGCATTAATGGCTTTTTTGTTGCCTATATGTATGCCCGGCGTATCAACAAATACCATTTGATAATCAGCAGTCGTATCAATGGCATAAATGCGATGACGCGTGGTTTGTGGGCGATGCGAGGTGATTGATAATTTCTGCCCAATCAGCTGGTTAATTAGGGTCGATTTGCCCACATTTGGACGACCAACAACAGCGATAAACCCAGCTTTCATAAGATACTCAACTTATCTAATAAAATCTGAGCACATGTTTGCTCGGCATATTTAATGCTTTTTGCGGTTTGTGTGGTTTGTATTTTTTGCTCGGGCAGAAAGCAATTAACCGTAAAAGTCGCATTATGATCCTCGCCCTGAGTATCAATTAATTGGTATTGTGGCAGGCTGCTATGATGTTTTTGTAAATACTCTTGCAATTTAGTTTTTGCATCTTTCAAGGAATCGTGCAAATCAATATCAGCCAATAAATTTTGGTATAAATGCAAAATAACGCCGCTTGCTGTGGCAAAATCAGCATCCAATAATACTGCGCCAAAAATCGCCTCAAGGCAATCAGCTTGAGTTGATTCACGCCTAAAACCGCCACTTTTTAACTCGCCAGACCCTAAAATCAAATGCTTTGAAAGCTCAAGCGAAGCGCCTAATTTTGCCAGTGTTTGCCCTCTCACCAAAGACGAGCGCAAACGCGACAACTTGCCCTCGTCAATATCGGCAAAACGCCTATACAATTCAGCAGAAATAACCATTCCCAAAACACTATCACCCAAAAATTCTAAGCGCTCATTGTTATTTTTACCCATACTGCAATGGGTAAGTGCCAATTTTAGCAATGAAATATCGCTAAATTGATAATTGATTTTCTGTTGTAATTTTTTCACACTTTTTTGTATTGAGTTTATAATTAGCGTTTATTATAAACTCCAATTTCTATGACTATGTTTTGGCAAGAAGATATTAAAGAAGAGCATTTTACCCTGCCTGATGATGTGCAAGATGCCGTGTTTAATATATACAGCAAACTTTTACCCATCGACCACGCCCATCTATTATCGCAAGCACTATTAAAACATCTGCCTTGGCTCAAAACTGTTAATGCCGGTATTCATGATATTAGCATAGCAGACGGCAATGGCTGGGAGCAAAACCATAAATCTGGCTTCTACTACCCTTCTAAACGCTCAAAACTGAGCATTAGAATACCTAAGGAAAAACTTAATGATATTCAATCATTGGTTGGGAAAACCCTTGATTTAGACGAATATCAAATAGATATTATCAAGGCACTTAAACCAAAACTAATGAGTAATATGCAAATTGTATTTGCCAAGCGTGTTGCTTGCGATGCGCAATTAAATGAAAATCATTTTTTGCAAAGTTGTCATACTCAATTGCAAGATTTAGGCATTCAAGCTAAAAAAATGATGACAGGGTTAAAAAGACATATCAAAACCCCAAATGGCACTATCAATACGCGCTCATTGATGGTAGCTGATTTGCGTAAGTCAGAATCGGTCAAATTACAAGAACAAGGTATTGGCGAGCACCGCTTGTTAGGCTGCGGACTATTTGTGCCACAAAAAGGCATTGAAAGCGTTGATGCGGTTTAATTTTTGGCGTTGTTTGACTTAAACTCAGTTTAGGACTACAATTACATTATTTTAGTATTTTGCTAGCTAATATGCGTATATTGTATCTACTTTTTGCTTTATTATTAACCCAGCCCTCATTTGCCCAAGAGCAAGTTAAACAGGGTGAATTTTTGGGCGCTAAGCCGCTTGAAAGCTTGCCCGATTGGTTCAAAACTAGTTTTCTGGACTTTAGCGAGGATTTAACAGAGGCAACTGATGAAAACCGCCATATTATGATTTACTTTCACCAAAATGGTTGCCCATATTGCGCTAAATTGGTTAATGATAATTTTCATAATGAGTCATTGGTTGCTAAACTAAAAAAACATTTTGAGGTGATCCAAATCAACATGTGGGGCGATAGAGATTTAACCGACTGGCAAGGCCGTGAATTTAGCGAAAAACAATTCTCAATAGCTATGCAGGTTCAATTTACCCCGACCTTGCTGTTTTTAAATGCAAAAGGCAGCACCTTGCTTAGGCTCAATGGCTATCAACCCACTGATAAAATGCACGCAGTGCTTGACTATATCTCCGGCAAAAAATATCTTAAACAAAGTTTTGCCAGCTACGCCAACAAGTTGAAAAAAAACAAAACTGGAAGGCTTAATACAAGCCCATTATTTGCATCTGCACCATATTTATTGACACGCAGTAAAGCCATACCAGCACAGGATTATTTGGCAGTAGTGTTTGAAGAGCTTAATTGCAAAAATTGCGAGCAGTTTCATCAAAACCTGGCCCAATCAGAGTCCACTAAAAAATTATTACAGCAAATGCAAGTGGTTCAACTAAATGCACATTCTGCTGAAAAAATTATCACCCCAGCAGGCAAAAAAACCACCGCAAGTGACTGGTATGAAGCATTAAAACTCACTTACAAACCAGCGGTTGTCTTGTTTGACAAAAATGGCAAGGAAATTATCCGCAAAGATGCAATGTTTAGAAAATTCCATTTTGAATCGATTATTGATTATGTACTCACAGGCGGCTATCAACACCAGCCAAATTTCCAACGCTACATTGAAGAAAAAGCAGATAAATTAAGAGCGGCAGGGATTGATGTTAATATCTGGCAACAACAGCAATTCTAATCACTACAGAGTAAATGGATATTTCACCGCTGGGTGATGCTGATAATCAAGCAATTCAAAATCATCCATACTTACCCATGTTTCTAAATCTTTTAGAGTTTTAATCTCGGGATTAATTTTAAGTTTTGGTAATGCTAATGGCTGACGATTAAGCTGTTCATTTTTAAAAATTTCAATTTGATTTTCATATAAATGAATATTAGATAAATGATGACGCATTTTTTTCGGCTGCCGACCAGTAATTTGTGCAGTAATCATCAGTAAAAACGCCACTTGAAAATGATTAAATGGCTGCCCTAAGGCATAATCACTACTGCGTTGATAACTTTCAAGATAAAGCTCATCTCCGAGTAAATTAAAATGATGAGTGTGCATACAAGCTGGCAAACAAGCGCGATGGATTAAATTTGGGTGATTAAAAGTCATTATTTCACGCCTATCATCCACGCCGGCAGATAAATCATCGATAATTTTTTGATATTGGTCTAAGGGCTTATCATTTTCAATACCGGGGAAAGCACGACCTATAACCCCATAGCAAAGCCCCATATCATCTTCGCCTTGTCGATAAGGGTTGTTCAACCATGCCGCATTCTGGTTGGCATTGGCATTCCAAGTATTGCATCCCAATTCTCTAAACTGTGCCGCGCTACGATAACCACGAATATAGCCAAGCATTTCAGCAATAGCTGATTTCCAAAATAGTTTTTTAGTGGTAACAACAGGCACAGTGCCGGTGCTTAAATCGTGTTCAAAAGTAGCGCCGATAATCGTTAAAACTTTCCCTTTATTGCGTGAATTTTCAAGCCACGCGCCCTCTTTCAAAATACGCTTACCAATCTCAATATAAGCCTTCATACATCACTCAGTTTTTTTGTTATAAGCTTTATAGAGTAAATAAATGCCAAAAATAACCATTGGAAAACTTAATATTTGCCCCATAGTCACCCAGCCAAATGCTAAATAACTCAAATGCGCATCCGGCAGGCGAACAAATTCAATAATAAACCTAAATGTGCCATAAAAAATCAGAAACAACGCAGAAACTGACATTGATGGTCTGACTTTTTTGCTAAACAGCCAAAGAATAATAAACAATAGCAAGCCTTCTAAAAATGCTTCGTAGAGTTGTGATGGATAACGACTCACGCCTTCTTGCGGAATATACATAGCCAATGGACTATCAGTTATTTTTCCCCAAAGCTCGTTATTAATAAAATTACCCAATCTGCCAAAGCCCAAGCCCAAAGGCACTAAAGGCGCGACAAAATCCATTGTGTTGAAAAAAGTTTTATGGTGTTTTTGGTTAAATAAAAACATCGCCAGCAACACCCCTAAAAACCCACCGTGAAAAGACATACCGCCGTTATGAATAGCAATAATGCTCAAAGGCTGCTCAATAAAATGTCCCAAATTATAAAACAACACATAACCAATTCTGCCGCCTAATACAGCACCTATAGCACCAAAAAAAACCATATCTTCGATTTGTTGCTTACTCCAATTATCGCTTTGTTTAGCGCGAGCGTTTGCTAAAAAATAAACACTGACAAATGCCAGTAAATACATCAGTCCATACCAATGAATTTGAATAAAGCCAAAGTCAAGTGCTACTGGGTTAATTTGAGGATATGTCATAATAATTACCTATATTTATATGTTAATTGGTGCGCCCGAGGTGATTTGAACACCCGACATTTGGCTTCGGAGGCCAACACTCTATCCAGCTGAGCTACGAGCGCAAATTATGCAAAGACAAAGAATAAAAGTGTTAATTATTTGCCTCCAGAGCAAAAAACTGCTTGCATATTAGCAACTAATTTCAAAATCTTAGTGTCTTTGACTTTGCATAAAACCCTGTTACCATCACGCCGAGATTCAACAATTCCTTTATTTCTAAGAATATTAATGTGTTGTGAAATATTAGATTGTGAAGAACCAACTTGTTTAACAATTTCAAGTACTGGCATTTCTTCGCTTTTGAGCGCACATAAAATCTTTAAACGCAACGGATGTGCCATAGCTTTTAAGGCTCTGGTTGCCTTCTTAAGGTCTTCTTCTTTTTCTAATAAATTTATTTCGTTTATCATTTAAACACCTATTTATAAATTAAATTCCGTAAATTCCGTATCTTCTTGCTTGAATTAAAAGCATTTTTTGGTAATAATTAATTAAACTGTCATTATTAAGCACTATGTCAAAAATTTGCCATTTTTCATTTTTATTCTGATGGAACAATAAATCAACATAAAAACTAAATGAGGAATAACCATTGACCCTCAGCCTGACCACGATAGCATTGCCCATAATAGGTCTTGCAGAAATAAAACTAAATGAGGTTGAATTTGCCTGCGATAGTTTTGCTAATAGTATTGCAACGATGTTTTTCTTTAACTTATCTGCAAAGAATTGGATCTCGCCCTTAGTTAAATTTGCATTAATCACCGATAGCACTTCATTAGCAATATAGTTAAAATCAAATAAAGGGCTGATTTCCTCATTCACCAAAACGCTAGCCATTTGCGGGGAATAAGCGTTGCTCACGGTTAGTTGATTAAGTTTAATAATAGCAGATTGAATAACCTCAACATAGCCTTGCTTTGTTGTTTTTATTGTCTGTTTTGCTTGCTCTGTCTGTGTTTTATCTGATTTTAATGCAGCTGATATTGCAGCTGATGAGGCTAACAAACTTAGTGTTAACAAAATTAGATTGAATCTTTTCATTTTTTCTCCGTCTATACAAAAACAAAAACAAGTAAAATTTATAAATCTTTATGCGTTTCACAGTATTATATTTAATCTTTTCACAACTAAACAATTATATTATGATTTTCTTTAACTTTTTTAAACATCTATCTCTTTTAATGCTTTTTTACAGCTGCTTAGTTTTTTCATCTGCTTATGCAGAAACTGAGGCTGAAAATCAAGAATTTTGGTCTCAATTAGAATCTTTTAGCGAAGTTTTTAACAACATTAAACAAATCTATGTTGACGAAACCACTAACAAAGAATTATTTGAACATGCAATTAAGGGTATGTTAAATGGGCTTGACCCACATTCAGACTATCTTAAACCCAAAGAACAGAAAAGCCTACTTGAAACCGCTTCTGGTAAATTTGCTGGATTAGGCATTGTGGTTAGTATGAAAGATAGTCTAATTCAAGTAATTTCTCCAATTGATGATACGCCCGCCTATAGGGCTGGTATTCAAGCGGGTGATTTGATTATTAAAATTGATGACAAACCAGTTCGTGGTATGACATTAGAAGATGGGGTTGGGCTGATGCGTGGCGAGCCAGATAGCAGTATTGAACTTACTATTGTGCGTAAAAACAAAAAACCATTTGTAGTCAATATCACTCGTCAAATTATCACTATTACTTCCGTTAAAGGGCATTTATTAGAAGAAAATATGGGTTATATTCGTATTTCTAGTTTTCAAAGCCCAACTGCAGATCTATTAAAAGAAACACTTGAGCAATTAGTCACAGAAAATGGACAATACCTAAAATCACTGATTCTTGATTTAAGAAACAATCCAGGCGGGGTTTTGAATAGCGCTGTAGATGTGTCAAACTTATTTATTAATAAACCAGGCTTAGTGGTTTATACCGAAGGGCGTATTCCAAGCTCAAATGTTAAATTTAGAACCAAGTATGGGGATATTATGTTGGGCGCACGGATAGTTGTTTTAATCAACGAAGGCTCTGCTTCAGCCTCAGAAATTGTCGCCGGTGCATTGCAAGACCATAAACGCGCTATTGTCATGGGCGGCACTTCGTTTGGTAAAGGCTCGGTTCAGAGCGTTATTCAATCAGCAGAAGGGTATGGCATAAAAGTAACCACAGCACGCTATTACACGCCATCAGGGCGTTCTATTCAGGCCAAAGGCATTGAGCCGGATATTGTTTTAAAAAACATCAGCCTTGAAAATGAAGCAGAAGAAAATTTAGTTGATGCCAAAGAAAGCGACTTGAAAGGTCATTTAGAAGTTGAAGATCCATCTAAGTTATCTGCTGAAGAAATTTTAACAGCACAAAAGGATAAAGACCTTGAGCAGGATAAACAAACCATTGAAAAACTCAAAAAAGATTATTTTGTACACGAGGCCAGCAATTTACTTAAAGCATTGAGTGTGCTTGATGATAAATAGAGCCTTACATAAATATGAATAATATGGCAGTTATCCTTGCAGTTGCAAATCAAAAAGGTGGAGTCGGTAAAACCACTACCGCAGTTAATTTAGGTGCCGCCTTAAAGATTATCAAAAAACGGGTATTATTAGTTGATATTGACCCGCAAGGCAATGCTACTATGGGCTGTGGCATTGACAAATACAATTTAGAAAACTCAATATGCGAGCTACTATTAGATGAATGCAGTATTACTGAGGCAATTGTGTATGCGCCTGCTGTTGAGATTGATATATTACCAGCTAATACAGACTTGATTGTTGCTGAAATCGAGCTACTAAATAGTAATAATGCTGAATACAAACTTAAACAAGCTATTGCCAAAGTTGAAAATCAATACGACTACATTATTATCGATTGTCCGCCTTCGTTAAATATGCTCACCATTAATGCTTTTACTGCAGCAAACGGTGTTATTATCCCTATGCAATGCGAATATTATGCCTTAGAAGGCTTGAGTTCATTGATGCAAACCATTAAAAAAATTCAAACTACCACTAATTCTAACTTAGAAATCACTGGACTGATTCGCACCATGTTTGATGCGCGTAATAATTTATCCAACGAGGTCTCAATTCAACTACTGCAACATTTTTCTCACAAAGTTTTTAAAACCATCATTCCTAGAAATGTAAAATTAGCAGAAGCGCCCAGTTTTGGTCAGGCGGTAATTAACTATGCTAAATCATCTA
This sequence comes from Gammaproteobacteria bacterium, assembly GCA_965217125.1. Classification (GTDB taxonomy): domain Bacteria; phylum Pseudomonadota; class Gammaproteobacteria; order PS1; family Pseudothioglobaceae; genus JAAOIF01. The sequence goes on along the minus strand of OZ244244.1, from coordinate 780,817 downwards.
AGGGTGCAATTTCGTATATATCCTTAGCCAGCGAAGTGCTAAGAAAAACACAATAAAAAATGGGAGAATTCTAAAACAATGACAAAAGCTTTAAAATTAGGGCGTGGATTAGATGTATTATTAGGTCAAGTACCTACTACAAGCGAGCAAAGCAACGCTAATAACAACAAGCTAACAATGTTAAATGTCAATGCACTGCAACGCGGTAAATTCCAACCCAGAGATGATATTGACCATGATATGCTTAACGAGCTGGCCGATTCCATCACCTCACAGGGGGTTATCCAACCTTTGGTGGTGCGTAAAGTTAGCTATAAAAAATATGAAATAATCGCTGGAGAACGCCGCTGGCGTGCATCTAAAATTGCTGGGCTAAAGGAAGTGCCGGTCATCATTCGTGAAATTGATGATCAAGTCGCCTTAGCAATTGGTCTAATTGAAAACATCCAACGCGAATCACTCACTCCACTTGAAGAAGCAAAAGCGCTACAACAACTAATTAGCGATTTTAAAATGACACATGAAGAAATTTCCAATGTAGTTGGGCGTTCTCGCTCGGCAGTAAGCAACCTTATTCGCCTGTTACAACTCAACAATTCTGTTAAACAATTACTCAGCGATGGCAAGTTAGAAATGGGTCATGCGCGTGCATTATTATCGCTTAAAACAGAGCAGCAATTTGATAGCGCTACTCAAGTCATTAAAAAAGCGCTGTCAGTTCGTCAAACTGAGAATTTAGTGAAAAATATACTCAACCCAAAACCTAAAAAAATCCAGCCAATGACAGACCCACACATTGATGCATTGATGAAAACTCTAAATCAAAAATTAGAGTCTAAGGCTGAGATTAAAGCAAATGGCGATAAGGGAAAAATTGTTCTACATTACGGCTCAAAAAACGAGTTGGAAAACATTTTAAAGCATATCTTTTCTTAGTCAATCAGACCATTTCTGCTAAATGTAAAAGTTTTCAACGCCTTTATAATGTCAGTAGAAAACACCCCGCCAATATCGCCATGCGCCCAAATATAAAAGGCTTTGCCAACAATATATTGCTGCGGCACAAAGCCCCAAAATCGGCTATCACTACTATTGATACGATTGTCACCCATCACAAAATAATGCCCCTGAGGCACCAGCAATTCAACACTAGCTGAATTTCTATTAGGATGCAGCAAAATATTATGTGGATTAGTTTTTAATAATTCTCGATAATGCCTATAGCCGCTCATTTCAATACCCTTTTCAATGCCTGTATAAGTGCCAATTTCTTCATACTTAATTAGCTGCTCATTCACAATAAGTTGGTCATTAATATATTCAATCTTGTCGCCCGGCAAGCCAATTACGCGTTTAATAAAATCAGCGCCCTTGTAATCCAATTTTTTCTCATAATTAGGGTATCTAAATACTACCACATCACCTCTTTCTGGGTCGCCAAAATCTAATAATTCTGTATTAGTAATCGGCAAGTGAATGCCATAAGAAAACTTATCAACCAACAAAAAATCATAAGTCAAAAAGGTTGGCATCATTGAATTAGAAGGGATTCTAAACGGCTCAGCCACAAAGCCTCTGATTAAAAATACCAGTAAAAGCACCGGGAAAAAATCAGCCGACCACTGCACTATTTTAGGGCGATTTTGATATTTTTCTGATTTATCAAATTTTAAAAAACAAATAAAATACAACCATTTTGCGAAGAATGATTTTTGTTTTTTTTCGATAAATATGTTTTCTACATTTTCAACCGACTTTCCCGCCTTAGCAAAAAGTAATTTATCAATAACAACAATAATAAATGCAAGCGATAAAAACAAGCCTAAAAAAGCAGAAACATCCCATGCTAAAAAACCTGCTGCATTTTCAATAGTCATAATAAAAAATAGTGTAAGAATAAAAAAGTCATTATATAATAATTACTTTTAACATTTAGAGAAAATACAAAGGCGGCTGTTAAGATTAAAAAAGGCTAATCAGTGCTTTTTTGTTGCTCGCAATCTACTATTAGTTTATTGCAGAAATATTCATCCCAATAGAATTTGCTAATTCAACAAAATTTGGAAACGAAGTAGCAACATTATCCACGCCGTCAATCTCAATCGTATGCTTACACCTCAGCGAGGCAATAGCAAATGACATTGAAATTCTATGATCATGATGCGATTTAATTACTTTTGTTGGTTTTTGAAATTCACCGCCCTCAATTTTAATACCGTCTGCAAGCACTTCATTTTTAATAGCTAAAATATTCAAACCATCTGCCATCGCCTGAATGCGGTCTGATTCTTTTACTCTAAGCTCTTTAGCGCCGCTCAAAATGGTTTCCCCTTGCGCACAAGCAGCTGCAATAAAAATCGCAGGAAATTCATCAATCGCCAATGCCACCAAAGCCTGTGGAATATCAATGCCTTTAAGTTGTGAAGACTGAACGCGAATATCAGCCAACAATTCGCCGCCAATTTCGCGCTCATTTAACAAGTTAAGATTGCCGCCCATTAATTTCAAAATATCAATCACGCCAGTGCGTGTCGGGTTGATATTCACACCTTCCAAAATAATATCTGCCTGTGGTGCAATTACCGCTGCTACCATAAAAAAGGCAGCTGAAGATATATCGCTAGGCACTTGAATATCAGTTGCCCTCAATCTGCCGCCGCCGCTAAGGCAGATTTGATTGTCCTTAATATTCAACTGATAGCCAAAACTTTTTAACATTCGCTCTGTATGGTCGCGTGTTGGTGCTGGCTGGCGCACACAAGTCTCGCCGTCGGCATATAGTGCCGCCAATAATACGCAAGATTTCACCTGCGCTGATGCCACTGGTAAATCATAATAAATGCCCTTGAGTGTTTGTCCGCCAGTGATTTTTAGCGGCGGTTTGCCGTTATTACTCTGAATGTTTGCACCCATCTCACGCAAAGGCTTAATCACCCTATTCATTGGACGCACAGATAGTGATTCATCGCCGCTGAGCTCACAATCAAATAACTGTGCTGCAAGCAGCCCTGACATCAGGCGAATAGCAGTGCCTGAATTGCCTAAATTAAGCGGCTTTGGCGGCTTTTTAAGACCACTTATGCCAACACCGTAAATTACTACATTATCATTATCACGCTCAATTTTCACACCCATTGCTTGGAAGGCTTTTAAGGTAGCAAGCGCATCTTCCCCTTGTAAAAAACCGCTAATTTTTGTGATTCCATCTGCCAGCGAAGCCAGCATAATAGCGCGATGTGAAATGGATTTATCGCCTGGTACTTTTAAATTACCTGATAATACCTGTATCGATTTGGCAATAAATTTGCTCATAATTTAGTCTTTAATCCAGTTTTCTCGTGCAGATTTTGCCTGTGCGAATAAGCGCTCTAATTGTTCTGCCTGATGAGCTTCAATCAAGGCAGATAACTTATCTAAAGTTTGCTGGTAGCCTTTAATATGTTTAACAATCTCGCCAGAGTTGTTCAAGCAAATATCGCGCCACATCAGCGAATCTGAGGAGGCAATACGCGAAAAATCTTTAAAGCCGCCTGCCGCATAATCGCAAGCATCAGGATTATTAGCGATTAAATAATCCATCAATCCAAAAGCCAGTATATGCGGCAAATGTGAAGTCATTGCTAATAAATCGTCATGTTTTTGATGTGTCATAATCTCTACTTGTGCTCCTAAACTTTGCCATAATTTTGTTATTGTTGTAAGCGCCTCACCGTGTGCATTAGGCTGCGGCGTTAAAATCACCCGTTTGTTATTAAACAAGCCCGCATCACTTGCCCCTACCCCACTTTTTTCCTTACCGGCAATTGGATGTGCGGGAATAAATTTTGCCGGCATTTCAGTAAATATTGCTTTAGCAACTGCCACCACACTGCCTTTAGTGCTACCAACATCTGAAATGATGACTGTATCGTCAATATGTGGTTTAATTAACGCTAAAATATCGCCAAAACTATCTACCGGCGTGGCAATCAGTATCAAATTTGTATTTTTTAATGCAGTAGCAATATCCAAACTGTATTCATCAATCAGCCCTAATGATTTAGCCTTAGACAAGTTGGCTTGGTTTCTGCCAAACCCGACAATGGTTTTAACCTGATTGGCTTGTTTAAGCCCAGCAGCAAACGAGCCGCCAATCAACCCAACACCAATAATGCAAATTTTATTTATCATAGCACTAATTTTAAGGCCTTAATAAAGCGCTGATTCTGTTTGATTGTCCCCACAGATACGCGTAAATAATGCGGCATTTCAACTGGGCGCACAATAAAACCTTTGGCTAATAATTTTTGATATATCTCAGTCGCATTATCCACCTTAACTGCCACAAAATTTGCACTTGATGGAATATACGATAAACCTAATTTTTCAAAACCTTGTGAAAGCTGCAATAAGCCACTTTTATTAGCCCTAACAGCAGTTTGTAAAAAATTCACATCCGCTAAGGCCGCTATTGCCGCCGTTTGAGCAATATGATTAACATTAAAGGGCTGGCGAATACGATTCAAATAATCGCCAATTTGCGCATTAGAAATTGCATAACCCACCCTCAATCCAGCCAAACCATAAGCCTTAGAAAAAGTTCGAGTAATCACCAAATTATCAAATTCTTTTAACCAAGCAAGCGCATTATCAGCCACCTGTAAATACTCAAAATAAGCTTGGTCTAACACCACAATCACCGATTTTGGCACTTTTGACAAAAAAGCATAAAGCGCCTCATCACTCAGCACTGTGCCAGTTGGATTATTTGGATTAGCAATAAAAATCAGCTTGGTTTTGCCACTAATTGCACTTAACATCGCCTGCAAATCATGTGCAAAATTATGCGCCGGCGTTACCACCGCCTTTGCCCCTAAGGCCTGTGTTACTAAGGGATAAACCACAAAAGCATATTGTGAAAAAATCACCTCATCGCCAGCCCTACAAACAAACAAACGCGCAATTAATTCCAACAAATCATTTGAGCCATTGCCCAAAGTAATCTGCTCAGCATTTAGTTGAAAATGCTCACTAATTGCTCGCTTCAACTCAAAACCATTGCCATCAGGATAACGATTTATCTCGCTCATCGCTCGTATAATAGCCCGAGAAACCTTATCACTAATCGGCAGTGGATTTTCATTACTAGCAAGCTTAATCACCTCATCAAGCCCCAACTCTCGTTGCAATTCACTAATCGGCTTGCCGCCTTGATATGGACTTATTTTTTTAACAGCAGGGCAAACACTCATATTTAACTAAACAATTCGGCAAAATCTGCATTTTAGCATAAACAACACCCAAACCACCATCACTCAAGCCCGCCTTTTGTTCTGATATGTTTGTCAAAATCAGAGTTAATTTTTTGCGTTTTGTTAAACGCCTCATATTCCAAATAGGCTTTTTCTTTAGCTTTTTGGTGTGAGATAGAACCAAGTCCATCGAGTATCTTAAAATCATTAAAAGTAAGGAATTTATCCACAGACTGACTTAAAGCTTGCATAGTTAATTCTTTTCTTTGCTCAATTTGATTTTCAATATAGTCAAAATAACTGGCGATAGTGCGCTCTAATTTTTTAATTTCATCCTCTTTTAAATAGTTTTTTGCTATCACTACATCAGATTTTAATATTCTGCCATCAGGGGCATTTTTCCAAGTTTGCAAGCCTGCATTGAGTAGGCTTTTATCGCTATGGCTACTAATAATCTCTGCTGCGGTTTGCCTTGCTATTGCATAGTGGAATTTATTTTGCACGCTAGCATAAAAGTTTTTAGTTATTGCTGATTTGTTGTCATAATCAATACAACATTCAGCAAAAATATCAGTAATTTGCTGGTAAATTTGCCTCTCGCTTGCCCTAATTGAACGAACCCGTTCTAAAAGTTCTTTAAAATAATCCTTGCCAAAATAACGCCCATTTTTAAGACGCTCATCATCCATCGCAAAACCTTTAATAATGTATTCTTTTAAAGTTTTAGTCGCCCAAATTCTAAATTGAGTTGCTTGCTGCGAATTTACCCGATAGCCAACTGATAAAATCGCATCTAAATTGTAAAATTTAGTTAATCTAACTACTTCTCTGTCGCCTTCTTGTCCAACTATTCGGAATTTCCGAATAGTTGAATCTTGCTTTAATTCTTGTGATTGATAAATATTTTTTAAATGCTCATTTACCGTATTAGTAGCAACATTAAAAAGCTGTGCGATGCGTTTTTGTGGCAGCCATATTGTTTCATTATGCAACAGTATTTCTACCCTCACCTCACCGTTAGGAGTGTTGTAAAGTAAAAATTCTGTTAATTCATCTTTTAAAGTTAGTTTATTTTCCATAAAAATCTTTGTTTAATGTTGGGTCATGACAGTTTAGCTCTCTCTTTTTCTGAATATCTCAAATCTGTGCGTTCTTATATATACTTGATTTTGGCTGTTATTGGGTTGTGAATTATTGATTATTTTGCAATACTTCTTCTATCTAAAAAAGAATTAAACAACTCACAGGCATTTTCAGCAACTAAAGCACAAGAATAACAGGCGGCTAAATTCATTTCCCCAACGCCTTGCCCTTCTGAGTGGTAGCAAATTGGGTCAGAAGCACAATCTTTTGCTCGTTCTAAAGCGTTGTCTAATAATTGTTTAAATTTATCAGGTTGTGCTTGTGAGGCTAAACCACCATAACTGCCTTCCATGCCTCCTACGGTATAAATAAGAACACCCTGCATATTTTCATCATTAATAAATAAGCGCTCACTTAAAGAAACGGTTGGATAGCCACAAGAAAATTCTAATTCTTTCATTAGTAAATGCGACATCGTATGCACAGTCATAAATTTTGCCAAATGCTCTATATTTTTAAAATGATTCTTAAATAAGATACTTTTTTTACTTTTATTAAAAACAGCTTGTATTTTTTCTTGATTATCCGCTAAATAGTTTTGTGCAATATTTTCATTAAAGGCAATAAAAATACCCTCACCAAAATTCTCAATACCTAATAAATATTCAGCTTTATCAGCTTTATCTGATGTGTATTTTGGCTTTATTGTATCAATTTCATTATTTAAAAATAAATCAATATCTAAGGGCTGTTGTCGAGTATAGCCTGTTTGTACTGTGGTAATTTTTAAACGAGATATTTTGACTAAATGACTAATTTTTGTTAAATTTACTTCTTGATGGCTAAAAGTCAGATTATCTTGTTTATAATCTGTATTTTCTAAAATAAATTGGTACTCTTTTTGCCGATAAACTAATTCTTTTTGAAAGTTTTGGCTGTCTTTTGTGTCCATATAACTCTGTATTTCAGATTTTGGGTAACGCTCTTCTAAAGCATCAAACATAAAATCAATAGTTTTGTTTTTATCAAGCCATCTATCTATTTTTGCTTGGTCAGTATCACTAATACTGCTATCACTAGGCAAATATAAACTATGCACCAAAATTGGATAATAAACGCTATTACTAGCACGAACAACCATTTTGTATCTATGTTGCTTTTCTTTATCAGAAAAATAACTCAAATCATACAAACCAGTTAGCGTTGAGCGTTTATTACATTTTTTACAACTAATATTGATACCAGCTAAATCTTCAAAATCGCCTTGCTTATAATATAAATCTTGATTATCACAACAAGGTTGCCAGCTACTAAAATCTATGGTTTTATCTTCTTCGTGTTTGGCTTGTTTTGTAAAAGTAAGCCACTTACCCCAAGGCACATCACTAATTTTGCCATCGGAACTAATCATAATAAATCGCACTTGAGTTAATTCTTGATACCACCGCCCTTTTCTATTCTTTTTTGCTTGTTCATAACAATGACCACATTTGGGTGGCGTAAAAAAATCTTTTGCTTTGTTAGTATTATTATTATCATATTGTTTGATTGCTTTATCCCACTTTTGCCACCAATCTTTTAGATGCTTAAAGCGACTACATTTACTGCAAAACATCCATTTTGGAAAATATTCAGCGGTCGCTACTATTTCCCAATCAGTAGGTTGTGCGTATTGCTGGTCAGTGTAACTTTTTGTTGTGTTAGTTGGTGCTTTTACTAAAGCCTTTAACTTAGGGAAGCCTTTATCATCTTTTAAACGCTGCAATAAACGATAATCATTAATGTGGTATTGTTCTTCTGAATGTTTATTTTTTGTAAAAAATATCCACCTATTAATGGGTAAAACCTTGACAACACCTTTTATATCTTCCACTAAAGCACCAACACCAGCAAAAACATTAATCATTTTTCTGCTTGATGTTTGAATAAATTTACTGCTCATAATTTTGTTGTATTTGAATAAAACTGCTACTATCAATATCACGCATTGATTGCATAACTACCCATTTAGTGTCGGCTAATGAATCTTTACTATCTGGTTTTGCTAACAACGCACTATCTTTACCAGAATATTGTTTATATGGGTCTTCTTGTTGTATTTTTTCCAGCCAATCATTGGTTAATCTGTCTAATTTGTCAATACAAAATTGCATATTCTCATTATCAGGAAAACGCCTTTTAAGTAATATTTTTAAATCTTTGATATGGTCTTGAGTAAAATGTTCAATATCCTTATTTTTATTAAGGTTTTGTTTGTGACGCACATAAGTTACCATCAAACTGGCTATCATTTTATCAATAGTATTTTGGGTAAATGGGGTAATGCTTAATGGTTCAATTTGTTTATAAAGTGATTGATGAAATGATAAAAAATGCTCAAAATAAGATTTATCCCGAGCACGATTTGCATCAAAAAATGCTAATACTAAACCTTTATCTTTCCTGCCCACCCGTGATGAAGCTTGAATATATTCTGCGGTATTTCTGGGCATACCATTAATCATCATCATATTTAATCTATCTATATCAATGCCTACCGAGAGCATATTAGTTGCTAATACTAAATCCACAACTTCTTTTTTAACATTCTGATAACCATTATCATTGGGCTTATCTAGTGCAAAATTTTGTTCCAATTGGTCTAAATTTTGTTTGATTTTTGCACTGTCAATCCTAGAGGTTAATTCTCTAGTTCTGCCTTTTAAACCAAAATAATTAAAACCATACTGAGCTAGTTGTAAGCGCTTTTGGGTTTGCTTAATAAGTGTTTGTATTTCATCGCCAACTTTATTAGACATCCTACCCACGCTTCTTAAACTATTATAATAAGACACCAAAGTCCAATAAGGGTCATTTTGTTCTTCATTTTTTAGATAAGTTTTTAGCCGAGCAATAAACAATACAGTTAATAAGTGGATTTGAGTATCTATTCCTGTTTTACCTGTGGGCATAAAACCCAAATATTGACGGTTGCTGTCTTTGGATTCTTTAAAGAAAAAACTATTATCATAGGTTAGTCCAGATGGTGGAAAAATATTGACCGCCCTATTACCATATAATTGTTTAACTTGTTCTGATGTATTGCGAGTAGTCGCAGTAGAGGCAATAATTTTAGGGCTGCTGTTATTTTTAGTGCATAAATCCTCAATGACCGCTTCAAATAAACCCACAATTGAGCCTAAGGGGCCTGTTAATAAGTGCAATTCATCTTGGATAATTAAATCAGGCGGTAAATCGTTTTCATCGCCCAAACTATTAAAAAATTGATGCCCTTTTTCTTGCCAACTTAACCTTGCTATCTTATCAACAGTCGCAAATAATAAAGTCGGTGGTTGATTATATAAAACCTCATCAACAACTTGCACAGGCAAGCCACTACTTTTAGAAAAACAACAGCCCTTATTAAGACATTTTATTTTTAAATCTCGACTTCTTGCGTCAAAAGCATGTGTGTGGGTTGTCCCATTTTCTTTGATTAATTTTTCATTACACCATGGACAGTTGTCAATTTGAAATTTATTAGCGTCACTGCCTTTTTCGGTTATTTGTTTTGTTGCTTTTTTAGCATCTTCAAGCTTATTAGGTGTTGATAAGCTACCAATCCATAAACCAATACTAATTTTTTCAGACTTTAAATCACTCTCAAATTGTTGTCGTAAATATTCTAAAACGGTAATGAGTTTGGTTGCTCTTTCAAATTGCTGTGCGGTTAATAATCGCAAAGTGTAACGCATAATAACGGATACGCCTTGATATTTTTCATTAGTCATTCTTCGCCAGATAACAGTCAAAGCAGCCACCGCTAAATAGGCTTCGGTTTTACCACCGCCTGTTGGAAACCAAATTAAATCAACTGCTTCCGTCCGGTGGTTTGATTGGGGGTTAATACTGCTCTCTAAACTTAGCAGGAAAAAAGCCAATTGAAAGGGATGATAAGTTATTTTTTGCTTTTGCTCTTCACTACAAGGGCATTGTGTTTTTTCTGCTTTTTGTATGTTTTGGTAAAAATCATCTTTTAGTGAAAATTGCAATAACATCGCTGTATTAGCATATTGAAAGGCTTTAAATAATTGCTGATTGTTGGCTAATAATTGCACTCCCTCTTTTAACCTATTAGCAGTTGTCTCTAAATTGCTAATAATATTTTTGCCAATATCAGTATTAGCATCATTGTCTTGCTTTTGTTTTTTAATCCAACCAAGGTATTTATTAATAAAACTATCTAAACCTTGGATGATTTCTGTTTGATTTTTGCCCCAAATAGATAAATCAAATAATGGAATATTAACAAAATTTTTAATTTTGGTTTCGGTACTTTTTAAATCATAGGTAGGCAGAAAAGATGTTATTACTTTATCGGGTTTTTCTAACGGCTCCCAGAGTGCGCTACAATGGTGACCTATGGCAAAATGCTTAACTTCCCTATATAGAAAATCTAGCGTTTGTTTTTCTTTATCAAAATCATTTTGATTGCTGTCATAAGGCTTATAAGATAACAATTTATCAGAATGAATGCTAATTTCTGCTTGGAATAAACATGATTCATTTAACTGCTCTTTGCTATTAGAAAATTGATTATTAGGAATGGCTTCAAATAAGTTTACTAATTGGACTTTAATATATTTTTGCTTATCTTTTTGGTAAGTTTTAAGTGTCCAACCTGCTTTTTGAAAATCAGCAAATAATGTAGGTTCATTATTAGCCTCTAATTTAATATTTTCAGTAATAGTGACGGCTGTTCTTTGCCACAATCTGCCAATAATTTTATTAAATTTCTCATATAATGGGCGTAGAATTTCTCTATGTTCTGTATCTATTGATTTTTGCCAATCATCAAATATTTGATATTCTTTGGTTCTCGCCTTACCTTTTTTATCTCCTTTCAATTTCCTTGCTAATGATAAATGACCGTTTTGCTCGTCAATCTTTTCATATTGCAAAATATCTTTAAAAGGAAAACTATATTTATCATCTATCAAAGTATGATAAGCATTTACTGCCATATTAACTTTAACTTCAGTTTGTTTGGCTTGTTTATAAGTTGCAAAAGAAAAATTAACCGCTAAAGTTTCAACTTGTTTATCCACGCAAAAACTAATGCCCATATCGGATGGGTGAAAATGATTATACAAGCCAGTGTCTTCTTTTTCATCATCTTTTATATCTTTTTTTGGTTCTTGCTCGTCTCCTTGTTCAGTTTCGTTATCGTCTTGAGTTTCATAAATTGCTAAGTTTTCACCAGAATCCTCTGCTATATTTGTGTCTTTTTCCTCTTGGTTATTTGTTATTTTGTTAGGAAATAAAACACCTGTATAGTATCTTCTAAGTGGAAACTCGCCAATAATTTCATGCTCATTATCACCATAAAACACATCAGACCCAGGTCCTAATAATTGTTCTGTAATAGTCTTTGTAAATATCTCTATCTGTTCTTTTGCCATTATCTGTCTCTATCTATAATTTCTATTTTTTTAATAGTTTTAATTGGCATATTGTGTTCTGAAATTTTGTTAATTAAAACATCATCAAATTTACTCAATAACTCACCTTTTTGCTTTCTAATAATATAATCAGATACTTCATCGCTTAAATCTCTACCTAATGCAATCATAATACTATTATAGTGCTTGTTATTTTGATAAATTTCACCATAATTTGCACCTAAAATATTTCTTAATGGCTTGATGTTTTTAGGGAATTTAGTTTTTGATTTTTTTAACCAACCCTCAGCCGTTAAAAATACAACATCGCATAAATCAGCAATTTCATTTATTTTGCCTGTTTTATCATCAGCACAATAATCAGTTAGAATTTTTTTCCATAATTTAGAACACTCTAAAATTTTATTAAATTTACCATTTGTGTCATTTTGGATAATAGAATCAAATAAAACTTCCTTGTGTTGATTTTCATAAATTCTTATTTTATCGCCAATAGTTAAATCAGCTACTTTATACTTTCGAGGTTTATTTTTATTGTTAATCCATATAACACTACTATTTGCTGATAATTCTACTGCCGTATTATCAGTAAAAACAATCTTTTTATCAATATGATCTTGATAAGTAATTGTATGTTCTCTTGCATGCGTTTCATTGCCCCAAATCCTGCCTATTAAATCATCAATTCCTTCTGTTTTAATTTCATTAGGATACTCTATACCTGTTAATTTCTTCCTATCTTTTGAGTTAAGTTCTTGGGTTAATTCATTATCGTATCGTTTAGTAAAATTATCATAGCATCGTTGTTCTTGGTCATAAAGCAGCCAATAAATATGATGATTACTATTTTTTAAATGGCAATAAAAATCATAATCTTTGATTGATAAAACGGTAATATTGCTTTGTTTTGGTATTATTTTTAAGCTGCGAAAGGAGATAATTTTTACTTTTTGCCAGTTAAGTTTTTTAATTTCACTTTTCCAAACCTCTAAGGTTTGGCGTTCTGGCACTAATAAATAATCAGTTTCTTTTTGTTGTTTCAGGGCTTTAGTCTTGGCATTATTGGCCCAATTAAATTGCTTTAAAATAACACCATAATCCCTAACTAATTGTTGATGAATTTCTGTGCAATCCTCGCCAGTACTACTAAATTTTTCGCCCAATATTTGCTCTGATTTTATTTTAAAACTATGTAATAAATCCTCTACTCTATTTTGCAAGCGACTATCATCTGTCAAAACAACCAAGGGATAAGTATAGGAAATATAGGTAAATAATCTTTTTAAATCAACATAATAATCTTTTTCTAATGTTTGAAGATAATTTGTAAAACCTTGGGTTAATTGTGTTAATTCTGCATTCTTGACTTCAGTAATTTTAACTTCACCTTGTATTAAATTCTCAAAATATTGATATTCTGGTAAAGTCCAGCACCATTTCAAACATTCCACATCTGGTTCTTGTTCGCCAACGAAAATTGCTCGTTTAAAATATTCTCTATTAATATCTTGTTGGATTTGATGATTGTATTTATTGCCAATAAAAATAAGACTTTCTACTTTAATATCCTCATCAAAAATATATGTTTTAATAGTTTCATAACTTAATGCTACATAAAACATACAATCTGCTAAAGGTAAATTAGGTGTTTCATGCCCGCTATCTGCAATATAAATATAAGGAAATATTTTTTTATCTAATATCCTAAAACAATTTTCAAAATCATTTTTTTGAGTAACAATGGCGAATTTATGAGGAAAAGACGGTATTTGTTCTGTTATATTTAATGTTTTTTTAAAAAAATTGAGCATCGATTTGATTGGTATTTTGGTGTTTTTTGTCGCCTTATCAGATAATTTTGTATAACTATCATCTAAATCTTTGAGATTAAGAGATACTATTGCAGAATTCCCCCTGCTTATTCCCTGTAATTTAACGATCTCGCACTGACGGCTATCATCATATTCAATGCTTAATACCTTAAATTGCCTTCTTTTGTTTTTATATTTATCGCCTTTTTTTGGTTTTGTTTCTTTGTCTTCACAATAATTTTTTTCAAAAAAATAGACAGAAGTGGCAAAAATAATAGCTTCATAAAATTTGTTCAAATACTCGTTATTAACCTTAAACCATAAGTTACATTCTCTTTCTAATACCTGTTTAGTCAGAAAAATATTAACCCTGTCAATATTTAAAAAATCAAAATCACGATTGATTTTATTGTTTGATTTTTCAATAACTTTGTCTAAATAAAGGCTAATATTTGTTTTCATTATTCTTAAAAAACATTAGGAATCAAATAACGACTTAAATTGCCTTTTACATAAATACGCCCATTTTTAAGACGCTCATCATCCATCGCAAAACCTTTAATAATGTATTCTTTTAAGGTTTTAGTCGCCCAAATTCTAAATTGAGTTGCTTGCTGCGAATTTACCCGATAGCCAACTGATAAAATCGCATCTAAGTTATAAAATTTAGTTAATCTAACTACTTCTCTGTCGCCTTCTTGTCCAACTATTCGGAATTTCCGAATAGTTGAATCTTGCGTCAATTCTTGTGATTGATAAATATTTTTTAAGTGCTCATTTACCGTATTAGTAGCAACATTAAAAAGCTGCGCGATGCGTTTTTGTGGCAGCCATATTGTTTCATTATGCAACAGTATTTCTACCCTCACCTCACCGTTAGGAGTGTTGTAAAGTAAAAATTCTGTTAACTCATCTTTTAAAGTTAGTTTATTTTCCATAAAAACCTTGGGTCATGACAACTTAAACGGCTCTTTTCTGAATATTTAAAGTTTGTGTGTTAGATTATGTGATTTTAATTGAATTTTTTATTAAATGCTTAATTCCGCAGAAAGCTTAGATTTAAAGATATTCTCATCCTCTTTATTATAAAACTCTAATCCGATAATTTTATAATTTTGATTAGTGTATTCTAATGTTGTCTTGGCTTTTTGCTTAATATCCAGTAAAAAATCCTGCTTCCATTTGTCTTGTGCTTGTAAATACCTGCCTTTTGGCTCTATAAAAAATTGATAATTAATACTCTTATTGCTTTTTGCTAACAAAACAAAATCTGGCTCAAATCGCCTGCCTTGTTCAAAATCATATAAGGCAAAATGTCGCTCATTCCTCATTAAATAAATATCGCTATATTGGCTTTGCACATCTTTTATCAATCTAGCAATTAACTCAATAAGAGATTTTTCTTCACTGGTGCCGTAAAACTTTTCAAATACAAACCAATCATGAGGAATATCTAATATTGTTTTTTGTTTGTCGCGTGGAATTAATAGCGTTTTTTCATTAAATATCTTGCCAACATTAAAGCCATCAAACTCTTTTGTGCCTTGATAATTAGTAATGTTGCCTTTAATTTCTTGTTGCAGTATATTCAGCACTGATAAAGCGACATTAAGTTTAATTTTAGGCTGCAAATCATCAGTTTTATTGCTAATGGTTATGCCTAACTGCGCCATATAATCATTACTGCTTATAAATTCATTGATAGATGACAAATTAGGGAAAGATTTTTTAAGATTAGCAAAGCTAAAAAAATCATTGCTTAATATCGCATTTTTAACGATATTTACCCCAACAAAATTAATAAAATTTTCATCATTTTTACAGGTTTTTTGCCTATCTTCTTGATTATCAAAAACATCAATCAATGCACCTTTGCCACTATGAACATCATAATTAAAATTAGTCTTAACCATGCCAAAATCTGCAAAATTTTTAATATGTTTGTAAGATTTTTCCCTGCGCTGATTCTTAAAAATTAATTTATTGGCTAACTTGGGTTTGTCTTTTAATTTAAGGGGTAATTTAACAGGCTCTTTGCCTTTTTCATCCATTAAGCCTTGCTCTATTAATGCTTGCTTAATTTCACTAATATATTGGCTTTCATTGCTACTGTGAAAATACAATTCCTCTAATATTCTTAATTCATTTTTAATATCGTCATCAAACTTGCGCCTATACTTGTCATCGTCAAATTTTATTATAAATGGGCAGTATCTCGCCCCTCTACCCACTAATTGTGCCTCGCTAACAGTTTTATTGCTTATTTTTCTGCCTTGTGAGCCGCCACGACTCTGCCCTTCATATAATCGCACAATATCAAACAAATTTAACACATCCCAGCCCTCATTGAGCTTGTCAACGCTAAATATCGCCCTGATGGCATTATTATTATCTTCTAAATTATTGAGGCGTTTTTGATTCAACTCTAATTCCTTATCATTATTGGTGCATAAGCATTTTTTCTCATCAAAAGCGTGTTTTATTTTATCCGCTAAGGCATTAAGGCTGATTTCTTGCTTAATGAAAAATTTAAACGCATTTTGCAAAACCTCAATATTGCTATTGTCTTTAATGCTTGCTAAATCTGCTGCCGATAAATTTTCAATCTGCTTATGAAAATCAACTTGGTTTTGTATGCTTTGTGCTATTTTTGCAGACTTAAATAAAACCACAGGCTTGATATTTAAGCCATATTTAATTGCCACCTGCTCGCGATAAATTGAGGCAATTAACGCCTGTCCAATGCGTGTTTTTTTGTTGGTATCGCTTTTGAATAAATCAATTTTTTTACTAAAACCATCTTTAACAAAACTTTGTAAATCATATTGGTAAATAATCTTGTCTAAGTATTTTTCTTTTACGGCTCTGTTATCTAATTCTATGGTGGCACTAAATTCTAATAAAATATTGTCTTGGCGGTGTTCTTTAAAGATTTTTTCTACGGTATTTTCCCAGCTGGGTTTTAACCAATCAATTTGTTTTTTAGTGCTAGCACTAATATGATGAGCCTCATCAGCAATTAAGGCTATTTTATTTTCTTTAAAATCTTCAAGTGTTAATGAGTTTTCTTTTTCATTATGAAAATCACTAAAAAGCTCTTGAATAGTGGTAAAACAAATGTTTATATCATCGCCCGAAGAATAAGAAAAATTATCAACCGCCCTAAGCTCTACTTGCTTATTATCAATAATAATTTTATCGTTAAAAAGATATTTATTAGATTGTTGATTGATGAAGTTATCTTTGGTTTTTTCAACAATTTGCCCACGATTAACAAAAAACAAAAAATTACGATAACCATGTTCATAAAGATAAAGAATAAGCCCTGCCATCACTACAGTTTTACCGCTACCTGTTGCCATGTGATAAGCTAAGTGGACATTGCTATTAGGTTTTTTATCGCTTTCAAAATAAAAATAAAAGCGATTAAAGGCTTGTTTTTGATAATCTCTTAATGCTAATTTTGGATTAAGATTATCATCAATAAAAGGATATTTTTTATCAACTATTGCACCGTATTCAGCCAGCGTATTTAATTCTTCAAATAAAAATTTATCGCTCATTTTTCTTGCTTATTTGTTTAATTTGTTTATCAAAATCAGAAACATAATCCGATAGATTGTAATATTTAAACTGCCGTGAAACCTCTCTATTACCTTCTTGTTGAACTTGTAAGAAATCCTTACAAGTTGCTTTTTCAAGTAGCTCTGTTGTCATAAAAATATTTTTAAGATGTATGGTAATATTTTGCGGTGTCGTTTCAAACAATAATGCTATCTTTTTTTGCGTTAGCCACAGTGTCTCATCAGCAAAAAAAACATCAATATTAGCCTTACCAGTAGCCGTTTGAAACATCACAAAGTTTGCAAACTTAGTTAATTCAGTAGTTTCTAATTTAATCTTCATGGATTCCCATCATCATATTGTTAAGTCTGGGCAAAAGCAATGATTTCTTTTTCTGCCCCATTAGGCATTCTAATCGTTTTCCCGACATCGGGAAAATGTTCAGAAATATTATGCCCACTCACTTCACAAGCTGTTTTTGCTTTTGAAATAACATTCTTAAAATTGTCCCATTTACTATAACCCAATAAATGCTGTAAATCCCTTGCCAGCCAAAATTCCATCCCCTCATCTGTTTTATAAGATGAGCTTTCAAAGTCAGTCGTTAGGGTTTTGATAATTTCAGTTTTCATAAAAATCTTTGTTTAATTGAAGAAATATACTGATAATCAATATCAGCTCGCAACTCTGCCAAACTCTTCTTTTATGCTATCAAATAAAAATTTATCGCTCATTTTTTACTTTTTATTTGTGGCTTCTGATTCTTTTTGGCTTTTAGGGGCAGAATTAACCAAAGCATTAATTTCATATTGGTCGGAAAAATATCTATCCAAAAACTCTAAACTTAATTTTGAAAACAATTGCTCATCTTCAATAATTTCTTTATTTTCATCAAATAAACAAAAATCAGGATGAGCACCATAATTACCAAAATTTTTAATCTTTTTTAACAGATTTTTTAATTGTTGCGAGATACCCATTGACTCTATTTGTTTATATAAATTATCATCGTCCTTAACCTCGCTAATCGTCATCATTTCTTGTTGAATAGCACGCCGTGCCATTATCATACAGGCATTATGTAAATCGTTGTTATAACAAGATATAGCCTCTTGAAAATCTTTTTTAACTTGTTCATTGGTAATGGTATTCAAATCTATTCTTGGCTTATATTTTACAGAAAGTGGAATGCAACTATACAATATTGTTGTTTCATCTTTAGCCCTTCCCCATTTTGTTACGACTTTTCCTAAACAATTTGTACAAGCATAACTTGAATGAATTAAACCATCAGATTTACAAGTACTATAAGCCTGATTTTCTATGATGAATTGGCACTTACTTTGACAATGCGGACAATCTAGAGATATTGTATCTGAATATTTCATAATTGTTACTCCTTGTAAAATCCTTTGTTTAGTGCTTTAGTTTTATCATCCACGCTTAAATCTTTATCGTCAATCTCTGATAAGTTTTTGTATAGTTGGTTTTTGTTGAGGATTGAGAATAAAAATTCTAATTGTTTATTTAGACTTAATGCTTCAAAATCGGCTTTATTGGCTAAAAGTTTGTTGCTTTGGACATCATAATTTAAAAAAGCGTGTTTGGCTATTTCATCATATAACTGCTCGATGGTCTTGCTGCTTGCATGCCCTGATTTAATGGCGTTTAGCTTGTCAATGTATGTTTGGTTGTATTTATCTAATTCAAAATAGATAAATTCACCGCCGCCCTGCCAATCAACGCTTTTAGAGATGCCGCCAGTATCAAAATCTACAGATTCCAATAATTCACCGTCTTTTTTAATGGTTTTGCCGATGACTTTTTGCATTCGCTTGACAGCAATATCCTCAATATAATCCATTTGTTCAATGCCGATATATTGCCGTTCCATTTTATGGGCTACTGCACAAGTTGTGCCACTGCCTAAGTGATAATCAAGAACTATATCGCCTTTTTTGGTGGCTAATTCTATTATTCTTTGGATTAGTTTTTCTGGTTTTTTTCCAGATCTAAAATTAACCTCTCCTTCATTTCTACAGTTACCAAAAGAGCCAGAAAAATTATAAAAATTAGAGATGGGCAGGAATTTTATTGTATTACTTTTATCAAGTTTATTAAGAGGAACGCCTTGATAATATTTTCCTTTAGTTGCACTTGCCTTTTTTGGACCAGTAAAGTATCTAAAATTAAATTTATCATCACCAATGCCATATACCTTATATAAAGTCTCTAGTCCGTCTACATCTCTACCAACAATATTATCTCTAAAAAATCTACCAGAAGAGTTTCCGTCTAATATTTTTCCAGAAGCCCAGATTTCTTTTAAAAGGTCTTTATTAGATTTTTTCTTTATTATTTTGTAATTACCTTTCTTGAAAATTTCAACTTTTTTCCCGCTCATTTCTAAGGTCGTATGGTCGCCAATTTCCTGTATGTCCCAAACAAATTTATCATAATTATATTGTTCCGTGTCTTTGTTTAACTTTGCTGATACTCCTTTTTTGTACATATGGATACTCTCGATAAGTTTTTGAAAATCCATATCCTCAACCAATGTTTTTCCTTCATATCTAACTTGAATATAAACAGTTGATAAAAACTTATCTTTTCCAAAAACCTCATCCATCAACACCTTCAAATAAGCCTGTTCGTTATCATCACACTGCACAAAAATAACTCCGTCATCACTTAACAAATCCTTTGCTACTTCCAAGCGATTTTTCATAAAAACCAACCAAGTTGAATGATTAAAATTATCGTTGTAATTAAAACTATCGTTGCCGGTGTTATACGGCGGGTCAATATAAATTAGTTTGACTTTGCCAGCAAAGTTGCTTTTTAGGCTGTGTAGCGCTAAAAGATTATTGCCTTTAATGATGAGATTGTCTTTAATTATGCCGTTTTCATCACGATTAAAACGGACTTTATTGCTAATGCTTTTTTGAGTGTATTTTGTAGCATTTGTAATAACTTTTTTATCCAATAAGCGGTTAATTTCATCTTTTGCTAAAACTTCATTAAAAAATATCTCTTTGCGTTTTTCGCAGTCTTTGCTTTGTCCGCCCTCTAAAATGCAATCCTTAAAAGGAAAATCAAGTGCCACTTTATCAACGGCTTTGATGTGTTTATTGCTAATGGTTAAACCGACTTTATTAGAAAATTTGGTGTAACTATCTAACAAAAAGTTTTTATCATCAATATAATCAACAAATTTGCGATAATTAAAAACCGTTGTCTTGCCCACAGCCTTAAAAAAATGGCTTTTAGTTGCTTGATTTTTAAACAATAGTGCAATCAATTCATCATCAAATTGCTCGGCACTGTGCCTGATATTTTGTTTTAGTAAATTACCACTTTCTGAATCAATAAACTTATCGCAAGTCTTTAGTAGATTTTCTAATTGTTGGTTAAAGCCCATTGTAAATATAACTAAATTATAAAATATATTTATTTTAACCTGTCCAAGCCATCTAAATATCAAAAATATGCACTGGTTGCAAAGTTAACTTTACTCATTCCACCCTGCTTTTAATCGCCTCAATGAGTAATAAGCGAAGTATAATCAGCTAATTTTTTGTCTTTTGAGTGTTTGTTTGACTATGCTGATATGTTGGTTATTGGTTTATTGTTTGTAAATAACAACTTTTAGGCTATTTCCATCTCGGTCTTCAATAAATTCAATTTTTTCATAAGCTTTTATAGCTCTTCTAATTCCATTGCCTAAGCCTCTATACGGAAGAATTTTAGTGGCAAATGATGCTAAAATTGGGTTTCTTATATTTGAATTTCCTTGTTTTATATTTTCAATTGTCAAGTTATTTGGAAGGTGTCCTGGACTAATAATCTCAATACGATCGCTAAAAATAAACACCCTTACAGGTGCAGAAATAAAATAATCACGATGAATTAAGGCATTTACAATCAACTCCTCAAAAACTATTTCTGGAATAGCCAATTTACCCAGTGAATTTACACCTTGATTTTGCTGCTTCCTTTCTACATTCCTTAATATAAATCCAAGTGTATCGTCAAAAACTTTTTCTAATATTCCTGTCATATCTTGACTATCAATATAATTATCTTCATCAATATCAGCATTTGGATAAGTAACACATTTAACAATAAAAGCGGGTAATTTTAATGCCACATCTTTACCAAAAAGTAAAGCTCCTGCAACATTAAGTGTGCCATCTCTACTTAAATTCAAATTATCTAATAGTTGCTTAAAGGGTAAATTTTGTTCTAATTTTTCTTCATATTGTATTTCATAAAAGTCAGAAAAAGCATTATCATCTAAATTAGCCACTGTCATAGTGGGTACTAAAATTTCATCACCATGCAATAAGCCAGCACTTTGATACATACGCTGAATTTCTTCTCTGGCAGTGGCTTTCCTTTTATCGGCACCGCTTTTTACCCAAATTACGCCGTTTTTATCCATATAAGGCTTGGATATTCCTTTAAATATATGTATCACTGTTACTAAACTGTCATTTAATGCAATATTTTCAGTTATAGGGTTAATTGCTGGTTTTATCTGTTGTGATGCTGCGTTAGAAATAGTATTGTCTAGTTTTTTTATACTTTCAGGAGTTAAGCCTGATACCGCACCATCATCTGATATGCCTATTATCATCATGCCACCAAGCGTATTACTAAAGGCTATCATTTCTTGAGCTAATGAGGTTTCATTAGTAATGTTAGCTTTAAATTGATGCTTGCTATCTTCGCCTCTGGCGATAATTTCTAAGAGTTCTGAGGTTTCCATATCTGGTAAATTTCCTTTCGTTTGTTAAAAGCATCTTCGCCGCCTTCCATAATATTGACTATCTCTTGTTGAATAATAGGAGAATCTATACTGCCGCTTTTTATTTTCATAGACTCGTCTGAATATTCACAAGCATGAATTTGTTCTGAATCACCTAATACGGGAAAATTGGCATTATGGGTTGCAAAAATAAATTGAGTTTTTGGTTTTAGTTTGCGCACTAGTTTAATAACATCCTCATAAATGGTTTGATTATCCAAATCATCTTCAGGTTGGTCAATCATCACTAAATGATTTTCTTTTTGACTCAAAACAAATAAAATTAAAGCCGATGCTCTTTGCCCTAAAGAGTGATTTTGCAATTCTTTCCCGTGATATTTAATAACAAACTTGTTAGGCACCTGCCAATTTAATAACTTTTTTATATTATCAGTAAAATATTGTTCAAAGATTTCTACCTTTGCCAGTGCTTTAACATTATTTAAGTCCTGATAAATAGCGGTAAAATCGGCATAATCGCTGACTATCTTTTGCAAATTATTTTCTCGAATATGACTACCTCTGAAAATCCTTTTAAAATACTCTAAAAATGCGTCCTTATCCCCTTTGTATTCGCTACTGATTTGTAATGCAGTATGGTTCTGATTAATTTGTACAAGTTCTGCTTCAATGAGTTTATATTCTTGGCGCCAAAGATCATTAAGTTTAGACAAGTTTATAATTAGATTATATTTGATGACAGTGGTTTTTTTGCTTTCTTTACTCAATGACTCTAACAATTGTTTAGTGGTTTCAATAGTTCTTTGCAATTTAGGAAACTCTTCTAAATTTAACTGTTTGCCTTGTGTTTTTAAATCAGCCTCTAATTCTCTACGCACCTGTGCAAATTGGTTTAATTGCTCTTTTTTTAAGTTAGAAAACACTGTTGATTTATCTTGCAACTTAGCCAATTGCTCTCTTATTTTAGTAACCTCTATCTTGATATTATCAAAGGCTTTTAATTCAATCTGATAAATATCAAAAAATTTGGAAAAGAAGGCTTTATTTTGTTTTGATTGATAGGAGCAATGGTTTTTTAACTCATCTTCATACTGGTTAATCACTTCTGTTAAGGCGTTTTTATACTCATTAATACTATTGATAATAATTTTTATTTTTTTATCATCTGTATTAAAATCAGTTTGTTTTTGTAATTTATCTTCAATGCCATTGTCTTGAAATATTTTCAGCCTATATTGCGCATCTTTTTGCTTGTCTATATTTTCTGTGATTTTTTCATCAATATTGCTTAGCGAGTTTAATTTGTCGCATTGCTGACTAATGACTGCTTTTTGATTGTTTATCTGCCGCCTAATATCAGTTAATTTATCACCTAATAATTTTTCTACCAAATCTTTTTCAAAGCCCTCACCAGATCTGGAAAGGTCTTTTTGTCCAAAATAAATAGGTTTATGGATAATAGTTTCCCGAATAGAAATACCAATCTGCAATTCACCATCAATAAATACTTCTGGCTGCTCATTTAATATGCGGCTAATATTATAATCCTGCCCATGCTTGTCCACTGCTGCTATGATAACCTTGCCTCCACTGCCTAGTGTATGTGCAACTAATGAATCTTTATATTCTTTATCGATGGTTTTATCGCCAAAAGATATGTTAAGTAAATAACGAATTGCCTCAACAATAGAAGATTTACCGCTACCGCGAATGCCGATTAATGAATTCAATTCAGGGGAAAAATCAATTTGTTGTTTATCTAAAACACCGCCTTCAAATGAGATGCTTTTAATGTGCGAATGCTGGCAGTTTTGTGGCTGTTCATTAGCAACGCGGCTAGCATGGTCAGCTAAAGCGTATTTGATAGCCTCAAAGGTAAAATCACCTATTTTTAACCAAGTTTCTTTAGCATTCTTGCCGATTTGCTCTATTGATTTATTGTCCGAGCCTTCTAATTCGGCAGGATACCAGTCTTTAAACCATTCTTTAACTTTAGTTCGTTTATCGTTAGTGCGTACTTTTTGAAAACCTAGTGTGCGCTGTTTGAAGTATTTATTTGTAGCAAGTTCCTCAATACGTCCCCCATCAAGCTCATGCCATAAGCCACTATTTTGCTCTACATGGGCAAAAACAAGAAAATAATCTTTATGATAGCCATTCAATTTTTTAATAGTATCTATAAGGTTGTAAGAACTTCGTCCATTTTCTTGTTCATATTGAGCAGGTGTTTTCCCTTCAAAGACTACACCCAAAAATTGATTGATATAATCATTGCCATTTTCTAGCCATTGCTCAGAAAAAACTACTAATGTATGGATGCCATTTGCACCATCATTAACTGACAATTCAACACCTGGCAATAACAATATTTCTTCTCTTTTTGCTTTCTTTTTCAGTGCTTTATACTCATTCCAATCAAATTTATTGTGATTGGTAATTATGCCAATATTAATACTCTGCTGTTTTAATTTATTAACATAATCACTGCTAAAAGAATTATCATCCCCAGAATACTTAAATTCTTTATCTGCTTTAGTATGAAGGTGAAAATCAGTTTTTAGCCAACATGAGCCATTGGCAAA
This sequence comes from Gammaproteobacteria bacterium, assembly GCA_965217125.1. Classification (GTDB taxonomy): domain Bacteria; phylum Pseudomonadota; class Gammaproteobacteria; order PS1; family Pseudothioglobaceae; genus JAAOIF01. The sequence goes on along the minus strand of OZ244244.1, from coordinate 756,334 downwards.
AATTGAATACTCATCTATTGTTGTGCTCATTAACCTACTCCATTATAAATATCACTTCAACTGTGCAAGTGCTTTTAAATACTCAATTTTACCACCAAAAAACGCTACAATCTCAACAGCTAAGCAGAATTTAATAAAACTACAAAACTGCAACAGGATAGGAGCCGAGGATTTTGAGTTTGAGGGATTTTTGTTTGACGGTGTTTATGGCGTTTTTGACTAGGGTGTCGTCTTGGTGACCTTCGATGTCGATGAGGAATATGTATTCCCATTTAACGCCTGGGATTGGGTGTTTGGCGAGTTGGAGTAAATTAATGTTTGCGCGTTTGAAGGGTTCTAATAGGTCAAATAAGCTGCCTGATTGGTGTTTTACGGTAATCAATAATGAAGTTTTATCCTTAGCGGATGGCAAAATAGTGTCTTTGCCGATAACTAAAAAGCGTGTGGTATTGCCGGCTTTGTCTTCGATATTGCAATCAACTTTTTGCAGATTGTAAATGCCTAAGGCACTTTCTGAGGCGATAGCGGCGGCGTTTGGCTCGTCTTGACAAAGTTTTGCTGCCAAAGCATTTGAAGAAACTGCTTTTAGTGCCGCCTTAGGATAATGATTTTCTAAGTAGCGTCTGCATTGGTCTAAGGCTTGTTGATGGGCATAAATAGTTTTGATTTTAGCTTGAGCATCTAACATCATTAGTTGATGACGAATGCTAACCTCAACCTCGCCACAAATATTCAAATCAGTGCTGTAAAGCATATCTATCGTGCCGCCAACCACGCCATTTGAAGAGTTTTCGACCGGCACCATGCCATAATGCGCATTGCCTTTATCAACGGCAGAAAAAATATCATCAATACTGCCGCAATCCAGTGTTGAGACTGCATGGCCAAAATGTTTGAGTGCCGCTTCTTGGGTGTAAGTGCCTTCAGGGCCTAAGTAGGCAACATTAAGTGGCTGTTCAAGTGCTAAGCAGGCGGACATAATTTCACGGAAAATATGCGCCATATCTTGGTCTTTAAGTAGGCTATTATTACGCTCAATAATACAGCGTAACACTTGCGCCTCGCGTTCAGGGCGGTAGAAAACACTTTGAGCTGTTGCGGCTGAGTCTGCCTTTTGGGTATTTTTAACTTCTGCTACCACTGATACAAGCTCAGCACGCTTAGCAATCAGCGACTGAATTTGCCTGTCTATTGCATCGATTTTGTCTCTGAGTTGTTTTAATTTTTGCATGCCGCAGAATTGAGTTTTAAATTTATATATTATAAATCCTTTAATAATTAATCGTAATGAAAAATAGTAATTTTATTTATTAGAGGGAGGATAAAAAATTAGTTTGTTTTTTAGATGCGTAACACGCTCAACTTTAGGCCCCTTTGCGGGGCCATGATAATTTGTTAGGTGGTTTTATCCTTTCATTGCTTCATATCTTGGTTTTAATATCTCAACTAATTTTTCTATTTTCTCGGGAAAATCGCCAAGATGCTTGTCCATATCTTCCTTTAATAATTCTGCAAAAACAATTGAATCCTTTAAAACAACTAACTCTTCTTCAGTGGCAAATATTTTAAAAATATGTCTTTTAATCATAAGTTTAGCGTATAAATCACTAAATATATAGTTTGTTTTATCCAAACCGTCTTTAATATCATTACTAATTTTTGCTATCTCTAATTCATCTTTTGCCTTTTTTGCCTCCTCTAATTTATCTTCATTATATTCTCTCCTTCCTACTAAAATGTCATTTTCTATTCCAGCGTCCGAGAATAGTGATATTACTTCTTGCACTTTTTCAAAAGCAAAAGTATCCTTGTGTTGTTTTCTTGATTTTCTTTGAGAAATCAAGAAAGATATTGCAGCACCTATAATAGTAATTGATGTTGCTAAATCCCAAATTACTTCAATATGTTCATAGCCCATAATAGTCATATTTTTTCTCCTTAGTATAATAAAAAATAGTCAAATTTTATATATGCTTTACGCTTATATTTTAATATTTCAAAGTCAATCTATAAAACAAATTGGCATCACTAAACCTGTTATTTAAAGACCTCTTACTGTCAAAATGCCTTCAATTTGTTTTAAATTATCAATTACTGTATCAGAAATCTCGCTCTCTAAGTCAATTAAAGTATAGGCAAGCTCATTTTTTGATTTATTCAGCATATCAACAATATTTGCACCTGCGTCAGCAATAGCTGTTGAGATTTGAGCTACCATATTTGGAATATTTTTATGGGTAATCGCTAAACGCTCTTTGCCGGCTTTGGGCATTTTGGCTTCAGGAAAATTGACTGAATTGCTAATATTGCCATTTTCCAAATAGTCTTTAATTTGATTTGCCACCATAATCGCACAATTATCCTCTGCCTCAGCAGTAGATGCGCCGAGGTGTGGCAGTGCAATCACCCGCTGGTGATTTTTTTTATCATCAATCGGAAAATCCGTTACATAATATTTGACTCTACCAGCATCAAGTGCGCTGATTAGTGCATCTTCGTCAATAATGCCGTCACGGGCAAAATTTAAAATAGTTGCACCTTTTGGCAATAATGCAATGCGCCGTTGATTAAGTAAATTCTTAGTGCCGTCAGCCAGCGGCACATGAAAGGAGACAAAATCACTTTGTGCAAATAATTCATCCGCACTCAGTGCTTGTTCAACCCCAGCTGATAATTTCCAAGCACTTTTAATGGTAATACTTGGATCAAAACCAATTACTTTCATACCCAGCGCATGTGCCGCATTGGCAATTTGCACACCAATAGCGCCCAGACCTACAATGCCTAAGGTTTTGCCCGGTAATTCTGTGCCTGCATAGTTTTTCTTGCCGTCTTCTATTGAGGTTTTCAGGTTATCAAGTGGCAAATTTTTGACATAATCCCAGGCCTGACAAATATTGCGACTGGCAAGCAATATTGAGCCAATAACCAACTCTTTTACCGCATTGGCATTGGCGCCCGGCGTATTAAACACGACCACGCCTTTAGCGCTCATTTTATTCAGTGGAATGTTATTAACGCCAGCACCAGCGCGCCCTACTGCTTTTAAATTATCGCCAATTTCCATATCGTGCATCTTTGCACTACGCAGCAAAATTGCATCTGGGTTTGTTACTTCATTGGCGAGCTGATAGCGCTGTGTTGGCAGTTTTTCTAAACCAACCGCTGAGATATTATTAAGTGTTTGCACTTTAATAATTGCCTTGCCCATTTACGCGTTCTCCTTGGCAAATGTTTTCATAAAACTTACTAAGGAATCAACGCCTGCTTGTGGCATCGCATTGTAAATACTAGCGCGCATACCGCCTACCGAGCGATGCCCTTTGAGGGTGATTAGATTATTTGCTGCTGCTTTTTCTAAAAATAAGCTGTTCAAACTCTCATCTGCCAACAAAAATGGCACATTCATCCGTGAGCGGTATTTTTGTGCCACAGAATTTGAATAAAAATCAGAATTATCAATCGCATCATAAAGCGTTTTTGACTTAGTTTGATTGATTTTGCCCATTGCTTTGACGCCGCCATGCGCTTTTAGCCATTCAAATACGCGACTTGCCACATACCAAGCGTAAGTTGGAGGGGTGTTATACATAGAATCGTTGTTTATCTGCGTTGTATAATTAAATAAAATTGGCTGGTTTGGCAACACACGACCAACTAAATCATCTCTGATGATAACAATAGTCAGCCCAGCAATGCCGATGTTTTTTTGCGCGCTTGCGTAAATAACGCCATATTTTGCAACATCAATCTCACACGATAAAATGCTCGATGACATATCCGCTACTAATGGCATTTCAATTTGTGGTATGTAGTCAAATTCTAAGCCAGCAATGGTTTCGTTTGGGGTGTAATGCAAATAAGCACCTGCCTCGTCAATCCGCCAATCAGAAAAATCGCTAATATCAGTGTATTTATTATTAGTGCTATCGGTGCAAATATTTACATCACAATAACGCTGTGCCTCGGCAATCGCCTTTTTAGACCAATGCCCGGTATGCGCATAGTTAGCCTTGCTTTTGCCACGAAGTAGGTTAATTGGCAGCATTGAGAATTGCGCCGAGGCGCCGCCTTGCAAAAACAACACTTTATAATCATCAGGAATGCTCATTAAATCACGCAAATCTTGCTCTGATTTTTGCGCTAACTCCATAAAATCAGCGCCACGGTGGGATATTTCCATCACTGAGGCTTTAGCATTGCCGTATTGCAATAATTCGGCTTGCATTTGTTTTAACACCTGCGCTGGCAACATAGCGGGCCCCGCACTAAAGTTATACACTTGGCTCATTTATTCGTTCCTACTACAAATTGTAAAAAATAAACTATTTTATCAGAACTCGGCTATTTTTAAATTTATTTAATATATAATTTACTAACTGTAAATTATGGAAGTGGGTGCGCTGTCAATCAACAAATCCCACACTGTCCTCGCAACGGTGTTTTTAAAGTTTTTTTTAAATTAGTCCGACACATAATAATTTTTTTTAAACTTCACGAAGGATGATATTATGAATAAAATTTTAGCTGTAGTAACGCTGGTAGTCAGTCTTGTTGTTAGTCTTAATGCAAATTCCGTTTTAGGGCCTATTCCCATTTACCTCAACACCGAATACCGCACCGAGAGCCCGGTTATTGGCTCGATTGGCTCTACTATTAAATTGGATAGGGCAGATATTGAAGCTACCGGGGCGAATAGTTTTGTGGAATTGTTGGCGACTATTCCGTCAGTTGGTTTTGTATATCCTCAGGGTAATGTTGCTGCGCTATTTTTGCGTGGCACTAATTCTGAGCATACTTTGGTTTTAATTGATGGGGTAAAAGTGCATGATATATCCAGCACTAATGGCGCGGCTGGTAACGCATTAGAGGCAATACCGCTTGCACAAATTGAGCGTATTGAGATTGTCAAAGGACCTTATTCCTCACTGTATGGCTCGGGTGCTATTGGTGGTATTATTCAAATTTTTACCAAAAAAGGCAGCGGCTATAATAATATTGGTGTTTCAATAGGTAGCAACAATAGTAAAAAAATTAATTTTTCTAGCAGTAGCAAGGGCGACAAAGGTTTTATTAACTTTAATTTAAGTAAATACCAAACTAATGGCATATCAGCCAGAACCGATAATACCGAAAAAGATGAAACAGATAATCAGTCAGCTGGCTTTAAAATTGCTTACAATTTGAATGCTAAAATTGATTTTATTATTGATTTTTTATCTGCAAAAGCAAATACTGAATATGATGATTGTTTTAGCAGTAATAATTGTTTGAGTGTTAAAAATCTTGATAAATTTACTCTTAAAATTAATCAAAAAATTCAAGATAATTGGAGTGCAAGCCTTAATTTTAGTGAAATCAATCAAGATAGAGATGATGCTGGATATAAGCCAGAATATAAAACAAAAGACATATCTTTATTAAATGCTATAAATTTATCAAATGCTTTATTAAATATAGGTTTTTCAAAAGTTGATGACACTACAAACTCTAATTTTTCTACTGAAAAATCTTTGTCCAGCAAGGATATTTTTGCTCAGTGGCAGAAAAATATTGCTAATTTTGATGTCAATACAGGGGTGCGATTTATCAATCATAGTGATTTTGGCAAGGAAACAGTTTATAACATTGGCATTGCTAAACAATTAAATAATGGCGTTAAATTAACAGGCAGTTATGGCACGGCATTTAGGTCGCCGACTATTTATGAGGTTAATTTTGCACTTACAACAAACTTACAACCAGAAAGCTCAAAAAACACAGAAATAGGCATAGAAAAACAGCATAATTGGGGATTATCAAGTATTAAATTTTATAAAAATAATATTAAAAATTTAATTACTTATAGCGACCCAAATAATGATAGTAACGCCCCTGCTTATGAGCAAAGTGATGATTTTTATTTTAATGAAGATAAATTAAATATTAAAGGCATTGAATTAGAGATTTCTACCAAAATCAAAAACTATGACATTAATTTTAGCCATAATTATGTTAATAGCAAGTTAAATAATGCAAATACTCAATCAGCCAGACGAGCAAAAAACACCAGCGATTTAAGCATTAGTAAAGCCTATAATAAATTTAATTCGCGTTTGCAAGTTGTTAAAAAATCATCTACTATTGATAATGATGGAAGTAATTTGGGTGGTTATACTTTGGTTAATTTATCAAGCAACTATAACTATAATAATAAAACTAAAATATTTTTAAATATTAACAATGCTTTTAATAAAAATTATACGCTAGCAAAAGGCTATAATCAACTTGGCAGAACGGTGAATTTAGGGCTGAATTATAAATTCTAAGCTACCTGAGACATTATAATCGGTTAAAATAATCTGCTATGAGACTAACTGCTGAACAAATAAAAGTAATTCTTCAAACGGTTACAGCAAACAGCCGTGAAGCAAGAGTTTATTTGTTTGGCTCGCGCCTTGAGGATGATAAAAAAGGTGGCGATATTGATTTAATTATTGAGTCTGATAAACAGATTGACTCTATAATTCAATCGCAAATTAAAGACAAATTAGAACAAGTTTTGTATTTGCCTTTTGATATTTTGTATGTTGTGAGTGGCAAAAAATTAAGCACTTTTGAACAGTTGGCAAAATTTGATGCCGTGGAGTTAAATATGGAAAAAACCAAAGAAGCCTTAAAAAAACAGCATTTAGTTGAAAAATTAGAAGCCATTGAACGCAATATTTATTTTTTAACAGCTGTCATAAAAAACCTAAATTTTCCACTTGATGATGGATTTTTGTCAAAAAATAAAAACAATATTGATTTATTTACAAAATTATCAGCACTAAATGAAAAATTTTCAAAATTGCAAGATGTTTTGGCAAGTGCTATGCGTCATTGTGCCTTTGCCTTAAAGCAAAAAGATGAATATTTTTTAAAAATATTAGCTTTTTTTGAAAAAAATGGCGTTATCGAAAGCACGCAAAGATGGGAAAAATACCGCCATGTCAGAAATTTAGCAGCACACGAATACAAAGTTGATTATTTGCAAATTGCCGAACATTTTAATCAACTCAATAAATTAACCCCCTATATCGTTGCAGATGCGCAACGCTTTATTAACTTTTGTAAAACCGAGGTAAAACTATGAAAAATATACTATTTTTAAGCATTGCTATTATTTTAATGATTGCCACTCGTGGGCATGACAACTGGCTGGCATCTGTGGTGCATTTGCCTGATTTCACCATTCCTGCTTTATTTATCGCTGGGGTGTATTTTCGCCAGTTTTGGGTGGCTTTGTCGATTATTATCAGCGCTATTGCGATTGATAATTACGCCATTGTGCATCAAGGAGTTGGTGCTAACTGTATCACCCCTGCTTATAGCATTTTGCCACTGACTTATTACGGTGTTTTTTGGATGGGAAAATACCTCAATACACTGAAAATTGAGGAAAATATCTTAAAAAATGCAGCTATTATTATCAGCACTGTCAGTGTGCAATGGCTTATGGCTAGCGTCAGTTATTACACCTTTAGCGCCTTAGCTTGGAGGGAATTTCCTGCTTATGCACAGCATTGGTCAATTGTGGAAATTCCATTAGTGTTGTATTGGATGATAGCGCTGATGATTGTTTTTACGCTTGCTGCGCGCATGCCTGTTTGGAGCATGCAAAAGGATGTCGGCTGATAACTATGTGCAGCGGATGCAACGCAAAAAAGCCCATATTGACAACCGCATACAACAAGCTAATATTAACAAAGGCATTATCGTTTTACTCACCGGCAACGGTAAGGGAAAATCTTCATCAGCATGGGGTATGGTTTGTCGGGCGCTGGGCTATGGCATGAAAATCGGCATTGCCAAGTTTTTAAAAGGTGTGCAAGACACTGGCGAAGATGTGTTTTTATCTAAACAAACTAATGTGCAAATGGCGTTGATGAAAACAGGATTTACTTGGGACACGCAAGACCGTAAATTTGACACTAAAATGGCAGTTGAAACTTGGGACAAGGCTGCAAAATATCTAACAGACAGCTCAATTGATTTAGTGGTTTTAGACGAGCTCAGCTATATGCTAAACTACAAATACCTTGATGAACAACAAATTCTCAACGCCTTAAAAAATCGCCCTAAAAATCAACACATAGTGATTACTGGCAGGGCGGCCCCTCAAAGTTTGGTTGAAATAGCAGATACTGTTAGTGAAATTAAAAATATCAAACACGCCTTTGATGCCAATATCAAAGCGCAAAAAGGCATAGATATTTAATATTTTAAGGGTTTAAGTATTTTCCAACATATATTGCAAAGCCTGATGCAGGTATTCTACCGGCACAATTTTTAAGTCTTTAGGTGCTTTTTTTGGCATATTGCCCTTGGGGATAATTGCCACCTTAAAACCGTGTTTTTGCGCTTCAGACAGGCGCTCAATCGCGTTGTAAACCGGGCGCACTTCGCCAGTTAAGCCCACTTCGCCAAATCCAATCCAATTTTTAGCAATGATTTTATCTCTCAAACTTGAGATAATCGCCAGCATTACCACCAAATCAGAGGCAGTTTCATTAACCCTAATACCGCCGACCACATTCACAAAAACATCTTGGTCATGCGTGGCAATACCGCCATGTTTATGCAAAATAGCCAGTTGCAAAGCCAGGCGATTTTGCTCCAAACCCACGCACACGCGTTTAGGATTACCGGTAGCACCATCCACCAAAGCTTGCACCTCAACCATCAGCGGGCGAGTTGCTTCACGCGTTACCATCACCATCGAGCCCGGCGCCGCTTTAGCTTGATTGGACAAAAAAATAGCTGATGGATTCTGCACTTGTTGTAAACCGCGTTCGTCCATCGCAAACACACTGATTTCATTGACCGCACCAAAACGATTTTTAACTGCACGAATAAGGCGATAACGCCCACGCGCATCGCCCTCAAAATATAATACCGTATCCACCATATGCTCTAAAATACGCGGCCCTGCTAATGCGCCGTCTTTAGTAACATGACCGATCATAAGTAAAATCACATTCATCTGCTTGGCAAACTGAGTGAGTTGTGCGGCACAATCACGCACTTGCGAGACCGAACCGGGGGCAGAAGATGACACATCGCTTACCATAGTTTGAATCGAATCAATCACTATCATTTTTGGCTGTATTTGCTTGGCTAACTGGATAATTTTTTCCAAATGGGTCTCGCTCAATAACAAAATATCCTGATTAATACCTAAACGCGTTGCCCTATCGCTAATCTGCTCGGCTGATTCTTCACCGCTCACATACAAAGTTGTGTGATTTTTATTAAGCGCTGCCGTAACTTGTAAAATTAGGGTGGATTTACCAATGCCAGGGTCGCCGCCAATCAACAAAACAGAGCCGTCCACCAAACCGCCGCCGAGTGTGCGGTCAAGCTCTTTAAACCCAGTAGCAAGCCTGGGAATTTTTACACTACTTAGCTGCGATAAATCTTGAATCTTGGATTCAGGCAAGCCTTGCAAACTAATGGGTTTTGAGCTGCTGCTTGGAGTAATAATTTCTTCTAAAGTATTCCAGCTTTTGCAATCTAAGCACTGTCCAGCCCATTGATGGTGTGATGCGCCGCATTCTTTACAAATAAATTCAACCTTATCTTTTGCCATGTTTATTTATGCATTAATTTGTCAATTTCGTTTTTAAAAGCTTCAATATCTTGGAATTGGCGATACACCGAGGCAAAGCGAATATAAGCCACTTCATCAAGTGTTTTAAGCTCTTGCATAACCCATTCACCAATCTTAGTAACTGACACTTCACGCTCAGCCTGAGTCATTAGTTTGCGCTCAATACGCTGAATTGAACTTTCAATTTCAGCCGTTTTTACTGGTCGTTTTTCTAAAGCTTTGAGCAAGCCAGAACGCAATTTAGCCTCATCAAAAGCTTCACGAGAATTATCATTTTTAATCAAACGCGGTAAATTCAAATCAACCGTCTCGCAAGTCGAATAACGCGCATTACAAGAGGTGCATTCACGCCTTCTACGCACCGCAGAACCTTCATCAATCAAACGCGTGTCTAATACTTTAGTATCATCAGATTGACAAAATGGACAGCGCATTTTTAGCGATAAACTGGATATTTAGCACAAAGTTGTGCAACCTTTGCTTGTACTTGGTTAATCATTGTTTGATTATCTAAATCATCACAAATATCACAGATCCACGATGCTAATTCACTACACTCAGCCGCGCTAAAACCACGCGTAGTTACAGCTGGTGTGCCTATACGAATACCGCTGGTAATAAAAGGCGATTGCGGGTCATTCGGCACTGCATTCATATTAACCGTAATATGTGCAGCGCCTAATGCTGCATCCACTGCCTTGCCAGTTAAGCCCTGTGCAATAAAACTAACTAAAAATAAATGATTATCGGTCCCACCTGAAACCACATCAAAACCGCGCTGAATAAAAGTATTTGCCATCGCTTTTGCATTCACTATAACTTGTTGTTGATAAACCTTGTAGTCAGCACTCATCGCCTCTTTAAAAGCCACTGCTTTAGCCGCAATAACATGCATCAACGGACCGCCCTGAATGCCGGGGAAAATCGCAGAATTAAGTTTTTTCTCGATTGTTTGATTCGCCTTAGCCAAAATCAAACCGCCTCTAGGACCTCGTAAAGTTTTATGTGTAGTAGTAGTAGTAACATCGGCAATATTAACAGGGCTTGGATATTCGCCCACCGCAACCAAACCTGCCACATGCGCCATATCTACCATTAAATAAGCCCCAACTTCATCAGCAATATCTTTAAAACGCTGCCAATCAATCACGCGTGAATAAGCAGAAAAACCAGCAATAATCATTTTAGGCTTATGGGTTTTTGCCAAATGTGCCACTTCATCATAATCAATTTTTCCAGTTTGCGTATTTAAGCCATATTGCACAGCATTAAAATTTTTACCTGAAAATGAGGGCGCAGCACCATGCGTTAAATGCCCGCCATGCGCCAAACTCATCCCTAAAATTGTATCGCCCGGTAGCAATAAAGCCTGAAAAACCGCCGCATTTGCCTGCGAGCCAGAATGCGGCTGCACATTAGCATAATCCGCATTAAATATTTTTTTCGCACGCTCAATGGCTAATTGTTCTACCACATCAACATGCTCACAACCTCCATAGTATCGCTTTTTAGGATAACCTTCTGCATATTTATTGGTCAATTGTGAGCCTTGCGCTTCCATCACTGCCACAGAGCTATAGTTTTCACTGGCAATCAACTCAATATGCGCCTCCTGCCGCCCCTGTTCCGCAATAATTGCATCATTGATTTGAATATCTACTTTGGCTAAAGTTTGAGATTTTTTGAACATATAACTCCTGCTTAAGATTAAAAAAGATTTATTTTAACGCACAAATGCAAATAAAATATCAATTATCACTTAAAATATTGCTGTTTTTTATACAAATACTTGACACTATAGTGTCGAATATCGGTTAAAATGTTCATCGTGTTTTTGTTAGCTGTTTTTTAATAGGTTTGGATAACAAAGCATAGTGTTATATTTTTTTAATCAATTTTAAGGATTTTTATTATGAATATTTTTTCAAAATTAGTAATTCCATCAATATTTGTTAGTATTATGGCAGTAACGGTAGCTTCTCAAGCAGAAATGACTGCTTGGCATGTCAAAGGAATTCACCCAAACGGTGAAGAGTTGATAGCAATTAAAGCCGTTGATAGCAAAGGCAGGCTTCATAATGTTAAGGCATTTTTTGATGAGAATAATCACATTTTAGATATTAAAGTGTTAAATGATGGTTTAGATAATGTAAAGTATCATGTTAAGGCAGTTGATTCAGGTCATAAAAAACATCATGCTATTATGGCTGTTTCTGATGATAAAAAACATTTAGACATTAAGGCAATTGATAAAAACGGTAAACATCATGATGTTAGCGCAATAATAAGCGATGCCAACCATTTAGATGTTAAAGTAGTTGCAGCTAATGGCGAATATTGGCCGATAAAAATAGTTTCACCTGATGGTAAAACGCATGATGTTAAAGCTTTTGATTTTGACAATGACGACCAATATATTCATGTCAAAGGTTTAAAATAAACCTTGCTTTCCCTGCAAGTTAAGTTATATTTTCACTTGCAGGTTAAATTATATTTTTACTGGCAACTCAATATGCGCCTCCGCCGCCCTGTTCCGCAATAATTGCATCAGCGATTTGAATATCTATTTTTGCTAAACTAAAGTTTGAGATTTTTTGAACATAGAAATTTAAGACTAAAAAAGATTTATTTTAAGGCACAAATGCAAATAAAATATCAATTGCGGAACTTCAATTTGTTATGCTGTAGCCTCAACCTCTAAATAGTTTGAATAAGTATGCGAATGTGGAATTTCTTGTTTTTCCATTAACAAACCTTCTAAATGAAATTCCATTGCTTCTTGCATATTATTTTCTACTTCTTGCTTGGTTTTCCCCGTAGCAATGCAACCATCTACATCAGGAGAATAAGCAGAAAACCCTGTTTTAGTTTGTTCGATTACGATTAAATACTTCATTTTTCCAACCTCGCTTGTTTAAAAATACTATCAAAAAAACTGAAACCATCCCTGTAAATTATAATACAATTACTCTGAAAATATTGCTGTTTTTTTAATTAAACAATCAGTTGGAATTATGGCGTAACATTAGCAGTTAAATATAACACTGACAATCTAACTATTATGAGGTATTTATAAAATTATGATTTTAAAAGAAATTGATAGCGATGCTCATAAAAGCGACATCCGAGTGCTTAATAACTTACTTAAAAATAGCACAAGTGATAAGCAAAAAGCCTTAATCTCACAAGATATTGCAAAACTTGAAAATGGGCATAAGGCTGAAAAAGACCATGCTTACTATATTGACATCTACTTAAAAGACTCTGAAAATTCAGTTATTTTGCACGATATTCGCTTAGAACATAACGGAATTACGGCACAATTTGACCATATTTTAATCAACCGTGTTGAAATTGCCATATTAGAAAGTAAAAGTTTTAATAAAAACGCCGTTTTAGAAATAAAAGATGATAATTCTTTAGAAGTTTCATATAAAAAATCAATAAAAACATTTCATAATCCAATTGAGCAAAATAAACGCCATAAAGAGCTATTAAAATCTTTCTTGAAAGACAGCAAAATTTTTGGCAATAGAATAGAATTATTAGGCGGTTTTTCAATAACTCATAAAGTGTTAATCCATCCTGAAACTACTGTATCTAATAAAAAAATGCCTGATGGCTTTGTTAGAGGAGATGCTTTTGTTAGCCAATGGGTTAAAGAAGCGGATGATATTGGATTTTTTAAAGCAGTTAAACTGTTATTCAAAGTGGTGTCAAGGGATACTATCAAAGACATCGGCAATCTTTTAATCAATAATCATAGTCCAAAAATATTTGACTACACTCAAAAATACAAAATGCCCACCAAACTTAAAAAAGAGTCGGATTCCAGCCCTAAATTAGAACAGGATTGCCCCAGATGTAGGCAAGGAAAATTAGTATTAAGAAAAGCAAGCAAAAAACCTGATAAATATAAATCAAATGAATTTTTTGGCTGTAGCAGATATCCAAATTGCAAATTTAAAAAAGAAGTGGATTGAATAAAATAGATGGGCCTTAGATAGTTAAGACCCAAAATCAAAAATAAATTATGAAATACTGAGAATTTAACTATTGGTAGATATTTATAAAAATAGTATGTTTTATGGGCCTACGGGCTTGCCATTTTTTCTTTGTTCTTTTTCCCATTGAAAGCCGGCTTCGCGAGTGGTGCGATAGCCTACTTGCTTAATATGAACTGCGTTTCCATAATTTTGTTGATGCTCATATTCACGGCGTTGTAAGTCATTAGTAATGCCTGTATGTAAGATTTTATTGCCTCTTTTTAAATGATATTTGTAAGTATCTCTATCACTAGCCATCATTATCCTCCTTTACTTTGTTACTCAATTTAATACAGGATATTGCAAAACTTGAAAAATGGGTATAAGGCTGAAAAAGACCATGCTTACTATATTAAAACCTATTATAAAAACTCTGAAAATTCAGTTATTTTGCACGATATTCGCTTAGAACATAGCGGAATTACGGCACAATTTGACCATATTTTTATCAGCTGTGTTGAAATTGCCATATTAGAGAGTAAAAGTTTTTTTAAAATAAAGGTGGCACTGCCCTTTTATTCTTATTTTCCATTTGATTTAAGTTAAATCCCGCCCGAAGACGGGAATAACATTGTTTATTCTATATTCCTAATGCTATACCTCTACATTTAGCATAGAATTTTACCCAACTATCAGGGTTTAAGTCTTCAAGACCTGTTCCTGCGGCATGAGTCCAATTAGATTGAACTGGATAAAGATGAGTATCACCGTTATTTTTTGCAAAAGTAACATGGTGTGATCCATCACTTTGGACAGATATAGTAGCATGAGTTCCGAAATCATTAGCCATCTGTTGTATTTCAATACTTCTATTTTGTACACCAGTTATAGCTTTTAAGTTTGTGAAATTATCTCTCATAAATGTAACAAATACAACTAATCTCTGGAATTCTACTTCCGTCATGTAAGTATCATGAGGATTAACAGTGTACTTATTGTAATACATTGGATCACTAGCTATACCACCAGATAATATTGGAATTTGAAGTCCATCAACATTAAAATAAATCCACCAATCATAATTTGGTTGTCCATATGTTATTAATTCAACATCATTACCAGTTATATCTAAATCTTGATCTAACATATCACTTCTTTTAGTGTTATTAGTCTCATTTACTAATTTCCATCCAGCTAAAATAACATCAAATACTAAATTTCTATATAGTTCAGGAGATGCATTGCTACCATTGAAACCATTAGCAGAATAAGCTCCCCAATCGAAAGTAACATCATATCCATCACCTTTTGATAATATAAATGTTGTTACTGTGGCACCAGTTCCACCTGCACCTCCTCTAGTTATAGTAACACCATAAGCTGAAAGTAATCCATCTGTAATAAGAGCAAATCTTTCAGTTCCATTACTAAGTGTATTAGCTTTAGCATACAATGCAGTTGGAAGCCATTCTGGAGCAGATCCTACCGGAGCAGTATCAGTATCAGCAAACCAAGCAGCAAGTTCTTTTGCAACAGTAGGAGTTAATTCAACTACTTTTACAGTAATTGCAGCATCTAAAGCACTATATTGATCGTTAGTTAAATTCTCTAATCTTATGTATCCACCAGAATGCGTATCAGCATATTCGTGCAGTGTAGTGCCTCCATAAGATATATTGAAAAGATCACCTCTACTATCATCATAATTAGCAGCAATAGATACATAACCAGTTTTATTTCCGTTTATCAATGCACTACTTCTAGAAGTTCTTGTAGCAAGATTAGTAGATTGAACACCGTAAGCTGTTTGTACTTCAACTTTCTTAGCAAGAAAATCAGTATCATCATAAGCATTCAATATAGCATAAGAAATATCTATCTGAGATATATTATCTTTATCACCATTAGAAATAGTAAATGTCGGAGCTTCATAATTAATAGAAATGCCAGCAACAGTATCAATAGCTAAAATTTCAGCTATTCTATCAATTTCTCTTTGTTCATATATGTAATCTTGATGACCATATAACCATATATTTCTAGCAATATTTAACATCCATTCTTGGAATTGTGCTGTAGTAACATTAATTCCATCAACAGGAGATTGTATTGGATCAATAGTATCATCAACAAAAGTAACATATCGATTACCATTGCTATTATTAAATCCTTCAAATACAACACCGAATTTATTAAGTTTAGATATAAATGCTAGTCTAGGATCATTTGCGTTATCACTACGATTATCATAAGCAACTCCAGCAGCATCATTGATAACACTTCCAAGTTCAGTTGGATGAGTATCAGCGTTATAAAGAGCTATAAGTGCACCTTCAACAGTATTAATGTCTACATAATTAGGATTTCCTATATGCCAGAATGCTTTAACAACTTCAAAAGCGAAAACTGCAAATTGAGCAGGACTCATATCATTCATGTTATCATTAGTTCCAATATTAGGAATAATACTACCATTAGATAAATGTGCTTCAGATGGTTTACCACTAGAATCATGAACTGAAGTTACACTAACACCAAAATGAGCTAATGATTTAATGAAATTAGTTCTTGGAGCAATTCCTGCAATACCAAATTCTACTGCTAATGCAGCACCATTAACAACACTTCCAAGCGAAGTTGGTGGGCTAGGTGCATCATAAACAGCCGCAAGCTCAATTTCAAAAGGAGTTGGTGCAACATAATTAGGATGGCCTAAATGCCATATTGCAGTAACAATCAATAATGATACAGCTTTTCGTTGAGCTGCATCACCAGAAGCGTGAGATATAGGATCAATTCCAGTATATGTAAAAGTATCATTACTTAAACTAGAATATTCAGCTCCAAATTTATTAAATTTTGCAAGTAAATTAGTAAAATCATTAAAAGTTACAGTTTGAGCAGTAATAAGATCACCAAGAGCCTCTGGAGGAGTATCAGCAGCATAAAGAGTTGCAATTTCACTTTCAACAGTGGGTCCAGTTACTTCATCAGCTATCAATTTAGCTACGAGTTCATCGAATTTAGTATCATAAGTTACTTGATCTATTACACCAAAATTAGCAAAGCTCCCAAAGTGGAAAGATATTATAGATCCACCAGCTGAATTAGTAACACCTGTTTGCTCATAATCTGCATATAAACCATTTGAATCTGAAATGGTTATAGCAGTAACACTATAAGAACCAACAAGATTAGTAATTTTTAATTCATTAGCTGCTTTAATTTCAGCAGGAGTTGGAGGATTTTCTAAATCCCATATTGCTTGTACAATAGCTAAAGCCCAGTTAGCAAGTTTTGGTCCATCGAGTGCAATAAAGTTTGTACCACTAGGATCATCAATTATATCATTATTAGATAATTCAACATAGCCAATGGAAATGTTTCCAGTTGCTGCTTTCGAACCTAACTCAATTATTGTAAAATTCTCACCAGTTAATTTTTCAAAATCTTCAATAATTCCAGTTAAAGACTCAGCTTCAAAGTAAGTTTGTAAGAAACTTCCAAGCTCAGTTGGAGCATTTTCAGCAGCATATAGTTTTGCTACTTCACTTTCAACAGTAGTAGGATTTATTAAATCCCATATTGCTTGAATAGTTTCCAGGAAATATCCTTGAAATTCAGCATGATCTAGAGAAGTACGTAATGATTGTAAAGTACTAGGGAGTTGTATTATTGCATAAACAGTTCCTATCGTAAGATCTGTATCAAGAACCCATATTTGTCTCTCTCCCGCACTATATCCAATTCGATAGTTAGAAAATTTCGCAGTTTGTAATACCTCTATATGTTCCTGCTCAGTTACAGCTCCATTAGCAGCAGCAATTTGTTCCGCTGTAAGTTCAGTAGGTCTATCCCCTGAATATAAATCAGCATTAGGATATAGTTGATTCCATTTCTCTAATATAACATCAAAGAATATTGATCTTACGTCAGCTTCATCTACAGCAGGAATAGTAATTATTCCATTAGCTATGATATTGTTTGAAATAGAACCTCCGTTAGAAGATACTGTGAATACTTCATTACCATCTGCTGCTCCATAAACTACAGTAACACCATCTCCTGATAGATTAGTAAACAACTCACTCTTAGCTATTGAAGAATTTGTGATATTAGCAACTCTATTAGCTTCAGCAGTTAATAAAGGAGTAAGCTCCGTTGGAGCAGTATCATTAGCAAATATCGCTGCTAGATCAGTTTGATAAGTGGCAGTAGTAGGAGGATTTACTTGATCCTCAAATGCTTGAAGTCTATCAGCCCAAGGCTCTACATCATCAAGAGTATCGAATTCTCCGAAATTGTGAGAATCAGTAATTCCATCTTTACTAACCCATGTTATTGTCACCTCCATTGCACTAGAACTAGCAGGTTCAAAGAATTCAACGAAAGTAGCGCCATTCTGTATAAGTATAGACTTGAGTTCATCTAGCCTAGATTCCACAGCAGGATTTACTAAATCCCATATTGCTTGAATAGTTTCAAGATAAATTGCTTGAAATTCTTCATTATTTAAGGAAGAATGTAGTTGTTGGAAATTATCACCAAGATCTATTCGTGTATAAACAGTTCCTATATTTCCATCTGTATCAACAATCCATATTTGCTTCTCTGATAAATCTAGATAAACCCCGTAATTTGAAAATTCCGCAGTTTTTAATACATCTAAATGTTCTGTAGTAGTTCCAGCTCCATTAGCATCAGCAATTTGTTCTGCTGTAAGTTCAGTAGGTCTATCCCCTGAATACAAGTTAGAAACATCAGTGCTAATATATTGGTCTAAATAAGCCTTCAAATTTATGGTTGTTGTTTTGCTACCAGGTGCATTACTAGCAATAGTAGTATGTAAATTGTTAGCATTAGAGTTTAGTAAATATTTAAAGACAATCAAGCCATCATTAGAGGCATTAGTAGTCCCGTTGCCATCAATATCTAAAATATCTCCTGAATTATCTAAATAAGCCTTCAACTGTGCGGTTGTTTTTCTGTCATCAGCTGCATTACTAGAAATGGTAGTATGTAAATTGTTAGCATTAGAGTTTAGTAAATATTTAAAGATAATCAAGCCATCGTTAGAGGCGTTAATAGTCCCATTGCCATCAATATCTAAGGAAAAAGCTGCAACAGCATTAACATTAACTAAGGCTGAGAGGGTTAATAGTAGTGTTAGGATTATTTTTTTCATGATAAGTTAGTGGTAGTTAAGATAACTTTCTATTTTATACCATTATTTATAGATAAGAAAGTTTTTTTTAAAATAAGGGCGGCACTGCCCTTTTATTGTTATTTTCCGTTTTATTTGTTAGTTAATCTCGGGGAATCAAACCCCGGTTTAACCGTTACTTAATTATTGTAGTTCAACAATGTATTAAAATTGAAGTGCTACTACATAAGCTCTATAATGAGCATATTGTGCGGTCGATAATCCTTCAAATGTAGTTACACCTGTCTGAGTACTACCATAATGGTTAACACCTATATTTTGATAACCACTACCGGAATCACGCCTAACAGAATCTGCTGAACCATCATCTGTTCTAGAAACGTATAATCTAGAATCTATAGATAAAAGATCAAGTATTCTAGTTTGCCTAACTGTTTGTTGTAAATCATAGAAATTAGACATTACATGATAAGCAAGTGTAGTAAAGTTTGTTTCACTTAAATGTGTGAAATTCAAGTTACTCCAACCATTAAGATAAAGAGTAGGGGATCCAAGATCAATATCATGGTAACCATAACCTCCATCACCACCTTGGGCAACTGTACCACTAACTTGTCCTCTATCAAGGTTTCTAACAACAACAAATCCAGTAGATCCATAATAACTTATACCATTAGTCGTAACTGGATCAGTAGAATCACCAAAATTACCAGTAGCCTCTTGAGAAAGAGTTCTAAGGAATGCAAGCATGGTATCATGAATATTAGTATTCCATGCGGCAACAGCAGCAGTGTGAATTGCAGGAGGAAGTTGATTTCCATAAGCATCACCACCTGTAGCTATAGTATCAGGAGCTTCACCGCTATAGAAAGCAGCAAGTTCATCAGTAATAGTAGGTGTTAAAGCTATATCAATTTCATCAATCTTATCAGAAATATCTTTCTTCATAGCATCCCATTGAGTAGTTCCTAAATATCCAAATCCTTGAACTCCACTTTCATAAGTAGTTGTAGAATATTCAGATTGGAGACTAGGTTCGCCTAATACATCAATTATGAATGTATCTCCATCAGTAGGATCTATATAATTAGTAATTATCACATTATCAGAAGCATCATCTAAAACTTTGATTTCAACTATTCTAGCCGCTCTTAATTTAGCAGGAGTTTGAATATGATCAGTTAATTTATTGTACAATCTCTCTCTGTAAGTCTCAAACTGTTCTGGAGAAAGATATGAAAGATCACCTCGAACTTCTCCATCAGTGGTTGAAGTTGGATTAGTAGCACTAAAATACCAGAAATCTTGAGCAACTTCATTCAATTTCCAAGTCAAATAAACACTAGCAGTCGAAAGATTATTTGAATTTGATAGTTTTACAGTAATGTTAGAAATCCCATCAATAGAGTTGTAAGCTGTTAAAACAGCTGCTCTAGCAGCATGAGTAGTAGGATCCACATAATTAGGATGTCCTACA
Organism: Gammaproteobacteria bacterium; assembly: GCA_965217125.1. Lineage (GTDB taxonomy): Bacteria > Pseudomonadota > Gammaproteobacteria > PS1 > Pseudothioglobaceae > JAAOIF01. The sequence continues at coordinate 736,076 of OZ244244.1, read as the reverse complement.
TGCCATATTTTAGTCATAATCTCTAAAGTTGCAGTTCTTCTTGCAGTATTACTACCAGCACTATTATTGGTATTATCAATTCCATTATACACAATAGTACTACCATCAAAACTAGTAAATGTAACTCCAAACCTATTAAGTGCAGGAAGTGTATTATTAGTCCAATTTCCATAACTTTCACATGCATCTTTAATAAGATCAGTAAGTTCAGTTGGAGGAAGATCAGCTTCATAAATAGCTGTAATTTCATCTTCAAGAGCAGCAGAAGGATGTAGTTGATTCCATTTCTCTAATATAGCATCAAAGAATGCTGATCTGAAATTAGCTTCATTTGGAGAAGAAGTAATTAGTTGATTAACTATAATGTTATTTGAAATAGAATTTCCATCGATGAAAGAAGATACAGCGAATATTTCATTACCACTACCATCTCCTCCATAAGTTACATCAACACCATCTCCAGATAGATTAGTAAACAGCTCTTTATTATCTACTGTAGTTTCTGTACCAATAACCCTATTAGCTTCAGCAGTTAATAAAGGAGTAAGCTCCGTTGGAGCAGTATCACTAGCGAATATCGCTATCAGGTCATCTTGATAAGTAGGTCCAGCGTTAGGATTTTCTAAATCCCATATTGCTTGTACAATAGCTAAAGCCCAGTCAGCAAGATCTGATCCATTGAGTGAGCTAAAATTTTTATCAGGAAAAGGAACTTCATCACCATTAGATAATGTAATATAACCAATGGATAAGTTTATGTTAACTACAGTCGTACCATACCCTGTTATTTCATAATTTTCACTAGCTAATTTTTGGAAATCTGCAAGAATTCCAAATACTTCCTCATTTTCAAAGTAAGTTTGTATAAAATCTCCAAGTGAGGTTGGAGCATCTTCAGCAGCATATAGTTTTGCTACTTCACTTTCAACAGTAACAGGATTTATTAAATCCCATATTGCTTGAATAACTTCAAGATAAAGTGCTTGAAATTCAGCATCATCAAGTTGAGCTAAATTATTCTCTGAAGAGGTGATTTCATAAACAATTGCATAATTATCTGATTCATCTCTAATTACGATTTTGTCACTAAGAATATTTACAACATAATCTCCAAAGTTTGCATATCGTAAAACAGTAAGATGAGCATTAGAATCATTTGCAGCACCATTAGCATCAGCAATTTGTTCTGCTGTAAGTTCAGTAGGTCTATCCCCTGAATACATGTTAGAAACATCAGTGCTAATATATTGGTCTAAATAAGTCTTTAAATCTATGGTTGTTGTTTTGCTACCAGGTGCATTACTAGCAATGGTAGTATGTAAATTGTTAGCATTAGAGTTTAGTAAATATTTAAAGACAATCAAGCCATCATTAGAGGCATTAGTAGTCCCGTTGCCATCAATATCTAAAATAGTTCCTGCACTATCTAAATAAGCCTTCAACTGTGCGGTTGTTTTTCTGTCATCAGCTGCATTACTAGAAATAGTAGTATGTAAATTGTTAGCATTAGAGTTTAGTAAATATTTAAAGATAATCAAGCCATCATTAGAGGCGTTAATAGTCCCGTTGCCATCAATATCTAAGGAAAAAGCTGCAACAGCATTAACATTAACTAAGGTTGATAGGGTTAATAGTAGTGTTAGGATTATTTTTTTCATGGTAAATTAATAATAATTAATCTAAGCTGCTATTATATCCATTATTTATAAATAAAAAGTTTTTAAAAATAAGGGCAACGCTACCATTTTATTCTTATTTTTCATTTTATTTGTTAGTTAAACTCGGGGAATCAAACCCCGGTTTAACCGTTATTTAATTAAGGCGTGCATTCATTTTGTGGTAAATGATTATAGTATGTAGTACCAGCTTGTTTTAACAACTCATTTTTAGCAATAATATAAAGATATCTCCAATTGTAGTTGTCCATAGCACTGAGGGTTGCATATCCAACACATTGAGCTCCATCTTGGTTACCATAGTTAGTATTACTATAGAAGGGATCATTAGTTCCTATTAATACCCACTCTACACTAGTATTCCCAAACCATATTGCATTATCAACATTAGTCCAATGATTTTTTCTTTGATCAGTATTTCTTTCTAATGCATCAGCTTCAAGTACAAGAGTTCTAATTCTTACAATCTCTACAAGTAAAGCTTCAAATCCAGCACCAGAAAGTTTTTCAATTTTACTTTCATTATATACATTAGCAAAAGCATTACCAATATCAGTTGGCGTAAAACCTCCGTAAATGAAATTAAGACCATTAAATTGTATGTCCCAATCATTATTACCAGGAGATCCTAATTCAATATCAACAATTCCAGAACTTAATCCAGCAACTTCTGTTTCTCTAGCAGCTTTCAGTTCATCAGAATCATCTCCAGCAGCTAACAAATACTTTACTCTATCTACAAAGATTTTCCAATCAGCATATGAAGCACCATTACTTACTGATTCTTCAAATTGTTTAGGATATTGTCCATACTTAAATTGCACGAAAGGATTAATATTAGCACCTCCGCCTGCAACAAAACTTGTGATTGCGAGAACTCTATTAGTATTACCCCAATTTACTAAATAATCACGTTTAGCTGTTGCAGGAGCATTAGCGTAGTCTGCTGGAATAAAGCCATAATTAGCTACAGTATTAGCAGGATCTAATTCCTCAACTTTAGCAATAATTGCATCATTTAATGAATTATACTCAGCATCAGTTAAATCTTCTAATCTTGTGTAATCGCCTGTTGCGTCTAGATCAAAATCATTAACATAAGCATACTCTGTAAGAGAAGCGTTAAATATTTCAAAAAGATCACCACGACCAGGATCAGCATCTCCAAGAGGAGTACCATCATATCGAGTACCAACAGTTACATCATCATTTGAATTTTGAATCAATACAGCTCTCCTATCGTTTCTCAGTGAAATATCATCATCAATTTCAGTAATTTTATCAGAAATATCTGACTTCATAGTATCCCATTCATTATCTCCTAAATATGCAAATCCTAAAACTCCACTTTCATAATCAGTTGTAGAGAATTGAGGTAAAAGGAAAGTATCATCTGCTATGCTGATTTCGAATGTATCCCCATCAGTAGGATGGATAAAATTAGCAATCGTTACATTAACAGAAGCATCATCTAAAACTTTGATTTCTGCTATTCTTTCAGCTCTTAATGCAGCATAATCTACATAATTAGGATGGCCATAATGCCATATCGCTTCAGCGATTGCTAATGCCCACGCTTTGAAGCTAGTATCAGTAAGATTATTTCCACCAGGTAATGCAACACTAGGAAAATCACTATTATTAGCATACTCAGCCGTAAAGCCATCAAATCCAGTAAAAACAAGTCCATATTTATCAAATAGACTTATAAAATCGATTCTAGATTGCTGAAGAGGTGGGACTGTTGCATTTTGATTAGCTAATATAGCAGCGTCACCAATAGTATCAACAAATGAAGTTGGAGGTGTTGCAGCATCATACATAGCTGCAATTTCCTCTTCAAGAGAAAGTGGAGGATTTTCTAAAAGATATATTGCTTTTACAACTTCTAAAGCCCAATCTCTAATTTGTGCTCCAGTGTGATTTCCTACAGTTATATCATCGTAAGGACTATCAATAGATTGACCAGTTTTAAGAGTAACTTTTACTGGTATAACGGCACCTAATGAAAATACTTCATAGTTTTCAGAATTTAATTTCTGCATGAAAGTTTCTATAACAGAACCTAAAGGACTTTGAAAAGCTAATGCTTCAGTTTCAATAGCACCACCACTGACAAATCCTGTTGGAGCAGTATTAGAAGCATAAAGAGCCGCAAGCTCAATTTCAAAAGGAGTTGGTGCAACATAATTAGGATGTTCTAAATGCCAGACCGCTAACATAAGCTTAAAAGTAAAATCACTGAATTCTTGTTTAGTCAAAGCACCACTAACATCAGCAGAAATTGTTTCAATAGCAGTATTTGAGGTAAAAGTAATTATATCATACGTTACATACCCATCAACAGCAGACGCTGAACTGAGACGATAAGTTGAAGAAGAGAGTCTTTCTAAAAACACTGATCTTGAGCTAGATTGATCATCTCTAAATGATTGTGCTTCAGCATCAATAAGGCTGTTAGCAACAAATCCTGTCGGAGGTTCAGTTGAAGCATAAAAATCTTCAGCCTCACTTTCAACAGTGGGTCCAGTTACTTCATCAGCTATTAATTTAGCTACGAGTTCATCGAATTTAGTATCAAATATTGATTGTGGAATTACACCAAAATTAGCATATATACCGAATGAGAAACCTGTTACAGAACCCCCATCTTGTATGTAAGCTGCAAAAAGTTCACCATTAGAATCAGCATCGTTTGCCGACATCGAAGTAACACCATACTGACCAACTAAACCGGCAAAATCATTTAATCTATCTTCTCTTTTTATTTGATCCTCTAATGCTTGAAGTTTAGTATCCCAATCAGTTACATCTTGAATAAAATCGAAGGCACCAAATTGGTAACTCTCAGTTGTACCGTGGATTAATTGATAACTATAAACAACATATTTACTTGTTCCTTCTGGTTCATTTCCAGATTCCAACAAATTAGAAGATAGTACTTCATATTTAGTTCCTAAAGCATCAAGTTGATTGAGCCTACTTTGCCTTTCAGTAACAGCAGGATGTAATATATCCCATTTTGCTTGAATAGTTTGGAAATAAATATCTTTAAAAACGGAAAGAGTATCAAGCGAAACAGCACTTCCACTTGATGAATCTTGAAGAACATTAATAGTAGTTTCACCTGCTTTTGCTACATTAAATGATTTAGGAGTAGTGTTAATTGTGTAAGTTACTGTAACTCCGTTAAGATTTGTTAATGAATTGACAATATGTTGTGCTCTTGCAGCTTGTAAAATACCATCTGCTTCTGCATCTAATGCAGGATAATCAACAAAAGCAGTTGGAGAAGTTCCTAAAGCAAATATAGCAACAAGCTCTTCAGCTGCTGTAAGAGGAGCAGGATATAATTGATTCCATTTCTCTAATATAACATTAAAGAATACTGATCTTAAATCAGCTTCATCTGGATTAACAGTAACTATAAAATTAGCTATAACATTATTTGAAATAGAATTTCCGTTAGAAGATACAGTAAAGAATTCATCAGTACTATCGAAACCATAAGTTACAGTAACACCATCTCCTGTCAGATTTTCAAATAGATTTTTCTTATCTTGTGAGCTTGTTGTATTAGCAACCCTATTAGCTTCAGCAGTTAATAAAGGAGTAAGCTCCGTTGGAGCAGTATCATTAGCGAATATCGCTGCTAGATCAGTTTGATAAGTGGCAGTAGTAGGAGGATTTACTTGATCCTCTAATTCTTGAAGTTTAGTATCCCAATCAGTTACATCTTCAATATAATCAAACTCACCAAATTGGTAAGTCTCATCCGTTCCTTGAGTTAATTGATAAAGATAAGTAACAAATTTATTCGTTGTTTGAAATTCCCCCGATTCAGTTAAACTAGAAGATAGTATATTATATTTAGTTTCTAAAGCATCAAGTTGATTTAATCTACTTTGCCTTTCAGTAATAGGATTTACTAAATCCCATATTGCTTGAATAGTTTCAAGGAAAATTGCTTGAAATTCAGCATCATCTAAAGAAGTGCGTAGTTGTTGTAAATCACTAGGAAGTTGTATTCTTGCATAAATAGTTCCTATGCTCAAATCTGTATCAAGAACCCACACTTGTATAGCTTCGTAATCAAAGGAAATTCGATAATTAGAAAATCCCGCAGTTTGTAATACAGCTAGATGTTCCTGCTCAGTTCCAGCTCCATTAGCATCAGCAATTTGTTCTGCTGTAAGTTCAGTAGGTCTATCCCCTGAATACATGTTAGAAACATCAGTGTTAGTATATTGGTCTAAATAAGCCTTCAAATTTATGGTTGTTGTTTTGCTACCAGGTGCATTACTAGCAATAGTAGTATGTAAATTGTTAGCATTAGAGTTTAGTAAATATTTAAAGACAATCAAGCCATCATTAGAGGCATTAGTAGTCCCGTTGCCATCAACATCTAAAATATCTCCTGAATTATCTAAATAAGCTTTCAACTGTGCGGTTGTTTTTCTGTCATCAGCTGCATTACTAGAAATGGTAGTATGTAAATTGTTAGCATTAGAGTTTAGTAAATATTTAAAGATAATCAAGCCATCGTTAGAGGCGTTAATAGTCCCGTTGCCATCAATATCTAAGGAAAAAGCTGCAACAGCATTAACATTAACTAAGGCTGAGAGGGTTAATAGTAGTGTTAGGATTATTTTTTTCATGATAAGTTAGTGGTAGTTAAGATAACTTTCTATTTTATACCATTATTTATAGATAAAAAAGTTTTTTTAAATAAGCGGCACTGCCCTTTTATTGTTATTTTTCATTTTATTTAAGTTAAATCCCGCCCGAAGACGGGAATAACATTGTTTAGTTACCTAATCCAATTAGGATACCTCTACATTTTGCATAGAATTTTACCCAATTATCAGCACTTAATTGTTCAAGAGTTACTCCTACAGAATGAGTCCAATTAGATTGAACTGGAAGACTACTTTCATTATTCTTTGAAAATGTAAAATGATTTTCATTATTAACAGATAAAGATATGCTAACACTAGCACCAAATTCGGTTGTTAAATCTTGTATTTCTTGTTCTCTATCATTATAACCAGTAATAAGTTTTAATCTTGCTTGATTATCAACCATGTATTGAATAAATACAAGAAGTCTTTGATAAACTGCTTCAGTCATACTTTCAACATGAATGTTTGCAGTATATTCATTGTTATACATTGGGTCAGCAGATGTGCCACCAGATAGTATTAGGATATCATTGAAATGAACCCACCAATCATGAAGTGATTGTGGTTCTGTAAATGTTAATATTTTAACATCAAGAGTATCTGTATCAAAAGCACCATTTATGATTCCACCTCTTTGCTCATTAGTAGTATGTCCGTGATCCCAAACTTCTTTCATAACTTCAAAAACCCAATCACTAAAATCACTTGGATCTAATTGATAAGTAAAACCATTAACAAGAGCATAAACATTAACATTACTAGATAATTCAACATAAGATTTATCATTGGAAGAGACATCAATTACATTAACTATTGTAACTCCAAATTTTCCTAACAACTTCATAAAATCCTTTCTGGGAAGACCGCTAGAACCACTAGTGCTTACTGCTTGAGCAGCAACATCAATAACACTTGGAAGTGTGGCTGGAAGTGTATCTAAATCATAAAAAGCTTGAAATGCTACTTCAAAGATTTCATTTTGCAATTCAGTGGCTTTTGCGGCTATCGCTGTGTCCAGTGCGCTATACTCACTTGTTGATTCTAAATTTTCTAACCTTGTATATCCACCTGATACAAGCGGAAGATCATAATCATTAACATAGATCTGTGCTTTTGTAGTGCCATTATCTAATTCAAAAAGATCACCACGAACAGCATTATATAGAGCATCTACAGTTACATCATTATTTGCATTTTGAATTAATACAGCAATTCTTATGTTTCTTTCTGTAATATCATCATCAATGTTACCAATTTCATCAGAAATTGCTTGCTTCATATTAATCCATTGGGTATCTCCTAAATTTTCAAATAATAAAATTCCATTTTCATAAGTATTTGTGGAAAATTCAGATTGATAAACAGGATCACCTACTACATTTATTTGAAATGTATCTCCAACAGTATTGGAGAAACTATTAGTGATTGTTACATCAGTAGCAGCATCATCTAAATCTGCAATGTCAGCTATTCTAATAGCTCTAATTTCAGCAGGAGTTGGAAAATGATCAATTAATTTATTATACAATCTCTCTCTATATTGCTCAAATTGTTGTGTAGAAAGAGCTGAAAGATCACCATCAGTATCTCCTTGTGCATTTATAGTTGGATTAGTAGCGCTAAAATAATAGTTAGGTTGTAAAGTTCCATTCAAATCCCATGTTAAATAAGTAATAGTAATAGTTCCAGTTGTTTTCACTTCAAGATTAGAAATGCCGTCAATAGAATTATAAGATTCTAAAACAGCTTTTCTTGCTGCGTGAGAATTAGGATTTACTGTATATAATAATTCCTGAAATTTAGTATCCCAATCAGTTATTTCAATTAAAGAACTGGCTGTTCCGAATGAAAAATTATAATCAGTTCCGTTTTGAGTATAATTCCAGATTTGCATGCCACCACTATAATTCACTTGACCGGCAGTAATACCGTGTTGGCCTATTAACTCAGAAAGTTGCTTCGCTCTAGCATAATTAGGGTGTTCTAAATGCCAAATTGCTTTTACAACTTCTAAAGCCCAATCTCTAAAATCTGTTGTAGCTATATCACTATAAGTTCCATTCACAAGAGCATTAACAGTTCCTTGATTTTGTTGAAATACAATGTATGAAGGATTGTTAGTATCACCAGAGTGTACTTGTTGTATTGTAGCAGTTGATCCTGAATCTAATAATGATAGAAAATCAACTCTACTTTGAGCATTTCCAGCACCAGTTGGTATTGCTAATGCCACAGTATCGATAGCACCACCACTGATAAATGCAGTTGGAGGAGTATCAGCAGCATAAATAGCAGTTAATTCACTTTCAACAGGAGTAACATCATTGGTAATAGTGTAGATAGTTTCAATAAGTATTCTTTTAGATGTATCTTCAACTCCATTAATAAATTCTGTAGTAAAAGTCCTAACATAAGTTCCACTATCTAAGTCATCATTATCATTGTTTGTATATTCATCACCAGCTTCAAGATCAGATTCACTAAAAGTTCCAGTTGCAGTAGCAGTTCCAGTGTTAACATCGCTGGTAACGGTGTAGGTAGTTATAGTAAGTGTTCTTTTAGATGTATCTTCAACTCCATTAATAAATTCTGTAGCAAAAATCTTAACATAAGTTCCACTATCTAAGTCATCATTATCATTGTTTTGATTTCCAATAGCAGGGTCAGATTCACTAAAAGTTCCAATTTCAGTAGCAGTTCCAGTGTTAATATCACTGGTAACAGTGTAGGTAGTTATAGTAAGTGTTCTTTTAGATGTATCTTCAACTCCATTAATAAATTCTGTAGTAAAAGTCTCAATATAAGTTCCATTATCTAAGGTATCAGTATCCTTGTTTTTATCTCCAACATCAGACTCAAAGAATGTTGCAGTTACAGTAGCAGTTCCAGTGTTAACATCACGGGTAACAGTGTAGATAGTTCCAGTAAGTGTTCTTTTAGATATATCAACTTCAACTCCATCTTCTAATTCTGTAATAAAAGTATCAACATAAGTTCCGCTATCTAAGTCATCATTATCATTGTTTGTATATTCAGCACCAGCATCAAGATCAGATTCCTTAAAAGTTCCAGTTACAGTAGCAGTTCCAGTAGTAATTACAACGGAGCCAATATATTGGTCTAAATAAGCCTTCAAATCTACGGTTGTTGTTTTGCTACCAACTGCATTACTAGCAATAGTAGTATGTAAATTGTTAGCATTAGAGTTTAGTAAATATTTAAAGATAATCAAGCCATCATTAGAGGCATTAGTACTCCCATTGCCATCAATATCTAAAATACCTCCTGCACTATCTAAATAAGCCTTCAACTGTGCGGTTGTTTTTCTGTCATCAGCAGCATTACTAGAAATAGTAGTATGTAAATTGTTAGCATTAGAGTTTAGTAAATATTTAAAGATAACTAATCCATCATTAGAGGCATTAATAGTCCCATTGCCATCAATATCTAAGGAAAAAGCTGTAGCAGCATTAACATTAATTAAGGCTGAGAGGGTTAATAGTAGTGTTAGGATTATTTTTTTCATAATAAATTATTAGTGGTTAATATAAATTTTTATTTTATAGCATTATTTATAAATAAAAAAGTTTTTTTTAAAATAATGGCGGCGTTGCCCTTTTATTGTTATTTTTCATTTTATTTGTTGTTTCAGGTGTTTTATTCAGTTTTTTGAAAAGTAAATTGTCCAACATAATCGCCAGATGTGCGATGAATGCCGTCATTAAAATCTGTATTTGCAGCATCAGTTGTTAAACGAGTAATGGTTTCGCCAGTAGTATTGCTGTTAGCAGCAACAAAAGTCTCTCCTCCATCAGTGCCAGCATCATATAAGAATAAATTTATTACCATAGAATCTACCCAATCTCCATTAACAAATAAATCAACACCATTAACCCCGACAAACCAATCAGGGCTAGGGGCAATCATACTCACTAATGTAACTAAGGAATACTCTTGACTGATATTAAACTGAAGTGCCGTGCTACTAATGCCTGAACCTAATCCACCACCACTTAATGTAAATTGCGCATTGCCAGCGTTTCTTGCTGTCTCAATTTCTGCTGTTAATAAACTTTTTGAGCCTACTTCTGCCATACTTTCAATGCCTGCAGTAGCACTGCTATCTCGTTGCCAAAAAACCACTGATTCATTATGTGTTGCGCCAATTAAACCAGAAAAATGGTCGCCTCCTGGAAAATTAGTTGGAAATTTTTCACTTGTCCAACTTGCCTGAAAAGTTATTGTATAGGTTGCTGTAGTTTGAACATTATTGTTACTACCGCCAGCACTGTCGCCAGCATTATCTCCAGAAGTGTCGCCAGCATTATCACCAGAAGTGTCACCAGAAGTGTCGCCAGAACTATCACCAGAAGTGTCGCCAGCATTATTGCCAGCACTGCCACTGCCGTCTCCACAGCTACTTAGCAAAAACATTGCTAAAATAATAAATAAATATTTCATAATTACCTTTTAAATGTTAAAGACTTGTATTTAACCATATTTTCCTAATCCAAAGATAATAATTGCAAATATGACATTAAGCCTTGCTATATTTTGCATAAAACTATCTAAAAACCAACTGCAATCCTCTTGTATCTTTGAGTAGGAATGATTTGTTATGCTAATATCGCTTGTTTTTGAAAAGGAAGATGGCTCATTGTAAATTCTTTCAAATCAAGAATTTTGCTTGCGTTATCAATATCAATTCCGGTAACATTTCCAAAACTATCATAATCAATAATAACACCATCTGAGATTTCTTTACTCTCAACACTTTTGCTCAGCGATAAATCAATATATAAAGAATCGGTATCGTTGTAATAATTTAGTTTCATTGTTTATATCCTTTGCCAAAAAAGCGCCAAAGTCAGGCAGAGTGTTTTTGTTAGCTTTTAAATTCTACTTTTTTAGTAAAATTCGTATTTTTCTTTCTAATTACTACTGTTTTTGCTAATTTGTCATGCCAACCTTGTTTTCTACTATCAAATGCTACCCAAAATATGCCAATAAATAAAACTAACATAGCTGGAATATATGCAAAATATCTGCCTATGCTTTGTCCTACGCTTAATTTGCCGCCATCATCGGCATTAACTATTTTTATTTTCAATGCCATTTTTCCGGGAGTAGCAGATTTATAATACCAAAATAATACAGTAGCAAAAAATGGTAATGTGTAGTTGATTAAAAAATCAGCTGGACCTAAAAATGTTGTTTCACCTTCCCATACTGAGATTCCATATATCATCATTGTTAATGGAGCAGTAATTATTAAAATTAATAGCATATCAATTAGCGCCGCACCAACTCTAATCCAAAAACCCGCGTATTCGTATTCTTCATTATTCATATTTATTCCTTAGTAAGTAAAAACTATGTGATTATAAAGATATGTATCTTAAAAACAATATTAAATAAAATATTTTTAACACAAATTTATTAGTCATAGCCTATAAAAACCAATTAAAAATGTTATTAAGTGGTCGGGACGAGAGGATTTGAACCTCCGACCACTTGACCCCCAGTCAAGTGCGCTACCAAACTGCGCTACGCCCCGTTAGCGCAAATTTTACAAGATTTGTCTTTGCTAATTTTGACATTTCTAAAGCTTAAATTTAGTGCATCAATAATCATTAGTTTGCCGACTAATTGCTCGCCTAAATTTAGTGCGACTTTTATTGCTTGCAGTGCTTGTAATGTGCCTAACAACCCTGCTACTGGGGCTAATATGCCATTTTCACTACAGTTTTCATGGCTATTGCCGACTTTTGGATATAAACATTGATAACAGGCATGGTTTGCCTGATAGCCTTTAAAAACCGATAATTGACCTTCAAAACGGATAACAGCAGCTGAAACTAATGGGGTTTTTGCTAACACACAGGCTTGATTGATGTTAAAACGCGATTCAAAATTATCAGTGCCATCTAATACTACATCAGCTTTTTTTACAAATGAATTGATGTTTTCATCTAAGTTTTTTATAGTGCTGATTTGAATATTAGGGTTAATTGCCAATAATTTATCTTTAGCAGAATTAACCTTATCCGTGCCAATATCATCCGTGTAGTGAATAATTTGTCGTTGTAAATTGGACAATTCGACTTGGTCAAAATCAGCAATAAGCAGATGACCAACCCCAGCGGCGGCAAGATACATAGCCGAGGGCGAGCCAAGCCCGCCGATGCCGATTAGCAACATAGTTGAATCAAGCAAAGATTGCTGCCCTTCTATGCCGATTTCTGGCAATAAAATTTGGCGTGAATACCTAAGTAAATCTTGGTCATTCATGGAAGTATTTAGCCAATTTTGGTGCGATTAATAGCTGGCAATATGGCTGATTTTTGTTGTTGTTAAAGTAATTTTGATGGTAGTCTTCAGCTGGATAAAACACATCAAGTTTTGTTAGTTCGGTTACAATCTTGCCGCCGGATTTTTGTATAAATTGCGCGGCTTGCTGTTGTTGCTCAGCATTTACATAAAACACCGCAGAACGGTATTGTGTGCCGCGGTCATTACCTTGCTGATTAAGTGTTGTGGCATCATGGGTGGCAAAAAACACGGCTAATAACGCGGCAAAAGAGGTTTGAGATTCATCAAATTCAATTTTGATTGCCTCTGCATGCCCGGTTGTTCCTGTGCAAATATCTTGATAAGTTGGGTTAGCGCCGGTGCCGTTACAATAACCAGAGACAACACTATTAACGCCTTTTACGCGCTGGAAAATCGCCTCAACACACCAAAAACATCCGCCAGCAAAATACGCTGTTTGCATAGTTAATTTACTCAATATAAAAATAACAGTATAATCTATTATTTTTTTGAGTGTGCAAATGTATCAAATTAGTTTTTATGTGGCCAAAGACGATTTAGAAATTGTTAAAAACGCTATGTTTGCAGCAGGTGCAGGGAAATTTAATAACTATAAAAATTGTGCTTGGCAAACAGTTGGCATCGGTCAGTTTAAAGCAGTTAGCGGCGCTAATCCGAGCATTGGCAAGCTGGATAAGCTTGAAGTGATTGATGAATATAAGGTTGAAATGGTTTGTGCGGATGATAATCTTGATTTGGTAATTGAGGCGATGAAATTATCTCACCCTTACGAAGAAGTGGCGTTTAGCGTAATAAAAATGGAAAATTTATGATATTTAAAAAGATATTTAACACTGCATTACAAGGTTTTTTTTGGATTTTACCAATCCTACTAATTGTTTTTATTGCAAATTGGTTATTTGCAAAAGCCTCAATATTAACGCATATTTTATTTACTGGATTGGGCGTTAATACTAATGAATATTTTCTTTTATGGGTAATTATGGGGGTTATTATTACCCTATTAGCACTATTTATTATCGGTAGTATCGCCACCACACGGATTGCATCTATTGTTGAGATGCTTGTCAAAAAAATACCATTTTATTCCACAATTAAAGATATTGTAGCTATTTTCAATTCCTCAAAAAAAGGTAAAAATGAGGTTTTAGTCGTGGCAATTAAAGGTTTTACTCAATCGGGCTACAATATCGGACTTATGTATTCCACCAAAGAAAGTATTATTAAAAACCATTACACAGTTACCCTCTCAATGAGTCCAATTCCAAATGGTGGCTTTATGTTTGAGGTTCATCAAGATGATATTTTGGTTATAGAGGGGGCAAAATTTAATGACAATCTTAATTATTTATTATCAATGGGAACAAAAAGTATGGCGGAAATTTTAAACCAAGAGCCAAATAACAGCTTAATTTCCTTTATTGAATGGAAACAAAAACAGGCATAAATCTAATTGCTATCTATCGTCTAAAAGTCAAAAGCCCTACACCTAACATAACTAAACTAACACCTAAAAACTGATAAATTCCAAATGGTTCGTTGAGTATGAATATCGCCAATATTATTGTAACAACAGGCCCCAGCATTCCCACAACACTTGTTTGCAAAGGTGAAATCCTGTGAATTGCCTCATTGATTAAAAAACTGGGGATAACTGTGCTTAGTATCGCCAATAAAAACACCCAAAGCCATGCGTTGTAACTAATTGACAGCTGAGACAAATCAAACAATAAAAAATAAAAAAACAACACAAATATACTGGAGGCACTCATAGCAATTGCGGTAAACAAAACAGAACCAATACTACTGATAATTTTCTTGCTAAACAATACATAAAACGCGTAACTTAATGCTGAGAACAATACTAGCGTAACGCCAGTTCCGATATTATTACTGTTACTTGATAAGCTTTCTTGATTAAACATTAACCATAGCCCTAAATAAGTTGTAACTAATACAACGATAATGCGCTTAGTTAATGGTGTAGAAAAGAAAATTGCACCTAAAATAGCGATAAAAATAGGATAGCTAAATAAAGTCAATCTTTCCAAACCAGCAGAAATATACTCAAGACCTTTTAAATCCAATAAAGATGCTAGAAAATATCCAATAAAGCCCAGTCCAGTAATGCTAAAAATTGTTTTTTGAGTCAGTATTATAGATTTACTTCTTTTCCAAAAAATATAACTTAATATAGCAAAATAAATAGGCAGAGAAATTGCCATACGCAACATCAAAACAACATCACTATTTAGCCCCTCAAAATAAGCTAACTTAATAAATATAGATTTTAAGGCAAATAAAAATGTGGCCAAAAATGCCAATAATATGCCTAAATAGAGATTTTGTTGGGTGCTGTCCATAAGTTTTGCAATTATAATAGGGGTTTTTTATTAAAGGCGGCTTGATGTTAAAAAAACTGATTAAATTCTTAGAAAATAATTACCCTGATAGCAATATTGATGATTATTTAGATGCTAAATACATTCAAATAGATGATGAAAAACTTAAACAAATCGCTGATGCCTTGCGTGCTGGCGAGCTGCAAGGCAAACCGGCTTCAAGTTGCGCTGCTGAGCATTTTATTTTTCATTTTGGCAATACTATGATTTTGCTACAAAAAGACAAAAGCAACTCAGCAGCGATTTATCAGGCTGAACTTGCGTGGGAAACAGATTTTCTTGCTATCCATTCAACCAGAAATAAAGGCAAAGGCTTTTATTTTATTGCCTTTGAGTTTGATGATGATTATCAGGTTAGTTTAAAAGAAACTAATAAATTATTAGCAGGTCAGCTAAGAAATGAAGAGCAAAATCAACAACTTATTGATAAAGTTATGCCTGTGCTTAAAGGTTTTATGTTGGCTATAAGTTAATTAACAAATAACAAAACTGCGCTCGGCCTAAACGCTTTCTAGAATTATTTTTTTAAGTTTTGGTCCGGCTTTAAAGCTTACCACCTTTCTGGCTGAAACGGTTACAGGCTCGCCTGTTTTTGGGTTTCTACCGACTCTGGATGATTTTTCTTTAACGACAAAATTACCAAAACCAGATAATTTAACCGTCTCGCCATTTGCTAGACTGTTTTTAATACTTTTGAAAAAATATTTGGTGATTGACATGGCCTTAGTTTGATTAATATCAATCGCCTCATATAGTTTATCGGCGATATCTTTTTTAGTTAATGACATAATATTTATACCCTCTGTGTTGCTGAAAATTGTGTTTGCATCAATGTTAATACTTGTTCTACTTGTTGTTCTACTTGTTCGTCGCTGAGTGTTGCGCTGTTTGATTGGTAAATTAAATTAAGTGCCAAACTCTTTTTGCCGACTCCAATATTATCGCCTATATACACATCAAATAGGTTAATATCTACTAAATAATTTTGTGTCAAGCTTTTAATGCTGCTAATCAAATCAGCTGCTGGAATATGCTCATCAACTATTAAAGCAATATCACGAGTTGTTTTTTGATATGCAGAAAATGGCTGATATTGAGCAATACTGCCTTGTTGCAAACTGGCTAAATCAAGCTCAAACAGGTAGCATTTTGCTAAAGATAATTGCTGTTGTGCTATTGGTGATAAAGTGCCAACCCAGCCAATCTGCTTGCCATCCAATAGGATTTTAGCAGTTTGACCTTTTTGCAATGCTGGATGCTGCGCTATCTCAAACTCAGCCACTTTGCCGCTTAGTAACAACAAGGATTCAACATCGGATTTAATATCATAAAAATCAACTGCCCGAGCCTCACCTGACCACTGCTGATGGTAACGATTGCCGCTGATAATGCCGGCAATTTTTTGTATTTGTTGATTGGCTTTAAGGCCTGCAAAACACAAGCCTAATTCAAAAAATCTGGCATTGTTATGACCGCGCCTTTGATTGGATTCGACAGTTTGTAATAATCCTGCCCATAATGATGAGCGCATAATTGACATATCGGCTGAAATTGGATTTTTAAGGGTAATTTTCTGAGCATCTGCATCAATTAAATCTTGATACTGTTGCGCAATAAAACTATAAGTAATCACTTCTTGATAGCCACGATTTACCAAGACTTGTGCAAGGTCATACGCGGCAATTTTATCTGGCGAAGTTGTGTTAATATTGGCATCAAATGCAAGTTTTTGCAGCGGTAATTTATCATAACCATACAATCTGGCTAATTCTTCAATCAAATCTGGCGGAATACGAATATCAAATCTAAAACTCGGCGGCATAATGCTCCAAGATTCACTGCTTTTTGCGCTGATTGCAAAATTCAAACCATTAAACTTTTGCTCAATCCAATTAGCATCAAGCTCAAAACCCAAAACTTTTTTAATCTTAGCTTTGCTAATGCTAATCGGCTTTAACTGTGGCAATGCGGCTTCATCAATACATTTATTGATAACACTCGCCTGCCCGCCGCAAATCTCTAATACTAATTGCGTTGCGCGCTGCATCGCTAACTCAGCCATATTAAAATCAACCCCCCGTTCAAAGCGTAATGATGACTCGGTATGCAACCCATATAACCGCGCCTTACCAGCAATAGCAGTCGGCTCAAAAAAGGCACTTTCTAACAAAATATCAGTTGTATCAGGATGTGTGGCACTATCAGCCCCTCCCATCACCCCAGCAATAGCAATCACTTTAGTATCATCTGCAATCACCAAAGTATTGTCTTTGAGCTCGACATTTTGCTGATTTAACAATTCAACAGCCTCACCATTATTTGCCATTCTAACGCTAATATTGCCACTAATTTTTGACAAATCAAAGGCGTGCATCGGCTGCCCTAATTCTAATAAAACATAGTTAGTAATATCAACCACCGGCGAATGTAGTTGCTGACCAGAACGCGCTAATTTTCTTGCCATCCACTGCGGCGTGCTAACTGAATTATCAACAGCTTTAATAATACGGGTTAAGTATTTAGGGCAAGCCTTAGTATTACTAACATTAGTATGTATTTTTTTATCAATCTTAGGCACAACACTATAGCTCGGCATCTGTAATGTTAAATTATAATTAGCACAAACTTCACGCGCCACGCCCAATATGCAAAAACAATCACCACGGTTAGGAGTAATGTCTAATTCAATAATATTATCATCAAGAGCAAGATATTGTCTAATATTTTGACCAATAGTTGCATCTGCATCCAATTCACTAATGCCATTTGAGGACTCTGCCATACCAAGCTCGGCTGCTGAACAAATCATACCAAATGATTCAAGCCCACGAATTTTGGCTTTTTTAATCTTTAAACCGCCCGGTAATTTTGCCCCAACGGTTGCTACTGCGACATTTAAGTTTTCTCGAACATTGTTGGCGCCGCAAATTATTTGTAAATTTTGATTCTCAGCAATATCAACCTGACATAAATTAAGTTTATCAGCATTAGGGTGTTTTTCACAGCGGACAACCCTACCTACCACCACTTTTTCAAAGGCTGGGGCAACCGGCATAATACTATCAACTTCTAAGCCAGCCATAGTTAGCCCCTCGCTGAGTGCCTCATCACTAATCTGAGGATTAGCCCATTCTCTTAACCAAGACATTGATATATTCATTTGAATTGCCTCAAAAAACGAATATCATTTTCAAAGAAAAGGCGTAAATCACCTATACCATAACGCAGCATTGCCAGACGCTCAACCCCCATACCAAAAGCAAGACCAGTGTATTGTTCGCTATCAACATCTACTGAATTTAACACATTTGGATGCACAACACCGCAGCCTAATACTTCTAACCAACCAGTTTTCCTACACACTCGACAACCAGCACCAGCACATATTAGACATTCAATATCAGCCTCTGCTGAGGGCTTGGTAAAAGGAAAATATGAGGGTCGAAAACGCACTTGCAAATCTTCTTTTGCAAAATAAGCGCGTAAAAAATCAATCAGCAGCCCTTTGAGTTGTGCAAAATTCACAGCTTTATCAACAATCAAACCCTCAACTTGATGAAACATCGGGGTATGAGTAATATCAGAATCACAACGATAAACTCGACCTGGCGCAATAATGCGTAATGGCGGTTTTTTGTTTTCCATAGTGCGGATTTGCACTGGAGAAGTGTGCGTTCTTAATACTGTGCTTGCATCAAAGTAAAAGGTATCGTGCATCGCCCGAGCTGGATGATGCTTAGGGATATTAAGTGCGGTGAAATTATGAAAATCATCTTCAATTTCAGGACCTGTTTCCACCTCAAAGCCATTTTGGGTAAATAACTCTTGAATGCGGTTTAAGGTGATGCTAATTGGATGTAGCCCACCCATTTCAACATTTTTAGCGGGTAGCGAAACATCAATGTTTTCTCTCAAAAGACGCTTTTCTAATTCTATGCTTGCTAACTGATTTTTTCTATCAATTAATAAATTTTGCAGATTAACTTTAGCCTTATTAATGGCCTCACCCATTTTAGGGCGTTGTTGTTTAGATAGTTTTCCTAAGCCTTTTAACAGTGCGCTAAGCTCAGCTTTTTTGCCTAAAAACTCAACGCGGATTTTGTCTAAATCAGCTAAATTTTGTGCATTATTAATCGCAAGCTGTGCTTTTTTGGTAATATTGTCAATCACTTTCTGCTAATACGAACTGGCCCATTACCGTGAATAATATAAACTTCGTCACCAACTCTTAAGCCTTGTTTGCTAACATCAACAAAAGCCCTTAGAGCAAACTTAGTTTTAATTAAAAACTCATAGGCAGTATCTTTGGTAACAGATTCTTCAACTGCTGAACCTAATATTGCACCTGCCAAAGCACCGATTGCAATCGCGGCACTTTTGCTATGTTTTTTATCCGTAGTTGAAGCGCCTGCAATACCGCCTAACACACCGCCAAAGGCTGTGCCTAAGGCTTTTGAGCCAGCAAGATTTACCTCCTTAATGGAAATAATCCGACCCTCGGTTACCTTACTAAACTTGCCGGTCTGCTTGATTGAATAAGTGCTTGAATTTTGCTCATCTTTAGTGAGTCTATCAAATGATGATGGACAGCCAGATAACAATAACGCTAAAGCAATAATTGTAATATTTTTAAACATAATAAACCTCCAGTAATAAACTATATTTTTTCATTCTACCCTTGTTTTAAGGCAGCTTTTGCCTGCTGCGCAATTTGCATAAAGGCGGCTTTATCAAAAACCGCAATATCTGATAAAACTTTACGGTCAATTTCAATGCCTGCTTTGTTCATGCCGTCAATTAGCCTTGAATAACTTAAACCGTTATTGCGTGCCTCAGCATTAATACGAACAATCCAAAGGCGGCGAAACTGGCGGCGTCTTTGACGACGGTCACGATATGCGTATTGACCTGCTTTAATGACCGCTTGTTTAGCAACACGATAGACTTTTGACCTGGCGCCGTAATAACCCTTAGCTTTTTTTAAAATTTTCTTGTGTTTGGCATGCGCTTGCACACCTCTTGATACTCTTGCCATTTCCTACTCCTTAACTATACGGTAACATTTTACGAACCATTGGAACATCAGCTTTTTCAAGCATATCTGGTGAGCGTAAGTTGCGTTTTCTAGAAGTACTCTTCTTTGTCAAAATATGACGCAGGTGCGAGTGTTTGCATTTATAACCACCACTGGCGGTTTTTTCAAAGCGCTTGGCAGCACCTCGATTGGTTTTCATCTTTGGCATCATTTACTCCTTTATAGCCCTATCAGGCTGGTTTATTATATAAAAATAAGTTAGACTTATTTTTTCTTCGATTTGGGTGCCAGCATCATGCCTAGCTGACGACCCTCCATCTTTGCCTTTTGTTCTACATTGGCAAATTCTTCTGTGTCTTTCTCAATCCTATTAAGCATTTCCATGCCTAATTCTTTGTGTTGCATTTCGCGACCACGGAACCAAATACCAACCTTAACTTTATCACCATTATCTAAAAATTTAAGCAAATTTTTAAATTTAATTTGGTAATCGCCCTCTTCTGTGCCGGGGCGATATTTAATAGTTTTAACAGTGGCTTTCTTTTGTTTCTTCTTAGCATCGCTTAATTGCTTTTTCTGCTCGTATTGAAACTTACCAAAATCCATCACTTTACAAACAGGTGGCTCGGCATTCGAGGAAACTTCTACTAAATCTAATCCAGCGCTTTCTGCCGTTTTTAATGCTTGCTCTATAGTTAATATGCCTACTTGCCCACCTTTATTATCAATTACACGAACTTTAGGTGCGCGAATATATTGATTAATGCGTGTGCTTATCTTATTTGGTCTTTTAATAATTATCCCTCTTTAACTAATTTAATAAATGCTTCTATTGACATTGAGCCTAAATCTTGTCCGCCTCTTTGGCGCACAGAAATCTGCCCACTGTGCACTTCTTTGTCACCTACTACCAAAATATAAGGATAGCGTTGCATAGAATGCTCGCGTATTTTAAAGCCTATCTTCTCATTCCGCAAGTCCGAAATCACCCTAAGACCTTGTTTTTTTAATTTTTTCTCAATATCAGCGACAAAATCAGCTTGTTTTTCAGAAATATTTAGAATAATAGCCTGAATAGGCGCAAGCCATGACGGGAATGCACCCTCATAATGCTCAATCAAAATACCGACAAATCTTTCCAATGAACCAACAATTGCACGGTGCAACATTACCGGGGTTTGTTTAGTATTGTCTTGGGCAATATATTGTGCATTAAGGCGCTCAGGCATAGAAAAATCCACCTGCAAAGTGCCGCATTGCCATTCGCGTTGCAAACAATCTTTAAGCACAAACTCAATCTTAGGGCCATAAAAAGCACCTTCGCCCTGTTGCAAGGTCCAATCAATGCCTTTAGCATTGAGCGCTTTTTCTAATGCCGCCTCCGCCTTATCCCAAACCGCATCTGAGCCCACGCGCTGCTCTGGGCGGGTGGAAAGTTTAATATCAACATTGTCAAAACCAAAATATTTATAAACCTCAAAAGTTAAATCAATAAAGCTTGAAACTTCGCTTTGAATTTGCTCAGTGGTGCAAAAAATATGCCCATCGTCCTGCACAAAATTACGCACCCGCATAATGCCATGCAAGGTGCCTGACGGCTCATTACGATGGCAGCAGCCAAATTCTGCCAAACGCAGTGGCAAATCGCGATAAGATTTTAAAGCTTGATTATAAATTTGAATATGCGCCGGGCAATTCATCGGTTTTACCGCATATTCACGATTTTCTGAATTAGTAACAAACATAGCATCGCCAAATTTGTCCCAATGACCAGATTTTTCCCAAAGTGTTCTGTCAATCAACTGCGGCGTATGCACCTCCTGATAGCCATTATCTTTAAACACATCGCGCATGGTTTGTTCAACAATTTGATACAGTGTCCAGCCTTTTGTATGCCAAAATACCATACCGGGTGCTTCTTCTTGCAGGTGAAATAAATCTTGAGTTTTGCCAATTTTACGATGGTCGCGTTTAGCGGCTTCCTGCAAACGATGCAGATAATCGTTTAAATCATCCTTGCTTGCCCAAGCCGTGCCATACACGCGTTGCAACATTTCATTATTGCTATCACCACGCCAATACGCGCCCGCCAGCTTGGTCAATTTAAAGGCTTTGAGTTTAGCGGTTGAAGGCACATGCGGGCCGCGACAAAGGTCAATAAAATCGCCTTGTTGATAAAGTGATAAAGTCTGCTCAGCAGGAATAGATTCAATAATCTCAGCTTTGTAAATCTCGCCTTTATCTTTAAAAAATTGAATAGCTTCATCACGCGACATCTCAGAGCGCTCGATTTTAAGATTTTGCTTGACCAAATAATTCATATTTTTTTCAATTTTGACTAAATCAGCCTCAGAAAAACCATCTTTATAGGCAAAATCATAATAAAATCCATTATCAATCACCGGCCCAATTGTTACTTGTGCCTCTGGATAAAGCATTTGTGTAGCTTGCGCCAAAAGGTGTGCGCTTGAATGACGAATTACCTCCAAACCCTCATCATCCTGGTCAGTGATAATAGCTAAAGCACTATCTGCTTCAATCATATATGAGACATCTACTAACTCACCATTCACCTTGCCAGCAAGAGCCGCCTTAGCCAAACCCGAGCCAATCGACTTAGCAACATCAAAAACGCTAAGCGCTCGCTCAAAAGATTTTTCAGTGCCATCCGGCAAAGTGATAATCGGCATACTTAATAATATATAGAAATTACAAAAAAGCAGTATTTTACTTTGTTAGCCAATGCTAATTATGTTTTTTCATTTAATAGTATTTTTAGTTCTACACTAAGAAAATTATATTTATCTGTGTTTTATGGTATATTAGGATGTCTGCTAATAGTTAGGTATAAAAAAATATGATAAAAAATATGATAGAAAATATAAGTAATATTTTTATAAGCCATTCAACACTAATTTTCGTTATATCTTTTATAGCGCTGACAATATTCTGGATTTTTGTTTATTCCTTTAAAAAAATAAATTTTGAACCTCTCTACAAGTCATCAGAAAAAAATGATTTTGAGCATGCTTTAGGGCAATTATCACAAAACTATGATGTTTTACGAAGGCAAGCTACCCAAGGATTTATTTTAGCTGTAGCGTTTATGTCTCTAGGTATTTTAGTTATTCTTGCTGGTTCAGTAGGACATATGTTTGGTTTAATTCAGCGTGATGCAAATATAATTACTGTAGCTGGTATTATTGTTGAAGTCACTTCTGTCCTTGGTCTTTACTTATTCAAGCAAACTTCTAAAAGATTGGACATGACATCAGATAAATTACATGACACATGGAAAGTTTTAATAGCATTTTCTAAGGCAGAAAACTTGCCAGAAGAAAAAAAATCAAAGGTTTGTGCAACACTTATCAAAAAATTAGTTGTAGAAAAAGAATAGGGATGAGTTACTTAAGAATAATTAGGGCCAGAGTGTAATTTATTTACATAAGGAATAAAATATGAATAATAATTTAAGTAAATGGGCTTCATCTTTCTCAGGCTGCGATGGTGGGAATCCTAATGCAAATATTTGGCTATGCGGCATTGAATGGGGTTATGAAAAAGCAACAGCAGAGGAAAGAGATAATTATTATAACCATGAGCTACCAAAAGAAATTGAAAATGGTGGGCATGAGCTAAATACTAATTATAATTTCTTTTCTGATGAGATTATGGGCTTTCCTTTTAACTTAGCCTTTGCAAAATTGTATTCAGCTATAGAGAATAAGAGCATGTCTAATCTTGCAGAGGGAGCAGATGAAATACTAAAATTAAATTTATCTCCAATAGCATTTAGAAAAGATGATGAAAATCTTTGGGGCAAAAACATTATTAAAGCCACTGGCTTTAAAACTAAGTCTATTTTTATCGAATACTTAAACAGCCTTAAGAGATTTTCAACCATAACAAAGAAATATAATCCTAAACTAATTGTTTGCATTGGTAATGGTTATAAAAACAACTTCTTTAATAGTTTTTTTGGCAAAGAAAATACGCAATTTAATTACGAAACAATAAAGCCTGATAAAAACAATAAAAACCAAAACAATAGATATATTTATCATGTTAAACAAGATGAAACCCTATTGGTCATCACACCCTTCTCTACTAGCTCTAATGGTTTAAATAGCGATTATTTATTGCAAAAAACAGGCGAAAAAATTAGAGAATTATTAAAAGATAAGCATATAAAGGAGTTAGTGTAAATTAAATAAAAAACATCCATCCTTTATTGTAATAAAGTCTTTTTACCCAACGCTATTGTTCCTAGAAAACCTAGAATTAGTCCAATTAACATACCCCAACAAAATCAAAGGGGTCAGTATCATTTGATTTTACTTTGTTGTTTAAATTTCTCTGATTTTCTATCTCCTCCCCTTGGTTTAGGATTAATTCTGCGTTTAAGTTGCGCTTCAATATGAGTGATAAGTTTATCATTACCTAGTATAAAACTTTTATTGGTTAAATCTCTTATCATTTTAACGGTTTTCTCTGGTATCAACTGTTCAAATATATTTTGATAATTTATACACCGTTCTTTAGTATTTGATGGCGGAAAAAGATAACTTAATTTACACTGACCTTTTATTATTTTATTTTCTGTTATAATGGCGTTTGGTTAAATTTTGTAAAAAATTTATTTTTCACTTTAATATATTAAAACTGTATTTTATATTGAAAAAGACGAAAAACAACCTGTTTTTACAGGGTTTATATTTAATAGCGTATAAGGAGTAAATTTTCCTTATACTAACAGTTAGGTGAAAAACAATATGAATATATCAGCATGGCAAATTTTAGCTTTAGCAGGTATATTAGAAGCTATATGGTTGGTATTTTTAAAAATGTCAGAAGGTTCCACAAAGCCATTGTATACAACATTGTCGGTGCTCTTTGCTATTGTTAGTTTTTATTTATTGAGTAAAGCTATAGAAAGCATTCCTATTAGTATTGCATACGCCATTTGGACATCGATTGGTGTTACAGCAGCAGTATTGATTGGATACTTATTGTTTGGTGAACAAATTGGTGCTAAAAATATTTTTTTCATCACAATCATTTTGATTGGCGTAGTTGGCTTGAAGCTAACAAGCTAAACCTAAAGGATCATAATATATGTTTAATTGGAGCGAATTTAAGTTATATATTAAATGATGATTGAAGAGAAGAAATAATAAATTTTTGCCTTAACAATCATAAAGACTGCAAATGAAGTTACACTAAAAAAGGATATTTTTTAATGCAACAGCATATAGAAAATGAGTACCTCAAATCTTTAAAAAATTCTTTTCCTGTTGTTGCTGGATATTTTACAGTTTCCTTTGTGTTTGGTATTAGCTGTGTAAATTTAGGGCTGCCTATATGGTTTCCAACATTGATGTCTTTGTTGGTTTACGCTGGGGCGGCACAGTTTTCGTTTTTAATTTTGTTTTCAGCTGGCGCATCAATTTCAACCATTGTAATCACAACATTTTTAATTAACTTACGACATATGTTGATGTCAATTTATATTTCTAATGTCTTTGATAAATTAAAAATAAAAAGAAAATTTAGGTGGCTTTATGGATATGGATTAACTGATGAATCTTTTGCATTTCATAGTGCATTAGATGATAAAAATTTAAGTCATAAATATTTTTTGTCCTTTAATTTCTTTTGTCATTCCGCATGGGTATTAGGAACATTATTCGGTGCGTGGCTAAGCACTGAAACTCAAGCCTCGGACCTTGTAAATCTGCAATACGCCTTAACTGCAATGATGATGTATGTTTTGGTTTTATTGTCAACTAATATAATAAAAACCATTGTAGCCATAGTATCTATTATATCAATGATAATATTATCACTAATCTATGAGTCTCATTTTAATATATTTATAGCAACTTTTATTGGCACTGGAGCTGGCGTGTGGTTGAAGAAAAAAGTTTAATACTAATTATACTGTTAATGACCGCTGTTACTTACATTCCAAGAGTTTTGCCATTGCAGATAGAGCAAAAACATTGGCCAAAATGGATAAAAACCAGTTTAGAATTTTTTCCTGTAGCAATAGTAGCATCAATTACAATTCCCAACATATTAATTAATGGATATGCATCTCAGTTTCTTAGCTCTGAATTTATTACAACTATATTTGCAATCATTGTAGCGTATTTTAGTAAAAATTTAATTATTACAGTTTCGTTATCATTGTTATTCTTTTTTATTGCCGAAAATTATTTATTTGCTGGTTAATTTTAGTGAAAAAGCACCTAACAAAAGCATCGTAAATTAAACAGCTAACAGGTTATAATCTTAGTAATAGAAATAGAGGGGTTGGAGAAAAAAATGAAAAGAGGGCTTAGAATAAAAGATGGTGTGTTTATTAATTTAAATTCTTTTGTTCAGTGGTATGTTAATGAAACACAAATTTCAATAGAATGTAACAATATTGCTGATGACCTTGTGCCGTTGAGTATAAGAATCAAAGATAAACATAATAAGAATCAGGCAAATACTTATGATGTGGAAGTAAATGAATTTAAAAGAATTAAAAGAGAAATTGAAGAATATATGGGAACACAACCGCATAAAAACAACCATATTGGTCGTTTTGGTGAATAATTAGGGAAATAAAGGGGATGTTACCCTTTTATTCCTAATTTATAATTTAATGGTATTTATACATATCAAAAAATATATTAAGGAGATAGGTAAATTATGATTGCATTTATTGCTTTAACTATTGCGGTATTAGCTTTTGTTGCAGTGCTTTATTACGGTGTTAATAAGGTATCCTAACAAGGCACTCCGCCTGACCGTTAGTCGTGCCCTTTGGGTAAACGCGTTAAATAATTAGAAATAATTAGGGCCAGAGTGCGACTCCCTCATTTCACTGCACGCCAATAACAACAAATTTAGTTAGCAAAACCATGCAAGATATTGGTCGGCTTTTATGTCTATTACTTCAATAAAACATATCAAAGAACAGGCACATTATGGGAGGGTAGGTATAAATCTAGTTTAGTGCAAACAGAACACTACAATAAACCGCCTTACCCAATCGCAATAAGTATTTTTCAGTTTTATACGCATAACCCATGTGTCGCATTAAGTCACGCATTTGTTGCATAATCGTTTTATTTTCTGTTATCATAGCATCTGGTTAAATTTTGTAAAAAATTTATTTTTCACTTTAATATCTTATATCAGGTAAAAAAAACTGTATTTTATATTGAAAATACAAAAAACAACCTATTTTTACAGGGTTTATATTTAATAGCGTATAAGGAGTAAACTTTCCTTATACTAATAGTTAGAGTTTGAAAGCAAGATAACTAAAAATGGATGAATATACTTTCTTAATACCAATCGCGATTGCATTATTTATAGGTGTAGTTACTCCAGGACCAAGTTTTTTACTGGTAGCACAAACATCTTTAGATAAATCGCGTTTACATGGAATTGCAACATCTTTAGGTATGGGCGCAGGGTCTGTAATTTTTGCTTTAGTCGCAAGTTATGGTTTATTTATAGTTCTAAAAACAATACCAAGCCTCTATGCAGCCCTGAAGTTAATCGGTGGCATATATTTATGCTATTTAGCTTTAAAAATTTGGTTTCAGGCCAATGATAATATTTCGGCATTTAATAACATTTCAAACGACAGAAATTTGTATAAATCTTTTATAGTAGGCTTTTTTACTCAACTTAGTAATCCTAAAACGGCTATTGTATTCGGCGGCGTATTTATGGCTTTTTTACCCGCTAAAATCCCCGAAAATTCAGTTCTACTACTAAGTGTAATTGCATTTTTAATTGATGCAGGGTGGTATGTTGTAGTGTCATTTTTATTAACTACTAAAAAATCTCAAAGGTTCTACCTGAGGTTTAAAAGGAAAATTAATAGAACAGCCAGTGGTTTACTAGGCATCATGGGTGCTAAGTTAGCATTTAACCAATAAAATAATTAGAGCCAGAGTGTCATTCTATAGGCGGGACATTGGCACGGGCTACATTTGGACTAGTTCGTAGAGCAGCGATAGAGATGGTAGATAAAGGAACATTTGAGTTCTCAAGCTAGCAAATAGCGGATAAAGAGCTCTGTAGGCTTTTTTCAAGGCACAATGTTAAAAAATAAATATAAAATTGTATGCGGTCTGACCTAGCGAAGCTGGGCTGCTGATGCAGGGCATTATACTTCACGAGAAATACCATGAACACAAAAGATTTTGGACTAGCTATTTTTATAACTGCAATATGGGGGATAAATTTTTCAGTTATCAAGCTGGGACTGCATTCTATTGACCCTTTTATGTTGGCAGGTGCAAGGTTTTTACTTTGTGCGATTCCCTTGGTTTTTTTTATTAAAAAGCCTGATATGCCTATTTCTTATGTTGCTTTATACGGCATTTTGTTCGGAGTAGGCTTGTGGGGAATGGTTACCTTAGGCATATATTTTGGAGTTTCTGCTGGCATTGCCTCGCTTGTATTACAAATGAGTGCGTTCTTCACCATAATAATGGGGATGTTTTTCTTAAAAGAAAAAGTGGACAGAGTTAAATTTTTTGGGTTTGCATTAGCTGTTTTAGGCTTGTTTTTTATCATCAGTTTAACGGACGGTTCGGTTACTTATGTTGGTTTGGCATTGATTGTAAT
Organism: Gammaproteobacteria bacterium; assembly: GCA_965217125.1. Taxonomy (GTDB): domain Bacteria; phylum Pseudomonadota; class Gammaproteobacteria; order PS1; family Pseudothioglobaceae; genus JAAOIF01. The sequence continues at coordinate 707,311 of OZ244244.1, read as the reverse complement.
CGGCGCTCTATCATGGAGTTTTGCCAATGTTGTAGTTAAAAAATCAGGTGTTACTAGAGTATTTTCTTTGATGATATGGTCAAGTTTATTCTCACCAATTCCGCTTTTCATATTAGCCTACTTGACTCAAGGGCAAGATGTTTTTATCAATTTTTGGTCAAACCTTGACAATAAAGCAGTATTTTCAATATTATTTCAAGTTTATCCCACAACTCTTTTTGGCTATTGGATTTGGAACGCATTGATTAATAAGTACCACATATCAAAGGTCGCACCTCTATCATTGTTGGTACCTATTTTTGGCTTGCTTGGCTCTTTTATAATTTTTAATGAGAATATAGGCTTAGAAAAAGTAATTTCCTGTATATTGATAGTTGGTGGTTTACTGATAAGCACTTTTAGCAATAAATTCAAACAATTGAAAAAAGCAATAAATTAGGGCTAGAGTGTCATTCTATATGCAATTTAAATAACTTTGCTCAATTCTAATTAGTAATTTAGTTGCTATTATTGTTTTGCATAATATTGAGCGTATAATATTTTTAGTTTTACGCTAAGGGAATTACATTTATCTGTGTTTTGTGGTATGTTAGGATGTTTAGCAATAGTTATCATTCAAAAATAGGAAATAAATCAAATGTCATTATTTACAATCGATAAAAATAGATTAAATTACATTCAAGAAGCAGAGTTTAAACTTGAAAAAGATATTCAAGCACTTACAGAAATAAATTTATCAACTGTTTTTGATTTGAACTTTGTAAAATCAGAGTTTTCTTTAAATAATTTTAGAATTGACACATTAGCTTTTGATAAAAAAGCCAATGCTTTTGTGATAATAGAGTACAAAAGAGATAAAAGTTTTAGTGTTATTGACCAAGGATATGCCTATTTATCCTTGATGTTAAACAACAAGGCTGATTTTATTTTAGAATATAACGAAAATAATCAAAGCACTTTAAAAAGAAATGATATAGATTGGTCACAATCAAGAATAATGTTTATATCTCCATCATTTACCACTTATCAAAAAGAGGCTATAAATTTTAAAGATTTGCCGATTGAATTATGGGAAATTAAAAAATTCACTAATCAAACAGTATCTTATAATCAAATACAAACAAAAACAACACAAGCAAGCATAAAAACAATTTCAGGGAAAAATAATATAATAGATGCAGTTAGTAAAGAAATTAAGGTATTTACCGAAGAGGATAATTTATCCAATGCAAATGATGAAATTAGAGAGATTTATGAAAAATTTAAAACATCTATTTTAAATTTTGATGATACTGAAATTAAACCTAATAAACTATATATTGCTTTTATCAAACACAAAAGAAATATTGTTGATTTTGTAATCCAAAAAAATGCTATAAAAATATATATAAATTTATTATTTAGTGAACTTGATGACCCTAAACAAATAGCAAGAGATGTATCAAGTGTTGGTAAATGGGGCAATGGAGATTGTGAAATAAAAATCCATGATGATAAAGACTTAGAATATATCTTAAGTTTAATTAGACAATCATATGAAAAAAAATGATAACAAATCATTCCAGCGGACTGCTTAAAATAAATTAGAGCCAGAGTATTGTGGCGTGTATTAATAAATTAATACATGCTAAAATACGGTCATTATGAAACACTTATTAGGCGAATTTGGTAAATTTATTTATGACCTTGCAAAAATAACATTTGCAGTGGCAATTATATCTCCTATTATAAAAAAACGGTAGTTTTTCGTTGTATGCTGTTATTGTTGCAAGTGTCTTAGTATTGCTTGGTTCGTATATTATTTATAAAGGAGGTAAAAAATGACAGGCTTAGAAATAGGTGTAACTGCTATGTTAATACTGGCTATTATAGGTGCTATATTTGCTTATTTCACAACAAAGCATGATACAAAAACCACCTAAGGACTAAACTCACCTTACCGCTTGTCGTGTCCTTTAGGTAAACGCGTCAGGTGAGCTTAGGCACTAGGTGTCGCCTTCCATTTTTTCTATTTTTATGAATAGAAGGTTTTGGAAAGAAAAATGAGAAAAATACTGATTTTATTGTCTGTTATAGTGATTAGTGCTTGCGGGCAAAAATTGTCATATTGTTAATCATCTATATTTATGCAAATGTCTCACAACAATAACAAACTATAAAGCGTAAAATGAAAATTTTTAACAAAGGGTAATGTTATGCAAAGCAATCAATACACTGCAATTATTAAAAAAGATGGTGATAGTTATATAGGCTGGATTGAGGAAATACCTGGTGTAAATTGCCAAGAAAATAATATAAAAAATCTTAAAGAAACATTAAAAGTTACTTTGGGCGAAGCGTTAGAATTTAATCGTAAAGATGCAATAGAATTAGCTGGAAGTATTTATCAAGAAGAAAAAATTGCTGTACCTGTGTGAAACGAAGACAGTTAGAAAAATATCTTCGCAACCAAGATTGCTTATTATTGCGTGAAGGTGGTTGCCATTCGTGGTGGCACAATCCAGTTTTAAATAAACGCTCTGCTATCCCAAGACATACTGAGGTTAAAGATATTTTGGCTAAAAAGATATGTAAAGATTTGGGCGTGGAGTTTATCAAGTAAAAACACCTAACAAATCATTCCACCTGACTGCTGGTCGTGCCTTTTGGGTAAACGCGTCAGGTGAGTTTGGGCGTTAGATGGCTATCCTACAATATCAGATGCTAACAATGAAATTAGAAAAATTAAAAATAATATTAGGTAATTAAATACAGGGTATTGTGGCGTGTTATTCGTTCGTGAAGATAATGGGGCAAGGCTGCTTTTTGCTCTTAATTTTAAAACAAAAGAGAAAATTCTATGAGCTTTAATCTTTATCTATTGTCCATGTATATTTTCTCTATTTTATTGTTTTTAGGCACACCTGGGCCAGTAACTTTTTTAGTTATCAACTCAAGCATTAATGGAGGGTTTCGTGCTGGATTTATTACAATTGTAGGTACAAATTTAGCATCCCTTGTTTTAATTTTAATTTCATTCCTTGTTATTCAAGGGTTGTTTGCTATTGATAAGCAAATGTTAGTTTGGTTAACATTTTTTGGTGGAGTTTATTTGTTTTATTTTTCTGTATCTATTATTAAGGAAAATATTTTAATCAATACAAAATCAACAATAAAAAGCAAAAATTATTTTAAAAACGGCTTTATTATTGGAATTTCTAACCCTAAAGATATTTTATTTTTTGTGGCTTTTTTCCCAATATTCTTTAGTGTATCTAATAATTCATTTATTTCTATGAGCACACTAACATTTGTGTGGATAATTTTAGACTACTCAATACTATCGCTATATTCAGCATTTTTTTCAAAAATTATTAATGTTAAAATAGCAACTATTATTAGCAAATTATCAGGCTTTATCTTGTTTTTTTTGGCTATTTACATGGTTTATTCAACTATTATAATTCTATCAAAAACATAATAAAAAAATAAGGGGATACAATGCGGTTTCTCTATTTTACTGGTGGGCGTAGGTTGCAGAACAGAGGGCAGAGAGGCAGAAAACAGAGAACAGAACAGAGCAAAATCAAGAGCAGCGCTATTAGAACTGTTTGTGTAAATTTTGTGTCATATCGTCTGTTTGGGGGAGGGCGTGGTAGATTTTACCCCAACTCGAGATCCCGACGCCCTCCCCCAAGCCCCCACCCTAAGGAGTTTATCAAAATCGGGCTTCGCCCTATCGCCTGGACGGCGATTTTTGCACATTATCGCATTGAGGATTGGGGTGACATTAGATTTATTTATGGGGGTAGAAAAAGCAAATCAAGAGCGGTGCCATTAGGTTTGCTTTTGCTATTGATTTTGCTCTTACTCTGTTCTGCCCTCTGTTTTCTGTTTTCTGCCCTCTGTTTTCTGCATTCTGCCCTCTGTTTTCTGTTTTCTGCATTCTGCCCTCTGCTCTCTATGCTTGTATTGAGGCGATTTTTGCACATTATCGCATTGAGGATTGTGGCGTAATTAGATTTATGGAATAGTGGGAACGCTGCTATTAAAAATGGTTTTCAGATACTTGATTGATTGTGTATTTTGGAATTTCAATTACTAAATCAGTTTCGCTCACGATCGCCTGACAGGATAGGCGGGAATCGGGGTCTAAGCCCCAGGCTTTATCGAGTAGGTCGTCTTCGGTTTCATCGGATTGATTAAGTTTGTCAAAACCTTCACGAATATAGACATGGCAAGTCGTGCAGGCATTTGACATTTCGCAGGCATGCTCAATTTCTACATCATTTTTTAACAAAATATTGCAAATACTGACTCCTTTTTCTGCTGCAATAACAATGCCTTCTGGGCAAATCTGGGGGTGTGGTAGGACAATTATTTGTGGCATATTTACTCTCTTTTAAAATTCATCGATATTATGACCGCGCATGGCTTTAGCAATCGTTTTATTCATTCGTATTTTAACAAATTGAGTTGCAACATTTTCAAGATTAGCTATTTTAGCCTTAATCAATGGCTCATCATCGCTATTAGCAACTGCAACTAATTGTGCTTTTGCTTGGAGAATGTCTTTTATCATTTGTTGATTTAACATTGCTTGGTCTTTTGCTAATGCTGAATCAATCGCTGCAATGGCCCTATTTGCCTCAACTTGGGTTTCATATAGCTGCCTAACTTGAATGTCTGCTTTAGCAAACAAAACGGATTGTTTAAGCATTTTTTCCATTTCAAGATGGCTCAAACCATAAGATGGCTTGATAGTAACATCAGTTTTAAGGCCTGAGCTTTGTTCGGTAGCGCTGACTGATAATAAACCATCAGCATCTACTTGAAATTCAACTCGAATACGCGCCTGACCTGCTACCATAGGCGGTATGCCTCTAAGCTCGAATTTTGCTAATGAACGACAATCTTTAACTAATTCACGCTCGCCTTGTAATATATGAATACTGATGGCAGTTTGTCCGTCTTTAAAGGTGGTAAATTCTTGCGCTTGAGTAATTGGAATGGTGGTATTTCTATACAACACTTTTTCTAATAGTCCGCCCATCGTCTCTATCCCAAGTGATAAAGGCAAAACATCTAACAGTAAAATCTCATCCTGGGTTTTATTGCCTGCCAAAATATTTGCCTGAATTGCCGCACCTTGGGCGACCACTTCGTCTGGATTGATTGAGCATAATACTGGTTTGTTAAATAAATCACCAAGCATTTTTCTAAGCAATGGCATACGCGTCGAACCGCCTACCATAATGATTTCCTTAATATCGTGCATTTGAATTTTTGCATCCCTAACGGAGCGTTTGGTTAATGATAAGGTGCGTTTAATCAGTGCACTTGCCAAATATTCAAACTTGGACTTAGTAATGCGATAAGGCGTATCGATATAGTTAAATTCGGCAAATTGATGCTCGCTGAGGGTTTCTTTAGCGCTACGCGAGAATTGTTTAATTTTTTGCATTTGTGTTGGCGTCAATTTACCTAATTTCAAAGTTTCAATACAATCATTAATAATTAGTTGATCAAAATCATCGCCGCCCAAAGCAGAATCACCGCCTGTTGCTAAAACCTTAAAAACACCTTTTTGAAAATCCAAAATAGAAATATCAAAAGTGCCGCCGCCCAAATCATAAATCGCATACACCCCCTTTTCGCCAGATTCTAATCCATACGCCACTGCCGCGGCTGTTGGTTCATTTAATAGCCGTAATGTGTTTAAGCCTGCAAGCCTTGCTGCATCTTTGGTGGCTTGTCGTTGTGCATCGTTAAAATACGCCGGCACCGTAATCACCGCGCCAAATAGCTCGCCAGCTAATGCTTTTTCAGCGCGTTGTTTAAGCGACGACAAAATACTAGATGATATTTCTACTGCAGTTAAATCGCCCATTGCAGTATGAAACAACACATTATTGCCATTTTCAACTAATTGATAGGGACAATTTTTAAATTTTTTAACTTCCTGATAACTCAAACCCATAAAACGCTTTATTGAAATAATGGTATTGGTCGGGTCGGTTTGTGCATAAGGGCAGGCATCATAGCCTACGGTAAGTTTATTGTCTTTGCCACAATGCACCACAGAAGGCAAAATCGCTTGATTATTTTCATCAGTAAGCATTACACTTTGCCCGCTTTTAACTGATGCTACCAATGAATTGGTGGTGCCTAAATCAATACCAACGGCTAATTTATGTTGATGTGGGGCGCTTGATTGACCCGGTTCTGAGATTTGTAGGAGTGCCATGCTTATTGAATATGGTTAAATATTAGTTGTGTCCAATCAAGCATAGGTTCATACTGCTTAACGGTTTGTTTGTCTTTATTAACAACCCTAAAAATAAGTTTTGGCGCAACACCATCAATAGAATTATCATAAATATAAGCTCTATCAACTAAATTGATAATTTGCGTGCAATTAACGATAGACTTTGAATAACGGCTAATAATTTTATCAATAGGCACAGCATGCCCGCCCTGTCCAACTCGTAATGCGATTCTTTTTGCATTAATGCTTGGCTCAGTTGTTGTTGTTGTAATTAAAACAGCTTTATTTTGCATTGTAATTTATGACAGTGGTTTAGCTTTGTGTTTAGCCATTGTTTTGCAATCAGCACTGATTTTTGCTAAAAAATCATGATTTTGTTGGTTGATTTTTTTCATTGCTTTTTCAAACAATTTATCCAATTTAAGCAATTCAGGCTCTTTCTCGTCAAATTTTTGCTTTTGCATTATATCATCCTGTTTATAACTACAATTCATCTAATAATTCATTGGCTTGCTGTTTTAATTGCTGATAAAAACGCAATTGTCGCACTAAATTTTTAATAGTTTGTAGATTGTTTTGTTTAAATTCGCGTTCAATACTAACAATATGCTCATCCTCTAATGGCGTTATTATATCAATAAAATGCTCAATCTCATCAAAATTTTTAGCTCGTTCTAGCGTTTCCCGATGCTCGATTTGTGCCATTAAAAAACCCTCATCCATTTGTGTATCTTTTTCATCAAAAGCATTGATGCCTTGCAATTCTAATAGATAAGTTGCGCGTTTTAATGGGGATTTTAAAGTGTTGTAGGCGGTGTTAAGCAGTGAAGTGTTTTGCAAGGCAAGGGATTTTTCACGCTCACTCTTAGTGGCAAATTTATCAGGGTGAAACTGGGATATTTGCAACTGATAAGCGGATTCTAAATCTGCTAAATCAATAGAAAAATCAGATTTTAGTGAAAATAATGCAAAGTAATTACTCAAAACTAAACCGTAAATGACTCACCACAACCGCACTGTGCTTTGGCATTTGGATTATTAAATTCAAAGCCTTCATTTAGCCCCTCTTTAACAAAATCAACTTGGGTGCCATCTAAATAAACTAAACTCTTGGCATCAATAATCACTTTCACCCCATTTTCATCAAAAATAGTATCATCGTCATTGATGTTATCAACAAATTCTATGTTGTAACCCAAACCAGAACAGCCTGTAGTTTGCACTGACAGGCGAATGCCCATACCTGAGCCGCGATTGGCTAAAAAACCAATAACACGCTTGTTAGCCTTATCAGTTAAGCTAATTGCCATGTTGATTAGACCTTAGATTTAATGTCGTTAATCGCTGCTTTAATCGCATCTTCTGCCAAAACTGAACAATGTATTTTAACTGGCGGCAATGCTAATTCTTGCGCAATATCAACATTTTTAATCTGAGCTGCTTGCTCCAAAGTCCTGCCTTTAACCCATTCGGTTAATAAGGAACTTGAGGCAATAGCAGAGCCACAGCCATAAGTTTTAAACTTTGCATCTTCAATCAGACCATCATCATTCACCTGAATTTGCAAACGCATAACATCACCGCAGGCAGGTGCTCCTACCATGCCAGTGCCAACATTTTTAGCCTTTTCATCCAAAATCCCTACATTGCGTGGGTTTTCGTAATGATCCAATACCTTTTCACCATATGCCATATTATTTCTCCTATTTTATTTATTATTTTAATGTTTTAATGTGCAGCCCATTCTACTTTACTCAAATCAACACCGTCTTTAAACATATCCCATAAAGGCGATAAATCACGCAATTTATTAACTTTCTCACGCACCAATTTAATGGCTTTGTCAATATCCTCCTCGGTAGTATAACGACCAATGCTAAAACGAATAGAACTGTGTGCTAACTCATCATTCAAGCCTAATGCGCGCAGCACATAAGAAGGCTCTAAACTAGCACTGGTGCAAGCCGAGCCTGAAGATAGTGCAATGTTGTTAATAGCCATCATTAATGACTCACCCTCAACATAATTAAAACTTATATTAAGGTTGCCAGCAATGCGTTGCTCTAAATCACCATTAACTTGCACTTCTTCCATATCGGCAAAGCCTGCCAATAAGCGCTCACGCAATAGCATAAATCTTGCATTTTCCTCATCCATTTCAGCTTGTGCAATGGCAAATGCTTCGCCCATACCTACAATTTGGTGAGTTGCTAAGGTGCCAGAGCGCATACCTCGCTCATGCCCGCCACCATGTATTTGCGCTTCTAAGCGAACCCGTGGCGAACGACTTACATACAAAACTCCTATGCCTTTAGGTCCGTAAATTTTATGTGCACAAAAACTCATTAAATCAACCGGTAATGTTGATAAATCAATTGCTATTTTGCCGACAGATTGTGCTGCATCAACATGAAAAAACACTTTTTGTGCACGGCAAATATCACCAATGGCTTGAATATCTTGAATCACGCCAATTTCGTTATTAACATGCATAATAGATACCAAAATAGTGTCTTTGCGAATGGTATCTTGTAATACTTTTAAATCAAGCAAACCGTTCGGCAATGGGTCTAAATAAGTAACCTCATAATCTTCGCGTTCTAACTGACGACAGGTATCTAATACTGCTTTATGCTCAGTTTTAAGGGTGATAATATGCTTGCCTTTATTTTTGTAAAAATGCGCAACACCTTTAATTGCTAAGTTATCTGATTCCGTAGCGCCTGAAGTCCAAATGATTTCTCTAGGGTCGGCCCCGACTAAATCTGCTACTTGCTGACGCGCTTTTTTTACAGCAGTATCAGCTTGCCAGCCATAATAGTGAGAATTAGAGGCTGGATTGCCAAAATCGCCCTCCATAGTAAGGTATTGCATCATTTTTTTAGCAACGCGCCCATCTACTGGCGTAGTTGCTGAATAGTCCATATAAATTGGTGTTTTCATAGTTTTTGATTTAATCGATGTTCGTCGATGACCTGTTGTAAATTTTTATTGCTTAAAAACCCTCTAATCTGCTTACTGACATCGCACCAAAGTTGATGGGAGATACATTGTCTGCCATTATGGCAAGAATTCATACCTTTACAACGGCGTAAATCAATATTTTCATCAACTGCTTCAATAATTTGCGTTAAAGTAATGTCTTTAGCCACAGTATCTAACAAATATCCGCCACCGGGGCCGCGCACACTTTTAATCAATGTGGCTTTTCTCAATTTAGCGAATAATTGCTCAAGATAGGACAAGGAAATGTTCTGTCTTTGTGAAATGATATTCAGTGTAATTGGCTTGCCTGTATTGTTAGATGCCAAATCTAACATTGCCGTTACCGCATAGCGACCCTTAGTTGTTAATTGCATAAACAGTCCTTAATTTTTAATAAGGGTATCATTATATACTTAACCAACTATTTTAGTCAAGTAAAAATTGCAATATTATTTTCTACTTACTTTCAATCTCTAAATCGTCAATATTAATGTCTTCTTGATCTGTTATATCAAGCTCTTTAGAGACTTTATTGAGCTGTGCGTCCATCTTATGAAGATGTGCCAAAATTGAGTTAATGGCTTTGCCTGTAGGGTCATCAACATCACTGCCGACTGCATAAGAGGCAAAACCATGGGTGTTAATTTTAGAGTCTTTTAGCACATGTGCAGGCACACCGACAACCGTTAGTCCATCGTTAACTGCTTTAACCACCACTGAATTAGAACCCACTTTAACATCATTGCCCAATGTAATAGGACCTAAGATTTTAGCGCCTGCGCCAATCACCACATTATTTTTAAGGGTTGGATGACGCTTGCCTTGCTGCCAAGTCGTGCCACCCAAAGTAACGCCTTGATAAAGCGTGCAATCATCACCAATTTCAGCCGTTTCACCAATTACCACGCCCATGCCGTGGTCAATAAAAAAACGCCGACCAATAGACGCGCCAGGGTGAATTTCAATGCCTGTTATCCAACGCGCCAACATCGAGATAAATCGAGCCAGCCATTTAAGTTTCAACAGCCACAATCGATGTGCCAAACGATAAAACAACATCGCTTGCACTCCAGAATAGCAAGTAATAATTTCAAAACTGTGTCGTGCTGCGGGGTCGCGCTCAAAAACGCTTTGGATATCTTCAATAAATTTCATAACTAAATTATACAAGGACTAATATTTAATTATAGATTTAAATCGTTTGTAATTCCACAAATATTGTTCGGGCTGGGTTTTTACTAAATCTTCAATGGCTTGGTTCATCAGTGCTACATCATCTTGTAGATTAGCCGATTTTGACAGAATGTTAATGGGCGCTAAATTCAACACATAGCCCCTGCCCTTTTGCAAACGAACAGCCCAAGTCATCAGCACTTTAGCATTGTTTTTTCTGGTTAGTTTAGCTAACAGTGTCATCGTCTGCACATCATAATTAAAAAATGGCGATAAAATACTGCCATCTTCTCCAGGGTCTTGGTCTGGCAAAATACCGATTAGCTGGTTTTGTGCTATGGCTCTTTGGAGTTTAATCACGCCTTTTTTGTCAGCTGTTGCCATTGATAAATTGCCCTGTTGTCTTTTACAAATTAAAAATTTTTCTTGCTCTGATTTTCTCAATGGTTTGTATAAAAATGTCAGTGGCATTGTTAATGATAACACCCTGCCAGTAATCTCCCAACAGCCAAAATGTGGCACTAATAAAATGGTTTTTTGCTCGCTATTAAGATGCTCAATGCCCTTTGTTTTTAAGATGTATGTAGCGTTATGCTCGAAACTATTAAACCAAATAAAGCCAGATTCACTTAAACCCTTGCCTGTTTCAATCAGTGAGTTTTTGATGAGTTTTTGTTGTTCTATTTTGCTCAAATTAGGAAAACAAATCTTAATATTTTTACTAACAACACGCTTAGAATAGCTGTTAGTAAAATACAAATATTGACCGATCAAGCTCCCTATAAAATGATTTAATCTAAGGGGTAAAATTGAGAAAAAAACAAGGATTAATTTAATCATTTAACAAGTTTTTGCTTTGGTCTAACATTGGTCTCATCGCACTTAATAGGTTTTTGTATAAATTAGTATGGCGTTTTTCTTCTGTTAATAACCATTGTTTAAAATGCTGGCGTTCGCTTGGCATATTAAAGCAAGCAGGGCAAGAATCAGCAATTATCGGCAACTTCACAGTTTTGGAAAAATCTGCTAATTGTCGCTCACGCACATAAACTAAAGGTCGAATAATACGCAAATCTTTAGCGTCATTTATATAATGTGCTTTCATGGTTTGAATTTTACCATTATGGCAGATTGACATCATTAAACTCTCGCTCAAATCATCCAAATGCTGCCCGAGTGCCAACACATTATAGCCTTCACGCCGAGCAACTTTATACATAAGTCCACGCTTTAGACGCGCGCAAAATGAGCAATAAGAATCACCACGCATACTCTGTTTGGCTTGTTGCATAATCGGAAATTCTTGAAAAAAATAAGGCGTGTCAAATTGCTTAAAAAAAGCCTCAAGTGCTTGTGGTTCAAAACCTTCAACTTGAGGGTCAATGGTAACCGTGCCGAGCTCAAAATCAATCGGCGCATGGCGTTGAAAATGTCGCAAAATGTAGAACAATGAAAGTGAATCTTTGCCGCCTGAAACTGCCAATAATATTTTATCGCCGGGTTTTATCATAGCAAAATCACTAATAGCGCGACCTACCGGTCTGCTTAATAATTTAGGCAATGTTATTTTTGGTAAAACCATTGTTGTTGCCGATATAAAGTTTGCGGGTCTGGGTTATTGTTAATGCTTAAAGTGCAATGGGTTTTTGCACTGTCGGTAATGGTTACGCTGAGCTTGAGTGGCAATTCATCTCTTAAAACATCTAACTGAATTGTAGAGTTTTTAGCATAACTATCAATTTTAACAGCTAAATCATTGGCGCTGATTTTACTGCTGTCAATATGGGTAATTTTATCAGCCACATATAAGCCTGCTGTTTGCGCACAAGTTTTATCAAAAACTTCTCTAACAGTAGCATATTCAGCGTTTTTGCTAATGGCAATACCAAACTTGGATAAATCATTTTGCTTATGGACGAACTGCAAATCAATGCCTACATAATCAAATGCGGCTTTGAGTGGCAATTCTGCTACGCCATACAAATACGCATCAAAAAACTCAGTAAAGTTACTTTGAGTGAGGTGTTCTACGACTTTTTGCACGGTATCGTTTTCTAATCCAGTTTGCTGATATTGTTGATAAATTAATCTGAGCACATCATCTAATGATTTATTATCATCAGTGCGTTTGCGAATTTCGATGTCTAATACAAATGCCAACAGCGCACCTTTGCTGTAATAACTGACAATGGCATTGGAGGCATTTTCATCTTGCTGATAAAACTTAGTCCAAGCATCAAAACTGGATTCAGCTAATGATTGTTTGTGCCTACCTGCGCACTTTTGCACTTTGGTGGCAGTTTGCGCAAACAAAGTTAAATATTGTGTTGCTGACAAAATTTTAGTGCGCAGTAACGACAATTCATCATAATACGAGGTAAATCCTTCAAAAATCCACAGCTGTTCTGTGTAGTTCTCGGTATTTAAGTCTAATTGATGAAAGCATGCTGGTTTGATGGTTTTCATCCACCACGCATGAAAATACTCATGCGAACAGAGCGATAAAAACCGGCTGTAATCAGGGTCAATATCCACCCTGTCAAGCGTGGGTAATTGTTTTGTGCTGCAAATCAAACTGCTGGATTTTTTATGCTCTAATCCGCCATAATCTTTGCTGCTTACTAAGGTTAAAAATAGATACTCATCAAACGGTGTGCAACCAAAAAAATCAATATGATGCTGACAAATTTTGAGTAAATCAGCCTTTAATCTGCTAATGTCAGTTGTGTGTTGCCCGCTAATTGTCATTGCATGAGGGATGTTATTAAGCGCAAACTCAAAACGGGTAAAATCAGCCATTTCTACCGGGTTATCAATCAAATCTTGATAATTATCCGCTGCATACACCTCAAAATCTTTATGTTTAGATACTGCTTTTAATGTGGTGGCACAGCGCCATTTGCTGAGATTATTTGCAATAGGATAATCAATCCTTAACTCACACGGCAGTTGTTCAAATCCAACGGCCTGTAGAAACACACTGCTGCCATTAAAAAAAGCGCGTTGCTTGCTTAAATAAGCACAACGCACTGATAAATCAAAGGCATAAATATCATAGGCTATCGTCAAAATAGCATAGCCTGGGTGGGCAATCCAATGATTTTTATCTAATTTTTTAAGGATAACTGCCTGCTCGCCACTATGTGCTTTGATGCTAACAATATGTTTGGCAAAATCACGCAGTAAATAACTACCGGGAACCCAATTAGGCAAAGAGAAAACTTGACCTAATAGATTGGCATTTTCAAGCTTAATTTCAACATGAAAAATATGTGCGTGTAAATCCTTAGGGGTGATTTTATAAAAGATTTTTCCTTTGCTCATGGTGTTAGTTGGTCTAATGTTGCCATATATTCAAGTGCTGATTTTTGATAATCAGTTGCCACTTGTGCGTAGTTTAACTGTGCATTCTGCTCATTATTTTGCGCATTAATCACAAAACTTGCCTCGCCATTACCATTGCTGTAGCGCTTTTTTTCTTCAATGGTGCGCGCTTTGGCAATTTTAATTTGTTTTTTATTGGATTCAAGTGTTTGCATTAGCAAATCAATCTTTTCTCGAAGAGCGCTGGCCTGTGCATAAAGATTTAACAGCTGCTGTTGTTTAAGTTGTTCTAATCGTGCTAATTGCAATTGTGTTTTTGCAATATCGCTACTGCTTTGAATGCCGCCTAAGGGATAAGATAAATCCAGGCCAATATCCCAGGTTGGACTTTGATTTTTTATAGAATTTGAATAATTGTTATTTTCACCCTCGCTGGCAAGGCTCAAATTTAAGTTCAGTTGCGCCAAATCCTTATTTTTAAAACTGCTTAACTGGCGTTTTGCAGCGCGCCGCTCTAAATCGATAATTTTTATCAGCCTATTGTTGGTTAATAATTGATTTTTACTGTGTTTGTTACTCAGTCTAACTACTTTATACAAATTAATTTTAGCAAATGCTTGCTCAAAATCAAGCGCTAAGTTAGTGGCAATTTTATGACGCAATACAGCTAAATATTGTCGCGCTTGCAATAATTGTTGTTGTGCTGCTTGATAGGCATCTTCTTGCAATAATACATCAACCTTATCGACCACAGAGGCGGCAAACTTTTGTTTTACTAAGTTTAATTCTTGATTAGCTAAGGTTAGGCGGCTCTGGTTAATTGCTAATTGCTCTTGTGCATAAGCTAGGTCAATAAAATCTTTAAGTTTTTGTAGGATAAAATCCTCCTCTTGCTCGGCCCTTTCTAAGGCGTTTTGCTCAATCGCAATTTGTGCTATATCGGTATTAAGTCGGTCGTTAATGCCATTACTATCACGCAATAATGGATAGCTATAATCCACTGAAAATCGATTACGGGTGGTGTTTATATCTTTGTTAGTATCAATCAAACTGCGTTTAAAAGTGATGTTACTACCTGATTTAAGCAATTTTTTTGTGGCTGAAATATTAACTGAAGTAGTATCTAATTTTGAATAAGTAGAATTTACAATATCGCTTGCATCTTCATTTTTATAATTACTATTAATGCCAATAATCCAATCTTGGTTTGCTGTAGTAGCGCGTTTTTCAACCTGCTTAATTTTGCTGGACAAAGCTTGTTGGCTAAAAAAAGGATGAGTGCTTTTAAGGCGTTCAACAAACTCATATTGATTCATAGCTTGCACTTGAAAAATCACAGAAAAAATCAACATTGGATAAAGATATTTCATATTTAGATTGCCTTTTTAATGTCGTTAACAACAGAGTATGGCTTTTTACCATTGGTATTAATCACCAAATCCGCAACCTCTTGATAAAAACCCTCTCTAGCATCAACTAAATCGCGAATGGTTTGCTCTCGGTCGCCTGAGCGCTCAAGTAGCGGCCTTTTTTTTGAGTTTTCAGTGTGTTTCAGCAAATATTCAATACTTGCAGACAAATACACCACAAAACTACTTTGTTTTAATAATTCTCTATTCTCTGCTTTGATAACAACACCGCCACCGGCAGCAATAACAGCATTAGGAATAGCACATAAGTTTTTAAGCATTTTCATCTCGCGCAGACGAAAGCCTTCTTCGCCTTCAATATCAAAAATATAGTCAATGGAAACACCAGTGCGGGTGACAATTTCAAAGTCAGAATCAAAGAAATTTCGCTCTAATGCAAGGGCAAGACGGCGACCTACTGAAGTCTTACCAACTCCCATCGGTCCGACTAAGACAATATTAGTTAAAGATTTAGCCATAATAACATTAACTGATTAAACTAATTTATAACTTACACCGCAATATGGGCAACTTGCCAGACCTTTTGCATCAAATTTTAAAAATACTTTAGGATGCATATTCCATTTTTGCGCTTCTACAGGCGGACAATGTGCTGGCAAATCTTGTGTTTTTACCATACTAAAACTTACATGTTTTTGCTGAAAATCATCTACAAATCTAGTCATTGACACACTCCTTTAATAATCCATTTTTTATACTTGTCATTACGACCACAAACACAATCAAAATACAGCTCTTGCAATTGTTTGGTTATTGCCCCACAAACACCTGCGCCAATTATTTGATTGTCTAACTCACGAATCGGGGTTACTTCAGCTGCTGTGCCTGTAAAAAAAGCTTCATCGGCACGATATATTTCATCTGTAGTAATGCGTTTTTCAACAACTTTATAACCTAAATCACCCGCCAAAGTAAAAATTGTATCGCGGGTAATTCCTGCTAAAGCTGATGTTAAATCAGGCGTATAAAGCACTCCATCACGCACAATAAATATATTCTCACCGCTGCCTTCAGCCACAAATCCATCAACATCTAACAATAATGCTTCATCGCAACCATTATCTAAGGCCTCTTGCAATGCCATCATTGAATTGATATAGTTGCCATTTGACTTAACTTTGCTCATAACAATATTAGCATGATTACGCACAAAACTTGAGGTGCGAATACGAATGCCTTTTTCCATATTGTCTTTTCCTAAATATGTGCCCCACTCCCAAGCTGCAACCATAACATGCACCCGTAGATTGTCAGCACGCAAACCCATACCCTCAGACCCGTAGAAACACATAGGGCGCAAATAAGCGGATTTTAAGTTATTTTTAGTAATAACCTGTCTTTGTATTTGGTTTAAAGTCTCTTTATCAAACGGCATTTTCATACCCAAAATACGGGCTGAATTAAACCAACGATCAGTGTGTTCTTCAAGTTTAAAAATACTAGGTCCCTTGTCGGTTTGATAAGCACGAACACCTTCAAACGCCCCCATGCCATAGTGTAGCGTATGAGTTAAAACATGAACCTTAGCATCACGCCAATCAATCCACTTGCCATCCATCCAAATTAAACCGTCTCTATCAGAAAATTCTGACATATTTATTCCTTATTTTATTGTTAAATTATTCTTTATCCAAATTAAAAGCAGTATGCAACGAGCGCACCGCCAATTCTAAATACTTTTCATCAATCACTACCGATATTTTAATCTCTGAAGTGGCAATCATTTGAATATTAATATTTTCTTGATGTAGCACCTCAAACATTTTAGTCGCAATGCCAGCATGTGAGCGCATACCAATTCCTACTAATGACACTTTAACCACTTTATTGTCAGTTTGCACTGCTTTAGCGTTTAAATCTGTGCAAATGCCTTGTAGGATTTTCTCTGCTTTATCAAATTCGTCCCGATGCACGGTAAATGCAAAATTAGTCAAACCTTCACGCGCAGAAACACTCTGCACAATCATATCTACTTCAATATTTGCCTCGCTGATGGGTCTGAGTATTTTATAAGCAATGCCGGGCTCGTCTGGCACTCCGATTAAACTGAGTTTTGCCTCATCTTTATTATGTGCAATTCCTGAAATAATAGCTTGTTCCACAATATTTTCCTCACTAATAATTAATGTGCCTATCGGGTTGTCAATAATGGATGACAATACCCTTAATGGCACTTGATATTTTGATGCAAATTCAACTGAGCGAATTTGCAACACCTTTGAGCCTAACGATGCCATCTCTAACATCTCCTCATAGCTAAGCACATCTATTTTTCTGGCATTTATCTCAATCCGCGGGTCGGCAGTGTAGACCCCATCCACATCGGTGTAAATTTGACATTCATCGGCTTTGAGTGCTGTTGCTAATGCTACTGCCGTAATATCTGAGCCGCCACGCCCTAAAGTAGTAATATGCCCTTTTTCATCTACCCCTTGAAACCCAGCTACTACCACTACTTTATCATCATCTAAGCTTTGCAAAAGACGATGCTTATCAATCGATTTAATGCGTGCTTTGCCATGCTGCGAATCCGTAATAATACACACCTGCGCACCAGTATAAGAAATCGCACTACAACCTAAGTGTTGTAGCGCCATTGATAACAATGAAATCGTTACTTGCTCGCCTGTGGTCAATAAAACATCTTTTTCTCTGGCTGATGGAATATTTTGAATCTGATGCGCCAGCTTAGTTAGGCGATCAGTCTCACCGCTCATAGCAGAAACCGTTACCACTAACTGATTGCCTTTGTCTTTAAGGGTTTTAATCTTTTGAGCAACGGCTTGAATACGCTCAACCGAGCCTATCGAAGTGCCACCATATTTTTGTATAATTAACGCCATTGATTATAAAACTAATAAAATTATTCAAATTATACTCATTTTTTCAACAATAAAAAGGCTTGCCAAAGCAATTCTGGTTTTTAAAAGCTAAATACATAAGTCAATACTTTTTTAAAATATATATTTTAGGGTATTTAGGAACAAGAGGTAGATGCGGCGCTAGAATAGTTGAAAATTGAAAGTTGAAAACTCAAAATATCGGTAAAATGATTTGTTATTTATTACAATTATACAAAAACAATTATGCAATTCAATCTATTTACTCTGGTATTTTTAACGGCAATGTTTGCCTATGTGCTTATGCTTCTATGGCTTAATATTAGGCAAAACAAAGCAGTTATTAAATCATTTAATACAGTGCCTGATAAATTTAGTGCCAATATTAGTTTAGCGCAGCATCAAAAGGCGGGTAAATACACACAAGCCAAACTTAGCGTTGGGCATTTTGAAATATTGCTTTCAACCGTTGTGCTTTTAATTTGGACCTTAGGCGGCGCTATGAATTGGTTAGATAACTTGTGGCAAACACAAACTACCAATGACTTATATATTGGCGTAGGTTTTATTGTAAGTTTGATGATTATTAGCAGTGTGATTGATTTACCTTTTGGCATTTACCGAACTTTTGTGCTCGAGCAAAAATTTGGATTTAACAAAACCAATGCTAAAACTTTTATAACAGATTTACTCAAAGGTTCGTTATTAACCTTGTTGATTGGAGTGCCGCTGATTTACGCGGTGCTTTATCTAATGAATCAAATGGGTGAATATTGGTGGGTTTATGTATGGTTAGTGCTTACTGCTTTTTCGTTGCTGATGTTATGGCTTTATCCGACTTATATTGCACCGATTTTTAATAAATTTAAGCCATTGGAAAATATTGAACTAAAAGCAAAAATCGATAATTTATTGCAACGCACTGGATTTAAGAGTGATGGAGTGTTTGTGATGGACGGCTCTAAGCGCTCTTCACATGGCAATGCTTACTTTACTGGCATGGGAAAAAATAAGCGCATTGTATTTTTTGATACCTTGCTCAAAGGTATGGAAGATAAGGAAGTGGAGGCAATTTTGGCACATGAGTTGGGGCATTTTCATCACCAACATATTCGCAAACATATAATAATTTCGTTTATTATGTCGCTCTTGAGTTTAGCGCTATTAGGCTATTTGATTACCCAGCCTTGGTTTTTTCAAGGATTGGGGGTTGAAAAGATGTCAAACCACACCGCCTTGGTTTTATTTACTTTAACCATGCCAATATTTAGTTTTTTTATCACCCCTATTAGTAAATATATGTCACGCAAGCACGAGTTTGAAGCAGATGCTTTTGCCGCTAAACATACTAATGCTGATGATTTAATTTCATCATTGGTCAAACTCTATCGTGATAACGCCTCAACTTTAACACCTGATTATTTGTATTCAGCTTTTCATGATTCACACCCCAGCGCCTCTATCCGCATCAATCACTTAAAATCTTCAGGAGAAAAAAATGAAACCAATACTATTGCTTAGTTTAATGGCAATTTCTATTAGCCTTTTTGCCAACGAAGAAGGTATGGAACTGCACCAACAATCTTGCGTAAACTGCCATATTGTCTATCATGATGATGCATTCTACACGCGCGAGGATAGAAAAATCAAAACACTAACAAAACTTGGCGGACAAGTTAGTAGATGTGTTAGCAGGCTTGAATTAGGCTGGTTTCCTGATGAAGAACAATCAGTGTTAGAGCATATTAACGCACAATATTATAAATTTAAATAATAGTTTTGTCGCTAACTCACCGCCAAAAATGGCGCATTCAAAAAATCCAATCTGAGCGGCTCAAAAAAGCAAATAAAGCTTCAACTGATTTGTTAGATGAAGCCAATAAAACACAAATAGCTTTAGTAATCACTCGCTACGGACAGCGTATTTTAGTAGAGGCAAAATCGGGTAATTTATACCAGTGCACCGCTATGCGTAATATTGATTTATCAGTTGCGGGTGACCAAGTTAGTTTTCAGGCAATCAGCGATAACGAAGGTGTGGTTACTGCCTTGCTTGAGCGTGATAACGAGCTAAACCGCGCAGATAAACTGATTGCTGCTAATATTGACCAATTATGGTTGATTGTCTCAATCAAGCCACATTATCAATTTGAATTGATTGACCGCTATCTGGTGGTCGCAGAAAATGCCAATTTGCCCATTAATATCATCATTAACAAAATTGAACTGGCAGATGACCTTAATGCTGTTAAATCTGATTTTGCTATGTATCAATCTGCAGGCTACAAGGTGCATTATTTAAGCGTAAAAACACAGCTTAACCTCGATAATTTAAAAGCGCAACTGAATCACAAAAGCCAACTTTTTTTAGGGCAATCTGGAGTCGGAAAGTCCTCTCTCATCAATGCGCTGATTCCACAGCTTGATCTGCGGGTTAATGAAATATCTAAAAAAAGCAAACTCGGCAAACATACCACTACCACTACCACACTCTATCATATCCCCACGGGCGGTGATTTGATTGATTCACCAGGTATTCGAGAGTTTCAATTAGAACAGCTAAGCAATAAGCAAATACTCAACGGATTTAGGGAATTTAAGCCTTTTATTGGTGCTTGTAAATTCAGAAACTGCGCACATATTAGCGAGCCAAATTGTGCCATTAAAGCTGCTGTTAAATCAACTCAAATTCACCACAAACGCTATCAAAGTTATTTGAATTTAATTGTTTAGCTATAAAATGTGTTTGTTAAATGGTGGGTCGTGAGCGATTTGAACGCTCGACCATCGGATTAAAAGTCCGGTGCTCTACCAACTGAGCTAACGACCCATAAAAAAGCGAAATTATACAGTAAGCTTAGTTTAAATAATTTAAAGAATAACCCTTAAATCTAAAAATAAAAGATAGGTGGGGTTTTTTTGCCTACACCTGCACTATAACAAAGAAAACAAAAAAGCAAAGCAAGTCAAGAGCGGCGCCATTAGAACTGTTTGTGTAAATTTTGTGCCATATCGTCTGTTTAGGGGAGGGCTGGGCAGAATGTGCCTCAACTCGAGAACTCGAAGGCCCTCCCCTAAGACCCCACCCTATATAGTTTATCAAAATCGGGCTTCGCCCTATCGCCTGGACGGCGATTTTTGCCACTTATACATTGAGGATTGTGGCGTAATTAGATTTGTTGGTGTTGAGCAGAGGTCAGAGGGCAGAGAGGCAGAGGACAGAGAGACAGAACAGAGTAAGAGTGGCGTTGGTAATGCGACTTCAGTCGCATCAGAGGCGACTGAAGTCGCCTTTCCTAATACCGAATAATTAGTGTCATTAATGGTTATAATGCTGTAAATTTAAAATTAGGCTATTCAATGATTGAAATCAGAACACCAACAGAGGTATTAAATTATGAAATTTAAAGCAGTTGAATTTATGAGAGAAGCCAGAAATAAAATCTACAAAGAGACTAAAGACTTATCTTATGAAAAGCAAATAGAATATTTAGAGCGCCATAGTAAGTGGTTTGCACCTAACAAATCATTTCTACCCAAGGGACACACTGAGCCGACTGGGAAAACACACCTCAACCGCTAAATTCAGAAAATAATAGGGACCAGAATAATTAGGGTTAGAGTGTAATTATTTTTGCTCTGCTTTTTCTACCAACACAAACAAATCTAATAGCACCTCAATGCAAAAGTAGCAAAAATCGCCTCAATACAAGCATAGATGCGACTGAAGTCGCATTACCAAAGCCGCTCTTGTTCTGTTCTCTGTTTTCTGCCATCTGTCCTCTGTCCAACGCCGCTCTTGCTCTATTCTGTTCTCTGCCTTCTGCTCTCTGTTTTCTGCCTCTCTGCCCTCTGTTCAACACAAACAAATCTAATAGCACCTCAATGCAAAAGTAGCAAAAATCGCCTCAATACAAGCATAGATGCGACTGAAGTCGCATTACCAACTGCACAAACAGTTTTAATGGCACTGCTTTTGCTCTGTTCTCTGTTCCTGACCCTAATTACTTAAATAGTTATGTTGCAGTTAGCAACAATATTCCCATAAGTAAAATAAATTTGATATAATTATGAAAAATAATAATAAGCGTCAAACTTATGAATGCAGTAAAAATAGAAGCAAGAAAAATAATTGATTCTTTGCCAGAAGATACCACTTATGATGAAATTTTAAAAGAATTAGTCTTTGATAGGATGATTAAAAGAGGGTTGAAAAATTCTCAAGAAAATCAAGTTATATCCCATCAAGAGATATGCAATAGAATCAAACAGTGGTAAGTATTAATTGGACAAAAGAAGCAGAATTTTGGCTTAAAGACATATATAATTACATAGCACTAGATGATAAAATAATTGCTAAAAAAGTCATTGATGAGATAGTTCAAAAAGCTCAATCATTGAAAGATTTTCCGCAAATAGGCTATGTTTATCCAAATGATGATGCATTAGAAATTAGAATACTACTTTATGGGCATTATAGGATTGTATATTTAGTTAAAAATGTTAATGCTATTGATATTTTAGGTATTTTTCATGGAGCATTAGCCATTGAAAAATATTTTTAAAAGCAACATAACAAATAATTACATCGGGCTGCTTATTAAACCCCACTTAACTTCAAAGTGCACCGCTCTTGCTCTGTTCTGCCCTCTGTTTTCTGCCCTCTGTTCAACACAAACAAATCTAATAGCACCTCAATGTGAAAGTAGCAAAAATCGCCTCAATACAAGCATAGATGCGACTGAAGTCGCATTACCAACTGCACAAACAAACCTAATAGCACCGCTCTTGTTCTGTTCTCTGCCTTCTGCTCTCTGTTTTCTGCCTCTCTGCCTTGTGCAGTGTGTTGGTAGAAAAAGCAAATAATTATTTAAAAATAGTCAAATATCCAATATGCTTTTTATAAACCACTGCCAATTTGTGCGTCTCCGAGGGTGTTTTGTTGTGCGCATACCTGTTCAGTTCTTTCTTGATTTAGCCTAGATGATGCAAATCTTTTGCTATCAAGGCCATAGTTTTTAACGCTCAATACGCCATTTACTCTAAACCTTGATTGTTCTTCTGTGAAGTGATTTTTTATGTTGCCCCAGCGCACTTTAACTGATTTTTTAGTTTTAATTGAATGAACTTTTATTCTAGAAAATTGTTCTGTGCCTATGTTGCCATGGTATCCTTGAATATAGTCTATACCGCCATCTCTAAGGCAAAACTCTTTATTGTCGCTCCTTCTAGATAAGCAAACTTTTTCAACATAATTTACATTATCATATGTAATGCTTCTTATTCCTTGCTCAAAGAACCATTTTACATATTTTATATCTCTATCATTGCTGTACTTAGCGCCTAAGTTATGATAATTTACATCAACATCATTATGAAGATGAAGAGCGTCACCACTCCAATTGCGATTTGTGTATAAACTTACCGGACGAAAATCACCTGCTACAGGTTTTGGTTTTGCTTCCAAGTGTATATTTAGTATTGAGTCATCAGTCAATTCAAAATCAATCCAAAAAGGTAGGTTTTGAGACTCTACTACTTTAGCATATAGACCAAAAATCCACACCCCTACCTCATCTGGAAATTGAACATTCTCAGTATCGCTAATTTCAACAGATGTGCTGTGAGATGAGTCATCAGTTTTATTAAAATCATAGCCAGCACTAACAGAAACCGAACCCGACACCTCAACAGGTCCAACACCTCCTCCTACGCTGGCTGACACCTCAACATTAGCATTAAACGAATTACTAACACTAACAGAGCTTGAATTCTCTACTGTTTTAGATAATGATATTTCTCTACCTGCTTCTAATCCGCCACAATTCAAATATTGGGTAGTTGTCATCAATTTATATTTACCCTCAGGTATTGGGATATTCTGGTTTACTTTTTTCATTTTAGCGTTACTTAATGCAACACTGCTGACTGTCCATTTACGGCTATTATCTAGGCCCAAATTATTTATAATACTTGGTTGATGGTTCATTGCATTTGCTAATTCAGCACCTACATTAATTTCTGCAAAAGCTGCATTGCTAATAATTAGTGTTACTGCTGTAGCAATAACTTTAACAATATTAGATATATTTTTCATTTTTTTACTCCTTTTTTTTGTTTTAATTTATGGTTATAATTGTATAACATTGTCAGGGTCAGATACCTGATTAGACAAATCGTCACTTAAATCACTGGGGCTTAAACCGCTACTATCTGAACTTGAATCCGAGTCAGAATCCGAATCCGAATCTGAATCCGAGTTTGATTTTTTATCATCATTAGCAGAAGAATTATCATAACTTGATTTGCTATTTATTGCAGCAACAGAAGCATTACTTTCATTAATTTGAGATAATAAAGTTTCGCTAATGCTTATCTTAGTGTTTTTTACTTCTGCCTCTGCAAGTTTAGCTATGATATCAATATTTTTTTTATACAACTTTAGTGCATCATCATAACTAAGTTTGTAATTATAATTAAATTCACATTGTCTGTATAACAGCTCTCTAGCCAGCAATAAAACAGGTGTTCTGCCCTCAAATTCTATATCTGCTACACTACTTTCTTCAGAATTAGAGCCTCCTTTGTCGCCAAAATTTAGCACATTAAAATTTAGTGATACGCTATCACTATCTGACAATCCAGCATCAGCATAAGGCTGGGTGCAAATAGTAAAATTATTATTTTTATCTAAACTAAGAATACTGGTAACGGCAGAGGTGCCACTAATAATCGTATTGCCAGCAATGGCAGAACTAGCAGGTCTAATGCTTACGCTATTACAAGACTGCAATAATGCAAAAAACAATAGGTATAAACAATGATGATAAAATTTCATGTTGATTATCATACCTTAATTATGGTCAGAGTGTAATTATTTTTGCTCTGCTTTTTCTACCAACACAAACGGTTCTAATGGCACCCCAATTCTCAATGTGAAAGTGGCAAAAATCGCCGTCCAGGCGATAGGGCGAAGCCCGATTTTGATAAACTTCTTAGGGTGGGGGCTTGGGGGAGGGCGGCAGGATCTCGAGTTGAGGCACACTCTGGCACGCCCTCCCCCAAACAGACGATATAATGCAAAAGATACACAAACAGTTCTAATAGTATTGCTCTTGATTTTGCTCTGTTCTGTTCTCTGTTTTCTGCCTCTCTGCCCTCTGCTCATTAGATTTGTTTGTGTTGGTAGAAAAAGCAGAGCAAGAGTGGCGTTGGTAATGCGACTTCAGTCGCATCTAAACAGAGGGCAGAGCAAGAGTAGGCTGATTTTTAACTAACCACAGATACATTAGGTATCTGGAAAGGCGATTTCAATTGCCTCATCAGCAGAAAAGGAGATTTTAGTCATGTAAATGCAAGCATAGATGCGACTGAAGTCGCATTACCAAAAGAAAATGCTATCTGGGAGGCAGAAAACAGAGGGCAGAGGGGCAGAAGACAGATGGCAGAAAACAGAGAACAGAACAGAGCAAGAGCGGCGTTGGTAATGCGACTTCAGTCGCATCTGCAGAAAACAGAGAGCAGAAGTCAGAGAACAGAACAGAGCAAGAGCGGTGCTATTAGAACTGTTTGTGTAAATTTTGTGTCATATCGTCTGTTTGGGGGAGGGCGTGGTAGAGTGTGCCTCAACTCGAGATCCCGACGCCCTCCCCCAAGCCCCCACCCCTAAGAGTTTATCAAAATCGGGCTTCGCCCTATCGCCTGGACGGCGATTTTTGCCACTGTCGCATTGAGGATTGGGGCGTAATTAGATTTGTTGGTGTTGTTAGAAAAAGCAGAGCAAGAGTGGCTTTGGTAATGCGACTTCAGTCGCATCTAAACAGAGAGCAGAGCAAGAGCAGGCTGATTTTTAACTAACCACAGATACATTAGGTATCTGGAAAGGTGATTTCAATTGCCTCATCAGCAGAAAAGGAGATTTTAGTCATGTAAATGCAAGCATAGATGCGACTGAAGTCGCATTTGTAATGGTTCAATTACCTTAGACACATTTCAAGCCACTTTTTTCAACTCAGCCATCTTTTCCGCAGGGGTTTTATACCCAATGGCTGAATGAATCCTTTTGTAGTTATAAAAGTAAATATAACTCTCCACATTTTCCACTACTTCTTGATGATTGCTAAAGCTTTGGTAGTTTAATCGTTCAGTCTTTAAACTTCTAAAAAATCGCTCCATTACAGCATTATCCCAACAGTTACCTCGTCTGCTCATGCTTTGAGTAATACTTCTGCTTTTACAATACTGTGCAAACATGTTTGCACAGTATTGTACCCCTTGATCTGAATGGAACATCAATTGATGGGTATTAGGCTGATGTCTGTAAATAGCATTAATCAGTGCATCCTTTGCTAACTGTGCATTAGGCTGTTTAGACAACGCCCAGCCAACCACTTGCTTTGAGCTCAAATCCACTACACTGGCAAGATAACTCCAACCTTGGTGGGTCTTTATATAGGTTATATCACCCACCCAGTGCGTGTTGATTGATGGCTGCTTAAACTCGCGGTTCAATAGGTTTTCTGCCTTTTTATGAACAATGCCAGCATTGGGGTAATAATGTCGTTTTTTAGGGCGTATGGCAACTACATTGGCTTTTTTCATTAAGGTGGCAGTTTGGTAAACACCAATCGTCCAGCCTTTGTTTTTTAATGCTACTTGCATCCTGCGTTTGCCATAGGTATGCTTAACTTCAATGGCGGTTTGTTTGATAAATTTAATCATAGCATTAGTGTTGTCATTGACTGGTTTGTCTTTGATTTGATAATAATAACTGCTACGAGGAAGCTTCAATAATTGACACAATTCCTTGGTGTGGTATGGTTTGCAAGCCTTGTTCATTTGGGTAATCATAGTGTGTCTTGATTGACCGTTGCGAACAAGGCTGTTGCTTTTTTTAGGATTTCATTATCCCTTTGTGCACGCCATAACTTCTTTTTAAGCAATTGGATTTCTTGTTGCTCAGGTGTCATCGCTTTACTTGATTCAGGTGTTTGTCCGTTTATCTCTGCCAGATATTGCCTCTTCCAACGAGTAATAGCAGATGTGCAAGCACCAGAGATTATCATTACTTGTTTGTTGGTGTAATTCTCATGCACCATGAGTTTAGCATAGTCTAGTTTTTGTTCAATTGTGAAAACAGAACGTTCTTTTTTTGGTTTTATTATTTGTGTCATTTTGACCTCCTTATGTTTTGTATTATAAGGCTATCTTTGTGTCTAAGTTTACTGAACCATTACAATTACCAAAAGAAAATGCTATCTGGAAGGCAGAGGACAGAGAGACAGATGACAGATGACAGAGCAAGAGCAAGAGCGGTGCTATTAGGTTTGCTATTGCTCTGTTCTGTCTTCTGTTTTCTGTTTTCTGCCCCTCTGCCCCTAATACTGAATAATTATTCTGAATATAAATCTAAATAAGCTTTCAACTGTGGGGTTGTTTTTTTGCTATCGGGTGCATCACTGGCAATGGTGGTGTGTAAATTGTTGGCATTAGAGTTTAGTAAATATTTAAAGATAATCAATCCATCGTTAGGGGCATTAATAGTGCCATTGCCATCAACATCTAAAATAGTTCCTGCATCATCTAAATAAGCTTTCAACTGTGGGGTTGTTTTTCTGCCATCAGGTGTATCACTAGCAATGGTAGTATGTAAATTGTTAGCGTTAGAGTTTAGTAAATATTTAAAGATAATCAATCCATCATTAGGGGCATTAATAGTCCCATTGCCATCAACATCTAAGGAAAAGGTTTTTTCTTCTATTACCGTAATAATAACAGTGTATGAAGGAAAACTATCAGTAGCTTCATTGTATGTTGAAATGCTAACAGATATGGTGCCTATTTGAAGGGTATTAGGGTTATTGGCTGTTAATTTATCGTCAGAAATTGAGAAAGTCGCGGTATTATCTACTAAAACATAAACACGACCAGTATCAGTGGCATTAGTTGATAAAAGTCCAACAGTTGTCCCGTCTGCGGCTTGGTTATTTATGGTATTTGGTGCAAGGGTTATGCCAGTTACAGTGCCGCTTGGGCCATCAGCAACAGTTATTTTAAAATCTCTGGAAATAACAGTGTTATTAGCATCAGTTGAGTTAATGGTAATAGTATATGAGCTTTGTGTTGCTTGATCAAGAACGGCAGTAGTTATTAGTTTATCGCCGTCAGTTGAGAAATAACTAGAATCTGGAGTTGGAAACTTATTACCAGGAGTTGATTCTGGATGACTACTATGATGATAAACTATTGTTATATAATCAAAATTACCAGTTGAAAATCCAATCAATTCACCTCCATTATAGGCATCTGGCCATGAAGTTAAGTTTACTGTTCCAGTAGTATTACCATTATTACCACTATATCCATTACCAATTTCGGCAGAAAATCCAGTATCATCAGTCTTGGCATTTATAGCTTCCACTAAAGTTCCAGCGGGCTTATAATTGGCACCGCCTGTAGCAAAATTAGTAACAGTGGCTATAGTTAGAGTTGCTCCTCCATCAGCTGCTCGGACTCTAAAGTCATTAGAAGCAGAAGTTCCTCCCAAATTTGTAGTACCCACTGCAAATTCAAAATCTCTTTCACTGCTTAAAGTATAAGTATAAGGTCCCGTGCCACCATCTGTAGCAAGGATTCCAACAGTTGCTCCAACAGCATTATGCTCAGCCACAATCTGTAGTGAAAGAGTTAAGCCATCATTTGGGTCATCTATTATAGTAATATCAAAGTTTTCTGAATAACCACCAGTACTATCAGTTGCTCTAATAATAATATTATATGTAGATTTTGCTTCATAATCAAACTCAACCTTAGATATTAAAACACCAGTAGCGGTGCCAATTGAGAAAAAATCAGAAGCTGTATTAGTTGGAATAATTAAATCATCACCAGTGGAAGTTATTTTTATAGTAACAGCAAAATTACCAGCAGGATTGTTAAGATCAAAACCAATCAATGTTGCACCATACAAATCAACCGGCCAGCCAGTTAATGCTACTTGTTCAGAAGAGCTAGCTATGGCAGAAACTCCAGTAGTAGTAGTCAAAGCATTTATAGCAGCTGCTAAATCACTGGCAGGATTACTACTAACATTAAGACCAAAATTTATAGTGGCTATAGTAATATCATTACTACCGTCCCCACCAGCAGGTCGGACTTTAAAATCATTACCACCACCATAATTAAATCCTCCTTGAGAAGCTACACCAAATGAAAAAGCGTTAAAATCTTGCACGGTATAAGAATAAGTTCCACTGCCATCACCAGAAGCAGTAGCAACTCCAATGATTGTGTCAATATCGGCATTTTCATTTATGGTGCTGAATGAAAGATCTATATCTGAAATAATAGCATTAGCTAAGGTTGCTAAGCTAAATAATAGGCTTGCTAAGATTATTTTTTTCATAATTGTTTTTGTAGTTGAATTAAAAAACACGATTATATAATATATTTTTAGCAATAAAAACATTTTTATAATAATAGGGATAGGCTACGCACTACATTTAAATGGGGGAGCTTCAATATCACTTGATTTTAAATTTGTTGTTATTTACTATTTTTTAGCTAAGAGTTTGATTGATTTGTCGTTGCTTAGAATATTTTCCATTGCATTTTTAAAAACCATAGCAGCAGAGTTTGAGCCTTGGCATTTGTTTCTTAGTTGTGGGTCCCAGGCTGTATAACATTTTTTAGGGTAATCTAAGCGTATTGCCATGATGTATTTGGGTTTTTGTATGGGGGCAAAGCCGGCAAAAAATGTGCGTTTTGCGCCTTTTTTGTTATAAACGCCATCAACTACCATTTCTGCTGTGCCGGTTTTCCCGGCAATCTCATATCCTTTGATTTGTGCGCGATAGCCAGAGCCTTTATTAGAGACTACTGTGCCGAGCAATCTGGCAATTTTATTGGTTGATTTTTTACTAAATACTTGGGTTAGGGTGTCATCTGCGCTGATGTTTTTAACTAATTTTAGCGAAGCAATAGCGCCATCGTTAGCAAATACTAAATAAGCTCTGGCAAGTTGTGCTAAGTTGGCTTCCATGGGGCCGTAACCAAAAGCCAGCGAGCGTTTGTCTGCTAAGGTCCAGCTGCTAAAATGTTTGAGCGAGCCTGAGTTTTCTATATTAGGAATAAGACCAAGTGGCTGACCAAAACCGAGTTTATTCCAAGTATTATATAGCTGTTTTTTATCTAACCTTTCGGCGATTTTGATGGTGCCTAAGTTATGCGAGCTTTGTAATATTTTTTTAACTGTCATTTGTTGGTATTTGCCATCGGGTTTGATGTTAGCGATAGGCTTAGTAACATCGATTAACTCATCCTCAGTTGCACTTATTTTGTTTTTATCTAATGCTAATAGTATGGTAAATGGTTTTATAGTTGAGCCGGGTTCTACCTTGTCTGAGAGCACTCGATTGCGGTAATTTTGTGCATTGTAAGTGGTTTTATCATTTGGGTCATCAGCGGGATAATTGACTAAGGCTAAAATCTCACCATTAGGTGTTAGCACAATGGCGGATCCGGAATCAGCTTGATGTTTTTCGACTGCTTGTTTAATTGCGCTATAAGTGTAGAACTGAATATTAGTGTCAATGGTAAGCTGTATGTCTTGCCCGTGTTGTAGTTTATCAATTACCACTGGATTAAAATATGAGCCTTTAGAGGTGGCATTAAAATTAAGTCGAGTGTTGCCGTTTTGGCCAGATAATGTTGGCTCAAACTCGCCTTCGATGCCTGATATGCCTTTTTTATCGCGATTTACCCTGCCAAGCAGAGGTGCTAATGAGGCAGATTTTGGATAATATCGACCTGAATAGGCTTGTAGTGCTACTCCTTGAATAAATTCTTTTTTGCAAACTTTAATCTTTTTATAGGTGTTTTGGGGGATTTTAATTTTTGTAAATAACAGCATCCCATCCCATATATTTAGCTTGTTTTTGCTCAATTTAGTTCTACAAATGGGTATTTCTTGTTTTTTTAAGGTTTGAATATTTGCCAGAATCGGGTTGGTTAATCTTAGGTTTTTTTTAATCACTAAATTTCGCCTGCCGGCTTTTTTGCTGAGTTTTGCCTGAATTACTTGACTCAGTGTTTTTTCTGGCATTATTAAAGCCTTAGCTAATCTCGGTATAAAAGCAGTTTGCACTTTAGTAGGGTCTAAATTTACCTTCTTTAAAACCAAATCACCGGCAAGCAAGTCATTATTTCTCGCTAAAATATTGCCGCGTTGTGCTTTGGTTTGAATGTTACTAATGGCTTGTTTGTTGCCTATTTCTTGCACAGAAATAGGGCCGGCATTCAATTGGTGAATGTTAATAATTCTGAAAGCAAAGATTAGCAAAAAAAACACAAAAAAGTATTTAATAAACCATTGTCGGTAGCGATAATTTTGCATTCTTGAGCTGAACGCTTGTAAAAATTTGTCTAATTGCTTATTCATAAGACAATCCTTTTACTTTTTGTTGGCAACTGCATATTTAGAATTTTCAGCGCCCTATTCTTAATCTGAAAGCCGTTAATTTGTTGCGAATGTTCGCTGGCTAACTGCTTGTGCATTGCTACTATTTGCTGATTGTGGCGTTCAACTATTATGGATTGTTTGTATAAAAGATAATTTTGATGATGCCAAATAATAGTAAAAACAGACAAAATAATGATAGCAACAACCAAAAGCAGGTTAATTTTTATGATATTTAGCTGATTGATTAACACGGTAATTTTTGCAAATAAGTGCGTTCTGCTAATCTTAAAATTGCACTTCGTGAGCGTTTATTGATGCCAACCTCTGCTGCACTGGCAAATTGCTTGCCTAAATCTTTATAGGCAGTTGGCTTGATATTATTACCTATAATTGGCAAACCTTTAGGTAATTGTTTTTGTTTTGTATGTTGCTTAATAAACTGCTTAACCATTCGGTCTTCAATAGAATGAAAGCTAATCACACATAATCGCCCTTGTGGGGCTAATAATGATAGTGTTTGACTGAGTGCCTTGCTGAGTTGTTTTAATTCTTGATTGATAAAAATTCTGATTGCTTGGAATGAGCGCGTAGCGGGGTGTTTGTTGTTTGAATAGACTACTGTGGCAATAATATTTTTGAGCTGCAAGGTGCTTTCAATGGCTTGCGTTTGTTGATATTTTTTGATGGCACTGGCAATTTGTCGGCTTTTTTTCTCTTCACCAAACTGGTAAATCACATTAGCAATTTCGACTTCATCAGCAGCCGCTAACCACTGAGATGCGCTGATGCCGCTGCTTTGATTCATACGCATATCAAGCGGGCCGTCAGCATTAAAGCTAAAGCCGCGCTGTGCATTGTCTAACTGCGGCGATGAAACTCCAAGATCCATTAAAATACCATCTATTTTGCCAGACAAATGCTGCTGGCCGAGTATTTGCTGCATATTGCCAAAGGCGCTGTGAACGGGCATCAATCGTTTATCATCAAAATGCTTTTTGGCGTATTCAATAGCGCTCAGGTCTTGGTCAAAGGCGATGACTTTGCCCGCTGTGCCTAATTTTTCTAAGATGCCATAAGTGTGTCCGCCACGACCAAAAGTGGCATCAACATAAACTCCATTGGGTTTTATATTTAAGCCTTGAATGGATTCGTTAAACATAACAGATTGGTGATAATCAATGCTCATAATGCTAACTGAGTAATTTGTGTTGGTAGCTGTGTCTTGCTGCTTAGCGAGTCGAGATTAGCCAGATGTTTATGCCAAATATTTTCATCCCATAGCTCAAAATTATGCCCTTGCCCGCTGAGAATTAGTTTTTTGCTGAGTTTTGCATAATCTCTGAGCGCAGCAGGAATCAATAGCCGTGATGCCTGATCTAATTCACAATCGCTTGCATGCCCAATTAGTTTGCGTTTGAGGCGTTTTGTATGAATATTAAATGCTGGCAGAGCGCTGATTTTTTGCTCTAACACTTGCCAGTCTTTTAAAGCATACAACAATAAACAACAATCATCTGGGTGAATACTCAGCACCATTTTTCCACCACAGGATTTTTCAATTTGCATTTGATAACGGGTTGGTATTTTCAGCCTGCCTTTTGCGTCAATGGTTAAATTATGCACTCCGCGAAACATTATCTGCCCTGCATGCGTTTTTGATAATAAGCCATCGTCCCCAAAACACCAACAGAGAATATGGGCAACAGCCCACCTGTGATAAATTTACCCATAATCACCTTCCTTTTTTTAACATTTAAAAACATTTTATACCACTTTATACCACTTTATGTTAGTTTTAAAAATTTTATTTTTTTTTGTTTAATTATATGTTAAACTTAAAATATGAAATATCACCACATTCATAAAGATTCTATTAGCACTGTGCTGGATAAGGCGCGGCAGTATCGCTCTCTTTTAGAGCCAGATTTGGCAATTAGTATTTGTCTTGATGTATTTGCAATTGATGCTGATAATCAAGATGCTTTGGTGGTTTATATATTAGCTTTGACCGACCAATATTCACATAGCAGCAGCAAGCCCCAAGCTAAAAAAATTACTGAGGCGATTGACAAACTTAAATCCCAATTTCATCGTCATTATTACAGCGGTATTGCGCTTGAACGCAAGGCCAGAGCGCTACTCAAAACCACAATGTCTCAATCTTTTGCTTATGCTGGTTTGATAGAGGCGATTGGTGAGTATAAAATTGCTGAAAAAATGGCGCCAGCGCATTGTTCAGACCCAATTTTGCGTTATAATAGCTGTTTGCGCACTATTGAGAAAGAGAATTTACAACCCCGAGCAGAGTTTGATGAGCTTTATTAATTCAGTTACTGGTAAAAAATGGATGGCATTTGCTGGGCTTGTCTGGTTTGCTTATTTGTTGTTTCATCTATTCAGCTTGTTGATTTTTCACAGTGGCAATATTGCTTTTGACGATTTTTATAGTTGGCTTAACCAATTGCCTGTTTATCAGTTAATGATTTGGCTGTTAATAGCGACATTAATATTTCACGCTGTAACTGCGTTTATGCGTCAATTGGCGAATAATCTGAGCAAGGGGCAGCCTTATCATAAGGCTTATCCACACGGTGTTCCTCGAATTATTGCTTGGGGTGGGGCAAGTACTTTATTGTTATTCATTGTGTTTCATTTTGTGCAAATGAAATTATGGATTGATGACAGCCTGAGTTTATATCAACAACTAACGACTTTGTTATCTCAACCGCTAATGTTGGCGATTTATGCGCTCGGTATGATTACCCTCAGCGCACACCTGCACCATGCACTTAGCAATGTTTTGCAAACTTTAGGCATATCAAGCAAGCCTTATCATTTATTGGTAATACTGATTGTTGCTGGTTTGTTTATTGGCTTTGTCTCTATTCCTGTGAGTGTGATTTTATGAATGCTTTTGAGCCGATTGGCGCACTGGAAAATCGCTGGGAAAATCATGTATTTGATTTGGCGTTAGTAGCACCACAAAATCGCGGTAAGCATAAGATTATTGTGGTTGGCACAGGGCTTGCAGGTGCGTCTTTGTGTGCAACTTTAGGCGAGGCGGGCTATCAGGTTAGTTCATTTTGCTTTCAGGATTCACCCAGACGCGCACACTCAATCGCCGCACAGGGCGGTATTAACGCTACTAAAAATTACCAAAGCGATGGTGATAGCGTTTGGCGACTTTTTTACGACACTATCAAAGGAGGAGATTTTAGAGCCAGAGAATCAAATGTATATCGCTTGGCACAACTCAGTGCTAATATTATTGACCAAGCAGTTGCCCAAGGCGTTCCGTTTGCGCGTGAATACAGTGGTTATTTGGCAAATCGTTCATTTGGTGGCACTCAAGTTTCGCGCACTTTTTACGCACGCGGGCAAACTGGACAACAATTATTATTAGGCGCGTATAGTGCTATGAGTAGGCAAATAAAAAGCGGGCGTGTTAGCCATCAATCGCGTGCTGAGATGTTAGATATTATCACCATCGATGGCAAGGCGCGTGGCGTGGTGGTGCGTGATTTAGTTAGTGGCGAGTTAAGCACACATATAGCCGATTGCGTAGTGCTTTGCACTGGTGGTTATTCAAATGCTTATTATTTATCCACTAATGCCAAAGGTTGTAATACCTCAGCAATTTGGCGCGCTTTTAAACAGGGGGCATTTTTTGCCAATCCAAGTTTTACTCAAATTCACCCAACTTGCGTCCCGCCGAGCACCGAACACCAATCAAAACTCACATTGATGAGTGAATCACTAAGAAACGATGGGCGTATTTGGTCGCCAAAAAACAGCAAAGATTGTGATAAAAATCCAGCTGATATTGCGCCAGAAGATAGGGATTATTTTTTAGAAAGAATGTATCCTGCTTTTGCTAATTTAGTGCCGCGTGATGTTGCCTCGCGTGCTGTAAAACATATTTGCGATGAAGGTCTTGGTGTTGGTAGCAAGATTCACGGTAGGCGCCTTGGGGTATATTTGGATTTTGCTGATGTTATTGAGAAAATAGGCTTAAAGGCAGTAGCAGAAAAATATGGCAATTTGTTTGAGATGTATCAGCGTATTACTGACGAGGACCCTTACACAACACCGATGAAGATATATCCAGCACCGCATTATACGATGGGCGGTCTGTGGGTTGATTACAATCTAATGACTACGATTGATGGGCTTTTTGCTGGCGGCGAGGCTAATTTTTCCGACCATGGGGCTAATCGGCTTGGTGCTTCAGCGCTGATGCAAGGTTTGGCAGATGGTTATTTTATTCTGCCACAAACCATTGCTAACTATTTAGCCAGAAATGACTTGCAGCCAATTGATGAAAATCACCCACAAGTGCAGCAAGCATTGAAGCGGGTCGAAGGCAGAATTAACAAGCTGATGCACTCAGCAAATCCGCAACACTCACCACAACATTTTCACCAACAGCTTGGCAAAATTTTATGGGAAGCCTGTGGTATGTCAAGAGATAAGCCAAGTTTGCGCTTGGCAATCAAGCAAATTACTGATTTGCAAGCAAAATTTTGGGACACTATTAAAGTAACTGGTATCGATAAAAACTTTAATCAAACTTTAGAACATGCTGGCAGGGTGGCAGATTTTATTGAGTTGGGTATATTAATGTGCGAAGATGCACTCAATCGAGAAGAATCCTGTGGCGCACATGCGCGAAGCGAACATTTATCCGCCACTGGCGAGGCAAAACGCAACGATGAAGATTTTGCCTTTGTCGCTGCTTGGGAATATACCAAAGAGCGTGCAAAACTACACCAAGAACACTTGCATTTTGAATTTATCAAACCGACTGTGAGGAATTACAAATGACATTTATTTTGCACATTTGGCGACAAAAAAACAAATCCAGTAGGGGTAAATTTGTAACTTATCAAGTTGATAACATTGATGATGATACTTCATTTTTAGAAATGTTAGACCAACTCAATGAGCAGTTGATTGCCAAAGATGAAGATGCGATTGTGTTTGATTATGATTGTCGTGAGGGTATTTGTGGCGCTTGTTCGTTGGTTATAAATGGCTATCCACATGGGGAAAAATTTGCCACCACTACTTGTCAGCTGTATATGCGTGAATACAAAAATAAAAACGAGTTGTGGGTTGAGCCTTGGCGTGCTAATAGTTTTCCGGTGCTTAAAGATTTGAGCGTTGACCGTTCAGCCTTTGACCGTATTATTCAATCAGGCGGCTATATTTCCGTGCATACCGGCTCAGCGCCAGAAGCTAATAATACATTGATAGAAAAACACCAAGCAGATGCCGCATTTAACGCGGCAACTTGTATTGCCTGCGGTGCTTGTGTGGCAGTTTGCCCAAATGCCAGTGCGACATTATTTGTCTCAGCAAAAGTGGCACATTTAGCACTATTGCCGCAAGGTCAAATAGAATCAAGCGAGCGCACAAAAAATATGATAACCACAATGGCACAGCAAGGTTTTGGCAGTTGCTCCAACCATCGTCATTGTCAGCGCGCCTGCCCAAAAGATATTTCCGTTAAGAATATTACTCGAATGAATAAAATCCTAAGTCGTGGTTAAGCCATTATTTAATTTCTTTTATCAGCCCTTTAATCACCGATGCCGAAGCATCAAATGCCTGTTGTTCTGCTTGAGTAAAATCTAGTTCAACAATCTTTTCCACACCATTTTCACCTAAGATAATTGGCACTCCAATCGCCAAATCTGTTTGCCCGTATTCGCCATCAAGCAGGGTAATACAAGGCAATAATCGCCTTTTATTATGCGCAATGGCTTCAACCATTACCACCACAGCAGCGCCAGGGGCATCATAGGCACTTGAATTTTGTTTTAGGTTAAGAACCTCAGCGCCGCCATCACGCGTGCGTTGAATTAAACCGTCAATAGTTGCTTTATCGAGCAAATGTTCAATCGAAATACCGCTAATAGTAGTAAATCGCGGTAAAGGCACCATAGTATTGCCATGCCCGCCCAGCACCATAGATTGAACATCATTAATCGAATAATTAGTTTCCAGCGCAATAAAACTCGACATCCGCATAGAATCTAACACACCCGCTTGCCCGATGATGCGGTTGCGTGGCCAATTAGCTTTTCTAATGGCGTGATAAGTCAGCACATCAACTGGGTTAGAAACCACAATCACATAAGCATCAGCCGCATGCTGGATAATGCCATCCATAATTTCATCAATAATCTTTAAGTTAATTGCTAGCACATCACTACGGTCCATGCCCGGTTTTCTAGGCACACCAGCAGTGATAATGACAATGTTAGAATCTTTAATGGCAGCAATATCACCACTACCAACTAATGTTGCGTCAAAATCATAAACACTGGCAGTCTCTTGAATATCCAACGCCACCCCTTGTGCATAACCCTCGTTAAGGTCAATTAAAACAATTTGTTCTGTTAGTTTTTGCATTGCCAACATTTGTGCAGCACTCTCACCTACCCTACCAGCACCTATAATACTAATTTTATTTACCATATTAACTCCTTTTTTTTAAAAACCCATTTTAAATTTACCGCCTTGTAAGCCATTGATATGGTTTTGGCGGGATATAACATTATCAATTTTATCGTATTGATATGTTAGTGATGAGGCTATTATAACTAAAGCCCGATAGTTATTTGGTAATTATTAACCTTGGTTGTATAGCTATTGTTGGTTGTGTTTATGTAAAGATGTTGTTATGTAAAAAATCAAGTGATACTTACATGTTTGATTTTGACCATTTTAATTCTTTGTCTTTCTATATTAAAATAGAAAATAATATTATAAGGGTCTTAACTAGTTAAGCAATTTTAAATTGTTTATGATAAAGACGATAATAACGGCATAGATGAAAAAGTACGCATCCGAGTTCGTGGTTATTATGCTGATAGCTATCAAGATAAAACTGTAAAATTTAAACTAACCACTAAAACATCTAAACGCGCGGCTTATTAAAATAGGAGAAATAAAATGAAAAAAATAATAATATTATTTATTGTTACTTTACTCGGTGCTTGTGGAGGAGGAGGCGGTAGTAGCAGCAACAGCGATGTTAAAACTGGGCAATTTAAAGACTCGGTGGTTAAAGGTTTGGGCTATTCAACGGTTACTCAAAATGGTATTACTGATGAAAACGGCACTTTTAAATACCAATTAAACGAGATTGTTACTTTTAAAATTGGAGAGATGGAAATTGGTAGCGCGCAAGGTGCGGATATTCTTTATCCAACACATATTGTTGAAACTGAGGCGGATGCTGTGAAAATCGCTCAAGTATTGCAAACTTTAGACAAAGATGGCGATGCAGATGTAGAAGGTATTGATATAACAGGTCAATTTAACGAACAACAAACTCGCAATCAAAATATTGCTGATAGTGCTGATTTACAAGCCTTAATCGATGAGATTAAAACAGCAACTGAAGCAAGAACATTAGTTAATTCCGCCACCGCTAAAGCCCATATAGATGCCACTATTTTTGCTGATATGCGCCCTACTTTTGAGTCTATTTCTAATCAAGATAATATTGATAGTCGTATTAGTATTGACAATAATCGATTAAAGCTTAGCCCGCAAAACTCAAACGGCGAGAGTGTTTGGTTATTGGCTAAATCCGATACAGAAATTACTTCATTGTCTGCTGATTTTGAATTGTTATTTTATCCAGACTCAACAAATTTTTTAGGGCTGGTGCTTGAATTACGCGATAAGGAAAAAATTCACTATTTTCGCATTGTAATAACACACAATTTTGTGTATTGTCCGATATATAATGTCTGCCCTGCTGTAGTTATTGATGTTGAAAGAGTGGCAATTGATACTTTATATCTTGGCAACTTATCAAATGCAAATATATTTTCTACCTTTTCTCTTCCTATTTCACCAAGGGCAACAGTATATACGAGAGATACATTGGAATATGAAGATCTGTATTATCGACGGATAGACAAACCTGATGTTGATGAACCTCACCCACCCAGTAGCACCTATTCGGCTAATTTTACGATTGAATTTGACAAAAACGCCCAAAGGGTTATTGTTAAATACGGTGATAAATCGGGCTATTATGATATTAGCAATTTATTTAACGATTTAAATCAAGTACAAGCCAAATTTTTTATTAATACTTATGGTAGCAATGAAGAATTTCATTTTGTAGATAATGTCCAAATCAACAACCAAGATTTTGATGATTTTTCTGCCTCAACATTAGACACTAACAAATGGAAAACTGGCAAATTTTTATATTCAGGAGAGTAAACGGTTTTAGGCTTGAGAGGAGTGCCAAAAACCATTAGAAAGGCGGCAATATCTTATGGGGCATCTAAATGGTATTTGCTTACTAAGGTTGATTTACCCTTAGCAAAACCAACCATTTTGGTTTAAGATAGAATTAATAACCCTCAACTGACCGATTTAATTAAAAGTGGCTCACAGTAGAACAAGCTTGGAAATTCTTTTTTGCTAATACTGTAGACGCACACAAAGTTTATTTTTTTAAAAGTGTTGCAAATAACCAGATATGGCTTGGGAGCCGCCAGTATGCAGAAAAACAATATTTTTACAACCAGCAAAATAGTCTTTTTTTAGTAAATCAATAAGTCCGGCCATAGCTTTACCAGAATAGACTGGATCCAGCAGAATGCCTTCAGTTTGGGCAAGTAACTTTATTGCTGCCAGGCTATCTTTGGTGGTGATTCCATAACCATCTCCAATATAATCACAATTTGCTGTGATTGCATCAAATGGAATTTCTACTTTAAGTTTAAGGAGTTTAGCAACATCTTTGGTATGCTCATACACTTTAGATTCCTGCGGTTTTTTAGCTAGGCGCACCCCTATGCCTAATACTGGAATATTGGCGTTTATTGCAATAAGCCCCGCAACCAATCCAGCTTGAGTACCAGCCGAGCCGGTGGCAGTAATAATATGGTCAATTTTTAAATCCATAGCATTAGCTTGACTGACAAGTTCTAAAGCCGCATTAGCATAGCCAAGGGCGCCGATACTGTTAGCAGCACCGCCGGGAATTACATAAGGATTTTTGTATTTACCTTGTTTTATTAGTTTGGCTGCTAAGAGCTCCATTTCTTGCTCCATATCAGTGTTATTAGCGTATCTTATAACTTTAGCCCCAAACAAACAATCTAGCAAAACATTACCATTATAATTGTGGTTGTGTTCTTTACTCTGGGTTCTGTTTTCTAATAAAATGTAGCAATCCAAGCCTAATTTAGCAGAAATTGCCGCGGTTTGTCGAGCGTGGTTTGACTGCGTTGCCCCTTGGGTGATAATGACATCGGCTTTTTTGTGCAGCGCATCTGCCATTACAAACTCTAATTTTCGTGTTTTATTGCCGCCGCCGGCCAGGCCAGTACAATCATCGCGTTTAATCCAAATATTAGTCTCGCCTAATTGTTTTGACAAGTTTGTCAGCAACTCGAGCGGGGTTGGTAGATGGGCAAAAAATAATCGTTTATAATTAGAAAAGTGCATATTAGTTTTGGTTTTGGTTATTAATTTGTTATAAATCTATTTTTTTTAATGAACTTTATTAAAGCCTCTCATAAAAACTAAAACCAAGCAGCCGGTTGGAGAACAAGAATGATGCGCGCTTTTTGGCTCAAAAGTAACAAAATCTCCTTTTTTAAAAACCGTGTTATCTGCATCAATTAACTCACCCTCTAAAATTAAAAACTCTTCAAACCCCATGTGGGTATGTGGTGTGGTTTTAGCACCGGGTTCAAGTTTTAAAATATAACTGCCATAATTGTCTTCAAGATTAAAACTAATTTTATGCCAACTCATTTTCGCAACCACAGCGCCGTAGCGATCAAAAGGCTCAAACTTAACATTAAAGGGGTTTGTTATTTTTCTTTTATTCATATAATTTGCTAGCAAATGGTTATATAATTAAGCACGGTTAATTCAAACAATTATACCAATTTTTTAAGTTATGCAGATTATAAAATAATTAATAAATTTTATGCAAGATCTATACATTAGTGATGAAGGAAAAGGTTATCCATTAGTTTTGGTGCATGGATTTTTAAGCTCATCATTAACATGGGAGCCACAAATAAAATTTTTAAAAAAATATTTTCGAGTAATAACCATTGACCTACCAGGGTTTGGTAGTAGCAACAAAGCAAAATCATATAATAGCATCCACGCAATTGCTAAGTTAATTTTGGCGTGTTTAAGGGCAAAGAAAATTGATAAATTTCACTTGTTAGGGCACTCAATGGGCGGTATGATTGTGCAAGAAATGGCAAAAATAAGTGGCAAGAAAATTACCAAATTAGTGTGTTATGGCACTGGTGCTATAGGCGAGATGCCCAAGCGTTTTGAGACCATTGATAAATCACGCCTAAGCCTTAAAAAAAATGGCTTAGAGCAAATGGCTAAAAATATTATCAAAACTTGGTTTGTCTTGGGCGAAAGCGCAGAATACTTTGATGTTTGCCTTCGGGCTGGGGCACAAACATCAATTAATGCCGCTGATAATGCCTTAGTAGCCATGAAAAATTGGCACGGCGTGGCAAATTTAAAGTCCATTAACAATAAAACTTTAATTATTTGGGGCGATAAAGACCGGTCTTATAGTTACGAGCAAATAAAAATTTTAAAAAATAATATAGTAAATAGTGAGCTTAAAATCTTTGCTAACTGTGCCCATAATGTGCATTTAGAGCAAATTGATGAATTTAATGAAGCTGTGAAGAATTTTTTGGATTCATAAAAAATTATTAAATTAATTTATCTACTTGACAAGCAAAAAAATCTATAATATAATCCAGCGCGTTTTAACAACGAGGAGTAATCATGAAAACAACAAGAATACCATCAATAATCATCTTAACCATAGCCTTTTTGGCTAGTTCTTCAAGCTTTGCTGAAAAAGTAAATATAGGCGACCCAGGCTGGACTGGGGCAACCGCCATTGCTAATTTATTGGCGACTGTGGTAACTGATAAAATGGGGGGAGAGGCAGAAATTATCCCTGGTAATAACACCACAATTTTTGCTGCTATGGATCGCGGTAAAGGAGAAATAGAAGTACATCCAGACATTTGGCTGCCAAACCAATCAGCTTACACCGATGAGTATGTGCGTGATAAAAAAACAGTTAGGTTAAGTTCAAATTCTTATAAGGGCAACCAAGGCTATTGTGTATCAGAAGATTTTGCTAACAGAATGAATATTACTTCCATTGAAGATTTAGGAAGACCTGAAGTTGTCAAAGCAATGGACAGTGATGGCAATGGCAAAGGTGAGTTTTGGATTGGCGCTGATGGTTGGGCTTCTGCAAATGTAAACCAAGTAAAACTTAGGGATTATCGATTGTATGATGCTGGTATTGAGCCAATTAGAGCTGCTGAAGCGGTAAAAAATGCCAGAGTGCTTGATTCAATTAAGAAAAATGAGGGTTATGCGTTTTATTGTTATAAGCCGCATGCTATTTGGGGTATGGCAGATGTTGTAATGCTACAAGAGCCAAAGTTTAATGCCGCAAAATACAAAATGATTCAACCAAAAGAAGATCCAGATTGGTATGAAAAATCTCATGTTGCCACTAAAGATGCATTGAAGAATATCCAAGTCGGTTGGGCGATTTCTTTAGATAAAAAATCACCTGCTATCGCTGAGTTTTTAAGTAATTTTCAGCTGACTGCTGATGATGTTTCGTCTTTAGCTTATGCAATTTCTGTGCAAAAAGTAAGCCCAAAAGATGCAGCTAGAGCATGGGTAAAGAACAATTCTAAGACCGTAGATGGCTGGTTAGGGCTTTAATATAAAAGGGCTTTAACATAAAATTATAATCTCGTAAAACTATCTTCTAAGGTTAAAGTTAGAAGATAGTTATACTGTTTTTTAAATGACTAAACTAATAAGTGGCATCTTATTAGATAGTGATTTAAAGCCTATAATCCCTAGTTAGTGACAAACCAATGCAAAGTATGGACACCTCAAATTGTGCTATCCAGATTCAAAATGTTTGGAAGATTTTTGGCAACAACTCAAAAACGGTGCTGGATGATATAATAAATAATAACATATCAAAGAGCGAAGCCTTAGAAAAATATGATGTGGTAATTGGTGTCTCTGATGTTTCATTTGATGTAGCACAGGGTGAAATATTTTGTGTGATGGGGCTGTCTGGTAGCGGAAAATCTACCTTAGTAAGGCACATAAATAGATTATTAGAGCCGACTTTAGGCAGGATTTTAATTAATAATCAGGATGTTATGAGTCTTGATAAAAACCAGTTACAAGAATTTAGAAATAAAAAAATTGGCATGGTTTTTCAAAACTTTGCACTCTTGCCACATAGGTCTGTGTTAGACAATATCGCTATGCCTCTTGAAATTAGGGGAATGAATAAAAATCAAAGGTTAGCAATAGCTAACAATGTGTTAAAAATTGTTGAGTTACAAGGATGGGGCGATAAATATGCCCACGAGTTATCCGGTGGTATGCAACAAAGAGTAGGGCTAGCTCGAGCATTAGCCGCAGACCCAGAGGTATTACTTATGGATGAGCCTTTTAGCGCTCTTGACCCGCTCATTAGAAGGCAGTTGCAAATTGAGTTTATTAAATTATCCAAGAAAATGCAAAAGACCACAGTTTTTATTACCCACGACTTAGATGAGGCGGTCAAAGTAGGGCATCGCATTGCAATTATGAGAGATGGCAGTCTTATTCAGGTAGGCACTCCAGAGCAAATCATAATCAACCCCGCAGATAATTATGTAGCAGATTTTGTCAAAGGTATTTCTAGGTTAAGGGTTGTTAAAGCTAAAACTATAATGCGCCCTATTGCTGAATATAAAAGCAAATTTGGCGCCTTACCAACTAAGGTAGTTAAGATGAAAGAAAATGATCTGCTCAGCAAATTAGTCAAAGCTGCAGTTAAAGAAGACATGCCAATTATAGTTACTAATAATGAAGAAAAA
The DNA here is from genome assembly GCA_965217125.1 of Gammaproteobacteria bacterium. GTDB lineage: Bacteria > Pseudomonadota > Gammaproteobacteria > PS1 > Pseudothioglobaceae > JAAOIF01. Next base: position 662,906 of record OZ244244.1, on the reverse strand, counting down.
CCCATAGGCATTATTACTAAGCAAGATTTATTACGCTCGATCGTTGAGGGTGGTGATGAATAAAGAGCAGCAAAACCTTGAACAATCAATTCATAACGCAAAAATTATTGATTTTGTAAAAACTAACCCAGACTACTACAGCAAAGAGTTTTTAAAAATAGGCGATAGCGCAAAATATGTTTTTTCGTTTAATTTTTTCGCCCTCATTTTAGGCTCTATGTGGTTTGGTGCTAGAAATATTTGGAATTGGTCGCTGGCGTTTTTAATTATTGAAACCTTTGCTATTGTGCAAATTATTCGCGGTTTTTTTGGTAATATTAGTGCTGATGCTTATGAAAAAATAGACAGAATTCAATCAACGATAGATTTTAGACAGCAGCAACTAAAAGTAGCTATTGAGAATAATACAGATAAAGTTGAAGTATTTGAGCGAACCATAAAGTCTTTAAAAGATTCAATTGATGGTTATGTGTTAGAAGCGCAACAAATTGAAGAATCTGGCATTTGGATCGCAATATTAGGTATTGTTTTGTTTGTCCTTATAAGATTTATCCAAAGTATTTTTGCCAATACTATTTTAGAAAAAAGATATTCTGACTGGTTATCAGATCGATCTGTTAATAACGGTATGAAGTTCGTAAACTATTTTTTAAGTGTAACATTTACTATAGTTATAATGGTATTTTCATCTATTCATTATAGCTTCCCTAATTTAATAAATATAATGACTGAGTTTCCAACCGACCCCGCGATTAGGCTTCATACAATTAGTATTGTGGAGCGTGCATTTGATTTTGCGGTGTTAAAAGGAGAGCGCATATTTGATACCATTACTTTTGGGATTCGCTCGGTATTAGATGCCTTAGAATTATTATTTGTGAATACGCCTTGGATTGTAATTATTAGTTCAATAGTGCTATTAACTGGTCTATCAGCTGGCATTAGAGCGGCGATATATTCTACTGCTTTCTTGGCTTACATGGGTTTTTTGGGCTTCTGGGTAAAAGCTATGACTACTCTAGCTTTATTAGGAACCGCAGCATTACTTAGCATTGCTATCGGTGTGCCTCTTGGAATTTACTGTGCAAATCGGCAAAAATTTTATGCTATTATCAAGCCTATAATGGATTTTATGCAAACTATGCCGGCTTTTGTTTTTATGATTCCAGTTATTGCGTTTTTTGGCACTGGCAAGGTCGCTGCTGTTATTATTACTATGATTTTTGGCGGCACGCCAGTTGTAAGATTAACGGTTTTAGGTTTGAGAGGAGTGCCAAAAACCATTAGAGAGGCGGCAATATCTTATGGGGCATCTAAATGGTATTTGCTGACTAAGGTTGATTTACCCTTAGCAAAACCAACTATTTTGGCTGGTGTTAATCAAACTGTAATGTTAAGTTTAGCAATGGTGGTGGTTGCATCTTTAATCGGCGCTAAAGGTCTGGGTCAAGATGTTTTAGAAGCATTACAATACGCTAATGTAGGGCAGGGCATCCTTGCTGGTATTGCAATACTATTTTGTGCTTTGATTTTGGACGGGATTGTTCAAGGTAAAAAGTAGGCGATTGATTTTAAATAAAGTTGAGCATAAATTGTTGAATAGCGGTAACAATTGGCAGGATGATTTGTTGAAACACGCCTAAAAATAACAAAGCCAATAAAATAAACAAGCCATAAGGTTCAAGCTGGTCGTATTGATAGGCTAATTTTCTGGGCAATAGCGAGCTCATCACTCGCCCGCCATCTAAGGGCGGTAGTGGTAGTAAATTAAGCACTGCTAATATTAAGTTAATGTAAATACCTTCACGCGCCATGCTGTATAAGAATTGCGATTGAAAATTAATGCCAACTACCACAATGGCCAACCATAATCCAGCCATAATAAAGTTACTAACAGGTCCAGCAATAGCTATCCAAAGCATATCTTGCTTAGGATTTTTTAGGGCATTAAAATTAATAGGCACAGGCTTGGCATAGCCGAAAATAAATCCCGAAGTAAAATACAAAACCGCTGGGATTAAAATAGTGCCAATCGGGTCAATGTGTTTTATCGGGTTAAGCGTGATTCTGCCCATCATCCAAGCGCTTCTATCGCCTAATTTTAAAGCCATCCAGCCATGCGCAGTTTCATGCACGGTAATAGCAAATAAAATAGGAATTGCGTAAATTAAAAGCGCTTGAATATTGAACATAATCGCGAATTATACACTAAATGGACGCTACCCTTTGATACCACACTGCCGATGATGCACAAAAAAAATTACAAGAAGCCTTGCGTTAAGGTGTGAGCAAATGTAGAAAATTGTGGCGTCGCGTAAGAGATTTGAACTCCTGTTTTTAGGATAAAACCCTAATGTCCTGGGCCAGCTAGACGAACGCGACAAAGGGTATTTTAATCAATAATACTGCTCAAAGTTAAATACTTAGATTTGGCATCGCCTAGGAGAATCGAACTCCTCTTACCAGGATGAAAACCTGGGGTCCTAACCGATAGACGAAGGCGACATAACATTTTTTTTGCATCAAAAACAATGGTGGAGCTAAGCGGGATCGAACCGCTGACCCCGACACTGCCAGTGTCGTGCTCTCCCAGCTGAGCTATAGCCCCAAAAAAACTGTTTAAAAATTGTCTAATGAACAACTTTAAAACTGGATGCAAGCAAAAGTGGAAATTATAGTCTCTAAGAGAGATTAGTCAAGACTAGTTTTGGTAAAATAAAATGTTATTGTTGAGGAAAATTCTTATGCTGGAAAAAATCTACACAGAAAAAACTTACACCTTAGAAATTCTCTATCATATTGGAGCGCTAGAGGATTCTATTCATTTTATTTTTGACCACCATTCAAAAACTTGCGCTATTATTGACCCTGCTTGGGATGCGGATTTATTCATTCAAAGAATTACTGATAAGGGTTATACTCTGAGCGATATTTGGCTAACCCATTGGCATTTTGACCACACTAATGCGGTCGATGAGTTGGTGCAAAAAACTGGGGCAAAAGTTACTGTAGGGATTAACGAACTAGCTTATTTGCAAATTGATACATTGCCTGATATTATTGTCAAACATAACGATACTATCTTTATCGGCGCAACTCGTGCTAAGGTTATCAATACCCCAGGGCATAGTGCTGGCGGCGTTTGTTATCTGTTGGATAGCCATCTGATTGCAGGGGATACCTTGTTTGTCTATGGCGCCGGGCATTGCTCATTGCCAGGTGGTAATATCGGCGAATTGTTTGATTCTATGCAAAAATTACGCCAATTAGACGATGATATTATTTTGTGTTGCGGACATGATTATGGGGACAAAATACAAACTACAATAGGCGAACAAAAGCGTAGCAATGCGTATTTGTTAATAGATTCACAGGATAAATTTATACGCTATGTTGAAGGTATGGAACGCGGCATTTACTCTTACCCGACCAGTGCTGTGAGCAAACAAGAAATTGAGTTAATGTTATCATGATCGGTTTTTTGGGCGGCTCGTTTGACCCTGTGCATTATGGGCATTTGCAAAATGCGCGCGCCATTAAAAAAGAGCTGAGTTTGCAGCAACTTTTCCTGATGCCGTGCAAAGCACCGGTGCATAAAAAACCGCTATATTTTTCCAACAAACAACGCCTTGATATGCTGAATTTAGCATTGCAAGAGTTTGACGATTTATCTGTTGATAGGCGTGAAATTGATAGAAAATCCGCCTCCTATACTATTGACTCACTCAAACAAATTAAGCAAGATTATCCAAATAAAAAGATTTTTTTGATTATCGGTGCTGATAGTTTTGCAATGATTGATACTTGGAAAAATTATCAAGAATTTGAACAATATGCAAAAATTGTGGTGCTGCCGCGCACTGCTAACAAAAGCAATAGCAACTATCCAAGCTCAGTTTATTTGGCAAAAACACCCTTGCTTAATATTTCTTCTACACAAATTCGCACTATGCTATTTGACAGTGATTTGCAAGGTAAAATGCACGCTGGGCAAAATTTAACAAAGCTTATACCTAACAATATTATCGATTATATTAACAACTTATGAATTTAAAAACACAACTGAAAACCGTTACCGACACCATTGAAGAGCTCAAAGGCGAAGATATTATTACCCTCAAAGTGTTTGAGCAAAGTTGCGATATTGAAGCCATTGTAATTGCCACAGGGCGCTCTGTAGCACATGTGCGCGGTATTGCTAATAATCTTAAAATTGAAGCAAAACGCTTAGATATGAAAATAGTTGGGATTGAAGGCGTAGAAACTGGCTTGTGGATATTGATTGATTTAGCTGAGGTCGTGGTGCATATTATGACTGAAAAAACCCGTAAATTTTATCAGTTAGAAAAACTCTGGTCGGGCTTGAAAAATGCTGATTAGACTAATTACCATCGGCGAAAAAATGTAAAATCTATCACGCCCATCATCTAGAATAATCATCATAATGAGGAAAAAACCATGCAATTAGAACTTATTAGCTTTAAACTTTGCCCCTTTGTCCAGCGCGCTATTATTTCACTTAACAAGCACAGCATTAACCACAAAGTAACTTATATCAACCTGATGAATCCGCCAGATTGGTTTAAGAAAATTTCACCAACAGGGCAAGTGCCTTTATTAAAAGTTGATAATCAAGTTATTTTTGAATCATTGGTTATTACAGAATTTATCGAGGATATTGCCGCACACAGCTTTCACCCTGCTGATGTTATTCAAAAGGCTAATAACCGCTCTTGGATTGTATTCTCTTCAGAGATTTTGGTAGATATGTTTGTTATTGCAACTGGCGATAAGGCAAAATTTAACAGCTCAAAAGATGCACTTTTTGCCAAGCTGAGAAAAATTGAAGCGGCTAAAAATAATTCACCATTTTTCAATGGCAAGCACTTCAATATGATTGATGCAGCTTTTGCACCCATTTTTATGCGCCTAGCTTGGATTAATGAATTTACTGATAACGCGCTATCATTATCCGAATTTAACAAAATAGCTGCTTGGAGCAAGGAAATATTAAAACTTGATGAAGTTAAAAACTCAGTAGTAGATGGCTTAGATGACGCTTATTATTCCAGTATTGAAGCGCACGAAGGACACCTATCAACCTTGCTAATTGACTAAAAATTATATAATGGCTAAAATATTTTCAGGCGGCCTGCCAATAGCAATGCCTTTATCGGTTTTAACAATCGGGCGTTGAATTAGTATGGGGTTATCGACCATCGCCTGAATCAGTGCATCCTCAGTTAGGCGCTCATCTGCTAAATTGTTTGCTTTATAAGGCGCTTCAAAAGTGCGCATCAAAGCACGAGGTGTCATCTTTAATTCTGCGAGTAATGCTTTTAATTGCTGGATTGTCGGCGGCGTGTCTAAATATTTAATTATCTTAAAATCAACAGCTTTTTCTTCCAAAATACTAAGAGTTAGTCTGGATTTACTGCATTTAGGGTTGTGAAAAATAATCGCACTCATAGCCAATAACCTTATAATAAAAAGAATTGCATTATAACAGGGCTTTTTTAAAATTTTTTAATTAAAGTTCTCAAACTAACTAACAAAAATTTGCAAAATTTGCATCGGTATGTTGTTTGCCATCTTCATAACCTGATTCCCACTCATCAGTAATTCTTTGCTCTTCAATCGTAGGATTATTTAAAAACCCAGCGACCCAGCCTTGAATGTAATTATCATTTACACCCATAAGTTCCATTTTTTTAACGCCTTCGTAGTAAGTCATTGTCAATACTCCTTAATTTTTACAATAAATAATGTTTATAATTCTATGCTCTATATCAGATTTTATTAGCTTTAAAAACTAAGCAATAAAACTCATATTAGAGAAAGGTAATATTATAACCATTTCAACTCAACATACAAGAAAAATCATGAATTTATCTGAAATTATTGACGGACTTAATGACAAACAAAATCAATCTGTTACTTTAGATGATACTAAAAATGCACTGATACTGGCTGGCGCTGGTAGTGGAAAAACCCGAGTATTAACGCATCGTATCACCTATTTAATAACGCAAAAAAATATTCATATTGATGCTATTTTAGCCGTTACTTTTACCAATAAAGCCGCCAATGAAATGCGCGAACGCCTAAGCCTATTACTTAGGCGACCTATTAGAAGTATGTGGGTTGGCACTTTTCATGGTTTGGCACATCGCCTATTGCGCGCCCACCCTATAGAGGCTAATTTGAGCGCTCAGTTTCAAATTCTTGATGCACAGGATCAATTTCGTATTATTAAACGACTGATGAAGGAAAATGAAATTGATGAGATTAAATATCCAGTTAGAAAAATTCAGTGGTTTATTAACCAACAAAAAGACGAAGGCATCCGCCCTACTGATATTGATGCTGGGTATAACTTTTTTGTTAAGCAAAGTATTAAAGTATTTGAGTTGTATGAAAAACATTGTAATGCTAATGATTTAATTGATTTTGCCGAGCTATTAGTGCGTAGTTATGAGCTGTTAAAAAACAATACTGAATTACTCGCAGATTATCAAAATCGCTTTCAACATATTTTGGTTGATGAGTTTCAAGACACTAACACCATTCAATATAAATGGATTAAATTACTCTTGTCAGGCAAAAATAGATTTTTTTGTGTTGGTGATGACGACCAATCCATTTACGGCTGGCGTGGTGCAAAAATTGAAAATCTGCACAAATTAGAAACTGATTTTGCCCTAACAACTATTCGCCTTGAGCAAAATTATCGCTCAACTGGCAATATTCTAAATGCCTCAAATGCCGTTATTGCCAACAATTCTAATCGTTTGGATAAATCGTTATGGACTGAATCTGGCGCTGGAGATTTGATTGATGTATATGAGGCGCGCAATGAAATAGACGAGGCAGATTTTGTGGTTAGTAGCATTCAAAAACATATTGACCAGGGCGCATCGCTCAATCAATGTGCCATCCTTTACCGCTCAAATGCACAATCAAGAGCCTTTGAAGAGCGACTGATTAAACACAATATTAGCTATATTATTTATGGCGGATTGCGTTTTTTTGAACGCGCTGAAATTAAAGATGCCTTGTGTTATTTACGCCTAATGGAAAATAGCGCAGACAGTATTGCCTTTGAGCGCGTGGTTAATTTTCCAACCCGCGGGATTGGTAATGCTACTGTTGAAAAAATCAGGACATTTGCAGCGGATAACCACACCAATCTATTTCAAGCAGCCGTTGAAATTGCGCCAACACTGCCGGCCCGTGCATCTAATGCACTGAGCGGATTTATTCAACTTATCGAGCAGATGCAAGATGACAGCAAACACTTAGATTTGAGCGAAAAAGTGGCTTATTTGATTAAACAATCAGGGCTTGTTGCGCATTATGATAATGATAAAACCGACAAAGATGGCAACAAAACAGCCAACCTCGAAGAGTTGATTGGCTCTGCTAAAGAACGCAATCATGAAGAAGATAGCGATATAAATGAAACATTAGGTTTTATCTCGTTTGCCTCATTAAATTCCAGCGGCGATAACAATTCTGTCAATCAAAATGTGCAACTGATGAGCGTCCACTCTGCTAAAGGTTTAGAGTTCCATTATGTGTTTTTAGTGGGCCTGGAGGAAGATTTATTCCCTTCTTGGCAAAGCAAGGCAGAGCCTTATCTGATGGACGAAGAAAGGCGATTATGCTATGTTGGTATGACCAGGGCGATGAAAAAACTAAGCCTGTCTTTTGCCAATAAACGCTTTTTACATGGGCAACATTTATACGCCTACCCTTCGCGCTTTTTAAATGAGATTCCCGATAAATATATCAGCCCTGTCAAGCAAAAATTTGGCGCAACAATGCAAAATTATCAAGCAACACAAGATTTTTCTGTTAAACCCAAAGAGCAAAATCAGCTGTCAATCGGGGCGCTGGTTAAACACGCAAAATTTGGCTTTGGCACAGTGCTGAATTTTGAAGGCGATGGCGATTCTGCGCGGGTGCAAATTGAATTCAAACGAGCAGGGACAAAATGGTTAATTAGCGCCTATGCCAATTTAAAATTTATTTAAAAAAACAAGGCTAATTCAGAGTCTTTTTTAAATCGTCAATCGAAAAACTTTGCACTATTTGCTCATCGCTATAAACAGGTTTCATATTAGTATGTGCGCCGGATTCTTTGTCAATCGCCATTTGCCGACTACTGACCACATCTAAGCAATCGCTAATCATTTTTTGAGTGTCTGCCGTTAAAGGATGACGCAAACCCGGCTTAGTCATAGTGTCTTTCGCCACGGCAATCAGTGTTTTTCTCATCGCATTTAATAGGCGAATTTCAAAATCTGGTTTTTTCTTTGTAGTCATAATAAAGTTTTGATGCTTTCTAAGTGTGCTGAATGTGCTATTTTATCAAGATTGTGCGAGCTTATAGCTTGCATTGATTGTAGTTTTTTATTTGTGCCAAAATCTATCTCAATCACCTTAACTAACAGCTCAGGGTGATTGCAAATTAACACCATATCACAGCCGCTGTCTAACGATACTTGAACGCGCTCGGCAATATCAGCAATAAAATGCGCCCCTTGCATTGATAAATCATCACTAAACACTACGCCAGAAAAGCCCAGCTGGATTTGTAAAATATCCTTAATCCATTTGGATGAAAATCCAGCAGGCTTATCATCTACCTGCGAATACACCACATGTGCGGGCATAATGGCATCTAATGAGTTGATTAACCCCTTAAAAACAGATATATCTGGCGCAATTTCTGCCAGCGCGCGCTGGTCAATCGGCAAATCTAAGTGCGAATCTGCTGCCACAAACCCATGCCCGGGAAAATGCTTGCCCACGCACTTCATACCTGCCTGGTGCATACCTGCTATTAAAGCATCTGCGAGTTTAATCACTGTGGGTGGATTGCTGTGAAAAGCACGGTCGCCAATCACGCAGGAATTGCCATAATCCAAATCAAGCACTGGAGTAAAAGAAAAATCCACGCCAATAGCTAATAATTCTGCCGCCAAAATCCAACCACAAGCCTGCGCTTGTTGCAGGGCGAGCTGTGGATTATTATCATAGGCCTTGCCGAGTTTTGCCATCGCTGGCAAGTGGGTAAACCCTTCTCTAAAGCGTTGCACACGCCCGCCTTCGTGATCCACAGCAATCAGTAAATCAGGGTTAATGGCGCGTATTGATTCAATCAAGGCCTGCACTTGGGCAATATTTTTAAAATTACGCGAAAATAAAATCACCCCGCCAATGCTGGGCTGGGCTAATTGGATTTTTTCTATCTTGCTAAGTGTCAAGCCTGACAGATCCATCATAATTGGGGCAATCATATAAGCTCCCTATATAAATATGTGCTTAAATTTTTTGCTAATCCAATACAGCATAATAAGGCTGGGAATCACCATTAAGGCTGTTATTGTAAAAAATACTACCCACTCTCCGCCAAAGTTAGCCACCCAGTTTTGAGTCTCTAAGCTATCTACCATCCAGCCACTGCCACCGGCAAATAAAGTGCGTCCAAAATTACCCGCTGATGCCATTAATGCATATTGTGTGGCAGTATAAGCGCGATTAGTGAGATGAGAAATAAACGCAACAAAAGCGACCGTTGAGAAAGCTGCTGTAAAATTATCAAGCAAAATTGCAGCCGCAAATACATTGGTATCTGCACCTACAAAAGCCATATAAGAAAACATTAAATTAGTGCCTGCCATAGCAATACCGCTAATCATTAAACCACGAACTAATCCATAATGAACGGTAATAACACTGGCAACAATGGAAAAAATAATCGTTAGGGTTGAGCCTGCTAATTTAGAATAAGTGGCAATTTCGCCAGTGGTAAAGCCGATTTCTTTATAAAAAACCAATGACATTCGCCCTAAAAATGCCTCGCCCACTTTAAACAACATAATAAATGCCAAAATAATAAGCGCAGTTTTGCCAAAACGCACAAAAAAGTCTTTGAGTGGCTCAACAACTGTGCTTAAAAACCATGCGCTCATCTTTTGCCATACATTATGACCGCCCAATAAATCCTCATAATTCTGCTGTGCTGTTGCTTGCACTAATTCCCTATCACTCTCAGGCTCAGATAGCCATAATGTATTGGCAATAAAACCTAATACGAAAACCGACATTATCAAATATACGCCGCTCCAAGCATTGCCAAAATCTGATAAATAAAGTGCGATTGCCCCTAAAAAACCATAACCCACCCACCAGCCAGAAGTCGCCATAGCTGAGGTGGCGGGCAATTTATTTTTTTCTGCAAGGCTTAATACATCAATTCGATAAGCATCAATCACAATATCTTGTGTGCTAGAGACAATTGCCACAGAAAACGCCAACAAACTTACCCAGATTAGGCTGTCTTTTGGATTGCTAAAAGAAATCGAAATAATCAATAAAAACAATAAACCTTGTAACAACAAAAGCCAAGAGCGGCGCTGACCAAATCGCTTAGTTAAAAATGGGATTTTAACTCGGTCTAATAATGGCGCCCACAGCCAATTAATAGAATACACTGCAAATACCGAACCAAAAAAGCCAATCGCGGTGCGGGTTAGCCCTGCATCTTTCAGCCACAAGGTCATTGCCGAGCCAATAATTACCCAAGGGAAACCGCTGGCAATGCCGTTTAAGAATATAAACAGCATTCTTTTATCTAAATAAGTATTTAATAATTTGTGCATTTAACATTGTTCCCACAATAGCCAGCCATTGAGCTTGCCGCGTTGATGATCTTCATCCAAATCACCTGCAAAACCGCTAATAATATGAGCATCATTAGAACGATAGCCGCTGCGACAAATAAGGATAATTTCAGTGTTGAGCGTTTAATCGCGGCAATAAAATTTTGCGAATATGGCTGCCAATCAGACTCATCTACCCAAGGCACAAGCATTGAATTTAGCGGCCTGCCAACAAACTTATTTTCAGCCTCAGTGCACACATCAAACAAAAACGCAGCAACATTTGCTTGCAAGCGCTGATAGGCTTTGTTAGGTAAATATTGCGCCAATTCGTTCATGATTCCATTATAACAACATCTTCGCCTATCTGAACGCCCTCAAACAAGGCAATTACATCATCATTGTGCATACAAATACAGCCCTTTGAATTCGCCACACCTAACTTAGCCTCATCAGGCATACCGTGAATGTAGATATAACGCTCCTTAGTATTTTGATTATGCGCCTGCACCCCATCTAACCAAAGAATACGGCTCAATATCCAATCTCTATCAGGATATTTGTCCGCCAAACTTTGCGAATAAATCTCACCTGTCGCCACCCTACCCACCAAAACTGCCCCAGTACTCAACCCCGCACCAATCATCGAGTCAATACGAAACTCCCCAGTCGGCGTGCAAAACGACCCCTCTACTTCACCCACCCCATTTTTTGCCGTGCTGATTGAGTAGCTTTTGCCTTGATGGCTTAGGGTTTGAGTTTTGATGTTGATGCTAATCATACGACTTATTCAGTCCTTATTTCATAATTAGCAATCAAATTCTCAAACGGAATATTAAGATCTCGGTGCAGCTTTCTAATGATGGGCAATGTTAGTTTTCTTTTTTTATTCAATGTTTGCGAAACCCTAGATTTACTACCAATCATCGCAACTAAATCTTTTTGCTTGAGGTTTTGCTCTGACATTCTAAATTTAATCGCCTCAATAGGGTCTGGCAAATTGATTTTATAATGAGTATTCTCAAAATTTTCCACCAAAATACTTAAAACATTCAAAGCATCAAATTCTTTTGTATCAGGCTTCGCATCCATCAATTCCTCAACTTTTTTTAAAGCTTTTTGGTAATCCGCTTTATTGTAAATTGCTTGTATATTCATCATAACTCCTTGATATTTATTTTGTCATATAACTTATGCGTGCCAATAAATTTAATAAAAATAACGCCTGCAAAATAGTTAATTTTAACAATCAGACGATATTTATTACCGCAAATATTAAATACAATTTTGTTATCCCCTACAATACTTGCATTACGATATTTGGCTTTTACTTCATTGGCATTATTAAACACAGATTTAGACATTTCATAATGCCATGCCTCTAATTGGAACTGACTTTCTCGGTAATTAGGTTGTTGATAAAATGCTTTTAAAGTACTTTTTGCAATAATTCTCATCTAAGTATGATACCATAAGTTATCAAAATGATAACTATAAAAAATATAAATTTAAAAGTGGTATTATTTGATTTTATGGGCAATGCCCAAAAAAGTTAGTTTTACCTTGATGCCCTAGAGTTTGGGTTTTGATGTTGATGGTTATCATACTGACAAAAATAAATCCATATCTTTAGCAATTTTAGTTAATTTTTTATCTAACGTTGCTAAAGGGATTTTTTCTATTTTAGCTAAATACAAATAACTTGCATCATAACTGGTTAGTTGATATTGTTTAGCAAAAGATACAAAGTCCATGTCGCTAATGGCAACATCTCGCTTATGAGTAATGATATTAGCTGTATTTAGTGTTTGCAAAATAATAGCAACACTTTGTTCAGTAACTCGCCCTCTTTTTTGCGCCATTAACAATACATTCATCACCTCTAAATGCCATAAATTTGGCACAATGGCTTGTTGTTGAGTTAGTAAGCCTAATACTTTATCCGCATAGTCGCTTTGTTCATCAGTCAAACACCAAGCCAGCGCAACTGAGCAATCTAGCACAAACATTAACGCCGCCCTGTCTGTCTATATTGGCTGAGCTCATCTTGGGTTAAATTCAACAACCGCAATTTTTTAATCGCCATCACGGCTTCTTTAGCATCATTAACTTGATTATCATCAACAATAGGCACTAACTTGGCTACTGCTTTTTTGTGCTTAGTGATTAAAAATTCCTCACCCACCTCTACCTTTCTCAAAACCTCTGAAAAGTGCGTTTTTAATTGATTAGATTGGATATTTAGCATAATAAATTGTGTTAGACTGGTTGAGGCTGGTTTATTATACTACTGTTTTAAAATAAATTGTCAGAAAGACCAACTTGGATTTTTATTAACCTTAGCCACACCATTTTTTGCCGTGCTGATTGAGTAGCTTTTGCCTTGATGGCTTAGAGTTTGGGTTTTGATGTTGGTGGTTAGCATTTGTTAGCAAAAGAAAAATCTCACAACGCCTCATACAAGGATATATTAAGCACTTTTTGTAAATGAGAAAAATGCTTATCTTCTGAAAAAATAACTGCCTGATGATGGCTTGCATTTTGAGCAATCATCATATCCACTATACCAATACCTAATATGCCATTTTTCAAACACTTGATTTTCATCTCATTAATATCTTGCCAATCTATATCTAAGGATAATCGCTTAATCTGCTGCAACATTTTAATGAGTTTTAACTGGTTGTGTATTTTGAGTGAGGGTATTAACTCTGCCAAAATCAATTGATTGGTTACTAATAAATTTTCATCAATCAAATAAGCAATATCATTTTTATAAGTATTGTGCCTAAAATACGCAATCCAAACCGATGAATCAACTAAAACCACTATCTTTTGCGCGAAGCTTGCAAGTCAAAATCTATATCAACCTTGCTGCCATAGTTTTTAATATCTGATAGTTTTGATTGACGCACCAAACCATCTAACGCAGCAATAATCACCGCAGTTTTAGTGGGTAAATTGCTCAATAACATCGCCTCATTAATAAGCTTTTCTGGTAAATTTAAGGTTGTTCTCATCGTATGCACAAGTTAAGTATTTTATACATATTATACTACTGTTTCAAAACGAATTACCAGAAAGACCAACTTGGATTTTTATTAATAAATTTGGTTTAATTTTATTTGTTTTGATTTTTGTTTTAAGGAGTGGGTTTTTATGTTGGTGGTTTGGTGGTTAGTATTTTTAAAACTCATTTACTCCCTTTAGATAGATTGCATTTAGCGCATAATGTTTGACCATTTTCTACTGTTGTTTGTCCACCTTTTGAATGAGGCATTATATGATCAGCATGCATATCTTTAAATTCAACCTCGCAACTACACTGCTGGCATTCCTTATTATCTCTACGCCAAATAACAGTTTTTTGATTTTTATCAAATAATCTTTTGTTATCCTTAGTTGCTAAATTCAAAATCTCTCTAAATAATTTATTCGTATAAACTCTATTGCGTGTTTCTATATTTTTACGCACACCACCTGCTTTAAATGCTTCAATATAATCAAACAAATCTTTAGCCCAAATATCTTTTTGTTCTATTAGTTCGGCAGGGTCTTCAACGCTTCTTCTCTCTTGTTCAAAACCAATATAAAAAGAAGCAAATCCTTGATTTTGATTTTTTAAAATATATTCTTTTGTAAGTAAAGATATTAGTAAATAAAAATCAATAAAACCCCATTGAACGCTCAACTCTGGTATCGCCTCTTCAAATGAATCATAAATATAATTAAGTATTTTTTTGATACTTTTGGCTACTGGTGAATTTATATCAAAATTTTGATGATTCTGATACATTTCTTTTAAATTCTTGGCTTTAATATCCGTTGCTCCACCTGCTAATTCCAAACAAACAATATGTGCCAACCAATCAGCATATTTAAACCTTTTATCAGCACTTGGTACACATTGAAAAACCTTATGTAATGTCAATTCAGCAATAAAATTACGCATATTACCAACCATAGCATTGCGTTTTTCTGGGTGATTGAGTGCCACCCCTTCTTGTAACCTTAAAAATAAATCTCTAACTTCTATATCAGTAGATTGTTCAATAATCACAATAGATAGTTCATATAAATCTAATTCATCCTGAATATCGCTTGGCAAATCTTTATATTTTTTTCCTGAAAAATCCCCAATTGGCAGATCTATTGACTCATTACCCAAGGCATAATTATTGTTATAAAAATTCCAAATTGCCTTTAATCGCTGCTGCCCATCAATAACCTCATGTTCATAATTCTTATCACTACTAAAGGTAAGATAAATTTTAGGAATATCATAACCTCGCAAAATCGTATCTATCAATAACTGATTTTTCTTATCCGACCAAACGCCTGTTCTTTGGTATTGTGGCTGTGGATTGATTCTTGCTTGTCTTCTGCTAACAGTACTTAAATTCCATGTTTTAATATTTGTTTTCATAACTACTCCTTTATAGACTATTTGCTATTATTTCTATTTCTTGCTTGTTTAGTTCTGGTGATTGAGTCTCGATTGCTTTCCAAGCGCTTAAATATGAGATTGTCTTGATAATTTTTTTTATATTTTTAACTAATGTTTCAGGGTTTTTGTTTAAGAATAATAAAAGACCGCCAAGTGTATTGGTTTGGCTTATATAACTATTCCCACTCCACATTGCCTCAGAAAACTCCGTATATCCTTTTTCATCAAGTGTGTTTAATATTTCATCGAAATTTAAATCAATTTCATTTGACATTTTATTTGCCCAATTCCAACGCCAGTAAGCCTTACCCAAATAAAAATCATTAAAAATAATTCTTGGCCCTCGTCCAGCTGGAGGACACCCCATAGACCTTAAAATTCTACGAACATAATAATCTATTTTTTTTCCATCATCGGAAGCGATGACGCTGTCAAGCATATAGACTCCTGTTTCATTAACGCCATTTAAATTAGAAGCTAGATAATCAGGTTTAATACAATTCTTTTTTATCATATCAATGATAATATTACCCCAAAAACCACATAGAGTCATATTTTCTCTGTCTATCTTACTAAAAGTGTCCCAAATTATTTTCTGTGTATCTTTAGGTGGAAATCTAAATTCTGCTTCGGTAAATTTATGGTCAAACAATACATTTTTCCCGCCAATAATTGCCTCTTCATCATTCAATAATTTTTCTTGTAAATAATTTAAAAAATCAGTCTTCCCACTTCTACAAACTTGTAAAAATTCTATTTGTTCATCTATAACTATTTTATCTTTACCCTCTTGAGAAAGGTTTTTTCCAAAATTAATCCAAATACTCTCATCAATTCTTTCGTAATTAATCATTACTCACCTCTTTTAAACTCAGTTATATAAGGAAACATTTTTGTAGAGGCAAGACTTGGATTAAAATCATCATCGTTCCAGTCCTCTCCTGTTTTATTCTTCAATTCTTCTAAATGTGCTAATAGTCCGCTATTAGTTACCTCGCCATCTTTTATTTCATACTTTATTTTTGCATACATAGCGCATAAAATTTGAGATATGATAGATAATTTAAAGCTATCTTCTGAATTTTTATGATGTTCTTTTGTTCCGTAATTTACCCTACTTAGAATGTCATAAACATTTTTTGCACATTTCACTGTAACAGCTCTATCACTTTCATTAGCGTTTATTGAAACTTTAACCCCCATAGCGCCATTCTGGAGTTTATCATCTATTATTGGACTGATTAATTTACGCACATCTCCACTACTATGTTCTAAAATCCCACAAGACGCTATTCTTGTATATTTAGGAATATTCAATTTTTCCCCTAACTCCCAAAAATCAGTTAACCCTGATTCTTTATTTACTATTATATTCGTATCTTCCAATATGATGATATTAGGGGTGATTTCTGGAGCGTATGAAAAATTCACATCTATATCTTGAACTGCAATTAATTTGTTTTCGTTTACATCCCCACCATAAGAAAGATTAAAGTTTTGACGCTCCTTACTGTCTTTAAAATACAGTGAAACTGAAAAAAATGCTTTTTCTGTTATTAGTAACCCTCTAATAAATGACTGCCCAACTAAAGTATGTGTTATCTTTAATTTATTGTTACTATAATCAGATTCAACTGAATAAATAACCTCTTCTAAGAAGTCACCTGTTTTGTTTTTTAAAACTGGAAAATCCAGCATTAGTTCATTAGACATAGGCTACTCCAGCTCTTCGTTAGTTTTTTTTAAGCCCAAATTTGGCTCTAGTGCTACTTTTATATCATTAAACCCATCAGGTTTTTTAACTTTAGCAATGATGTTGTAATATTTTTCATTATTTAATTTTCCCAATTTAATTTGCTTATTATCTCTAACAAAATCTTCTTTAGGAACTTCTTCATCGTTTACAGATAAACTTATAAATTCTACAAAACTACCTCTTGTATTATTGTCGTTATCTTCTGATACAGCAATAGAAAAATAAACACGGTCTTTTTTATCAAGTTGTTTAGTTGGTTTAATTTTCATTCTAATTTCAAAATTTATTCCCTTATCTATATAGCGCATTGCACTATTTGATTCTAATTGGTGTAAATTAATTTCTGGGTTCTTTTTAGGTTTAGGTGGCGGAGTTTCGCAAACACAAGGCTTCTTACCACATTTAGGACAAACACAAATACAAGGATTCTCGTTGCAAATTTCACAAACTTTTGGCGGTCTAGGTGGTCTTGTTTTTTTAGTTCTTGCTTTTTCATTTTGTCCGTTTGTCTTTGGACTATTTCCTTTTGTTTTTGCTTTATTTGGCATTTCAAAAAACGGTAAATCAAAACCTTTTCTATCTCTTTTATTTAAAAAATATTTAATTTTTTCACTCAATTCTTTAAATAAGTTTTTTATATTTTCTTTGTCATCAAGAGGAGTTTCTTTTTTATTTATTAACTTATCATGAGATGTATTTTCAGCATTTCTAACGAGCCTAAGAAGATTTTTGGCATCGTCCTTGTCTACATCTATAACAACCATAAAAGGTTCAAAATCTTCATTTTGGCGAAGATTGTTTATATCGTTTGACGGCATATTATCATGACGAGCAATTAACATACCATTTCTAACTAAACATATACAAGATGATGAGTCTATTTTATTGGTGTTGTAAATATAAATTTTATCTCCATTATTTAATTTTATAGCGTTTTGAGAGTTTTGAATTGTTTGGTATGCTTGATAAAAGTTTTTCCCTGACAATATGGCGTCTTTTGCATTCCTTTTATCTTTCCTTGAGTACAATAAACTTTCTAACTTTTCATTATCAATTTTAGTTAATTCGTTATTTTGATGAATATTAACTTCAAGTCCGTCATAAGAAATGGCGTGAAAAAAATTACTGGCAATGGCATATTCTGCATCATCACCCCATCTTTCGTTTAATCCTAAAATGGCAACCATAGAGCCAGTAGATTTTAATTTATCCATCTTTAACTGAATAAACTCTGGGAATGTTGTTGGATATTTAAACTTTGGGTTTGCTTCGCTTCCTAGTATTTCTACTATTATTCTGCCTTTACTGCCTCTTTCCGATTTTTCATCTTCGTGTCCAGCCAAAATAGAGGATCCTGTAAATAAACTCTCAATATTTTCTTTATCTTTATGTTTGGTCGCATATAGGACATACCTTAATGATGATAGATAATAACTAGAAAGATGTCCAACCCCATAAGAACCACCAGCACTTTCATCGGCATGACTACTTATTCCATCCAATAAATTTTCTAGTTTAGATTGCTTCATTCCTGTTCCGTTATCAACAAACATTAGAATATCTATACTGTCTTTTCTTAATTCTTTTTTTATGCTATCAACTATTTGTTTATTACCGGATGTATAACCATCCCTTGACTTTAACCGCTTGATTGAATTCTCTAATGCTTGTTCATAATCGTTAATATTTGGAATATCAGATTTTTTAATGGCTTCAATATAAATATCAACTTCACATTTAACATTAGCCTCTCTTGAAGCATCTAAACTATTTTGCATTAACTCTCTTATTGGGTTGGAGTATCCATTTTTTTTATTAGCTAACTCCACAGAAGTAAAACTCCCACCCCTTCCATAACTAAAATATAATTCTGACATTTTTTTACTCCCTTTTAATCCGTGCAATTACATGGAATAGCACTTTCTAATTCTAACATTTCTTTATCAACTGTTACGCCATTTTCAGCTTGCTCTTTAATACCTTCAAAAATTAGTTTTTTTGTTGGTCCAAAAAAACCAACATACTTAGGATTTTTATCTGAAGTTATTTCTCTATCTTCTGCTATTAAATCACGGCTATATTTTTTCTCTATTCTAATCCACCAATCTATGTTTTCAGGTGTTAATTCATCAGGGGTTTCATCTAACTGCTCTATGGCGATTTGTAATAATTTCCCTTTACTTTTTAAAGGACAATACAAGCAATTAGAAAACAAACCGTTATCAGGTAATTCTAAATTAAAATCTTGCTCATTCCAAAAATCTATAACTTGCTCCTGAGTAATATCATCTTCAATAAGTGGCGCTAAAATAATTTCGCCGTGTGGCTGATTAAATAATGATTTTCCTTGATTTTCTTGAGCTTCATCAATTCTATTTTCAATTTTAACTATTCGCCTTTGTTCATCAATTCTAATACCTAATACTGAAACATAATCAACTGCAACATCCCCATATAATTGCGCCTTATTGCCTAAAACACTATCCCTTAAAATATCATTATCAATAACAATATCTGCCTCTGTCCAATCTTGCCAATTTTGTGCCTCTCTAACAAAGATAGCATTTTTAACAAATTCTTTTTTTGATAATAGAATATTTTTAGGCACACCACCACCATTTTTTTTGTGAGTTTTGATAATATCATTTTCAGACATTCTAGGCTTTTTTCCATAATGACCAAGCCGCTCAATCCCTTGTTTTTGTGCAAACCAATCCGATAAAAAATTATTGGTAACAAAAATTTTCATTGATAAAGTGCAAACTCTTGATACCATACTTGGTAAAAAACCACCCAATGAAATCATTTCTTCAAATACTTCACCTTTATAGCGATAACCGTTTTTATTTTGCTCACTAAAAGGCTGATTATTGACTAACTTATAAGTAGGTTTTCTTGACCAGCGATAAGTGCCGCTTGAATCTTCATAAGTTTGATATTCAATCCAAAAGAACGGAATATTATATTCTTTCTCTGCTATTTTTTGAATTTTCCGTGTAAATTCATAAGTAGCAGAATGCTCTGCTGAGGTGTTATTAAAAATAATTACATCACCTCTTTTTGCGATAAGTTGGTTATTTTCTAGCATCTCCATCAACATCATGCCAGATGATCTGCCGCCTGAAAATTTTACGATATGTGGTTTTTGGTTATTCATATTTTTTTTATTATTAAAAACACCGGAAACATAAACTTATAGCAATTTTATAGAAAATAACTTATCAGCATAGCCTAAAGTGTCGGGATTTTTTGATTTATTGAATTGAGTTTGTGTTCTATTTTTTGGGTTATAAAATACGCTCTTGCCAATAATTTGGCTTTCTGTGTAAATGGGTTAATGCCCAAATCGTTATTAACTCTTCATTAAAAGAATAGAGTAATTTATAAGGAAATTTAGGAATATAGGCTTTGTAAATACCGTTAGCATACATCATTAAAATTTAATAATTGTGTTTGACCATTTTTGACAGATTGCATGCGATTTTTAACTTCAAGCAACCAAGATTGAGTAATTTCATCATTAGTATAATCAATGCTTTCTAATAATAATTCTGCTAATCTCACGCGTTCATTTGGTGGAGATTTAACGGCTTCATCAAGTAAATTTTGTGTCATTTTTTACATCCTTAATTGGTAAATACACTGTTTTAACACTAAACCCATGCTTGTGGGTTATTTTATTGTCGTTTTACCCGCAAAAACACCAAAAAACCAAAAACTTGCATTACTTTAATTATTTTCTTATGTGTGCTTTTTAAAAGCCTTAGCACTTAAAGTTTTAATATTGTCTGAGTAAAAAGTTTTGTCATTGGTTACAATCACTTTACAGTCATTTTGCTTGGCGCAAATATATTGAACAGCATCCTCTAAATCGTTGTGTTTTAAGGCGAGTGCCTGAGTAAAAGTTTGGTTATTAGCACAAACTACATTAAATGTTTGATTGATTTCGCTAATAAATGTGTTGATACTATGCGTCTGTTTTTTAGCGATATAGGCAATATTGAGTAAAGTAATATCCAAGATAAAACCAGAAAACAATCCTTTTTTGACTGAGTTTAAGACAAACAATGAATTTTTAAAATTTTTTCTCTGTAAGGCGACATCTAAAAATATATTAGTGTCAATAAAAATATTCATTTGATGATTTGGTGGTATTTTTTATCATTAGTCTTAAAATCCTTGTCCAAAACACCGACAAAATCAGCAAAACCTCCTGTTGTTAATGAGGCTTTAGTAATGGATTTATTCAACAATTCGCTGTAAATATCATAAGGCAAAATAACTGCTTTTTTAGATGATTTTTTTTTATCAATAATCACTGTTGGGAATTTAATTACTTTGCTAAATTGCTTTTGTGCTTCTGACACACTGACTTCTAACATTTAATAACCTTATTTATAAAAATAGTCTATATTATACTTATTTTATTGTTGTTTTACCCGCAAAAACACTGGAAAGCGAAACTTGCCATTTTTGGTAAATCCGTAATATTTAAAGGTAATTTCAGTGCCTATTTTGGGTGGGTTTTGGCGTTCAATATCGGTGAAGCCTGAGCCGATTTTGACTTGTTTTCCTGCTTTGGTTTGGCACAGTATTGAGCCCATTTTATTAAGGTATTTGCCTTTGCCTGAGAGGATTTTGACTATTTTGCATTCAGTGTCAAAATAGGGTTTGACTTTTAGGGCGGAGGACAATCTGCCAGTTTGATATGGGGTGGCTGGATTACGCACTACTACGCCCTCGCCGCCTTGTTTGATGACTTGGTCTAAGTAGGTTTTTAGCTCGCCTTTTTGTTTGATGGTGCTTTGTTTGATTATGCGGATTGGGGTGTTTTTGTGCTGTGCTAAATAGCTTTTTAAGATGGCTAATCTGGCCAATAAACCGCCCTGTTGATTGGGTACTTCAAAGATTTGATGGCTGATGTTTTGCCAGCGTTTGTCAGGGGTTTTTTGACGGACGATGGAGCTGATATTTTCAAAATCACCATGATTAGTCCACAGCTCACCGTCAATGGCAAAAGGCGGGTAATTTTTAATGAACCATTTGGGCGGATTGAGGGTTTTTCCACCTCGGCTAAGTAGTTGTTTGCCGTTCCAAAATCCACGAATGCCATCAAATTTTTCACTCATTACCCAGCCGATGACATCTTGGCTTTTGTCATAAGTTTTAAGTAAAAATAAATCTGGTTTAGCGGCAAAAACCAGTGATGAAAATATAAAAAATAGTGCAAATGTTTTAATCATTTTTTTTAATGAGATTGTCAAATTTTATTAAATTTTAACTGATTATTAACCAATTTATGCTACAATTACGATTTTTATTTTTAACTATTTTAAAATGAAACAAACTCAAAAACACCGTTACTGGAAATTTTATTTATTGTGGTTTATTTGCCTAATATATGCCGATTTATCATTAGCAAACACGCATAATTTTTATAGCAAAGTTGCACTAACAGCCAGCCATCTTAACGATTCTCACCACACAAGGGCGGCACAAGGTCAGGATGGGGTCTTAGATGTGGTCAGCAGTAGTAATGGGGCTGATTTTGGTGGGCAGCTTAGTTTGGGTTATTATAAAACACCTGATCTGCGTTTTGATGTGCAATTATCTCGAACAAAATACCAGTTAGATAATTCGTTAAAGGTTATACAGCCCGGTATTTTAGGCGTTGCTGCTGGGAGCTCACTTGATATTTATGGCGATTTTTCAGCAAATACTATATTATTTGCAATCCATTATGATTTAAGCGATGTTAAATTATCAAATTGGACTCCCTATCTTAGTGCTGGTTTAGGTCTGGCGCAGATTAAATTAACAGCAAATTTACAGGCTAATGGCGCTGCATTAGTTAATGATAAAGATACAGTATCGGCTTATACTTTGGGGTTTGGTCTTAGTCAAAAAATAGACGATTATATATTGGATATTGGATATCATTATTTAGCTGCTAATCAGCCTAAATTTCAAGGCAGTATAAATCCAGCACTAAATTTTAACAGTGATTTTCAAAGCAATGGCTTGAGTATCGGCGTTCGCTTTAATTTTTAGTGGAGTTTTTTATAAATAAAGTGATGGATTCCACATGGGCGGTTTGCGGAAACATATCTACCATTGCTGAACTTTCCAAGCTATAACCCAATTTGACTAATTTAGCAGTATCGCGCGCCAAAGTTGCAGGATTGCACGAAACATACACCAAGCGCCCAACCCCTAATTTTGGCAACTGTTCTACTATTTCTATTGCGCCGCTTCTGGCTGGGTCGATTAAGGCTTTGTTGTATTTTTTGCCTCGAAACCATTCAAAGCCATCGACTTTTTTAAATAAATCTGCCTTGTAAAAATCCGCATTATTAATGCTGTTTTTCTGCGCATTGCTTTTGGCACGCTCAATCAAGCCAGAATCGCCCTCAATACCCACCACGCACTTGGCATATCTGGCAATCGGCAAAGTAAAATTACCCAAACCGCAAAATAAATCAATCACCATATCATTAGTATCTAAGGCTAATAATTCAAGTGCTAAATTCACCATTTGCTGATTTAGCACAAAATTTACCTGAGTGAAATCAGTCGGCAAAAATGCCATATTGATATTATGTTTGGGGTGTGAATAAGTCAGCAGCGCTGGTTTTTCCAAAGCTTGCACGGTTTCTAAGCCGCCACTTTGGGTGTAAAAAGTTATGCCTAAATCATTGGCACAATCGGATAATATTTGCTGGTCTTTGGCTGTAAACGGCTGTAAATGTCGCAAAATTAATACTGTTTCCTGCTCGGCAGCAGCCACCTCAATCTGTGGCAGCTGAGATTTAATACTCAAACGCTCAATGCAATTTGCCAATTCCTCAAGCCGTTCGCCGATGGATGGATGCAACACTTCACAACGGCTCATATCAGTAATAAAACTTGATTTTTTTTCTCTAAAACCCACCAATACTTTTTCTTTTTTAGCAACAAAACGCACCCCAAGCCGTGCCTTATGGCGATAACCCCAGCTTGCTGCTTGCAAGGGTTTTAACCATATTTTTGGCTCAATTTTTGCTTGCTGTAAAAACGCATCTTGCAGCCATTGCTGTTTGATTTTAATTTGATCATCGTTAGACAAATACTGCAACGAGCAACCGCCACAAATACCAAATACCGCACATTTTGGAGTGATGCGATTGCTCGCTGAAAGCAGCACTTCTTGCACCTCCGCCTCTTCAAACTTAGCACGAGAAAAACTGCGATTAGCAATCACCTTCTCCCCCGGCAAGGCCCCACTGACAAAAATAACCTTGCCTTCAAAATGCGCAATCCCCCGCCCTTCATGCGACAAAGATTCAATCACTAATTCATAGCTTTTTGGCTTTGATTTGCGTCTTTTGCTCATTTTTTATATGAACTGGGTTCATATAAAATCACTTAAATACTGCCGAGTTTGTGGAACAATGCCGTGTTGTTTGGCTATTTGTAATTGAAAAACAACCGACAAATTAGCATATAAAAAAGTAACTTCGCAGATATTTAGATAAAAATCCCACATACGGTAGAATGCCGCACCTTTATCCGCACAAATATCTTGCTGATGGCGTTGAAATCGTTGTTGCCAATGATTTAATGTTTGTGCATAATGTAGGCGCAATACTTCAATATCTGTGAGTATTAATTTTGTGTGCTCTATCTCATTTGCCACCTCTGATAATGCTGGAATACTACCGCCTGGGAAGATGTGTTTTCGTATCCAAGGATTGGTTTCAGTTGAGATAGAACTCGAGCCAATGGTATGGATTAACGCCACACCGTCATCCGCTAACAAGGCTTGCACTTTTTTAAAATAAGTTGAATAATTTGGCTTGCCAACATGCTCAAACATACCAATGCTAACAATACGATCATATTGACCTTGGGCATGGCGGTAGTCTTGTTGCTCAAAACGAATGTTTTTTAAGCCTTTTTCTTGTGCCAATCTTTTGGCGATTGCTAACTGTTGTTTAGACAAGGTAATGCCTGTAATTTCAACATCAAAATGCTCAGCAATATAAAACGCCATACTTCCCCAGCCACAGCCTATATCTAAAATACGCTGGCCATTTTTTAATAATAATTTCTTACAAATGCGCTCACACTTATTGCTTTGTGCTTGCTCCAATGAGTTTGTTTCATCGGTAAAATAAGCACATGAATAGTGCATATTTTTATCAAGAAAAAGTCGAAAAAAATCCTCTTCTAAATCATAATGATGTGCAACATTAGTAGCGCTACGACTAATTTTATTCCACTCTTGAAAAATTTTCACAAAGGGGCGCATAAATTTATTAACCCGATAGGCAGAAAAATTTATTCGTAACACGCACAGCAAATCCTTTAAACTACAGTTTTTCACTTCCCAGCCGCCTTCGATATAAGTTTCACCTAATTCAAATTCCCAATCTTTGAAAATTCGGGTCATTGTGTTGTGGTTTTTAATCACCCAGTGAGCTTCGATGCCATCGGTGCCAAATTGATATTTTTCTCCATTAGGTAAATACAAATGCAGAATGCCTTGTTTTATATTATCTTGCAGGAGTTTTATAATTGTGTGTTGCATTATTTTTTACAGAAGTTTAAATTTGATAAAGTCTAATTATCCAATAATTCTACCCAGTGTTTTACTGGTATTTTTGTGTTTTTTTGCAAGTGCATTAAACAGCCAATATTTGCGGTTACAATTATTTGCGGATTGCTTTTTTGCAAGTTTTTGAGTTTGTTGGCTCTTAATTGCTTAGATAATTTAGGTTGAAATATTGAATATGTGCCTGCCGAACCACAGCACAGGTGGGAGTCGGTAATGGGGGCTGTGGCGTAGCCTAAATTATTTAAAATCGATTCAACTAAACCGCCTAATTGCTGACCGTGTTGCAAGGTGCAAGGCTCGTGATAGTTGATATTGGCTTTTTTTAGATTTAATTGACTCAAATCCTTATCAGCCAAAAACTGCGCAATATCTTGGGTTTTGCTGGCGATTTTCTGTGCTTTTGGATAATAATCATCATTTTTATCAAACAAAGTCGGGTAATCTTTCACCATCAAACCGCAACCACTAGCACTGGAAATAATAAGCTCAACATCCAATGCCAACCAAGCATCAATATTGCTTTTGACTTTATTCAAAGCATCTTGTGTGGCGCTTAAGTGCTGGTCGATAGCGCCGCAACATTGCTTTTGCGGTGTTTCTATCACGCCGTAGCCTAATTTTGCCAAAATATTTTTGATGCTATGATTGATATTCGGCGCTAAAATTGGCTGCACACAGCCAGTTAATAACAAAACTTTGCCTATACTATCGTTCGGTTGAATTGATTTTCCTTGCGCTTTAGAGTGTCTAACAATCAATCCAATCGGGTTAAATAGTTTTGGCGTGGTTAAAAATTTACGCACAAAATAGCGATAATATTTTTGCCACAATGGGCGTTTTTGTTCGATAAATTCTCGCCCAATATCTGCCAATTGTCCATATTCCACCCCTGATGGACAGGTGGTTTCACATGATCTGCAAGTTAAACACCTGTCTAAATGGGCGATGCTTTTGAGTGAAAAATGATTATTTTCCAACGCTGATTTAATCAAATAAATCCTCCCCCGCGGCGAATCCAACTCATTGCCCAAAATCTGATAAGTCGGACAAGTAGCCAAACAAAACCCACAATGCACACATTTACGAATAATATCGTTGGCTTTTAGGTTTTGAATGTTAATTGTTTGCATGGGGCTACTTCGTAAGTTTTTCTAAAAAAGTACGATTACTTTCAATGTATCTTTTAGTTTCTTCACTTAATTTGTTCTCAATTTCTTCATGTTTAAATGAATTAACACTGCCTTTACACTGTCTAATTTCTATTTTTTTAAATTTATCTTCATTTTCAAAAACAAGAATTAAAAATAAAATACTTTTTTTATGTGCTTCTATCTTTTTGTTGCCATAATCATAAAAAACACCTTCTTTATACTCACCATTAAAAAACTCAACAAAATCTGCTTTTTGTATTTTGCTTAATATCGGCTTATTATTATGAGGAATAATTTTTTTATCTATTTTAGAATTTTTCTTTAATTTGTGTGTTTCTTGCATTTTGTAACCTTTAAACGACTCTTGATTATCAATTTTTTTGTCTTTATCAAAAAACTCCCGCAATAAATCATTATAAAAATATTTAAATTTATCCTCAGCCAACTCTTCTAAGTCATTCACAACATATTCAAAATCAACAGTTTCTGTATTTTGTAAAACTTTTTTCTCTTCTAAAAACTCTCTACCACTATGAGTAATTTCATAACTATTATTATTGTTCTCCAAAAAACCGTTGCCAATGAGAAAGTTTAATTGTATTAAAGTGAAATCATCCTTCTTAATGCCTAAAAAATTACAAATATCTGTATGCTCCTTGATGCCGCTATCTACTAATTCAAGCAGAATACGGCTAAATTTATCTACTTGAACATCTTTTTCTACAATAACTTCCTGCTTACAAAACCAAAAAGGTAAATATATTTCATCAATCCAAGTCAGGTCATAACCATCAGTTTTTTTATCATCTTTAAATTTATTAAATATTGATTGATATTTTTTATCAAATTTTGCCTCATTCATTGCAACGCCTCCTCCAATGAGTCATAAATACAGTCCCAATACTCAAGCTGCTTTATCATTTCTTTTATTGCTAATTTTTCATATGACTTTAAATCATAGGTAGCTCGCTTTAATATATATTCACTATCACCTACAATAATCAATAATTTTTTTGCCCTTGAAAAGGCAACATTTATTCTTCTATAATCCTGTAAAAAACCAATCATACTATTAGCAGCATCACTTCTGACAATGTCATAAATAATAATATCTCTTTCAGCGCCTTGAAATTTATCAACAGTATTAATATCTTTAGTACCAAAAGGTTTGTAGTCTTTTAGTTTTATTTCATTTTTTAATAACTCAACTTGTCCACGATAACCAGCAATAATACCTACACTAAATTTGTCTTTTTTATCTTTATATTCTTGATTTAATCGTGCCATTATTTGTTTAATAGCATTAGCATTACATTGGTTGCTACGCTTAAATTTATTACCATTATCTGATGGATTATCTTGTTTAGAAGTGCTTACCATAATAATGCTATTAGGTATTTCCTTGCCCTCAATTTTTACTGTCTGATTTTTTAATTTCAATTGATGGTCTTTGTTTTTATCATAATCTGATAATCTTTCTATATCGGGGTTTTTTAATTTTCCACCGTAAATATGTTCAGAAATCAAATACCCTAATTGTCTTGGCATTCTATATTGAATATTTAACATTATTTTGTAATTAGATAGTTGATTAGAAATTTCAAATTCTTTAATTAAATTCTCAAAAAGACTTTTTCCATAAGTTTTATCAATATCCATACCCTCATCTTCTAGTTCTTTTTTAACCTTTTTCTTAATTGCATCTTCTCTGGTTATTACAGGTGGAAGTTGCTTGTGGTCTCCAATTAAAATAAGATTTTTTGACATTGTAATAGGCACTAAAGCCTCGGCAGAAGTGGCTTTACTCGCCTCATCCATAATCATATAATCAAATTTAAAACTAATTTTATTATATTTACTGCTGGCTATATGAATGCAAGTTGCCCCCAAAACATTCATTGTTTTAACAAAAGCGGTCTGTAAATTTATATCTTTACTGCCATTTTTTAGAACTGATTGACTCCTTTCGCTAGTAGCATTGCTAATAAAGGATAACCAGTCTTTTTGTATTTTTTGTAGTTTTATAAACTTATCACCAAGTTCTTTGGTAAAAACTTTTTTTACCTCTTCTATTGTCTGGCAATTATCAAATAACTTACCAAAATAACTGTTAGCAATGCCCTGCCTATATTCTTTTTGAAAACTAGTAATAGTTGGCTTTGATAAGGCATTAAATTTAGTATAAAAATGAGACAACATTGTATTTACTTCTGGATATGCTTTTGTTAAATTATCATTTGATTTTTCAGTTGTTTCTGCTACCCATTTTTTTAATTTTTCATCAAATAAATGAGACTTCATTGATGGCAAAATATTATCTTTACCTATTGCATGTTCGCTCGCTAAACGCATAAATAATATTGCTTCTGGTAGTCTTTCTAAAACATTATCTACTGCTAAATTTGATTGTGAAGCAACTAATATTTTTGTATTTGGTTTTTGTTGAATTAATTGCTGCACCAATTCCACTATTACAGTGGTTTTTCCAGTGCCGGGTGGTCCTTGAATAAGGTAAACAGGCTTTTTGTGTATCGCTCCAATAACAGCATTTTTTTGTGTTTCATCTGTTTTTAACTCATCGCTGATAATTTTATCTTCCCATTCGTCGTAATCTATATCTAAATTAGGCAATTGAGGCATAACCTCTGGTGTAGCAATAAAACCTGCTAACTCAGGATTAACAATATCTTTCTTTTCTAATTTTTCACAAGCCTCTACTTGTTTTTTATATTGACTGGTTTCTTGCTGAACATCTTCTATTAGTTGCCCGTTATTTTGAATTTCGTCTAATTCTAGCTTGCTATCTTTAATAATTAAAACTCTATCTTTAGGTTTGTAATCTAATATTGTTCCAATATAAGAATCATCAATAGACAACATTACCTCATCATTTTTTTTGTCTTTAATTTTGTTCCAATCTTTAAATTCAGGAGTTAAAGTAAATTTAATATTCAAATTATTATTTTTATCAACCTCCCTTTTTGTATATTTAGCCTTAAACGCTTGTTCTTCAATATATTCTTTTTCTTTTTCTGGCAATTTTTTCCAAATCTCAATTGCCGCTTTTTTAGTATGGCTAAGTTTAGCAAGTTCATTGACCTCTTCAAATTGACCTAAAAAATAATCTATTGAATAACATCTTCCACTTAACTCATAATTATTTTTAAAATTAAAAAAAGCTTTGTTGTCTGGTTTGATCAGTTCATCCTTGGAATAGTCATCTCCATAAGGTGCAAACAAATATCCATATTTCTTTCCATTTTCTTCAAATTCTTGATTAACGTAAAATTTTCCTGAGCATGTTTTTGTTGTCCAAAGAATTACAACCTCACCTTGTGCTGATTTTTTAGTTTGTATCTCCCAATAACATCCTTTGTTTAATTCTATTAATAAATCATCAGCATTAATTTTTTTATTATCTGCAGCTACTCCTATATTTGAAAAGTCATCATTAATTTCATAAGGAAGGTTTTGTAAATCTTCTTGTATATTGCTGTATTTTTTGTACTCCCCCTTTAAACATTTCTCATAAATGGCTTGTTTTTCTGATGATTCTTCATCATATAAATATCCTTCAAATAATTTTGCTAAGGATTTTATATCATCTTTAATTCTTCGTTTATTAACTATATCTTCGTCATTAAAATTAATGTCAAATTGCTGGAATAATTCAAACAAGCCAACAAATCTTATCTTTACTTGATTCTTAAATAAGAAAACAGTGTCTGATTTTAAAATAAAACCTTGTCTGTTTGTCTTTTTTAGGTCGTCTAATATATCAATACATTTCTCAAAATTATCTCTTGTTTGTGTAATATTTTCTCCACCAATAATTTCATAAACAATATAAAAATAACTTTTTGTTGTATATTCTTTGCATTCGATGACTTTTTGAATACCTGTATTTTTTGAATCAATTAATGGTTTAATATTGCCATCTATAATTCGCTTTATGGTGTTATATTGATCTTTATCATGTTTAATAATTAAAATTTCATACTCAGAACCATCGATTTCATTTTCTGCTGAATAAAGTACTAAATTTTCATTCAAAGATAAAAGTTCTTCCAAAATTTTGTAATCATCAATTTTTTCTATGTTCATATTTTTCTTCTTAATTTGCTTTCAATATATTATTCAAAAACCCCTCTTGGGTCAAATACGGCTTTGAGTTTTTGCTCGATTTGCTGGCGTAGTGTTGAATTGTTGTTTGTTTTAACAGGTGTGTTTAGTTTGCCTACATAAGTATTTGGCATCACCTTAAAACTGATTTGTGTTATCAGTGCTAACTTGCCTTTTGAGCCGACCAACAAACGCGCCACATCATAGCCGGCGACATTTTTTATCACCTGTCCGCCAAAGTTTAACACCTCGCCTGTGCCATCAATAATTTGCACGCCTAACACGCTATCGGAAATGTCTTGTCCGCCGCATGCATACGCTGCGCCAATACTTTGCTCGGCATTTTCAACAAAAAACGGCAAGGTTTGATTATGTTTTGCTAATTCGCTTTGAATATCTGTTATTTTTGTGCCTGCCCTCACGCTTATCACCAATTCTTCTGGATAATATTCAACCAAGCCGCTGTAATCCAATAAATCGCTGTTGAGATGCAACTGTTCGGCGGTTTTAATGATTTGTTGTAATTGTGTAATTCTATCCACCATTAAAAACGCTCCAATTCAGGGTGAGATAACTGCCCATGATGCACATGCATTGCGCCGAGTTCGGCGCAGCGGTGTAATTCTGGCACGGCTTTGCCAGGATTTAGCAATAAATCTGGGTCAAAAACTGCCTTAATTTTATGAAAAATCGCCAATTCTTGGCTCTTAAATTGATGGCACATTGCAGATAGTTTTTCCATGCCCACGCCATGCTCGCCCGTAATTGTGCCGCCCATATCCACACTCAGCTTTAAAATTTCATTGCCAAATTGTTCGGCCTTTGCTAACTCACCGGCAATATTGGCATCATACAAAATCAGCGGGTGCAAATTGCCATCGCCTGCGTGAAAAACATTTGCCACTCGCAAGCCATATTTTCGGCTCAAACCACTAATGTTTTCCAACATATCTGCTAAATGTCGGCGTGGAATCGTGCCATCCATACAATAATAATCTGGCGAAAGCCGCCCCACCGCAGGAAAAGCGGATTTTCTGCCCCTCCATAATGCCAATCGCTCGGCTTCATTTTGCGATACTATCAGGCTCGAAGACTTGGATAAAATCTGCAATACTTGTTCAATCTCATCCTTAACTTGGGCTTTTGTGCCGTCTAATTCACACAACAACAACGCTTGCGCATCCAATGGATAACCCACTTGTGCAAAGCCTTCCGCCGCTTCAATTGCAAACTTATCCATCATTTCCAAGCCTGCTGGAATAATGCCCGCTTTGATAATCTGCGCCACTGCCTCAGCACATTGTCGCACACTATCAAAACCCGCCATCACCACTCTGGCAAGCTGCGGTGTTTTAGTCAATTTCACGGTAATTTCAGTGATAATGCCCAGCAAACCCTCTGAGCCGTGCATCAGCGCTAACAACCCTAAGCCATTGTCGCTACGACTCAAAACCAACTGTTCGCCATTGATTAACAATATTTTCACAGCTTCAACATTATGCACAGTAAGCCCATATTTTAAACAATGCACCCCGCCCGAATTTTGTGCCACATTGCCGCCAATCGTGCAGGCGATTTGCGAAGATGGGTCAGGTGCATAATACAAACCGTGCTGCGCTGCTGCCTCGCTAATAGCCAAATTACGCACCCCCGGCTCGACAATAGCGCTTTGTGTTTTAGCACAAATACTTTTAATTTTATTGAGTTTTGATAAACCCAACACCACACTGTTTTCCAACGGCATCGCTCCACCTGTCAGCCCGGTGCCAGCGCCCCTGGTAACAATAGGCGTTTTATATTCACGACAAATATCAATCACTTGTTTAATCTGTTCAATACTATCAGGCAACGCCACTGCTAACGGCTTTTGCCGATAAGCGCTCAACCCATCGCACTCAAACGCACGAGTATTTTCATCTCCAGTTAAGAGCATATCTTTAGGCAGTGCGCGGGATAATTGCTGAATGGCTGTCATTTTTATTTGTTTTTTGATTTTTGTTGCTAAATAAAACCAATTGGATTTTTTTCAGTATTATAAGGCAACATCAATTGCCCGATTGCATCAAACACCACTTTAAACTTTTTATCGTATTTTTGCTCCAATTCAATCAGGCGCTTTTCCAAAGCCTTATTCTCAGTAAAAATTCTAAGAAATTGCACAAATGTTCGCATAATCTGCACATTAACTTGTATTGCTCGCTTGCTGCGCAACACATTAGAAAGCATCGCTACCCCTTGTTCAGTAAAGACATAAGGTGCATAACGCCTAGCATTTAAATTGGAGGTTACAAAATGTGACCTCAAGTTTTTAAATTCATCTTTACTCAGTCGAAACATAAAATCATCAGGAAAGCTATCAATATTTCTTTTCACCGACTGCAATAAAACCTTAGTTTCCACCCCATAAAGTTCCGCAAGGCCTGAATCCAACATAACTTTTTCATCTCTAATCAAAAGTATATATTGCTCAATATTGATTTTTGTAATTTCTTGTAGTGGTTTTTTGTTTTTTGTCATTATTATATAATTATTACAAATTATTTTAATACGCTATTCTACCAGCAAAATGGCAATCATTTTCAAGTGCAACGGTTGTAATGCCTATTTTTTTCTTTTAATAATTAGTATGGCTCTTAACTAGTTAAGAGACTTTATAAGTTATTGTTTTTACTAATGTTTTAAAATCAAGCGATACTGACACCTTTGATTTCTATCGTATGGAGTAAGTGGGGTTAAAAATAGGCAGGTTGAGGTATAATAATGGTTAATTTAATAAAAACTTTAATATTATGCAACAAATAAATTTAAAGATTGAGGATAATTATTTAGAGCAAGCAATGAATGTTTTAAATACATTGCCTAAAAACAAGGTTGAGGTGGTTAGGGTTGTTACAAATAAGTCTGCCTTTGGCTTATTGAAGGGAAAAATTACAGACCCTATGAAGTGGCAACAAGATATTAGATCTGCAAGTGATACTAATCTTTATGGCGATAAATGAAATATTTGCTAGATTCCAATATCCTTATTTATTACCTTAATGGCAATGAAATAATACGCTCTTTTTTGCAGAAAAATAAAAGTATATGATGTGGTTGGTCTTTAATAATTAGTCTTGGTTGTTTTGGCATAATTCATTAAATTTTAGTATAATACATAAAATCAAGTGATACTGACCCCTTTGATTTACCTTTGATTTGAGGCATTGTGAAGCCACAAAATTTAAAAAAGGAGAAATAAAATGAAATACAGTAAGATAATATTAGTAGTAATTGCATTGAGTATGATTAGTTGTGTAGCGTCCGGTGGGCATAGACACATATCGCCATTTGTTGATGAAAATGAAATCCGAAATAATTCGGATAGGCGTATGTCGCTTGATGCTATGTTTGATGAGGCACGGAAAGAAATGGATAGAGAAGGTGGTTTTTTCAACTCATTCAAAAGGTGGATGCAGAGCAGTGGAAGTTCTGAAAGAAGTGATTATGATGTATCAGACTACAGAAGAACATCAAGGAGAACAGCAAGGGGTCGATAAGTAACCAAATATAAAATATGAAACCAATGACCACTATTATTCAAAGATTAAAACCCCAAGAAGGCAAACAGGAGCAATTTGTTAGTGCAACTGCTGATATAGTTCTGTATGGCGGAGCTAGAGGTGGAGGTAAAACTTACGGTCTCTTATTGGAAGCAGTCAGGAATATAGCGGTAAGTGGTTATGGTGCTGTATTTTTTAGAAGGTCTCTTTATCAGCAGCAACAATCCCCAACTTAATGTTAAGCCTTTAGGGCTTAAGTTGGGTTGGCTTCGCCAATTTGGGGGAAACCCCCAAACCCCCAGAATTAACACAAAAAAGATTAGAATATTTTAGGAGAAATTAGATTATAATTTACAAGGACGGTGTCCAGTGAAATGGGGGAACCGCACTCTGACCCCTTTGATTAATTTTTTCTTTTAGAGGGTATAATAGGTTAATTATGAATTGTAGAGTGAGAAGAAACGATCCGTGTTGGTGTGGATCAGGAATTAAGTATAAAAAGTGTCATTTAAATCGTGAGAAGCATAAGTCATTAACAAAGCATGATATTTATAAGCCAACAAACCGTTTTTACAGTAATAAAACATGTAGTGTGCCAGACTCAATAAAACATAAATGCAGTAAAACAATAATTGAAGCTCATTCAGTATCAAAGTCATCTCTAAAAGAAATAGCAAAAGATGGTCATGTTCTAACAACACTTGAATGTTGTAAAGAGTCAAAAAACGGCTTGGTTATAGAGCCTAAAAAATTTGGTATAAACCGAGCATCAACATTTACAGGTTTTTGCTCTTTTCATGATAACTCACTGTTTTCACCTATTGAACATAAGGGCTTTTCACCAACAGAGGCTAATTGTTTTTTGGTTGCATACAGAGCGGTCGCTAGAGAGGTTTTTATTAAGACAGGTGTAAAACCATCTATAGATACCTTTAAAAATGCTGATAAAGGAAAAAATATACTAGAGCAAATACTAATACAATCTATACATAAAAACAAAAAGACAGATAATAATTTATCAACAAACGATCTCCAACATATTAAGAAAATACTTGATACCTGTTTAGATAAACAAGATTTTAGTACAATAAACCATTTGGTGTTTACATTGGATTCAGTGCCAAACATCATGGCTAGTTCATCTCTTGTTTTAACATTTGATTTTCAGGGAAATCAAATACAAGAAATATCCCAAGAGCCTAATGCAATACCTGATTATTTAACAATAAATGTATTTTCGAGCAATGGTGTTGGTTATGTAGTATTGACTTGGCTTGTGTCACAAAAAAAGAGTTGCACTCATTTCTATAAAAGCTTAATGAAAACAAAGTCTCCTTCAGATTCGCTAACATTGTTTATTTTTACGATGATTGAAAATATTTATATGTCAGAAGAGTGGTGGTTAAATTTAAGTAGTACAGAAAAAACAACACTTTCTAATGCTATATTAGTAGGTTTAGATTTATATATTCCAATATTTATAGGTATAGATAATCCAACATTTAGTGATACAGATGCACTTATTACGGATAAAAAGTTTGAGGCGTTTAATATAATTAAAACAGAATCAATAGGATTTAATCATGAATCTTTATAACAAAACTGCCTTTTATTGCTCTGTTAAAACGCTTTTGAGATATAATATAATTAAATTTTATAGATTGAATGTTAAGGTGTAACTGCTACATAATATCGCAATATAAAAGGTAAAGTTAATAAGGAAACCACAAAGGAGAGATATTATGACAGAAACTAAACGAGAATATAGGGACTATAGATACAATATTTTAAGTGGTGCAAAGACAAAAGAAGAGCATGAAAAAGGAAATCCAAGTTGTCGGGAAATAAGAGTATGGAATCACGAGAATCCTGAAAAGGAGCAGTATACTAAAAAAGAATCCAAGAAGGACGAATATATCTTTCTTTGGTGTTTTGTAGTGATTCTTATAGCACTTTCCCTTACATTTCCTGAATGGACTGTGCCTATCTTGGCTATATTTACTTGGTCCTGGGCTGTTCTGTATGATGACTTCCACCTGTGGAGGCTGATGACAAAAAAAACAAAAAAGGAGAAATAAAATGACCAAAGAAGAACATAAAAAGGAAACCCAGATTGTAAAGATAAAATCAAAGGGGTCAAATCAAAGGGGTCAGAAATCAAAGGGGTCAGTATCACTTGATTTTACTTTGTTGTTTAAATTTCTCTGATAGAAGTTGTTAATACAATAATTGCTGCTAAAAATATTGCTTTTAAATTTTGTTTTATCATAAGTTTTGTTTGAAGGTTTTATTTTTTTGACTATTTTATAGTAATGATTTTTAGCTTTGGTGTTATTTAATAAAAATAATTGTTTTATGATTGGCTTATAGCAATTATAATTACAACTTTATTTTTAACTACAAAAAAACATTATGAAATCATTCAATCCACCAATTAGAACTTTAATGGGGCCGGGGCCGGCCAATGTGCATCCGCGTATTTTATCTGCTATGGCACGACCGACTATTGGGCATCTTGATCCTGCATTTGTTGGGATGATGGATGAGACTAAAGAGGCGTTAAAGTATGCGTTTAAGACTGAAAATGAGCTGACGATGCCGGTATCGGCGCCGGGTTCTGCTGGTATGGAGACTTGTTTTGCTAATCTGGTTGAACGCGGCGATAAAGTTATAGTTTGCATCAATGGCGTGTTTGGGATGCGTATGAAAGAAAATATTATTCGTTTTGGCGGTCTGGCTATTGTGGTTGAAGACGACTGGGGCTGCGCTGTTTCAACGGATAAAGTTGAACAAGCACTGCAAGATAATCCTGATGCTAAAATCTTGGCTTTTGTGCATGCTGAAACTTCAACTGGCGCCCTCTCTGACGCGCAAGCCTTGTGCAAAATTGCCCAGGCACATAATTGTCTTACTATTGTTGATGCGGTTACTTCGTTGGCTGGCAATGAATTACGCGTGGACGAATGGGGGATTGATGCTATTTATTCAGGTACACAAAAATGTTTGTCAGCAATGCCGGGCATTTCACCGATTAGTATTGGTGAGCGCGCTATTAAAAAACTTGGCAAGCGTAAAACGCCTGTTACTTCTTGGTTTTTAGACTTAAATTTAGTTATGGGTTATTGGGGCGAGGGTGCTAAACGCACTTATCATCATACCGCACCGGTGAATACTTTATATGGCCTGCATGAATCATTGCTTATGTTGCAAGAAGAAGGCATTGAGAATGCTTGGGTTCGTCATCAGCTTAACCATAAAAAACTAAGGGACGGTTTGGAGGCAATGGGCATTAATTTTTTAGTTAATAAAGCAGAGCGCTTGCCACAACTGAATGCGGTATTTATTCCACAAGGTGTTGATGATGCTAAGGTGCGTAGTAGTTTATTAAATGATTACAATTTAGAAATTGGTGCAGGGTTAGGTGCTTATGCTGGCAAAGTTTGGCGCATTGGTTTGATGGGCAATAGCTCAAGTGCTGAGAATGTTGCTTTGTGCCTATTGGCGCTTAAAAATACACTTAGCTCACAATAATTAGTTGCTTTGGTTGTTATGAGCCTTAATAAATTACAAAAAGTAATGTCCAAAATTAAGAGGCGGTCAATCATTGGGTAGTTTATGGATACTGATTTATCAACCATTATTCTCAATGCCATTATTTTATTGTTTTCTGCTGACGCAGCATTATGGGAAATTGTTTTTGTTTCTTTGCGGGTCTCATTATTGGCAATATTGATTGCCACACCATTGGCTTTTTTGTTGTCCTTTATTTTGTTTGAGTATCGTCCGCGTTTTGAGGGGGCGATTATTGCTATTAACAATACCTTGGTTGCGGTGCCGGCTGTGGTGGTTGGTTTGGTGGTGTATTTATTATTATCAAGGCATGGGTTGCTGGGTGATTTACGCTGGTTGTTTTCACAAAAAGCAATGGTATTTGGACAAGCGTTATTAGCCTTCCCTATTCTTTTAAATATTAGTTATAGCGGCTTTAAGAGTATCAATCAAAACGCACGAGAAACAGCCATCACTTTGGGTGCTAATTTTTGGCAATTAGTATTAACGATAATGTTTGAATCTCGTTTTGTTTTATTAACCGCTATCATTATCGCATTTGGACGCATTATTGCTGAGGTTGGTAGCGCTATTATGGTGGGCGGGAATATCTTGCATTACACCAGAAATATCACCACTGCCATTGCCTTAGAAACCAGCAAGGGTGAATTTAGTCAGGGTATTGCCTTAGGCATTGTATTACTGATATTGGCACTATTACTTAATTTTGCTATTTTGTTTTTTAACAAAAAGGCTAGGATTTATGTCTGAACCATTAGTGCGTTTGCACAATATTACAAAATCCTTTCAACAGCCGCTTTTAAAAATTAAAGCTTTTGAAATTTATCAAGGAAAATGTATTATTATCACTGGTAATAACGGCAGTGGTAAAAGCACTTTTTTAAAAATAATCAATGGACTGATAGATGCTGATAGCGGTAGTATTGTGTTTCAACAACAAAAATTCTTGGCAAAAAAAAGACATCTTTTGGCAAAAAATAGTGTTTATTTATCTAATGAGCCTTATTTATTTAATTGCAGTGTTGAGGCTAATATTCACTATCCTTTATGGATAAAGGCTAAAAAAAGCCCTCAGTTAGTTGATAAAGCATTGAGTTGGGCAGGTTTGAGCCATTTACGCAAACAACATTCTAACAATCTTTCCAGCGGTGAAAAACAACGGTTAGCATTAGCACGCGCTTATATAATCAACCCTAAAATTTGGCTATTAGATGAGCCAACAGAGCATTTAGATAACAATGCTAAAAAACAATTGTATCAATTGTTAAATAAACTTTTATCTGAAAATCACAGCATTATTATCGCCACTCATTCTATTGATATTGGCACACAAATACCACATCAGCACTTGCATTTGAAATATGACAACAGCTAAAACACTGTTTTTTTAGCTCTTAATTAGTGCGTTTGAATTATTGAGATAGATATTACTAATCTAATTTTTTCATTTCTGCATCTATTTTATCCATTTCTGCATCCATATCAGCATCCTCTTCGTCATCTAATATTTTATGCTCATCAGGCTCAGCCCCTCCGCCTTTTCGGCGTTTAAATAACGGCGCAAAAAATAGCCCAATTTCAAATAACAACCACATCGGGATAGCGATTAACACTTGTGAAATAATATCAGGCGGGGTTAGTAACATACCTAAAACAAAGGCGGCAATAATCACATAAGGGCGATTTTTTTTTAATTTTTCTACTGTTGTTACCCCAAACATAATCAGCAGAATGGTTGCTACAGGCACTTCAAAAGCAACACCAAAGGCAAAAGAAACTTTAAGCACAAAGTCTAAGTAATATTGAATATCTGGGGTGAAATCGACCACATTTGGACCGATATTAGATAAAAATCCAAAGATAACAGGAAAGACAATATAGAATGAAAATAACAGCCCTGTATAAAATAAAATAGTAGATGAAATCACCAAGGGCAACACCATTTGCTTTTCATGTTTGTATAAAGCCGGCGTAATAAAGGACCAAATTTGAGACAACAAATAAGGCATAGCAATATACACCGAAAAAATTAATGCCATTTTAAGCGGCGTTAAAAATGGCGAAATAACCCCAATGGCAATAATATTGCTATCGCTTGGCAACACATTAATAATTGGCGCTGCAATAAAAGCGTAAACTTCATTGGCAAAGGGGAAAATACCAACAAACACCAACACAATAGCAATAACACAGTGTAATAGTTTGTTGCGTAATTCAACCAAATGTGCAACAAAGCTCATTTCTTCTTTTATGTTTTGTGAAGTCATGATTTTTTGTCGCTGGCGTCTTGCTTGATTTGATTGAGCGTGTCTTTAGTTTGTTGAAAAACATCAACAATATTGCTGTCTTTATCTTTGATACTTAAATGCTGTTTGAGTTTATCAGCTTCAAGTTCATCGCCAATATCTTGCTGGATTTTAGTAACAAATTGTTTGGCTTTTCCAACATAATGCCCAGCTTTTCTGGCGATGGCTGGCATTCTTTCAGGGCCGACCACAATTAATGTAATAACCCCACACAGGCAAATTTCCCAAAAACCAAAGTCAAACATAGTTTAAATGTCAGTTTTTTCTTCTTTAACAACTTTAGCGTCTATGATGTCGTCTTTGTTATCGATTTTGTCTGACTCACTTTCTTTCATCGATTTTTTAAAGCCTTTAATAGCGCCGCCAATATCGCTGCCAACATTTTTCAAGCGTTTTCCGCCAAAAATCAGCAATACAATTACTAAGATAATAATGAGTTCAAAAGGTCCTGGCACCATAGTTTTTCTCCTGTTTTAGTTTTGTCTATTGGCTTTTTCGCTTAATCCCGATAAGCCAAATCGCATTGATAATTCATCTTGTATTTTAGACACTTCAATATCTTTGTGGCGCAGTAATACAAGTGTGTGAAACCAAAGGTCTGCCACTTCATAGATGATTTTCTGCTTTTCGCCATCTTTGGCTGCCATAATCACTTCGGCGGATTCTTCGGCAATTTTTTTTAGAATTTCATCCAAGCCTTTGGCGTATAAAGAAGAGACATAGGAAATATCTGGCTTGGCAGATTTTCTGATTTCTAAAATTTGTTCTAATTTTGTTAAAATTTCATCCATAAATTTGTTTAGGGTGTTTGACAATCTTGGCAACTTTTTCCCAAGTATTATCAACTATTTTTTGAAAAAAGCAAGATTTTCTGCCTGTATGGCAAGCAATCCCACCGGTTTGTGCTACTTTTAATAAAATAACATCATTATCGCAATCGGTATAAATGTCTTTTACTATCTGTGTATGCCCCGATTCTTCGCCTTTAAACCAGAGTTTTTGGCGTGAGCGTGAATAATAAACTGCTTGTTTTTTCTCAATAGTGAGCTGCAAAGATTCTCTGTTCATCCAAGCAAACATCAGCACTTCGCCACTGTCAAAATCTTGTGCGATGGCGGGTATTAAGCCATTTTGGTCAAATTGTATTTTGTCTAAAATCACGAATAAAAAATGCGTTAAAATTAACTAATTTTACCGCTACTATCGCCATAGATGAAATTATTTATTTTATTCGCATCATTAAGTATGCAAGCCTTAGCAATCCCGAGCAATTTTAGCTTAGAGAGTGAAAAAACGCTCTATATTGTTGATGGTGATAGCATCAGTATGCAGATGCGTATTAAAGGCATTGATACGCCTGAGATAAGGCAACTTTGCCAAAAAACAGCCGATAAAATTATTGATTGCGGTAAGCTGTCTAAATATTATTTAAAGCAAATACTTAAAGATTTACCCGGAAAATTAACCATTAAGCCGCTCGGTGTTGATTATTATAAGCGAGTTTTAGTGCGTGTTTACAAGGGCGATGTTAATATCGGCAAATATATGGTAGAGCAAGGGATGGCGTGGGCTTATGGCAATGAATACAAGAGACAAGAGGCAATCGCAAGAAAAAACAAGTTAGGATTTTGGGGCTATGTGCAACCTCCGCTCGAGCCACGATTATGGCGCAAAAAGCATCCGCGAAAATTTTAACGCATTGTTACTAATTCCTCAGCGCTGGTAGGGTGAATTGCCACAGTATCATCAAATTGTTTTTTGTTAGCGCCCATTTTAATTGCCACAGCAAAACCCTGCAACATTTCATCAGCCCCATGCCCGATAATATGGCAGCCTACTACTTTTTCGTCCGCGCCCGCGCAAACTAATTTTAATGCTGTGGTGGTTTTATGATTGAGCAAAGCATCTGCCATTGGGGTAAATTCTGATTTATAGATTTTGACTTTATCAAATTTTTCATTAGCTTGCGCTTCGCTAAGCCCGATCGTGCCAATCGGCGGGTGCGAAAAAATCACCGTAGCAATATTATTATAATCAAGATGTCTGTGGGTCATATTATTATACAAACGGTCTGCTAAACGCCTGCCAGCAGCAATAGCAACTGGGGTGAGTGGTGCTCGACCTGTTGCATCACCCAGTGCAAAAATATTATCTACATTGGTGGCTTGGTATTTATCAGTGGGGATAAAACCGTGTTGGTCAGATTCAACGCCGGCATTTTGTAAGCCCAAATCACCGGTTATTGGATTTCTGCCAACTGCCCAAATAATGCTATCAAAGCCCTTAAAATCTCCTTTATTGCTTTTAATGGTTTTATTTTTGAGCAATTTTTCAATGTGAATATGGTGATGAATTTTAATACCAAAAGCACGATAATCT
Source organism: Gammaproteobacteria bacterium (assembly GCA_965217125.1). Classification (GTDB taxonomy): domain Bacteria; phylum Pseudomonadota; class Gammaproteobacteria; order PS1; family Pseudothioglobaceae; genus JAAOIF01. Next base: position 620,370 of record OZ244244.1, on the reverse strand, counting down.
TTTTCTAAGGTATTTTGAATGGTCTCATCAAAACCTCGTAATAAAGCGCTTCGACAAAATATTTCCACCTTTGCGCCCAAACTATTCAAAACGCCAGCAAGCTCCACCCCAATATAGCCGCCACCAATCACCGCAACTTTTTTAGGTAATTCTTCTAGTTCAAAAAAACCATCGGAGCTAATGCCAAATTCAGCGCCTTCAAGTGCCGGCACAAAAGGCTCGCCGCCCGGTGCCAGCACAATGTGTTTTGCGGTGTAGCTTTTGTCATTCACCGACACAGTATTTTTATCGACTAATTTACCAAAGCCATAAATATAATCAATGCCTAATTTCTCAAGATAGCCGCCATACCAATTAACAATGCCGTTAATGTAGTTGTCTCGCCCCTGTTTGAGTTTTTTCCACGAAAAACCACGCATTTCAACATCAAAACCAAAACCTTGAGCGCTGTTAATCTGGGCGGCAGCATTGGCAGCAAACCACATTATTTTTTTAGGTACACAACCAGCATTTACACAAGTGCCACCAATAGTTTTTGCCTCAATAACTAAACATTTTTTGCCATATTCTGCCGCTCGTTCAACCACAGACAACCCACCACTGCCCGCACCGATAGCAATCATATCATAGTGTTTTTTCATATTTTTTATCAATCAGTGGGCAATAGGTTTATCAGTAAATAAATAATCTCGCAATTCTTTGTCAAACGCTTGGTCTTGCCGCCTAATCCACTCTAATACCATCGCTGCGTGTTCTTTTTCTTCATCGCGGTTATGTGCCAAAATTGCGGATAATTCTGCGTTTTGACATGCATCAACACGCTGATTATACCAATCAATTGCTTCTAATTCTTCCATCAAAGATACAATAGCTTTGTGCATATCTTTGGTTTCTTGAGTTAAATCTTCTTGTGCTTCGTGGTAGCCTTCATTTGCCATAGTTTTCTCCTGTTAAAACACTAATTATAGCTTAATCAACAGTTTGTTGGCGTAATTGATTAATCCAAATGGTAATAACATTAGCAAACAATCCCCACAGCCCTGCATGAATATTTAATGGCTTAGCTGTGTCGGCAAATAATAGCAGATAGAAAATTAGCGTCAAACCAACTATCAATCCGTAAAACACCGATTGTGCGCGAAGTTTTGGCAGCCATAAACCTAAGGTGAATGCTGGAAATAACTGCGCCAATACTTCTAATTTTATTTTTAAAATAGTCCAAATAGAGCTGTCGATGCTAACTGCTAAATAAGATAACAACATCAGCATACTAAGTGATATGATTTTTACCATACGCATAATATGGGTGTTTTGCGCCTTTGGATTGATTTTTAAATAGACATTTTTTATTATAATTGCATTAAGCGCCAGATTGCTTGAATCAATGGTTGACATAATGGCCGCTAATGCCGCTGAGAAAAATAAAACAATTACCCAATGCATCCACGGGAAGTGATTAATCTCAATCAACATTAACAGCAGCACATTCTCACTAGATTGTTGGTCTAAATTAGGCAATACTGCACTGGCAATAATGGCAATGAAAACCAAAGGTAGAGTGGTAAATAGCGGGGCAATTGCCATAAATTTTAATGATTTTTTTAAAGCGTTTTCACTTTTTGCCATTAGCACTCTTTGCACCGCCTGAGGATAAAGTGCAACACTAAAAAAGACCAGCATAATAGTGCTTATCCATTTTATTTGCGCATTGCCATCAGGCAGTGTGGTAGCACTGATGGCCGATAATGAAAAATTACTAACTTCTGGCGATAAGACATAATAATACAGCACCATAAAAAAGATAATTTGAATGGTGATAAGCAGTAGAATACCTTGCAAAGCATCAGTTAAAACAACCGAGCGTATGCCGCCTAAACTCTCATAAATTAGGATAATAGCCGCTAAGGAAAAAATACCCAAAGCATTACTAATATACCCATTAGATAGTGTATTGACAATATATCCTACCGCTTTTAAATTACTCAAAACATAATTTCCTAAGACAAATACACAAACTGCAATGATTAAATAATGTAGCCATTTATGTGCATAGCGATCATCAATATAATCACTCAAGGTAACATAATTCCTATTTTGGCTGCGTTGATATAGTTTAGGGGCATACAGCAATAAGCCACCAATAACAGCAACCATAAGCGCAACAAGATTTAAGCCAAACCAGCCTTCACGGTAGGCTTTGCCAGTAAATCCAATAATAGTATTGCCACTATATTGAGTTGCATAAAAAGTTAAAAACAATAAGAAAAAGCCAAAACCCCTTCCCAGATAAAAATCATTTAAGGAGTTTTTATCGCGCTTGCTTTTGCCATAAAAACCAATAGCAATAAGCGAAAATAGATACAAAACAATAAAGAAAATATCCCCAGTATTTTGAAAAATTACTTCAGTTGATGCCATTTTTTATCAATAATAAAATATAAACTAAGGACATATAAACAAATCGACAACAAAGAAAAAATCACCCATAAAGGCACGCCAAACCAACCCTCGCCTGCAATCATAGGGATGCTTAGCATTAAAAATACAAAACTGATTAAATAACTTAACATAGTTTGCTTGAGGGCTATTCGTCTATGGGTTTAAATTTAGTAACAACTTAAGTGGCTCTTTTCTAAATATTTTAAGCGGACCCTTGTAAAGGTTTTTTGTAAATTTTTCATAAGTATCATCTATATTCATTCTTTTATTTATTGTATTCTTGAGGATAATGCTTATAACAAACTTTTGCCGTTCCTAAATTTTGAATATTTTACCATTATTATCATACATTGCTGTATTTGCTTTTTTCTCAAATTCAAAAATAAACTCATCAAACCGCTTGCATTAGGTATTTTTTAGCCTTTTAGCATTTGCTTCAATTTGTTTAATAAAATCTTTTTCAACTTGCGTTATTCTATTTTTTATTTTTTCTTTATAAATATCGTATTCTTGATGTGCTTTTTTTATCGCTTTTTGATGGCTTATTACGCCAGAATGTTGCAAAATATTCTTATTGGTCATTTTCAAAAAACCGTCTAATTGCTTAACCCAATCAGCCATATACATCGGCGTTCGGTCGAGTGCTTGAATTTCTGCAATTTCCAAAAACGCACTAACCATACGGTTTAATATGTCTAATTCATCTTTTGCAAGATAATTTTTAGCAATTTCAACCTCTTTTTTTGTGGGTATTTCACCCTTAAAATTAGTCAAACCAATATGCTCTTTTGATGAATCTACCCGACTATAAACAGTCTGTGCCGCCGTTTCACCGTAAGCTGCCCAGTGCATTTTGTTTTGGATAGTTTTAAATACTGCCACAGATTGCGGGGTTTTAGCATCATAGTCAATACTGGTCGCATACACATCTAAAACCTTACGCCAAAACACTTTTTCACTAGAACGAATATCACGAATACGCGCCAAAAGTTCATCAAAATAATTACCACCACCCGCTTCTTTCAGCTGCTCATCATTCATCGTAAAGCCTTTTATCAGATACTCTTTGATAAGTGCAGTTGCCCATTTTCTAAAATGCACCCCTTGTTGCGATTTGACCCGATAACCAACTGAAATCACCACATCAAGATTATAATATCTGACATTTTTAGACTGCGTAAATCCCTCTATAGCACCGTGTTGAGTGGTTGTTCGGAAATCCCGAACAACCACTTTCTCCTCCAACTCACCTTCTTTAAATATATTTTTAATATGCTCACTAATGGTTGCTTTAGATTTTTGAAAAAGCCTGCCTATTTGAGCCTGATTTAGCCACACCGTTTGATTTTCAAAATGGGTTTGTATTTTGATTTTGCCATCTTCAGTTTGGTAGATTATGAGTGGGTTTTTCATGGTTTATTATGTTGTTTTTAAGTGATTATAATTATTTATAAAAGTATAAATTTGTGTTTGACAAAAGCAGCTGATGGCATAATTAAAAGTTTAATCAACTGCTTCAATAGTTGCAACATTTTGATAGCCTTTGGGTAGCAAATTGCCTCGTTTGGCGCGGTTGCTGATGTAGTTGCTTAAATCTTCAAACTTGATGCTTAAATGGCGTTTGCCGGCATAAACTTTGAGTTTTTGAGAGGCTAAAAGCACGCAAATGCCGACTACAAATTCGTGTCTTGATTTAATATCTTTGCTGGGGATTTGAATCAGTTTATTGCCTTTTCCTTTTGATAATACTGGCAATTCAGCAACTGCAAATATCAATAAACGCCCTCGATTAGTAACAACTGCGACAAACTGAGAATCTGGTTTATCGACTTTGACAATTCGCATAACTTTTGCATCCATTGGCAATGATAAAGTATGTTTGCCGGCTTTCTGTTTTGATAATAAATCGCCAACTGTAGAGACAAAACCATAGCCTGCATCGGATGATAATAAGATTTTTTGTGCGTTATCAGTAGCCATCAACATATCAACAAATTCAGCGCCGGTTGGCGGACTAAGCCTGCCAGTTAGTGGCTCGCCTTGACCTCTGGCACTTGGCAATGAATTGGCGGAAAGTGTGTAAGAACGACCAGTTGAATCGATGAATATCACCGATTTATTGCTACGACCTTGAATACTGCTACGATAACTATCGCCCGATTTATAATTGAGCATAGCGGGGTCAATATCATGACCTTTGGCGCTACGCACCCAGCCTTTATCACTCAGCACAATGGTTACATTTTCGGTTGGCATTAAGTCGTCTTCGCTAAAGGCTTGCGCTGAATTGACATTGGTGATAATTTTACAACGGCGCGCATCAGCAAAGTCTTTAAGGATAGTTTTGAGTTCTTTTTTAATGTAGGTTTTAAGTCGTGTCTCACTGGACAACAACAATTCTAATTTTTCCTTTTCAGCGGCTAATTGTTGTTGTTCAGCATCAATTTTCACCTCTTCTAACTTGGCAAGATGGCGCAATTTGAGCTCTAAAATGGCTTCTGCTTGTATCTCACTCAACTTAAAACGCGATATTAACACTGGCTTTGGTTTATCTTCTGAGCGAATAATGGCAATCACTTCATCTATATTTAAAAAAGCAATCAGCAGGCCTTGTAAAATATGTAGGCGAGATAGGATTTTATCCAAACGATGGCTCAGGCGATTAGTTACTACTTGTGTGCGATATAACAGCCATTCTTTTAGCATTGGTATTAACGGTTTAACTTGTGGCTTACCATCAAGCCCAATCACATTCATATTAACCCGATAACTTTTTTCAATATCGGTGGTGGCAAATAAATGCAACATTAAGCCATCAACATCCACGCGATTAGAACGCGGCACAATGACAATGCGAGTTGGGTTTTGATGATCAGATTCATCACGAATATCTTCCACTAATGGGAGTTTTTTGGCACGCATTTGTGCGGCAATTTGGGCAATGACTTTAGAGCCAGAAGTTTGAAAAGGTAGGGTTTTAATGACAATATTATTGCCATCTTTTTCATAAGTAGCACGCATTTTTACCGAGCCGTGTCCAGTTTCATAAATTTGTTTTAAATCTGTTGCCGAAGACACAATATTGGCATAAGTTGGGTAATCTGGGGCTGGCAATAATTGCATAATTTGCGCTAAATCTGTTGATGGTTTTTCCAATAATTGAATACAAGCACGCACCACTTCGCCTAAATTATGTGGCGGCACATCGGTAGCCATGCCAACAGCAATACCAGAAGTTCCATTGAGTAATAAATTTGGCACTTGTGCTGGTAAGTTTTTAGGCTCTTGCAACGAGCCATCAAAATTATCCGCCCAATTTACCGTGCCTTGGTTGATTTCCCCAAGCAATAAATCCGCATAACGCGAGAGTTTGGACTCAGTATAACGCATTGCTGCAAATGACTTAGGGTCGTCAGCCGCACCCCAATTACCTTGCCCATCAATAAACGGATAACGGTAAGAAAAGGGCTGTGCCATTAGCACCATCGCCTCATAACAAGCACTATCGCCATGTGGATGAAACTTGCCTAATACATCGCCCACAGTACGGGCTGATTTTTTGAATTTAGCGGTGGATTTAAGCCCTAATTCACTCATCGCATAAATGATGCGTCTTTGCACCGGCTTGAGGCCATCGCCCACAAACGGCAATGCACGATCAAGAATCACATACATTGAATAATCAAGATAAGCGCGTTCGCTAAACTCTGCTACGCTTTGTTGTTCAATGCCAATTTGTTTCATTAATAGAGTTTAAAAAACTGAAAAATTAACGCGTATTTTAATTCAACTTATCATCAGTAAGTAGTTATTTAACAATTGGCGTTAGTCGTAAAATTGAATTCTTTTTATCAATCACAAAATTAAAACCGCCTAACCAATCAAGCCCTAATAAGCCATCAATGCCATCAGGTAATTTTGCCTTTGCTACCACTGCTACAGGAAATGGATTTTTAGTAAAATTGCCTACTACAAGCTCAACTTTAACCTTAAAAGATTTTAATTTACCATTGGCCGTGCTCAGGTTTAGCGCGCCAGAACGCGGATAATTAGCTGCAATTAGGCTTGAGCTTATTGTGGTAATGCTTGCACCCGTATCAACAATAAAGCGCCCAACAACACCGTTTATCATCACTTCAATATGCCAAGCATTGCTCAGTTTAATCAAGGGTATTTCAACTCCGCCTTGTTGAAAAATACGCGCATAATTTAGCTGCGCTTGCAACTTGTCAAACTGCACTTTCCAGTTAATATTATGTGCTAAAAAACTCAGTTGGTATTGCACCTGTTGATAATCCTCAATAGCTAAAAACAGCTTGGCTAATAGATAACGAAATTGCAATTGATTTGGCAGAATATCAGCCGCTCTGTTTAAAAAAATAATTTTTTGCTCGGGATTATTGTCGCCCAATTGTTGCATATAAAGTGTCAGCGTATCAACAAACATTTTTTCAACATCTTGCTGTCGATAGCGCTCTTGCACCTGTATCAATAAATTTTCAATATGGATTAATGCCTGCTGGTATTGTGCGCCTGCAATGGCATTTTTAGCATTTTTCATTAACCGTTCAGGGCTATAAATATCCTCAATATTATTAGATTGTATTGGGTTTTTTGCTTGATTTAGTGCCGCTGTTTGCACTTTAGGAGGTTGTTTAACCGCATTTTTTTCAACAATAGGCACACTAATTTGCGCTAACATATCATTAAATTGATTGCCAAACTGACCCTTAGCAAACCAACCGAGCAATATGCCTAATAATAGTAAAAAAATAGACTTTTTCATAATTAGCAGTATAACAGTTATTTAAAGCTTTCAATCTCAGGACATACGCAAAATAAATTACGGTCGCCATGTGCATTATCAATGCGTTTAACAGGAGGGAAATATTTATTATGTTGTAATGACTCAACTGGATACAACGCCTCTACTCTTGAATAAGGATATGCCCAGTCGCCCGCCATTTCAAGTGCGGTATGTGGCGCATTTTTAAGCGGATTATTCTCAGCATCCCATTCACCGGAAATAACCTTTTGAATCTCATTATAAATGCTCAGCATAGCCCTAATAAAACGCTCAATCTCAGCCTTAGATTCACTTTCAGTCGGCTCAATCATCAAAGTACCTGCCACCGGAAATGACATAGTTGGCGAATGAAAACCGTAATCCATCAGTCGCTTGGCAATATCTTCTTCACTAATGCCACTGAGGTTTTTTAGTGGTCGAATATCAATAATACATTCATGCGCAACAAAACCATGATCGCCATAATATAGAATTGGAAAATGATTTTTTAATTGATTGGCAATATAATTAGCACTGATAATTGCCACTTCGCTGGCATATTGCATACCGCCTTTGCCCAGCAATTTAATATACGACCAAGAGATGGGCAGTATCGAAGCAGAGCCATACATCGCCGCCGATACAGCATTTGAATCCATTTCCAACGGATTGCCGGGTAAAAATTCTGCTAAATGTGCTTTGACCCCAATCGGCCCCATTCCAGGGCCGCCGCCTCCATGCGGAATGGCAAAAGTTTTGTGTAAATTGATATGTGAAACATCTGCGCCAAATTCACCCATGCGGGTAATGCCCACCATCGCATTTAGATTAGCACCATCCAAATATACTTGTGCACCATAACTATGAATAATATCACACACACGCCTAATCTCAGTTTCAAACACGCCATGGGTCGATGGATAAGTTATCATAATTGCTGATAAGTGTTCGCTGTGTTTATCAGCCATAGCCTGCAAATCCTCAATATCAATATTACCAGATTCATCACATTTTACAATCACCACTTTCATACCTGCCATCACACAACTAGCAGGATTAGTGCCATGTGCCGAAGCCGGAATTAGGCAAATATGTCGATGCGCCTCTGCACGAGAATGATGATAAGCGCGAATTGCCAAAAGCCCGGCAAACTCACCTTGTGAGCCAGCATTAGGCTGCAAAGACACCGCATCATAACCGCTTATCTCTGCCAAAGCATGCTCTAAATCTTTGAATAATTGCTGGTAACCTTGTGCTTGATCAAGCGGTGCGTATGGGTGCATTGCACAAAAACCCGGCAAAGTAATCGAATACATTTGCACCGCCGCATTCAGTTTCATGGTGCAAGAGCCCAGTGCAATCATTGAATGATTTAATGCAATATCTTTATTTTCTAAGCGTTTTAAATAACGCATCATTTCATTTTCACAATGATAATTGTTAAACACCTGATGAGTTAAATACATTGAAGTGCGTAGCATATTTGTGTTTAGATTGCTGTGCGTTTGAATCAATTGCTTAATTGAAAAGACTGATAATAAAGCCGCTAAATCCGCATCACTCGTGGTTTCATCAACCGCGATACTGAGCTGTTTATTATTTAACAAACGGATATTGATGCCCGCATTTTGTGCTTTTATAAACAAAGATTGTGCATCATTTGTGTAAATGCTAATGGTATCAAAAAATTGATCACTCAGCAATTTAAAACCAGCATTGCTTAAACTACCAGCCAAATTACTGGCTTTTTTATGCACTGTGCTGGCAATTTTTCGCAGGCCTTCGGCGCCGTGATAAACCGCGTATGCCGCTGCTAATACCGCCAATAAAACCTGTGCGGTGCAAATATTGCTGGTGGCTTTATCACGCCTAATATGCTGCTCACGCGTTTGCAATGCCATACGCATCGCCGGGTTGCCAAGCACATCTTTAGACATGCCAATAATACGCCCAGGAATTATCCGTTTAAATTGCTCACGGCTCGCCAAAAACGCCGCATGCGGTCCGCCAAAACCCATCGGCACACCAAAACGCTGTGAGCTGCCAACAGCAATATCCGCGCCCATCTCAGCTGGGGTTTTAATGAGGGTTAATGCCAACAAATCACAGGCAACAATCGTTAATATACCCTTGTCCTTCGCCCGAGCAATATCATTACTCAAATCACGAAGCTCACCATTTGTGCCGGGTGATTGCAGCAAGCAGGCAAAGCAATCGCTAAAATTATGTTGTTGAAGGTCTGTAATCAGCAGTTCAATGCCTAATGGTTTAGCTCTGGTTTGTAAAACGCTCAAAGTTTGTGGATGGGTATTGCTATCTACTAAAAAAACCATCGATTTATTTTTCTTATTAGCACGCTTTGCCATCATCATAGCCTCAGCACAAGCCGTTGGTTCATCCAACAAAGAAGCATTGGCAATATCCATACCCGTCAAGTCGATAATCATTTGCTGGAAATTAAGCAGCATCTCTAAACGCCCCTGAGATATTTCTGCCTGATATGGGGTGTAAGCCGTGTACCAGCCCGGATTTTCCAAAATGTTACGCTGAATTACCGCAGGCATTAACGCGCCATAATAGCCCTGACCAATAAAGTTGCTAAACAATTTATTTTTGCTTGCCAATGTTTTTGCTAAGTTTAGCGTGTCGTTTTCACTGAGGCCTTCACTAAGCGCCATCCGATTGCCAAATAAAATACTTTCTGGCACTGTTTTGGCAATTATCTCATCTATGCAAGTGCAGCCAATACTGCTTAACATAGTATTAATATCTGCTTGAGTAGGTCCGATATGCCTATCTAAAAATTGATTATTTGCCATTAAAATTAAATCTCAAAAAAAAGTCAAATTTATGCAAAATTTTAACCCGGCGGCCAAGATAAATCGCGCCCGCCCAAACAATGCAAATGGATATGATAAACACTTTGACCGCCCTGCTCATTGCAATTCATCACCACACGATACCCTGTTTCAGCAAAGCCAAGTTGCTTGGCAATTTTGCTTGCAGTTAGGCTCAATTTGCCCAGCAAGGCTGCATCGCTATTGTTGGTGTCATTAAGTGTGGATATGTGTTTTTTAGGAATAAGCAAAAAATGATGCGGCGCTTGTGCACCAATATCATTAAATGCCAGCACATCATCATCTTCATAAATTTTATCTGCTGGAATATTCCCAGCAATAATACTACAAAATAAACATTCTTTCATAATTACGCCTCGCTTGAAAATGCAGCGGCATGCGCCGCTTTAGGCATTACATCAATCAGCCTATGGTCAAATGATTAATATTATAAGCTTTTAATGCTTCTTTTGGCATAGATAATTTTGCTAAATTTTTTTATTTGCTTTGGGCAGAGAGGCAGAAAACAGAGGACAGAGGACAGAACAGAGCAAGAGCGGTGCTATTAGAACTGTTTGTGTGTTTTTTGTGCCATATCGTCTGTTTAGGGGAGGGCTGGGTAGAGTGTGCCTCAACTCGAGATCCCGAAGGCCCTCCCCTAAGACCCCACCCTATATAGTTTATCAAAATCGGGCTTCGCCCTATCGCCTGGACGGCGATTTTTGCCACTGTCGCATTGAGGATTGGGGTGTAATTAGATTTGTTTATGGGGGTAGAAAAAGCAGGGAAAGAGTGGTGTTATTGAGAACTGTTTAAAAAGTTAATTCTAATAATCAAAAACTGCTACAATGACCTTACAAATTTTTAACAATAAATAAAATTATGCAAGCAATTACAACACAAAAACAAGAATTAAAATTTTATAAAAGACTGGTAGAAAATAATTTACAAGAAGATTTATCAATTGATGAAATTAGGCAAATACAACAAGCAAAAAAAAACACCAATTCTAAATGAATCAGATTTTTTAGCAAAAATCTAGATTTAAAAAATGTATAAATTATCAAAGATAAAAACTTAAAAAACAAATTGATTTAACTACTAAATTTTGCCCTTCTTAATGCCTTCCATTATTCTTTGTTGCTCTTCAGCGCTGCTTGCGCTGGTAATTGAGGCTGTAATTTTAGCGTTTTCTTGGTGTTTTTCTGCGGCATTAAGTGCTGCTATGAATTCCTCTTTTGCCTGTGTCTCGCTTAGCCGTAGTTGCAATGTGCAAAGTTGTTGTAGGCGGCTATAAACTGTGGGTTTAACACTAAAAGGTTTGATTAAATCTTGCTGGGAAATGTCTTCGTCTATTTGTGCTGAATGCACTAATTCTAATAGCACTTTTGAGTTTTCAATGTTTTTAACTCTGCTCTCGACTTTGCCGTTAGCCAATGTTGGATAATTTAATAACAGACTAATCATCTTTGACATCAGCACCTTTATTGCATTATTTTGAACAGTGGGTGTGGTGTGGTAATCCTGCGGGAAATCTGAAAAATCTGGCGTTGGTGGCAGCTCATCCATTATCGGCGCATCAAAATGGGTTTGTTTTGATTGGATGGCTTGTTGTGCAAAAATGGCACTGACTTTATCAATATTTTGCCCTACTGCTTGTGCCGCGCCTTGAATTAATTGTTGTTGATAGATTTTATAATTAACTTCGGCAATTAACGCTAAGACTTTTTCTAAAAACCAGGTTTTGCCTTCAATTGTGTCAAACTCAACCTCAGATTTAACATGTTCAAATAAAAATTTAGACAAGGTATGGGCTTTTTCAATACGCCGCTTGAAGGCTTTGTTTGATTCTTTTTTGAGCAATGTGTCTGGGTCTTCGCCATCGGGCAAAAATAGAAATTTAATCACCAATCCAGCTGTTATTATTGGCAATGCAATTTGCAATGCCTTCCAAGCAGCTGCCAGACCGGCATCATCGCCATCAAAACAAAAAATAATGTTATTGCTGGTGCGCGCAAGTATTTGTAAATGTTGTGCTGTGGTTGCTGTGCCGAGTGTTGCTACAGTGCGGGTAATGCCGCCTTGATGCAGTGCAACTACATCCATATAGCCTTCGACCACTAATATATAATCCATTGAACGCGAATATTTACGCGCCTGATAAAGCCCGTAAAGCTCTTTTGATTTGGAGAATATTGGACTTTCTGAGGAATTCAAATATTTGGCTTTGGCTTTATTGTCAAATGCCCTGCCACCAAAGGCAATCACCTTGCCTTTAGTATTATGGATTGGAAACATTAAACGATCACGGAAAAAATCATAATCGCCATATTCTCCTGTTTTTAATAGCCCTAATACTTTTAAATCAGCCGTATTTTGCTGATTTTTCTGAAAATTAAGCAATAAATCATCATTACTTGGAGGCGCAAAACCAATCTCAAAACGCTCGGCAATCTCAGTGCTAATATCTCTATTTTTAGCATAATCTACAGCTTTTTGTCTTGCTGGCGAACTGCTAAATTGCCCAATGTAGAACTCACTAACTGTTTGCATCAAATCACGATAACGCTCTAACCTTGGGTCAATCGGCTTGGTGTTAGCATCATATTCAATCTTTAATCCAAACTCATTGGCAATGGTTTCAATCGCTTCAACAAAACTTAAATTATCAAATTTTTGTATAAAACTAATTGCCCCGCCGCTCTCACCGCACTTAAAACAATGATAAAATTGCTTGTGGCTATTAACAGCAAGGTTGCGATTTTTACCGCCATGAAAAGGGCAAGGAGCACGATAGTCGCTACCTGTTTTTTTGAGTGACAAGCGTTTAGCAATCAAATCAACAATATCAATTTGATTAGGCAGCTCGTTAATAAAATTTTGACTAATATAAGGCATAAAAAATACATTTTAATGAAAAAACAAAATTTTTATCATCCTAAATTTATCCCAACCTGGATTTTGATTGCTTGTATGAAGTTAGGTGCAAAATTACCTTTTGCCGCGCAGGTGTTTATCGGCATTGCTATCGGGCGGGCGCTTTACCCTTTGCTTTCTCGATTTAGAAAAATCGCTTTTATTAATATTTCTAACTGTTTTCCTGAAAAAAGTCTGGCTGAAGTGCAAGATTTAGTCAAACAGCACTTTGAGGCTATCGGCATCTCAGTGTTTGAAACCGCTAATGCCTACTTTGCAAAAAGTAACAAAATACAGCAATTAATTACTGTCCATAATGAGCATTATCTAACTGCTGCACTGGAAAAAAAACAAAGGGTTATTTTGCTTACTGCGCATTTTACGCCGCTAATGTTAAGTTCTAGGGCATTGCTGTTAAAACACAAAATTGCCAATATTTACCGCCCACAAAATAACCAGCTATTTAACAAAATAATGTGCAAAAGTTTTGTTGATAATGGCGCAGTTATGATAAAAACCAAAGATATACGCGGTATAATTAAGGCTATTAAAAGTGGCTTAGTTATTTGGTATGCGCCAGACCAAGACTTAGGCGAAAAAAGCGGTGTTTTTGCGCCATTTTTCAACATTCAAACTATCACTGTTACTGCCACCGCACGCTTAGCCAAAACGCCAAATACCACAGTTATCCCTTATTTTTTCATTAGAAACTCTAAGGGTTATAATATGAATTTTGAGCCTCCTTTAAATGATTATCCAAGTGATAATGCTGTGGAAAATGCCAGTAGAACTAATCAAATATTGCAACAGCAAATCTTAAAAGTGCCAGAGCAATATTTGTGGATTCATAAACGCTTCAAAACCAGACCTAAGGGCGCGCCATCTTTCTATCAAAATATTCCCTAATCTAAAAATAATTAGCGTATAATTAGCCCTTTTTTAAATTTTATTATTTATACTTATTATGTCAATTGATACACAAGCAATTATTAAAGATTTCCAAAACACCTCTGAGGATACCGGCTCAACAAATGTGCAAGTCGCTCTATTAACCGCTCGCATTAAGCACTTAACTGAGCATTTTAAAACCCATAAAAAAGACCATCACTCCAGACGCGGGCTTTTGCGTTTGGTTTCTCAGCGTAAAAAATTATTAACTTACCTTAAAGGCAGTGATATAACTGCTTACTCAGATTTAATTGCTCGCTTAAATCTTAGAAAGTAATTCTACTTTTTTGCAACCCTGTTTGTAGGTTTTTTAGGCCTGTTAGGCAGTAAAATACCTATTTATGGAACTATCGCCTACCTACCAAAAAATTGATGATTTAATACAACGCACAGCTATTTTATCTGCGCATCTTAATTTAGCAGAAAAACAAGAGCGTTTAGAAGAGATTTTGTTAGAAATGGAAAATCCGGATATATGGTCTAATCCTGAACAAGCACAATCATTAGGGCAAGAAAAATCAAAATTGCAACTTATTTGTCAAACTTTTATTGAGGCAAACACTATTTTAACAGATGCTAAAGAGCTGTTGGATATGGCACAATCTGAAGAGGATAAAAACACAGTTAATAGTGTTATAGGCGATTTGAATATTGTCAGCTCTGCTATTGAAAAATTAGAATTTCAGCGTATGTTTAGTGGCGAGTTAGATGCTAATTCTGCCTATTTAGATATTCAATCAGGCTCAGGTGGCACTGAGGCGCAAGACTGGGCGGAAATGGTGTTGCGTATGTATTTGCGCTGGGGTGAGAAACACAATTTTAACATCAAACTAATGGAAGCCTCAGCAGGCGAAGTAGCAGGCATAAAGTCAGCCACCATTCATTTTCAAGGTGATTACGCTTACGGCTGGTTGCGTAGTGAAATTGGTATTCATCGTTTGGTGCGAAAATCCCCTTTTAATGCTAATGGCAAACGCCATACTTCGTTTTGTTCAGTGTTTGTTTCTGCTGAGGTTGATGATGACATTAAAATCGAGATTAACCCAGCAGATATTCGCATTGACACTTATCGTGCTAGCGGCGCGGGCGGGCAACATGTAAATAAAACTGACTCAGCAGTGCGCATCACCCACCTGCCGACCACTACCATAGCACAATGCCAAGATGGACGCAGCCAACACGCTAACAAAGACCAAGCAATGAAGCAACTCAAAGCAAAATTGTATGAGTTAGAAATGCAAAAACGCAACAAAGAAAAACAAACCTTAGAAGGCACAAAATCCGATATTGGCTGGGGCCAGCAAATCCGCTCCTATGTCCTTGACCAATCGCGCATCAAAGATTTAAGAACAGGAGTAGAAAGCACCAATACTGGGGATGTTTTGGACGGTAATTTAGACAAATTTATTAAAGCCAGTTTAAAGGCAGGGTATTAGATGAGTATAGAAGTCTCCAAAGCAAAGCAAATTTTTTATTATTTTTTGACTTAGCAGCGCCCTCTCAAAGTATAATTTCGGCGTAACAAATCAACATCAATGCAACAATAGGCAGTAAAAATAAATATTTATGAAAATTGATACAATTATCTGTGCAGATGCTATTTTGCCTATGCGTAGCGAGCGGGCTGAGTTGCTAAAAAATCATGCGCTAATTATTGATAAGGGGCTAATTATTGATATTATTGCGCAGGATGAAGTCAGTCAATTATATCAAACAGAACAACATTATCAGCTAACAAATCATTGTTTAATGCCGGGCTTAATCAACGCTCATGCTCACACGCCGATGTCTTTGTTAAAAGGCTTTGCGGATGATTTGCCATTGCATACTTGGCTCAATGATTATATTTTTCCTGCTGAATCTGAGTTTGTTGATTATGAATTTGTTAAAACAGGTTCTGAGTTGTCTATGGCAGAAATGATTCAAAGCGGAACAACTTGTTTTAACGATATGTATTTTTATCCAAATGCAACCGCTGAGGTGGCTATAGAAATCGGCATTCGTGCGCAGCTTGGTATTGTGATTATGCAGTTTCCAAGTAATTGGGCAAGTGATAGTAATATGTATATTGACAAGGGTTTGCAGGTCTGTAATGATTATAAACAGCATGGTTTGAGCTTTAGTTTAGCGCCGCATGCGCCTTATACCAACGATGATAAAACCCTAATAAAAGTTGCAAAATTAGCCAAACAATTGCAATTACCTATCCATATGCACATCCATGAGACAAAACAAGAAATAACAGATTCGATAAAAGCATATAAGCTGCGTCCATTGTCGCGTTTAAAGAAATTAGGCATATTATCTGAAAAATTATTAGCCGTGCATATGACACAATTAAGCAAAGATGAGATTGCCCTATGTGAAGAATTTAATATCAATATTGCCCATTGCCCGCAATCTAATATGAAATTAGCCAGCGGCTGTTGCCCGATTGTGGATTTGCAAGCCCGCGGTGTTAATATCGCATTAGGCACTGATGGTTGTGCATCAAACAATGATTTGGATATGTTCTCAGAAATGCTAAGCGCTAATTTGTTGGCTAAAGTAAGCAGCGCTGATGCCAGTAAAATTAACGCCTATGAATCACTGCAAATGGCAACCATCAATGGTGCAATTGCACTGGGTTTAGAGCAGGAAATTGGCTCATTAGAAATTGGAAAATCAGCAGATGTAATTGCCATTGATTTTTCAAATATTGAGCATAACATTGAACATAACATTATTTCTCAATTGGTTTATAGCATCAATAAATCAGCAGTTAATTATGTATGGGTTATGGGTAAAATATTATTAGAACAAAGCAAATTAACCACCATTGAGAGCCAACAACTTATGCAAAAAAAACTAGCTTGGCAAGATAAAATCGCTATTTTTTACGAGTCCTAACAAGATAGGAGGCAGAGAGGCAGAGAGGCAGAGGGGCAGAAGGCAGAAGGCAGAAGGCAGAAAACAGAGAACAGAACAGAGCAAAAGCGGTGCTATTAGGTTTGTTTGTGCAGTTGGTAATGCGACTTCAGTCGCATCTAAACAGAGAGCAGAGCAAGTCAAGAGCGGTGCTATTAGGTTTGTTTGTGCAGTTGGTAATGCGACTTCAGTCGCATCTAAACAGAGAGCAGAGAAAGAGCGGTGCTATTAGAACTGTTTGTGTATCTTTTACATTATATCGTTTGTTTGGGGGAGGGCGTGCCAGAGTGTGCCTCAACTCGAGATCCCGACGCCCTCCCCCAAGCCCCCACCCCTAAGAGTTTATCAAAATCGGGCTTCGCCCTATCGCCTGAACGGCGATTTTTGCCACTGTCGCATTGAGGATTGGGGCGTAATTAGATTTGTTGGTGGGGGCAGAAAAAGCAGAGCAAAAATAATTACTCTGTTCTGCCCTCTGCTCTCTGTTCATTAGCTTTGTTTGTGTTGTTGGTAATGCGACTTCAGTCGCATCTATGGCACCACAATCCTAAAAGCAACAGTGGCAAAAATCAGCTTGCTCTGCTTTTTAACTAACCACAGATACATTAGGTATCTGGAAAGGCGATTTCAATTGCCTCATCAGCAGAAAAGGAGATTTTAGTCATATAAATGCAAGTATAGATGCGACTGAAGTCGCATTACCAAAAGAAAATACTATCTGGAAAGGCGATTTTTGCCACTTACACATTGATGATTGGGGTGCTATTAGGTTTGCTCTGTTCTGCCTTCTGTCATCTGTTTTCTGCCTCTCTGTTTTCTGCCTCTCTGCCCCTGAAGTCGCCTTTCCTAATACCAAATAATTAGTAAATTATTCTTTCATATTAAAGAAACCATATAATCTTGCAAACTTGGGACAGATTCAATTTTTGCTGCACTTGTTCCTGCCCAAAAAGACTGGTATTCTCTTGCTCCTCTTTGCTTCGCAAAATCTCTAATATTTTTGGTTGCATAGTGTAACAGGGGGTAGGGTAATTTATTTTCTATTTTTAATGTGGACAATTTATTTCTAACCCCTCTCGCTTTTTTACCAGTAATGCTATCAGTAATAATTGTCTGATCGCTATTCTTCACTTCTAATAATATATTCTTGTATAACTCTGTAGCCATGCTCTCTACTGTCATCAGAAACCCAGTTCCTATTTGGACGCTATCATACCCCTGACTTAGTGCTTCTTGTATGTCAGTTTTATTTACAATTCCACCCGATTTAACAAAAAATACATCCGGGCATTGCTCTTTTAATTTTATTATTGAAGTAGAGTCACTATACGGCCCGTCCAAGAAGCCTCCTTTATGCCCTCCTGCCTCTATACTTTGGAAAATAACAGAATCTGTCTTTTGCTCAAATATAGCTATCTCTGCCTCTTTGACACAATTAACTGTATTCATAATAAAAACATCATTATTCTTTAACTTTTGAATATCCTGCTGTTGTAAACGACCAAAAGTCGTGCTAATTATTTTGATTTTATGCTTTAGTATTAATTCTAATATTTCATTAACTTTAGTTACTGAAGGAATGTCAAAGAAATCTGAATTATAAATGCCCAGTTTTTTTTCTATTTCAATTAACTCTTTAGGTTTTTGTATATTGGGTTGATGATGTTGCTGGTAATCAACAAATATATTTACTTGAAAAGGGTTTGGTGTTTTTGCTTTAACTTCAATTATAAAATTCTCCAGTTGCTCAAGAGACAAATATCCACTTGGTATACTTCCCAACATTCCAAAGTTTGAGATTTGAGATACAAAATTAGGGCTAATTACCCCACCAGCCATTGGGGCTTGGATAATTGGATAATTGGATAATTTGTTGATTTGTTGATGTGTTGATTTTTTTGTCATTTTCTTTTTCCCCTATACTAAAACATAATAAATTAGGGTCAGTAATAAATTAGAAATAAATAAACTAGTTGCGTTTTTGGTCCCTCTCGAACGATTTGTTATCTTTTTTCACTATGGAATATGACCAATGCGCACCCAGACAACATAGGGCATTCCTGGGTAATGCCCCAAGCTAACATCTCGGACTTCCAGTCTAGATGATTTCAAAATTTTAACTCCTGTATAATCATCATCATCTAAAATACCTTCTTGCCAAGGAGGTTGGAATAATTTTGTTGTACCGGAGTTTTCGTAATCTGCAATGATCAAATTTCGTTTTGCTGTGGTTTCTATGTGTTCACCTTTCCTTGGTAGAAGTGATTTGTCAGCATAATTTGAATGAATTATTTTATATAAAGGTCCTCTTGTATAGTGATTTTGTTTGGGATCAAAATCACCCAAAAGAAGCCAGCCAGAGTCGCCGGGAAGTGGGGGGATTGTGATGATTATTTTTGATCCCAAGTTAGATGTAATTATAAAGAATAAAGTTGATAAAACTACCCCAATTATTCCTACATATGTGCCTATTGCTGTCAACTTACTTGGTAAAGACCATGACTGCCATTGTTTTTTATTGGGAAACATTTTTGCTTTTTGGGAATATTTATTTTGCAAAGATAACGCCCACATCAGCTACGCAGTTTTGTTGCGCCAGACTGCATGCGATTGTTAGCGCATTTTTTATGGACACCACCATTTGGGGTTCTCTAATGACCCTTCTTTTGATCTTAAATGGTCATTGCGTAGTTTCGTTTCACTTGAGTCATGTAATGAGCCGACATCTCCATCCTTAGCGATACGATGCAGTGGAACTTCAGTGTAATGAGTGAATTTTTCATACAGTTTTTTTCGTAGCCAACCTACATTTCTTCCTATGATGCCTAAACCGTGCCGTTTATTTACTGCATCGGCGATAGCGCCATAAGTTGCCAGATATCCTGAAGGTACTTCTGCTATGACTTGTGTAGCATGCCAGCGCCATTCGTTCTCAGGCTCCTTCAGAAAACTCTCGATTTTTGCAAGTTCCTTTTTCATTAGTAAATTACAAGCCTAATCTTTCCTTAGCTAATCTTTCACCTTCTTTTCTTCCTTCTTCCATTTGTTTAACCATATTGGTCAATTTCCAATGTAAATTTAGAAGTTCTTTTGATTCTTCTATTACTAATACTTCGTTATGCTCCAACCATAATTCCAATTCATTGAGGTCTTTAAGAATTACTGTCATGGATTCAAATAATTGAAGTGATTCATCATCACCAACATAGAAGGCTTTACTACTTTCATGTAAACTTTGTAATCTTCTAGCCATTTGACTACAAGAAGCGATTAATTTAAAGTTTTCTCTTCTTTGTAGTTTTTTAAAAAATTTAAACATAAGTAACACCTAACTATTATTATAAGGACATATTTCATTATAATGCGATATTAAAAACAAATCTGGTAAAAAACAGTCAAATTTTATCTGTTTTAAGATAAAAAGTAAAAAAGTTAATTACATGGTTTAATTTTGATGAATATGATAGCAGAAAATAAACCTGTGTTACTGCAAATACGTGAATTGATGCGTAGAATGAGTTATGCGTATAAAACAGAAAACACTTATAAAGTATTGGCAAAATATTTATCTATAGTTTAAATATATATTCATAATAAAATAAACGAGATATAATTATAAATAATTTATTTTTAAAAAAAAGGACCGGGTTTTCCGTGCGCTTATCCTAATAAGTATGTAAATCGTTCATCCATTTCGCTGGCTAAATTTAGCCAAATAACTTTGTTATTTTCCCAATATTTTTAAACAATGCAATTAGATAAATTTAAAGACAACTATCAATCCTTACAAAATTCTCTGCAACAAGGATTTTTGCAAGCGCCTGAACAGGTTGAAAACTTGGTGTTTAGGCGTAGTAAGTGTATTGATGATTTATTAACACAGGCTTGGCGGGATTTTGCGATGGATGATGAGCTTTGTTTGGTGGCGGTTGGTGGTTATGGCAGAGGCGAGCTGCATCTTTATTCTGATATTGATTTGCTAATACTAATTCCTGATGCTGCGCATAATGCCTATCAGCAAAACATTACTAATTTTTTAACATTTTTGTGGGATATTGGCTTGGAAGTGGGGCATGCCGTTCGAGATATGAACGATTGTGAGGTGGAAATTAAAGATTTGAGTGTGGTTACTAACTTGTTAGAATCGCGTTTATTGATGGGTAAAAATACATTGTTTTTGAATATGAAATCGATGATTAAGAGCAGTAATTGGTCATCTCAATCGTTTTTGCTAGAGAGA
The DNA here is from genome assembly GCA_965217125.1 of Gammaproteobacteria bacterium. Taxonomy (GTDB): domain Bacteria; phylum Pseudomonadota; class Gammaproteobacteria; order PS1; family Pseudothioglobaceae; genus JAAOIF01. Next base: position 599,297 of record OZ244244.1, on the reverse strand, counting down.
CAAAAAGAGCAGCATAATCGCCATGTTAGTCGTGCTGATACTGCTTATAGTTTAGAGCCTAATCTCAAAGAAAGTCCAGGCGGATTGCGAGATATTCAAACTGTTGCTTGGGTGGCTAAATGGTATTTTGATGTGAATAGTTTGGCGGATTTGGTCGATAAATCCTATCTTAGTGAAAACGAGTATGATTTGCTGAAAAATAGCCAATTATTTTTGTGGAAGTTGCGTTTTGCCTTGCATATTATTAGCAAGCGTAGAGAAGACAAAATTGCGTTTCAGTATCAACAACAGCTTGCTGCTATGTTGGGTTATGTTGATACGAATGTGATGGCGGTTGAACAGTTGATGAAAGATTATTATCAAACCGCGACTAAGGTGTCTCGTTTGAATGATATTTTACTGCAATTGTTGGAAAAGCGTGTGTTGCTTACACAAAACCTAAATGAGCGTTTTGTGATTAATCATGGTTATATTAAAGCCACTAATGATGGCGTTTTTAAAAGCTATCCAGCTGCTTTTATTGAAATTTTCTTGTTGATTGCCAAACATAATTATGTGCGTGGTATCAATGTAGGCACCCTGCGGCAAATGCAGTTTGATATTGAAATGATTGATGCAAGTTATCATAAAAAACGCCAAAATAATCGTCTTTTTATTAAATTATTACAGCAAAAACAAGGCGTTAATAAGGCTTTGAAACTGATGAATCGTTATGGCATATTAGAGCGTTATATTCCAATATTTGGGAAAATTATGGGGCTTATGCAATATGATTTATTTCATGCTTATACGGTTGACCAGCATAGCTTGTTTGTGATTCGTAATCTAAGGCGGTTTTTTGTGGATGATTTTTCTAATGAGTTTGATTTATGTAGCAATATCGCCAAAACCATTAAAAAACCCGAGTTATTATTGTTAGCCGGGCTATTTCACGATATTGCCAAGGGTCGAGGTGGTAATCATGCTGAGTTAGGCGCTAAAGATGCGCAAGACTTTTGCCGTCATCATCAACTTCAAGCAGATGATGTTAGATTAGTATCTAAAATAGTTGCGCAGCATTTGTTAATGTCGCAAACCGCACAAAAGCAAGATTTAGAAGATTTTGAGGTTATTGACAAATTTGCTAAAAAAGTGGGCTCGATTGAGTTTTTACAGATGCTATATTTACTAACGGTAGCAGATATCCGCGCTACCAGAGATGATTTGTGGAATGATTGGAAGGATTCCTTGTTGAAAAAATTATTTTACAAGACTAAAGCGCATTTATTGCTTGGCAGCAATGTTGAGCTTTTGGATAAAACCCAAGAAATTGAGCAAATTAGACAAACGATTTTGCTTGAGCTTATTAAGCAAGGTTATGCCCCTAAACAAACTGAAAAAATCTTAACAACACTGCCAAAAGATTATTTTTTGCATTATGGAATTGATGATATAGTGTGGCATTTATCGTTAGTGATAAAATCAATCGATAAAAAAATTAGTGTATGTTCACGCTTATCCGAGCATAATGTGGTGGATATTTTTGTATATGCCAATGATTCAAAAGGGTTGTTTTTCAAGTTAGTAAGTATTATTGAAAAACTCGGTTTGGATATTGTTGATGCCAAAATCTTAACCAGTAAAAATCAAAAAGCGTATAATACTATCAGTGTTTTGCAAGATGATATTTTGCAGCAAGTTAATATCAATCAACTAATAGAAGATGGAATTAGCAAAATTAATCTGCGCACAAAAGAAACCAGCAATAAGTTTACTCATAGGCATTTTAAGCATAAAATAAGCATTGTTTTTGCCTATAATAAAAAATGGAATCTAACTGAAATAGAAATTAATATGATTGATAAACAGGGCTTATTGTCAAGTATTGCTTATATTTTTCATCATCTTAGTATTGCTTTAGTAAACGCTAGAATTACAACTTTAGGAGAGCGAGTTGAAAATATTTTTTTTGTAAGCAATAATAAACGCCAGCCCTTAACCCAGAAGCAACAGAAAGCTGTAAAACAAATGTTAGAAGAAAAATTATAAAAATAATTACATATTGATTAAATAAACTATATAATACCAAAACACAGCAGTTCTGCTGACTTATAAATCACCCCATTTTCCAATTAATATTACACAAAATTATGAATGATAAAATTAAAGTAGTAACAGATGCCTCCTTTACAGCAGATGTGGTCAATGCCCCAGGAGTAGTTTTAGTTGATTTTTGGGCGCCATGGTGCGCTCCTTGCAAGGCTTTAGCGCCAGTGTTAGATGAAATTGCTGATGAATATGATGGGAAAATCACCATTGCTAAAATAAATATTGACGAAAATCAGCAAATCTCTCCTAAATACGGCATCCGTGGTATTCCAACCATGTTATTGTTTAAAGCCGGCACAGTTGAAGCAAGCAAAATGGGGGCGCTAACAAAAGCGGAGCTTAGCACTTTTATTGATGTCAATATTTAGGGATTTACATAGTTACACAAAGACCTTATAACAAACCCGTGTCGGTTATTTTTACTGACACTTTCTTTTATCCATTGGAAACCTGATGAAATTATCCGAACTTAAACGCTCTACACCTACTGAATTATTAGAATTAGCACAATCTTTAGGCATAGAAAATATCTCACGCGCTAAAAAACAAACCCTTATTTTTGCAATATTAAAAAACAAAGCCTATAGTAATGAGGAGGTTTTAGGTGATGGGGTGTTAGATATATTGCAAGAGGGATACGGGTTTTTACGCTCTGCGGATGATTCGTATGTATCTGGCCCAGATGATATTTATGTTTCTCCAAATCAAATTAGGCGTTTTAATTTATCCACTGGTGATTTGGTTACTGGCAAGATTCGCGCCCCTAAAAAAGGCGAAAAATATTTTGCTTTGATTAAGGTTTCAGATGTGAATGGCGAAGACCCAGACCATGTTAGAAACAGAATTCCCTTTGCTTCATTAACGCCGCTACATCCGAATCAGCGTATTAAATTAGAGATTGGCAATGGTGGCACTGAGGATATTACCGCCAGAGTGATTGATCTGGTAGCACCTTTTGGTAAAGGACAAAGAGGGCTTTTGGTTGCATCACCTAAAGCGGGTAAAACCATGATTATGCAAAATATTGCCGCGTCTATCTCGTGCAATCACCCAGAATGCGAGCTAATTGTATTGCTGATTGACGAGCGCCCTGAGGAAGTTACTGAAATGGAGCGCACAGTGCGTGGTGAGGTAGTTGCCAGCACTTTTGACGAGCCCGCAAAACGCCATGTTCAGGTCGCCGAAATAGTAATTCAAAAAGCCAAAAGACGCGCAGAACAAGGCAGAGATGTGGTGATTTTACTAGATTCAATCACCCGTCTTGCCCGTGCTTATAATACGGTTGCCCCCTCCTCTGGTAAAGTATTAACAGGCGGTGTAGATGCTAATGCTTTGCAACGCCCAAAGCGTTTCTTTGGTGCGGCTAGAAATATCGAAAATGGCGGTAGTGTTACTATCATTGCCACCGCTTTGGTGGACACTGGCTCGAAAATGGATGAAGTAATTTATCAAGAATTTAAAGGCACTGGCAATATGGAACTGCATCTTGAGCGCCGACTTAGTGAAAAGCGTATTTTCCCAGCAATTAACATTAACGCTTCTGGAACCCGTCGTGAGGAGTTAATTACTAATGAGAAAGAATTACAAAAAATGTGGATTTTGCGTAAAATCTTGCATCCTATGGATACCGTTGAAGCGGCAGAATTTTTAATTGACCGTTTAAAACTGAGCAAAACTAATGATGAATTTTTTGCCTCAATGTCACAAAAGAAATAAAGGGGCCTTTAACACTTTGGTTTATACTTAGACCATGCAATCAAAATCTATCTTTAAGCAACTAAAAGTTTGCTTAAATCCTGTCAATACTACTCTTGCTAAATACTTAATGCGCAAGGTATCAATACTGCTACTCGCTGTTTTTTTGGTGATTGGATTAGTGTTATTTGGCAATCAATTGGTGTTAGTGGTTAAAGAAAGCCTGCGAGAAGGCATCCCGGTAGTTGATTTATTACCCTTGATTAGCTTGAAGATTATTAAAGATATGCCACTGATTTTATCCTTGTCTTTGTTTTTGGCGATTATTTTAGCGTTTGCTAAGTTGTATAAAGAATCTGAGGCGATTGTGATGAATTCTATCGGCGTTGGTGATAAACATTTTGTGCTATTTATTCAGCCAATCGTGATATTTGTTGTTGTGCTTGCTCTGTTTTTAACTACCGTTGTTGTGCCTTGGTCTAAAGAACAAAAAAGCATCATTATGCAGCGCACTGAAAATTCCTCAGAATTTTCACTTATTAAGCAAGGTGAATTTCAAACTTTTAAGGGTGGTGATATTGTTTTCTACAGCTCAGCAGTTAAGGACGGCAAACAAGCAGGCCAACAAGAAATGCAAGCCGTTTTTATCTATGCTTTGATTAATGGTAAGCCAATTATCACCTTAGCCAAACAAGCACAAAAATACACCGACCCGATTAGCAATAGTGTGTATTTGCACCTTAAAGATGGCAGGCGTTATCATGGTTTTCCAAGCGAAAATAACAAAAGAGTGTTAGATTTTGACTCATACGATTTACAAATTATTGATGGCGAACAACAACAATCTATTGTGCATTACAGCAAAGTAGAAGGGCGTAGCACCTTAGAGTTATTCGGCGCAGATGGTTTGGACGAAACAGCGGAGTTGCAGTGGCGTTTTTCCCAGCCATTCAGTATTTTAATTTTATCCGTTTTAGCAATTCTATTAGGCAAAACTTCTCCCAGGGGCGGTAAAAATTTAGGTGTTTTGATTGGCGTAGTTGTGTTTATTTTGTATAATAATGTTTTGTTGATTGCCAAATCTAGTCTTGAAAATGGGAGTTTATCGCCAGTTATTGGCCTATGGTGGGTGCATATTTTGATAGGGCTATTGATTTTTATTTTCTATAGCTATCAACATGGCAAATTGACTAAGATTTTTACTCTATTTAGCAGTAAAATAACGCTCTAATCTTTAGCAAGGGACAAAGATAATGCCAAGCAAGCCTAGCAAAATCATAGAAGTTTTTGATAACCCTAATACTAATCGCGATTATGTCATTAGCATGGATTTGCCAGAATTTAGCTGTTTATGTCCAAAAACATCTCAGCCAGATTTTGCCACCCTGCATTTAGAATATATTGCCGATAAAAGCTGTATTGAGCTTAAATCACTCAAAATGTATATTTGGTCATTTCGTGATAAAGGCGTTTTTCATGAGGCGGTAACCAATCAAATTCTACAAGATTTAGCAGCAGCTACCCATCCGCGTTTTATGCGCCTTAAAGCAGTGTTCAATGTGCGTGGCGGTATTTATACCACGATTGTGGCTGAACATCAGCAAGCTGGCTGGACACCTAAGCCTGTTGTCAATTTACAACATCTATAATTGCCTATGAAAGCTGTGCGTCAAAGCATTAAGTTTGATAAAAAACTGTTGGATAAAAATGCCATTAAAGTGGTTGAAACCATTCATAAAGCAGGTTTTGAGGTTTATTTAGTTGGCGGCTGTGTGCGTGATTTGCTGCTTGGTCTTAAACCCAAAGATTTTGATATTGCCACCAGTGCTAAACCTGAGCAGCTGCGCAAACTTTTCAAACGCTCGCGCTTGATTGGACGGCGTTTTCGCTTGCTACATGTGATGTTTAGTGCGCATGATTTTGTTGAAGTTGCCACCTTCCGTTGTGGCAAGGTGCAGACCACTAAAAACGGTGTAATTGTGCGTGATAACTGTTATGGCAGCCTTGAAGACGATGTATGGCGGCGAGATTTTAATATTAATGCCTTGTATTATGATATTTATAAATTTGAAGTAATTGATTATGTTGGCGGATTAAAAGATATTAGCAACAGACAAATTCATATAATTGGCGATGCTACTGAGCGTTTTGAACAAGACCCTGTGCGTATGATTAGGGCGGTTCGTTTTCAAGAAAAATTAAACGCCAAACTAAGCGATGAAATTAAAACCGCTATCTTAGCACAGGCTTCCTTGCTTAGCCATATTTCGCCAGCACGCTTGTATGAAGAGTGTATTAAGCTATTCCATAATGAATATTCATTTGCTGTGTATGAACAACTTGAACAATATGGTTTGTTGAAGCATTTATTCAAACAAACTCATAAAAATGACTTTATTAAAGCGGCATTACTCAATACGGCAGCGCGCATCAAGCAAAATAAACCGGTTACCCCAATTTTTTTATTTGCAGTATTTTTATGGCAGGCGCAAAACCAGCGTTTTGCTGAGATTAGGCAGCAACAAAAATCACATTATTTAGCAATGACAGAAGCCTCTGAGGCTGTTATTATCGAACAAATTAAACAAGTATCAATGCCAAAGTGGATTAGCACAAGGGTTAGAGATGTTTGGATAATGCAATCTAAATTAGAAAAAAAACACCATAATCCTAAGCAAGTTAAGGAATTGTTAAAAAACCCAAAGTTTAGAATGGCTTATGATTTTTTATTATTACGCTCACAAAGCATTAATCCAGAACTTCAAAGCACAGCTGATTTTTGGACTAAGGCACAGAGGCAAGCATAAGCAGTGTTAAAATATTGAATAAAGGATGGTAAATATGAACAAAAAATTTGATTTTAACAAAGGTTTGATAGAATTAGAAAGCATTGTCAAAACTATGGAATCTGGGGATTTAAGCTTAGAGGATTCGCTTAAATATTTTGAGCAAGGTGTTGAATTGACTCGGCAATGTCAAAGTGCGTTAAGCAAGGCGGAGCAAAAAATTGCACTATTGAGTGCAGATGACGGCTATCAAAATCAAAAGCCCTTAGATGTTTTATAATCTATGAGTTTTCAGGCGTATATCCAACGATCCAATCAATATTTGGACGAATATTTATTGAATCACGGCAGTTTGACCGAGGCTATGCGTTACAGCGTTTTGTCCGGCGGCAAGCGTTTTAGACCAATTCTAAGCTACTCAGTAGCTAATACTTTTTACACTGATTTGAGCTTAGTAGATTCTAGTGCTTGCGCGGTTGAGCTGATTCATGCTTATTCTTTGATACATGATGATCTTCCAGCTATGGATGACGATGATATTCGCCATAACCAGCCTACTTGTCATAAGCGTTTTGATGAGGCTCAGGCTATTTTAGCAGGCGATGGATTGCAAACTTTAGCATTTAGGGCATTAACCTTTGATGAGCATTTATCAGCACAAATGCGTATTAGCTTGTTACAAACACTAACCCATGCGGCTTTTGAAATGGCACAAGGGCAGTCGATTGACCTTGCTATGGTCTCAAAAAGCATCGACATTGCCACCTTAGAAAATATGCACCGTAAGAAAACCGGGGCATTACTCAGTTGCTCGGTAAAACTTGGTGCCTTAGTGTCTAACTGCAATGCTGATGATATAAATGTGCTTGAGGGTTTTTCAAAAGACATTGGCTTAGCCTATCAAATCCAAGACGATGTTTTAGATGTATTAACGCCTGAAAATGTGTTAGGTAAAAAACAACACGCCGATGCCGACAAAAACAAACCAACTTACCCCGCCATATTAGGCTTAGATGAGGCAAAAATTGCCTATATTTCGTTATATCAAAAAGCCACAGATAAATTAGACTTATTAAGCGTAGATGCAACAGAACTACAACAATTAACCGCTAAATTACAAGCAAGATTGTTTTAATATTAGCCCTGATATTGCTACTTATTTTCCACATGAGTTTTTTTTAAAAAATAGTGAATATTGCAACTTTTATTTGATTTTTCAAGGCTTAACTTTGTTAAGTTAAGGTAAAATAGTATTTTTTTTGCATTAAAAGCATTATGTTTGACAATAAAATTTTTGAAGATTGGCTTGATAAAGAATCAAACAAAGCCATGCAAAAAATCATCTCAGGACAGACCACAACTTCAAATGAAATGATGATCTTAGTGCTTAAAGCACAAACCAATCATATTGAGCATATGGAGCAAGATTTGCGTGGTGAGATGATTAGTTTACGCAAAGATATGGACAAACGCTTTGAGCAAGTAGATAGGCGTTTTGAGCAAGTAGATAGGCGTTTTGAGCAAGTAGATAGGCGTTTTGATATTGTCATCAATCGAATAGATGGTTTTATGAAGTGGTCATTTTCCACTACACTCATAGTAGGCGGATTTGTAGTAGCAGCTATTCGTTATTTGTAAAAGCGTTTTTTTACTCAAACAAGTCATCACATGGCGTTAAAAAAATAATAGTTATGGTTTTTGATGTAATAACTATTTTCCCCGATATGTTTTCCGCGATTAAAAACGAGGGGGTAATTGCACGCGGGATTAAAAAATCTTTGCTTGAGATTAACACTTGGCAGCTACGAGAATTTAGCAATAATAAGCGTAAAAACATTGATGATAGCCCTTATGGTGGCGGGGCAGGTATGGTGATGCAGGTGCAGCCTGTTCGTGATTGCATTAACAAAATCAAACAAATTCGCCCTCAAACTAAGCTTATTTATTTATCGCCACAGGGTCAAAAATTAACCCATAATTTAGCCAAACAGTTGTCTGAATTAGAGTCAATTACCCTGTTATGTGGGCGTTATAAAGGGGTGGATGAGCGCGTTATTGAACGCGATATTGATAGTGAAATTTCGATTGGTGATTATGTGATTAGTGGCGGCGAGCTTGCCGCTATGGTGTTGATTGATACAGTGAGTCGGCAAATACCTAAGGTATTAGGCAATCAAGATTCTTTAAATGATTCATTTGCACATGGTGTGCTGGATTATCCGCATTATACACGCCCAGAAACGATTGACGGGCAAGCGGTGCCAGAGGTTTTGCTCAGTGGTCATCAGTCTAATATTAATATCTGGCGACAATATCAGGCGCTTAAAAACACACAACACAAACGCAAAGATTTGCTTAAAAAGTAGGATTGATTTTTAAATTTTTTTTTACTATAATAAACCGCAGTTGCTCATCAGGGCGCTTCGTAAATTAATAAAACTTGTAATTATCAAAGGAGAAAATATGAAGTTTGTAACCGCAATTCTCAGGCCGCATCAATTAGATGATGTGAGAGAAGCCTTGTCAGAAACCGGGGTATCAGGTATTACCGTAACTGAGGTAAAAGGCTTTGGTCGTCAAAAAGGACACACAGAAATGTATCGCGGTTCGGAATATCGTATTGATTTTTTGCCTAAAATTAAACTTGAGGTTGCAATTCCAGCCGCTAATTTAACAGATGTTATTGATGCCATTATGGGCGTTGCTAATTCTGGCAAAGTAGGTGATGGCAAAATTTTTGTTACTAATTTAGAAAAAGTCATTCGTATTAGAACAGGCGAAATCGATCAAGATGCACTTTAGGAATAAAAAATGAAAAAATTATTATTAACATTATTGGCATCAATACCGATTGGCGCTTTTGCCGCGGACTTGAACGGCGCAAATACTTCGTGGATTCTGACCTCAACTGTATTAGTTTTGTTTATGACACTGCCGGGGTTGGCGTTATTTTATGGCGGCTTAGTTCGTGCTAAGAATATTTTATCTATATTGATGCAGTGTTTTGCTATTGCTGGCATTGTCTCTGTGTTGTGGTTAGTTGCTGGGTATAGTATTGCCTTTGCTGAGGGCAACGCCTACTTTGGCGGTTTGTCAAAATTTATGCTTTCAGGTGTTACTCAGGACTCATTAAGTGGCGATATTCCTGAGAGTTTGTTTGTTTTGTTTCAAATGACTTTTGCGATTATTACCCCAGCATTGATTATTGGTGGTTTTGCTGAGCGTATGAAGTTTTCAGCAGTGTTATTATTTAGTGCTATTTGGATAATCGTAGTTTATGCGCCTGTTACTCACTGGGTATGGGGTGGCGGTTGGTTAGCTGAGATGGGACTGCTTGATTTTGCTGGCGGCACGGTGGTGCATATTACCGCTGGTGTTGGTGCTTTGGTAGCGGCTATGGTATTAGGTCCTCGTAATGGTTTTCCAACAAAACCAATGCCGCCACATAATATGACTATGACTATTACCGGTGCGGCGATGCTATGGGTTGGCTGGTTTGGCTTTAATGGCGGTTCTGCGTTAGCGGCAAATGGTGATGCGGCAATGGCAATGTTGGTTACCCATATTTCTGCAGTAGCAGGTGCGATGACTTGGATGTTTTACGAGTGGATAAAGTTTGGTAAACCAACTGCACTTGGCACAGTTACTGGTATGGTTGCAGGCTTAGGCACTATCACTCCTGCTTCTGGTTTTGTAGGTCCGGCGGGTGCATTGGTTATTGGTATTTTGGCAGGTGTAGTTTGTTTTAATGCGGTGATTATCATTAAACAAAAGTTGAAAATTGATGATTCATTAGATGTATTCCCGGTGCATGGTGTTGGCGGTATTTTAGGCACAATAATGGCAGGTGTATTTGCCTCAAGTGAGCTTGGATTGTTTAGTGGACAAGGTTTGGCAGAAGGTATGAGTATATCATCGCAAGTTGGCATTCAAATAATAGGGGTGGTAGCAACCTTTGTTTATACTGCTGTGGCAACTTATATAATTCTTAAAGTAGTTGCTATGGTTACTGGTCTTAGAGTCAGTGCAGAAGAAGAGCAACAAGGCTTAGATTTAATATCACATGATGAAAGAGGTTATGATTTGTAACTTTTGGATTGAGGTATAATTACCACAATAATTTTACACTTTGAATAAATGCAAATTAACCACCCTTTAACCGGCTCTATGGTAGCCTTGATTACACCGATGTTTGCAGACGGTTCGCTGGATTTTGACACCCTTGAATCGTTGCTTGAATTTCACATCGACTCTGGCACGCGCGCGATTGTTTCAATGGGGACTACAGGTGAATCCGCAACTCTAAATCAACAACAACATATTGAGGTAATGCAAAAAACCGTGCAATTTTCCAAAGCCCGTATTCCGATTATTGCCGGCACAGGGGCTAACTCAACTACTGAGGCAATTGAACTTACTCAAGCAGCAAAGGATATTGGCGCTGATGCTTGTTTATTAGTAACACCTTATTACAATAAACCTACTCAAGAAGGCCTCTATTGGCATTATAAAACTATTGCTGAAGCGGTGGATATTGATCAAATTCTATATAATGTGCCTAGTCGAACAGCGGTAGATTTATCAGCAGAAACGGCTGTGCGCCTATCTGCAATTGAGAATATTATTGGCATTAAAGATGCAACTGGTGATTTGCATGGCGCTAAAGCATTGATTGATAATTGCCCCGATGATTTCTTATTATATAGTGGCGATGATGCAACTGCGGTTGAGTTTATTTTAATGGGCGGTCATGGCGGTATTTCAGTTAGTGCGAATATTGCCCCTAAATTAGTTGCAGATGCTTATAATGCTGCTATGGATAGTAATCATAACTTAGCACAGCTAATCGATGGGAAATTACGCGGCTTACACCAACATTTATTTATCGAGTCCAGTCCAATTCCCGTTAAATGGGCATTGCATAGAATGGGACTATGTGACAGTGGTATTCGCCTGCCGCTAACCAAATTATCATTTGAGGCGCAAAACATATTAGAACAAGAGTTATTATCATTAGGAGTTATATAAAAATGTTAAACAAATTATCAATTATTTTTCTAGCCTTGTCTTTAGGCAGTTGTAGTTTATTTGGTGACGATGAGAAAAAAACAACAACAGATTTGGGTAAAAAGGATATTCAATATTATTCTAATAAAACCCTCAGCTCCTTAGAGGTGCCACCTGATTTAACCAAACCTAACTCTGAAAATTCGTTTCAGCTGAGTGAATATGTCTCGGGCATTCAAGAAGACACCATTACTTTTTCTAAAAAAGATAAGCCCACCAAAGAAGCATCTGGCATTCTACGCACACCGACAAATATTCAGGTTAAAAAATCAGCTAATTATCGTTGGTTATTGGTCGATAAAAAGCCAGAAGTAGTATGGGGTTTAACCAGAATTTTTTTAAAGTCTAATGGTTTTGTGATTAAAAAATCTAATAAAAAAACTGGCTTTATGGAAACCGATTTCCTAGAAAACCGCCCCGATATTCCCGGTCAATCTTTAGGTATGATTCGCTCGATGTTAAAAGACATTATGTCCGCTAGATATGTATTACCTATTATTGATAAGTATCGTGTTCGTATCGAGCCTACTGATAATCCTAATCAGTCTGAAGTATTTTTATACTTAACTTCAATGGAAGAGGTGGCAACCAGAAATCAAAGCACACAAAGTGAAAACACCACTTGGCAACCGCGCGCTAAAGATGAAGCATTAGAAACTGAGATGTTGTATCGACTAATGACTTTCTTAGGCAGTGACCATCTAGCCGCAAAAGAAAATATAACAAAAGCCAAAGAAGATGGCAAGATAAAAGTTAGTCTGGAAAAAAGCATTAATGGTTATGCTAAGCTAATTATTCCACTTAGTAAATATGATACATGGCGCTATATTGGCTGGGCGTTTGACCAACTCGATATCAATATTGAAGACAAAGATATAAAAGAAGGCAGTTTCTATATAGATTCTGCAATAACGGCAGATATTGGTTTCTTTTCTCGATTGTTTGGCGATGATGCAATTAAAAAGTCTTTCCAAATTTTACTCAAGCAAGCTGGCCCTAATATTACCGAAGTGTATTTTAACGATTTATCTGAGAAAAATGAGCAAGCAACAATTGACTTTAGCCACGAATTTTTAGCCAAAATTGCCCAACAGTTTTAAAGTGTCATTAGCAAAAGTAATTATTGAAAAAATCATTCAGCAACAAATCTTAACAGATGATTTAACGGATGATGATTTAGCGCAATTTTGTCAAACAGCTAATTTTGCTTATCGCTCAGGCGAGCCTATTATTAGCGACAAAGAGTATGATTTTATTTATCTTGCCGCCCTCAAGCAAAGACTTCCAAATCATCCGTTATTGCAGTCCATAGAGCCAGAAGGCAGTGAGTTTTCTGAAGATAAAGTGTTGTTACCAAAGGCCATGCTTTCTACAGATAAAGCCTATTCATGGGAGCAAATTAACAAGTGGATAGAGCGGCTGTATAAAGCCGCCGCTGAGATTGATTTGCAGCTTGAGTTGATTAAAATCAAAGCCACACCTAAGTTAGATGGTTTTGCCGGCTATGATGATGGCGCTAAATTTTATACCCGCGGTGACGGCAAAAAAGGCAGCGATATTAGCCGTGTATTTGCGCGTGGATTACAAGTCTATAACGATTCTGAGCGTGGTCAAGGCGCGGGTGAAATCGTGGTTAAAAAAAGTTATTTTAAAGCCCACTTAGCAGATAGTTTTGAGTGTCCGCGTAACTTTCAAGCCAGCTTAATTAAAGAAAAAACATTAGACAATAGCGCACAAAAAGCAATTGCTGAAAAAGCCGCGCTATTTGTCCCCTTTTCCCAATTACCCACCTGGTCAGGCGATATTCACTCACTTAGGCAAGGTTTTGAGCAAATCGTTACTGAGGTGTCAGCACAGGTTGATTTTGATGTTGATGGTGTGGTGTTTGAAGTTACTAATGAAAATCTTAAAATGCAAATGGGCGCTAATCGAAAATTCCACCGTTGGCAAATTGCCTTTAAGCAAAATCAAGATAAGGCGCAAGTCAAGGTGTTATCAGTTACCCCTCAAGTCGGGCGCACCGGCAAAATTACCCCAGTAGCAGAGTTACAGCCAACTGCATTAAGTGGCGCTAATATTATGCGCGCTACCGGGCATCATTATGGCTTGGTTAAAACACAAGGTTTGGGCGCTGGCAGTGTGATTGAATTAACCCGCTCAGGCTTGGTGATTCCAAAAATCAACCGAGTTTTAAAGCCAGCAGCCGTTGATATTCCCGATACTTGCCCCAGTTGTGGCACGGCATTAAACTGGGATGCTGATTTTTTAATTTGCCCCAATCATAAAATATGCCCAGCTCAGGTGATTGGCAGAATGGAATATTTCTTCAAAATATTGGCAAACAATGACGGTTTTGGCATTAAAACCATTGAAAAACTTTATAAGCATGGTATATGCCAAGTTTCACAAATTTACGCATTGCATAAAAGCGATTTAATGAGAATGGATTTTGCCGATAAAACCAGTGCAAATTTAATCAATCAATTAAAAAGGTCGCGCCTTGAAGAAGTCGAAGATTGGCGTTTTTTAGCAGCTTTTGGCATGCTAAGATTAGGCATGGGTAATTGTGAAAATTTGCTTAAATCATATCCACTATCCGCTATTTTTGCACTAAATTCAACACAAATTGCCGACATTGATGGTTTTGCCGAGTTAAGCGCAAAAATAATTGTTGATGGGCTTAATCACATCCGCACAGAATTTGAATTATTAAGCAAACACAATTTTAATCTTGAAACAACCCCCTTGCAAAATGAGATGGCAGAATTTACCCACGCACTGTTCGGCAAAAAAATAGTATTCAGCGGCAAAATGAGCGGCTCAAGAGATGAGATGAAAAAACACGCCAAATCCATCGGCATAAAAGTCGCCACCAGCGTCAGCGCCAAAACCGATTATTTAGTAATCGGCGAAAATGTCGGCGCAAAAAAAATCCAAGCCGCAGAAAATTCTAATGTAGAAATACTCAGCGAGGAAAATTATTTATCAATAATTTAATCGCAGCAGTATTATTAAATCCAACATTCACCCCAGCAAATCTAATGGCATCGCCCTTGACTTGCTTTGCTTTTTCTCTGCTCTTAAAAAAACACCATACTCTATATAAACATCTAATAATACATTTGACAAGTTGATTTTAATCTGTAAGATTGAAACTTTATTTAAAAAGAAAAAACAAAATGAAAAAACTAATTTTATCAATAATTTGCTTAGTTGGTTTTTTGGGTTTTTCTACAGCCTCGTTATGTGTCTTAAAAAAATAATACCAATCAAATGTGACTTATAGTCAGTTGACCTAAAGTCATAGTATTAGATAATAATCCAAATGAATGTTAAACAAAGTTTTGGGATAAGAGTTAAAGAATTAAGACTACATAATGGCTACAGTCAAGAGGCATTTTCATATGAATGTGGGCTTGATAGGACTTATATTGCCAGTTTAGAACATGGCAAAAGGAATGTATCAATTCAAAATATTAAAAAGATTGCTGATGCTTTCAAATTGACTCTTATGGATTTTTTTGATTCGGAGTTATTTGATGAAAATTAGAGATTACGAAGATCTTATAAGAAAAGAAATCACAAATGTTGTTGTGAACATAATTGCAAAAAATAAAACACTCAATATTTCCGCTAAATCTAGAGCTGGCGCTGAAATAAGTGATTGGTTAGAAAAAGCATTTGTAACTGCTACAGAAAATCATAAATATTTACTAAATGCTGAGTCTGCACCTGAAGGAAAAACAAAGAATCCTTGGGATGCTAAATGTTCCTTTTATTTTAAAAATCATCTGGAAGAAATATGGATTGATTTTAAAGCCTTTAAACTTTCATGGATAGATAGTAACCCTGACATTGGAACACCAAATAAGGTTATAAAATTTATCGAACAAGGTGGATTTTATCTTTTATATATACATGTTTATTACGAGGAACATGAGAATGGGTTAAGGTTTATTGAATCTGACCATAAAATGGTTAAGTCATATTTTTTAAAAGACATAAGTTCTACTTTTAGGAGAGCGCCAACGAATCAACTACAAGTAAATATATCAGCAATTCCAAAATACAGAACAAGAAATGAATTTATAGAATTGCTTATGAAAAAAATAAAAGAAGGACTGGAACGGCAGTTAAAAAATGCACAGTTAAAACTTTCCAAAATTGATGAGAAAACAAAAATATTGAAAAACAAAAATATTGACTCAGAAAAATCTATTGAAGAAAAGATTTTATAGAGTTATTGATTGTCTTAATTTCATTAGAGCGTAGCCCATAATAAGAATAAAGATGTAAGTCAATTTCTTTTTTGTATTTTTCTACATGAATGCTATCTTTATATATATTGTCAACAAGAGTCACAATTTTTTCTTTTAATATATTGTCTTGAGGTATAAATATTTGATATAAATCTGATATTTTTATTTGAGGCTGTTTTCCCTTATTGTAACGAATAATTCGTCTTTGCTGTGCAAAAAAAGAATATATCGTTGAATTCATTAATCCACATAAATACTTTAAAAAAACTATAGATTCTTTAGAGTCATCTCTTAAACTAAACACATAAAGACTGTTGTTAGCAGAACTAGGGTTCTCATCAAAAGATGCTATTAATTCTTTAGCTGATTGCCTTATGTATACTTTAGGATTATCATATATAACGGTTTCACCAAGCCCAATGCGTTTTTTATTTTTAACTCCTTTTAATGTCAATTCTGCCTTAAGGGTGTCGTTTATTTTATTTTGAAGCTCTGTATCATAATTAAATATCTTTAAATAATTTAGTTTTGAGTATTTATACTTCAGGCCATTAGAACCTCGATAGTATGGATAAGATTGAACAGATTCTGATTGTTTGTTGCTAGTGAATTGCTCTTCCATGTTTAAAAGCATGACACATGTTCTGAGATTCTTCTTTGGATAAATGTTTTTTAATGTAGGATCTTTTTTATTAAACAGTTTTTCAAGAATCGCATCTGACTTGTTGCAGTGTGAAATACGAAATTTATATTCATCATCAGGTTTATTCCATCTGTCTTGCTTTATATATACTTTTTTATTAGTATCTTTATCAACTACAAATATTGAATTATTTTGTGGCATCTTGTTGGAAATTATGAGAATAATCTGTCCACTTGCAACGCCATCAAACCCTTTAATATTGTAAATTAGAGACTCTATTGTGTAATTCTCAATAATATACTTTCTACAGTACATATATGCGGTTTCAAAAAATGAAATATCAATGACGAAAGACAAAGTTCCTTTTTTCTTGAGAAGTGACAGCCCTCGTTCGATAAAAAGCATTACATAATTAATTTTTCCATTTTTGAGTGATGATGGAAATTGTAAATAGTTATTGAGGTAGTAAATCCTCTGCTCTTCATTTTTCTTTTTATCTCTACGACCATATAAAGTGATATAAGGTGGGTTACCCACAACAAAATCAATTTTTTGTGAAAGATTGCTTATTCTATCTTTGTTGGGTGTAAAAATATCGTCTAGTTTGGTAAAGTCAATAGCATAACAATTAAAACTTCCTTTATATTTCTTGTTGAAAAGGTATAAAAATAAAGAAGAAATATTTATTTTTGTCGTCTCTATCATTTCAGTGTCAATATCTACAAAATAAAGTTTGTCCTGAATAAATTTTGAAATATTGAAGGCTTCAGGTGAATATAAATAAGCCTTTATAATCAATTTTATTAAAAATATACCTTGTCCACATGAAGGCTCAAGAAATGTTTTAGATAAAATAGTGATGTTATTTGGTACATTTTCCAACACAGCATCTATAATGAAAGAATTATTTGTTAAAAAAACACCATTATTTTTTTTATCTACTTTACAATAATCGCCTTCTATATTTGATTGTTTGGTTAGAAAATTATTAAATTTGTAATCAATAGAGTTAGTAATAGTTTCCATAATGTTCTTTCTGTTTATTTTGAACTGTTATAATTATACGAAAATAGTGACTTAAAGTCAACACCTAAAAATAACGAAATAACGGCAACGAAATAACGCTAAATAACAGGACAGGCTACTTTAATTTATAATGCTTGGAAATGAAATAAACCTTTTAATTATTATCAATAACAGACTTTATAATAATGATACTTCTGGCTGATTGGTGGAAGTTTTTTTTAATTAAATACGAGACATAATTATGCAATTTACCATTACAACTGCAATTGCTTTAATGGCAATGTCATCAATTGTGGTTGCTAATATCGACCATGCAACTATGAATCATCAAGCAACTAACAAAACTAAGCTAACGGAGGCAGGGACTGATGCGTTTGCGACTTTGCAAGAGGCGATTGTTGCCTTAGAGGCTGACCCGAATACTGATTGGGGAAAAGTCAATATAGAGGCGTTGCGATTGCATCTTATTCAAATGCAGGATATTGCACTTAATGTTAATGTGGTGCAAAGTTTTATTAAAAAAGGGTTTCAAGCAGTGGTTACGCCGACCACAAATAGGGCGCTACAATCGCTTATTCAAGTGTTTTCAGCGCATCCAGCGCAAATGAAGGCAGAAACAGGCTGGGATATGCAGGTGCAAAATAATAATGGGGTGTTTACATTGACCGTAACGAGTGATGAGCGCAAACAGCTGGCTAAAATTAGAGCTTTGGGTTATATTGGTATTATGGCGTATGGCAATCACCACCAAGTGCATCATTGGGCAATGGCATCAGGTAATAATCCGCATGCCGGACATAAATAATTAGAGTCAGAATGAAATTATTTTTACTCTGCTTTTTCTACCCACGCACCGCACTATAGCAAATAAAAAGAAAAATCCCATTATTCACCAGCATCAAATCCATTGTGTATAATCAGTGAATATGAAAAAATTTGCTAAAAGACTATTTGATTATATTGGCAATATAGGTGTTGCTTTTATTGCTACAGGTGCTATCTGGATTTTTTGAACAGGTCGCAGTAGCAATGGCTGTTAGAGTATCTGTAGTGGGTATTATATTTATCATTTTGGCAAGTTTAATAACAAAGGAGCAATAATGGGGTCACTAGATATAGTATTAACAATGGTATCAATTCTTGTTATTATTGGGGTAATTATGTATTATTTTACATCTGATAATAACAATAAAGAGCATAAGCACCTAACATAAAATAAGGGCATAAACACTAATTATTTACGCCAATAATTATGAATAATTATTCATTACCACCTTGAGGATTAGGATGCCATTAGATTTGCTCTTGCTCTGTTCTGCCCTCTGTTCTCTGCCTCTCTGCCCTCTGTTTAGATGCGACTGAAGTCGCATTACCAACGCGCCGCCCTTGTTCTGTTTTCTGCCCTCTGTTCTCTGCCTCTCTGCCCGGACATTAGTTATTGTTTATTAGCTACAAAATTTAACACATTGGCATTGATGCAAAAACGCCGTTTTCCAGCTGACAGACCTGCAAATACATGCCCTAAGTGAATGCCTGTGCTTTTGGAGATGACTTCTGTGCGATTCAGGCCAAAACGCTGGTCTGCTTTTTCAATGGTTGAGCCGTCAATCGCTTGGTAAAAACTCAACCAGCCGCTTTTTGATTGAAAACGCTGGGCGGTGTCAAACAAAGGCGCGCCTGATAATTTATCAACAAAAATACCATCGGGTGTGTTCTTGAAAATATCATATTGTTGGCAAAATCTGCCCTCAGTGCCTTTATTAAAAGCAATATCAAAGGCTTTGGATTTTCCAAGTTTGAATTTGCCTAATATTTTGTAAAATTCCGGTGGTGATAAGTATCCCTGAAAACCGGCTTTTTCCACTCCGTCTTCAATAAATAAAATGGTTGGCGTGGCAAAGGTCGGGGTTTTAATTTTATAATCCTGTAAATTGTATGCAAACGCACTCCTAATAGGAATATCGCCTTGATAATGGTTTAACACTTTTTGCCTAAAAGCCTCGCAATAGGGGCAATAAGCATCCGCTTCAATCACCACAATTTCTTTGCCTCCTAAGGGTTTTAGCACAACATTATTCAAATGTTGGTTATAAGTTTCGCCAAGTTTTTCCTTAATCATGCCTTTGTCGGCAAACTTTACCCCGGTTTTGTGATTTGGGCAATAACCATTTGGGTTTTTGGCAAGATAGTTTTGATGATAATCCTTAGCTTGCCAAAATTCATTAAGCGGTTTGAGTTCGGTAATGATTTTACCCAAGCCTTTTTTACTGAGTAATTGTTGATATTGCTCGCGGGTTTTGAGTGCGATTTGTTTTTGCTCGTTATTCGTCCAATAAATCGCTGAGCGGTAACTATCGCCCTTGTCATTGCCCTGACCATCAACTTGAGTAGGGTCGTGCAATTCCCAAAAATCTTTGATTAAAAACTCGGTAGAAATCAGTTTTGTGTCGTAAATGACTTTAACAGATTCGGCGTGATTGACGATATTGCGGCGTTTTTCCTGCTCGGCTGGGCTTTGTTCATCCTCATCCTCATCATTCCAGTTAATTTTTTCGCTGTTATTATCTTTGTTTGCTAAGACTTGATAATAGTCCGGGCTATCATAATTGCCCCCAGCATAGCCAGAGACAACATCAACTACGCCCGGTAATTGTTCAAAATTCTTTTCTACGCCCCAAAAACAGCCAGCTGCAAACACAATTTCTAATAACATTTTATTTTAATAGTTTCTGAAATATAATAATTATACACGGAAAATAAGACAAATAAGTTTCAGCAATTTTAGCGTTTAATGTTCGCGCGTGGCAGAAAAAACCACATTTGGATGGCGCTGCATCGTTAGTTGCAAATTAATTGTTGAAGGGGCAAGATAGCTCAGCACACCCGCTGAATCAATGGCGAGATTATTGCCTGCTTTAGTTTTCAGCTGTGCAATATTCTTATCACTACCGCTAACCCAGCGAGCTGTGGCGATGCTGATGCTTTCAAATTGGCAATCAACCCCATACTCATATTTTAAGCGGTGTGCAACCACATCAAATTGCAAAATTCCAACTGCACCTAAAATTTGCGCGTTGCTCGCCAGCGGTCGAAACACTTGGGTTGCCCCTTCTTCTGAGAGTTGATTTAAGCCTTTTTGTAAGGCTTTAGTTTTGAGCGGGTCTTTTAATACTGCACGGCGAAACAATTCTGGGGAAAAGTTGGGAATGCCTTGAAATGTTAGTTTTTCACCTTGTGTAAAAGTGTCGCCAATACTAATGCCGCCATGATTGTGAATGCCAATCACATCACCTGCATAAGCCACCTGTGCGGCGGTGCGCTCACGCGACATAAAGCTAAGTGCATTGGCGATTTTGATTTGTTTGCCAGTAGCAACTTGCAACATTTTCATACCCTTGGTATAAGTGCCGCTCACCAAGCGCATAAAGGCTAGGCGGTCATGGTGTTTGGGGTCCATATTGGCTTGGATTTTGAAAATAAAACCGGTGAGTTTTTGCTCATTTGGGCTGACTTTACGCACATCTGATTCTCTGTTTTTTGGTGTAGGTGCATATTCAATAAAACCATTAAGTAGATTTTGAATGCCAAAATTATTAATGGCAGAGCCAAAAAATACTGGAGTTTGTTTGCCTGATAAAAATTCATCCAAATTAAATTTTGTGGTGCTCTCGCTAATCAATTCCACTTCTTCGCGCATTTGGGCGGTAACTTCTGCACCTAAAATTTCATCTAATTGTGGGTTATTGACACCATCAATGATTATATTTTTACTAATTTTAGAGTTTTGAGCAGATTTGTAGAGGTAAATTTTATTTTCTAATAAATGCACCACGCCTTTGAACGCCTTGCCCATACCAATCGGCCAAGTGATGGGTGTGCATTCAATATTTAGCACCGATTCGACCTCATCTAACAGTTCGATTGGCTCTCTACCTTCACGGTCAAGTTTATTGATAAAAGTAATAATAGGGGTGTTACGCAGGCGACAAACTTCCATCAGTTTAATGGTGCGTTGCTCCACACCTTTGGCAACATCAATCACCATCAGTGCTGAATCCACCGCGGTTAGCGTGCGGTAAGTGTCCTCAGAAAAATCCTCATGCCCTGGTGTGTCTAATAGATTGATGACATGGTTATTATAATCAAATTGCATAACGGACGAAGTAATAGAAATACCTCTTTCTTTCTCCATTTCCATCCAATCAGAAGTTGCATGACTGTTGGCTTTTCTTGCCTTTACACTGCCGGCGGTTTTGATTGCACCTGCATACAAAAGCAGCTTTTCAGTAACGGTGGTTTTGCCTGCATCAGGGTGCGAAATAATCGCAAAAGTGCGTCTTTTGGATATTTCAGACATATTTGTTATTTGTCTTTTATAACTAATTCGACACCCGCTTCAATAAACATAGCCTGTGAGAGTTTGAGGCTATCGTTCCAGTTGTCGAGTTCTTTGGATTTTTCAATCACCACTTTTTTAATGCCTACTTGGACAATGCCTTTGGCACATTCGCTGCAAATTGGCAAGCCATAAACATACAGTGTAGCGCCATCTAATGAAGCGCCAGAATAGGTGGCATTGTAAATAGCGTTCATTTCTGCATGAACCACAAATTTATATTTGGTTTGGCGGTCATTGTAGCGTTCTGCGCTATCGTTAATGCCGCGAGGAAAACCATTAAACCCTTGAGATAAAACTTCTTTTTTACTGCCGACAGTTACCGCGCCAACTTGGGTTGATGGGTCTTTTGACCAAGTAGATATTTCTTTTGCAAGGGCTAAATAGCGTTTATCCCATTTATTCAATATGTTCATGATTAGCGTATTTTGATTGAGGCTAGTGCAATCAATACTAAAATTAAAGTTATCATCCAAAAACGCACAATAATTTTAGGCTCGCTCATGCCTTTTTTCTCAAAGTGATGATGCAGTGGCGCCATTAAAAAAATACGCTTTTTAGTGTATCTATAATAACCAACCTGAATCATCACCGACAGCGTTTCAGCCACAAACACACCGCCCATGATAAATAGCAATATTTCTTGACGAACGATAATGGCAATCACCGCCAAAATAGCACCCAGCGCTAATGAACCAACATCGCCCATAAATATTTCAGCTGGATAAGTATTAAACCACAGAAAACCCAACCCGCTGCCAATCAACGCCGCACAAACCACAAACATCTCGCCCGTGCCGGGCATAAATGGCATATTCAGATAATTGGAAAAATTATAGTTGCCACTAATATAGGCAAAAATCGCCAAAGCAGCTGAAATAAGAATCACCGGCATAATCGCCAAACCGTCTAATCCATCGGTTAAATTTACCGCATTAGAGCTACCAACAATCACAAAATATGACAATATGCCTAAGCCTATCATACCAAGAGGAATTGACCAATTTTTGAAAAATGGAATCAGTAATTGGGTGTCAAGTGGATTATTTGCTGTGCTTACTAACCAGACGCCAATCAAAATTGCGCCTAAGGATTGCGCCAAATATTTTTGTTTGGAACTAACACCAGCGCTGGATTGTTTGTTAATTTTCTGGTAGTCGTCAACAAAGCCAATACTGCCAAAAATAAGGGTAGTAACTATAATAATCCACAGATAAGTGTTGTGCCAATCACCCCAAACAATACTGCTTATTATGAAGGAAAATAAAATCAACACCCCGCCCATAGTTGGGGTGCCGGCTTTGTCTAAATGTGATTGCGGACCGTCTGTGCGAATCACTTGAGAGATTTGATATTGATGTAGCTTTTTGATAAAAAAACTACCTAAAACAAGGCTAATTAATAACGACATTAACATCGCCAAAACGGCTCTAAGCGTTAAATAATGCAGAACATCAAAACCAGTGTCAAACTGCGAAAGAAAATTGACAAGCGCTAAAAACATTAAAAAAGTATTTTATTTTTCAACTTAGTTGGTTTTGATGCCGTCTTTGACTTTGACTTTGACTTCATCTTTAGGCGGGCTGATACTGAGCAATTCTAAATTGAAAATCATTAAAGAATCTAATGGTATGCCGCGTTTATTATTGCCGTAAATTTGCCGATAAAAAGCCAACATTGTGCGCTTGCCGCCGACTTTCATTCCTATTGCAGTTTGACCGATAATTGGAATAGATTTACCTGAGCCGATTTCAATTTCAAGCGGTTTGCTACCTGCTTTGACGAGTTGTTTGCCGCTTTTAGTTTCTACAGTTAGCTTGATTTTAATAAGGTCTGATTTTTTAGCTGCTATGCCACTGCCAATTTTGTTAATTTGGATGAAATAACCTTGTTCATTTTCCTTAGCTTTAGGGTATTGTTTGTTGATAAAAACCAGTGCATCTTCAATTGTTTGTTGGGCTTTTGCATTCAAATCTGCAGATATATATTTTTGCATTGTTTGAAAAGCTTGTTCGTCAGTTTTGAAGTTTTTTGCCGCCTTGCCCACACGAATAATTGTAACTTTATTAATTAAATCGTCTTTTTTAATGGCATTAACCACACTCATTCCTTCTACCACTTTTCCAAATACTGTGTGCTTGCCATCTAACCAAGCCGTGGCTCTATGAGTGATAAAAAATTGCGAGCCGTTGGTGTTAGCCCCAGAGTTTGCCATAGATAAAATTCCGCCAGAATCGTGTTTTAAATCGGTAATTTCATCAGCAAATTTGTAGCCCGGACCGCCTGAGCCATTGCCTTTAGGGTCGCCGCCTTGAATCATAAAATCATCAATTACGCGGTGAAACTTTAGCCCGTCATAAAATGGCTTGCCGGCTTTTTGGTTGGATTTTTTATCGCCTAAGGCTAAGCCCACAAAGTTAATTACCGTAAGCGGGGTTTTTTCAAAGCTCAGTTTGATAATAATATCACCTTTGTTGGTGTTTAGATTGGCATATAAACCATCATCTAATTCTGCTGCAAATATTTGCCAGTTAAGGGTGAAAATTAGGGTGAAAAATGTGATAAGAGTTTTCATAAATAATATTTGATACAAAAAACTGAAAATAAAGACATAAAACGCTAAATTATACCTAAAGAGAAATAGGAATTTCAGTAGTATATTTAATTTTTTCTATGACAAAATTAGATGTAACTTTAAGAAATTTAACTTGTTTAATTAGCCTTTTATAAAATTTATCATAATCATCAATATTATTAATGATAACCTTGAGTAAATAATCAATTTTGCCATTCATACGATGGCATTCTACAATTTCTGGCATTTGAGTTACTACTTTAGCAAACAACGCTAATTTTTCTTGATCGTGATTATCCATAGTAATAAATACAAAAGCAGTAGTATTTAAACCGTTTTTCTTTAGGTCTAATAAAGCAACAGTTTTTTGGATATAACCCGATTCTTTTAATTTATTGATTCTTTTCCAACAAGGTGTATTTGAAAGATTTACCAATTTTGCTACATCCTGAACGGTGAGCTCAGCATTTTTTTGTAGTAAATTTAGAATTTGTCTATCTATCTTGTCCATAATAATTTTATCCAATTTATTAAAATAGTAGAATAATATACTATTATTTTAGATACATTTACAATTTAAGTGTTTTTTTACTAAAAATGTTATTTTTAATAGAATGTTTTACAATACAATGTATTTTTTTTAAATTAACAAATACAAAAAATTATGTATAAATATGATAAGCGTGATATTGATTTTTTAAATCAAAGAGTCAATCAATTTTCAAAGCAAGTAGGCAGATACTTCAAAAAAGAACTTGACGATGATCAATTTAGAAGCGTTCGTTTGAGAAACGGCTTGTATAAAGAGTTACATGCTTATATGTTGCGTGTAGCAATACCTTATGGCACGATTAATTCTGAGCAACTTGAACAATTAGCTTATATTGCTGATAAATATGATAAGGGCTATGGTCACTTTACCACCAGACAAAATATTCAGTTTAATTGGATAGATTTACCACAGATTACTGACTTATTGGCAGATTTAGCAAAAGTAGGTTTGCACGCAATACAAACTAGCGGAAAAGTTGTTCGTAATATTACTGCCGACCCTTTATCCGGCATCAGGGCAGACGAGGTTGCCGATGCACGGCCTTATTGTGAGTTAATTAGGCAATGGTTTAATTTACATCCAGAGTTTTCATGGTTGCCGGGGAAATTTAAAATTGCAGTAAATGGCTCTAAGTCAGATGAGATAGGTTTAGAGTTTCACGACTTGGGTTTGCAAATTGTGCTGAATGACAAAAATGAATTAGGATTTGCTGTTTATGTTGGCGGTGGTTTAGGTGCAGCACCAATGCTTGCGACAAAAATAAAGTCTTTTGTTGCTGAGCAGGATATTTTAAGTTATATTGAATCCGTATTGCGTGTATATAACTTAAAAGGCCGTAGAGATAATGCTAATAGAGTTAGGATAAAATTTTTAGTAAAACAATTAGGCGGCGAGAAATTTAGTGATTTAGTTGAACAATATTGGCTTTTATCAAAAGACGATAAACAGTTAAAACTTAATACATATCAATTAAATAATCTCAAAAAAGATTTTGCTTTAGCAATTAAACCAACAACAAATGTGGCTACCAATAATAAAGTAGATTTTAATTTCAGTATTTGGAAAAATAATAATGTCATTTTAAATAAGGTTGAGGGCTATTCAATTGTTACTATTTCATTGACTAAATTAGGGGCAGTGCCGGGCAATGTTAGCGCTATTCAATTAAGGCATCTCGCAAAATTGGCATCAAAATACAGTTTAGACGAAGTTAGAACTACTAAAAAACAAGATTTAGTATTTCCATTTGTCAAAAATGAGCAGGTTTTTGAATTGTGGAGCGAGTTGCAGATATATGATTTAGAGAGCCCACATAAAAATACATTTTCTCATATTGTTGCTTGCCCTGGTGCGGATTATTGCTCGCTTGCTAAAACCGTCTCCATTGGAGTTGCACAGGATATTCAAAAAAGGTTTTATGATAATAATCTTTTGCTTGAGATTGGCGAATTAGATTTGCATATTTCTGGATGTGAAAATTCATGCGCTCATCATCATGTGGCAGACATAGGATTATTAGGGCTTAACAAAGGCAACAATGCTTTTTATCAAATTACTTTGGGCGGCGCAACAAAACATAAGACGGTATTGGGGAAAAAAATAGGTCGAGCAATTAGTGCTAATGAGGTGGTTGATGTGGTAGAAAAAATAGTCAATGTTTATTTAGAAAATAAGGCAGCGGATGAGCACTTTAACCAAGTGTTTAAACGCATTGGCATACAACCATTTAAGGATAGAGTATATGCCTAATATTTTAAAAAAAACCAAACAAACAAAGGCACTACAATTGGTTTTTATTGAACAGTGGCTGCTGAACAAAGAGCATTCGTCTTTTGCCAATAAAGGCATTATTATAAGGCCGTATGATGATGTTGAGTTGTTAGCACCGACTCTCAATCAGCTGCCATTAATTGCAGTTGATTTTAGTGATTTTGAAGATGGCAGAGGCTATTCTCAAGTAAAATTATTAAGAAAAAAAATGGGATATAGCGGCGAAATTAGAGCACTAAATGTTCATATTGATCACCTGCAATTTATTTTGAGGTCTGGGGTAAATTCTTATGAACTTTTGCCAGAGTATAAAAAATACGATGCTGATTATGTAATGGATTTTAATGTTTGTTATCAAGCAGCTGAGGATAATACTGGATTATTTGAAAAACATAAATATAGCGATGTGTGCTGATGTTAAAATGCAGATTTTTTGTAACAATCAACACAATCATTATTTTATATTAGCAAGAATTAGGAGTAAAAAATGTCTTTATTAATTACTGATGAATGTATAAACTGCGATGTTTGTGAGCCAGAATGCCCAAATGAGGCAATTTATATGGGTGATGAAATCTATGAGATTGACCCAGATAAATGCACAGAATGTGTTGGTCACTTTGACACACCACAATGCGCTGAAGTTTGCCCAGTTGATTGCTGCCTGCCCGACCCTGACCGTGTTGAAAGTGAAGCAGAATTATTAGCCAAATTAAAGTAACCAACAAAGCCAAAATTCTAATATCATCCCAATCCTCAATACGACAGCGGCAAAAATATCCTCAATACAAGCATAGATGCGACTGAAGTCGCATTACCAACAGCACAAACAAAGCTAATGAACAGAGAGCAGAGAGGCAGATAACAGATAACAGAAGGCAGAGAACAGAGCAAGAGCGGCGTTGGTAATGCGACTTCAGTCGCATCTAAACAGAGGGCAGAACAGAGCAAAAGCAAACCTAATAACATCCTAATCCTCAAGGCGGCAAGAATAATTGAGGTCAGAGCAAAATTAAATTAACTCTTGTATCTATAAACATAATGAACTCTTCAAACGGGTATAATATCCAAATTACAAACAAAAAATATCAATACAAAATGACGGATCAAGAATTAAAAGATTTAGTAGCAAATTTAGCTATACAAAGTGCAAAAACCGATGCGCAAATTGCAAAAACCGATGCACAAATTGCAAAAACTAACGCAGAAGTAAAAAAAATCGCCAAAATGTATGGCGGTACTGCTAACAATCATGGTGATGTTGCTGAGGAGTTTTTCTTTAATTCCCTATCAAGCACACTCACGCTTAATAACATCAAATACGACAAAATCTTAAAAAATTTACATATTCTTGAAGCAGGTGTTGAGGATGAATACGATATTTTGATGGCAAATGGCAAAGATGTTTTTATCATAGAAGTCAAATACAAAGCCCATCAAACTGATTTAGACAAGATATTGGATAGAAAGTATCCTAATTTTAAAAAACTATTCCCAGAATACAAAAATTACAACCACCACTTAGGTTTGGCTTCTTTTCATATTAATGATGAATTAAAAGACAACGCTTTATTAAAAGGCGTTAGTATCTTGCAACGCAAAGGCAATGTGATTCAAACTATTGCTGCTTGAAGGCAGAAAACAGAAAACAGATGGCAGAGGGCAGAATAGAGCAAGAGCGGCGTTGGTAATGCGACTTCAGTCGCATCTAAACAGAGGGCAGAACAGAGCAAGAGCAGAGTAATTATTTTTGTTCTGCTTTTTCTACCAACGCCCTGCACTATGGCAGAAATCGCCTCAATACAGGCATAGATGCGACTGAAGTCGCATTACCAACAGCACAAACAAAACTAATGAACAGAGAGCAGAGGGCAGAAAACAGAGGGCAGAGCAGAGCAAAAGCAAACCTATTCTATGTAATGGTTCAGTAAACTTAGACACAAAGATAGCCTTATAATACAAAACATAAGGAGGTCAAAATGACACAAATAATAAAACCAAAAAAAGAACGTTCTGTTTTCACAATTGAACAAAAACTAGACTATGCCAAACTCATGGTGCATGAGAATTACACCAACAAACAAGTAATGATAATCTCTGGTGCTTGCGCATCTGCTATTACTCGTTGGAAGAGGCAATATCTGGCAGAGATAAACGGACAAACACCTGAATCAAGTAAAGCGATGACACCTGAGCAACAAGAAATCCAATTGCTTAAAAAGCAGTTATGGCGTGCACAAAGGGATAATGAAATCCTAAAAAAAGCAACAGCCTTGTTCGCAACGGTCAATCAAGACACACTATGATTACCCAAATGAACAAGGCTTGCAAACCATACCACACCAAGGAATTGTGTCAATTATTGAAGCTTCCTCGTAGCAGTTATTATTATCAAATCAAAGACAAACCAGTCAATGACAACACTAATGCTATGATTAAATTTATCAAACAAACCGCCATTGAAGTTAAGCACACCTATGGCAAACGCAGGATGCAAGTAGCATTAAAAAACAAAGGCTGGACGATTGGTGTTTACCAAACTGCTGCCTTAATGAAAAAAGCCAATGTAGTTGCCATACGCCCTAAAAAACGACATTATTACCCCAATGCTGGCATTGTTCATAAAAAGGCAGAAAACCTATTGAACCGCGAGTTTAAGCAGCCATCAATCAACACGCACTGGGTGGGTGATATAACCTATATAAAGACCTACCAAGGTTGGAGTTATCTTGCCAGTGTAGTGGATTTGAGCTCAAAGCAAGTGGTTGGCTGGGCGTTGTCTAAAAAGCCTAATGCACAGTTAGCAAAGGATGCACTGGTTAATGCTATTTACAGACATCAGCCTAATACCCATCAATTGATGTTCCATTCAGATCAAGGGGTACAATACTGTGCAAACATGTTTGCACAGTATTGTAAAGACAGAAGTATTACTCAAAGCATGAGCAGACGAGGTAACTGTTGGGATAATGCTGTAATGGAACGATTTTTTAGAAGTTTAAAGACTGAACGATTAAACTACCAAAGCTTTAGCAATCATCAAGAAGTAGTGGAAAATGTGGAAAGTTATATTTACTTTTATAACTACAAAAGGATTCATTCAGCCATTGGGTATAAAACCCCTGCGGAAAAGATGGCTGAGTTGAAAAAAGTGGCTTGAAATGTGTCTAAGGTAATTGAACCATTACAATGCGACTTCAGTCGCATCTAAACAGAGGGCAGAGCAGAGTAATTATTTTTGTTCTGCTTTTTCTACCAACACCCTGCACTATGTCAGAGATCTCCTCAATACAGGCATAGATGCGACTGAAGTCGCATTACCAACAGCACAAACAAACCTAATGGCGCCGCTCTTGCTCTGTTCTCTGCCTTCTGACCTCTGACCTCTGCTCCCCACCAACAAATCTAATTACGCCCCAATCCTCAATGCGACAGTGGCAAAAATCGCCGTCCAGGCGATAGGGCGAAGCCCGATTTTGATAAACTTCTTAGGGTGGGGTCTTAGGGGAGGGCCTTCGAGTTCTCGAGTTGAGGCACATTCTGCCCAGCCCTCCCCTAAACAGACGATATGGCACAAAATTTACACAAACAGTTTGTAATGGCGCCGCTCTGTTCTGTTTTCTGCCTTCTGCCTTCTGTCTTCTGCTCAACACAAACAGTTCTAATGGCGCCGCTTTTGCTTTGATTTTTCTACCAACGCTCTGCACTATGGTAGAAATCGTCTTAATACAGGCATAGATGCGACTGAAGTCGCATTACCAACTGCACAAACTGTAAAAAGGGGGCGCTACCCTTTTTGCTCTGTTATTTTATTTTTTAGTAAAAAAAAGTTGTTGACCGTTGACTTGATAGTGATTGATTATTGCTTTGGTTTGTGGGGAAGTAATCCAATCTGCAAATATTTTGGCATCGTGATAATTAATGTCGGGATATTTTTTGGGGTTAACTAAAATAATGCTATAAGGATTAAAGGTCATGGCATCGCCTGCGTATAGCAGACTAAGTTGTAATTTGTCTTTGAGTTTTAGCCAAGTGCCTTGATCGACTAAGGTATAGCCGCCTAATTCGCTGGCGACTTGTAGTGTCTTGCCCATTCCTTGGCCGACTTCTTTATACCAAGTGCCTTTAGGTGTTTGTTTGGATTGTTGCCAAATATTTAATTCCTTAAAATGCGTGCCCGAATGATCGCCTCTGGAGATAAAAATAGATTGTGTTTTTGCTATATTGAGAAATGCCTGAGTAACTGTATTCAAATCTTTAATATCAGCAGGGTCGTTTTTAGGTCCTACGATAAAAAAATGGTTATACATCAAACTTTGTCGATTAACACCAAAACCATTGGCAACAAATTGTTTTTCTTTGCTTGGTGCATGCGCCATAATTAAATCTACATCGCCTTGTTCTGCTAACTTTATCGCCTTACCTGTGCCGGTAGGGATGACTTTAACCTCAATATTGTGCTTTTTTTTAAATAAGGGCAATAAATAATTCAACAATCCTGAATTTTCAGTGCTGGTAGTTGTTGCCATTATTATTTGTTTTGGCTCGCTCGCTGTTAAATAAGCACTGAATAGTAGTGTTAAACAAAATATCAGTTTAATTTTCACTGTTAGTTGATTCATTAGTTTTTCTCAAATAATAATCTTTCTGCAGCAGAAAATAACAAAAAATGCTTGCCCTTAGCACGGGCAATAATCATCATATCAATATTTTGTGCAATTTCCAAACCCATTTGCGTTACCCCAGAACGAGACAAAATGATAGGAATGCCCATCTGCGCTATTTTCATCACAATTTCAGAAGTAATTCTGCCTGTGGTATAAAAAACATATTGATTAGTTTCGAGGAAATTATTCAACCACATCAAACCAGAAATAATATCTGCCGCATTATGCCGACCCACATCTTCTACCGCTATCAACACTTCTTCATTACAACACAAGGCACAACTATGCACCGCACCCGCAGATTTATAAATATCGTTGTGCGTGCTTAAATTTGCCAACAAACGATAGACAGTTGTTTGTGAAATTGCGGCACTGGGCAATTGAAGATTATAAATTTTATCAATGGAACAACTAAAAATAGTGCCTTGCCCACAACCTGTAGTGATGGTGCGTTTTGATATTTTTGTGCTCAAATCACTAATACCATTTTTACTAACCACAAACGCCTTTTCTTGATTCCAATCAACCTCAATGCTGGATAATTCGTCCATTGATTTAATTAAATACTGGTTTTTAAGATAACCCAAAACCAGTGCTTCAGGATGAGTGCCTAAAGTCATTAAGGTTACAATCTCTTGTTCATCTATATAGATAGTCAGCGGATTTTCCCCAACTATATTAACCTCAGATTGTTGATTTAACTCATTAGTAACCTGAGTTTTAAAGGTTGGCGACAGCCCTTGATTGCTAATAATAATACTCATAATGTTTTTACATAGTCGCTAAATTAAAGCAAAAAAAGGCTGTATTTGCACAATATCGCCTTTTTTAACAGAGGTGCTTTCTTCTGTGAGAACAATTAAACAATTTGCATAACTCATTGAGCTGAGCACACCAGAGCCTTGTTTTTTTAATTTTTTTACCGTTAATTCGCCATTATTGCTACTAAATTGAGCACGGATAAATTCGGTTCTTGCAGAGGCTTTAAAGATTTCGCTAACACTAATAGCATTGACTAATAAAGGTTTAATATTTTGCGTCTGCCCCATTATTTTTTTTAAAAAAGGTTGCACAATTTGGTAAAAAGTAACCATAACTGCCACTGGATTACCGGGCAAACCAAAAAAATAAGCATTATTAATTGTGCCATAAGTAAGCGGTCGGCCAGGTTTTATGGCTAATTTCCAAAAATCAACCGTTCCTATATCGTTTAATACTTGTTTGACAAAATCAGCTTGCCCAACCGAGACTCCGCCTGTGCTAATAACTATATCGGCGCATTGTGCTGCTTGAATAAAAGCAGTGCTTAGCGAGGCATAATCATCTTTAATAACACCCATATCCAATAAATCAACATTTAAGGCGCTAAGCATAGCAAATAAAGTATAACGATTACTATCATATATCTGCCCTATTTTTAAAGGCTCGCCCAAACTACGCAATTCATCGCCTGTTGAGAGAAAAGCTATGCGTAACTTACGCCAAACACTTAATTCGCTAATGCCTAATGAGGCCAATAATCCTAAATCAGCGGCATTTAATAAACGCCCTTTTTCAAACACAACGGCATCTTTGGCTAAATCTTCGCCAGCAAAACGAATATTTTCACCGCCCGTATATTCATCAATAATAATTTTCTCATCTTGTTTGCTAACAAACTCTTGAGGAATGACAATATCGCAATTCTTTGGAATAATAGCGCCTGTCATCACTTGAATACACTGATTTTTTGCTATTTTTTTATGGCTCTGTTTGCCAGCATAAGCCGTGTCAATAATATCAAAAGCTGGCGCATTTTTAATATCAGCCTTACGCAAGGCATAACCATCCATCGCAGAATTCATATAGGCCGGCACATCAATAGGGGCAATAATATCCTGCGCAATAACCCTATTTAATGCTGAACGAAGGGTTAGTTTTTCTGCAGATAAGGTTTTTTTAATGCTAGCAAAACACCTATCTTTTGCTTGATTAAGGGTAATAGCTGACTCGTTTTTATTTAAACAACTGTCCATTTTTTTGTATAATATTAAAAAAAAATTATTATAATCTACATTAAGTCTCACAAAAAATCATTTATTCTTCATCCTAACTGTTTTTTGCATAGCAGCGAACAAAATCACTTATCTGCTCAGTATTGTTAATATCTAATAGCACCCGATCGCATTGTATATTAGGGCTGTCGGTAGCAACTGCAAATATATCCGCATCATTTACAAACAAATTAGGGCGGCGTAATTCGGCTCTTTGTAATTCAATTTTTTTGAATTTTTCATTTTTAAAACCCTCAACCAAAATTAAATCCAAATTATCTAAATCTAATTTATTAACCAAAGCCCATAAATCTAACTCTTTTTGATAACGGTTAATTAAAGCAAAACGCTTATTAGAGCTAATCAATACTTGCCGTGCGCCTGCATGATAGCATTCATAACTGTCCTTGCCTTGATAATCAATTTCAAAATTATGGTGCGCATGTTTAAGATAGGCTATGCGTATTTTATGTTGGGCTAAATTCGCAATTACTTTGCTAAGCAGTGTGGTTTTCCCGGTGCCGCTAAATGCTGAAAAACCAAGTATAGCTACATTTTTGACTTTATCAGCCTTAGTAAATAACGCATAATCAACAGCCCTATTTAGATTGGCAAAAAAGTGTTGATAATTAGAAAAATCCACCGTTTTGGTTTTGTGTTGTTGATACCATAAATCTATTTTTCTATTGCCTTGTTTAAGATATTGCAACAAATTAGGCAATAAATCCACTCTCAATAACACAAATGTAGGTTGTAATCTTTTGCCATCGTGTGCCACACTGATTTGTGTATCAGTTGTTAATGCTGCTTTTAAATGATTTAACAATTCCCTTCCAATCATAGGGCAATCACAAGGCAATACTAATAAATAAGGAGTTTTTGCCACATTCATAGCAGCTGAAAAACCAGCCAAAGGTCCTTGAAAATCATTATTATCATCACTAATAATAGGATTTTTAGTAAATGTTTGATAGCGTTTTTGGCTACGGTTAGCATTAATCAAAATCCTATCTACCTCGCCATCTAATATGTCAATCACAGACTGAATTAATGGTTTTTTATTCAGCTGTATTAAACCCTTATCCTGCCCATACATTCGCCTTGATTGCCCGCCAGCAAGAATCACTGCTGTTATTTCATTGTTTTTAATTGTCATATTTTAAGTTATGCCCTTGTATGACGGGTTATTTTATACTATTTTAAAAAAAACTTTATTATTTATAAATAATGGTATAAAATAGAAAGTTATCTTAACTACCACTAACTTATCATGAAAAAAATAATCCTAACACTACTATTAACCCTCTCAGCCTTAGTTAATGTTAATGCTGTTGCAGCTTTTTCCTTAGATATTGATGGCAATGGGACTATTAACGCCTCTAATGATGGCTTGATTATCTTTAAATATTTACTAAACTCTAATGCTAACAATTTACATACTACCATTTCTAGTAATGCAGCTGATGACAGAAAAACAACCGCACAGTTGAAGGCTTATTTAGATAATTCAGGAGATATTTTAGATATTGATGGCAACGGGACTACTAATGCCTCTAATGATGGCTTGATTGTCTTTAAATATTTACTAAACTCTAATGCTAACAATTTACATACTACTATTGCTAGTAATGCACCTGGTAGCAAAACAACAACCATAAATTTAAAGGCTTATTTAGACCAATATATTAGCTCCGCTGTAATTACTACTGGAACTGCTACTGTAACTGGAACTTTTAAGGAATCTGATTCTGGTGTTGGAGATCAAAACGGGGATGGTGATGACTTAGATGATGGAACTTATGTTAAGACTTTTATTACAGAATTAATTGATGGGGTCGAAGTTGATACATCTAAAAGAATACTTATTGAAACTGACTACAATGTTACTAATGATGTTGATCCTAACTTGTATTCAGGGGATAGACCTACTGAACTTACAGCGGAACAAATTGCTGCTGCTAATGGAGCTGTATCTGATAATGATCATGAGGATGTATTGAGGATGGCACAATTTTCAAATTATCGTGTTAACTTAGTTTCATCACAGAAGAAAGTATATATTGCTGATACAGATATTACTATTTCAGCCTATGCAACTATAGATCTTGCTAGTGACTTTGTTAATACACGAGAATCTTTGAATGATGATGAATTTCAAGCACTTTTTCTTGAAATTATCCAAACAATATGGGATTTAGTAAATCCTAATGCTGATTTATATTCAGGGGATAGACCTACTGAACTTACAGCAGAACAAATTGCTGCTGCTAATGCAGCTGGTGGTCTTAATGATCAAGAACATATAGAGGTATTACAAACTGCGGGATTTTCTAATTATAGAATTTACCATAGTGAAACAAATAAACAAATATTGGTTATTGATACAGATATTTTAATATCAACTGTTTATGCAAGAATACAACTTCCTGGTGATTTCACAACATTCCGTCTTTCTTTAGATGATGATGAATTTCAAGGATATTTTCTTGAAACTATTCAAGCAGTATGGGATTTAGTAAATTCTCCAACTGCTGCTGAAGAGCTTGTTGCTATATTTGCTTTAGCAACTTCTCCAACTGCTCTTGTTGATTATCCTGCATTAGATGCAGAAGCAAATGGTATTTTACAAACTGAAAGAGCACAACATATTGTAAATTCATTAACAAATCTTAACGGAGTTACAGTAACTTACACAATTAACACTACTCCTAAATCATTTAATGTAGCAAAAGCAGGTGAAACTACTATTAATGTTCTTCAAGATTCATCAAGTGGAGGTGCTGTTTCGCTTGATACTCTTTCCGTTTTTAAAGATATTTATTTCCAAACTATTCAAGCAAAATGGGATATATTACATCCTGCTTTAACTCCTGCTGAATTAAGAACATTAAGAATAAATGAACTTGATGATTTAGATATCACAGGTGTTATTGTTAGCTTCATTGGAACTAATCCTGATGAATTTGCAATAGTTAGCGTAACAGAGAATGAAGTGGTTACCGCTATTGGTAATGTAGAAACTTTAACTGTAGATCAATACAATGATTTGAAAGCTGAGATTATTACAAAGCGTGATGGATTAGGAAATCCTGCTGGACCCACTGTTGAAAGTGAGGTTGCGGATATTTATGCTGCCGATACTCCTCCAACTGCATACGCTAGTGGAAGCGTTATTGATACAGATGCACAAGCAGTTGCTCAAGAAGGAACTGTTAGAGATACTTTCATAAATAGACTTAGTTCTTCATTATATCTCACAAGTAATGGATATGATACTGCAACTGGAACTGGGGCTGAAATTGAAATAAGAGATAATAATAATGCTTCCTTAGATCCAGCTGTATTTGTAACTACTGATGCAGGAGCCTTTGCTGGAATGTCAGGGCAAGCATTTAGTGATTTTACTTTCAAAATTGTCTTGGCAATATGGCATTTAGAACATCCTAATTATGTTGCTCCTACTTCTCACGCTGATAGAGCAGCTGTTTTAACAGCTTACAACTCTATTGAAGGGATTTCTAACCTTACTGTAAAACTAGCAAATTCAAATAATCTTTCGATTGCTACTGTTTATCTAACATGGGACTTAAATGGAGTTGCTCAAGCATTATACTATTTTAGTGCTACTAATCCAACTTCAACCACTGATGGAGAAGTTCGAGGTGATCTTTCATATTATACTCCAGAACAGTTTGAAACTTACAGAGAGAGATTGTACAATAAATTAACTGATCATATTCTAACTCCTGAAGAAATAGCTGCTGCATTAAGAGCAGAAAGAATAGCTGACTTAGAAGGATTAGATAAAGATGGTGTAAATGTTGAAGTTGCTAATGATGCTCTTTCAACTCTTGTATATCCTGGTACTGACAAAAGTGCTGGTTTATACTTTCTTGTTGATGACTACGGAAATGGAAATGGAAAGATAGAAGATTTAACTACTGAAGTTTATGGTAATTATAAAAATGCTATTATTACACACCGTGATGAGTTAATTACTGCTGCTGCACTTGCTGCATTAAGAACAACAAGAATAAATGAATTAGCAGCATTAGATAAAAATGGTATAGCTGTTGTACATCACGAATTATCTAATGGTAATGATACATTTAGTATTACTAAAAATCCAAATCAGACCTTTATTAATGCTGATGTTTATGGACCAGGACTAGTAGAAAATCAAAATGCTACTCAATATGGCAATTACAAAGCTGCTATTATTGCTCAAAGAGATCTATATGATCCTTCTGCTTTAGTGAATTTCCAATCAGAGTTAGATACATTTTATGCTAGACAGTTTATTGATGATATAGATGGAGGTGCTGGTTATGGTAACCAACTTTCAACAGCATTAGCAACTGCTGCAAATTTAGTACATGCTAGTAATGATAATGATATTATAGAAGAGTTTTTAACGAACCTTGCAAGTGGTGTAACTTACAAGGGTGGTGCTTCTCATATAACATGGTATCAAGATTCTAATATTTTAGTTACATCAAACGTAGGTACTGGTAATGGTTTTTACGATATACCTATTACTGATAATGCATATCTTGGTCCTAATGGTCTTTGGCAATTAAACCAATTAAGTGCGTCTAATATTAGACGCATGACATATCATATAATGTGGAATGTTTGGATCTTATCACATCAATCTGATGCTGTTTTAAGAGATGCTAGAGAAGACTGGTTAGAAGCTTATACTCATGCACAGGGTGCGGATTTCTATAAAGGGAAACATAATAATGGAAGTGATGAATATCGTGCTGCTCAAATTGGAAACCAGGGCACAGCTGTTACAACTTTATTGTATGGTAATGCTCTTGTTGAGTTATTAACTCTCCAAGAATGGATTAGCTTTGTTGGTGTGTATAAATTTTCAATTGATACTTTACTAGGAAATTAATCAAATTAAATAATTAAGTAACGGTTAAGCCGGGGTTTGATTCCCCGAGCTTAACTAACAAATAAAATGGAAAATAACAATAAAAGGGCAGCGCCGCCATTATTTAAAAAAAACTTTATTATTTATAAATAATGCTATAAAATAGAAAGTTATCTTAACTACCACTAACTTATCATGAAAAAAATAATCTTAACACTACTATTAACCCTATCAGCCTTAGTTAATGTTAATGCTGTTGCAGCTTTTTCCTTAGATGTTGATGGCAATGGGACTATTAATGCCTCTAACGATGGATTAGTTATCTTTAAATATTTACTAAACTCTAATGCTAACAATTTACATACTACCATTTCTAGTAATGCAGCTGATGACAGAAAAACAACCGCACAGTTGAAAGCTTATTTAGATGGTGCAGGGACTATTTTAGATGTTGATGGCAATGGGACTACTAATGCCTCTAATGATGGATTAGTTATCTTTAAATATTTACTAAACTCTAATGCTAACAATTTACATACTACCATTTCTAGTAATGCACCTGATGACAAAAAAACAACCATAAATTTGAAGGCTTATTTAGACCGATATATTAATAGCTCTGATGCAATTACAAATGGAACTGCTACTGCAGCTGGAGGTTTTAGTGAATATTATATTAATGGTGCTGGTGCAACCTATTATAATAATGTTAGAGATGTAAACAATGATAATGATATCTTAGACTCTGGAACTTATATTGAGCATTTTATTACAGAATTAATTGATGGGGTTGAAGTTGATACATCTAAAAGAGTTTCTGTTGAAATTATCTACACTGTTACCAATCCTAATAATACTAGTAGAAAAGACATAATCGATTACTACTCGCAATCTGGTGGATCAGTTGATACCACTGGAGGTGTAACTACTTCAGTTGGTGATGATACTGATGGGGATTACGGACGAGTTATTTGGTTCATTCCAGGCTCAACACTACCTAATGTTGATTTTTACACAAAAGATTATGCTGGTTCATCAACTACTTGGAATGGAATGGATCCAGCAGGTTTTATAGCTCTTTATGACGCAGTTATTGCTAAAGTACTTGAATACAGATCATATATTACTTATGGCACTGCAGCTGGAACTGTAACTGCAACATTCTTTGAGTCTAATGTTGGAGATAAAAACGGTGATGGTGATACCGCAGATAGTGGAACTACTGTGGAAATATTTAACATCACATATATTCAGGGGGTTAAAGTTAAGAACGTTGCTACTGGAACTTTTATCTACACTGTTACCAATGATGTTGATTCTACAGCTGCTGCAGAAGAACTTATTGCTATATTTGCTTTAGGAACTCCTCCAACTGCTCTTGCTGATTATTCTGCATTAGATGCAGAAGCAGATGGTATTTCAGGTCAAACTGAAAGAGCACAACATATTGTAAATTCATTAACAAATCTTAACGAAGTTACAGTAACTTACACAAGTAATACTAGTCCTAAGTCATTTAATGTAGCAAAATCAGGTGAAACTACTATTAATGTTCTTCAAGATTTATCAAGTGGAAGTGCTGTTTCGCTTGGCACTCTTTCCGTTTTTAAAGATATTTATTTCCAAACTATTCAAGCAAAATGGGATATATTACATCCTAACTATTTAACTCCTGCTGAAACTAAAGCAGCTAATGAATTAAAAATTAATGAGCTTAATGGTCTTTATGGTGTTACTTCGATTTCAATAAACGATGCTAGTAGTCAACTTTTTGTAGCTTACACACAAGATGGGAATACAACAAATTTCGTATTCGGTGTATTTGCTGATTTTGGAGTAATTCCACAATCAATATTTAACGCTAGATTTGCTGAATTAAAAGCTAAATTGATAGCTGATCAAGTAGTTGCAACTGCTGCTACAGAACTTGCTGCTATATTTGCTGATGGAAATAATCGCCCTGATGATATTAATGATTATCCTGCATTACTTGCAGAAGTAAATAGTAAAACAGGAACTTCTCCCAGAGGAGATTATATTGTAAGTTCTTTGAATAGCTTTAATAATGTATCAGTTACTTGGAGTACAGCAGATACTAAATTTGTAGTATCTTTTGATGGAAATAGTGTTGATGTAACTTACAACGGTTTATCCTCTGGTGATTATAAAGCAATATATCTTGAAGTTGTTCAAGCTAAATGGGATTTATTGTATCCTGCTGTTACAGCATTTGAACAAAAAATAATTGATATTTATGCTGCTGATACTCCCCCAACTGGACTTCCAACAGAACTAATTAATGCTGCTAATGGAGCTGGAGATTCTGGTGATCATCTTGATGTATTAAAAACAGCGGAATTTTCAAATTATAGTGTTTCCCTAGATGTACTAACTGATCAAATATGGATTGGTGATACAAATCTTAATATATCAACCGTTTATGTAAAGATAGATCTTATTAGTAGTTTTATAACTCTAAGCGCTTTAAATAATAATCAATTTCAAACTGTTTATCTTGAAACTATTCAAGCAATATGGGGTTTACTAAATCCTGAAAAAGCATTAGCAGCATTAAGAATAGAAAGAATAAATCAATTAGAAGCGTTAGGTCAAAATTCTGTAACTGTTACACATTATGGTGATTCTGGTTCTGACCAATTTGGAGTTAATAATGGTACTGCTGTAACTTATTTAAATGCCGTTGATTATGGAGCAAATAAAGTAGAAAATTTAACTTCTGATGAATATGATAATTACAAAGACGCTATTATTCTCAAAAGAAATGAATTAGATCCTCTTTCTTTACAGAGTTTTCAGTCAGAATTAAATGCATTTTATGCTAGAACATCTATTGATGGTGTAGGTGGAGGTAATGGTTATGGAGCCCAACTTCCATCAGCATTAGAAACTGCTGCAAATCTTGCATATGATAGTAATGATAATGATGTTATAGAGGAGTTCTTAAAAAATCTTGCAAGTGGTGCTACTCACTTAGGTTTAGATTCTTATTTAGAATGGTTTCCAGATACTAGTTACCTTGTTACAAACAATGGAGGTGAAGGTAATGGTTTTTATGATGTTCCTCTTACTGATAATGCATACCTTGGTCCTACTGATATTTGGGAATTGATAGATTTAAGTGAATCAAATGTTAGACATTTAGCATATCATATTATGTCTAATTTTTGGCATTTATCAAATCAAAGTGAAGCTACATTAACAGGTTTTAGACAAGGAAGACTAAGATCTTATGTTAAATCAGCAAAGCTTCAAAGTTGGGATATCTTCTGGAATGATAATGATAGTCTTGCTTGGACTACTGTAGCTTATTTCCCAACTTATAACCCACCTATAAACTCCATCCCTACTGGATTTCCTTCTAATTCGTTAGTAGGATATGAGCAAACTAATGCTTATGATTTAGGAGAATTAACAGCTGCTAATTGGGTAAATTTCCTTGATCAATGGAAAATAGATGTTGATGCATCTAATTAAATAATAGGAAAGGCGAATTCAGAGGCAGAAGACAGAAGACAGAAAACAGAAGACAGAACAGAGCAATAGCAAACCTAATAGCACCGCTCTTTCTCTGACCTCTGACCTCTGTCTCTCTGTCCTCTGTCTCTCTGCCCTCTGCTCCCCACCAACAAATCTAATTACGCCCCAATCCTCAATGTATAAGTGGCAAAAATCGCCGTCCAGGCGATAGGGCGAAGCCCGATTTTGATAAACTTCTTAGGGTGGGGGCTTGGGGGAGGGCGTCGAGATCTCGAGTTGAGGCACACTCTACCACGCCCTCCGCGCGCGTAGCCTGCCCTTGGGGTGCAAACAGACGATATGACACAAAATTTACACAAACAGTTCTAATGGCGGTGCTATTAGGTTTGCTTGTGTAGTTTTTTAAATGTATTTGACTTCTAAAATTTCGTAGATAATATCGCCTTGAGGGGCTTTGACGGTTACTTCATCGCCCTCTTCATTGCCCATTAATGCACTAGCAATTGGTGAATGGCAGGATATTTTACCGATGGCAATATCAGCCTCATCTTCGCCGACTATTTGGTAGGTGATTTCGCTTTCATCTGCAAGGTTCATTAGGGTGATGGTAGTGGCAAAAACGCAGCGGCCGTCTTGTAATAGTTTGCTAACATCAATCACTTGCATACGCGAGAGTTTGGATTGGATTTCTTTAATGCGCCCTTCGCAAAAACTTTGTTGTTCTTTGGCGGCGTGATATTCGGCGTTTTCTTTCAAATCGCCATGTGCACGGGCAGTGGCAATATCCTCAACAATGCGTGGGCGTTGGACATCTTTGAGTTGTAATAATTCTGCTTCCAGCGCCTTAGCGCCTGCAACTGTCATTGGAGTGTTTTCCATTATGCTAACCTGTTAATGCAATGATTGCAAACTTCTTATTGTAATTTTGTCATGGGCATTTAAGCCGTCTAATAGTGCAAATGCTGCTGACACAGTTGTGCTACATGTTACCTTATGCGCTAAGGCTTGACGGCGAATCTCGGCTGCATCTTCAACCCCTCGCGTGCCTTCGGTCGAGTTAATAATCAGGTTAATATCGTCATTTTTAATCATATCGACAATATGCGGCGAGCCTTCGGAGACTTTATTCACCATTTCACATTTTAAACCTGCTGCTACGAGTGCCTCTTTATTGCTGCGTGTTGCGACTAAACTAAAGCCTTGTTTTACTAAGCGTTTGCCTAAATCGACTAAATCGCCCCTGTCTAACTTGCGCAAGCTAACAAATACTTTGCCGCTTTCTGGTGCGCGGTCGCCAGCGGCAAGTTGTGCTTTATCAAAGGCGGATGCAAAATCATCGCCGACCCCCATTACTTCACCGGTTGAGCGCATCTCAGGCCCGAGAATTGGATCGACCCCTAGGAATTTATTAAACGGAAACACCGCTTCTTTAACGCTGAAGTGTTTTGGGATAATTTCTTGGGTAAAGCCTTGTTGTTTTAACGATACGCCTACCATTACCCGCGCTGCAATTTTTGCTAATGGTATGCCAATGGCTTTTGAGACAAACGGCACGGTGCGTGAGGCACGCGGATTAACTTCAATAATATAAATTTCACCATCTTGATACGCTAACTGAGTATTCATCAA
Organism: Gammaproteobacteria bacterium; assembly: GCA_965217125.1. Taxonomy (GTDB): domain Bacteria; phylum Pseudomonadota; class Gammaproteobacteria; order PS1; family Pseudothioglobaceae; genus JAAOIF01. The sequence continues at coordinate 555,727 of OZ244244.1, read as the reverse complement.
GCCAACTACATTGAGCTTTGTTGCCATAGCAATCACTTGATTGCGCATTACATCAAGCACATCTTTGGACAATGAATACGGTGGCAGTGAGCAGGCGGAATCGCCAGAATGAATGCCTGCCTGTTCAATATGTTGCATAATACCGCCAATAACCACATCTTTGCCATCGCTAATGAGATCAATATCAACCTCAATCGCATGGTCAAGGAATGAGTCTAACAACACCGGTGCATCGTTTGAGGCTTGCACGGCGGTGTGGATATAATGGTCGAGGCTGTCTTTATCATAAACAACTTCCATCGCCCGGCCGCCAAGCACATAAGAAGGCCGAACCACTAAGGGAAAGCCAATAGCAGCGGCAATATCTTGTGCTTGCTGTAATGAGCGGGCGCTGCCATTTAGTGGTTGTTTAAGATTGAGCTGTTGCAATAACTTGGAAAACCGCTCTCGGTCTTCTGCCAAATCGATCGCATCTGGGCTAGTGCCAATAATTTTTGCGCCACTTTTTTCCAGTTCGTCAGCTAACTTTAATGGCGTTTGCCCGCCATAATGAACAATAATACCGTCTGGATTTTCCACATCAATCACTGCCAAAACATCTTCTAAGGTCAATGGCTCAAAATATAGGCGGTCTGAAATATCATAATCGGTTGAGACGGTTTCAGGATTGCAATTAACCATAATGGTCTCAAAACCATCTTCGCGCAAGGCAAGCGATGCATGCACACAGCAATAATCAAACTCAATGCCTTGACCAATCCGATTAGGGCCGCCGCCGAGAATCATAATTTTTTTATTATCAGTCGGTGCGGCTTCACACTGCTGTTGATAGGTTGAATATAAATAAGCTGTTTCTGTGTCAAACTCTGCCGCACAACTATCAACGCGTTTAAATACGGGTTTAATATTGAGGGCTTTGCGGCGCTCACGCACAGAAGATTCACCACAGCAAAATAAATCAGCTAAACGCGCATCAGAAAACCCTTGGCGTTTTAAATCAAACATTTCGCTGGCGCTAATATCAGTAATATTAGTGCCATTAATTTGCATCTCTGAAGAGACAATATCTTGTATTTGTGCTAAAAACCAAGGGTCAATTTTGGATAATTCAAACACTTCTTCAATGCTCATACCTAATCTAAAAGCATCAGCTAAATAAAAAATCCGCTCGCCACGGGCGGTAATACATTCGCTTTTAATTTTGTTGCGTGCATCATCTGCGTTTAAATCAATAATTGGGTCAAGCCCTGATTTATCTGTTTCTAAACCGCGCAAGGCTTTTTGCAATGACTCTTGAAAGGTAGAACCTATTGCCATCACTTCGCCTACTGATTTCATTTGGGTGGTTAGACGGTCATCTGCTTTGGGGAATTTTTCAAAGGCAAATCTTGGAATTTTGGTTACCACATAATCAATACTTGGCTCAAACGAAGCGGGGGTTTTGCCGTTAGTAATATCATTATCAAGCTCATCAAGGGTGTAGCCTACTGCCAACTTTGCGGCTACTTTGGCGATTGGAAAACCAGTTGCCTTAGAGGCTAGTGCTGAGGAGCGCGAAACCCGCGGATTCATCTCAATAACATTTAAACGGCCATCTTTAGGATTGAGTGCAAATTGCACATTTGAGCCACCAGTATCGACCCCAATCTCGCGCAACACTGCCAGCGAGGCATTGCGCATTAGCTGATATTCTTTATCCGTTAGAGTTTGCGCCGGTGCAACTGTGATTGAATCACCAGTATGAATGCCCATCGGGTCTAAATTTTCAATCGAGCAGATGATGATGCAATTATCTTTGCTGTCGCGCACCACTTCCATTTCAAATTCTTTCCAGCCTAAAATCGACTCTTCAACCAATAATTCATTGGTCGGCGAAAGATCTAAGCCACGATTGCAAATTTCGATAAATTCTTGTTTGTTATAGGCAATACCGCCACCGCTACCGCCCATAGTAAATGAGGGGCGAATAACAGTTGGAAAGCCGACCTGTTGCTGAATTTTATGCGCATCTGCTAAATTGTGTGCTACCGAAGCCTTAGGCATATCCAAACCAATTTTTAACATTGCGGCACGAAACAAATCACGGTCTTCCGCTTTGTCAATCGCCGCTTTTGTAGCGCCAATCATTTCCACCCCGTATTTTTTTAATATGCCATGCCGTTCTAAATCAAGCGCGCAATTAAGTGCCGTTTGACCGCCCATAGTCGGTAGCAGTGCATCTGGTTTTTCCACTTCAATGATTTTTTCAATTGTGCGCCATACAATCGGCTCAATGTAAGTTGCATCTGCCATTTGCGGGTCGGTCATAATCGTGGCTGGATTAGAATTTACTAAAATAACGCGAAAGCCCTCTTCGTGCAGGGCTTTACACGCCTGTGCGCCTGAATAATCAAACTCGCATGCTTGTCCAATCACAATCGGACCAGCGCCAATAATCAGAATGCTGTTTAAATCTTGTCTTTTAGGCATTGAAGACTAACTGTGTTTTTTGAATCATGCTAAAAATCAACTTCTTCATAAGGCAGATTGCCATCATAAACATCAAACTTACGCTTTTGCAAATAAGCTGAACGCGCGGCAATATAAGCATCATCTGCGTTTTTTAATAAATCTGTTGCTGGTAATAATCCCACTCTGGTATCAACCCCGCGCGTCAATGTTAAGGCAATAGTTTGCTCTTGATTAAGATTTTTTAACATTTCGGTATTTGGTTGTGTATCCACAACTCTAGCTCCTGCATCACGCACGGTTGAAGGGCCAAGCACTGGTAATACAACATAAGGACCTTTTGGCGCGCCCCATACTGCCATAGTTTGACCAAAATCTTCAGTGGTTTTTTCTATACCTACCTCAGATGCCACATCAAATAAACCAAATAAACCAAAGGTTGTATTGATGGCAATTCTGCCTAAAGTATTGGCACTATCAAACACTTCAAACTGTAAAATCTCATTGCCTAAAGTAACCACATCGCCTAAATTGGAAGAAAAATCACTGACTCTGTTTTGTAGGTCTTTTGGAGTAGAGTCTTTATAAGTTCTGGCTACAGGCTCAAAAATATTCTCATCTAAGGTATGATTAAATGCGTCAATAGGTCGATTTACACCTTCAAAAGGGTCGGTATCATCGGTTGCTATTGTTACTGTGCTAAATATTAGCACTAAAAAACTTACTAATAATTGTTTCATTTTTGCATCTCCTGTATAAATGTATCAAACAATCCACTCACATCATGTGGACCTGGTGAGGCTTCTGGATGTCCCTGAAAGCCGAATGCTTTTTTACCTACTACTTTTACACCTTGAATTGAGTTGTCAAATAATGAGCGGTGTGTTATTTGCAAGTGCTTTGGTATGTTGTCTGGCGCAATGGTAAAGCCATGATTTTGTGAGCTAATCATCACTTGTTTTGATTGTAAATCTTGCACTGGATGATTAGCGCCATGATGACCAAATTTCATCTTTTTTGTGGTTGCGCCACTGGCTAACGACAGCAACTGATGGCCTAAGCAAATACCAAACATTGGTATATCTTTTTTTAATAGGGTTTGAATATTTTTAATGGCATAATCACAGGGCTGCGGGTCGCCTGGTCCATTTGATAAAAACACGCCGTCTGGATTCATAGCTAACACTTCATCAGTTGGCGTTTTTGCATTGACGACAGTAAGATCGCAGCCTTTATCAACCAATATTCTTAAAATATTTTTCTTTACGCCATAATCATAAACCACAACTTTGAATTTTTTAGCTGTTGTGTTAAATTGCTTATTTTTAAAGCAGTATGAACCTTGTCTAAATTTATATTGCTTGGCAGTAGAAACAACTTTTGCCAAATCCATATTTTTTAGCCCAGAAAACGACTGTGCTTTTACAATAGCTGCTGCCTCATCAACCTCATCAGCGCTCATAATACAGCCTTTAAGCGAGCCTTTTTTACGCAAATGCCGAGTTAAAGCACGGGTATCAATATCACTAATTGCCACCACATTATGCTTAGATAAATATTGATTAAGTGGCATTGTGCTACGCCAATTACTCACCGTTAGTGGTAAATCACGAATAATCAAACCAGCGGCATAAATCCTGTCTGCTTCTTCATCTACCGAGTTAGTGCCGGTGTTGCCAATATGAGGGTAGGTTAGGGCAACAATCTGTTGTGTGTATGAAGGGTCGGTTAAGATTTCTTGATAACCGCTCATTGCGGTATTAAATACCACTTCACCGAGTGCAGTGCCAACAGCGCCAACAGATTTTCCCTTGAAAACCTGTCCATCTTCTAATGCTAATAATGCTGGTTGTAACACTCAGAACTCCTACTGCTAAACTAAAAATCTTAAAAATTTTACCACATAATCGTATGCCTTGATTACAAATGCACAAATCAAAATGGTATAATTACGCCATTTAGCAGAAATTAGCAACTATTATGAATATTAGCGTTAAAAACATTAAATGTAGTGGCTGTGCTGAGGCAAAATCGTTTGTTTTTTGTGCGATTGGATAAATATGAAATTGCAAGTTAATGGAAAAATGTTTGAATTGCAAGGCAAAACGGCAGCTGACTTAATCCAACAATTAGATTATGCAAATAGTAGAATTGCAGTAGAAGTTAATGAACAAATCATTGCCCAATCAAAACATCATAAATTTTGCTTAAACACCGGCGATAAAATTGAAATTATCAAGGCAGTTGGTGGTGGTTAGTCATTAAAACCTAATATCCATTCAAGTTTTTCTTCGATTTGTTGCATCTCATAACGACTAAGTTCGGTTAGCCTATTAGAAATAATTTTTCTAATATCTAAGGTTCTTAAATGCAAGCATAAAACATCTGAGTCCTTAAACAAATCATCCTGTTTGTTAATACGAAAATGTAGGGATGAATTATCAATTAATCGCGTGGTTAGTGGTAGCACGATAACTGTATCGTGAGTTTTATTAATGGTGTTTGATTGCACAATCAAAATAGGGCGAATTTTACCCACTTCTGCACCACGGCTCGGATTAAGATTAGCTAGATAAATATTGCCTCTTGCAAAAACCTTATTCATTTTTCCTGATTTTTAATTTCAAGCAGTGCTTTTTCAATCAACTCATCGCTAACCCATCCTTTAAGCGGCTCTTCTTCCAATCCGTCCATTAATGTGCTGTCAAAATCTTTGAATAATTCATCATCAACGCCTCTAGCCCTTAAAGAATCTCGTTGCATTCTTTTGGTCATCTCTCGGTTTTTGATTTGTTTTTGGTAGGCTGCAATCGCCTTGCGAATTAAGGCACTTTTAGACAAATGAGCATCCAATGCCATTTGATTGATTTGAGCAAAAAAATCATCTTGGGTTTTTAAAGTAATTGTTTTCATAATACCTTTGGTATGTAATAAAGTAATACTAATTATACTACTTTTTTTATACCATCCAATCTTTTTTAATTTCATCAGCAGAAAATGGCTTGACGCTCAACTGTTGTGCTACGCCAACTTCAAGTTTTATCTCAATATCAACTGACTTTTTTTCTCTACCTTGAGAATACCGCGCTAAAATTCGAGCGGCAATTTGTAAATCTACTTGGTTAGGACTGCCATCAATCAGCGCTAACGGGCCATTGCAGTTAGTGGGATAAAGATTAGCATATTGATTGCGATACCCTTCTAAAAATTTAACCTCGCCCTCTTCTCTGGCAATAATCATTTTAAAACGAGAGTTAGGGCGGATATGTCTGCCGACTTTAAGCATCATCAAATCATCCAATTGATAATCACGGCTACCGCGCGCTTGCCACATATCTACCAACTTATCTGAGTATTTTTTATCAGTTAAAAAACAACAACCGCCAGCAGGGGTGGCATAATCCTCAAAGCCATATTCCTTTGCCAATGCCATTTGTGGCTTGCGCGAACGCCCTGAAAAACCTAACAGTTTATCCGCATCCACCCAGCCATTTTTTTCAGGCAAAGTTTCTGGTAAATGTTGGGCGCATAAGGGGCGTAATAGCAAATCATCCGCACCTGATTGTTGCTGCACAATCGGCATAGTGTCTTTACGCTGACTCATCGGGCGTTGCCCTATTACCTCGCCGGTAATAATAAAATCAAAATCATTTTCTAAAATCCACTGTTTGGCTTTTTTCACCATAAAACTTTTGCAATCTAAGCACGGATTCATATTTTTACCATAGCCGTGTTTTGGGTTTAAAAGCACATCACGATACTCTTCAATCACATCAATAATATGCAATTTAATACCAAGCTGTTGAGCCACCCATAAGGCATTATTGCGCTTTGGTTTATCACTTTTTTGCTTGCGAATAGCGTGAGTATGCCCTTCCACACAAAAACCTGTAAAAAAATTAATGCCCTCAACATAAATGCCTTGTTGCAGCATAAGTTTAGTGCTTAATAGAGAATCTAACCCGCCTGAAATAAGTGATACTGCTTTAATTTGTTTCATTTTTGCATAACTAAAAAAATACTAAATTATACCTACTACATTCCCCATAAAAATCAAGTGTTTTATTAAAATAAGCCGATATAACAGCTCTGATTATAATTTCTGGCTGAGTTTAAATAAGCGACTTAACCGAGGCTAAGGCTTTATCTAAATTCTCAGGCTGAGTGCCGCCGCCTTGTGCCATATCTGGGCGGCCGCCGCCTTTGCCGCCGATTTGTTGGGCCACATAATTGAGGATTTTCCCTGCTTGATATTGAGCGGTTAAATCTTTGGTAACGCCTGCTACTAATGCAATTTTATCGCCATTTACAACTGCCAACACAATCACGGCACTGTGCAGTTTGTCTTTGAGTTTGTCGGCAATATCACGCAAATCCTTGACGCTTACGCCAGTAACCACGGTTGATAATAATTTTACAGAACCTATGGTTTGTGCCTGATTAACTAAATCATCGCCTTGATTGCTGGCAAATTGTTTTTGATAGTTGCTAATTTGTTTTTCTAATGCTTTTTGTTCGCTGAGTAGTTGGGTAATTCTATCCACCACAAGAGCATTGTTGGTTTTAGTAAGTGTGGCAATGCGTGATAAATCAGCCTCAATTTGTTTGTCAAATTGATATGCGCCATAGCCTGTAAGTGCCTCAATACGGCGAACACCTGCGGCAACACCTGACTCAGAAATAATTCTAAACAAAGCAATATCGCCCAATCTCTTAACATGAGTGCCGCCACATAATTCTACTGAAAAGTCATTTTTGCCCATGGTCAATACCCGCACCTCGTCTCCATATTTCTCCCCAAAAAGTGCTATTGCGCCTTGTTTTTTGGCAGTTTTAATATCGGTAATATTAGTATAAACCTGAGTATTGCTTAGAATTGTGCGATTAACCATTGCCTCAATTTTGTCCAAATCTGCCTTGCTAATCAACGCATCATAAGAGAAATCAAAACGCAATTTATCGCTATCAACCAACGAGCCTTTTTGAGTAACATTCTCGCCCAGCACTGCGCGTAACGCGGCATGTAATAAATGCGTTGCCGAATGATTACGCGCGATACATTTGCGGCGGCGTTTGTCCACCGCCGCATCGATGGTATCGCCTACTGTTAAGGTGCCACTGTGCAATTGCCCATAATGCTCAAATGCCCCTGATGTTTGTTTTTTGGTGTTATGGACAGTAAAATTAGCCGTTTGATTGGTTAAATTGCCACTATCGCCCACTTGACCGCCAGATTCAGCGTAAAAACTTGATTGCGATAATACAATAATCGCCTCATCACCTGCATTGATGCAATCGACTTGTTTGCCGTCTTGCACAATCGCTTGCACCATTGCGTTATTTTGTAATTGTTGATAGCCCAAAAACTCGGTTTCTTGACTAATGGTAACGCCTATTTGTGTGGTTTTAAAATCCCCTGCAAGCCGTGCGCGTTCTCGTTGTTTGCTCATTGCCACCTCAAAGCCTGAGATATCAATACTGAGATTTCTCTCGCGTGCAATATCAGTTGTTAAATCCACTGGAAAGCCGTAAGTATCATACAGTTTAAACACGGTTTCACCATCAATTTGGATGCCGTCTAAATTAGCAATCGCATCTTCTAAAATATCCATACCTTGCTCTAGCGTTTGTGCAAAACGCTGTTCTTCGCGTTTTAAGATTTTCTCAACATTTGCCAAAGATTTTTTCAGCTCAGGATAGGCGACTTTAAGCTCTAAGGCCAATACCGGCGCTAATTGATAGAAAAATACTTTATTAATGCCGATTTTATGTCCATGATGAATGGCGCGGCGAATAATGCGGCGTAACACATAGCCCCTGCCTTCATTTGAGGGAATAACCCCATCAACAATCATAAATGCAGTAGAGCGAATATGGTCAGTAATCACCCGCACCGAAGCATTATCACTTTTGATATTGTTGGCTTTAGGGCTTAAATCAACAATAGCTTTAGTTATGCTGTGGAAGCCATCAGTATCATAGTTGTTGTTTTTGTGTTGTAACACTGCTGCTAAACGCTCTAAGCCCATACCCGTATCCACGCAAGGTGCAGATAATGGCTTTAAATAACCGTCTTCTTGTTTGTCGTATTGCGTAAAAACTAAGTTCCAAATCTCAATATAGCGGTCGCCGTCTTCATCGGCATGCCCAGGCGGGCCGCCGGCAATATCTTCGCCGTGGTCATAAAAAATCTCAGAACAAGGGCCACAAGGGCCGGTATCGCCCATTTGCCAAAAATTATCTTTAGCACCACAACGAGAAATGCGATTTTTAGGAAAACCAATTTCATTTACCCAAATATTTTCGGCTTCAAAGTCTTCTTCAAACACACTCACCCAAAGTTTTTCTTTGGGCAAAGCTAACTCAATGGTTAAAAAATCCCAAGCATAAATAATGGCTTCGCGTTTGAAATAATCGCCAAAACTAAAATTACCCAGCATCTCAAAAAAGGTGTGATGGCGCGCAGTATAACCCACATTTTCCAAATCATTATGCTTGCCGCCAGCACGCACACAACGCTGACAAGAGGCGGCACGGGTGTATGGTTTTTTCTCTACACCGCTAAAAACATCTTTAAACGGCACCATACCTGCATTAACAAATAATAAGGTTTTATTATTATGCGGAATTAGCGATGCACTAGGCTCGATGGTATGCCCTTTTGTGGCAAAATAATCTAAGAATTTTTGGCGAATTTGTGCGGTTTTCATTTATTTAAACGCGGTGTATTGGTATTAACACTATTAGGAGAGACGACTAAACAAGGGCGTGTTTTTTTAATTTCACTACCCAAGGTTGGATCTAAATTTACCCAATAGACTTCGCCTCGTTTTACCATTCCCAATCTTCTTGCTCGCTAGACAATTCAATAAACCCTTCCCAAAAATCAATGTCTTGTTCTGAGTTATAGTTATCAAACCAGCCTTCGCGTGGCTTTTTTGTGTGTTTAACTGATGGCGAAATAATCACTTGTTGGTTTTTAACGCTAATATCGACAGCATCTTTAAAACCAACTTGTGCTAAAAAAGTTGCTGGGATAATCACCCCTTTTGAGTTGCCGATTTTTCTGATTTGTGTTTGCATGGTTTTTTTCTGTAAATGCTATAACTAAATTATAACAGATGTATCACCTGCGCCTTGTCGAATAATTTCAACTTTGCCATGGGATAAATCAATCACTGTGGTTGGCTCTGGTGGGCAATAACCATCGTCAATAATTAAATCCACTTGTTGTTCAACGGCGGCGCGCACATCGTCAATATTAAAAAACTCATGCCCCGCTAAAATTAACGACATACTCAGCATTGGCTGATCTAATTCATCAAGCAAGGCTTGCACTACGCCATGATTTGAGACTCTGACACCGATGGTTTTTTTACGCTTGTGTAGTAATTGTTTGGGGACATTATGCACAGCTTCAAAAATAAAAGTATAGGCACCAGGCAGGACTTTTTTGAGCAGACGAAAGGCATTATTATCCAATTTTACATACTCACCAATATGCGCTAAATCACGCATCATTAAAGTAGGGTCGTGGTGTTTAGACAACTGACGAATAGCTCTAATACGCTGCAAACCTTGTTTATTGCCGAGTGCTGTGCCGAGTGCATAGCCCGAATCGGTCGGATACACAATAACCGCGCCTGCATGCAGTTCATTAACCACTTGTTTAATCAGTCGATGTTGTGGATTTTGTGGATGAATTTCAAATAATATTGCCATGATAATGTTTATATCCAATTTTTCCATATTGCTGTTTGACGGTCTGGCAAGGCTTGCAAATTACCAATTTGCACTCGCTGATTTGGCCAACCGTGATAATCAGAGCCAACAGATGCTAACAAAGCTGATTCACTTGCCCATTGGTGGCTGAGGGTGATTTCATCAGTATTACTGCTTCCGCTAACAACTTCGAGCGCATCACAGCCGCTGGCTGCCAAATCGCTAATCATGCGTTTTACTTTGGTATTGGTTATTCGATAACGCAATGGATGAGCTAATATAGCCTTGCCGCCAGCGGCATGTATCCAAGCAATCACTGTGTCAAATTGCGTCCATTTAACGCCCACACCGCCCGGTTTTTTGCCTGTTAAAAAACGCTTAAATACTGATTTTAGATCTTTACAAACGCCTTCTTGAATCAGCATTTGCGCAAAATGAGTGCGTGTAATTAGCTTGGTTTTGGCGATTTTTTGGGTTTTTTCCATTGCCTTCATAACGCCAGCACCTGCCAAACCACGCGCCATTTTCTCAGCGCGAATTTGGCGAAAACTTTGATGTTGTTTAAGCCCTGCTTGCAAAATTGCATTATCCTTGTCAATATTAAGTCCAACAATATGAATGGTCATATTATTCCATAGGGCTGATATTTCAACACCGGGGATAAATTGCATATTCAAGTTTTTCGCCTCAAGCTGGGCTTCGTCTAAGCCATCGGTTGTGTCATGGTCGGTTAATGCAAATATATCGCAATTCTGCTTTTTTGCTAAACGCAGCAGTTGTGTTGGCGATAACACACCATCAGAATAATAAGAATGATTGTGTAAATCAACTATAATGTCAGTCATAAAAAATGGGATTTGCTAATCAAAAGTTTAAGATAATCTAATTACACAGAATTATACGGTATATTTGCCTAAAGTAAATCAATCAAAAATCCATTAACCCATTTCCAATAATTGAGGTAGTTTAAATATGTGTGGCATCGTTGGCGGTATTTGCAATAACAACATCACCCCGATTTTAATTAATGGCTTAAAACGCTTAGAATATCGTGGCTATGATTCTGCTGGGGCGGTTGTTTTGGACGATGAACACAAGTTTAATCGCAGCCGTGCGGTAGGCAAGGTTGTCAATCTTGAAGATAAGATTAAACAAAAGAAAGTGCCTTTAAAAGGCAGTATCGGCATCGCACATACACGCTGGGCTACACATGGTGAGCCGTCTTCTCGGAATGCACATCCACACATTTGCAATCAAATGGTGAGCGTGGTGCATAACGGCATTATTGAGAATTTTCTGCAACTCAAACAACAGCAACAAGCACAGGGTTATAGCTTTACTTCTGACACTGACACTGAGGTAATTGCCCATGCAATCCACTTTGCATTAGCAGATAATAATAGCTTGTTAGGGGCAGTGCAATGCGCCATTAAAAGTTTTAAAGGGGCCTATGGTATTGGCGTGGTATCAGCCCAGCATCCAAATCACATTATTGCTGCGCGCTGTAGCTCACAGTTGGTGATTGGTGTTAGTAAAAAAGGTAATTTTATTGCCTCTGACCCAATAGCACTGCTTAATATAACTAAGGATTTTATCTTTTTAGAGGAGGGCGATATTGCTGATATTACCCTTAATTCAATCACTATCTACGATAAAAATGGGCGGCAAGTTAAGCGAAAAATTCAAAGCTTAAAACTTAAATCTGGGCAGTTTTCAAAAGGCGGCTATAAGCACTATATGCAAAAAGAAATTTTTGAACAACCGCAAGCCATTCGCGATACGCTAGAATCCCGCATCACTAAAGACAGTGTGCTTTCCTATGCCTTTGGTCACGGCGCCAAAGATATTTTTAAACAGAGCAAACACATTCAAATTATTGCTTGCGGCACCAGTTATCATGCGGGTTTAGTGGCAAAATATTGGTTAGAAGACATTGCCAAAATCCCCACTCATATTGAGGTGGCCAGCGAATATCGTTATCGCAACCCCGTTATACTTGATGATACGCTGTTTATCACCATCTCCCAAAGTGGGGAAACGGCTGATACGATAGAGGCGCTAAGGGCGGTTAAAAACCGTAACCATAAAATTCACACGCTGACTATTTGTAACAATGCAGAATCAAGCCTAACTCGTGAATCAGAGCTGACATTTTTAACCCATGCGGGCCCTGAAATTGGGGTCGCCTCAACCAAAGCTTTTACCACACAATTAGTCTCCCTTGCACTGCTATCAGTAGTGATGGGACGCTCTCATCAGCAACTCTCAAAACAACAAGAAGCCAAAATTGTTAATGGACTAAATCGCTTGCCGGGCTTGATTGCAAAAACCTTAAAACAAGAAGCACAAATTATTGAATTAGCAAAAACTTTTAAGGACAAATATAACGCCTTATTTTTAGGCAGAGGCTGTATGCACGCCATTGCTATGGAAGGCGCACTTAAGCTAAAAGAAATTAGCTATATCCACGCTGAGGCTTATCCAGCGGGCGAACTTAAACATGGTCCCATCGCCTTAATTGACAAAGAAACGCCTGTAATTGCTGTAGCGCCAAACGATAAATTGTTAGATAAATTAAAATCAAATCTGCAAGAGGTAAAATCGCGCGGCTCGCAGATGATTGTATTTGAGGATGAAACCTCAAATGTTGCCCCAATGGCGGGCATGAGCATTATCCCAACAACCACTAACTTAGGGCGTATTACCGCACCGATTATCTTTACCATTCCGTTGCAATTATTAAGCTACCATGTAGCATTGATTAAAGGCACAGATGTTGATCAGCCGCGTAATTTGGCAAAATCAGTTACAGTTGAATAAAAGAGGAGACTGTAAAAGCTTTCTACTGTTCAAACAGAGGGTCTGTAATCTCACATTGCGGCTTAAAATCTGGCACTGCTTGAATCAGCAACTGGCGTAATTTTTGTTGGTCGCATTTAATAATAGCACTGTGCAGCCCTGTCAAAATTGGCTCTAATTCATCCCATGGCAGGCTGTCTTCTTGTGCGCACATAATCAATGGATTGTCGGTATCACTGACATTATCGCCAATTAGTAATTCTTCAAAAAGTTTTTCGCCAGGTCTGAGTCCAGTATATTCAATTGCAATATCGCCATCGGGATTATGCTTATTTTTAATCTCCAACCCACTTAGGTGAATCATTTGTTTTGCCAAATCTGTAATGCGTATTGGTTCGCCCATATCCAGCACAAACACATCGCCTCCTGTGCCCATAGCGCCAGCTTGAATCACTAACTCTACTGCTTCAGGTATGGTCATAAAATAACGAATAATATTCTCATCAGTTACCGTAATCGGGCCGCCTTGTTTAATTTGTTGCGTAAATAAAGGAATTACCGAACCACTAGAACCAAGCACATTACCAAAACGCACCATACTAAATGTTGTTGTTGTTTGGGTGGCGGACAAGGCTTGTAATATCAGTTCAGCACAACGCTTAGTCACGCCCATAGTATTGGTTGGGCGTACTGCTTTATCTGTTGAAATCAAGACAAAGGTTTTAACATTAGCATCAATCGCCGCTTGGGCTATACACAAAGTTCCCAACACATTGTTATTTGCGCCTTCGGTATTGTTAAACTCAACCATCGGCACATGTTTATAAGCGGCGGCATGATAGATGGTATCAACTGAAAAACGTTTTAATACTTGGCTGAGTCGATGGCTATTATTGACACTGCCTAATAGTGGATAAACCTCAATATCAACATTAGCCAATTCTTTATCGATGTTATACAGTGCCAATTCGCTCAATTCGTATAGAATTAATGCCTGCGGTTTTAACGCAACAATCTGGCGGCACAGCTCAGAACCAATCGAGCCGCCAGCACCTGTAACCATCACCACTTTAGCAGTAATATTCCTGCCTAACAAACTCTGGTTGGCTGCCACGGTATCACGGCCTAACAGATCTTGTATCTTAATTTGTTGCAAATCACTCGTTTGAATTTTTCCAGATACAATCTCACTAATGCTGGGCAGAGTGCGCACTTTAATCGCAAATTCTTGTAGAAAATCAATAATTTGTTTGCGACAACTATTGCTAATAGAGGGCATTGCCAGCAAAATTTCTTCAACCTGATATTTGTCAATAAAAAATTTAAGTTTGCTTTTGTCAATAACCTCTATCCCATTAACAAAACCCTTAACTAAAGCCTTATTATCATCAATAAAAGCAACTGCGGCATACTCTGCAGAATGCTCAAGTGCCACTAATAATTGTCTGCCTGCCGAACCAGCACCATAAATAATAACTTTCTTGCCAGTATTATTGCCCATATCGTCAAATAACCAACGCGCAATTAGTCTAGCGCCACTAATAACCAACAAAGATAAGACCCAATTAATCAAAATTACCGAACGCGGAATGCCTTGGGCAGCACTCATAAAAGTTATCACCCCCCACAACAGCGCATACAATGACACTGCTTGTGCTATTGCCCACAACGCTTTAAAGCTAATGTAGCGAATCACAGCACGATACAAGCCAAAACGCATAAAAATTGGCAATGCCAAAACAGGCGCGGCAAATACCAGCCACAACATTTCATTTTCAGGCACATACCAAACCCCAAGGCGCATCGAAAATGATGCCAACAATACAGCTATCAATGCCGCAATATCAAACGCAAGCATAATCAATTGCTTGTTGCTTCTGGAAGTTTGTTGTAATACTCTAATCATGTTATTTACGCAGCAAAAAAGGTGGTTAATTAATAATTTTTTATCATTATCGTGGTAATACTCTATCTAACTCATCGTTATATTCTAAAATGTTTTGATGATGTTCAATGATAGAATCGGCGCGTTCTAATTCAACATCGCGTTTTTCTTTGTAAATATCAAGTAAATCTTTAATGGGAATTGATTGTTTTATATAATTATCATGGACTGAATTAACATCAGCAACCATACTAACAATAACATTGTCATAGTTGTTTAGCACTTCTTTGTCTAACTTCAATTTAACAGCTAAAGCCTGTGCGTCCGCTTTAATGTCTTTTAATTTATTGTCAAAATCAATCACTAATTTTCTTAAATTTAACTGGGCAACTACTATATCTTCTTGTGCGCTAACATCCGTGCCTATTGGTATGGATAATTCAAAACCAGCGACATAATCCACACTGTCATTGTCGTATTTTGTGGTTAATGTATTGCCTTTATTGACATCTTGTTCTGCACTGATACTAAAATCCAACTTAATTTTCGACTGATTTTTATAATATTTAAGGTCTATGGATTTTAATTCTTGGTCAATCTTATATTTTAGCAATGTGCGTGAATTTTTGCGTAAATATTGCGCTAAATCAGCTTTGATAATATTGGGGGATTTGGCATGATTAAGCTCAGGCTTTTGGGTTAATAAGCTTGGGTCATTTAATGCTACAATTAATTCTTCTTTTTGTGCTTTTAATTGGCTCTGATTCTCTAAAATATCTTTCTCAGTAAGCAAAATAGCAGTTTTTAGCTTGGCTTTGTCTTTATCCTTAACGATTTTAATGCTGAGTAATTCTTGCAAATATTTTGCATAAACTTTGGCATTTTCCTCATACAAACTCCACAATAAATACTGCTCTAGTCGATCAACTAAAAAACCTTCTTGTGCATCATAAAAATCAAGTTTTTCGCGTTGTAAATCAAGAATATTGCGATGATAAGTTTTGAGTGTCGCGGCATTACTATCGTGTTTTAATAGTGGATATTTGTAACTAATTTTATAGCTATTATCAAATGTGCTAATATTGTAGTTATCATGATAATCACTTTGTTTATAACGCTCTATATTAGTATCTGGGGTTGAACGAGTAGCACTAATATTTAAGCTGCCGGGATTATCTAAAAACCTTTTTTCAGTCTCTAATTTAATGGATTGTTGATTTTTTATGCGTTTTTTTGCATAACTGCTTGTAGAGTCAGTATCTTTGCTGATGTCGTAATAACTATTTTCTAATGTTGCAGTCAAATCAGTATTCCAGCCTGCATAACTTTGCCTGCTGGCATCTAATTCTATTTTTTTGATGGTTACATAAATTTGATCTTTCTCAAAATGCGTATCTTGATTTAAAACTTTTTGAATAAATGCCTGTTCTGTCAAGGCAAAAGCTTGCATTGTCAGCACAAAAAACAACAACAGTGCTTGCATATTTACCCCTGTCTTTTATTAAACACTTGAGCATTTGTCACCTTAGCAACGCTGGTTGAAATGCTGGGCATATCAGTTATATTTTTTTGTGTGATTTTCATTTAATAATTCCTTTATTTTATTAATTCCTTTAAATTTTACACTATAGAGAATTACATTATCTACTCTCAAAAAAACAAATATAATTACGCCCCAATCCTCAATGCGACAGTGGCAAAAATCGCCGTTCAGGCGATAGGGCGAAGCCCGATTTTGATAAACTATATAGGGTGGGGTCTTAGGGGAGGCCTCCGAGTTCTCGAGTTGAGGTAAAATCTACCCAGCCCTCCCCTAAACAGACGATATGATATAAAAGATACACAAACGGTTCTAATGGCATTGCTCTTTACTTGCTCTGCTTTTTCCACCAACACCCTGCACTATGGCAAAAATCGCCTCAATACAAGCATAGATGCGACTGAAGTCGCATTACCAAATGCACAAACGGTTCTAATGGCGCCGCTCTTGATTTTGCTCTATTCTGTTATCTGTTTTCTGTTCTCTGTTTTCTGTTCTCTGCCTCTCTGTTTTCTGTTTTTGGGCTAAATATTCAAGCACCTGCGTTGCGTTGCCTTGAAACACAATACGGGTAGATTTATTTTTGATTTGGTAGGCATACATTGGGTCGTAATAATCAAGCAATAAAGATGAAATTAGCGGGTAAAAGCCGTATACTTCGCCTTTATTTTGGTATTGAGCAAGCGCATATACAAGCAATTTGTGCAAGCTTTTGTAAGACTCTAAGCCTAATCTTTTTTGAATTTTATCCAAACTTTTTAGCCAATAATTAGCAAAATTATCAAAGCCATTTTTATAATCTTGTGCCTTAAAATCTGCATACATATTGATAACATAAGCATCTATGTTGATTTTAATACGCTGTGCTAATGGGGTTTTTAACAAAATTAAATCCGCCTTAGCAGTTTTGTTTTGCACACATTTGGGAATATGCACTGTGCCGATATTTGCCCCCTCATCTTCAATCAACAAATGAGGATTATTTTGTTTCTTTATCAATGCAATGGCTAAGGCGTTTTCAAAATTAATTTGTGTGGGTTGTTTGGTGGTGGTGTTACCAAACGCTGAACCACGGTGATTAGCCAAGCTTTCTAAATCAATTTTATGATTGATTTTATTTAGTAATAGGGTTTTGCCAGAGCCGGTCGGTCCGCCGAGCACTAAAGGTGAACTTAGGCTGATAATACGCTGTATTTCATCAATCAAAAATCGCCGCAACGCCTTGTAGCCGCCTTTAATAAGTGGATAATTAATGCCAGATGCCTCGAATATCCATTGTTGGGTGATTTGTGAGCGCAAACCACCACGAAAGCAATAAAGCGCCCCATTTGGGTTATTTTTAATAAATTCAAGCCAAGCAGAAATACGCGCTTGTTTTGCCGCGCCGCGCACTAATTTATGCCCTAAATCAAGTGCCTGCTGTTGCCCCTTGTTTTTATAACAAATACCAATTTGTTGGCGCTGTTGGTTGTTTATTAGTGGCAGGTTTTGCGTATTTGGAAAAGCACCGTGTTCAAATTCAAGCGGTGCACGAGTATCAATTAGCGGCGTATTATTGGTAAATAATTGAGTAAAATCACATATTTGACTGAGTTTGTTCATATTATTTGAATTAGTGGTTTGTGGTGATTTGTGGCAATAATCTCGCCAATCGCCTGTAAATTATATCCTGCTGCTTGCATTATTTGCTGAAATTGCATTTGTGCTGCTGGTGCTACCATTATCAATAATCCGCCATTAGTTTGTGGGTCGCATATAATCGCTCGCACCTCACAATTGATGTGGCCCAAGTGATGGGCATAACTTTCAAAATTGCGTTTAGCGCCACCGGGCGAGCAGCCAGCGGCAATATAGTGTTGGATATTAGGCAAAATTGCTATTTTTTGATAATCAATCACGGCTGATACCTTAGAGCCTAAGCAAACTTCTGATAAATGCCCTGCCAGCCCAAAGCCGCTAACATCAGTCATGGCATCTACCCCAGCAATGCTTGCTAATTTAGCGCCAATATCATTGAGTTGGCACATGGTTTCAATGGCGATTAGCTCATCTGCTTTGCTGATTTTTGCTTGCTTTTGTGCTGTGGTTAAAATGCCAATACCTAAGGGCTTAGTCAGGTAGATTTTATCGCCAACTTGTGCGGTAGAATTTTGCTTGAGTTGCTTAATTTTTACGCGCCCAGTTACTGCCAAGCCAAAAATTGGCTCATGAGAATCAATACTATGCCCTCCTGCTAAGATGATGCCTGCCGCCTGACAAGCACTGCGACCGCCTTCAATTACCTGTTGTGCGATTTGGGCGTGTAGTTTGTTAATCGGCCAGCCAAACACGCTGATAGCCATAATTGGCGTGCCGCCCATAGCATAAATATCGCTGATGGCATTGGCAGCAGCAATACGCCCAAATGTAGCAGGGTCATCAACAATCGGCATAAAAAAATCAGTGGTGCTAATCACCGCCTCACCATTACCAAGGTCATATACTGCGGCATCATCACGCGAATCATTGCCTACTAACAGATTGGGGTGATTTGTTTCATCTATAGATGATATTAAAATACTATCTAAAAGCTTGGGCGATATTTTGCAACCGCAGCCCTGTCCATGGCTATATTCGGTGAGTTTAATCAAGGGTTTGATATTGTTTTTCAAGTTGCTGATAGAGCTCTTTTGGGCTTAGATTTGGCTGCTTTTCCATAATATTATAAGCAATCACATTATCCTCAACGCCATTCCAAATCTTAATATAAGTGCCGTGCTTATAACCGTGTTTTTGTCTAAAGGCATTTAGTTGGTTTTTAACTAAATAACGCCGATATAGCTCTGATACATCCATCTTCATAGTTGCTAAAGCGCTAAAAAATAAATCAGTTATACGATACAGTTCATTTTGTGATTTATCGACATTTGCACTTGCGGCTAATGCCACTATTTTCTCAAGAATTTCAACCGTCAATTCAGGGTTAATTGCTTTTTCAGGCTGCATATCAATATATTTATCGGCAAATTGTGTGTCGCCAAAATGAATTGCCTCAGACATAATAAAATGCCAAATATCGACTAATTCAACCTTAGCATTATCCAAATCAGGCTGGGCTTCAATATCTTTCCAGTGCTTCCAGTTAAACGAATCAATCGCCTCAGCCGCCTCCATATAAATACAACGCAGCCATGAAATATGCCGCCCTTCTTTAGTTGCACCTTCAGTCCAAATAGTGCCATTAGTATTATCGTTCAACTGTTGTTGTAAAATAAACATTTGTTTGATTGTATTCATGTTTAAAACCTATAAAATAATAAGAGACCTTTGCATAATTCATAATTTTTCATCTTGATTTCAACCTTCATGTTTTTTTCAAAAATATTTTCTAAAAAATCCCTATTTTCTCCATAAAAATCTAAAAAATCTTTGATTTATTTGGATTTTGTCGCTTTATTTCTCTATTTTTAGCCTTTTACTACTCATTAGACGCAACAATCTTGCAAATTTCGCATCTGTTTAAAAATATTCATCCCAGTTTTTAGGTTATGACTCATGGCAATAAGCTGTGCTCTGGTTTTGTTTCTCTCTATCCCAAGGTATCTTGCCTTGCCTAAACCCAGTGCGATTTAGGGAATGCGGAAAATAGTGCATTTTTTACCCAAAAATAAGAAGAATAGCTGGTTATTTGCCGAATTTTTGGGTAAAAAAGGTGCTGTTTTATGCGTTTCACTCTGTTCAGTGCCCCCTTGAGGGGTATAAATTGTGCTGGGTTAATGCAGTGGTCTCCAAAGGTGCGTTCAACAATATAGCGAATAGATGAGCGTTGTTTATTTTGTTGTTTCTGTTGTTTGGTTAATGGCTTGTTTCTATAAGCACGGTGCAGAACTTTATTATTTTGTTTGCCGAGCTTTTCATCATTTTTTTTATTAGCATAAGCACTATCGGCATACACCTGCCCACAGGTTTTCAGCTTGTCTTTAGTTTTTTCTACATCTTCAATATGAATAGCTGCAACACCGCTTTTAGTCATATCTTTTACGCAACGAGCAATATTAAAAACTCCTCCCCAGCCGGTATCAACATCAACAAGTAGCGGCAAACTGCTCACATTAGTAATGCGCCTTGCATCTTCTAGCACATCGTGCAATGTGCTAATAGCTAAGTCTGGAACCCCCAAAGAGCAAGCAACAACCCCGCCACCAGATAGGTAAATTGATCGGTGGTCAACCTTTTCTGCTACCACAGCACTATAAGCGTTAACAGTGCCAACAATTTGCAAAGGCTTGCTACTCGCAACTAATTGCTTAAATTTTTTGCCATTACTCATAAGGCACTAATCTTAGTATTTTTAGTGCAGTTATAAGGCTGCCCTTCTGTATTAAACATATTTTCCACTATTCTCCATGCGTCCTTGACATGACGCCTCATTAATATTTCAGTAAATTCAGGATCGCGATCATTAATAGCATTTACAATTGCGTTATGATCATGTAATGCCGTACTTACTCTTATCGGTATTTGGCTACTAAAATAACGACACATCCTTAATATTTGATACAATTTATCATTAAGATAATCAATCAGCCATTGGTTTTTACATTTAGAAAAAATATAATAATGAAAGTCCACATTGCCTTCTTTTTGAAAATATACTTTGCCGTCTGCTTGTTTAATTGATTTTTTGTGCTTGGTTAATAAGTCATATAAACCATCAATATCAGCTTGTGCCATAGCAGTAGTTGCAAGACGGGTCGCAAAACCTTCCATTGCCTCACGCATCTGATAAACATCACGCATTGTAGCATAATCTAGGGTAACTACCCTGGAGCCAGAATTAGGTGTGCGTTTAATTAAATTAATGTATTCAAGTTTGTGCAAAGCTTCGCGTAAGGGACCTCTGCTGACATTATATGTTTTTGCTAAATTAGCTTCACCCATTTTCTGCCCTTGTGCTATGGTGCCATTAATAATACCCTCTTTAATTTTTTGAAACACTTGCAAAGATAGTGTGCTTTGTTTAATTTCAAAATCAGGGTTCATATCAGTTAGTCAAATTGCTAAATATTGGTGTCTTAATTTTTTGTTATCAAGTAATTCTTGTGCGGTGCCATCAAACACAATAACACCGGTGTCTAAAATTAAAGCCCGGTCTGCTAGACGAAGGGCAGCAACCGCATTTTGCTCAACAATAATGGTGGTGATACCAAGTTTTTTAATGCCAATAAGAATTTTTTCAATTTCGTGCACAATCACCGGTGCCAAGCCTTCATAAGGCTCATCAAGCAATAATAATTTAATATCGCGTGCAAGTGCACGTGCTACTGCAAGCATTTGTTGCTCGCCGCCAGAAAGAGTGGTACCTTCTTGATGACGCCTCTTATCAAGATGAGGAAAATGCTCATAAATGCGCGCTAAAGACCAGCCTATAGGTTTTGCAATTTGTGCTAGTTGTAAATTTTCTTCAACACTTAAACCACTAATAATACAACGGTCTTCTGGAACTATACCAACGCCTAATTGTGCCACTTGATAATCTTCCATAGTGTGCAGAGGCTGATTATCAAGCCAAATTTCGCCTTTTCTTAACTCCGGCTGTGAAGCACGAGCAATAGAGCGTAGGGTGCTAGTTTTACCAGCGCCATTTCTACCAAGCAATGCCACAATTTCGCCTTCATGAATGTCAAAGCTAACCCCTTGAACAATATAACTCTCCCCATAATAAGAGTGTATATCTCGGCACGAGAAAAATGCGGTATTAGGATCACTAGCAGTAGTACTAAGATGTGAGTTTGTTGTAGAACTCATAATTCTGCACCGCCAAGATACGCCTCTTGTACTAAAAGATTACCACGAATTTCATCTGGTGTTCCTGATGCAATAATAGCACCTTGAGAGAGCACTGATATAGTATCTGCTACGCTAAATACCACATGCATATCATGTTCAATAATAATTTTAGTCATACCAGTTTCTTTGATTTGCTGTAATAGCTCAACAGTTTTATTGGTGTCGTGCCTAGCCATGCCTGCGGTAGGTTCATCTAGTAATAAAAGTTGCGGATGTTGTACTAAGCACATTGCGAGCTCAAGACGGCGTTTATCACCGCGTGATAAACTTTTAGCTAGGATATGTATTTTGTCATCCATAGCAACAGTTTTTAGCATATTTATGGCTTCTGCTTCAATGTCTGTTTCCTTAGCCATACTGTTAAATAACTCAAAGTTAAAAGCACCATCACGTTTTGAAAAAGCAGGAATCATCACATTTTCTAGCAAATTAAGATCAGGGAAAATCTCTGGTGTTTGAAAAACTCTAGCTAGTCCCATTTGATTAATTTCGTGTGGTTTTTTGCCAATAATTTTGCCGCTACCATTAAAGATAACCTCCCCAGTGTCAGGCATAATTAGCCCAACGCAAACATTAAGTAGGGTCGATTTACCAGCACCATTTGGGCCTATTATCGCGTGCACTTTGCCCCTTTCTACTGCTAAGTTAATATCATTTAATGCACGCAACCCGCCAAAAGATTTATTGACGTTTTTTATTTCTAAAACAATATTAGATGTAATTTGGCTCATATTTAATTGGGCTAGGTTGTTGCTTTAGCCTTTTTACTAAAATAACGAGTTTTAATTCTTTGAAACCCTTCCATCAAACCACCCGGCAGAAAAATTACAATAACCATAAATAGCAAACCAAGCGTTAAATGCCAGCCTTCGCCAACAAATGGCGTGGCGACAGCAACCGTGAAATCCTCAGCCCACTGTGGCATAAATGAGAAAAAACTATGTAATACCAGATCATTAATTGAGGAAAAAATATTCTCCAGATATTTAATAATGCCAACTCCAAGTAATGGGCCAAGTAGAGTGCCAACACCACCAAGTATAGTCATCAAAATAACCTCACCAGATGCAGTCCACTGCATTCTCTCAGCACCTGCTAGAGGGTCAGTTACTGCCAGTAGCGAGCCCGCAAGGCCAGCAAACATTCCAGAAATTACAAATGCTGTTATCAAATATGGGCGTGTGTTATAGCCAGTGTACTTCATTCTATGTTGATTTGATTTTATCGCTTTAAGCTTCATCCCAAAAGGTGAGCGAAAGATTTTTAAGGTAATAAAAAAAGCAATAATTAATATTACCGCGCAAAAATAAAAGCCAGAATAACCATTCATTGAAATGCCAAATAACTCAGTAGAAGGCAAGCCACTAACAACATCTTTGGAAAGCATATTGTCAATAATTCTTGGGTCATTTATTGTTAGTTGGAGTCCGGTTTCGCCATTTGTAATCGGTGTTAGCACAGAGTAGGCAAGGTTATAAAACATTTGTGCGAAAGCTAGAGTTAAAATTGAAAAATAAATTCCAGAGCGTCGCAAGCTAACATAACCAATGGCAACTGCCACTAAGCCAGACAATAAAACCGCAAATATAATTGCCGGCAGTACATTCATCGTTAGCAATTTAAATGACCAAACCGCAGTATAAGAGCCAACACCAAGAAATACCGCGTGCCCAAAAGAGAGATAGCCAGTCAACCCAAATAATACATTGTAGCCAATAGCAAATATGCCAAAAATTGCAAATTTTTGCAAAAGGTCAGGGTAATTTGCACCAATAGGGTCAAGCCAGATTGGCATTGTTAGCACCGCAAAAGCGAATATTAGCATTGTAGTTAAATCATTTTGCTTAGTAAAAAATTTCACTCCATTACCATTTGTATGCCTCATAAAATGAAAAAAATTCACTCCATCACTCCTTTGCGTCCCATCAAGCCACGTGGGCGTGTTAACAAAATAACCACAGCTACTAAATATATAATAATTTGATCAATACCCGGTAGCCATGAATTTACCTCAGTCATCGCAGCTAATGATTGTAAGATACCTAGTAAAAACCCAGCCGTAACTGCGCCTATGAGCGATCCCATACCGCCCACAACCACAATCACAAAGGAAATCACTAAAAAATCCATACCCATATGATAGTCGGGCGGTAGAATTGGCGCATACATGACCCCAGCAACTCCAGCAACAACCGCAGCCAAACCAAAAATAATAGTAAATTTTCTTTGGATGTTGATACCTAAAAAGCATACCATTTGCCGATCATACATTCCAGCACGCACCACCATACCAAAGGTTGTAAGGTGCAAAAAAGCAAATACCGAAGCAATTATAACACTAGCAGTAGCCAGATAAATCAGCCGCCACCATGGATAGACAAAGTTTTCACCAAGACCAATCCAAACACCAATGTTAGCACTACCAGAGACAATATCTGGTGCTGGGGTTGGAATCGGATTAGCGCCAAAGAAGTGACGCACAATTTCTTGGAGCACAATAGCCAAGCCAAAAGTTACTAAAATTTGCTCAGCATGGCTACGCTTATAAAAATGACGGATGAGACCACGCTCCATAGCAAGCCCTATTAACAACATCACCGGCACTGCCATAAAAATAGATAGCGGCACTGCGTAATCTATAATCATAAGCCCGGTGTCTCCAAACCAAATTTCTAAATAAGGTTGCTCGATGTATGATTCAAAAAAGGTGATACTAGGGTCTAGCACTTTTTTAGATATAGTGAGAAGTTTTTGAAAAGTTACCGCACAAAAAGCACCTATCAAAAATAGTGCGCCATGGGCAAAATTAACAACTCCTAAAGTGCCAAAAACAAGGGTTAAACCAAGCGCAATTAGGGCATAAGCACCGCCTTTATCAAGGCCGTTAAGTAATTGTATTAGTACTGCATCCACAATTTTTTTGCTTTAATAATACTAATTCAATACTTAACATGGTGTCATCATACAACATAGGGTCCTAAATCGCCGCCAAATATTGATGGATCATACTCAACATCAGCACGAGGAACTTCTTTAACAATATCAAGTAAGTCGTATTGATTTGATGGGTTTTGCTTGCCACGCACCACGAGTACAGACTTAAAGCACTGATGATCTGCTGCACGATACTCAGTAGCACCATTACCCATGCCGTCAAACTTAAAACCTTCTAAATATCTAATAACTGTAGGCGGATAAAAAGTATCAGAACGCTCACATGCATCAGCATAAAGCAAAGTTTGAGCATAACAAGTTTGTGCTGCCATTGATGGTGGAAATCCATATTCACTACCAAATGATTTGACAAATGCCCTTGAACCGGCGTCTTGTAACTGCCAATCCCAATTAGCGGTGCCAAGGATGCCTTGCAAATTTTTACCAGCACCTTGTGCCATCAAGCGAGAATACAAGGGCACAACGATCTCAAAATTCTTACCGTTTACTTGTTTATCACGTAGCCCAAATTGCACTGCTTGGGTTAGTGAGTTAATCATATCCTTACCATAATGATTAAGAATAAGCACATCCGCACCAGAATTTAAAATCGGGGTTATAAACTGCGAGAAATCACCAGCACCAACAGGGGTTTTAACCGTTGCTACCGTTGACCATCCTAATGCTTCTGTAGTTTCTCTTATTGATTGTTCTTGAGTCCAACCCCAAGTATAATCTGCGGTTAAATGGTAGGCTTTACGCTGCGTACCCATTTCTTTTTTTAATACAGGACCAAGTGCTGAGCCTGACATCTTCGCATTAAAAAAGTGACGAAAGCCATAACGACGCTTATCTTTACCAGTAGTATCGTTAGAATGGGTTAACCCTGCCATAAATACAACACCTAACTCTTGGGCTAAACCTTGTACTGCTATGGCAACACCTGATGATGAACCACCAGAAAACATAACCACGCCATCTTTTTCAATCATACGTTTTGCAGATGCTCGTGCTGCGTCTGATTTAGTTTGAGTATCGCCAGTTACATAGATAACTTTTTTACCTAAAATGCCATTACCTCGTAAACTTGTTGGCTTCATAGTATTTATCATACCACCATCACCTTGTCCATTAAGATGCTTTACTGCTAGTTTAAACGCTCGTAATTCATCAGCACCTTCATCGGCATAAGCACCAGTTTGAGGTACATTAAAGCCTAATGTTACTGTAGATGAAGAACCTGGGTTGTTCATAAAATTTTTCGTAGCCCAAGCATTTTTGGTAAAAAACATAGGCGCAACTGCAAGCGTTGCACTAGCTTTTAACATCTGCCTACGGTTTAAAGTATATTTATCATTCATTATATATTCTCCTAGTTGTTGTATATTAAATGTTATTTATTTTATTTTTACTTCTATTTTTTCACAACAATTTATCATGTAAACATAAAAAATGCACATATTTAGTATTGTGTACAATAAAAAATACTCCAGTTAAATAATTGCAATTCCATCATTCTAACAACCAATTATGTGATTGTCAACAAAATATATAATACCACAAATTTTTGCATTTTTAAAGACCGCTATATTAGGTAAAAGTGCGAAGTAAAAATGCATAAAACATATCTGCTTGAGGCAAAAAAAAATGCAAGCAACGTCCGTATTAGTGAGACCTTTGCAGCGCGAAGGTCTCATTAGTAAGTTTTTTAACAAAAAAAGAGGCGTATTTTAGGATTTTTGACGAGTACTTTTGTCTAATGCAGTGAGTCTTTTTTACTATGAGACCTTTGCATAATTCATAATTTTTCATCTTGATTTCAACCTTCATGTTTTTTTCAAAAATATTTTCTAAAAAATCCCTATTTTCTCCATAAAAATCTAAAAAATCTTTGATTTATTTGGATTTTGTCGCTTTATTTCTCTATTTTTAGCCTTTCACTACTCATTAGACGCAACAATCTTGCAAATTTCGCATCTGTTTAAAAATATTCATCCCAGTTTTTAGGTTATGACTCATGGCAATAAGCTGTGCTCTGGTTTTGTTTCTCTCTATCCCAAGGTATCTTGCCTTGCCTAAGCCGTGATGTTGTTAAGCAACCCAAAGGTGCGTTCAACAATATAGCGAATAGATGAGCGTTGTTTATTTTGTTGTTTCTGTTGTTTGGTTAATGGCTTGTTTCTATAAGCACGGTGCAGAACTTTATTATTTTGTTTGCCGAGCTTTTCATCATTTTTTTTATTAGCATAAGCACTATCGGCATACACCTGCCCACAGGTTTTCAGCTTGTCTTTAGTTTTTTCTACACCTATCAATTTATCAAATTCTTTCGAGTCGTGCACATTACCTGGTGTGTAAGTCATCTTTTTCACAAAACCATCTTCATCGGTATTAGCGTGCATTTTAAAACCATAAGTGGTTTTCTTTTTGCCATCAGCAGCAACTTTGACATTATAAGCAGCTTCAATATCTTGAGGCCACTGCATTAACCCAGTGCGATTTAGGGAATGCGGAAAATAGTGCATTTTTTACCCAAAAATAAGAAGAATAGCTGGTTATTTGCCGAATTTTTGGGTAAAAAAGGTGCTGTTTTATGCGTTTCACTCTGTTCAGTGCCCCCTTGAGGGGTAAAAAGTGGATTGTTGATGATTATTCATATTTATACCCCAAGGGTAGGCTTCGCGCTGCAAAGGTCTCAAATTATAAACAAAGCCAGATGTTAATTTTAGACGATACAAGCCATTATGTTATAATAAGCACTATGCAAATAATAACCAAACTCAATACCTCGCCTAATTCTTATTTAACGGCAAGAACAGCGCTTAATATTTCCAATAAAGAAATGACGGGCGACTGGAATTTTTACAATTATTTTTTAAGCGACCCACATGAATATTATATCGAGCAAACTAAAAATACACCTTGGAATGAACAGGGGATTATTGAAGTATCAGCTACCCTAAATAAGTATAACATCTTCTCAGAAAATCCGAATTCAGACAAAACATACGCTTCAAATCATTATCGTGCATTAGCGGATTTATTCTTCAACAGAATAAAAAGAAATAAGCCGTTAAAATCGTTGTTTTTTAATATTAATGACTGGCTCAACACTCAAAACGAAAAACATACGTTATACAAACAGTATCTCAGTATATTAGCTAATTCAGAAATTGATAACTGGATTAATCATGAAGCCAAACATTAGCAATCAGGACAAAGTTCATCAACAAACCATAAAAGTTGTTTTAGATGGGTTGCAGAATTTACCTCTTACATTAAAAAGCGGAACAGCCTTATTATTTTGCTACAACTTAGACCGACATTCTGAAGATTTAGATTTTGATTCTCCAATTAAACTCAACTTAAAATCAAAAATTATTCAAATACTTAGAGACCTTTGCAGCGCGAAGGTCTCACTTAAAAAATCTAGTATATCAGTTACAAATTTCAAAATGGTAAAAGATACTTTAACAACATCAAGATACAAATTTATTTATGAAAATAATGGCGCAGTTGGCAGTCTAAAAATAGAAATCAAAAACAACAATATACAAGCCACCAAAGCTGTCCAAGTAAATGGTATAAACACTTATTCTATTAACGACCTTTTTGATATGAAAATGAAAGCTGCTAATTTAGAAACTGGTCGTGCTCAAATTAGGGATTTATACGATTTAAGCCATATTCTTAAAAAATACAACGGCAACCTAACTAGCAACCAAATCAAACAAGCAAAAGATTTTAGTATCGCCCTTAAAAAAGATGCCAATTTGTTTTCAGAATCACATAGAGAGGATAAAATTTTAAAATCCATTCCTATCAAAAAAATGATTGACAATATTGGCAAAAACTGATGTTAATTAACTGTGATTTAGGTGAATGTTTAACACCAAACCCAGATGCTGTGGTAATGCCGTTGATTGATATGGCGAATATTGCCTGTGGCGGTCATGTGGGTGATGAGCAAAGCATGCTACAAACTATCAGGCTGGCAAAGCAAAATGGAGTGAGGATTGGCGCTCATCCGAGTTATGTTGATAGGGTTGATTTTGGGCGACTTAGTCAGCATCTTAATGATGATGAATTGTTTGATTTAATCTATCAGCAAGTGCATTTGCTACAAACACTTTGCCTTGATGAGGGGGCAAAACTCGAATATATTAAACCGCATGGCGCTTTGTATCACGATATGATTAAAAAAGCAAATATATTAAAAGTGCTGATGGGTGTTATCCAGCATATTGATAGCAATTTGTCATTAGTGTTGGCGGCACGACAAGATTATGTTAATCATTTGCCTGTTAAGTTATTATACGAAGTGTTTGCTGACCGTGCTTATCAAGGCATGGTGATGATTCCTCGCGCTGCAAAAGGCGCAGTATTAACTGATGCAAATGCCATTATTAAACAATATCGAACTTTTGCAGATAACTCATCTTTTAAAATTGATACAATTTGCTTTCATAGCGATAATCCAGCCTCAGTTGAAGCATTGACTAAAATAGGCAAGCGATGAAAATTGTTTTAGCCAGTGAAAATTCAATCCTGATTTACTTAGGCGCTAATATTAGCCCTGAATTGTTAGCAACTATTAGCAATACTGCACAACAATTAAAAAGCAAGTTAGGGGAATTGATTATTGATATAACACCCTGCTATACTTCGCTATTGGTCAGTTATGACCTTAATTTGATTGGCCATCAAAGTTTTTCTGATAAGGTTGAGAATTGCCTGCAAAATATTGGCAATACAGCTGGGCAAACTACGCCTAAATTTATTCATATCCCAGTGTATTACCACTTGGAAACTGGGCTTGATTTGGATAGAATATTAAGTGAAAAAAATTTGGATTTACTTAGTTTTATTGAGATTCACAGTGCTAATCAATACTTGGTGTATGCGATTGGCTTTAGCCCAGTATTTGCTTTTTTAGGCGAGGTAGATGCGCGCATTCAATTAGCCAGATTAAAAACGCCCAGAATCAGCATTCCTGCGGGTAGTGTTGGCATTGCTGATTGTCAAACTGGCATTTATCCTGCGCAATCTTCAGGCGGCTGGAACATTGTTGGACGCACTCCGATTGATTTATCTTTGAAAAATCCAGCAAATATTGATAAATTTAAAATCGGCGATTGGGTTAAGTTTATCCCCATCAGTCGCGATGAATATATTGCTCAAGGCGGGCTATTATGAGCTTTAAAGTACTCAAATCTGGATTTATGGCAAGCATTCAAGATTATGGGCGTTTTCACCATACCCAGCACGGTATGAGCCAATCTGGGGTAATGGACGAACAGGCCTATGCCTGGAGTAATTATTTACTCAATAATGACTTTAATAATGCAGTTATTGAAATTAGCTTTGGCGGCTTACAATTAGAAACACGCGCGCACACGGTAATTACGCTAACAGGTGCGGACTTGGATTTTAAAATTAACGCCCAGCCAGCGCCTATGTGGTGTAGCGTTAAAGTGGCTAAGGGTGATGTGCTTAGTTGGGGCAATCCTAAATGCGGTGTGCGCGCTTATTTAGCAGTCCAAGGCGGGTTTGATACTGCTGTATTATTTGGCTCAAGATCGGTCAATTTACGCGAACAAATTGGCACTAAAATAGAGCAAGGTGATGTGCTTAACTATAGGCCTTGCCAGCAAACTATGCACAGCCTAACCCCAGCAGAATACATACCAGACTACACAGCTGAGCTGCTTTTAAGGCTATTGCCAAGCTATCAATTTAGTGATTTTAGTGTTAATCAGCGCCATCTATTTTTTAATCAAAACTACAGTATTAGCCATGCTAATGACAGAACAGGATGCCGCTTAAATGGTGTGCCGATGGTGCTTAAAAATAAAAACCGCATATCTGAGGGAATCAGTTATGGCAGTGTTGAAATTGCCACCGATGGCTTGCCAATTATTTTGCTAAAAGATGCGCCAACCATTGGCGGTTATGCGAAAATCGGCACGGTATTTTCCTTAGACCTGGCCAAACTTGCACAATCTCAAGCAAACACAAAAGTGCGCTTTGAATTGATAAATATCACCCAAGCCCAAGCTGAGCGTAAGCAATTTAACCATTTTTTTAAATTTAGCAAATTATTGGCTAATAAACGATAAAATCACCTAATATGATTAAACCCAACTCTGAAGATATTTTTAACTTTCCTTGCGATTATCCGATTAAGGTATTTGGCAAGGAATGTGAGGATTTTAAGCCTACAATTTGCACTATTATTGAAAAATATACAGATGCACTAAATCCCAATCAAATCAGTGTAAAACGCAGCTCTAAAGGCAATTATACCTCTCTCACAGTGCGCATTATTGCCACCAGCAGAGTGCAACTTGATGCGCTTAACCAAGAGCTACAAGATTGCCATTTAGTCGCCTATCTGCTTTAAAAATATGCGCATTATCCACTTAGGCCGCCAAGATTATCTAACAACTTGGGAGCAAATGAAGCTCTTTAGTAGCACTCGCGATGAAAACACCGAAGATGAGCTTTGGGTGGTTGAGCATCAAAGTGTATTTACTGAGGGTATTTCCAGCAAGCCAGAACATCTATTATCAAATAGCAATATCGCTGTGATTAAAACTGATCGTGGTGGGCAGATTACTTATCACGCACCTGGACAGTTGATTGTGTATTGTTTGATTGATATTAAACGGCTTGGCATTGGGGTTAGGAAAATGGTTAATCTGATTGAGCGCTCAATCATCAAATTATTGTCTAATTACAATATTAAAGCACAGACAAAAAAAGCAGCACCGGGGGTGTATGTTGATGGCGCTAAAATTGCCGCTTTAGGTCTTAAAGTAAAACATGGCAGGACTTACCACGGTTTAAGCCTGAATGTTGATATGTCATTGCGCCCTTTTGCACAAATAAACCCTTGCGGTTATCCAGCTTTGAAGGTTACACAAATGTGTGATTTAACGGATAATATCACCATACAAAATATTGCCGATGAGCTGACTCAAATCTTAACTAATAATGTTGCAAGAAATTAATATTAAAGCCTTAAAAGGCAAATCAAAAATATCGCGTTTGAAAATCAAACCTGATGCCGGCCATACGCCCTTAAAAAAACCAAGTTGGATTCGTATCAAGCACGCTAACGGCTCTAAAGTAGCTAAACTCAAGCAAACACTGCGCGCCCAAAAACTTTTTAGCGTTTGTGAAGAGGCCAGTTGCCCAAATTTGAGCGAATGCTTTACCCACGGCACAGCAGCTTTTATGATTATGGGGCAAATTTGCACACGCCGTTGTCCGTTTTGCGATGTTGCTCATGGCAGGCCAAAACCCCTAGACCCAAACGAGCCGCAACATTTAGCACAAACCATTCAAAAAATGCGGCTTGAATATGTGGTAATTACCTCAGTTGACCGTGATGATTTGAACGATGGCGGCGCTGGGCATTTTAGGCAATGTATTGATGAAATCAGACAAACCACGCCGAGCGTCAAGCTTGAAATCTTAACGCCTGATTTTAGAGGCAAAATCGATAAAGCACTTGAAGTGTTTAAAACTTGCCCGCCTGATGTGTTTAATCACAATCTTGAGACAGTGCCAAGCCTGTATCCTAAAGTGCGACCGGGTGCGGATTATCAACACTCTTTAACACTATTAAAATCCTTTAAACAACAACATCCCAGCCTAACAACCAAATCAGGGCTAATGTTAGGGCTTGGGGAAAATCAACAACAGATACTAAAAGTATTATCAGACCTTAGAGCGCATGGGGTTGATATGCTAACTTTAGGTCAGTATTTACAGCCCAGCAAACATCATTTGGCAGTAGAACAATATATTAGTCCTGAGCAGTTTGATTGTTATAAAACTATCGCTGTCGATATGGGATTTTCCCAAGTGGCTAGTGGACCTATGGTGCGCTCATCTTATCATGCTGATTTGCAGGCTACTGGCAAGCTTTAGGGTTGTTTTATAAGTCGTTTTTGTCTTCTTTTTTCAAAAAACCATTGGTGTTAATTTTGTCATCTGCAATTTTCTGCTTAGGGAGTTTATTTATAACTGCATCAAGCATATTTTTACTCCATTTTTTAAGGTCAGCATAAAATTTATTAAATTTATCATTTTGTTGCTTATTTATAATTTTACCAAGCATATTTTTACTCCATCCTTTAACATCAGCATAAAATTTATTAAATTTATCATTTTTAAATTTATCATTTTTTTCAATATTGTATTTATCATCTGTGTTGTCATCATCTGGCAATAAACCCATACTAATTGCACAATCACGACAAGCTCCCTCGCCAGCTGACAACATACCAAGTGGAATAACAATTAAGGTTAATATGGTTGAAACCAACACACCAAATAATAATGAAATTGCCATACCTTGAAAAATTGGATCAGACAAAATCACACTTGAGCCACCAACCAAAGCAAATGCAGTGATTAAAATAGGGCGAGTTCTGGCACTACAAGAATTAACCACAGCATCAAAAAACTCAACACCTTTAGCGTATTCTTGCACAACAAAATCCACCAATAAAATCGAATTACGCACAATAATACCAGCCAGTGCAATCCAGCCAATCATTGATGTTGCAGTAAACTCAGCGCCTAATAACCAATGCCCAGGAATAATACCTAATAGTGTCAGTGGAATTGGTGCCATAATAATAGCAGGGATAATAAAGTTACCAAACTGCCAAACCACTAACATATAAATAACCACTAAGGCGAGCGCAAAAGCAGCGCCCATATCACGGAAAGTCTCATAAGTAACAGTCCATTCGCCAGCCCATGCAAAACTTGGCACATTTTGATTTTCAGGCGCTCCTAAATACTCACCTTGTAGCTGTTTACCGTCAATCGTTTGGTATTTTAACAATAAATCATCAACTCCAAACATTGCATAAATTGGCGCGCTTAAACGACCAATTGGCTCGCCCACAACATATTCAACATCAGCCAAATCTTTATGAAAAATTAAGTTGTCTTGTTTTTTATAAACAAATGAGCCTAATTCAGAGATTGGAATCATCCCACCATGCCGTGAAGGCACAGGCAATTGGATAAGATAAGATAGTTGTGAGCGCTTTGATAGTGGCACTTTTAAGCTAACACGAGACGGCTCTAATGTGTTTTTAAGACGAACCGTAGTAACATCAAAACTGCTCATTGACATCGCTAAAGTTTCTTTAATTGTTTGTGTGCTAACACCAAAACGAGAGGCTTTTGCAGTATCAACATCAAAATGAATAATAGGATATTCATCACGCACAAGATTATCAATATCTGTCATTGTGCCTGAATCTTTAAATAATTGTGTTAAATCGCTTGCTAATTTGCGCCGCGTTTTATCATCCGGGCCATACACCTCTGCTACCACAGGTCTTAATACTGGCGGACCGGGTGGCATTTCAACCACCGCGTAATTGGCCCTAACATTAGCGGCAATTGGTTGAATCAATTGCCGTGCTTCAAGCGCTATTTTATGGCTGGAACGCGAGCGCTCAGACTTTTCTACTAATTGAATTTGCAGCTCCCCTTCTGAGGATTTTTGTCTTAAATAATAATGTCTAACCAGACCGTTAAAATCAAATGGTTTGGCAGTGCCTGCATAAGATTGAACTGCTACCACTTCTGGCATTTGACGCAATACTTGTGCCATTTTATGTAGGGTTGATGCGGTATTTGTCAGTGCCGTGCCATCAGGCATATCCAACACCACACTAAATTCTGATTTATTGTCAAGTGGTAGCATTTTTACCGGCACCGCAGTTGTGTAAAACATTGATATAGAAAGGAAAAAAGTAACAAACAAACCGATTAAAAAGCCCCAGCCAAAAACTTTTTTATTGACCAATTTAAGAATGGTAGTATGAAAAAATCGGTGCATTTTTTGCGCTTCTTTTTGCTCTTTTTGGTGCATTTTATGCAGCACATTAAGGGGCGGCACAAACTTCATAATAAAATAAGGCGCAAACACAAAAGCCGCAAATAAAGATAACATCATCGCCACCGAGCCTAACACTGGAATTGGCGCCATATAAGGTCCCATCATACCGCTTACCGCTGCCATCGGCAGCAATGCTGCTACCACGGTAAAAGTGGCTAAAATAGTTGGATTGCCTACCTCACGCACCGCATCAATCGCTGTGGCTATGGTAATTTTATTGTCAATCAGCCAACGCCTATAGATATTTTCAGTAACCACAATCGCATCATCCACTAAAATACCAATCGAGAAAATCAGTGCAAACAAGCTCACCCGATCAATGGTCATACCCAACATCCAAGCCGAAAATATGGTCATGAGTAATACAACTGGAATGACCAAAGTTACCACGATTGCTGGGCGAATACCGAGCGCAAACCACACCAATAGCGTTACTGCAGCAGTGGCAATAAACAGCTTTGTAATCAACGCATTGACTTTATCTTTGGCAGATTTTCCATAGTTTCTGCTAACACTAACCTCAACATTATCAGGAATCAAACGCCCTTTTAGCTCTTCTACTTTAGCCAAAATATTTTCTGCCACCTCAACACCGTTGCTGCCAAATTTCTTAGCAATAGCAATAGTAACAGCTTGTTCGCCAACGGCTTTTTGCTTGGATTTATTGGCTTTGCCGCTATAGTAACTAACCATCTGCTGAGTGTCTTCTGGCGCATAATACACATCGGCTAAATCACGCACATAAACTGCTTTGCCTTCTTTAACGCTAATCACCAAATTTTCAATATCTTCTACTTTCTGGAAAAAATCGCCAGAATACACTTCTATGTTGTAATCGTTAAGTTCAATATTGCCAGCATGGTCGCTAACATTTGCGGCGCTTACCGTGTTAGCAATTTGTTGCACAGAAATACCATAACCTGCCAAGCGACCAGGATAAATATCAATATGGAAAATTTGCTGCCGCCCACCAACCACAAAGCCATTATTGGTGTCTTTCACCTTTTCAAGCTGTTGCAATAACTCCAAGCCTAAAGAACGCAACTGTCCATCATCTAAGGATTTTGACCACAAAGTTAGATTAACAATAGGCACATCATCAATTTCTTTAGGCTTAATCAGTGGCGTTTTAACGCCAAGCGGCATAAATTCGAGGTTAGCCAACATCTTATCGCGAACTTTAACAATCGAGGCATTCATTTCCTGCCCGACATCAAATTCAACAGTAACAATGCCATGACCCCTGTCACTCACTGAATAAACATGCTTCACCCCTAAAATATGAGACATTAAACGCTCTAATGGCTTAATGATAATATTAGCAACCTCAGCAGATGATGCTCCTGGATATTCAACAAATAAATCAATCAGCGGCACTGAGATTTGCGGGTCTTCTTGTCTTGGGGTTGAAATTAAGCCAATAATGCCTGCGCCAAACATAGCAAAGAACAAAATAATCGACAGTGGTGAGGTGATAAAAGCCTTAGTTAGTTTGCCTGCAATACCAAGCTTATAATCCTCAATTATTAACTTGGATTTTATGTCCTCATCCATTGATAAATCATCGTCTTTATGTTGTGGCATAATTTCAGATATTCATCCCTGAAATCATCAACACATTTGGATTGGCAACAATTTTTTCGCCAATTTTTAAACCCGATAAAACGCTTTTTCTGTTGTTATCAATTTGCTCGCCTAAGCGTATAAATCTTAGCTCTGTTTGCTTGGTTTGCGGATTGACAATAAAAACACTGGGTAGCGATGAACGCCATATAATTGCTGTTTGAGGAACAACTGGTGTCAATATTGCTGAATTATTTTCAAAAATTTCAACTTCTGCATAGGCGCCAGCCAATACCGGCACATTAAGTGGCAAGTCAAATTTAACCTTAACACTATGCTTGTTATTATCCGCAATTGGGTAGATTTGCGATAAAACTGTATTAACCACAACATTAGCAATATCTAATTTGATACGGTAAGTTTTATTCAACTTTAAACTACTAACCAAACGAGAAGGCACATTTACTTCTACCTGAAGTTTTTCAATATTGGCAAATTTTATCAACACTTGTCCAGATTGAACAACATCGCCTTGGTTAATATTTTTAACCACAATAACGCCATCAAAAGGTGCAATAATATTAGTATCTTTAAGACGCTCTTCAATTTGTTTAAGCTTAAATTGTGCTTGCTTTAGTTTGTTTTTTGCCTGTTGTGCAATGTTGTAATAAGAAGCTCTATTGGCATATCTGTTAAAACCTGAATTATTCCTGCCGTTAAAATTGCCCATGGGCTCAGCAAACATTGAAAAAGCGCCGCCAAACATATCGTTTGCATAAGGTGATACGATTGATTTTCTATACTGCACTTGTGCATTTATTAGTGCTTCTTGGGCTGAGGAAATTTCTGCTTGAGCGGAATCTTTTTGCGCGCGAATAGACACTTGTTCGAGCGTTACTAAAGTAGCGCCTTGTTTAAACATATCGCCCTCTTTGCCAAAAACATTAAGCACATCGCCAGACATTTGAGCAGACAAACTAACTTCTGCTGAAGCAACAACCGCACCGCCTAACAAGGCTCTTTTATCAAGTGACATACCAGCAACAGAGTGAATCTTATAAGCAGTGTTGGGCTGAGTAAAGGTTTGTGCTTGGGCGGCAAGCGAGATTATTAGCACAACTGAGGTAGTTAATATTGTAAATATTGCGTTCATAATTGATTTTCCTAACAAACTTTATGTTTAATACGGGCTTTAAATAAGATTAAAATACTTATTTTTTTATGCTAAAAACATACAAAATTATAACAGCAAAGTAATACTTTTTTAGTCTAATTATGGCTAATAAAAAGCATAAAAAAAAAATATAGATTAGCCTGATAAAACTTTAATTTTTATCAATAAAAAAAAATTTACAATAATAATACAACACTATGCCCATTGCTTTTACACTTGGAGAACCTGCTGGAATTGGCCCCGATTTGGCGATTATTTATGCTCAAAAAAAAACCAATAAAAATCTATTGGTTTTTAGCGACCCAGATTTACTATTAGCGCGTGCAAAACAACTCAAGCTTAGCCTTAAAATTAAAGAGCATGATTGCGCCTATGCAGCCGGTGAAATTTGTGTTTTTCCTGTAAAAACTAACAGCAAAGTTAAATCTGGTTATTTAAACCCAAATAATGCCGATTTTGTCTTGAAAACCCTAAATATTAGCACACAACATTGCTTAAATAAAACTTGCAGCGCCCTATTCACCGCCCCGGTGCATAAAGCTGTGATTAACCAAGCAGGCTTTGATTTTACTGGTCATACTGAATATTTAGCTAAAATTACCAACACAGATAAAACCGTGATGATGTTAGCGAGCGGGGGTTTGCGGGTTGCATTAGCGACCACTCACCTGCCTTTATCGCAAGTGGCTCAACATATTCAAGCAGATTCTTTGGAAAAAACCATTGATATTGTGCATAAATCGCTATTATCAATCGGCATTAAACAGCCAAATATTGTGGTTTGTGGCTTAAATCCGCATGCTGGCGAGGGTGGTTATCTTGGACGAGAGGAGATTGATATTATTAATCCGCTAATTCACAAACTGAATGCTAAGGGCTATCATCTTCAAGGCGCATTGCCCGCAGATACCGCCTTTAGGCCCGATGCTTTGCGTGGC
The DNA here is from genome assembly GCA_965217125.1 of Gammaproteobacteria bacterium. Lineage (GTDB taxonomy): Bacteria > Pseudomonadota > Gammaproteobacteria > PS1 > Pseudothioglobaceae > JAAOIF01. The sequence continues at coordinate 516,961 of OZ244244.1, read as the reverse complement.
GTGGATGCTGTATTGGCAATGTATCACGATCAAGGCTTGCCCGTGCTTAAAGCTTTGGGTTTTAAAAAATCTGTCAATATTACCTTAGGCTTGCCATTTATTCGCACTTCGGTCGATCATGGCACGGCACTAAATTTAGCAGGCACTGGCAATATTAGTTTGGGTAGTTTTAAAACTGCTTTGAGTTACACAAACACATTAATTAATTATGCTGCAAAATAAACACAAAGCACGGCGGCGTTTTGCTCAAAATTTTTTATTAGATACTAAGGTTGTAGAGGATATTATTGCCACTATTGCACCCAAAAAAGATGATAATCTACTTGAAATTGGCCCTGGAAAAGGGGCAATAACCCTGCCATTATTAGAAAAAGTCAATCAACTAAATGTGATTGAAATCGATTATGATTTGTGCGCTTTATTGCAATCTTTTGGAAAACATAATTTAATTATTCATCAAGCTGATGTGCTAAAGTTTGATTTAACTAATTTAGACGCACCACTTAGAATTGTGGGCAACTTGCCTTATAATATCTCATCAGCAATTTTGTTTTATTTACTAGAAAATCGAGCATCAATCCAAGATATGACCCTAATGTTACAAAAAGAAGTGGTTGAGAGGATTATCTCCCCGCACGGCAACAAAACTTACGGCAGATTAAGCGTGATGATGCAGGCCTTTTTTGCAGTAGAATTAATTTTTATTGTAGCGCCAGAATGCTTTAATCCTAAGCCTAAGGTGGATTCAGCCATTATTTATTTGAAACCTTTAAAAAGTAATTTAATTAATAATGTTGCTGTTTTTGAAAAAGTGGTTAAAATGAGTTTTGCACAACGCCGAAAAACCCTAAAAAATTGTTTAAAATCAATATTAACACAACAACAAACCTCAATTGAGCTGACGCAAAGAGCAGAAATGCTAAGCGTAGCTGATTTTATTAAATTAACTCAAGATTATGAAAAACAATATTAAAATCAAAGTTCAAGTTAGCTATTTGCCAGAACAATCTATAGTTGGGCAAAATCAATACGCTTACGCTTATACCATTACGATTAGCAATAACGGTCAAATTGGCGCACAATTACGCACACGCCATTGGCACATTGAAGATGAAACTGGTAATATTGAAGAGGTGGTCGGCGAAGGTGTTGTCGGGCATCAGCCGCATTTAATGCCGGGTGAGAGTTTTAGATATTCTTCTGGCGCCATAATTAAAACCGTTACCGGACTAATGAAAGGTGCATACAGCATGATAAATGATGATGGCGAGATGTTTACAGTTGAGATTCCACAATTTGTGCTGAGCGAGCCTTATACCCTGCATTAATCGATGGCTGATTATTTAATTGGTGATGTGCAAGGGTGTTTTGATTCGCTACAGGCATTGCTCAAAAAAATCAAATTTTCCACCGATAAAGATCAATTATTTTTTTTAGGTGATGTGGTTAACCGCGGTAATAAATCATTGCAAACATTGCGTTTTATCAAAGACTTAGGCGATAATGCTCAATTGGTATTGGGCAATCATGATTTTCACTTATTGGGCTGTGTTTTAGGCACTTTAAAAGTTAGCTCTAAAGACACTTTTATTGATATTATTAACGCCAAAGATCGGCTTGATTTGATTGATTTTTTAACTCAACAAGCTTTGGTGATTGAGCATAAAAACGCTATTTTGGTGCATGCAGGCATTCCACCTAATTGGGATAAAAACACCGCCCTAAGCCAATCAGCAAATGTGCAAAAACATTTACAAAGCGATAATGCAGGTGCTTTTATCGATAATATGTATGGCAATAATCCAACTACTTGCTCGCCTAAATTAGACGAATTAGCTGCTTGCCGCTATACGATTAATGCTTGCATGCGAATGCGTTTTTGTCGGGCTGATGGCAGCTTAGAGTTTGAACATAAAATGGATTATAATCAAGCACCAAAAGGCTTTCAAGCTTGGTTTTTGCATAAAAACAGAGCCTTAAAAGATGTGGATATTTTTTTTGGACATTGGTCATCTTTATCTGCTGTCAAACAAGCGCACATTTATCCCTTAGACCACGGCTGTATTTGGGGTGGTAGGCTAAGTGCAATTCGTTTTGAAGACAAGCGGCTATTTTCGATTAACTGTTAGATTATAATTTGCCCTTCAAACACAAATGTTGCAGCGGCTGAGAGCAACATATTGGCATTATCAGCTTGTTCAAGCAAGGCATCGCCGCCGTTTAAATGCACAACAACACTGTTTTCTAAAAGCCCTGCCTTGATTCCATACACCACCGCAGCACAAGCACCTGAACCGCAGGCAAGCGTTTCACCAACGCCGCGTTCATAAACCCGCAGCTTAATTTCACCCCTGTTGAGGATTTGCATAAAACCAATATTGGCACTATTTTGTAATAATTTTGATTGTTGAACAACCTTTGCCATAGTTGCAATATCAATATTCAAATCATCAACAATAATTACTAAATGTGGATTGCCCATTGACACAGCGCCAAATTGAGCATTTTCAATTTGATAATTATCAGCCTTAGGCAATAACAAACCAATATCATCTGGCTCAAAACTCGCCGCGCCCATATCCACAGTAACGCTTTTGTCATGATTGATTAGCAATTCAAGCACTCTGGCACTGCTTTCAACTCTGATAGGATTGCTATTGCTCAAACCTTTTTGATTAACAAAAAGGGCAAAACAACGCGCGCCATTGCCGCATTGTTCAGCTTGCACACCATCGGCATTATAGATAACATAATTAAAATCCACATTTGCTGTAGTGCTTGATTCAACCAGCAAAAGCTGGTCAAAACCAACGCCAAAATGCCGGTCTGCCAAAGCGATGATTTGCTCAGTATCGAGGCTAATACTGTTAGAGGTATTATCAATAACCATAAAGTCATTGCCTAAACCGTGCATTTTGCTAAAGTTAATCAACATAGGGGATATTTTAGGTTAATTAATGAGCAACTCTGATAAAATCACTGCTTTTTTTATCTTTAAGTTGAATTATGCAAACACCTACTAATATTACTCTCAATAAAGCAAAAAACCTATTAACTATCACTTTTGACGGCAAGCGCTATCCACTAAGTGCGCAATATCTTAGAGTTTATTCCCCTTCTGCTGAGGTTCAGGGGCATGGTAGAGGGCAAGAAACCTTGCAAATTGATAAAGAAAATGTCAGCATTCAACGGATTGTCCCTACTGGCAATTATGCAGTGGTTTTGTTCTTTAGTGACGGGCATGATAGCGGCATCTATTCTTGGGAACATCTACACAAGTTAGCAACCAAACACCAGCAACTTTGGGCTGAATATCTTGCTAAACTCAAACAAGCTGGGCATACAAATGGAAAGAAAAAAACTCTCAAAAAACAGTAAAAAACCAGTAGCACTAAGCTTTAAATTTAGTGATTTATTTAGTGCTGATTATCGAATAGTTACAGTTTTATTGGTTATTTTGCCGTTGTTAATTTATGCACAGGTTTATGATTTTGCTTTTGTTTGGGATGATGAAGGTTATGAAACCAAAGCAGGACATATAAAAAATTCATTTGTGCAAAATCCTTCATGGGCGAGTTTTACCCAGCTTTTTACTCAGCCGTTTTTTAGTATGTATATCCCTATCAGCTATCTATTCTGGAGCTTGTTGAAATCCATTGCTGAATTGTTATCCTTGCCGTTTAATAGTGTTTTGCATTTAAGTAATGTTGTGCTACATATTATTAATGGTTTGTTGGTTTTTACTATTCTAAAACAATTTATTGTTAATAAATGGGCAGTTTTAGTTGGTGTTGGATTTTTCTTATTACATCCGATTCAGGTTGAGGCTGTGGCTTTTGTCAGTGAATTTCGAGTGCTTTTAGCCACTTTATTTGTTTTGTTGTCTTTATATTATTATCTTAAAAAATCAGCAAAGCTATCTTATTTAGCATTAGTGTTTTTTGTTTTGGCAGTATTAAGCAAGCCCTCAGCAGTTGTATTAGTGGCTTTTGTATTTATCATTAATTATTTTTATTATGGCTTTAAATTAGGCAAAAATATTCAGAAAACCTTGCCTTTTGCACTGATTGCTTTGGTTTTTGTGTTAATTGCTAGCTCGGTGCAATTTAGCAACAGAACTGATCTTGCAGAGTTTACGCTGACTTTTTGGCAACGCCCTTTTGCATGGCTTGATAGCATTGTTTTTTATTTGTATAAGATTATTTACCCTTATCACCTAAGCCTCTCTTACGCGCTTTCACCAAAATTTATTAGTGTTCAATGGTGGTTTTATACGTTGGCTTTAGTGCCTTTGGCTTTGGGCTATTTACTGTGGCTAAGGCGCAAAACTCAGCCTTTGCTCATTTTTGCTGTTGCACTGTTTGTGGCTGGATTTTTTACTACTTCTGGATTTGTGAGTTTTGCTTTTCAAAAATCTTCATTAGTAGCAGATAGGTATGTGTATTTTGCGATGATTGGTATAGCGCTATTGATTGGCATTATTTTTAACAAAGTTGAGAAAAAAGTTTGGCAGAGTCTAATTATCAGTATTTTAATTGTTTTTGCTTCACTTTCGGCATTTAGGCAAATTCCTCTGTGGCAAAATAAACTTAAATTATGGTCGCATAGTATGAATTATGAAGCAACATCTGGTTATGCACACGGCAATTTAGCAGTGTATTTTAGCATTAAAGCCAAAGCTTTTTACAATACAGGGGAATACAATCAGGCTATAACATATTTTGACAAGGCAATTAAACTTTATCCAAAAGATTCGATTGATAAGCTTAGCACAACTACCTACAATAAAGGCTTGGCTTTACTGCATTTAAAAAAATATCAGCAAGCAATAGATTATTTTGACCAAGCCAATAAAATTAGCCCTAATTATGCTTATACAGATGATAGCGGTGACGGGGCCCTACACAATAAAGGCTTTGCTTTGTTGCATTTAAAAAAATATCAGCAAGCGCTAGAACATTTTAATCAAGCGATTAAAATTAACCCTACTAATGCCAACCCCCATAATGGAAAAATACATTTATTAGCCTCATTAAAACAGTGCAAAAAAGCCAAACAAGCGGCGACTTTTGCCCGACAACATAAAGTCAAATTGCACGAGTCGACAACTAAAAATTTGCACAAATTTTGCCCTTGATTTTTAAGTAAAATCCTTAAAATGAAAAGAAAAAAACTCTCAAAAAATAGTAAAAAACCAGTAGCGCTAAGCTTTAAATTTAGTGATTTATTTAGTGCTGATTATCGAATAATTACAGTTTTATTGATTATTTTGCCGCTGCTAATTTATATACAAGTTTATGATTTTGAGATACTTTGGGATGATGACGACGGTGCTGGAAAGGGTCATTTACATAATGCTTTTGTAGTAAAACCTTCATGGGCGAGTTTTACCCAGCTTTTTACTCAACCTTATTTTGATATGTATATTCCCGTCAGTTACTCGCTGTTGGGCATACTCAAAGCATTTGCTGAACTGTTATCCTTGCCTGTTAATAGTGTTTTGCATTTGGGCAATGTTATGGTGCATATTATTAATGGCTTGTTGGTTTTTACTATTATCAAACAATTTATTGTTAATAAATGGGCAGTGTTGATTGGTGTTTTATTTTTTCTATTGCACCCGATTCAGGTAGAAGCAGTGGCATGGATTAGTGAGTTTCGGGGATTATTAGCTGCCTTATTTGTTTTGTTGTCTTTATATTATTATCTTAAAAACCAAGCAAATTTATCTTATTTGTCATTGATATTTTTTGTTTTAGCGGTATTAAGTAAGCCCTCAGCGGTTGTATTGGTGCCTTTTATGTTTTTGCTTAATTATTTTCATTATGATTTTAAAATAGCTAAAAATATTCAGAAAACCCTACCTTTTGCGCTGATTGCTTTGATTTTTGTGCTAATTACCAGCTCGGTGCAGCTTGGCAGGATTGATTTTGCACAACATTCATTGGATTTTTGGCAACGCCCTTTTGTCTGGTTAGATAGCATTATATTCTACATCTACAAAATAATTTACCCTTATCATTTGAGTGCTTCTTATACTCTTTCACCAAAATTTATTAGTGCGCAATGGTGGTTTTATCCGTTGGCGTTAGCGCCTTTGGCTTTGGGTGTGTTGCTATGGCTGGGACGCAAAACTCAGCCTTTATTGGTATTTTCTGCCGCACTATTTGTGGCTGGATTTTTTAGCACTTCGGGTTTTGTCAGTTTTGTTTTTTCAAAGTATTCATTAGTAACAGACCGCTATATTTATATTGCGATGATTGGCATAGCGCTATTTATTGCGACTGTATTTTCTAAAATACAGAGTAAATATTGGCAAGGGTTAATGCTTGCTATTTTGTTGGTTTTTTCATCTTTGTCTGCTTTTAGGCAAATTCCTGTGTGGCAAGATAAGGGTAAATTATGGTCTCATGCTATAAATTATGAAGCAACATTGGGTTATGCACATACTAATTTAAGGAAACATTTTAGCGATAAAGGGCGTAAATTTGCTAGTGCGGGCAAACACCAACAAGCCATCGTTTATTTTGACAAAGCCATAAATATGACTCCATCTAATAATAAAAAATATTTAGCAATACTTTTTAGTGATAAGGGGCTTGCGTTTGCTGGTATGGGCAAATATCAACAAGCATTAGATAATTTTGACCAAGCCATTAAACATTATCCACAAAACGACATTTCTAAGAGTAGCACAGCTTTCTATAACAAAGGCCTGGCTTTATTGCAATTAAAAAAATATCAGCAAGCATTAGATAGTTTTAATCAAGCCGTTAAAATCAAGCCTAATTATGCCGATGCAAATAATGGAAAAATACATGTATTAGTCTCATTAAAACAGTGCAAAAAAGCTAAACAAGCAGCGGTTTTTGCCCGACAACATAAAATTAAATTGCGAGAGGTAATAGCTAAAAACTTGCACAAAGTTTGTCCTTGATTTTTAAGTAAAATCCTTAAAAATGAAAAGAAAAAAATCAAAAAAACAAGCAACAGCACTAAACTTTCAATTTAGTGATTTATTTAACAGTGATTATCGAATAATTACTGCATTGTTGATTATTTTTCCACTACTAATTTATGCGCAGGTTTATGATTTTGTTTTTGTTTGGGATGATACTAAACACCTAAAAAATCCATTTTTACAAAATCCTTCATGGGCAAGTTTTACTCAGATTTTTACCCAGCCTTACTATGGTATGTATATTCCCATCACCTACCTACTGTGGGGCTTGCTGAAATCTTTGGCTGAATTGTTATCACTGCCTGTTAATAGTATTTTTCATCTAAGTAATGTTGTAGTGCATATTATTAATGGTTTGTTGGTTTTTACTATTCTCAAGCAATTTATTGTTAATAAATGGGCGGTTTTAGTTGGTGTTGGATTTTTTCTATTACATCCGATTCAGGTTGAGGCGGTGGCTTGGGTTAGTGAATTTCGCGGATTATTAGCAACGATATTTGTTTTGTTGTCTTTATATTATTATCTTAAAAACCAAGCAAAGCTATCTTATTTAGCATTAATATTTTTTGTTTTAGCGGTATTAAGCAAACCTTCAGCGGTTGTGTTAGTGCCTTTTGTGTTTTTGCTTAATTATTTTCATTTTAGTTTTAAGTTGCGCAAAAATATTGAAAAAACTCTGCCTTTTGTGCTGATTGCTTTGATTTTTGTGCTAATTACCAGCTCGGTGCAGCGTAGCACAGTTGATTTTACACAATATTCGCTGGATTTTTGGCAACGCCCATTTGCTTGGCTTGATAGCATTGTTTTTTATTTGTATAAGATTGTTTATCCATACCATTTAGGCACTTCTTATACGCTTTCACCTAAATTTATTAGTGCGCAATGGTGGTTTTATCCATTGGCATTAGTGCCAGCTGGATTGGGCTATTTTTTGTGGCTGAGGCGCAAAACTCAGCCTTTGCTCATTTTTGCTGTTACACTGTTTGTGGCTGGATTTTTCACTACTTCTGGTTTTGTCAGTTTTGCTTTCCAAATATTTTCATTAGTGGCAGATCGATATGTTTATTTTGCGATGATTGGCATAGCACTATTGATTGGCGCTATTTTTAGCAAAGTTGATAAAAAAATTTGGCATGGTCTAATTATCAGTGTTTTGATTGTTTTTGCTTCACTTTCGGCATTTAGGCAAATTCCCGTGTGGCAAAATAAGGGTAAATTATGGTTACATAGTATTAATTATGAGCTTAGGCCGCAATATGCACATGAGAATTTAGGACAATATTTTAATAATACAGGAGTATATTTATCGAAATTAAAACAATATCAACAAGCTGATATATATTTTGATAAGGCGATTAATATCTACCCTAAAGCTATTAAAGCTATTTACAACAAAGGCTTATCCTATCTTAGGCAAAAAAAATATCAGCAAGCCTTAGATAGTTTTAATCAAGCCATTAAAATTAACCCCAATAATGTTGATGTAAATAATGGAAAAATAGATGCATTAACCTCTTTAGTAAAACATTTTAGCGATAAAGGGCATAAATTTGCTAATGAGGGTAAATACCAACAAGCCATCGTTTATTTTGACAAAGCCATAAACATAACCCCGCCTAATAATAAAAAATATTTGGCAATACTTTTTAGCGATAAAGGGCTTGCGTTTGTTAACATGGGCAAATATCAACAAGCCATAGATAGTTTTAATCAAGCGATTAAATCTTATTCACAAAACGAAACTTCTAACCGTAGCACAGCTTTCTATAACAAAGGTCTGGCTTTATTGCAATTAAAAAAACAGCAACAAGCCTTAGATGATTTCAATCAAGCAGTTAAAATCAGGCCTAATTATGCTGATGCAAATAATGGAAAAATACATCTATTAGCCTCATTAAAACAATGCAAAAAAGCCAAACAGGCATTTGCATTTGCCCAGCAACATAGAATTAAATTGCAACAGGCAATAGCTAAAGATTTGCACAAAGTCTGCCCTTGATTTTTAAGTAAAATATCAAAAATGAAAATAAAAACCAATCTGTAGCTAATCTTAGGGTTTAAACCCCTAATTTGCCTTAGGATTAGCTACAGATTGGTTTTTTTGTTTTTCAAGTTCCGTCTGTAAGTTCGGCATACATTTAGGATTTTCAATAATAAATATGTTAAATATGTTAGATACATTAATTGCGTTAATTGCCTTTATTGTTAGCATTGGTATTTTGGTAACGATACATGAATTTGGTCATTTTTGGGTAGCGAAAAAATTAGGCATAAAAGTCCTGCGTTTTTCGATTGGTTTTGGCAAGGTGTTAAAATCTTGGCAATGGGGTGAAACTAAATACACGATATGCGCGCTGCCATTAGGCGGTTTTGTCAAAATGTTAGATGAAAATGAGGGCAAAGTAAGCCCGCAGGAAAAACATCGGGCTTTTAATTGTCAAAATGTCTATAAACGGATTGCTGTGGTTATAGCTGGTCCGGCGGCGAATTTTATACTGGCGATTATCCTTTATAGCATTATTTTTATGCTTGGCACGCAAGGCATAAAACCGCTTATTGGCACGGTTCAAGATAATACTATTGCCCAGCATTCAGGCTTACAGGCGGGTGATCAATTACTTAGTATTAACAACAAGGAAATTGTTAGTGTTACTGAATTTTATAACATTTTTTTACCAGCCTCAAGCGAGCCGACATTGGCCTTGAAAGTGCTTTCAAATACGGGTAATTTACAAACCTTAGTGCTAAACTTAAAGGGTGATTTTTTAGCCAATCCGCAACAAGGGATTGAACAATATTTAGGTTTTAAATTTGCCCTGCCAACATTTGAGCCGATTATCGATAAAGTAATCCCTAATAAACCCGCTTATCTGGCTGGCATTCAATCAGGCGACCGCATTATAAAAGCCAACAACAAAACTATTAAAACTTGGCAAGAATTTGTCACAATAATCAAACAAAATGCTAATCAGACGATTGAATTGCAAATTATGCGTAATAATAAAATCAAAAATTTATTACTAACTCCTATCAAGCAAAATGGCGTAGCTAAAGCTGGTGTCAGCCTACAAGTGCCTGAAAATTATTTAGATGAATGGCAAGTAATAACAACCAAAGCGCCGTTTGATGCTTTTTTAGCTGCCAATATTAAGGTCTATCAACTCAGTATGCTTAATTTAACCATCATCAAAAAGATGATTTTGGGTCAAACCTCGGTTAAACAAATTAGCGGGCCTATTAGTATTGCTAATTATGCTGGTAAAACTGCACAAATTAGCTTGTCAGCGTTTTTATCTTTTTTGGCATTGGTTAGCATTGGCCTTGGTTTGATTAATTTATTGCCAATACCGCTATTAGATGGCGGGCATTTATTATTTTATTTGATTGAAATTTTAAAAGGCTCGCCCCTCAGCCAAACAGTGCAACAATTATTAATTAAATTAGGTTTGTTAGTTATTTTGTCACTAACCTTTATAGCAGTGTATAATGACCTCTCACGATTATTATAAACTTAGCATTGTGCAAAAAATTATTATTAAAATTTGTTTTATATTAAACCTTTTTATGCTTAGCGTAGCACAGGCTGCAAGCATTAAAAGCATTGAAGTATATGGTCTAAATGCCATTGCCAGAGGCACTGTTCTTAGTTATCTTCCAGTTGAAGTGGGCGATGATTATAACAATAAAATCTCTGCACAAATTATCCGCTCGCTTTACCAAACTGGTTTTTTTAAAGATGTTGATGTAGAGCAAGAAAATCAAATATTAAAAATTGTTATTAAAGAAAACCCACACATTAAGTATATTGATTTACTAAACTATACCGACAAAGTGCTTGATAAAGAACGGATTGATGAAATCTTACAAAACATGGAGCTGACACAGGGCAAGATTTTTAATAAAAAACGCCTAAATCAATTAATTAATCAATTAGAAGCCACCTATATTGCCAAAGGTTACTATAGTGCTAAAATTGACAAAAGTATTAAAATTGACGATAAAAATCGAGTTGAAATTGAGTTAGATATTTACGAAGGCGAAGTTGCCCGCATTGATAATATGAAAATAAGCGGCAATGTAATCTATGACGAGGACGATTTACTCGAATTATTTGAAATCGGTGAAGCTGACTTCTTCGTTTTAAATTATTTCACCAAAAAAAATCATTATTCCAAAATTGCTTTGGATGCTGGCATTGAAGCGCTAAAATCTTTTTATACAAACTTAGGCTATCTTGACTTTAAAATCAACAAAGTTGATACCAACCTTACTAACAATAAACAAAAAATCAGTATAGATATTCAAGTGCAAGAAGGCGCTAGATACAATGTTGGCAATATTCAATTTACTGGCGATTTATTAAACCAATCAATCCAAAACTTAGAAAAAATATTTGCCATGAAAAAAGGCGATGTGTTTGAACGCAAACAAGTGGTTAAAGGCATCAGAGCGGTTAGCAATGTATTTATTGACCAAGGTTATGCCTTTGCACAAATTGACCCAATCACCTCAGAAAATAGCACAGCGCATACCATTGATTTAAACATTAACATACAACTTAACAAAAAAGTTTATATCAATCGCATTACCATTTCTGGCAATACACGCACCCAAGACGATGTTATTCGTCGTGAAATTAGCATTGCCGAGGGCGGGGTTTATTCTAGCACTGAATTAGATAAATCGCTCAACAAAATTAGGCGTTTAGGCTTTTTCTCTAGCGTCAATATGGAAGTCTCAAAAGTTAAAAACTTTGAAGATAAAATCAACCTACACTTTAGCGTAGAAGAAGCCAAAACCGGTCAATTCTCAATTGGACTGTCTCATTCTAATGACAGTGGGGTTTCATTCAATTTAGGCATTCAAGAAAACAACTTCTTAGGCACTGGCAGAGTATTAAATGCAAACTTATCCACTTCTGAGGCGGTGCAAGAGGCTAGTTTTTTCTTTTCAGACCCTTATTTCACCACAGGCAAACACAGTATTAGTTATGGCGTCTTTAGTAAAAATACTGATGGTGAAGCGCTGGATTTGAGTGAATATAAAATTGGTGAAATTGGTGGCTCGATTGGCTATGGCTTTCCAATTACCGAAAACACCCGTATCAATACCGGTATTAGAGTTTCAAAACGCGATATTACTTGTGGTTATGAGCTTGCTGGCACTAACGGGCCATTAGAAGGAGGAACGCCAACAGCAACAACTGCTGACCCAGATGATTTCACTAATAACGGGTTAGAGACCGCACAATGTGCAAGCGATGATGATTTTGAGGTTAAATTCAGTGCTGGTTTGTCAAATAACACACTGAACAATTTTAGATTCCCAACCGCTGGACAACAAAACAGTTTAGGCTTTGAAGTTGCCCTACCTTTTGGTGATTTTAATTATTATAAAGTTAATGCAGCACACAAAAGCTACTATCCACTCAGCAAAAAACTAACTTTAGGCGCTAAAGCTAATATTGGCTTAGCTAGTGGCTATAACGATAAAGAATTGCCTTTCTTTGAGCGCTACTATGGTGGTGGCTCTTCCTCTATTCGTGGCTTTGATTTCAACTCATTAGGTGCGGCCTACGCCAATGGTGATGCTAAAGGTGGTGAATTATCGTTATTAGTAAGTACTTCAATTATTTCTAAATTAGGCTTTGCTGGCAAAAAGGCTGAAAATATGCGTGTCAGTGCCTTTATTGACGCTGGTAGTATCACTGAAGAGTTCTCTGATTTTGAATTAGACGACGCCAGGGCATCAGCTGGTATTGCCTTTACTTGGATTACTCCAGTAGGTCCGATCGGTATTTATGCAGCCACACCACTACTGAAAAAGGATGGCGATAAAACCAAAAATGTAGAATTTACCTTAGGAACAAGCTTTTAATATGAAAAAAATCACTTTATTAATAATTCTATTTAGTGCCACTTTGGCTGCTAACTCTGCACAACCGCTAAAAATTGGTTATATCAATATCGGGCATGTGCTTAGTAATTCTCCACAATTTATTGAAGCCAAACAAGCTACTATTAAAGAATTCAAACCGCAACAAGATAAACTTATAGCATTTCAAGAAGAAATGGAATCCTTGATAAAAGAGTTTGAAAAAAACAAGCAAAACTTATCTGAGTCAGAGTCCAAATCTCAAATTGAAAAAATTATAAACATAGAGCGCCTATTTAAACAACAAACTTTGGAATTAGAACAACAACTAAAACTTAAAAAATCACAAACATTGAACAAAATTGAAGATTTAATCAATCAAATTGTTGAAGAATTAGCCAAAAAGCAAAAATTTGACCTGATTTTATATCAGCAAGTGGCTTATGTTGATGAAAAAATTGACATTACATCAGTTATCAGTGAAAAACTCAGAACATTGTTTAAGTAGAGATTTTTGACTCAAACACTTAATGTACACGCTAAAAACACTTGCTGATTTTATCGATGCACAACTAATTGGCGATGCTAATCTACAAATTAGCGGCATTGCCCCTACTAACTCAGCACAAAGCCACCAACTCACTTATGTTGTTAGCCAAAAATACAAACAACAGCTAATCGCCTCTAAAGCAGGTGCTGTTATTCTAAATAAAAGCCTATTGGCAGACTGCCCTACTAACGCTTTAGTGGTTGATGATGCTTACTTAGCTTTTGCTAAAATCAGCCATTATTTCAAACAACAAAGCAGTAAACTAACAGGTATTCATCCAAGTGCCAAAACTCACAATGCAAAAATTGCAGCTAATTGTCTCATCGGCAAAAATGTTGTTATTGGTGATAATTGCATTATCGGCGCTGGTAGCATTATTGAAGATGGTGTTGTAATTGCTGATAATGTATATTTACACCCGTATGTAGTTATTTTGCAAAACTGCTCGATTGGCAATAATGTAGTCATTTCTTCAGGTGCGGTGATTGGCTCAGAAGGCTTTGGCAATGCCATAGATGCACAGGGTCATTGGCATACGATTGCACATTTAGGCAATGTTGTGATTGGCAATAATGTTACTATTGGCGCTAATACTACAATTGACCGAGGCACATTAGAAGACACAGAAATACAAGACGGGGCGCGGCTTGACAACTTAATACAGATTGCCCATAATGTTATCATTGGAAAGCATACCGCAATTGCCGCTAACACTGGTATTGCTGGCAGCACCATTATAGGAAAACGCTGTATGATTGGTGGTATGGTTGGTATTGTTGGGCATTTGCGTATTTGTGATGATGTGATTATCAATGCCAAAAGCACAGTTGATAAAGACATTAAAAAATCAGGCACATACACTGGGCTGATGCCACTTATGTTGCATAAACAATGGCAAAATGTCAGCATGTGGTTAGTAAAACTTGATAAAATCATCAGTTATTTGAATATTAAACTCAAAAATTTAAAGGATTAACCCTTATGGAAATGAATATTCAGGATGTGAAAAACTACCTACCTCATCGCTACCCTTTTTTACTGATTGATAGAGTATTGCAATTAGAAATTGGCAAATCCTTAATTGCAATTAAAAATGTAACATTTAACGAGCCGCAATTTAGCGGACATTTCCCCGCACAGCCGATTATGCCGGGGGTTATGATTATTGAAGCATTGGCGCAAGCTACCGGCATTTTAGCGTTTAAATCTGAGGTAGGCAGGCCAATTGATGGTCAAATATATATGCTGGTTGGGGTTGATAAAGTGCGCTTTAAACACATAGTCGAGCCGGGCGACCAAATGCGCTTAGAAGTAAAAGTTATGACAGTTAAACGAGGCATCTGGAAATTCAAATGTCAGGCCTTAGTTGACGATAAAATAGTAACCACTGCCGAGCTGATGTGCACGCAAAAAGCAGCAAATTAAAAACAGTTTAGAGGGCAATATTATGGCAATAAAACCTAATGCAATAGTAGATGAAAATGCTAAAATTCATAAGAGTGTAGAAATATGTGACTATGCCGTTATTGGCGCTAATGTAGAAATTGACGCCGGCACAATTGTCGAATCACACGCTGTAATTCAAGGTCCAACTAAAATCGGCAAAAACAACCATATTTATTCCTTTGCTTCCATTGGCGGCGACCCACAAGACATTACTTATGCGGAAGGTCAAGAGTCCAATTTAATCATTGGCGATGATAACTTAAT
Source organism: Gammaproteobacteria bacterium (assembly GCA_965217125.1). Lineage (GTDB taxonomy): Bacteria > Pseudomonadota > Gammaproteobacteria > PS1 > Pseudothioglobaceae > JAAOIF01. The sequence goes on along the minus strand of OZ244244.1, from coordinate 501,866 downwards.
TCGTGAATTTTGCACCATTAATCGCGGCACAGAAAAAGAAAACTCTATTACCCGTGTTGGTTCTAATAATATGCTTATGGCGTATGTTCATATTGCCCATGACTGTCAAGTTGGCAATAATATTATTATGTCTAATAATGCTTCATTAGCAGGTCATGTTAGAATACAAGATTGGGCAATTTTAGGCGGTTTTACGCTGGTTAAACAATTTTGTATGATTGGCGCACATACCTATATTGGCATGGGTTGTCATGTTAATAAAGATATTCCTTCTTATATGGTTGCTTCAGGCACCCAAACCAAGGTTAGAAGTATTAATGTCGAAGGTATGAGGCGGCGCGGTTTTTCGCCAAATGCGATTGCCGCTATCAAACGAGCTTTTAAAATTGTTTATCGTGAATCTGGCGGCTTATTAGACCAATCCCTTAACGAGTTAGAACGAACAGAAGCGGATTATCCAGAAGTTATGCAATTTGTAGAATGTATTCGTAGCTCTAAAGTTGGCATTATGCGTGGTCCAACTGAAGAATAGCTAATCTACTAATCCAATGAGCAGTTCTTTTTTAAAATCTAGCAGTATTGTTACTGTTATGACTTTTTTATCTCGTATATTAGGCTTAGTTCGTGATTACTTTATTGCTCGCTATTTTGGTGCTAACGGCTTAACAGACGCATTTTTTGTTGCTTTTAGAATTCCTAATTTTCTTAGGCGATTATTTGCTGAAGGCGCTTTTTCTCAGGCTTTTATGCCAATTTTAGCGGATGCTAAAGTCAATAATAGCGAAGTTGAAGTGCAAAATGTCATCAATCATATTGCCACTAAATTTTTAACTATTCTGATTATTATTACGGTTATTACGGTTATTGTTGCACCAGCAATCATTTTTATCTTTGCTTGGAATTTTTACTTTGATGCCGACCAGACAAAATTCAACTTAGCCTCAGATATGTTGAGAATTACCTTTCCTTATCTATTATTGATTTCACTAACCGCATTCTCAGGGGCAATTCTCAACACCTACGATAAATTCACAGTCCCCGCTTTCACCCCTGTTTTGTTAAATATATCGATGATTTTAAGTGCAATTTACCTCTCTCAATACTTAGAAACGCCAATTATGGCGCTGGCTTGGGGAGTTTTGATTGGTGGAATTGCTCAACTGCTGTTTCAAATCCCTTTTCTGATTAAAATCAAAAAAATGCCGCACTTAGTAGTTGGGCAACATAGCGCCGTTAAAACCTTAAAAAAGCGTATGCTCCCTGCTCTGTTCGGCGCCTCGATTTCACAAATTAACTTACTGATTGACACCATGATTGCCACCACCTTAGTCAGTGGTAGCGTCTCTTGGTTGTATTATTCTGATCGCTTGTTAGAATTGCCTTTGGCGCTGATTGGTATTGCTTTAGCAACCGTCTCATTAGCCAAACTTAGCAACCACTTTGCCAACAAAGATGAAGAAAAATTCACCCAAACCATTGATTACGCACTAAAAATTGGATTATTACTTGGCACGCCCGCTTGTGTGGGTTTAGTATTGTTAGCCGAGCCATTAATCATTAGCTTATTTCAATATAATCAATTTAGTGCCTTTGCAGCCAGCCAATCTGCTCTTAGTTTAATGGCGTATGGTTCAGGATTGATTGCCTTTATTCTGGTTAAAATTCTGGTGCCTGCTTTCCTTGCTCGAGGCGACACTAAAACCCCTGTTAAAGTCGGGGTGATAGCAATGGCGTCAAATATCTTTTTAAATATTATATTGGCGTATTATTTTGCCCATGTTGGTTTGGCAATTGCTACCTCTATATCGGCTGTTATCAACGCATCTTTGCTTTATTTTTATTTAAAAAAACAATCAATTTTTAGTATTTCTGCTAATTTAGTTAAACTATTTTTAAAAACATTGTTGGCAAGCTTTATAATGGCTGTTTTTATTTTAAATTTTTCTAATGAGGTTAATTTTTACTTAGCAGTTGATGCTTGGCAACGCCTTAGTGCGATTGCGATAACCATCATAGGCGCGGCACTTATTTACTTTATCAGTTTATATTTATTAGGGCTAAAGGCAAATCAATTATGAAAACTATTAACTGTGTTAAATTAAACCAAACCCTTGAAGCACTTGAGCGCGCCCCCTACCCAGGCGAGTTAGGTAGGCGCATTTTGGCAAATGTTTCCAAGCAAGGCTGGCAACTCTGGCTCGACCATCAAACCATGCTGATTAACGAAAACAGCCTAAATATGCTTGATGAAAAAGCCCAACGCTACCTTAAAGAGCAAATGGAAAAATTCTTTTTCTATGCCGAAGGTGCTGATAATATTAAAGGCTATATACCTAAAAAGTAATATTATGTCCAATCTATTCATTATTGCCGCACCTTCTGGTTGTGGAAAAACCTCTTTAGTCAAAGCCTTAATTGAGCAAACTGATAATTTATGTGTATCAGTCTCACACACCACGCGTGCTGCGCGCACAGGCGAGGTGCATGGTGAAAATTATTTCTTTGTTTCTCAAGCCGAATTTGAGCAAATTGAGCAAGATAATGGCTTTGTTGAATCCGCCAAAGTATTTGATAATCATTATGGTAGTGCCAAACAAACCATCCGAGATTTACTGGCAAGCGAGCAAGATGTTGTTTTAGAAATTGATTGGCAAGGCGCACAGCAAGTAAAACAAAGCTTGATCCAAGCAATTGCTATTTTTATACTGCCGCCATCAATTTGCGCACTAAAAGCACGCCTGACTAATCGAGCTGAAGCAGCAGCAATGATTGACAGAAGAATGCAAGATGCCGTCAGTGAAATGCAACATTTTAACGAATTTGATTATTTGCTAATCAACGATGATTTTAATATAGCACTAAATGATTTATCTCACATCATTCAAGCACAGCGTTTAAGCCTAACACAACAAACACAGCGACACAAAGATTTACTTAAACAATTGATAGATTATTAAGTATAATATTAACACTGATAATATCAACCACTATTTATAATACTGCTATGAATCAAGAATTTGCCCTACCTATTGCTAAAGCCAAAAATGCCTTAGATACTCAAAAATACCCGCCAATTTTAACGGCGCAAGAAGAGCATCTGTTAGCCATTCAACTATATGAAAATCACGACCTAAGTGCCGCTAGAAAATTAGTTTTGTCGCATATGCGTTTTGTCGCTTTTATTGCTCACGGCTACAAAGGTTATGGCTTGGAACAAGCCGATTTAATTCAAGAAGGCACAATTGGACTGATGAAAGCAGTTAAACGCTTTGATCCACACAAAAAAGTCCGCCTGGCCTCGTTTGCGGTATATTGGATTCGTGCTGAAATTCACGAATTTATTTTCAAAAATTGGAAAATTGTCAAAGTTGCCACAACTAAAGCACAGCGCAAATTATTCTTCAAACTTAAACAATCCAAAGCCAAAATATATCAATCTTTAACCAATGATCAAGCCGATAAAATTGCCAATGATTTAGGTGTGCGCCGTCAAGATGTATTGGAAATGGAATCGCGCCTGCAGTTTAACGATGTAGCGTTTGAAGCCTCTAACGATGAAGATTTAAACGCACCAGAGCATTATTTGACCGACAACAATACAGCAACACCAGAGCAGTTATTACTCAGCGATAATACCCGTAAAAACCGACAACAACGCCTTTATAAAGCACTTTCTTGTTTAGATGGAAGAAGTTTGGATATTTTGCAGTGCAGATACTTGAAAGAAGAAAAAACAACCCTACATACTTTAGCACACAAGTATGGTGTTTCTGCTGAGCGGGTTCGTCAACTTGAAAATAAAGCAATGAAAAAACTTAAAGTGAATTTACAAGAGTTGCAAAACTAATAAAACACTTTAACATTAGCTTTTAAAAAATCGATAAATTAAATAGCATTTTGTGTGGAATTTTAATCGATTATTTATATTTTTAATATTAGGAGATAGAAATGAAGATACGCCCCTTGCACGACCGTGTAATCGTTCGTCGAACAGAAGAAGAAAAAACCACTAAAAGTGGTCTTATCATTCCCGATTCAGCCACTGAGAAACCTTCTAAAGGTGAAATTATTGCTGTTGGAAATGGCAGAATTAATGACAATGGCGATGTTTTGTCATTAGATGTTAAAGTAGGCAATCAAGTATTATTTGCGCAATACGCTGGCACTGAAATTAAAGTAGATGGCGAAACATTATTAGTAATGCGTGAAGACGATATTGTCGCAATCATTGAATAAAGGAGATTATTATGTCAGCAAAAGATATAAAATTTGGCTCAGAAGCCAGAAATTTAATGCTAGATGGTGTTAATATGCTAGCAAACGCAGTAAAGGTAACCTTAGGCCCTAAAGGTAGAAATGTTGTTTTAGACAAATCATTTGGCGCGCCTGTCATTACTAAAGACGGTGTTACTGTTGCCCAAGAAATTGAGTTAGCAGGAAAATTTGAAAATATGGGCGCACAGATGGTGAAAGAAGTCGCCTCTAAAACCAATGATATTGCCGGTGATGGCACAACCACAGCGACTGTATTAGCTCAATCCTTAGTTGCTGAGGGCGTTAAAGCAGTTGCCGCTGGGATGAATCCAATGGACCTTAAGCGTGGTATTGATAAAGCCACTGAAGTAGCCGTTAAAGCCCTGCACAAGCTATCACAACCTTGTGATGATAACAAAGCCATTGCACAAGTTGGCACGATTTCTGCTAACTCTGATGCTAGCATAGGCGAGATTATTGCAAAAGCGATGGAAAAAGTTGGAAAAGCTGGTGTTATTACTATTGAAGAAGGCTCTGGTTTTGAAAATGAACTTGATGTTGTTGAAGGTATGCAATTTGACCGTGGTTATTTATCACCATACTTTGTTAATAATCAAGAAACCATGTCAGCTGATTTAGAAGCGCCTTATGTATTATTACATGACGCTAAAATTTCAAATATTCGTGATTTGTTGCCTGCCTTAGAGATTGTGCAAAAATCAGGTAAGCCATTGTTAATTATCGCTGAGGATATTGAAGGTGAGGCCTTAGCAACGCTGGTGGTTAATAACATGCGTGGCATTGTTAAAGTCGCTGCGGTTAAAGCCCCTGGTTTTGGCGATCGGCGTAAGGCAGTTTTGCAAGATATTGCCGTATTAACTGGTAGCGTAGTCATTTCTGAAGAAGTTGGCTTATCGCTTGAAGGTATTACCGAACAACAATTAGGCAGCGCCAAACGCATTGAAATTGGCAAAGAAAACACAGTGATTGTTGATGGCTCAGGCAATAAGGCTGATATTGATGGTCGTATTGCGCAAATTAAAGCACAAATCGAAACCACAACTTCAGACTACGATCAAGAAAAACTTATGGAACGCTTAGCCAAACTATCTGGTGGTGTTGCTGTGATTAAAGTTGGTGCGACCACTGAAGTGGAAATGAAAGAGAAGAAAAATCGTGTTGATGACGCACTGCATGCAACGCGTGCTGCGGTTGAAGAGGGTGTGGTGCCAGGTGGCGGTGTTGCACTGGTTCGTGCTATTGTAGCATTAGAAAAATTAAGCACTGATAATCACGACCAAAATATTGGCATTGATATTACTAAACGCGCGATGCAAGCACCACTCAGACAAATCGTCTCTAATGGCGGTGGTGAAGCCTCTGTTGTGCTTAACAATGTTGCTGCTAATACTGGTAATTATGGCTATAACGCAAGCACAGAGGATTATGGCGATATGTTAGAAATGGGCATCTTAGACCCAACCAAAGTAACCCGTGCAGCACTGCAACATGCAGCTAGCATTTCTGGCTTGATGATTACCACTGAGGCCATGGTTACAGATACCCCCGAAGATAAGAGCGCACCTGCAGCACCTGATATGAGCGGCATGGGTGGTATGGGTGGTATGATGTAGTTTTTACTTTATATTTTTTAAGATTATAAGTAAAAAATACTGAGTAAATTTAACAAACTAAAAAGCCTCGTTTCTACGGGGCTTTTTTTGGTATGATACTTGCCAAAATTATCAGGCAAAAATATGAGTAATTACAATTCCTCCTCCATTGAAGTTTTAACTGGTTTAGAGCCAGTCCGCAAGCGCCCAGGTATGTACACCGATACCGAATGCCCAAACCACTTGGCGCAAGAGGTGATTGATAATAGTGTGGATGAGGCAATTGCTGGTTATGCTTCTAAAATTAGCGTTGTGCTTTATCAGGACGGTTCTTTATCAGTAGAGGATGATGGTCGTGGTATGCCTGTTGACATCCACTCTAAAGAGGGCAAACCTGGAGTTGAAGTTATACTCACTAAACTCCATGCTGGCGGTAAATTTTCCAATGATGCTTACCAATTTTCAGGTGGTTTGCATGGCGTGGGCATCTCAGTGGTTAATGCACTTTCAACTTCGGTCGAAATTTGGATTAAGCGTAACGCAAAACAATACTATATTAGTTTTGCCAATGGTGCTAAAACAACCGATTTGCAAGAGTTAGACAGTGTTGGCAAGCGCAATACTGGCACTACAGTAAAATTTATGGCGGATGCACAATTTTTTGACAGTATAAAATACTCAATCAGTAAATTACGCCACAATCTCAGATCTAAAGCGGTTTTATGCCCAGGGTTAGAAATCAACTTTCACAATGAAATTGACGACAGCACTGATAAATGGCTATATCAAGATGGTTTAAAAGATTATTTATCGATAACGCTAGATGCGCTAGATTGCCTGCCAGACTCGCCTTTTGTGGTTGATTTTGCCTCAAAACAGCAACAACTTAATTGCTCATTGGCTTGGACACAATACAACACCAATGTTGTTGCTGAAAGTTATGTTAACCTGATTCCAACCACCAATGGCGGCACTCATGTTAATGGGCTTAGGTCAGGTTTAACTGATGCGCTTAAAGAGTTTTGTGAATTTAGGGATTTGCTACCCAAAAACATTAAACTCACACCTGATGATGTTTGGCAAAAAATTGCATACGTATTATCAATCAAAATATTAGACCCGCAATTTTCTGGTCAAACCAAAGAGCGATTATCCTCACGAGAATGTGCTGCCTTTGTTACTAATGTGGTTAAAGATGCCTTTAGTTTATGGCTGAACCAACATACGGATACTGCAACAAAAATTGCCGAATTAGCTATTATGAATGCCCAAGCAAGACTCAAAACGGGCAAAAAAGTAGTGCGTAAAAAAATACTTAGTGGTCCTGCCCTGCCCGGAAAACTCTCAGATTGTATCAGTAACGATTTGAATCAAGCAGAAGTGTTTTTGGTTGAAGGTGATTCAGCTGGTGGCTCGGCTAAACAAGCACGAGATAAAGAATATCAAGCAATTTTGCCACTTCGCGGTAAAATTCTAAACACTTGGGAGGTTGATTCTGAGCAAGTGTTATCCAACAACGAAATACACGATATTAGTGTTGCCATTGGGCTTGAACCTAATAATGATGATTTGAGCGGGCTTAGATACGGCAAAATCTGTATCTTGGCAGATGCGGATTCTGATGGCGCCCATATTGCCACGCTGATTTGCACATTATTTGTTAAACATTTTCCTAAACTAATTGAAGCAGGGCATATATTTGTTGCGATGCCGCCATTGTATAGGATTGATGCTGGCAGACAAGTTCACTATGCATTAGACGACAGCGAAAAAGAGGCGATTGTGCATAAGCTTGAAAATGAAAATAAACGCGTAAAAATTCAAGTCCAACGCTTCAAAGGCTTAGGCGAAATGAACCCTGCACAACTTAGAGAAACCACAATGTTGCCAGATACTCGGCGTTTAATTCAGCTTACCTTAGACGCACCATATCAAGCTTTTCAAACTATGGATATGCTACTGAGTAAAAAACGCGCAACTGATAGAAAAAAATGGTTAGAAGAAAAAGGCAACCTCGCCAATGTCTAATAAAGCTGTGGTCTTATTATCAGGCGGATTAGACTCTACAACTACGCTTGCCATCGCTAAATCACAAGGCTTTGAGTGTTATGCGCTTAGCTTTGATTATGGACAAAAACAAAAATCAGAACTAAAATCAGCCACCAAAATTGCACAACATTTTGGCGTAATCGAACACCGCATAATGTCCGTTCCTTTGGCAGATTTTGGCGGCTCAGCGCTAATTGATGACAATATTGCTGTGCCTAAATTTCAAGCAAATAACACCATTCCCATTACCTATGTGCCAGCGCGTAACACCATTTTTTTATCCTTAGCGATGTGCTGGGCAGAAGTGTTAGCTTGTCAGTCTATTTTTATTGGGGTAAATGCAATTGATTATTCAGGCTATCCTGATTGTAGGCAAGATTATATTAACGCTTTTGCGGATATGGCTAATTTAGCCACTAAACAAGCAGTAGAAGGCAAGCAAATGTCTATTATCGCCCCCCTTATTAAACTAAATAAAGCTGAAATTATTCAAAAAGGCTTGTCTCTGGGAGTAGATTATTCAATCACCAGCACTTGTTATCAGCCCAACGATAAAGGTGCGGCTTGCGGTGTTTGCGAAGCCTGCGAATACAGAAAATTAGGCTTTAAACTTGCCGGCATTTCTGACCCAACTAAATATAAATAATTTTTTTTTAATTTAGGCTTGTTTTGCACTAAATAATCGATAAAATGATAACTTTTAAAATAGACAGGAAATAATAAATGAGCATTGAGGAAAGGGTAAAAAAGGTTGTGTCTGAGCAATTAGATGTAAGTGGTGAAATTGATAATAACGCTTCTTTTATTGATGATTTAGGTGCAGATTCTCTTGATACTGTTGAATTAGTAATGTCACTTGAAGAGGAATTTGATTGTGAAATTCCTGACGATCAAGCAGAAAACATTACCACCGTTCAACAAGCAGTTGACTACATTAACAACAATCTGTAATCTACTCTAAACAAAAAATGTGCTTTGTTATCTAACAAAGTGCCTTTTTTATTATTATGAGCAAAAGGCGTGTTGTAATTACCGGCTTAGGCATGGTTTGCCCAGTTGGTCTAAATGTCAAACAATCTTGGGAAAATATTCTCAATGGTCAATCTGGTATTGCCACTCTAAAAAATATAGACACTAATGGGCAATCTGTTAGTTTTGGTGGCTCAGTCAAAGGCTTTGATGTTAGCGATTATCTTAGCCCTAAAGACGCTAAAAAAATGGACACCTTTATTCATTACGGTATGGCAGCAGGCATTCAGGCAGTTGAAGATAGCGGTATTGAAATCACTGAGGAAAATTCCGAACGCATTGGCGTTGCTATTGGTGCAGGTATCGGCGGCTTAGGCACGATTGAAAAAACCGCAGATTTATTCAGAGAAAAAGGCGCTAAGCGCATATCCCCATTCTTTGTCCCCTCTTCTATTATTAATATGATTTCAGGCAACTTGTCGATTAAATATGGCATAAAAGGACCTAATTTTGCCATTGTAACCGCCTGCACAACTGGCACACACAATATTGGTGATGCAGCGCGTTTAATTGAATATGGCGATGCTGATTTAATGGTTGCTGGTGGTGCTGAAATGTCAACCACTAATTGTGGCTTAGGCGGTTTTGCTAGCGCCCGTGCATTATCGACCCGCAATGATGATCCAGCAACAGCCTCTCGCCCTTGGGACCAAGACCGCGATGGTTTTGTACTCGGTGATGGTGCTGGCGTTGTAGTGTTAGAAGAATACCAACACGCCAAGGCGCGTAGTGCCAACATTTATGCCGAATTGTTAGGCTATGGTATGAGTGGTGATGCTTATCATATGACTTTGCCTTCTAAAGGTGGAGAAGGCGCGCAAAGGTGCATGCAAAATGCCATAAAAAATGCGGGTGTGAATACCGACCAAATTGATTATATCAATGCCCATGGCACCTCAACCCTAGCTGGCGATCAGGCAGAAACTGATGCCACTAAGATGGCATTAGGTGGACATGCTTACAAAGTTGTAATCAGTTCTACCAAGTCAATGACAGGCCATCTGCTCGGTGCAGCAGGCGGTATTGAGGCGATTTTTAGCGCCTTAGCAATACAAAATCAGGTCGCACCGCCAACCATCAATATCATCAATCAAGACCCTGCTTGCGATTTAGATTATGCCGCCAATGAAGCCAGAGAAATAAAAATAAATTATGCACTCTCTAATTCCTTTGGATTTGGTGGCACTAATGGTAGTATTGTGCTGTCTAAAATTTAATTGCCTAAATCAGTATCGCTGATTAACCCTTTAAAAAAATCATAAACGCTGATAGCGCCATTTTGAACACTGGATGACACTGCTTGTTTATTAGCGATTAACTGCCAACTTTCTTCTGTATTACTAAATTCAATAGCACCACCAATAAGCCCTAAAACAATCACAACAATCAAAATACTTAATATGAATTTAATCATGATTTTTATTCCTATTATTTAACAAAACAGGGATTTTACCCGTTTGTTAAGACTAATTTCATTTTATTTAACCCTAATCCAAAAGTATAAATCACAAGATTAATAGTTGGGTGGAAGGGGAGAGGGATTCGAGCCCTCGATGGGAGATTAAAGCCCCTTAGCAGGGGAGCGCCTTCAGCCTCTAGTCCATCTCTCCGTGAGATTTTAAATCATACGATAATTTTTATCATTATTAGATGTTTTTATCTATAATACAAGCATAAAAATATATTTTTCATTATGTTATTAACAAAACACAAACAAAAGTACCAAAATTTACAAGACAGTTTATCAAAAGATTTTTTAGCTGGTGTTAGTGTTTATGATTTAATGCTTAAAAGAAGTGCTGTTATTGATACTTTTGAGAAATATGGTTTTATTTGGGGTCGAAAGTGGTATCACTATGATGCTATGCACTTTGAATATAGACCTGAATTGCTATAAGATATTTTAATATACCTAATGCACTATAATGATTGATGTTTTCTTATCTGTTGCACCAATTTTTCTTTTAATCATCATCGGATTTTTATTAAAAAAGACGGTTGTTAATAAAGATAGTTTTTGGGAAATTAGTAGCGATATAACATATCGGTTGCTTATGCCGTCGATGCTTTTTTACCAGATCTCATCAAATCAAATCTCTGCAAGCGTATTTAGTCAATATGCGTTGGTTATTTTGCCCGCTGCTTTTACTGTTATTATATTTTCTTTGCTGATTTCTTTTGTTTTTAACTTTAATGCTAAAACAACGACTTCTGTACTACAAGGCTGTGTTAGACACAATGCTTTTATAGTGCTTGCCATTGTGAGTAAATTATTTGGTCAGGAAGGTTTGGTATTAGCAAGTTTGATTATGGCTATTTTAATTCCTTTTAGTAATATTATGATTGTTGTTATTATGACAGTTTTATTACACAACACGCAATCCAAAAAGTATTTTTCAAATATTGGCAAGGAGTTGTTACAAAACCCTATTCTTTTATCAATTATTATTGGAATTATTTTTTCCTTATTAGGGTTTAAAGATGTGGTTATTTTGCATGACACTACTAAGTTATTAGGTGCGGTAGCACTGCCACTTATGTTACTCACCATTGGTGCAAATATTAGATATAAACATATAGTCACAGAACAAATGCCAATATTGATTGCCATTTTAGCGAAAATACTAATCTTTCCGGTGATTATTTTCCTAATTGCTAAATACTCAGAGTTGACACAAATGCAAACTATCGTAGCAATAATTTTTGGTGCAGTGCCAACTGCCGTCTCATCCTCTGCACTAGCAAAAAAAATGGGGGGCAATGTTGAAGCAATCAACCTGATTATTACTCTACAAACGCTTATATCATTTGTCTCTATTCCTATAATTATCTTTTTATCAAAACAAGTATAAAAAGTAAATTAAGCATTAATAACCCTAAGTGTGTAAAATTGATATTAGGCTTTTTTAACTTTTTCTGGAATTGGTTTGGGATTGACCATTTCTAAAAACATAATAACCGATTTTAATGATATACTGAGTGCCCAAAATAATGATAACGGCAATATCAGCACTTGTTTTGTTGTTGAAATTCCTATCTATTACGACCTATGAATGAAAATAAAAAAACCATTGCTGTTGTTGATGATGATAGTATGTTGCTAGATTCTGTGGCTGACTATATGCGTCAGTTTTATAATGTAATAACCTATGATGACGGTGGTGCTATATTAGCAAAAATTAATTCCTTAGATATACATTTTGATGCAATTGTATGTGATTTAAGAGTGTCTGTTATGGATGGTATGACACTATTGAAAAACATTAAACTGAGCAATATAGAATTACCTTTTATCATGACAACAGCACATGGTGATGTGCCAACTGCAGTTCAAGCTATACATGCTGGTGCCTACGATTTTATCGAAAAACCTTTTCATCCAAAAAATTTAAAAAAAGTTATTGATCAAGCGTTAATTACGCACCAATTAAAACTTGAAAATATAAGGCTTAAAAATCATCCAGATGATATATCAGCGCTAGATCATCTGCTTGTTGGGCAGAGTAATGTTATAAAAACTTTTAGACAGCAGATTTTTGATTTGGTTGGCGTTAATAAAAATCTATTATTACTTGGTGAATCAGGTGTTGAAAGAGATGTCATTGCCAGAGCAATACACTATCATAGCCCACAGTCCAACTCTGCGTTTGTGGAGGTGAACTGCAGAGTGGCATCCGAATTGCTGTTTGGTGACTTATTTTTAGGCAGTAAAGGTGCTTTTTCTCAAACCAAAAATGCTGGTGTGATTTTTTTAAATAGAATTGATCATCTACCTATAGAGAGTAGATACAAGCTACTTCCTCTAATTAAAAACCTATCTTTTAGACAACAAAGGTCAGGCTGCACAACTCAAGTGATTTTCTCAGCGAATACTCAACCAAGTGAATTAAGAGAAAACACTTTTATTAAAAAAATATACACTTTATTAAATCCATTAGTGATTAATGTCCCGCCTCTAAGGGAGCGTGGAGACGATATTCTCGAATTATTTTATTTATGTTTGAAGCAACTATCCAGTCAGTATATATTGCCTGTCCCCACACTCTCATCACAAGATATTAGTGCTCTATTTTCTTATCATTGGGATAATAACTTGCAACAATTAAAACAGATAGCAGAGCAATTTTTATTATCAAGCAACCGTCAAAACATCAGCATTGACTATTTACTAAGAGCAGAAACAACCAATACTACACATATCAGTCACAAAATCAATAAAAACCTGCGTGAAGCCACAAAAGCCTTTGAAAAACAGTTGATTATTCAGGCATTGATTGAGTATAGTGGTAGTATTTCTAAAGTTTGTGATTTATTAAAAATTCCTAGAAGAACACTCAATACAAAATTATTAGCACATGGATTAAGTAGGTCTGTTTTTTTAAAAAAGTAATCAAAACAAGATTATCGGCTAAAATCAGCCTAACACATATCGTAAATATGATTTATCATAATCGCTCTTAAAAAATAAATAGGATAAACAATGAAAATAATAAACAATAAAACACTAACTGCTGTTGCAGTTGTTGGCTCTTTGCTAGCATTTGAGATTCACGCAGCAACTGAATGGAATGTGTCTCTGTGGGGTAAACGCAGAGCATTTACAGAAAATGTCGAAAAACTGGCCGAATTAGTTGAACAAAAAACCAGAGGTGATTTTAAGTTAAAAATTTCTTATGGCGGACTGTCCAAATCTAGGGAGAATTTGGATGGCATATCAATTGGTGCGTTCGAAATGGCACAATTTTGTTCTTTTTACCACAAGGGTAAAAATCCAACTATAACAGTAACTGAGTTGCCATTTGTGAAGAATCTTAGCCTAAGTAAGATTGCAAAAATATATCAACAAGTACACAACCATCCGATTGTAGTTAAGGATTTAGCACGTTGGAATGCAACACTATTAATGCCAACACCGCTACCGCAATACAATATTGTCAGTAAGAGTGAGTCGTTAGATTCATTATCTGATTTTAAAGGTTTGAGAGTTCGTGGTCCTGGTGGCATTATGGGTGTGTTAGGTAAATTAGGTGCAGTCAAAACTAGTGTGCCATTTTCTGAGGTGCGTCAATCAATGAATTCAGGTGTTATTGATGCTGCGTCTTTTGCCCCTCATGCACACTTAGCAACCAAAGATTATAAAATAGGAAAATGGGCAACAACCAACTTAAACCTTGGTTCTGCTAATTGCCCTGTGGTAGTCAATACAGATGCACTGAATGCGCTCAACGGCACTCATAGAGCAGCGTTATTAGGGTCAATAGATGAAGCGTTGGATTATTATGTAGATAATTATAACAATAAAACAACAGGTGCTTATGAACAAGCAATCCGCAAGCAAGGGTTAGATTTAGTAACTTTTACTAGCTCACAACAGCAAAAATTAAATAAATTATCTGCTTCTGTGCGCAATGAATGGGTTGAAAAATACGCTAAAAAATTCGATTCTAAAGCGTTATTTGACTTTACTCAAGCACTTTTTCAACAAAACTAAATACAGACCTTACTCGAGCACTTTTTCAACAAAATTAGATACAGACCTTCAGTTGAAAAAATAATGGCTGGAGAAAGTAAAATAGCCACTGATCAGTCCAAGTTAAGCTGGATTGATCAGTGGTTTTTTAAATTAGAGCACATCCTTGCTGTTTTTAGTGGTGTGGCTGTATTGGCTCTGGTTTTTTTATCAGTAACAAATGTCTTAGGGCGTTGGATTTTTTCTATTCCAGTCGATGGCTATATTGACTGGGTAGAACAATCGATGGCTTTTTTTGCTTTTTTAGGTATTGCCTTTGTCCAGCGTCAAGGCGCTCATATTCGTATGGATATGTTGATTGGTAAACTGCATAAGCGTCCATTATGGATTGGCGAATTGACCTCGGTATTATTAATGTTAATGATAACTTTAATACTGATTTATGGTTCTTTTTTGCATTTTTTAAGAGCTTATCAAATAGGAGATTCATCACTAGATATTGATTTACCAACTTGGCCAGCAAAATTAGTAGTACCTATTGCACTAAGCGTTCTAGCAATAAGGCTAATATTGCAAATATGGGCATATATAAAGGCAATTCAACATAATAGCGAATCTCCAATTGCCCTGCCTTTGATTGAAGACCCATCTGTTGTAGCCGCAAACGAGGCAAGTTCTGTTATGAATATAAATAAGGAAGCCGATGCTTGATTACATGCTGCAATTGGATAATGCCAGTATTGGCCTCTGGGTAACTGGGTTTATGCTGGTGTTGGTACTCTTGGGTGTCAGAGTGGCATTTGTTGCAGCTATATCTGGTTTTATTGGTCTTTTGTGGATTTTTTCAGCACGCTCAGGGTTTGAAAAAGGGTTTGAAATTGCCATTAAAATGGCAGGCACCATTCCCCACTCTAAAGTCTCTACTTTAGCCCTGTCTCTCATTCCAACATTTATATTAATAGGCTTTTTAGCCTATCATGCTAATTTGACCAATGCTTTATTTAAGGCCGCAAAGCGTTGGGTTGGTTGGTTGCCTGGTGGTATGGGTGTGGCAACCGTGTTTTCTGCAGCAGGTTTTGCTGCGGTATCTGGTGCCTCTATTGCAACTGCAGCAGTGTTTTCCAAAGTAGCCATACCAGAGATGTTAAAGTTGGGCTATGACAAGCGTTTTGCCTCTGGTGTGGTTGCCGCTAGTGGCACCTTAGCCTCACTAATTCCACCGTCAGCAATATTGGTTATTTATGCTATTATTGTTGAACAAGATGTTGGTGTGTTGTTAATGGCTGGGCTTTTACCAGGAGTTGTATCGGCAATTATTTATGCTATGCTTGTAGTCTTTTTAGCCAAAACACGTAAAAATTTTGGTCCTCCAGCAGCGAAGTATAGCTGGAAACAGCGTTTTCAATCTCTGCCAGCTACTTTACCAGTATTTATTGTTATTGGCATTATTATTGTTTGTATCTATGGTGGTGTTGGCACGCCAACAGAAGCTGGATCATTAGGGGCTTTTGTTATTTTGTGTATAGCAATCTATAAAGGGATGAAACTTAACGATTTAAAAAAATCATTACTTGAAACAGCAAAGCTTACCGTTATGATTTTTACTATTATATGGGGTGTGCTTATTTATGTGAGATTTTTAGGCTTTGCTGAATTGCCTGAGCTTTTTTCTAATTGGATTGCTGGCATAGATCAGCAGCCAATAATAATTTTATTATTAATCCTATGTGCTTACGCAGTATTAGGTATGTTTATGGATGCTATTGGTATGTTACTACTTACACTACCAGTAACTTATCCAGCAGTGATAGCTCTCAATGGCGGTGAAACAGTTAGTGCTGCAGAATCTGCCTTTGGTGTCTCCGGCATTGGCTGTGCGATTTGGTTCGGTATTATTGTCGTTAAAATGGCAGAATTATGTTTAATTACGCCACCAATAGGGCTTAATTGTTTTGTTGTAGCAGGTGTTAGAAAAGAATGCTCTGTCCAAGATGTATTTAGAGGTGTAACACCATTTTTTATTGCCGATGTTGTTACTATTGGCACCCTGATTGCTCTACCGGGTATTGTATTATGGCTACCTAACTTGATGGATCTCTTGTAACAAGAAAAAATGGGGTGGAAGGCTAGCTGTTCTACATATTTGGGCTAAAATTATAATAATTTAGATACAACCATATCTGACTATGTACCAATGTAAAAACATTGTTATTACAGCCTATTGATTTATAACTGTATCCTCTATCCCTTGGCATTTTTAAACACCCTGTTAGAATGATATTTTATCATTTTTTGGGCTTTTCTATAACTAATTCGTACCACAAACCATGCAATTAAAATTAAAAATCGAGTAATATTATAACTTATTTATATATTGGTTAGTCACTTTTTTTGACTAAAACATATTCCACAATCTTTCCCTTTATCCTTTGATACGCCATGTAATTGTGGAGTTATAATATTCATATTTTTAGTAGTGTCACTTTCGAAGAAGAACATCGGATTATTATCAAAGGCAACATCTGGAAATTCTAGTCCAGTTAGATGCTCAATCAATGTAGTTGATGATTGATATAATTCAAATACTTTGATATTTTTATTATATTTTACTTGTCCCATCGTTAAGATAGATTCACTATCTTGGAATACAATAAAGGCATTAACTTCTAATTTTTTACTATCTTTCCCAATGTAAGAAATTAATTTCCAAAAAGCTGATGGTACACGTGCTGGCTCCATGTTAGGATAAGGCCTAATCATTCTATCAATAGTAGAAAATATTGGACCACACATAATGTTAAAACGATTATCTAAGTCTGAATTATTATTCTCTATTGCAACCTCTAAAGATCCCCACTCATCTTGGTTAAAATTCTCATGCTGTAACGAGATGTTTGTAAAGTAACAAGAATCTTTACTAGCTCTGTTAGCTTCAAACTGGGTATCTCCCCATGAAATCGCGTATCTTCGGGTCAGATGTCCTTTATCATAGGGGTTTTTTATACCATCAATATTTTTATAGTAAATATCGTCTAATTGGTAACTTTCTTTGATTCTTCGGTCTATTCGATATGAACGACCACTACCGTTATTTTTACTAAAATCCGCATTTGCAGCTGAAAAAAATGCTTGTCTTGTTTCTTTATTCATTACTAAAGAATAATTTGGATAATTTAGTACAAAATCATTGCCATTAGTGGTACAAGCTATATTACTATGATGTTCTGGGGAAATTTCTGGCAAATCAAACGAATTACCCTTGCCCAAATAGTCCTTTTTAACCATTTTTCATTTTCTGTTTCCATATAAATTTCTCTTATTTTCTATCGTTACTTCTTGGCTTTAGTTTGATTCTGCGTTGTCTAATGTAAAGATTTTATTAGTGAACTCTCTTAAAACATAATTATACCACATTAGTCGCTACATTGATGGTGTTTCTGGTGTTTCTGATGTTTTTGATGTTTCTTCTGGTGGTGACGGAAGCATATTTTTTAACCAGCATTTTGTTAGTGTATCTTTTGGTATTTTGTCTTTATCTTTATGTTCTTGTATGCATTTTGTTAATTCAGTAAATACATTTTTCATCTTATCGGATGTTGGTATTTCACTGAGGCTTGTAGCGTTTTTAGTGGTAATAATCTTGTGGGTAATTTCTAATAATTCTTCGGTAGAGATAACAATAACAAGATTTTTGCTGGTGTCTATAGTCTTTTTGTAAATTTTGAAATTATTCTTTGAAGACAAACTAGTATTAAGAATCAGTAAAGAAAAATTATTATTACTGTGATTTTGAGCACTTTTTAATTGACTTTTAAAGTCATTATCGCTAACATTTTTCTTGGAGGAAACTTCAACATCAACATCATATCCCCCATAACTGATTATTGCATCTGCATAGCCACTAGAGGCAAAGTTGCAAGGTTTTTTGTCTGTATCACTTAATAAACAATTTGCTTGTGCTTTGATTGGCGAGTCTGTTGCTCTTAACCACTGAGTTATCAGTAACTCAAAAGCTAATCCTTTGTTAATATTGCGTTTTGTTATTTTTTCATCGCTATTTGCTTTTATTCCTAAACTTTTGGCGACATATTTGACACCTCTCTTGCAATCATTATATATATTATCAATATAATTGTTCAATACTTTAATGTTAAGTTCGTCAGCGGCAATAGTATCATTGTCTTTGCCATAAAAAGTGCGTGATTCCATAATTTTTAAGATTGTCCCGTTAATAGTTTGTAAAGTTTG
This sequence comes from Gammaproteobacteria bacterium, assembly GCA_965217125.1. GTDB lineage: Bacteria > Pseudomonadota > Gammaproteobacteria > PS1 > Pseudothioglobaceae > JAAOIF01. The sequence goes on along the minus strand of OZ244244.1, from coordinate 483,203 downwards.
ATAGGATCAGTATTGTCTTGACAAAGCAATAATCGTTTTTGCGATGGCTCTGACAAGTAAATATGTTGAATTTGAAATATATCCCCATAAGAGCCAAACGAGTTTGCTATTAACCAAATTAAGGTTGTTTGGGTATGAATGATGTCAATAGTCTCTATTTTATATTTTTCTATTATTAAATCTGAAATATTGGTTTTGGTTTTGATTTCACCATCAACGTCATCCCCCCTGTTGTCTCTAATAATATCCAAACAGTGCTCAATGCTTGAGCCTTTATCTAGTTCTTGGAATGCAAGGCAAGACTCTATCAATATCAACCCAGAATAAGGATTTCCATCCTCTTGAATCTTTTTTAATAAGTCTAAAAACTTAAGTAAGACAGGATTATTATCTTGTTTAAATATGGATGCCGTTAGTGCATCATAAAACGAAAGATTTTTATCAACAATATCCTGTGCAATATCGGTTAAAAGGCGTTCTTTTGTAACTAAACCTGCATTATATAAAGTTGGCTCAATATCATTTGCCAACCAATTGTAAATATTGCTATTGTATTCTGCTGGTATATCTTCATCATCTATCAAATCTACATTAATATCACTATCTGAAATTAACTTTTCTAATTCGATAGTATTAATATCCTTATGCCAGTTTGCCAATACTATCGGTATTAATGATAAATCGGTTAATGCCTCACTTATGTGCCAACTCATATTACTCTCCAGTGTTAGATTTTAATCTGTTAAAAATACCATTTCGCCAATTAAGAATTTGCTCCATATTAATTGGTTTTTTAGGGGATATACCCAAAGCATATCCTCTTGTTTCTTTTCTTTTACTACCATGTCTTAATTGGAAGTTCCAGTAAAAGAAGTTAATTCTTATTTCATAGCAAGCATTTTTGGGTAGTTCTGCAAGTGAAACATATCCTCTGGCATTATTGGTGCTACTAACATTAGTAGGTCTTTTAGAGAAACTTGAACTCATACGCAAAACAGCAAACGGCATATCTATGGGTTGCAATTTAGCATTTTTATATAAATTAATCTCATAATCAACATCTATATTATCCTGCCTAGTTATCCATAAAAAATGCCTATTTTGCTCGTGAATTGGTGGTTTTGGGTCTTCAACCCATAGATCTTGATTATTAGAATAATTATTGATAGATTCATCTTGTATTATTTTACGGGTATCGGAAATATTATCTATATATTGTTTGTTAACTTTTTTATCATCTATATTATGAAACGGGGCGCTATTTTTATCTTTGTTTTGAGATGATTTACCTTTTTCAGTTTTGACCGAGACAGCATCGAAGGTTCTGTTTTTAACCCTATTAGCAAACCCAAGCATTGCACTAATGCTTATTATTCTTTCTGCATCACTATAGTGATTAATATGCTTAATATTTGATAACATTTTATTAAGTAGTAGAAAATGAGCGATTAGCACATAATCTGTTCTAAGATAATAACCGTGAATATCTATCGGGAAAAACTTTGAAGATGTTTTGCTATTGCTTTCTGTGTGTATTCCATATAATTCATTCAGATGAGAAGGTGTTGGGTAATAAGTAAGCCCTCTATCTTTTGCAATAATAAATTTGAGGTTCTCATCTATATCAGTATCAGGCATAAAGGCAGGTGTTGCCGCAAGAATAACAAACGAGTCATTGTAATTAGTAGAGCTAACAACATAATCTAGTAACTCATGATTCCTTTTGTAGTTGTTAGGACTGTGAATAGAGACCTTAAAAATATCGGTATAAATGTTAATACAGTCATTTTTTAATGAGTGTTTATGGTTGTTTAATTGCATTAAATAATAAGCAGACACTTCTTTAGTTAGGGCAGACATAACCTTTAAAGACGAATAATAGTTTTCAGAACTAGTTTCTAATATATCAATAACCCCCCTTGGTCCTGTATTGTTACAAACTAGTTTTAAAAACGAAAGCAATCTTTTAGTATCTTTATTTTTCTTGGTTAAACGAGGAGCCTCACCAATCGTAAATTTTTTGTCACAAAGTTTGCATTTTATTCGAGTAGTAGCTATATGATTATTGTAATATTGCTTGCTGTTTTCATAAAAATTAACTCTATGATTTGCACACAAATTATTGGGGCAATATTCATGTGGTAGTGTATTTTTTAATGCCCACAAAAATATTTTATTGATTGATTCGTTATTGTGTAAAGTTATTTTACTGCTACATTTTTTGCATGCCAATTTACCAACGCCTTTAACACCACTAATCTTATAAACTGATTGTTTATCCTGCACAGTTTTATGCCAAGACACGCCAAAATTATCACATATAGGGTTAATACAGCAATTTGCATCAAAAGCATCAAGACCTAACTCAGGTATTTTTACAGGCGGTGCAGGTGTGTATTGTGATTCCATTATTTAGTATGAAATAAATATTATACTTATTATATAGCACTGTTTTTTTATTTGAGGCATTTTTTGGCTCTGTTTTTTGGGCGGCAGCACACGCCATGCCAGAAGAGGGGGCAGGTGTTGCAGGACAACACGCCAAACAAGGTTATATGCTGTTGCTTGCTTTATTAGTGCGACCAGTATTAATGGTGGTAGGGCTTTGGGGTGGTATTATCCTATCTAAGGTATTAGTTAATTTTGCTGGACAAATATCTATCCCCTTTTTAGCAACTGTGCATGGTTCCAATCTTGTTGGGGTTGTAGGGTGGTTGGCAGGAATGGTAATTATGGCTTTAATTGCATTATCTGTAGTTCGTCGTAGTTTTAATTTAATTTGGGAATTAGCTGACCGTGTAATCCGTTGGATTGGACATAGCGGTGAGCAATTAGGTGAAAGCCAAGATGAGCAAGATATTAAGAATAAGTTTTTTATGGCCTATTCTGCAGTTAAAGGTATTAAAGGCGCTCCTACCCCAACACCTACTCCTGATACAATAGGTGATGGCGCTACTAAAAAAAATAAAAAAGATAAAAAAGATGGGGGAGAGGGGTAATTAATGTCTTTTTATAATTTCCCTTGCACCCCTGCATAACCCTTTATTAGAAATAGCCTCATCACCATCAAACACAGCAGCGGTTAATTTATCTTTATAAATTTGATGGTTGGGGTTATCAAAAACCATTTGTCTAGCGGTTTCAAAACTAACATTAAGGCGATCCATTATCACATCAATTGCTGATTGGGAAAAAGCCATAGCCAGCCCCTTGCCGTTTTTTGCATTATCAACATTCTCTCTTAAGATTTGTAAATTACCTTGTGTTCTAAAATTATCTTGCTCAGCCTGTGCTTGTGCTCTCGCTTGTTGATTTGCTGCTCTATGTGCATTGTGGTCAGCAAATGATTGGTTGATAATGTTTATAGTGTCTTTTTCTGTTTCTATGTTGTAAGCCATGATTTTATCCTCAGTTTATGTTTATGGTGTTTATTGTAATGTTATTATTAGGTTTGTCAAGTTTTTAAAATACTTACAGTAAAGGCGTTTGTGCTGTTCAAACAACTGCTAAAAACCTAATAAGAGGTAACATAAAACTAACATATTTTCTTAATTTCATTCGTTATTCTTTTTTTAATTTTATTCGACTCTAAATACTTCTACCATATCGCGATGAACACCTAACGCCCGTGAAGATATTGTTAGTTTTTATGCTTAATTTTAACCAAGTCACCTTCCACAAATACGCACTCATAGCGATGTTTTACAGGGAAGAACCCAGCACGATATTCTTTGTATTCTGTTTTTCTTTCAATCCGAGCATTGACTAGTAGATCACCATCTATGCCTGATTTCTGCCCAGCCCTGATTGCATCATCCATTGCACGTTGTAATAGATCATCTTTAGGTCCTGATATATAAGCAAGAGAGACTTTGCTTACTTGATAGCAAGACTTTCCAGTTGTATAGGATACAGTATTGTTATCTTTCTCATATTCAAGGTTTCTAACGTTGAATGATGATACTGCTGTAAACTGCCCTAAACGCTCTTGAGTGTCTGGTGGAAGACTGACACAACCAGTCATTGTTGCAACAACTGAAACAGATAAAATTTTTACTAAATTTTTCATTATAAATCCTTAAGTGAGTTGATAAAATTAACGCTTAAATTCAGCGGATGCGTAATCAGTCCGCTGGAGTGATTTGTTAGGTGCTTTTTTTATATTGTAAATTTTCCAAGCTTGTAAAGTTCGTATGCAATTAATGCCTCATGTTTAGCATCATCTAATGCTCTGTGTGCTTCCTTATATTGGATATTTGGAAAAAAATATTCCCAAGCTTCTTCTACTTTTGGCCATTTTGCATCTCTGAACCCATGGTTTGGCTGTAGGTTAACTATAGGTGCTGCTGATAGCATAATACAAGGCAACTCCTTAATTCTTATTCCTCTTGATTTTAAAAATCCAAAATCAAAGCTCTTATTAAATGCTGTTGCACCTAATGTATATTTATCAAAAATTTCTTGAATTTCTAACAGCATGCCTGTTAAATTATTTGCGAGCAAAACATCATTATATGTTAAGTCTGAGTTCTGAAAAACCCAGTTATAAGGTTTTTTAGAGTATTTTTCTCCAAAACCATCTTCTTTTACAATAGCGTTAAATTCATCAATAACACTGCCTGTTTCTAAATTTAAACCAACTATCCCTATCTCAACAATCAACCCCCCTTGATTTTGAAATCCACATGTTTCTATATCTACAATTGCTATATCTTTCATTTTATATATCCTTTAAAATATTTATCTATAGACTGGGTTTAAATATATATTATAATAAGATAAAGGGGGTGTTTAAATAAAAACTATCTTTCAATTATTTCTCTTGCCCCAATAGTCATACCTTTGCTATAAAAAGATGGATCATTATTAATTGCAGCAATAGTTAATTTATCTTTATAGGTTTGATAGTTTGGGTTATTAATAACCATTTGTCTAGCGGTTTCAAATCCAACATTTAGGCTTTCCATTATTATATCAATTGCCGACTGAGTAGCAGCCATCGCAAAACCCTCTCCCTTATGAGCACTTAAAACATTCTTTCTTAAGGTTTGTAAATTACCCTGTATTCTAAAATTATCTTGCTCGGCCTGAGCCTGAACTTGTGCTTGTTGATTTGCTGCTCTATGTGAATTGTGGTCAGCAAATGATTGGTTGATAATGCTTATAGTGTCTTTTTCTGTTTCTAAGTTATAAGACATGATTTTCTCCTCGGTTTATGTTTATGGTGTTTATTGTAATGTAATAATTAAGTTTTTCAAGTGTTTAAAAGGCTACACCAAAACCTATTCCGTAGGTTTTTTCTTTAAGGTCATAATTGGATAATCTGCTTAAATAACCGTAGTGGTAACGAAATAGAAAATGATCTAAGCCTATTTTATCTAAAAGATTAACAACAGGGATTCGACTAACAGGATAGGATAAAAAAGCATCAAATGATGTTTTTCTATGACCAGTAAGGCTCAATTCCAATAACCACTCATCCTCATCAATATTAGTGATTTCATCAATACTATTGCTTTCAAGTATAACTCCTATTTTAAATCTATGATAACCAGGGAAATCGTTCTTGCCTATTTCTGTCCTATCTTCGCTGTATATGTCTAATTCTGCATCCCAATAATCCAATATTGCTCTAGCAAAAACCTTATACTTTATGTCGTCTTTCTCATTGTTAAGAAGCAATTGTGCTGAAATACTAGGGAAAAACATAGATATGCTGTTGTTATCACTTGCCTCGTAGTTGTCATTTCCAGCAGAGAAATCAATTTCTTCAAAATTGCCTGATTGCCCATTGGATAGATGTTCAATACTAAAATCTACAAATTCTAATTTATCACTTTTAGGGTAGATTAATCTGGTATGGAAGGCTGGATTAAAAAATCTATTTACCACCTGTCCAGATTCTCTGTTTACTGATTTGTAGTCATTGTTCATTGGTCTGTTGTCTTCACCAAATACATAAAAATCATATCTGCCAGTTAATGAGAAAAATGTTTCTACCAGTTCTTCGGGGAGTTTTTTTTCAGTTATTCCTTTTTTGTCTTCAGTTATTTTTTTATCTTCCACACACTCGTAATCAATATACAAACCGTTTTTATTATGATTTTTTACGCAACTTATTGGTTTAATATTGTATCGCCCAGAATATTGTATTTCTAACGCTTTATCGTTATGGTTGCCTAAACTAACCATTGCATAATTGGGTTTATATAAATCTACTACATTTCTGATTTCGCATATTTGCGGATATACCTCACAGGCTTCTATTACTTTATTAATTTGGTCTGAATCGCAATCAAAAACACCTTTTTTTGTTTTACAATTAGATTCTGATAATTTCTTCGGTTGTGTTTCTATTAATAACTTTGTTTGCATTTTTGATAATTTCCATTGCTGTTGCTGTATTTCTGCAATCGTATTTTTTAATACTTCTATTATGTGCAAATTAGTTTCGTTTTGTGTGGCATCTTTTAATTTTTGTATAGTATTTTTTAATATCTTTATATTTGGGTTTATATTTTGTTGTATAGATGTTAATATTTCCACACCACATCCATTACTTTTATAATAAAAAGCGCCAATATTTTTAGTCTTGCACACGCTATTTGAATCATCACCTGCTAAAACAGACAAACAAACAAAATTACTTACAAATGCAAACAAAGTTATTATTAAAATTTTCATAACATTCTCCTATTTATTAAAAAAAATCACTGTTTTCTTAAAACAGTATTACCACTTGATCCATCTGAGCCTGAGTCTCCCGAAGTTCCACGCATAATGCCATCGCTTATGCTAAGTTCAAAATTATCTGCATTCCAGCCATTTTTACAGTTGGTGGATAAAACCGTGCCTTGTAAATAAGCAATGCTATCATGAATATTAATATCCATTTTTTGTTTAGCCCCGCAATTAAATTCTTGGTTTTGAGACTTCATAATACCATTAAATTTACTATTGTCAATCCTACGATTGATATTTAAGGTTATATCAATATGACCACTTTTGCCATTAGAATAAGTAAAGTCATCGCCACCAGACCAAGTGCCTAATAAATTATCCGCTAATTCCTCTACTTGTCTTTGCTGTTCTGCTTGGCTGCTGATTTGGTAACAAACCGCTGAGGCTTTTTGTAAAAAATCCTCACAAGCACTACGGCGATTTTTTAGCCAAGTGCCGCATTGTGCTTGTGCTTGTTGTTTATCTGTGTAATTGCTGCTAACGCCTGAAGTTAAACCCAGTGCATCTTTTTGGCGATGGTATTCTTTACGGCAAGCATTATCGCCTATGTAGGCTTTTAGGCATATTTTTTTGCTTTTTGACAGATAATTTGGGTTGATAATATCGCGTGGCAAACTCACTGGCAATTGCCCAAGCTGCTCAGCACAATCGCTTTCATCATTAAAATTAAAAGACTGAAATTGCAATGCGTATGCTGTAGAAAAACCTATTAGGCAAATGATTGATAAAATTAGTTTTTTCATTTTGTTTTTTTTGCTAAATTATTATCAGTAAATTTTAGCACACCAATTTATCAACAACTTGTTAAGTAAGTTCAACCATATAAACTAACTGCTTATTCTGCATAGTTTTATGCCAAGACATGCCAAAATTATCACATATAGGGTTAATGCAACAATTTATATCAAAAGCATCAAGACCTAACTCAGGCATTTTTACAGGTGGTGCACTTTGAAGTGGGATTCGCATATAAAATAAATATTATGCCTACTATAGGTTTATTTTTTTTGGAGTTATATATCTAAATCTACAAATTTATTTTCATATATTTGCTCAAGGCAACCAAAATTATCTTGGACCAATGTTTATTTATTATACTTTCACCACAAATCCAGTTTAGTGGTGTTGAATACTTTTTTCAATTTTTATCTCAACAAGCCTAAATTCCTGTTATAATGATTTTAAGTTCTTAATAATATTACTTAAACATGTTTCTAAAACACATCTCTTTATAGACAATATTATGCAAATAAATAAATGTTTATATATCTTGTTATCGGCTTTATTCATATTAAAGCTAATCTTCTTTTTAAGACAAATTCGATAATCCCTTATTTCTGTGCCTATTTATAGGCATTTATAAAAGTTATTTTAAAAATCTATGAAGTTACTTCATAGAATTTTAAAAATGATTATGGAAAGATTTATTTTTTAATTTATATCAGTAAGGGTTTATTATGGGAACAAATTTTTTGAAAAAATTAGTGCTGGTTTTTGGTTTTTGGTTTGGAATTGTAAGTATTGGGATTGGGGCAACTCAGCCAGCACAAAATACTATACCGCCAATAAATTCATTTCAAAATCAGTTAAACACTGATTCCTTAGATAATGATAGAAAAGAAACCACATCTGAGATAGTAGCAACTAGTGTTTTATTAAGTGCATGTGCTATAGGTGCGGGAATTAGTGCAAGTGTATATGTAGCTCATCAATTTATAAAAAATGAAAGCAAAACATTAGATGGTTATGCTACTAGTGCAGGTCTAGGTTGTGCTATTAGCTTAGCATGGGCTATAGCTGGACCTGCCGTTGCATCATATTTTGGACTTAAAGTTGCAACAACAACTAAGGCAACGGCTTTGCTTAAATTTTTAAATAGCTGGTTAGGCACTACTGGGCAAACAACAGCAATTACAGCATCTAATATTTCTGGATCTATTTTGTCTCAACTAATACAAGAATTAATTGGTCAGTCTATACAAAATTTATTTTCTGCTGTTTTAGCTTCTACATCAGATGATATAAACGAAAACCTATTACAAAGTGAATTTGATAACCTGAGTATCATAAATGATTTTAATAATGGTATGGATACATTCAATAGCGATTTACCAGAGACTCAGCAATTTAAAATTATAGATATACCAAACCCTGAACCAATTATAAACTTTCCTGTAACTATTTCACCTAATATAGTAGATATAGGTGATTATGTTGATATTACTGTTTCAGTTCGTAATAATGGCGGTTTATCAAATGAAGGCGGTATTTCAATTGGCATACCGTTATTAGATCAAGCCGAAGATGATACTAATTATATGACTGATTCAACACAACATAGCGACACATCTTTTTCTAAATTCTATCCTGCTGGTTCAACTATTTATCATAAAAATGGCAATCAAATTACCTCTAGTTATATGCTTGCAGAATTTGTAGATACAAATTTTGCTGAGGACGAAGTAAAAACCTTTAGAATAACAGTAAGAAAACCATCAAGAAGTGGTGATTTTAATATTTTAATAAGAAGCGCTATGCGTAGCAGTAATGATGAAAATATTTGGATTAATGCACCTGATGTGCCTTTAGTGGATCAGCAAGGGTGGGGCGTTGTTCGTTATCGGATACTAGATTCTAATTCTCAAAATAGTTGTAGCTTTTCTACAAGTGCTAATAGAGAAAGCCCCAGTTATAAGAATGAGTACTTAGTTGGGCAAAGTGTCAAATTTACAGTAACTGGTAATTCATGTGCATTAGGAAATGTGCATTGGTATTCTGATAGTAGTGATATTACTACTAATGATAGTTATGATACTTTTTCAAGTAGCGAGATAGATTCTTATATTGGTACAGAATCTTCACTTTTTACATTTAATGGCGATAATGGTGGAAATACTGCACGCATTTATGCTGTAGTAAGTAATTCTGATGATGCTACTGATAATGCAACTGCTGTTTGGGTAGTATCAGCAAGAGAATCGCAAAGCCCAGTAATTTCTTTGATAGAACCAATACCAGTTAGAGATAATTATATTGAAGTGCCATTAGGTAATATAGATTTTGAAGTGCAAGTATCAGATGCTGATGGTAACTTATTATCACTTGAATGGTATTTCGATGGGGTATTAGTAGAAACTGAATATCATGTTAGTGATGGCGATCCTGCTACAACTAAGAGATATGAAAGTATTAACTTTACCAATCGCGGACTACATACATTGAGAGTAGTAGCAACTGATGAGGATAATAATGTAGCTGAATATGTCGCCACGGTTGAAACTGGTGTGGCTAGTGATGGGTCCATTGCACCAATTGTTGAAAATTTAGGTTATTACACAATAAAAAATATAAACTCAGATTCTTGGAGGTATTATGAAGATTATCAAGCATTTAGAATGGGTAGGGCTTATAGATTTATATGTGAGACTTACGATGCAGATGGCGGTATTATTTATCAAGAAATAAGTCATAATGGCACTGTAATAAAAACAGAAACAGAAACAGGAAACAATACAAAAACAAATGAGTCTTTATATCCTGATATTACATTTACTAATACAGGTAGTAATACCATATCTTGCTTGGTTAGAGATAATGACGGCTTAGAGGCTACAAAAACATTAACTGTTAGTGTATTGCCTGCTGATAGCGTTAGTATTGGTTCTGCCCCACAAATAACAAGGCTTTATCCAACAGCCAGTACTTGGTATGATGATGATTATAGGGGCAATGGTGAATATCTGTTTCATTTTGCAGGACATATACAAGACAATGAGTTAGATTTTGATACCATAGAGGTTAAAGTGGATAATCAATTGGTGGATGTGATTAGCAATAATATTGATACTGCTAATTTTTCAGAATCGATTAGTGTTACTGGATCTGGACAAAAACAGTTGCAACTAACGCCAATAGACAGCCAAGGCAATAGAGGTGCAACAATTAATAAAACATTGGTGTTATCAGCTGGCGATAACGCACCATCTATTCGCAAGGCCGCCCCTTTTGTAAATCAAACTATTTACATCAATAAAGATGCTGATAAAAATTGTGCTTATTCTGATTTTGACGATGAAATGTTTGTTGTTTTTGCTTATGATCCAGATGGTGATTTGGATAAGGTTGAATGGGATTATAGAGATATTAGACCAGTTTATCCATCTTGCGAGTATTACAGTAGTGATAGCAGTTATCAGTCACCAACTGCTACAGTTAGTGGTTATTTTGATGAATCAGAGGTGAAATTCTTTAGAGGAATTAAACAAAGTGGCACTATCAGGGCAAGGGCAAGAGATAAGAATAACAACTATAGTGATTGGGTATCCTTTGATATTGTTTATATAAACAGCACTGTTACACAAAATCATGCTCCTATTATTTACGACCTAAACCCCTCTATTGGTAATTATGTTCATTTAGGTGATGATGATGTCAATGTTGCTTTTACACCTTTTGATCCTGATGGTGACTTAGTAAAAATTGAGTTGTTATCATCTGGGTTACAAGTTTGTGATAGCGGTTTAAGTACCACAGATGGTTATTGCATTATAAAACAAGAGGTTGATAATTCTGGCGGTGTTTTTTATACGATTAATGGCAGACCAAACCTTGAAATTGATGGCAATAGTGAAGATTTTTACGAGTTGAATTTAAGTTCAACTATCACTGTATCAACTCTACCAGTGCGAGGTGGTAGTGCTACTTATGTTGTTCGTTTAACTGACTCATTAGGTAATATAACAGAATCATCATTTGTTATTACTAAAGGTAGTGTTAATCAATATAATCACCCTCCAATTGTTGATAGTAGTTTAACTATTGTAGCTGACCAAACACAAAGAATTGTCACAGGTGCTGTTAATTTATTTGATGAAGAAGGAGATGTGGTTACACCAAAATATACTACAGAATTAGGCGAAGATAATTTTATTTATTTGGATAATGGTAATTTTAAATACACAGCAGATACAGACACGCCAACAGGAACCAAAACTTTTTATATCATTTGGACAGATAGTTTTGGTGGAGATGCCACAACAACTGTTAATGTTGTTGTCCCAGAAAGAATTGTTACATTATATGCCAATGTTATTGGTTCTGGTGATATTACTTTAAACGGCACAGTGTGTGGTAATAATTGCAGTATTGCTGTTACTGCAAGTGCTTATGTAGAGCTAAATGCAACACCAGTAAATGGACATATGTTGAATTATTGGGCTGGCAATTGTTCAGGCACTAATAATTCGTTAACTATCAATATGGATAATGATAAATATTGCACTGCTAATTTTATTATCTCTGCTCCAGATATTAGCCTTTCAACCAATACTATTACTACTATTGTTGGAGTGGCTATTGATAATATAACGGTTGCAAACACTGGAGGAGTTGCTTCTTATTCTATTGCACCAGCAATTAGCAATGGATTATCTTTTGCTACCGCTACTGGAACTATATCAGGAACGCCAAGCGCTGTTGCAACTAATGTTGTATATACAATTACTGCCACAAATGTAACTGGTAGTAGCATAGATACAGTTGATATTATCGTTAATCCACCTGCTCCAAAAATTGCTATTTCAGTTGCTACTGTTAATGCTGAACTTGATATAGCTATTACTGATATACAAGTTACAAACTCTGGAGGAACTGCCACTTCTTATGCTATTTCGCCACCACTTGTTAATGGTCTATCTTTTGCCACTGCTACTGGAACTATTTCAGGAACTCCAACCGCCACCGCAACACTACAAGCATACACAATTACTGCTACAAACATAACTGGTAGTGATTCGGCTACTGTGAAAATTTCTGTTAGCCAGATTACTTCTAAGCCAAGTATTGCAGACATAACAGCCACGCAAACCTACTTTGTTGATGTTGCTATTATTAGCCCTATAACATTTACCAACACGGGCGGCGTAACTCAAGAATGTGCAAGCTCAGGCTTGCCAGCTGGTTTAAATGTTAGCGTTAGCGGCAATAGTTGTGCTATTAGCGGAACACCGCAACAAATTAGTAACGCAACAGCTTATACAATTATTGCCACAAATTCACAAGGCAGTGATACAGCAATCATTAATATTAACATAGACCCAGCCACTCCAAGTATTACCATTTCAGTTAATAGTTTTACTGCTACTGTTGGGGTAGCCATTACTGATATAACGGTTACAAATACTGGTGGAACTGCCGCTTTATACGCTATTTCGCAGCCACTTAGTGCTGGTCTATCTTTTAACACTGCTACTGGAACTATTTCAGGAATACCAAGTGCCATAGCATCAACAATAATATATACAATCACTGCCAGCAATGTAACTGGCGCTGATTCAGCAACCCTTAGCATTGAAGTAAAGAATTTTTCCTTAGATGCTGATGGCAATGGGACTATTAATGCCTCTAATGATGGGTTGATTATCTTTAAATATTTACTAAACTCTAATGCTAACAATTTACATACTACAATTTCTAGTAATGCAATGGAGGGCAGAAAAACAACCATAAAGTTGAAAAAGTATTTAGATAATGCAAAAAGCCTATTAGATATTGATGGCAATCAGACTATTAATGCCTCTAATGATGGATTGATTGTCTTTAAATATTTACTAAACTCTAATGCCAACAATTTACATACTACAATTTCTAGTAATGCAATGGAGGGCAGAAAAACAACCCCACAGTTGAAGGCTTATTTAGATAAATTTAGATAAAAATAACAAGGTAAAATCTTCTTTTAATTAAAAACCACGCTAAAATACGGCTGATTTTCTGTTTTTTAATGTAGAATTATTAAACTTTTATTTAAAATAATTTGGTAATAAAAATGATGTTTTTTAAAAATTTTATTGTAGTTTTTGCTTTGTTTAGTATTATTAATCCCACCTTAGCAAACAACACACCAAAGCAAAACATCCAACCAGCAAAAACAAGTAGCCATACGCTAATCATCAGCCAAGATAAAAATGGTTTATTCACAGGCACACTCAAAAAAGCCAAGTTAAAAGCAGTGCTAAAAGAGGTGGCTAAACACACCGAACTCAAGTTTTTTGTTTATCCGAAGGTAGAGAAAACTTACAATCTAAGTTTTAGCAACTACTCTGAAAAAAGGCTAATAGATACACTTCTCAAAGGGCTTAATAGTTATCGAATTTTGGCTAAAAATGATAAGGGGATTAAATATACAAAAGCAATTACCTTAGTGCCGAGCATCAAAGTGCAGGAATTAGGGCTGCCAGAGGCAATTAGCGCTCAAACTATCTCAAAACCAACTAAACCCACAAAGCAAGCAAAAAAACCTAAATCAGGATATGGCAGCATATATAAGCCTCGCCCATTAACCCAAATAAAACCGATTATTGAAGAATTATATAATGGCATTAAAGTAAGTTATGTAGCAGATGAATTGTTAATTCGCATTAACCCTAATCAAAATATTAGCCAGCAAATAAGACGATTAAATCGCGAAGTTAAAAAATATGGCGGAGTATTGTCCGATAGAATGCACCGTTTAAAATACTTTGTGGCGCGTTTTGACTTAGGTGTTGATGTTAAATTAGTCAAAAAACAACTGATTAAGCAAAATTATATCACCACAGCAGAACCTAATTATTTTGCCAAACTAACCACCACTAAAACTGCCACTAACGCCAACAACTACTGGCATCTAAACACTCTAAATACTACCATAACTACCACCACAACTGCAACAATTACAACTGCAACTGCAACAATTACAACTAATACTTTCCGCCCTAAAATCGCCATTATTGATACAGGCGTAGATGCAAGTGTTACTCAACTTATCGGCAAAGTCCGCCCGATTGCTAATACCATAAATAACACCACTAACAGCACTGATGACAACGGACACGGCACAACTATGGCGCTACTCGCCCTACAAACTGCACCAAATGCTATTATTCATGCGGTTAAAGTAATGGATAGCAACGGCATAGGCACTTATAGCGATATAGCACAGGGCATATTCCACGCGCTAGATAGAAAAATCCAAATAATAAACATTAGTTTAGGCGGCTACAAACCCTCGCAAATCTTGCAAGATGCCATTCAATATGCTAAATACAAAGGCGTTAGTGTTGTAGCAGCCGTAGGCAATGATGGTTATAAAAACACCCCATTTTATCCAGCAGCGTATGCTAATGTCATTGGTGTTGGGGCAATAGATGCCCAAAATCAAATAATCCCCCAATCAAACCAAGGTGCAATGGTGGATTTAGTCGCGCCAGGGTTAAATATTAGTTATCAGCAAAACAATCAAACTAAAACCACTCAAGGCTCTTCCGCCGCTGCTGCCCTCATCTCAGGCATTATTGCCAAAATTGCTGGCAATCCCACTAAGCAAACACCGCATAACATAGCAGGTAGATTATTTGAAACAGCCACAGACTTATTAACCATAGCTAAAGACAACGCCACAGGTTATGGCATTGCCAATTTAGCAAAAGCCTTGCAATTAGCCACGCCAGCGGGTAATTATGAGGAGCAATTTGTCGTAATTGATGAAGTGATACCGCTTGATGGGCAACAGTTGGCGAGGATTACGGATTTTGATAAAGGGGAAATCACTGATGGACTAAACTTAGATACTGAATTTGACTTAGATACTGAATTTTTATCAAGTCAATATGAAAAATTATGTAATAGTGATCAAACAAATAAAGTAGCAAATGGCACCATTATAACAATTAAAGATAAAGTAGGCAGACATTCAATTGGACTTGCAAAGTTAAGTTGTAATAGTTACCACCTAAAGATGTATGTATTTGGTGGTATTGTTGAAAATTTAGGCTCAGGCGATAAACATAAAAGTTTAGATACTATTAACTTAGGCTATGCTATTGATAATAACAATGCTGAGTTTAATTTTATTGATACAGATACACTTGGTTTGCGAGGCAATAGTATTTATGATGGTTTTGAATGGATAGAAACTTTTAATACTGGTATCACAGATTCTGATGATTTTGATTCTAAGTCTTATTTTTCTGATATCATACAATCTTATCTAGCAAATCAATTAGACAGTATCCCATCCCACTTACTTTACGCAGAACAAGATTTTTATTGGGATGTAGATACTATGTCACTACAATCAAGTGGCAATAGCGATAAAACAGGCAAAACCCCTATTATCTTTATCCACGGTTGGAATGGCAAGGAGGAAAATTGGGCAGATACTTTACTTAATCAAAATGAAGTAGAGGCGTGGTGGGAATTAGCAGCAAGTAATACTGGTAGTGTGTTTTTAGATGCTGACAGGATAAAAGATACCGCAAGAAACGATGACCATCAAAGTTATTTTGAATTAGAAAAGCTTTACAACGATTTTGAAGTATATAAATTCCGCTACCCCACAATGCGTTCTAATGAATACAATGCCAAACGCTTAGCAGATTTAATTAACAGCCACCCTGAGTTAGGTAAAGATAGTGCAGATGATATTATTTTAGTAGGGCATAGCACAGGAGGTCTTATAGCTAAATATGCAGTGCTTGATAGCAACAATGTTAATAGTAAAATTAAAAAAGTAATAACCCTTGCTACACCACACAGAGGGTCTTATAGCTCATTTGATTATGATTTAGAGTTTGATGATGGCGGCCTTGGTGTTGATGATGATTTATATGTGTGTAGAGGCCAATCATCAGTTGATTTTGATTACAAAGAAAAATTATATCTTTACGATTTATTTGAAAACGGCGCAGGCAACCTTAAAACTGACGGTGCACTAGACTTAGCATGGGATGGTGGTTGGGGTAAACCCGCTACTGACACAGATTGCAATATCAATAATTATTCTATAAAACCTAAAGTAAGATTTGGTGATGGGTTGGGTTTTTACCAAAATAATACGAAACTATTAACTTTAAATACTAAATTATTAGCAGACAACAACATATTTGATAAGTTTATTTTTTATGCAGGTTGGGTTGTTTCTGGTGGCGCTTATAGCAATGCCATTTCTATGATAGGTGCAGCAGCGGCTGTAGATAAGGTTGGTTATGAATTAGATGGCGCTGTGCCTTTGCCAAGTGGGTTATTGTTTCAAAATGGTGTTCATACAGATAGTTTATTAAATAGTTGGATGTCTCAAATAGTGAATTCTTCTAGTAATTATGGGTTAGTTGAAAATATTCGTATTTTTTATGATAGAGACCATAGCCAAATGCGTGAAGGAATATTTTTAGATAATGACTTAAACGATGATGGTTATGAAGGTAATGATATTGCTATTGACCCATTATTTACCCAATTTAAAACCGATATTGAAGCAGTTAGAAATACCCCATCTACACCCAGTAATTCAGATACTCATCCTATAAACGATACTGGCTTATATTGGGGCGGTGATTATTCATCAGACAATAACAGCACCTGCACTAGCAATATCTCAGCACCACAAGACTGTAACTACGGCAGAGATGCAGCAGCAGCAGCTGGACAATTAACCAAAATAGGCGGTGGCTCTGCTGGTTTTGATTTTACTAAATTAGATAGTAATGGCAATGCACTTGCAAGTTCTGCTAGTAGTTGGTCTTGTGTGCGTGATAATGTAACAGGATTAGTATGGGAGGTTAAAACCAACGATAACAGCATTCACGATAAAGATAATACTTATAGGTGGGGCGGTATTGGTGCTGATAGTGGTGCAGGTGGTACTTATTATGACGATTGGGATGTCTTGGTAAACGGCACTAATGATGAATCGCTATGCGGCTTCACCAACTGGCGTGTGCCAAAGCGTGAAGATTTGCGTTCTATCGTTGATTATTCTCGCTTTAATCCAAGCATAGATGTTAGTTATTTTCTCAATACAGTTGCCACGGGTTTTTGGTCTAGCTCGGCTGATGCCAGTAATTCGTCCAATGCGTGGTATGTCTATTTCGCCTACGGCAGTGACAACGACAACAATCGCAACGATAGTTATCGAGTGCGGTTGGTTCGTAGCGGACAGTAATTTGTTTTTTGTTTTGGGAATGTGATTTTAATCGTATTAGAAAGAGTTTATAGATATTTTTGGAAGTGCGGTTTTAACCGCACCACTAACACGACTAAAGTCGTGTTTCCATAGAGTTTTTTAAAAGTATAACTAAAATATATAATTGATGAATAATAAAACACCAATATGGCGCGATGCCAATAGATTATTAGTGATGATTGAAAAAGTTGTTAGAGACTTCCCTCGCTATCATAAATATATCATAGGTAGTGAGATGCGATTAAAACCGCACTTCCAACCCTATTCAAATCAAATTTATAGCCAAGTAAATAAATGTATCATCAAGCAACAAGGCTATTTAAAAGGCAGACTAAAGCAAAGAATATTTACCCAATTAACCATTAATAAGGAGATGCAATTATGCGCCTAAGTGTAATAATATTATATTTATCACTACTGGTTAGCACTCAAGCACTATCTATTACTTGTATAGACGGCATACCAGAATCAACCCCAAGTAGCCAGTTTAGCGTTGATAGTAATGGCACAGTAACTGACAATAAAACAGGATTAATGTGGAAACAAGAAGTAGAAAGCAGTAGTTATAATTGGCAGAGTGCATTAACCAAGGCAAGCAGATCAAGCTTTGCAGGTTTTACTGATTGGCGCCTGCCCAACATCAAAGAATTAGCCTCTATTGTGGAATTAAAATGCTACGACCCTAGTATTAATGAGGATATTTTCCCTAACACGCCTGCCACGTATTTTTGGTCTAGCTCGGCTGTTGCCAGCTATTCGTTCTATGCGTGGGGTGTCCATTTCTACTACGGCAATGACGGCGGCGACAATCGCAACGATAATGGTCGGGTGCGGTTGGTTCGTAGCGGACAGTCTTTTGCTTCTTTTGTTGCTGTCGACTCATTAACCCCAAATATTCCACCTACACCATCTGCTAGCGTGCAAAGCACCAGCCAAATAAACCTATCTTGGACAAGTGTTAGTGATGCAACTTATTACCGCTTATATAACGGCAATAGCCAAATTTATGCTGGCAGTAACCTAAGTTATAATCATACTGAATTAGTAGCTAATACTCAATATTCTTACACCTTAAAAGCTTGTGTTGATAGTGATAGCAGCACTTGTTCAGCACAATCAGCAGCAAGTAGTGCAACCACACAAGCAATACCAACTTATACTCTAAGCACCTCAGCAACAAACGGCAATATCACCGCCAACGGCATTAACTGTGGCACTGATTGCACTGAAACTTATAATGAAAATACCCAAGTCCAACTGACTGCCAGCGCAAATAGTGATTATGACTTTAGCGGTTGGTCTGGTGATTGTTCAGGTACTAATAATCCATTAACTATAAATATGGATAGCAATAAATCTTGCACTGCTAATTTTACTATCTCTGCTCCAAATATTAGTCTTTCGACCACTACTATTACTGCCGTTGCTGGGGTGGCTATTGCTAATATAACAGTTACAAATACTGGCGGAACTGCCACTTCTTATGCTATTTCAAATGCACTTAGTGCTGGTCTGTCTTTTAGTACTGAGACTGGAATTATTTCAGGAACGCCTACTAATGCTGCAACTAATACTCAATATACAATTACTGCTACAAACATAGGTGGCAATAGCACAGCAGCCATTAATATTACCGTTAATCTACAAGCACCAAACCCATATGCTAGTGATGGTGATGATCCTGATAAAGTGCGTATATTGTGGAGTAGCGTAAGTGGTGCTAATAGTTATATAATTTACCGTTGCACAAACTCAAGAAGCAGTAGTAGTTGTTCTAAGATTGGCACAGATTCAGCCCCGCCTTATTATGATATCCCACCTACAATAGGCACACCACCCACAATAGGCACAACTTATTATTACCGACTAAAAGCGTGTTCTGGTAGTAATGGTACTGGCATTTGTAGTGATTATAGTAGTTCTAATTCAGGGTATCGTGCTATTGTAGCACCAAGCCCATCTGCTAGTGATGGTAATTATACTAGCAAAGTGAATATATCGTGGAGTAGTGCAAGTGGTGCTAATAGCTATAGAATTTACCGTTCTACTAGTGCAAGTGGCACTTACTCACAAATTGCTACTGATTCAAGCTCGCCTTATGATGATACAGGAGTTACAGCGGGCATCATTTATTATTACCGACTAAAAGCTTGTTCTGGCAGTAGCGGTAGCGGTAATTGTAGTAGTTATAGTAGTTATAACCAAGGACATCGTGCTATCACAGCTGCTCCAAGTATTGCTTTTTCACCTGCTACTATTATCGCTGCTGTTAGGGCGACTATTGATAATATAACAGTTATAAATATTGGAGGAGTTGTTGCTTCATATTCTATTGCTCCAGCAATTACTAATGATTTGTCTTTTAATACCAATACTGGAACTATTTCAGGCACACCAAGTGCCACAGCATCAGCAACAACATATACAGTTACAGCCACAAATTCATTTGGTAGTAATACCGCAACCCTTAGCATTGAAGTAAAAAGTTTTTCCTTAGATGTTGATGGCAATGGGTCTCTTACTGCCTCTAATGATGGATTGATTGTTTTTAAATATTTACTAAACTCTAATGCTAACAATTTACATACTATCATTGCTAATGATGCCGCTAGAAAGACAACCGCACAGTTGAAGGCTTATTTAGATGATGCAGAAAATATTTTAGATGCTGATGGCAATCAGACTATTAATGCCCCTAATGATGGATTAATTATCTTTAAATATTTACTAAACTCTAATGCTAACAATTTACATACTAGCATTGCTAATGATGCCGATAGAAAGACAACCGCACAGTTGAAGGCTTATTTAGATAAATTTAGATAAAAATAACAAGGTAAAAATCTTCTTTTAATTAAAAACCACGCTAAAATCCTGCTGTTTTTAATGTAGAATTACTAAACTTTTATTTAAAATAATTTGCTAATAAAAATGATGTTTTTTAAAAATTTTATTGTAGTTTTTGCTTTGGTCTTTGGGGTAGAATGCAATCTATAGCCAGCACAGTCCTCAAAGTGGATTTTGATAATGTGGTCAATGCTGCTGAGTTGGTCTTTCAAGGTCAGGTTATTTCTAAGGAAGTTCGCAGTTTGCTAAATGGGCAGCCGATGACTTTTATTACTTTTAGCATAGATGATTTAATAAAAGGCAGTATTTTAAATCAATGAAACTGATAGCTAAGATAAGTTTATTGGCTGTTTTAATCATTAGCACAGCAGTCAATGCTTATGAATTTTTGCAAAGCAGTTGGGCAAGTAATAATATAGAATTTTATACAGGATTTAATACTAATGAGGATGGCACAAGTGCTACAAATTATCAATCAGCCCTAAATAATGCAATAACTTCTTGGAATAATAATTCTAATTTTCAATATAGTATTAATTCAGCATATAAAGACCCGTGCACATTAAGTTATAATAGCGTCAGATTTAAAAATGATATATGTGGCACGGCTTTTGGTGCTACTGTACTTGCAGTAGCAGGTGGCTCTCATTATTCTGGTACCACTAACAAGGCTAGAGCCTATATTATTTTTAATTCATTAAATTCGTGGGGTATTCACGATAATAGTAGCAATTCACCAACTGATTTTAAACGCGTTGCTTTGCACGAAGTCGGTCACACCTTAGGGTTAGATCATAGTGGAACTACTGCCTCAATAATGTATTATTTATATCAAAATGTAACAACCCTACAAACAGATGATATAAATGGAATTAGAGCAATATATGGTTTAACAGACGACCACAGCAACAACCCCAGCAATGCTACTGCTATTAGTTTTAATACCAATATCAGCGGCAATATTGAGATTGGTGGCGATGATGATTATTTTCGTATTAGCGTGCCTGCTGGTGGCGGTTATTTGGATATTTATAGCACAGGAAGTACAGATACTTATGGTTATTTATTAGACAGTTCGGGCAATGTTATTGCTGAAAATGATGATTCTGGCGTGGGTGATAACTTTAGATTTGAAGGTACTGCTGTTGCTGGTACTTATTATATTCTCGTTGAAGGATATTATTCTAATACAATAGGTAATTATAACCTTAGGGCTGATTTTACTGCTATACCAAACACCCCATCTACCCCATCTGCTAGTGATGGCACTTATACTGATAAAGTGCGTATATCGTGGAGTAGCGTAAGTGGCGCTAATAGTTATATAATTTACCGTTGCACTAGCACAAGCAGTAGTAGTTGTTCTCAGATTAGCACAGATTCAAGCTCGCCTTATGATTATACTTCAGCCACAATAGGCACCACTTATTATTACCGACTAAAAGCGTGTTCAGGTAGTAGCGGCACTGGCATTTGTAGTGATTATAGTAATTATGATACAGGGTATCGTGCTATTGTAGCACCAAACACCCCAACTGTTAGTGATGGTGATTATACTGATAAAGTGCGTATATCGTGGAGTAGCGTAAGTGGTGCTAATAGTTATATAATTTACCGTTGCACCAGCACAAACAGTAGCAGTTGTTCTCAGATTAGCACAGATTCAAGCTCGCCTTATAATGATACTTCATCCACAGCAGGCATCATTTATTATTACCGACTAACAGCGTGTTCAGGTAGTAGCGGCACTGGCATTTGTAGTAATTATAGTAATTATGATACAGGGTATCGTGCTATTGTAGCACCAAACACCCCAACTGCTAGTGATGGTGATTATACTGATAAAGTGCGTATATCATGGAGTAGTGTAAGTGGTGCTAATAGTTATATAATTTACCGTTGCACTAGCACAAGCAGTAGCAGTTGTTCACAGATTGGCACAGATTCAAGCTCGCCTTATGATGATGCCTCAGCCACAATAGGCACAACTTATTATTACCGATTAAAAGCGTGTTCTGGTAGTAGCGGTAGCGGTAATTGTAGTAGTTATAGTAATTATAACCAAGGGTATCGTGCTGTTGCAACACCAAACACCCCAACTGCTAGTGATGGTGATTATACTGATAAAGTGCGTATATCATGGAGTAGCGTAAGTGGTGCTAATAGCTATAGAATTTACCGTTCTACTAGTGCAAGTGGCACTTACTCACAAATTGCTACTGATTCAACCTCGCCTTATGATTATACCTCAGCCATAATAGGCACAACTTATTACTACAAACTAAGAGCTTGCACAGGTTCTAATGGTAGTGGCGCTTGTAGTGATTATAGTAATTATGATTCAGGGTATCGTGCTATTGTAGCACCAAATACCCCAGCCGCTAGTGATGGGGATTATACTGATAAAGTGCGTATATCGTGGAGTAGTGTAAGTGGTGCTAATAGTTATATAATTTATCGTTGCACAAGCACAAGCAGTAGCAGTTGTTCACAGATTGACACAGATTCAAGCTCGCCTTATGACGATACAGGAGTTACAGCAGGCATCATTTATTATTACCGACTAACAGCGTGTTCTGGTAGTAGCGGTAGCAGTAATTGTAGTAGTTATAGTAGTTATAACCAAGGGCATCGTGCTATCACAGCTGCTCCAAGTATTGCATTTTCACCTGCCGCTATTACCGCTGTTGTTGGGGCGGATATTGGCAATATAACAGTTATAAATATTGGAGGAGTTGTTGCTTCTTATTCTATTGCGCCAGCAATTACTAATGATTTGTCTTTTAATATCAATACTGGAGCTATTTCAGGCACCCCAAGTGCTGCAGCATCAGCAACATATATAGTTATAGCCACAAATTCATTTGGTAATAGTGCCGCAACCATTAGCATTGAAGTAAAAAGTTTTTCCTTAGACATTGATGGCAATGGCTCTCTTGCTGCTCCTAATGATGGATTGATTATCTTTAAATATTTACTAAATTCTAATGCTAACAATTTACATACTACCATTGCTAATGATGCCGCTACTGACAGAAAGACAACTGCACAGTTGAAGACTTATTTAGATAATGCAGGAACTATTTTAGATGTTGATGGCAATGGGACTATTAATGCCCCTAATGATGGATTAATTATCTTTAAATATTTACTAAACTCTAATGCTAACAATTTACATACTACCATTACTAATGATGCCGCTACTGACAGAAAGACAACCACAAATTTGAAATCTTATTTAGATAAATATAGATAAAAATAACAAGGCGAAATCTTCTTTTTTGTTTTTAATGGATATTTAAAATTAGGTTTGCAGATTTAGATAGGACTACGGAAAACATAGTCTTTTTTAAAAATAAATTGTTTAAAATAAAAGTGTTTAATTAATAGGATAAAAATAATGTCAAAACTAAGAATTATATTGTTTTTAACAGCATCTTTATTTCTTTCTTCTTGTTTAGAAGAAGGTCCTGGACATCTTAAGGGATCATGGCAAATGAACGGCTTACCTATAGTTGTAATCTATCGTGATGATGAGGAAGAGTCCATGGGAGTAATAAGCAAAGTATCGTATAAACACGAAGGCAATGATGTTTTACTCACTTATCTTAGCGGACCTGGTGAAGGGACGACAATAAGAATTACAATGATAGATAAAAATAACCTAACGGTTGGGTTTTTAGGTGGATTCACTAGAATTAAATAATAGATATAGTAATGTGCTTATTTATTTTAAAGGCAATGTTTTCCGTACGCCTATTAGATTTAGGAATATAATTTCCAAGATAAGATTTAAACCATCTCAAACCTTTTTTAATAAAATTATTTAATGACTATTGTAATATAAGATTATATTGCATTTTTTTTATAATTATTTACATGTCATTTATTATTAGTGATTTTTCTAAAGTTTTGTTTAAAACATTCATTATTAGATTGATTAAAAAACGGCAAACCAATTAAACAATATTTTTTACTCTCTATTTTTATAATTGTTTTGTTATTACTGTATTTTCTTGTTATTTCTAATAAAAAATCTTGTTTCCATTTGTCATGTTCTATTCTATCACTACCTTTAGGTTCTATAAAAACCTGATAATATAAATCTTGCTCTTTTTGTTTTAAAAACAAAATAAAATCTGGTTGAAACCCTTGTCCAGTATCAAAATCATAAATCTTATACACTTCTTCATTTCTTAATAAATGGACTTCCTTGTATTGATCTTTTAAATTACCAATTTCATCTTTAATAAAATTAATCAACCCCTCTTCTTCGCTTGTTCCTGCAAATTTATCTAAAACAAACCAATCTTTATTAGATATATGTGACTTTAAAAGACTTGCATCAATATGTTTAGTTTTTGGTTTATCAAAAAATTGGGCAAAACTGCCTGCAATAAATTCTCCGCCTATTGTAGGGTTAATATTTTTTTCTAATTCTTTAAATATACGCCCTAAAAATAACAATAAAGCATCTAAAATGTCTCTATTAATTCTTTATCATCTGTTATATAGATGTCTTTCTTTAATTCTTTTGATAAATGCGGGATATACGCTGCATCTTTATCACAAGCATAATAATATAATTATTCCAATATTCTTAATTCGTGTCGAGTGTCCTTATCAAACTTTCTTTTGTTCTTTATCATATATTCAACAGGCAGCCTTTTTCATTGCCCATCTTTGTTGATTGACCTAACTATTGTTATACTAGTTAGGTCAATTATTAGAATTAGTTTTTTTAATCTTAGTAGGTTTGTTGTCTGAAAAAAAATGTATTGGAATAGGTAGTCTATAATGCCTACAGCCTAAAAAGATAATTGGTTCAAAACCACACTTTATTGCCGACATATCTTGTAAAAATGACATCGTTTTGCATTCTCTGAAAATTTGTTCTAAAAACTCTTTTTTATCTTTATCTATAAATACCTTACTAAGAAAGGTTGTGCCGTGTGTATTTGCATTGGTATAAAAATTATCTTCTGATGATTCATTTGGATACCATAATTGCATACTGCAATGTTGCATATTGTTTTCTGTAAATTTATGAATATTTTTATAAATATCATCAAAACCAAGCACTGCACTAAACATTGCCATATAGGGATATAAAATACTGGCTTCTGTTATGCTTTCTTTGTATTCTTTGGTTGTTTTAATTGGATGTTCTATCAAATCATTATACTGATTAAGAGTTGACGGATAATGACTGCCTCTACCAAAATTAAACACAATGTTATTATCCATTGAGTATAAAAATGAATGAATATAATTATGATTAGCAAAGTCAAGCATTAAAAAATATATAGCTATACTAATATCTATTGTCTGTTCGTCTTTATAAGGCGTAAATAAAATAGGATTACTATCAATAAGTTGAATAATAGATATTTGCTTTTGTTCTATATCGTGTTTAAATACTTGTATTGAATCAACATCCTCTTTTGGCGTTATCAATAATTGCCAATAACTCCAAATGCCATTAATTGCAATCCTACCTAATAAATCAAACAATTTAAGATTAACATCAACCTTATTAGTCGCACCTACCGCATAAGATATAGCATATTGTTTGGTAACATGTGGCAATATTTTATTTGTAAATTCGTTAGATAACGCCAAGTATGCCAAAATAATAGAGTCCATTACATCTATTATTGATGTTGCATCTTTTGTTTTCTTTTCCAAAAAGGGCTTTGTAAACTCCCAAGAGTGTAATACAGATAACTCGGCAGATAAATAAGCCGATTCAAGATTACCAGCCTTTTGGCACCATGCAATTAAAATACCTAAACTAATCCTAAGTTGCCTAAATGTTTTTATTTTTTCTTTATTTGTTTTGTGTTTAACATCACTTAGCATATTAATAAGTTTTGCAAAATGTTTAAAAGAAATGTTAGGTTCGTCTATTAACGCTAAAGATTTTCTTAGGGTTGAATGGAAGTTTTTAGGCAATAGGCTTTCATTTAAAAAATATTTATCAATATACTGCGTTAATGCATCGCCACCCCATTCAGAAAAAGTTAGTTTTTCAGTTGTATATTTTTCTTCATATCCACTAACATTTTGCCTAATTTTCTCCTTTAAATTACCGCCAAAACAAATACAAATCTCGATAGGGTTATCTTTATATTTACTTGGCAAATGATTTGGGATATATACATCTATAATCTCAGTAAGAGATGGTCTTAAATCTTGATTGTTTCCGCCATCCCAATCGGACCTACCTAAATCACCTGCTTTAATTGAAAATAAATAGACTTTTTTAGGTTCACCATCAATACTACCAAATGCAGCAACATCAACACCATATTGCCTAGTGCCAATACTAGGTTTTGAAAAACATCTAACCCCATCATTGCCAGTAAATTTGGCAACAAAACATCTAATTCTTTTCTTTCGTTAAGAGATGACAAATATTCTTTGACTATTAATTTCATTATTTATATTTTTCCGTTGTCAGATCAAACAATAATAAGTTTAACCTTTCAGGATTAATGATTTCTAAACATGGAAATTCTGCAGAATGCGTAAATGATTGTAAGTTAGACACACTCCTCGTATATTCAGTTTGACTGGTGCCTTTATGATATGAGATGCTTTGATTACTATAGAGTATTATTTGTTTTGAAACCAAACTTAGAAATACCGAGTCTTTCTCGGATTCTTTCATCGCCTCTGACATTAAACGACTATGGAATCTGTGATATGCTTCGCGATGTTCTTGCGATGGTTTTAACTCAGGTATATTCCATGAACTCTTTAAATCCTGATGGTATTTTTCTAACCTTTTGAATAAATTATTAATAACCTTTTTTGTTTTGTTTGTTTGTTCTTTTTTTATTGACTCCAAATATTGTTTAATTTTCCCAGAGTAAGAAATTAGCAAAGGATCAAATAGCAGTTTTGTAACTTCTTCCGCACCTTTTTTATCCAATAAATCAATCAAACAAATAATAAAACTGGTTGCACTTATAGGATAAGAAAATAAATATCCTATTGCTTTTCTAATTGCAAATAAATAATCCGCTTGTTTGTGTTGTTTTAAGATATTTTTGTCTGCTGATAGAATAATATCAGGTGTTGACCTTACAATATCTAATACAGCAACACATAGTCGCCACTCACCAGATAAAAGCCATTTTGTGACTATCTTGTTAAAAA
Organism: Gammaproteobacteria bacterium; assembly: GCA_965217125.1. Lineage (GTDB taxonomy): Bacteria > Pseudomonadota > Gammaproteobacteria > PS1 > Pseudothioglobaceae > JAAOIF01. The sequence goes on along the minus strand of OZ244244.1, from coordinate 455,449 downwards.
TATCTTTATTTTCTGTAAGTAAGCCGTGAGTAAAATATTCAAAAGATGTAATTGATAAATTATTGTTTTTGATTAAAGTGTTTTCTAAATAAGCAATAACTACATCTTCTTGTTTATTTTCTAAAAGGTATCGCAATCCATAATTAATGTTATATATTGTTCCTTGGTTTTTGTAATTTATATTTTCCAATGCTCTTAATAAAATGCTAAATAATTTAATTGGAAGTTTTTCTCTTTGATAAAAGCACAAGTTAGATGCACTATGCAAAACAATATCATTTGCATCTTTTAGTGCATATTCTATTAATTCAATCGCCCTTTCTTCTAATTCCTTATCAAAAGTAGATAGTTCAAATATTGTTTCAATTGATACAGGTAAAACATTTTTATCCTTTGTTGTATCAATAATATTTGCTACTGTTTTAAATGCTTTATTAAGTTGCTTAATATGGTATTTATATTCCAATCTTCTTAAAGATAAAATAGCATTTATACACATATCTTTATTAGTATGCTCAGTAAATTCTATTGCAATATCTACATATTTTTCAAAATTAAAATTAGAGCCTGCAATAATAACTGGACAAACAAAACTACTCCAATTTTCTACATCGCTATTAATTATCTGAATTGCTTGCTGGACTTTATTTTTATCCTTTTTACAATATTCAATAAATGGTGTAAAAATCATACTTGCAGACATGTCATTCCCAGATTCTTGATAAATATGCAATACACAATTCATAACTGTTTTTATTGGTGTATTTATATCTGGCAATATTTTTTCAAATATCTGCTTAACAGCAAAAAAATCATTTTCTTTATTGTTACATTTAGAAATTGCTTCTAAAATATCAATATCATTATTATTGTGCAGTGATACGATTGCATGTAAAAAACTATTTTTATCTTTGTTATCTTTATAGTAGGCCTTACAAAGATATTGTAAAAAATCATCTGAAGCACTTGCACTTAAAATATCTTTTTTTGTATTACACATGATTAAGTCACCCTAAAACGCCACAATCTTAAATAAGATAAATGAGATATAAATATACATAATTTATTATTTTAAACAAACAAATGATCAGAAATTCCATACGCCTAGATTGACATCAATAATGTCATACGGCAAACTCACTAGCAATTGCACAAGTTGTTCAGTGCAATCGCTTTCATAATTAAAATTATATGAAGGTGAGAGCTAAAATGAGCAAGATATTCATAATTTTAAAATTAAAAAAACTAAACCGATAAAAAATAACTCAGTGATATAAAAAATATTAAGAGTAGTAGAAAAAGTAGCATCACTCCATCTATGATTAGGTTTGTTTAATTGTTTTGGAATATCCATCATGAACTCTGTATTTTCTTGCTTACGAACATCGTTATAAATACCTATGAATAATTGTTCTTGCCATAAAAAATACCCGTCTAATATCCAAAAACCAATTACTGGAACAATAAAAGAAAGTGTAAGATATTCAGAATAAGCACCGTTGCTTCTGGCAATAAATAAAATAGCGACAGACAATATTATCATACTCCATCCCTTAATGAGAAATGAATTATTTGCTAATCTGTTAATTATCCCTTGTATTATCTCTAAATGCTTGATAACTCTATCTTTACCATCCATCTTTTACCTCTTTATTTATATTGTAAGACTTTCTATTGTCTCTTATTCTGACTGCTTTATCTAAGTAACGGTTTTTGTTGTTTATAAAATTGTGCCACTTAACAGAGTAAATATAAGAGCTATCTCCTGTGTATGAATTACAACAATTACAATTACTACGCTGTAAATCTTTTGCATTAAACATATTGTCATCAAGTATTTGGAATAATGTATCCGTTTTCAATGTTCTACAATTACAAGGTTTATCTTTAATAAAATAATCATAATTTCCTAAAGTGTTAGGCAATACAACCGCTAATATTCCATTTGTATGACTCATTTTATCAGCCCTAGTTATTTCTTTTAGTGAGTAAGATATTTCCCACGGTATCCACTGGTCTGATTCTGGTATGCTTGACTCTTTCATATTAGGTGAAATTAGCACAATGGTAACGCTACTATCGTGAATTTTATCTTTTAGACGATTTTTAATAGTTTCATCTTTAAATTCGCTTAAATCTTCATTTCCTTCGCCCTTATAAATTTCATCATCTAATTTATTCTCAATTAGATAATCAACATAGTCACGAGCAGTGTTGCCATAATTAGATAAATATAGAACAGAATCATCACTATGTTTATACGATATAAAAACTTTCTTTCCCATATTTCTACCTCATTGTTGTATAACTATATTATTATTCCCTAAAAACATGGATTTTACTATCGTTACCGTCTATATTTCCTACTAGCTTCATATTTAGCATAGGCATCCCAATCCTTATCCCTTAAAGCTTCTTTTTCTTCTTCAATCCATTTCACTCAGCCTTGCAAGCCTCATGGCTATCCTATCGCTGGTCATAGTATTTATCGTCTTGGTTCGTATTATGCCTTTTTGATTTAGATTAATATAGACTACATGCCCATAGAAGGTATTATTTCTTGTTCTGTTTTTAAGTTATGCTCTTTTGTTTTAGGCATTATACCTTCAATTGTAGCATAACCCACTTCTTCCTTAACAGGTGCTTGTGGCGGTACTTGTTCTGCACAGTTTTATACCAAGACACGCCAAAATTATCACATATAGGGTTAATGCAACAATTTACATCAAAAACATCAAGACCTGGTTCTAGTATTTTTATAGGCTTTGATGGAGTATGTTGAGGTATTGAAAGTATTAATTTGGGTTAAATGTTTTGATGTATTACAGTTAAGGTGTTAAAAATAGGAGGTATTCTTGTATAAATAAAATTTCTATAAGGTCTATTAATTGGGTAAATTAGATTAAAATTCATAGTATGAAATTAACAAACATTTCTTTTGGCAGGCACGGTTCTTTTCAGTTACGCTATGGCTGGCTAACTAAAGGCTTTGAGTCTCAAAAAAACACAGCTAATATTTTTAGTTCAGATAATGCAACGGCTATTTTGGGGGTTGGTAAAAATATGGTTGGTTCTATTGCCTATTGGTTAAAAGCCACACAAATTTTTAGTATCAATAATGAACCTAGTCCTTTTGGTGAAAAATTATTAGGTGAATATGATAGGCATTTAGAGGATGATGCAACGCTTTGGATATTGCATTTAAAATTAGCTCAAAATAAAGAATTAGCTACCTCTATTTATTGGCTTTTTAATCATTTTCATAAAGTTAGTTTTACTTTAGATGAGGCATTTAATGCGTTAAAGTATTTTCTAATTGATAGCAAATCAGTATCAGAAAAAACCTTAAAAACGGATATTGGCGTTATTCTACGAATGTATGCACCACATAAATCAAGCAAAACACAAATAGAGGATATGCTGGAATCGCCCTTGTCTTTGCTGAATTTAATAGATTATCACGATGGAAAATATCATTTTGTGCAGTCTAAAAAGGAGCAAATTCCTGTAGAAATTATTGCTTATAATATTAATGATTGTTTTAAAGACAGTAAAACGATACCTGTAAAAGATTTAATGTATGGCGATCAATTAGCATTAGGTAGTATATTAAAAATATCAGAGGAAAATTTGATTTTTTATTTAGAAAAATTAGCGGATACTTACCCAAAAGATTTTCAATTAAGAGAAGATGCAGGTATTTTTCAATTACACGCTACACACATAACAAACAGCCTAGATTTTCTAAAAAAATATTATGAGCAAAGTTAGCCAATTTATCAATATTAACACTAATTTATCTCGGTCTATTAATATTGAGCGGGATGCAAATAGTCAGCAAACGCTTAAATCTTACATTGTTACTAATAACGCTAATCAGGCACTTAATGAAGTGGCTAATATTTGTCTTAACAATAAAAACAGCAACAAAGCCTTTTCAATTGTCGGTCCTTATGGCGCTGGAAAATCTTCATTTATTGTTTATTTATCTCACCTACTTAGCAATAATGACAAAGCCATTAAAAAATTATCAGCACCACTGAAAAAATCAATTAAAACGCATCTTAGCCAGTCATCAGGCTATTGCAAAGTGCTGTTATCAGGCTCGCCAGAGCCATTAGCACAATCATTTTTACACGCTTTAAAATCAAGTTTAGCCCCTTATTATCAACAATTAAATATTGACTTTGAAACTACACAAAAAAGCATTGATAGATTATTATCTTTAGATGAAATCAGCGTTAAAAAAATCATTAATTTGGTTAAAAAAATTCGTTTAGAAATTGAAAATGCAGGCGGCAAGGGCATATTAATTGCGATTGATGAGCTTGGTAAATTTTTAGAATATGCGGCACGGCACGAAAGCGATGATATATTTTTATTGCAAGTTTTAGCAGAAGAAGCTTACCAAACCAGCCAAGCAAATATTTTGCTGTTTGTCTTATTGCATCAGTCTTTTGAGCAATATGGCAAAAACTTAGACAAGCATTTAAAAAATGAATGGATAAAAATACAAGGGCGTTATCAAACACTATCTTTTGTTGATAGCACCGCAGAATTACTACCAATTATTGCACAAGTTTTTAAGCCAAAATTGCCAACAAGCACAAAACAACAAATTATTACGCAAATCAAAGATATTAGCAAGCAATTAAAACAACAAAAAATACTACCGCATTCATTAAAAGAAAATATTGCCAATAGTTTATTTTTAAAGTGTTATCCATTGCATCCTTTGAGCGTTCTATTGTTGCCAATATTATGTCAAAAAATCGCTCAAAATGAACGCACACTATTTAACTATTTAGGCAGTAATGAGCCTTTTGCACTTATTAATAGTATGCAAGAATTACAATTAGGGGTGTTTATTTATCCAAGTGATATTTACAATTATTTTATGAATGGTGAAAATTTATCTAATGATTTTTTAACCACCAGAGCCTTATCAGAATCCTATACTGCACTAGAAAAAGCAGCAGATGCCACGCAATCAGAAATTAACCTATTAAAAACCATAGCCCTATTTAATATTGCTAATAGTAATATTGTTGCCTCAAAAACTGTCCTATTTTTATGTGATAAAAATTATCAAAAAAGTGTGGCTAAGCTAACAAAAAAATCAATAATTACTTATCGTAAATTCAATGGTGAATATCGGATATGGCAAGGTAGTGATTTTGACCTAAACCAAGCAATTAGCGAGCAATTAGCACAATTAAGCACACTTAATATTGCACAACATTTAAACGATACTGAAACTTTATTACCATTTGTTGCCAAACGCTATTCCATTGAACAGCACAGTTTATTTTATTTTCAGCCCATTTTTGTTAATACAAATCAATATAAAACACTAAAAGAACAAGACGAAAAGCCGAGGGTTATTTTTTGCTTAAATTTTAATCAATCAGATAAAGACTTATTTAAAAAAGAGATTATTCATTATTTTAGCCAGCAAGATATTTGCGTTTTAATTAATAATAGTGAGGCAATTAAAACAGCAAGCTTACAAAGGATTGCCTTAGAAAATATTGCCGCACAAAACCCAGTGATTGAGCAAGACCCTGTTATTAATCGTGAATTTACCCAGTATTTAATTGATGCAAAATATAGGGAAAAAGCCCAATTTAATCAAATTCTACTTTATCCAAAAGAATGTTTGTGGTTTAATAAACAACAAGGAGAGAGAAAATGTCGCAATAAACGGACGGTGCAGGGTTTATTTTCAGAAGTTTTAAGCGTTATTTATGCAAAATCCCCTACTATTAAAAATGAGTTAATCAATCGCAATAACCCCTCATCACAAGCAAATTCAGGGCGTAAAAAACTATTATTACACTTATTAAATCATCATGATAAAGAAAATTTAGCCATTGAAAAATACCCTGCTGAAAAAAGTATGTATTTAGCTATTTTTAAAGAAAATGGCATACATCAAAAAATAGGCAATCAATGGAAAATCCAACCACCAACAGACCCAAAATTTTTTGAAGTTTGGAGAAAAATAGACAATTTTTTTAATCAAACAACAGATCAAGCAAAAAAATTATCAGCCTTAGACGGCATTCTAACCGCCCCACCATTCGGCATCAAAAAACCAGTTTTACCTATCTTTTATATTGCCAATTATTTGCATAATAAAGATGAAATCGCTATTTATGAAGATAGATTTTATGTGCCTTATTTTACTGCCGAGCATTTAGAACGCTTTTTAAAACGCCCTGATACTTTTTCATTCCAACAATTCAAAATTAAAGGTTTTAACCAGTCCTTATTACAAGAATACGAAAGTAGTTTATTAGGCAAAAAAGCACCTAATGCACCTGCTATATTTAGTGCAATTCATTCATTTATTAAAGAATTACCGCCCTATACTCAGCAAACTAACAACATATCACAGACTGCTCAAGCAGTTAGAGATGCCTTTAAAAATAACAAAAGCCCGCAAGATTTATTATTTAGAAAATTGCCTGAAGCCTGTGGATTTACTGATAAAAAATCCGATGGTTTTGGTGAGATTTTAAAACAGGCACTGCAAGAGATAAAAAACGCCTATTCCCTCATGCTTAATCAACAAATTGGCATATTAGCAGAAAAACTACACATAGAAAGGTTAGAGGGTAACAAAGGCAAAATAAAAACCAAATTAGTAGAATACGGACAACAACTACAAGCCTACAGCATAGATAAAGAAACCACAAAATTTATTAATGCTATCGGTGAAAATAACAATGATATTAATCATTATTTTGAGCGTGTTTTAATGTCTATTAACAACAAACGCCCTAAAGAATGGAGCGATAACGACAATGATTTTTCCAAGCAAAAATTATCAGAAAGTATAAAATTGATTATAAATTTAGACAAAATTCGCGCCTACCATGTAAAAGATGAAGTAATAGATATACGGGAAAAGGCAATTATAACAAGCACAGAAATTTTATCAAATGAGGCTAAAATAAGAGTTGTAAGCAAGATACTAGAAAGCGTATCAACAACAACAAAAGTAAAAGTAAAAAATGACTAAAAAAATCAGACATGTATTAGGCATCTCAGGCGGCAAAGACAGTGCCGCCCTTGCAATCTATTTAAAGCAACAAAATAGAGTGCCTGATATGGAATATTTTTTTTGCGATACAGGGGTAGAATTACCAGAAATTTATACATTTTTGGATAAATTAGAGGTTTATTTAGGCAGTCCAATTAAGCGATTAGGTAATAAAAAAGATTTCTTCCACCACCTAAAAATGAAAGATGGTATGTTGCCATCCCCTCAACAAAGATGGTGCACCAAAGATATGAAACTTGCCCCCTTTGAGGAGTTTATCGGCAATGATGAGTGTGTGTCTTATATTGGCATTCGTGCAGATGAAAACCGCGAGGGCTATATTAGCCACAAACAAAATATTAAACCAGCTTTTCCATTTATTCATGATGGCTTAGTTAGAAATGATATTTTTAATATATTAAGAGAAACAGTCGGCATTCCTGAATATTATGAATGGCGCAGTCGTTCAGGCTGTTTTTTCTGTTTTTTTCAACGCAAAGAAGAATGGATAGGATTATCAGAACGCCACCCCAAAGAATTTGCCAGAGCAGTAGAAATAGAAAAAACAGAAGGCGGCAAAGGTTACACATGGATAGACGGCTTGACTTTAGAACAATTAATTGAGAAAAAAGACGAAATTTTAACTAATAGCAAAAAACGCAAAGCACAAATTGCCAACAAAAAAGACAACCGCTCTTGGCAAGATATTTTAATAGAAGATAAACAAGATGATGAAAATCAAGCTTGTTTGATTTGTAGTTTATAAAAAGGAAAAAAAATGAATGAATTAAAAGTTAATGTATTAGGGCAAGGGGATAACAGATTAGAATTAGCTAAATTAAAAGATATTTTAGCAAGGGCTATTGTGATACCTGATTATCAGCGACCCTATGCATGGAATAAAGAAAATATGGAAGAATTATTTGAAACCATTCAAAGCAATTATGAGGATAACAAAAAAATATCTTTTTTAGGTTCTGTTATTTTTTGCACCCCAGACCAACAAACACAAGGGCAAGAGCAGTATTTTATTATTGATGGGCAACAAAGACTTACATCTTTGCTAATAGTATTAAAGTATATCTCAAATAAAACAATAGAACCAGAGCTTATAAATGACTTAGAAAGTGAATTTAAATCGGCTGATATGGATAAAAAAGTAAGTGTAAAGACTTGTTTAAATAACCTTACACGCACAAATGAAAAACTTATTGATTGCATTAATAAATCCCAGATTAAAAGAAGTAATGACGATACTGATTGTAAAGACGAAAATTATATAATTGAATATGTCCGCAATAATAAACTAGACCATGATTCAGTTATAAATATTGTAAATGGAATTGAAGAAAGTCTAGAAAGAATAGGACTTGAATACAATTCAGATCAACCTAATACTTGTAAAAAGGCAGATTTTTATTGTGACATAGCTGAATATATTTTAGATAAAGTGCAATTTTGTTGGCTTTCTATTGCTGGTAAAGAAGCAGAAAATTTTGCTATAGATATGTTTAATACAATGAATTCTACAGGTGAACCATTAACTGGTTTTGAGATATTCAAATCTCGTGTTTACCAACTAGATAAAAGCAACAATAAAAATAAGCATGGTGAAATAGATAAAATACAAAAAGATATTAGCAGTTTTTTTAATAGCGACAGAAAAAAAATCGTCAATCACACGGGTAAATTTATATTATTTTTATCACTTTACAGAAGTAAAGGCTATAAAGACAAAGGGGATATTTCAGATAGGAACTTTAAAAAACAAAAAAATTGTATAGAACATATGCTAGATAATAAATCTAATGTTGCAAGCATTTGTTTAGACTCTAAAAAAATATATAAATTCTATTTTGAAGTATGGCTGAAAAAGAATAAAGAACACCAGCATCGATATACAAATGAATCTGGCTTTTGTTTCAGCTTCTTATCTGATATTAGTCATGACAGAGTATTGCCGATTTTATTGCACTTTTGTAATAATCAAGAAATAATAGATAGTGCCATAAAAACTTGCACTGCTTTTTCTGTTTTGTGGCGAGCTTTTAACTGGGGAGGAACGGCTGGAATTGATCAAATTTATATACAAATTGCTAAAGATTTAACAGAAGAAGAGCCTACGATTGAATTTTTGCAAAATAAATTAATAGATAAGTTAAAAGATAAGGTTGCAGGAAAACAAATATGGACAGATAGAATGAAAGATGTGGCTATTTACAATAATAAAAAACTTTCTCGTTTTTTAATTATAGTTGCTTCTAATATGCTAACTTATGAAGAAGGTGTTTTAAAGCCTACAAGAGGGCTTAATATGCTAAAAGCTAATGTATGGTCAGGAGAGGATGAGAACTATAAAACCATTGAGCATATTGTTCCTCAAAAAGAACAAACAACTACACCTACTTTAAAGAGTGTCCATGTATTAGGTAATTTAACTCTACTTCCATCTAAATTTAATTCATCTTTACAAAACTCCACTTTTCCAATAAAAAAAGAAGAATTTAAAAAATCTTGCAATGACAATACTACTGTCGACACATTGCCATATCTTCCTATTTTGAAAGAGTTATTAGATATTAATGATTTTAATCAAGAAAATGTCGATAAAAGAACAGAAAATTTAGGCTCTATTGTCTGGGACAAACTAGCTGTAGAATGGTTAGGGTTTGATAAAGAGTGAATAAAGCGATCATATAAACTTAAAATCAATCTATTATGTTAAAGCATCTAACCAAATTAATTAGCAAACATAAACTACTAGAACCTATTTTTAATGCTTTGCATAATGATAAGAATATGCGCACAAAAGATGGACAAGCATTTGCTCAAAATATTGAAAAGAGCAATTTTGGATAATTGATAAAAATGAAGTTACCAAATTTAATATCAAGGGCAGATGTTCAAGCATTGCAAGAATTGCTTAGTAGAGAGACTGTAGATTTAATTGCTAAGTTAGAAAATCAAGCGTTTAATACGACAAAATTGCAACAGGTTTTGCAAGATATGTATTCTCAAAGCAATCTTATAACGAACAAGAAAACAAAAAACACATTATTTGATTTATTAAAAGAGACAGAAGTTAAAGAAATATTAAACCTATTTAATCAAAATATTGGTAATGATATTTATGATCAACTTAAAAAAATTAAAATAACAGCAAGTAACAAAGAACGGCTTTATAATTATTTTGAAATAACAGATGCAGAAGATATTAATATTAAACCACCTAGTACGGAAACTGTAATGGTAAAATATTCTCTATTTGATCATCAAGTTAAAGCATCTATAGAAACGATTAAATTACTACAAAATCAAGACAAACACAGGGCTGTATTACACATGCCTACTGGTTCTGGAAAAACTAGGACTGCGATGCATATTATTGCGGATTATCTTTGTAGAGAAACAAAAACAACGATTATCTGGCTTGCCTATAGTGAGGAATTATGTGAACAAGCCGTAGAAGAATTTATTAAGTCTTGGCAATATTTAGGCAATAGAAAGACAAATATATATCGCTTTTGGGGCGGTAATAATATTAAGGACATTGAGAATATTAAAGATGGGTTTATTGTTGCTGGATTGCCTAAAATGGTTGGAAAAGCAAAGAAAAGCATAGAGTTTATACAAAACTTGTCAAAAAATACTTCCCTTGTTGTCATTGATGAAGCACATCAAGCAGTGGCACAAACTTATAGTGTAGTACTGGATTTATTAGTGCCTGAACATAAAGATAAACCCCATTTATTAGGATTGACCGCAACCCCTGGTCGCACATGGTTAGATATGGATGAAGATGAAAAATTATCTAATTTCTTTTTTAAACAAAAATATAGTCTATCAATTGATGGCTTTGATAGCCCTATTGATTATTTAGTAGCAGAAAAATATTTAGCCAAATCAGAATTTGGGCCGTTGTATTATGATTTTGGTGATAACCTCACTGAACAGGATATAAAAAAAATTAAAAACAGCATAGATATACCGCAAGATATATTAGATAAAATAGCTCAAGATACACAAAGGAATATGCTAATTGTCCAAAAAATTATTGAATTATCAAAACAAGCAAAGAGGATTATTGTCTTTGCATCTACAGTAGAGCATTCTAAATTATTGTCATCTGTTTTGCGCTATAAGGGCGTTAATGCAAAATCAGTTACAGGCAATACGCCGCATCAAGATAGAAATAATACTATTGATGAATTTAAAAAAGATAATACAGAATCTATGGTGATTTGTAACTATGCGGTTTTAACTACTGGGTTTGATGCGCCTAAAACTAGCGTTGCAGTTATTGCAAGGCCTACAAAATCGTTAGTTTTGTATAGTCAAATGGTAGGTAGGGCAATAAGAGGCGTAAAAGCAGGTGGCAATAAAAAAGCAAAAATTGTTACCGTAGTTGATAAAAATCTAGGCAGTTTTGGCAATATTGCTGAAACTTTTAATAATTGGAATGATGTTTGGGGAGATAAATAATGGCACAGAAAATAGTAGCAACTCATTTAGTCGTAAAAGCAATGAGGGACAATGGTTATAAAAATGCGGCTTACGCATTAGCGGAGTTGATGGATAATGCTATTCAAGCAAACGCAAAAAAGATAAAGTTGGTTTGCGTGGAAAGTAGTGTTGGTACAAGACATTTGTCTGAGATTGCTGTAATAGACAATGGTAAAGGAATGAATAAAGACACTTTAGAATTATCATTAGGCTTTGGTAATGGCACTCATTTAGACGCAAAAAATCAAAACGGTATTGGTAAATTTGGTATGGGTTTACCTAATTCGTCAATATCTCAATGTAAAAAAGTTGAGGTTTATACTTGGCAAAATAGCAACGATATTTTATACAGTTATCTTGACTTAGATGAAATTGCAAGCGGTAATTTAGAAAATGTGCCAGAACCTATTGAAAAAGATATTCCAGAGAAGTTTAAAGAATATATAAATAGTGAGAGTGGCACATTAGTTTTATGGACTAAAATTGATAGATGTATGTGGCGAACTGCAAAGTCAATTTTCAAACACTCTGAATTGTTAATTGGTCGTATGTATCGATATTTTATTCAAGATGGCAGAATATCAATTCAAATGATTGCCAAAAATGAGAATGGACAACTATCATTATCTAATAATGATGAAAATACCTTTAAATCTAACGACCCTATTTATTTAATGGATAAAACTTCATGCCCCAGACCTTTTAATAATGTTGCAATGTTTAAGAAGTGGTACGGGGATGATTATGAAGTTAAATTTACAATAAATCATAATGGTGAAAACCATGAGGTTAGTGTCAAATTCACCTATGCTAAAGAAGAAAGTAGAGATGTAAATAAATATGGCAATGCTGGCGATAAACCACATGGAAAACACGCAAAACAAAATTTAGGTGTGTCTATTATGCGTGCAGAAAGAGAATTAGATTTAGATACAAAATGGACAATACAATATGATCCAAGAGAACGGTGGTGGGGTGTTGAGGTTAATTTTCCCCCATCGCTTGATGATGTTTTTGGTGTGGCAAATAATAAACAATCAGCTAGAAATTTTACAGCTGATTTAGCTAGTTTAAATGAAAGTATATATGAAAATCAAACTTTTGTAGAATATATGGATGAACTAAGAGCAGCAAATGACCCTACCGCAACATTGATAGAAATTGCACAGCGAATAGATGCAATTATAAAGAAGGTAAGAGATGCAATAAAAATACAAAAAAAAGGGACAAAAAAAAGGGATAACGCTAATTCTACTGCTGAGGCAATAGCAACAAATGCCACTGAACAATTAAAATCAGAGGGACAAACAGGTGAAAGTGATGAGGGTGAAAATTTAAGTGATGAGGATAAAAAAAATCAAATATCAGGCGCACTAGATGAAGCAGGAATAGAAAACTCAGATAGAATAGCTGCAACAATTGTGGACGAGGGCTTGAAATATATTATTCAAGATGGCGATATTGATGGTGATGCCTTTTTTAGTGTTAGACCTAAAGGTGGCAAAATTATGATTGTTTTAAACATTAATCATCCTGTTCACCCTAAATTGATTGAGTTACTAGAAAAGCAAGAAGAGCAAAATGAAGGTAGCGATACTTTAGACGCTTTAAAACTTATTATTATGGCATGGGCAAGGTATGAAGATCAACAGCCAGATGGTGAACAAAAAACGCGCGCTCAAGAAGCTAGAGCCGATTGGGGTAGGATTGCAAAAAGATTTTTGAATAATCAAGAATAATGACAAATAAATTACTTGATACCAAGGCATTACAAGATGAACTATCTAATTTAATTCCAACAGCAAAAACAATAGTTATTATCAGTGCCTATATAACAGAGGCGACAGTTGCTTGGATGTTAGAGGGGATAAATAAAAATACAACCGTATGTGTTGTTGCTAGGTTATCTCCACAAGATTTTAGCTGTGGATCATCAACTTTTCAAGCAATCAGGATGTTGATTGATGCTGGACACAAGGTCAATCTATTATCAAGCCTACATGCAAAAATTTATCTAATTGATAAGAGTCATATATTCATTGGCAGTGCTAATTTTACTAATAACGGACTTAAATTATTTGGTAGTGGCAATATTGAAGCAACTATTAAAACTCCTGTTACAACAGAAATATTAAAATTTATAGATAATATTCAATCAAAATCAACTGTGATTACTTCTAGTATTTTAGATAAAATGATGGATATGATTAGCGTTGATAAATCAACAAAAATACCATTACAATGGAGTGATGATATTATTAATTCCACTTCATGCTTATGGACAGTAGATATGATTCAAGAGGAAATTACAAACCCTGAAATAGAAAATGATGCTGATAAAAAGCTATTATTTGGTAATATGGATATTATAAATTTTGATAGTGCTGGATTTTACTTTAAGCAAACCAATGTTTATAGATGGCTCATTAATGAATTAAAACAAGAAAAAGACAATACCATTTCTTTTGGTTTGTTGTCAAAAAAACTACACAATAGTATAAATGATGACCCAATACCATACAGAAAAACAATCAAACAATATGTCAAAAATTTATTATCTTATTGTAAATTATTTGCATTAGATGAAATAGATATTATGCACCCAAATTATTCAGAAATAGTTAAATTAAAATAAAATAAAATAACTTGTATACTCTGACATAGATAACTGTTATGAAATTGTTTGCTCCATACTGTCTTTACCGTCTATATTTCCTACTAGCCTCATCCTTAGCATAGGCATCCCAATCCTTATCCTTTAAAGCTTCTTTTTCTTCTTCAATCCATTTCAACTCAGCCTTGCAAGCCTCGTGGCTATCTTCTCGCTGATCATCGTATTTATCGTCTTGGTTCATATTTATGCCTTTTTGATTTAGATTAATATAGACTACATGCCCATACCCATAGGAGGTATTATTTCTTGTTCGTGTTTTGAGTCATGCTCTTTTGTTTTAGATATGATACCTTCAATTGGACTATAGCCAACCTCTTTTTTAACAGGTGCTTGTGGTGGTACTTGTCCTGGCCATAAAACATCATCGTAAGTCATTGGTCTATCAGTTAAACCTAAGCGCATAGCTGGGGTTTGTTTATCTTGCCCTTGATTGCAATAATTATGTGTTGTTCTGAAAATATTAAGATACTTTTGCACCATTTTTGGGTTATATGGGGCGTAACCATTCCAAACAGTGTTATAACCACTAGAAGTGCCAATAGGTCGTTCTAACGCGTTGAGTTGCCGTCTGGTTAGTTGAAAAATGTTATCAATGGCAGCTATGCTAGTATTTAGATACAATTTTGATTTATCAGTTGCTGATAATTGTTTTGTAGGGGTTAAGCAACAAACCATTTTATCAGGCTCATTCATAGTTGGACTTGGATGCACCGCCCATTTATCAGACCATTTGCCATAGTCTTGCATATTGTTGATGTTTTGATGCATTAGTAGTTGTTTGGCAAATGGTTTATGATGTTCTGCTAATGTTGCCTTAAATTGAGTTAATGTCTTTCTTGCTTGATTAACTTTATATTTACGCTCATCAACTGTTAAATACTTTTGATGTTTGATATAAAAACCGTGTGCTTTGCCTTGGCTTATTTCGTCCTTAAATGCACATAAAAACGATGCTCTAAACATTGATTCACAATCCATACTGTATTGAATGTTTTCAACTCCAGCACCTTTAAACAAGTTTTGCACAATAAAGAAATGTGCATAAGCAGTATAAGGAATATGCACTTGCATACCTTTATTTATTTTAGGATTGTGCAGTTCAGGATTCATTTTCCACATTTCCTTATCTTCAATATCTTCTCGGCTTTGTGCTTGAGAATAAGCCTCTTGTATTTGCTGGATAATATCATTAGACTTCTCTAATCCAATCTTACGAGAATTAGCTCTACCTGATTTATATTCATCACCTACTAGCCAATATTGAGCGTGTTGTCTAAATGCTTCTGCCCGACTTAAATCGCCATTAATAGCAGATTGTTGGTTAATCTTAAAGGTATCAACCTCAGCATCGTAATTAACATCCATAGCAAATAAGTATTTACTGTCATTATCCACTGTGCCAATCGCTGAGAATACTGGATTGCGCTTGTCTAGGCGGTCAGTCCAGTTTAAGCGATATTCTTGAATATCAGTAGCTAGGGATAATGACTTAGGCAATGTGATGTCACCACTTCGCATTCTTTGTTCTATATTGCCACTTAGATGATTGCATTGCTTCTCTATAAAAGTTATGGCTGAATAATATACTGATTTGCTATTACTACCAACCCCTTTAAGCGTTCTACGCACTGCAGATTTGTTAATAACACGACTATAAACATCAGCCAATAAGTGTTGGTTATGTGGACGGATAAAAACAGATGGATTAATATCTATTGTAAATTTAGTTTTACAATCTTTACATTGTCTAATAGGATTGTTATTATCATGGCGATAGCCTCTTTTAGTATAAAGTTTTGGATAATCACACACACTTTTATTGTGATTATCGCAACTTTCATCTGGGCAACACACATCATCTGGGTTTTTAAGATGTTTAGATAATCTATCTATCTCACTAACAATAGCTTGATTAGATTTAATAGTTGGGTTCTCACCACAACACTTACATTTAATAGATGGCACTCTACCTCTATTAGTTGAAGCAACGGTATAGTATTTATCGCCATTCTCATTAGGTCCTGGTTTAATATTCTCTGTTTTGGCAGGAACACCGTAATTATCGCAATCAGGCATACGACAATGGTTAACCTGAATGGTTTGTTTATTAAGTGGGTTAGTAGCCGAAGGTGGCACTCTATAGGCTTTATGTAGCATTTAAAACCCTCCAACCGTTTATTGGTAAAGGGTAATAATTGGATTTTTTAAATTTAGCCCAAACTAGTAGAACACCTATGGTGGAAGGAGAGGGATTCGAACCCTCGGTAGCTTACGCTACACACGCTTTCCAAGCGTGCTCATTCGGCCGCTCTGACATCCTTCCAAAAAAAACTAACTAATTCTAATATGTTATCCCTTAGCGCTTATGGCTTGTTTTGTGGTTTCAAGCATCTGTTCAATTTGACTATCTTCAATGCGCAACATCAGTGGTTTAAAGGGATTAATTTGATGCTTAGTCAGTGGATTTTGAATGTCATTCCAGTTTAATTCGACCTGTAAAAACTCTTGTGCTTGTTCAGCCATAGTCGGCAATACTGGTTTTAAGTAGGTTATCAATACTCTAAATAGGTTAATTGCTAATGAAGTTATATCGTGTGCTTGTGCCTCACAACCATGTTCTTTAATCAATTGCCAAGGTTTATGCTCATCAATGTATTGATTGGCTTTGTCAGCAAGTTTCATAATCTCACGCATTGCTTGGTTATAATTGCGCGCCTCATAAAGCTTGGCAATCTCATCGCCCTTGCTAACAAATTGCTGATATAAATCAGCCTCAATCGCATTATTGGATAGTGTTTTGTTAAATTTTTTAACAATAAAACCAGCACTACGAGAGGCAATATTAACTACTTTTCCTACCAAATCTGAATTAATCCGTTGTTTAAAATCTTCTAAATTTAAATCAATATCGTCAATCTTAGCAGACAGCTTATAGGCATAATAATAACGCAAATATTCAGGGTTTAGGCTTTGCAGATAAGTTCTGGCCTGAATAAATGTAGCGCGAGATTTACTCATCTTTTGCCCATTAATAGTTAAAAAACCATGAGCAAAAATTGCACTCGGGGTGCGACAATTCGCCGCCATTAATATCGCTGGCCAAAATAATCCATGAAAATAAACAATATCTTTTCCAATAAAATGATACAGTTCGGTGTTTGAATCTTGCTTAAAATATTCAGCAAAATCAAAACCTTGCTCATCACAAAGCTTTTTAAAACTCGCCATATAACCAATCGGCGCATCTAACCAAACATAAAAATATTTATCCTGAGTGTTGGGGATTTTAAAGCCAAAATATGGCGCATCACGCGAAATATCCCATTGCTCTAATCCCTGCTCAAACCATTCGGCTAATTTATTACTAATTTCTGCTTGCAAATGCCCTTCTTTTATCCAAGTTTTTAGTCGTGTCTCAAATTGTGGCAAATCAAAAAAATAATGCTCAGACTCTTTAGTAATCGGCGTTACCCCAGAGAGGACTGATTTAGCATTTTTAAGCTCAGTCGGGGAATAAGTCGCGCCACATAGCTCACAATTATCACCATACTGATGTTCTGCATCGCATTTAGGGCAAGTGCCTTTGATAAAACGATCAGGCAAAAACATTTGCTTCTGAGCATCAAAGGCTTGTGAAATAGTGCGAGTTTTAATAAAACCACCCTCATTTAAGCTGTGGTAAATATCCTCACAAATTGTTTTATTTTGCTCAGAATGGGTTGAATGATACTGACTAAATTCAATAGAAAAATCTTTAAAATCAGCCTGATGTCGCTCGCTAACACTAGCAATAAGCTCCTCAGGGCTTATCCCTAACTCATCAGCTTTAAGCATAATTGGCGTCCCGTGCGCATCGTCTGCACACACATAATGACATTGATTGCCCATCATTTTTTGAAAGCGTACCCAAATATCAGTTTGAATATATTCCAACAAATGTCCTAAATGAATCTCACCATTTGCATAAGGCAATGCTGAACTAACCAGAATTTTTCGCTTTGGCATAATAATATTAAGGCTTAATAATATCGTTTTACGATAAAATGTCGTTATTTTACAGATTGGAGCTTACAAAATGGCAGATTTAACTAAAAACAACATAGAAAAAATTCTTGCAAATGTTATTGATATTTACACCGAGCAAGACCTTGTTTCCTCAGGTGAAATTGACAGCATTGCCGTAGATGGCGAGCAAGTTAGTATCAATTTGGTTTTAGGCTATCCCGCAGATAGCTATCATCAAGCCTTATCCGCTGAGGTTGTAAAGGCACTTTTAGCAGCAAATATCAACAATGTTACGGTTAATATTAGTAGCAAAATTGCCGCCTATTCAACCCAAAAAGGAGTTGAGGCTCTAACTGAGGTTAAAAATATTATTGCAGTTGCTTCGGCTAAAGGCGGCGTAGGCAAATCAACCACAGCAGCTAATCTGGCTTTAGCGCTTCAGGCTGAAGGTGCAAAAGTGGCAATTTTAGATGCTGATATTTACGGCCCGTCACAGCCCAGAATGCTCGGCGTATCCAAACTAAAACCTGAACAAGCTAACGGCAAGCTACTACCGGTCCTAGCTCATGGCATGCAAAGCATGTCAATTGGTTATTTAGTTGAAGAACAAAACCCAATGATTTGGCGTGGCCCCATGGTAACGCAGGCACTCGAACAAATGTTAAGAGAGACTTTATGGCGTGGCATTGACTATATGATTATCGACCTGCCACCGGGCACAGGCGATACTCAATTAACACTTTCACAAAAAATCCCAGTAAGTGGCTCAATAATAGTTACCACGCCGCAAGATATTGCGTTGATTGATGCCAAAAAAGGCTTAAAAATGTTTGAAAAAGTCAATATCCCAATTTTGGGAATTGTTGAAAATATGTCTTTGCACATCTGCTCAAATTGCGGACATGAAGAAGCTATTTTCGGCGCAGGCGGCGGCAATGCAATGGCAGATGAAGCTGAGGTAAATTTCTTAGGCGCATTACCACTTGAAATGGCAATCCGCACCGATGTTGATGAAGGCTCGCCAACTGTTGTTAAAGACCCTGATGGCAGAATAGCTCAAATCTATAAACAAATCGCCATAAAAGTAGCCGCTAAATTAACCCAACAAGACAAAGCCATCAGCGCATTCCCAAGCATTACCATTGAGTAAAAGCAAACGCTATGCGGCCTCCCATTTAAATAACTTTATTTAGTTCTAATTAGTAATTTAGTTGCTATTATTTTTTTTTGCATAATATTGAGTATTGAGGTGATTTTTGCCACTTCCACATTATAGATGCGACTGAAGTCGCATTACCAACCGCACAAACAAAGCTAATGAACAGAGAGGCAGAGGACAGAAAACAGAAAACAGAGGGCAGAACAGAGCAATAGCAAACCTAATAGCGCCGCTATTGCTCTGCTTTTTCTACCCCCACCAACAAATCTAATTACACTCCAATCCTCAATGTATAAGTGGCAAAAATCGCCGTCCAGGCGATAGGGCGAAGCCCGATTTTGGTAAACTCTTAGGGGTGGGGGCTTGGGGGAGGGCGTCGGGATCTCGAGTTGAGGCACACTCTACCACGCCCTCCCCCAAACAGACGATATGATATAAAAGATACACAAACGGTTCTAATGGCATTGCTTTTGCTCTGCTCTGCTTTTTCCACCAACACCAACAAATCTAATGCACCACAATCCTCAATGTGGAAGTGGCAAAAATCACCTCAATACAAGCATAGATGCGACTGAAGTCGCATTACCAACATCACAAACAAACCTAATGGTGCTACTCTTGCTTTTGCTCTGCTTTTTCGAAAACAAACAAATCTAAATAAATTCAGAATATCAATGTATCGGTAATGCTAAATAGGTATATGATAAAATAAAACCATAAATTTTTCTTGGGATGAAAATAAAGCAAAAACAAACCAACAAAAACATGGCGTTACTTTTACAGAAGCCTCAACCGTTTTTGGCGATCCACTATCTATTACAATTGATGACCAAGAACATTCTGATTATGAAAAGAGATTTATTATTATTGGTTGTTCAGTAAACATAGAAATATTGGTAGTAGTTCATACTGATAACGAAGATACAATTAGAATTATTAGTACAAGAAAGGAGTTTATATGAAAAAATATAGTAAAGACGATATGCTAAAAGAATATGATTTTTCTAAAGGCCCAAGGGGAAAGTATTATCAACGCTATCACCAGCGTTCTAATGTGGTTGTTTTAGAGCCTGATATGGCAGATGCATTTCCTAATGCTGAGGCGGTCAATCAAGCGTTAAGGTCTATTTATAGAGTGGCAAATCATTAGAATACCTAACAAAGCACTGCACCTGATCGCTAGTCGTGCCCTTTGGGTAAACGCGTCAGGTGAGTTTGGGTGTTAGCTGCCCCAGGAAAATAAATGCAATACGATAAAGATTTGGAATCCCCTCACAAACCCCTCTTCTTGGCAGTAAGAGATATGTTGCTAGCAATTGATGGGGTCGAAGAAACTAAGAAAGAAAAAATCACAACATATTCTTACAATGGATCGGGGCTTTGTCATATGCGAACAATGCCCTATGGCATCGATGTTGGTTTTATGAAAGGGTTTAAGATGGAAGACAAACACAGTTTGCTTCATGGGAAAACAAAACGAATGAGAGTATTATCATTGGAAAAGCTTCTGCTAAAGGAGCTTAAGTATTACTTAAATGAAGCAATTGTAAAAGATAAGGTGACATAATGAGATTCCCCCATTTAACTGGACGCTTATGTAGCGTTTAATCCAATTTAAATAACTTTTCTCAGTTCTAATTAGTAATTTAGTTGTTATTATTGTTTTGCATAATATGTTAGTGTATAATATTTTTAATTTTATACTAAGATAATTACATTTATCTGTGTTTTGTGGTATATTATGATGTATACTAATAGTTAACACCTTAAAAAGAAAAGGAGTAATTTATGAATAAGCAAGTAAATGATAGTGAAATTTCCATACTAATTGGTAAGCATGCCAGAATTTATAAAACAGGTGATGCACTTACAGGAGATTTTAAACCAGAAAGAGTAAATATAGAATTATCGGAAGATAATGAAATAATCCAAATCTGGATGGGATAAAAAGGAGAATAAAATGAGTAAAATAACAAAAACAATGAACAGTGATTGGCAAGCATGGGTAAATGCCATGCCCGGCAAACAACCTTCTTTACATGTAACAGGTATTGTAGATGTAGGGAATGAGTCAGATAGTGCTACTTTGATCTTTGATAGTATCGAGAAAAAGCTTCCACCTAACCTAGTGCTGAGAGTTGTTGAAAAAACCATCTTTATTCCGCGCGACCCAGGGGATACTAAAATTCGTTTTCATTATTCACAGCAATCAATGCCAGGGCAATTTGATAAAGTTATTATTGTTTACCCTGATAGAACTCATGCCACAATAGACGAAATCTCAATTGCATACTAACTAAATAGTGCTAACAAAAGCATCCAGCAGACGCGCCAAAGGCGTGCACCGCTGATGCTAGACATTAGAGCCCTTTATGAGAACAATAATGGGGTCAGAGTGCGGTTCCCCCATTTAACTGGACGCTATACTTTTTTCAGTATGTAGCGTTTAACCCAATTTAAATAACTTTGCTCAGTTCTAATTAGTAATTTAGTTGTTATTATTGTTTTGCATAATATTGAGTTTATAATCGTTTTAAAAAATACATAATATTTATATAATGAAAAAACTAATTTTATCAACGATTTTACTAACAAGTTTTTCTATTGCTCAAGCCTTAGAATTTGAATCATTTAATTTTAATGATGAGAGCGATTGTGCAGAACAACTTGGACAACAGCCTGTTAGTCTTCCTTATGACATTATCAATGTTAATCACCTCTCAAAAAGTAAAGGAATCTGCTTGCAAGCTTATACAGGCGATAATGCTTGTCGTAAAGAATACCATCGTCAAAAAGATGCGCTGGGTTTAACCTCTGGTATTCGTAGCAATCACACCGCCGAACAAGAGGCACAAGCCAAAGCACAATGCGGCGGCTGGCTCAAATCTCGCCGTAGTGCCTGTGAGAGTTTTCTACAACAAGCTTCACAAATTTGTTATCAATTAGAAAATAAAAGTTTTTCAGGCAATTGGTCTGCTACATGTCTTGGAGCACCTGGATGGTGGGGAACAGGAGGTTCTTTTTATAGTCAATTATCATTAACTACTTCAGGAAAAACAATATCTGGAACTATAAAGAGTAATAATAGCTCAACAAATATTAACGGTTCTTTTACAGGAAACAATGCTTTACTTAATGCTGGATGGGGTAGTGAGCATTCAATCGTGCTTTCTGATAACGGAAATGTTTTAGTTGATAATTGGTGCAATAAAGATGGCGGGTGTGCTGTTTGCACTTACCAAAAACAGTAATTTTTAAGGAACAAACATTAATTATTTAAAAACACCTAACAAATCACTGCACTTGACCGCTAGTCGTGCCTTTTGGGTAAATACGGCAGGTGGGTTTGGGCGTTAGGCATCAATATGGAGCGGAGAATGAATAAAAAACAAGAATTATTAAAGTTAGCAAAACTAAGGCAACAAACAAAATACGATGGATATAACTATATTGCAGATTATGCAAATGGGGCATATGAATGTAATTATGTTTCTCCGTATAGTAAATCGGCACACAATGTAAATACAAATGTTTTTATAATTTTACAAGACTGGTCTTCTGACGAAAATATGCAAGGAAATGTATGTGAAGAAACTAATAAATACGGATATACTCCAAGCGTTGGTACAAATAAAAACCTTATAAAATTACTTAAAGAATGCCTTGATTTAGAATTAAAAAATACTTACGCAACCAACCTTTTTCCATTTATAAAAATGGGTGGAATGAGTGCAAATATTCCAATAAAAGATATGCGAAGAGCGGCTAAAGAATTTACTTTACCCATGATAAAAATTATCAAACCAAAAATTGCAATTGCATTAGGAGTCAAAACCTTTAATGCCATTTTTGATAGTTGTGAAGATAAACAAGAAATCATAGATGATTCATTTAGATACGGAAATACAAAAATATTTTTTCAATACCATCCAGCCGCCAGAATATCTAATAAGAAAAAAGAAGAAAGATGGAAACGCATGAGCCAATATCTTTATGATTGAATGTGAACAAATTTTATTAAAAGATTTAGAAATTGGCAGTTGGTATATTGGTCGTGGTCGTGAAGGTGTCCGATAAAACCAAATAAGGCGTTTCAGTATGCCGTTTTGAAAATATGCTAAAATTAATCCGTAATTTGAATTTGATTTAAGCATGAGTAAAAAAATGTCAATGATGTTGTCAAATACATACGAAGTTTTTATTTCTGCTGGTGTTCCAGCAGACAAAGCGAAAAAAGCAAGTGAAGAAAATAGCGGGCTTTGATAGGAGATTAGTTAGGCTTGAAGTTATGAATGCTTTGATTTTAGCAGGTGTTGTTAGTTTGGTAATCAAAACATTTTTTACATAGTTTTATAAACTCAACTAACAAATCATTCCTGCCGACCGCTCGTCGTGCCCTTTAGGTAAATGCTTTAGGTGAATTTAGGAGTTGGATGACTATTTCACACTTTTCTATTTTCGTTAATAGAGGGTTTTGGAAAGGAGTTTTAAAAAACAAAATATTTCAAAAAATCAAATAACTATCTTTGTTGAGTCGTGTGAGGATACCAAAGATGTGATACAAGATTGTAATGGAAATCCGTCTCTGGATTTTGTTGTCGTTTCTAACAAACAAGATAAGGTAATTGTGTTATGATACTAATCATAAAAGAAAAAATTGCTGATTATTTATTGGATATTTCTAAACTTGTCTTTGCTGGCGTTGTATTGAGTACTATTTTACAAATAGAAGGTGTATCTAAATTAGCAATCTTATTGACAGGAACCTATACAACGGTTTTTATAGCAGCAATAGCATTTACACTAATGAGGGGTAAATAATATGGAAGCATTAATTTTATTTTCTAGTTTGGGTATTATTAGCACAATAGCACTTATTGCTATTTTATGGTATCAACATAAGCACAAGACACGCACCTAACAAATCATTCATACCCAACTTATATAATAGAAAGCATAATGTACACAAGACTCTCAAAAATTGCTCTTGTCTGGGCAGTTGCATTTTTTGCCTCATTGGTAGTGTTTAATAATCTTACAGATTATGACTCCAATTATCAGTTTGTCCGCCATGTCCTTAAAATGGACAGCACATTCCCTAATAACAACGGTATGTGGCGAGCAATTAACTCCCCCATGATTTATCATATTGCATACAATTTTATAATTTTTATAGAGGGGATAGTTGCTGTTTTGTGTTGGTTAGGAGGTTTTCGTCTATTAAAACTGATAAAAAATCCACATCACTTTAATAAAGCCAAAGGTCTTGCAATACTTGGATTAACATTAGGGATTGCTTTGTGGTTTACAGGGTTTATTACCATAGGTGGAGAATGGTTCCTGATGTGGCAATCCAAGATTTGGAATGGCCAACAAGCGGCTTTTCGTTTGGCAGTAATAATTGGCATTGTGCTTTTATACCTTACTGCAACTGACAAAGAAACAGATGCCTAACAAATCACTACACTTGGGCGCTGCTCGTGCCTTTTGGTAAGTGCGACAGGCGAAATTCAAGTGTTAGTCGAGGTTGGCGTTTTGCTTTTTCAATAGCGCTAAATCTTGTTCAAGTGCCTTGAGACTTTGCTTTTTTTCTAACACTTTTTGCTGTTCTTTAAATTTTTCAAACTCAATATTAGACTTTTCTAAGGCAACTGTATGTGATATTTTGCCAGCGTGTTTTAGAATAAATTAGGACCAGGTGTAATTATTTTTGCTCTGCTTTTTCTACCCCCACAAACAAATCTAATGGCGCCCCAATCCTCAAGGTGATAATGTGCAAAAATCGCCTCAATACAAGCATAGATGCGACTGAAGTCGCATTACCAACTGCACAAATAAGCCTAATGAACAGAGGGCAGATGGCAGAACAGAGCATTAGCAGACGAGGTAACTGTTGGGATAATGCTGTAATGGAACGATTTTTTAGAAGTTTAAAGACTGAACGATTAAACTACCAAAGCTTTAGCAATCATCAAGAAGTAGTGGAAAATGTGGAGAGTTATATTTATTTTTATAACTACAAAAGGATTCATTCAGCCATTGGGTATAAAACCCCTGCGGAAAAGATGGCTGAGTTGAAAAAAGTGGCTTGAAATGTGTCTAAGGTGATTGAACCATTACATTTAACCATTTGAGAAAAGCCTTAAAGCCTTTTAAATCATTACTAAAGTACTTATTCTGATGTTTTCCATCAAACTGCACAGTAGTATCAAAACTTGCCTTAGACATGTCTATTCCTATTGCTAACATAATAACCTCCATTTATATTAAAATTAAAAGTAATTGGGTAAATAACTTCCACACATCCTCGTTTTATGCGTGCTAAGTAGCTTAATACTTGCACAAGATACTGTTCGTATTTGTTTAAGTTAAGTAGGAGATAGGCACAAAACCTAAATTATAAGTTTAGCAACTTAAAGTATTAGACGGTATCACTATCTCCTTATCCAATTGCCATTGGATAGTGTAATCAAAAACAGTTTTTAATGTTTTTTAATCGCACGGTTGTTATGATACGAGGCGTTAACCCACAGGAGGACAGTAATGAAATTATATGGACACCCAGACTCTGGCCATGCCTTAAAAGTAAAATTTTTCTTGGAATGGCTTGAAGTTGAACATGAGTACGAGTTTGTTGACATTTTTTCTGAACAAAGAACAAGAAGCGATGAGTTTTTAAAGGCATCAAAATTTTCGGAAGTGCCAACTTTAATAGACAATAAACAATGCTATATTCAATCCAATGCGATCCTTGTTTATCTGTCTGATAAATATGAAAAATTTAAAAGCTCAAATGAAAAACAAAGATGCTTGGAATGGCTGGTTTGGGAGGCAAACAAAATAGGTATGTGTTTGCCTCAACTAAGAGCGAATGAAAAACTGTCCAAAATATATCCAGACTTTAAACTGTCTCAAGGTGCGTATGACTGGTTGAGAATCCGATACAAGCATGATGTTGGCGTTCTTGATAAAGAGCTTGCTGATAAGCCTTTCATACTCGGAAATGCTATATCACCAGCCGATTTTTCTTTATCTGCTTATTTGATGTATGCAGATGAAGCAAGCGTTGAAGTTCCTCGAAATGTTTTGCATTGGCTGGATAGACTACGAGAGCAAAATGGATGGCAAAGCCCATACGAAATGCTTAAAGGTTAACAAAACACTCCAGCGAACGGCTACTGCCGCCGCTGAGTTTGGAGAATAAATGCAACTCATTGATCATGTTTCAATATCAGTAAAATCTCTATCCGATTGTGTGAGTTTTTATGACTCAGTCATGAACTCACTGGGTTGTGAAAAAGTCTACGAAACCGATAGCTCTTTAGGTTATGGTGTCCGGTGTACAGCAGGTAACGAGTCTCATAGCTGTTTAGCAGTATATGCATCATCAACTGCTAATGTTGATAATTCTAGGCACTGGTGTTTTAAAGCAAAATCAAGAGATATGGTGGCATCTTTTTATCGAGTAGGGTTAGAAAATGGTGGAAAGTGTAATGGTGCACCAGGGCTTCGCAAGCATTACCACAAAAACTATTTCGGTGCGTTTTTATTTGACCCGTTTGGAAATCGCATAGAGGCTGTTTATCATGGTGTCAGGCAGACATAACAAAGCACTCAAGCGGACGGCTAAAGCCGCCGCTCGTGCCTTTTGGTGAACGCGACAGGTGAAATTCAAGTGTTAGTTGGTGTTTTGCTTTTTCAATAGCGCTAAATCTTGTTCAAGTGCTTTGAGACTTTGCTTTTTTTCTAACACTTTTTGCTGCTCTTTAAATTTTTCAAACTCGATATTAGACTTTTCTAAGGCAACTGTATGTGATATTTTGCCAGCGTGCTTTAGCAATTCCCTGCCATTTAATTGCAAAATACTATCCAAGCGCTCAATCCAATCTTGCATATACATCGGGTTTTGTTGCTCAGCCATTGTCTCAGCAAAGGCTAAATACTGCTCAACCAACAAAGCTAATAACCTAATCTCAGTTTCATTCAAATAATTTTTGGCAATACTTGCATCGACTTTTTTAATAGAAATATGCTTTTTTTTATCATAAGAAAGCATACCCATTAAAGGCAAATTTGCATCAGAACGCCGATAAACCAACTCCGCCGCAGTTTGCTGACTGATTGCCCAAAGCAATTTATTCTGCACTAATTTGAAAAAACTAATGGTCTTTTCAGCTCTTGGGTCATAATCTATGCTGGTGGTGTAAATATCCTTTATTTTTTGATAGAAAAACTTTTCAGAAAGCCGTATTTCACGAATACGCTGTTGCAATTCATTAAAATAATTCATCGAATTACCCGACTTAAAACGCTCATCATTTAAGGCAAAGCCTTTAATAATATAGTCTTTTAGCCGTTGAGTAGCCCAAATGCGAAACTGTGTCCCCTGCATAGATTTCACCCTGTAGCCTACCGAGATAATGACATCAAGATTGTAGTAATTATGGGATTTTTGCTGAAATTCGGAAATCCCGAATTTCTGTGAAGTATTGTCTTTTACCAGCTCTTTTTCTTGATAAATGTTTTGGATATGCTCGTTTATGGTTGATTTAGCTTTAGCAAAAAGTGTTGCCATCTGATTTTGCGTAAGCCAAACCGTCTCATTCTCAAAATGAACATCTACTTTTATATTGCCATCGGTGTTTTGATAGATTAGTATTTGGTTGTTGTTTTTGTTCATAGTTTATTGTTTTTAATAATAAAATACTAAATAAAATAGTGGCGGCATCCCCGCTGAATGATTTTGTTAACTATAAAATTCATAATACTTTCTCGTAAAACTGATATTTTGCCTGAAATAAGTTTGCTTATTGTTGGATTTGTTCGATGATTAGTTGTAATGAATTGTTGTCGCGCCAGGTGTTGATGGATAGTTTGTAGGCTATTTTTGCTTGATTACTGCTGATGGGGTTTTGAAAAAAAGCGATAGCATCGTGGATGGATTTATCGCCAAGTAGTTGCAGGCGGCATTTTAAGTGTTTTTCGGCGATGACTTTTTGCTCAATAATCTCAAAATTACCCATAAAAATAGGCTCCTCAAAGCCCTGACCCCAGGGCCCGGCATCAAGCAAGCGTTGGGCGTTATTGAGCGATATATCAGCTGCGGTTAATTCGCCATCGGTCAGCAGTGTTACTGGGGGGATTTTGCCGTTTAGGTGTTGCTTTATGGCTGCTGAAAAAGTGCTTGCAAAAGTCTCAAATTGCCCTAATGGAATGCTCAAACCTGCTGCCATCGCATGACCGCCAAATTTATCAATCAGCCCAGGGTTTTGCCGATCAATTAAATCTAGTAAATCTTTAATATGCACGCTTGGAATAGAGCGAATAGAGCCTTTGAGGACTGTTGGCATAGCACTGTTTTCAGCGGCTAAATCTCCTGATTTGGCAAATACTGCACAGGGGCAATGGTAGCTTTCTTTGAGTTTGCCAGCCACAATACCGACAATGCCCTCATGCCAAGAAGGGTCAAATAGGCTAATAGCAAACTTACCCTCGCTAACATTTTGCGCTTTGACAATCGCCTCAGCCTCAGTTTGAATGCGTTGTTGTTCAGTTCGGCGTTTTTGGTTAAAGACTTCTAATTCTGCGGCATAGCGTCTGGCATCGTTGATGTCATTTGTCAATAAACAACGAATGCCGCGCGATATGTCGCTCAATCTGCCAGCCGCATTAAGCCTCGGTGCAACCGAAAAACCCAAGTCGGAAGCCTGCAAAGTTTCTACTTTTTTATTAGACACTTGCAGCAAGGCTAAAATCCCCGGCGCGCATTGTTTTTGACGAATGCGTTTAATCCCCTCGGCAATCAATATGCGATTATTTTGGTCAAGTTTAACCATATCTGCCACCGTGCCAAGTGCCACCAAATCTAACACACTGCGTAAATCTGGCGAAGGAATATTGTTATTGGCAAAATAATTTTGTTGCTGTAGGTGAGTTTTAAGCGCTGAAAACAGATAAAAACACACGCCCACGCCAGCTAAATTTTTGCTGGGAAAATTACAATTTTTAAGGTTCGGATTGATAATTGCATTAGCTATTGGCAGGGATTTTCCGGGCAGGTGATGGTCGGTAATAATCACTTCAATTCCTGATTTTTGAGCCAACTCAGCGCCAGCAAAACTAGAAATGCCGTTATCAACCGTAATAATAACATCGGGCTGTTTTTGTTTGATTGCTAATTTCACAATCTCTACACTCAGCCCATAACCATGTTCAAAACGGTTTGGCACCAAAAAATCCACTTGCTGAGCGCCCATCATTCTTAGTGATTTTATAGCAACCACGCTGGCAGTAGCGCCATCGGCATCAAAATCACCAATAATCAAAATGCGTTTTTGTAGCAATAATGCCTGTTCAAGCAGTTTTAAGGCAGCATCTAACTGCTCAAAATTAGGGGATAGTAGCTTAGTTAAATTTAAAGACAGCTGTGATTCAGAAACTGCGCGCGCTGCATAAATTTTTTTTAGAAAAGTGGGAATATCTTGCGAATAAGTATCAAACAAAACTTCATCGATATTTCTACTTAGCATTAGTGTGGCGCGACACCGCGAACATAGAAATCAAACAACTTAGCATTACTGCGCGTGCCTCCATAGAAAAAAGGCGTGGCAATGGCAATATCAGCATCAGCAGCAGTAGTTGCACTCCAATAAAGTGCCGATTGGGTGTTGGGAAAATACTTAATGTTGATGAGTGGATTGTCATCGTTATAAACTAACAATGAGTCAAGCTCAGCCCCATCAGGCAAACGCCAGTTAGACGATTGGCACAACTTGGCTTTATTTAAGGCCTGAACAAAAGCCATAGTATTGCAAGTGTTGCCCCAATGGCAATTAGAACTATATTCGCCATCTTCTACCCCAGAATTATTATCAAACCAAGTGTAGGTATTATTATTACTATGTAAATCTTTGCTGTTTTGCTTAACTTCCCAAATGAGTTTGCTGTTAGTGTCTAAGACACAGCTCCATTGGTTGGCGTTGTTTTGTAGGGCGGCACCGGTGCTTGAAATTTTGATTAATTTTGCATTAAGCAAAGTGCTTAAACATATTAAGGTGAAAAGTAAAAAAGTCTTATTCATATTTATTCAAAGCTCTCAATTAATTGTGTGATTTTTTCAGCACTGGCTGGTGCCATATTAAGTCCATTACGAAAATGCCCAGTATTAATAAATAAATTATTATATTTTTTGTCCCTGCCAAGCACTACACTGCCAGATTGACTAGCAGGTCTAAAGCCTGACCAATGATGGATGATTTTCGCATTTTTAAGTGCTGGCACCTGTTGCCAAGCAAAAGCATATAAACGCTGTTTGGTTGGCTCATCAACATCACGATTAAAACCCACTTTTTCTGTGGTAGAACCAACCAGAATTTTACCATCAACTCTGGGAATAATATAACAACCCTGATTAAGAATAATATGTTTAACTTCGCCTATTTTAGCTTGCAGAACAATCATTTGTCCCTTAATGGGAAAAACATCGCTACTTGAGCCTAATAATTGCCCACTCCAAGCACCGGCACAAGCAATCACATAATCAGCAAAAAAATCGGCTTTGTCGGTGCTAGCTCCAAACACTTTTTTTGCTTTAGTTATTAGACTTTTAACCTCTGTATGTTCAACAATACTAACCCCTTTGCTAATAATATCGGCTTTAAGCGCTTGTAATAATCGTGGATTTCTAAGGTTGGCAACATGAGCAAATAATGCTCCTTGCCTTTGTAACTTATAACTAATTTGATAACGCCGCATCCACGCTTGCGCCCTATCTGTTGTAAACTCATCCATCATTAACAAGCCAGTTTTTTGATATTGCGGATTAATGCCAGTAGAATTATATAAATCATCACACAAATCTGCATACAAGGCCTGAGATGCAAAACTCAGTTGATTAGTTAAATCGTCATAATGCCATGGATACAAAGGGCTGATAATACCGCCACCAGCCCAAGAGGACTCCTTGCCACATTCACCCCGCTCCAATAAAGTAACCTTAGCGCCAGATATTGCCAATGCTCTGGCACTCATCATACCGATTACGCCACCGCCAATAATCAGGCAATCACTCATTATTTTTTGTCTGACCAGATAAGTAAAACCACACCAATAGAAATAAAACTATCAGCCAAATTAAAAATTGGAAAATTGAAACTGCCATAATGCAAATCAATAAAATCAACCACAAAACCATTCAATATACGATCAATCATATTGCCAAATGCGCCAGCAAGAATTAACACCAAAGCATTTAGTTTTAGTTTACGGTTTGGGTTAGTTTTAAATATCCAAATAATAAGCAACACACTAGCAACAGCAGAAACAGCAGATAGAAAATAACGCTGCCAGCCGCCACTATCAGCCAAAAAACTAAAAGCAGCGCCATAGTTTTGTGCAAATGTTAGTGCTAAAAAAGAAGTAATATCATACGATACTAAGCCTAGGTATTTATAAGCCAGCCATTTACTTAGTTGGTCGGCTACAATCAAACCAAAAGTAAATAAAAAATAATTTTTATGAGATCTTTGCACTTATGCCTTGTTAGGATTAAATTTTAAAATAACCGCAATCGGCACCACAAAACCAACAATAATCGCAATCCATAACAAACTACCTAACTCGCTGTAATCTTGCGCTGTAACCACTACGCCATCAGTAACTACCTCCCTGCTAACCACAAATATTTTATTCAAATATTTGGTCAATAATCCACCAGCGCTAAGTGCAATATTCATCAGACTTGCCATCAGTGCAAACCAGGTGCCTTTTTTACCCTCAGGAGCATAAATTGCTACCATCGTTAGCATCAGTACCTGAGCAATATAGTCAAACGGTGAAGCCAATGCGGTATCAACTACGGCGATTGTTCGCGCATCTACCCCAATCAAACTGTGCAAATCATAATACATAGCTAAAATTGGTAAAGATAAAATTGTGCCGACCACAGTCAAGAAAATCAACACCTCAGCAATATCCCGTTTAATGATAAATTTGGCACTAAACCACATGCCCAAAAGAGCAATACCGCCACCAATCGCTGCTAATTTAGCAAAAAATGATTCATCAAAACCCAATACATCGATTTGCCACCAAGTAAGTCCGCTACCAACCGAAGGCATAGCACGATATACAAAGATAATAATCATTGCCATTTTAATATGGCGAATCGCATCAGCACTCAAATCAGCAATCAAACCATTGAGTAAATACAGCACCACTCCAAGCGAAATAGCAAAAACAATTTCTTGCGAATAAGGAACCTCGTTATAACCCATAATCACAACAAATACCGCAAAGCTCAAGCCGCCAAATAGCACTTGCCGATTAATCGGGGAAATAGCCACAGGATTAAGTTTAACTAACAAAACGCCCAGAATAGATAACAACGGCACAAACAAGGCAATCATAAATATAATTTCACGATTATCTTTAAAAACATCCGCCAATTCACCGCCAATCCAACCAGTTAAAAATACAGCAAATCCAAGTGATAATCTTGCCAATACTTGAATAGTTGCCAATTCTTGATTGATCTGTTCTCGGCTTTGAGTTTTGTCCACCACCTCAGTGGTCATAGTATCTGCTACCACATCTTGCATAACAAAACCAACCACCGCAATCACACTGGCAATAATATAAATAGTCTTTTTAGGAAAGGCCTCAACAATCGCATAATCACCAACCACCGCAATCATTAATAATGAACTAATGGTAATCAGTAGTGCGCCAATATAAACATAGGATTTTCGGTTAGAGCCAAAAATATTAACACTATCAACCAATGAGCCAAAAATCATTTTAACAGTCCAAGGCACAGTCAGCCATATACCTAATTCAGCCAAATCAGCTGCTGACATAGACAGAGAATCTTTTACCCAGAAATTCTCCGCAATAGCAGTAAAAACACCGCTACCATAAGAAAAATACACCAATAATAAAGGCACATACCGCAAACGCAAGGCACGAAAAGGCGTGAGCAGCATATCCCATAACATATTCAGCATAATAAACCTACAATAATAAAAACAGTTGCTCATTATATAGGCTGTGTAGGTTATAATCTGTTTTTTTTATTTGGAGAATTTATGGGTTTTTTAACTGGAAAAAAGGCACTGATTATAGGCGTTGCCTCAAATAGGTCAATTGCTTGGGGGATTGCTGAGGCAATGGCAAAACAAGGTTGTGAAATTGCACTAAGCTATCAAACTGAAAAACTGAAAAAACGCGTAGATAAATGTGCCGAGCTTTGCAACTCAAATATTGTGATTGAATGCGATGTGGCAATTGACGCAAGTATTGAACAAGCCTTTGCAACACTCAAAACCCATTGGCGCAATTTTGATATTGTTGTGCATTCAGTAGCCTTTGCACCGCGCGCAGCCTTAGATGGTAATTATATTGAAGTTACCACACGTGAGAATTTTGCCACCGCACATGACATCAGCTCTTATAGTTTTACTGCCTTGGCTAAAGCCGCCGCGCCAATGTTGAATAAAAATGCCGCGTTACTGACAGTGAGTTATTTGGGTGCAATTCGTGCCATTCCAAACTACAATATTATGGGCGTTGCCAAAGCCTCACTTGAGGCTAATGTGCGTTATATGGCGGCGGCTATGGGCGCTGAAGGCATTCGTGTAAACGCTGTGTCTGCCGGCCCGATTAAAACCTTAGCCTCCAGCGGCATTAAGGATTTTGGTAAATTATTAGATTATGCAGCACAGCGCTCTGCACTTAAACGCAATGTAACTACTGAACAAGTGGGCAATGTAGCCGCCTTCTTATGCTCAGATTTAGCCTCAGGCATTACCGGCGAAGTTAGCTATGTTGACTCAGGTTATAATTTCTATGATAAGGGTCCAGACTGATAACAAACAAAAATTGAATTTATCTACAATCACAATTGTTCGGCAAATATTTTTAAATCTGAATTTTTATGTAGGGTAGTTAAAATAGCATCAAATATTTCATCAGCTTCAAGTTTTAATAAGGAATTTTTTAAATCCAGATTAGGCACTTCGGCTGCCACTGTTTTTACGCCTGATAGTTGAATTGCAACAGAATAATTTTCATCAATATCGCCTACACTATAAACAGAATTACCAGCACTTGGCTTAGGCAAAGTAAATACTTTTGCCATAATCTCAGCTGGTGCTTGATTGGCAGTTCTACCAACCCAACCGAGCTGTTGCCACTTCAGTTTATGCTGCTGCATTATTTGTTTAACCCCATTATCATCACCTTTTTTAAGCAATGTAACAATATTATTAACCGTTTTATTGACAAACTTTTTTGCTGCCAAAGCGATTAAATTGGTTTTAATCTCAGCTTGCACTTCGGCAAAATCCTTTTGTCGTTGTGGCAATTTCTGCTGTAAGCGCACAACCGCAATTTTGTCTTTTGATAATTCCAACACTTGCGAATTTTCACCTTTGTTTAAAACCACATCACTAAAGGCAGCACTGCGCATTTTTTGATTTATTTTGCTATTATCGCGGTCAAAAAATTCAGTAGTTTGTAGTTTTAAGTTCATTTGATTAGCAACTTCCTCTAAGGTGGATTCATACGCTAAATTTGCTAATTGCTCGCTCAGCCCATACAATTCTTTGGTAGCTTGTTGTTCGGTGTAGGATTCCGACAGCTCAGATTTTGCCTCATCAAAACTTTTAATCTTAGCTGGCTCGATTTTATTGAGTTTGATAATATGATAACCAAATTCAGATTTAACCAAATCGCTCAATTCGCCCGGATTCATACTAAATACTTTATTTTCAAATTCTGCCACCATTACTCCACGAGTAAAAAAACCTAAATCGCCAGCATTATCTTTGGAAGCAGCGTCCTTGGAATATTCAGCTGCTAATTTAGTAAAATCACCGCCGCTATTAAGCAAATCCAACACTTTATTTGCTGTGGCTTGCTCGGCTAATAAAATATGCTGTGCCTGCCTTTCTTCCTCAGTGGAAAAGCGTTCTTTTTGCTCTTGGTAAAAATCGAACAATGCCTCATCACTAACTTCAATATCTTTGGCAATTTCTGCTAAAGACAGCTCAACAAAATCAAGTTTGACTTGTTCAGGCTCAAAAAACGACTCTTTTTTCTCGTTATAAAAATCTTGGATATGCTGCTGCTTGACTTTAACTTGCTTAATATAATCATTGGTATTTAATCGAACATAGCTAAATTTACGCTGCTGCTCATTAAGTTCTTGTATTTGTTTTAATGACGAGGCACTAATAAAAGCAGAATTTAATAAATTTTGCCTGATTTGCAGTTGTGTTAATTTGGTTAATTGCTCGGCTTCATACGCAACATCGCTATAGCCATTAAGCCTTAATAACTGCCTATATCTATCTAAGGAAAAACTCCCATCTACCTTAAAATTATCATTTGATTGAACAATCTCTTGCAACTCGTCAGTAGTAGTAACATAACCCAATTCCTCTGCTAATCGATTTAACAAATTCTGTCTTACAAGCGACTGAATGGTTAAATATTTGAGTTTATTATCAAATTCAATGGTGTATTTTTCGCCCATTTCTTCTTGCAAACGCCTTTTCTGTTGCTCAAACTTTGATAAAAATTCATTTTTAGAGATTTCATCATCACCGATAGTTGCAACAACAACATTAGCAACACCGGTCGAATACTCAGCAATCCCAAATAAAGCAAAAGGAATAATAATTAGTCCAATAATTGTATAAGCTATCCAGCCTTTGGTTTTTTTTCTGATTGAGCCTAACATAATAATTTGAATAAAAAAAAGAATGATAATTATAAACGCAAATTAAAGCCAATTTGCATAACTTTATCTAAATCAATCTTTGCTTTAAAATTAGATAATGCTGCTGTATGTTGGGGACTTAATTAAAATAGCCTGCTTATTGAGGCTATTTTTTTAAGTAAAATATCAAAAATGAAAAGAAAAAAATCAAAAAAACAAGCAACAGCACTAAACTTTCAATTTAGTGATTTATTTAGCAGTGATTATCGAATAATTACTGCACTGCTAATTATTTTGCCGCTACTAATTTATGCACAAGTTTATGATTTTGAATTTGTTTGGGATGATATTAGTATTTCTGGAGGGGGTCATTTACATAATCCTTTTGTTGAATATCCTTCATGGGCAAGTTTTACTCAGCTTTTTACTCAACCTTATTTTGGTATGTATATTCCCGTCAGTTACTCGCTGTTGGGCATACTCAAAGCATTTGCTGAACTGTTATCCTTGCCTGTTAATAGTGTTTTGCATTTGGGCAATGTTGTAGTGCATATTGTCAATGGATTGCTGGTTTTTACTATTCTAAAGCAGTTTGTGGTTAATAAATGGGCGGTTTTGATTGGTGTGGGATTTTTTCTATTGCATCCGATTCAAGTTGAGGCGGTGGCTTTTGTTAGTGAGTTTAGGTCTGTTTTAGCCGCATTATTTGCTTTATTATCTTGCTATTATTATCTTAAAAACCAAGCAAACTTATCCTATTTATCATTAATATTTTTTGTTTTGGCGGTATTAAGTAAGCCTTCAGCGGTTGTGTTAGTGCCTTTTGTGTTTTTGCTTAATTATTTTCATTATGGCTTTAAATTAGGCAAAAATATTGAAAAAATCTTGCCTTTTGCACTGATTGCTTTGGTTTTTGTGTTGATTACCGGCTCGGCACAATTTAGCGCTAATACTAATTTTGCACAATATACACTGGATTTTTGGCAACGCCCCTTTGCATGGTTAGATAGTATTGTTTTTTATCTTTACAAAATAATTTATCCTTACCATTTGAGTGCATCTTATACACTTTCACCAAAATTTATTAGCGTGCAGTGGTGGTTTTATCCTTTGGCTTTAGTGCCTTTTGCTTTGGGCTATTTACTGTGGCTGAGGCGTAAAACTCAACCTTTGTTGGTGTTTGCTGCTGCGTTATTTATTGCTGGGTTTTTCACAACTTCTGGTTTTGTTGATTTCTTTTTTCAAAAGTATTCATTAGTAACAGATAGGTATATTTATCTTGCTATGATTGGCACGGCCTTAGCGGTTTCGAGTATGGCAGATAGAAAATATTGGCGTGTTGGATTACTAAGTGTTTTGTTAATTTTTACATTATTGTCAGCATTTAGGCAAATTCCTGTGTGGCAAAATAAATTTACATTATGATCGAATAGCGTTAGTTATGAGTTTACGCCACAATATGCACATTTGAATTTAGCTGTGTATTTTTATAATCAAGGGAATATATTTTACAATGCCAATAAATACAAGCAAGCGATACAACATTTTGATAAAGCAATAAAACTTTTTCCAAAAAAGCACACTGAAAAATTGGCAAAAGCTTTTTATAAC
Organism: Gammaproteobacteria bacterium; assembly: GCA_965217125.1. Classification (GTDB taxonomy): domain Bacteria; phylum Pseudomonadota; class Gammaproteobacteria; order PS1; family Pseudothioglobaceae; genus JAAOIF01. The sequence goes on along the minus strand of OZ244244.1, from coordinate 417,729 downwards.
AAAGGCATTTCTTTGTTGGTATTAAAACAACATCAACAAGCCTCAATAGCACTTGGTCGTTCAGTGCAAATCGATACCAGCAATTCTCAGGCACACAATGCAAATATTGATGCACTTATTATTATAAAACAATGCAAAAAAGCCAAACAAGCAGCGGTTTTTGCCCAACAACATAAAGTCAAATTGAAAGAGTCAGTAGCTAAAGATTTGCACAAATTTTGCCCTTGATTTTTAAGTAAAATCCTTAAAAATGAAAAGAAAAAAATCAAAAAAACAAGCAGTAGCACTAAACTTTAAATTTAGTGATTTATTTAGTGCTGATTATCGAATAATTACAGTTTTATTAATTATTTTGCCACTACTAATTTATTCACCTTATTAAAACAATGAAAATACTAAAACAGGCTTGTAGTAAATCTAATTCTGTAAATAAGTGCATGGCTATTTGGTTGTTTATTGGCTGTTTTTCTATTTATATTGCTAATGGTGATTTTTTGCCTGGCGGTGATCAGCGTAGCAATATGTTGTCAGCAGTTAGTTTTGTAAAACATGGCTCGTTTACAGTAACACCGAGTACTGCGCCATGGGCGTTTTCTTGGTACTATTACCTGCCAGATAAAAAGCCTAAAAAGGTGCGCCTACCTAACTGGGATAAAAATAGTAAAAAACTATACCAACAAGGGCAATTAAAAGCTCGTAAACCTTATTATTTGGTGAAATCACGCCATACTGATACTTTTGTTAGCACTTTTGGTGTTGGTGCGTCAGTAGTATTGGTGCCCATATATGCTACTATTAATTTATTTGTTGATATTAGTAGTAACCATAAATTATGGTGGTATGGCGCAAAGTTCACAGCAGCAATGTTGACGGCTCTGAGTGCAATGTTGCTATTTTTGAGTCTATGTCGTTTCGTATCAGCAACTCCAGCTTTAATTGGCACTCTATCTTATGCCTTAGCAAGTGGGGCGTGGAGCATTAGCTCACAAGCGTTGTGGCAGCAAACACCATTTACTTTTTTTATTATCTTAGGTGTTTGGTTTTTATTGGGTGTGAGTGAGCGAAAAAATTTCTCTATTTATGCTGGCGCTGCTTTTGGTATGGCTTCATTATGTCGTCCAACTGGTATTATTATAGCTTTAGTCATTGGCGTATATTTATTGATTATAACACGCCGAATTTCGCCACAACTACTTAGATATGTGCTTGGAGGTTTGCCTTTTGCACTGATATTACTTTCTTATAATTGGTATTATTTTGGTGATGCTTTACTCACTGGGCAACATATCGCTGGGCAAGCGATAGCATTACAAAAAACTGGTAGCCCAGAGTTATGGCAGACATCATTAATAGAAGGTATAAATGGGTTATTGTTTAGTCCATCGCGTGGGCTATTATTTTATTCTCCAGCATTGCTGTTATTTGGAGTGATGGGTGCAGCACTTGCTTGGCGTGATACACAGCGCTTTTCTTTATTAATTGCGTTGCAAATTGCTACCCTTTTGCTGTTTTTATTACAAGCAAAGTGGTTTGATTGGTGGGGTGGGTGGACATTTGGTCCTCGTCCTATTGTAGATATTGGGGTGTTATTAGCACTATTTATGGCACCTTTTATTGAGAAAGTATGGCGTGTTCGATATTTGAAAACTATATTTTTGACACTCTTAGTGTATGGTGTTATGGTGCAATTTATTGGTGCATGGTCGTATAATGTAGTTGCTTGGAATTTTAAAGACAATATGAACATTGATAATCAGAAATACCGCCACAGGTTATGGTCGCTAAGCGATATGCAAATTAGGCATTATAGTGCAAATTTTTCCAAAGAACGACTTAGGAAACAAAGAAATATGCGCCTTTATCTGAAGAATAAAACTCCTATAGTGGTTACTGATAAAAAAATTGAATAAGAGGGATGCTATGCACTTCCCCTATTTTTAATCTTAGCATGGTTAAGTTGTTATGCAAAATACCGCATAGTTAGTTATTTAGTAATTGGCTTGTTTTTTAAGTAAAATCTTTAAAATGAAAAGAAAAAAATCAAAAAAACAAGCAGCAGCACTAAACTTTAAATTTAGTGATTTATTTAGCAGTGATAACCGTATTTTTTGGCTATTGTTTAGTTTGTTGGTTGTTGCTTATTATTTATTTTGGGCTGATTTTTTTCCTAACCAAAATGGCGCTTTGGGGCATGATTATCGTTATGTTATGATGCGGTTATTGGCTGGGCATTATTGGTTTGAAACTAATGGTTTGTGGTCTATACCTTACTTCACACCCGCTTATTGTGCGGGTAATGTGTTTTTTACCGGACCTCAAAACGCCTACTTTTCTCTGCCACAATTTTTAACTTTTGTGCTCAATCCATTAGCAGCAGTTAAATGGAGCATATTTGTATTCTCAATTATTGGGTTTAGCGGTTTTTACCTTTTACTCAAGCGAGTTTTTAAATTATCTGTTGCTATTAGTTTTTTAGGTGCTGGATTGTTTTTGTTAAATGACTATTTTACCTATCGAATAATTATTGGGCATTTCAGTTTCCACACTTTTACAGTGCTACCTTGGGTGGTGTTATTGCTATTTTGGCAAAAAGATGGCAACTTAAAAGAACATTTAATTAGCAGTGCATTAGCAGCAGCTGTTTTTGCTTCTATATTTTATGCAGGCGGGATACATTTATTAATCCCAATGTTTATTTCGATTATTATCATATTGATTATCGCTAAACTTTTTGGCATAGAGCTTGGAAAAATATACCTACGGCTAGGGTTATTTATTATCATAGTTTTGTTGTTATCTGCCGCTAAATTATCAATGGCATTGGCAACCTTGTCAAACCTGCCGAGAGATTTATATCCTTTAGTAGGCGCAGAGCCGTTATTTTATGCTGTTTGGTTGCCGATTAAGGCATTATTTTTTAGTGTGCCAACTCTTGAATATACAAAAGAATTCATTAAAATTTATGACTATCACTACATAAGAAGACATGAATTTGAAATGGGTGTTTCAATTGTGCCATTAGTGCTTATTTGTGCTGGTTTATTGTTTAAGTTTTCTGCAATTAAAAGCAGTTTATTACAACACAAAAGTTTAAGCATTGTCTTAATTGCTTTGTTATTAGTGCCTATTTTTGTCAATTACTATACGCCAGAATGGAATGCTTTTTTAAAGCAAATACCAATTATTAAAAATAGTTATTCTTTGTTTCGTTGGTATAGTATTTATATACCCATTGTTATTTTATTAGCGGCATTGCCACTAAACAAATGGCAAATCAGCAGCAAACAACAATGGCTAATGGTGTTAGCGTGTTTGCTCGTAGCATTGGGTCAAAAAAATTATGTTGATAAATCTTATTATTATCAGCAAGTATATAAATCAGATAAAATCATCATCGCTAATCATCAGGCAATTAAAGCTGGCAAGGCTTCAATTGTGCCTGTTACCTATGCCGCAGAGCAGATACAGTTAGGCGGCAAGCAAGGACAGATCATATATGATGAAGCACAAATTGTTTATGGCGCATCGAAAATAAGTTGTAATGAGCCGCTGTTTGGTTATAGACTTGAAGTATTTCCACAGATAGAAAAATTAAAGGTTGGCAAAGTTAAACAGTTGAATAATGGCGAATATAACTTCAAAAATCCAGCTTGTTATACTTTTCCAGAAGCAAATAATTGTAAGGCTGGCGATCATTTTTTGGCATCTCAAAAACAACAATTAGATGATTTTTTGCATTATAAGCCTTATCAATTTAATCTGCCTAACTATCAAAAAGCACTAAATTGGCTATCATTATCGTTATGGTTTTTAATTTCTATTTTAATTGTTTGGCTCTTAGGATTAAAGATTAAGAAAGCCTTGCCTTCTTTCTTTAAATAAAATCCTTAAAAATGAAAAGAAAAAAACGCTCAAAAAACAGTAAAAAACCAGTAGCACTAAGCTTTAAATTTAGTGATTTATTTAGTGCTGATTATCGAATAATTACTGCTTTGCTGGTTATTTTGCCGTTGTTAATTTATCTACAAGTTTACAATTTTGAGTTTGTTTGGGATGATAATGGTAATTCAATCATAGGACATTTTAAAAATCCGTTTTTACAAAATCCTTCATGGGCAAGTTTTACTAAGATTTTTACCCAGCAGTTTTTTGGTATGTATATTCCCATCACCTACCTACTGTGGGGCTTGCTGAAATCCATTGCTGAACTGCTATCCTTGCCGCTTAATAGTGTGCTACATCTAAGTAATGTTATGGTGCATATTGTTAATGGTTTGTTGGTTTTTACTATTCTCAAGCAGTTTGTAGTTAATAAATGGGCGGTGTTGATTGGTGTTTTATTTTTCTTATTGCATCCAATTCAAACAGAAGTAGTGGCTTTTGTTAGTGAGTTTAGATCTGTTTTAGCAACGCTATTTGCTTTATTGTCTTGCTATTATTATCTTAAAAACCAAGCAAATTTATCTTATTTAGCATTGATATTTTTTATTTTGGCGATATTAAGCAAGCCCTCAGCGGTTGTATTAGTGCCTTTTGTATTTTTGCTTAATTATTTTCATTATGATTTTAAAATAGCTAAAAATATTCAGAAAACCCTGCCTTTTGCATTAATTGCTTTGATTGGTATTATTGTTGCCCACTCAGTTCAATCCAAATTTAATATTCATACATCTGAATATGCGATAGCCTTTTGGCAACGCCCATTTGCTTGGCTTGATAGCATTGTTTTTTATTTGTATAAGATTGTTTATCCATACCATTTGGGCACTTCTTATACGCTTTCACCTAAATTTATTAGCGTGCAATGGTGGTTTTATCCATTGGCATTAGTGCCTTTGGCTTTGGGTTATTTACTGTGGCTGGGGCGCAAAACTCATCCAATATTTGTATTTGCTGCCGTGCTATTTATTACTGGGTTTTTCACTACTTCGGGCTTTGTTGATTTTTCTTTTCAAAAATTTTCTTTAGTGGCAGATAGGTATGTTTATTTTGCTATGATTGGTGTTGCCTTAGCCGTTGCTAATTTAGCAGATAGAAAATATTGGCAGGTTTTATTGTTTGGTGTTTTACTAATTTTTACCGTTTTATCGGCATTTAGACAAATTCCAATTTGGCAAAACCCTATTAAATTATGGTCGCATAGTATGAATTATGAAGTAACACCAAATTACGCGCGCAGTAATTTAGTTGCAAATTTTAATAATACAGGTGCTTCTTTATTGGATTTAAAAAAATATCAACAAGCACGGGTGTATTTTGATAAGGCGATTAATATCAACCCTAAAGAAATTGAAGCTATTTACAATAAAAGTGTGTCATATCTTAGGCAGAAAAAATATCAGCAAGCTTTAGATAGTTTTAATCAAACTATTAAAATTAATCCTAATTATACTAATGCCCATAATGGGAAAATACGTATATTAGCCTTATTAAAACAATGCAAAAAAGCCAAACAGGCATTTGCATTTGCCCAACAACATAAGGTCAAATTACAAAAGGAAATAGTTGATGATTTGCACAAATTTTGCCCTTGATTGAGTCATTCTCAATCTACAACTTAGGAATATATATATTAAAGTTAAACAAATAATGGCGGGGTGGACGGGATTTGAACCCGCGACCTCCTGCGTGACAGGCAGGCATTCTAACCAACTGAACTACCACCCCAATTTTGGTGGGCGCTACAAGACTTGAACTTGTGACCCTCGCCTTGTAAGGGCGATGCTCTCCCAACTGAGCTAAGCGCCCAAAAAAATATGCCCAGTGCCTAACTAAACACCGAGCATATTATACTCAAATAAATTATTTATTAACTAATTCTTTAAGTAGTTTTCTTGCTTTGAACACTGGCAGTTTAGAAGCTGCGATTTGAATCGGCCCGCCTGTTTGTGGATTGCGACCAGTGCGTTCTACACGATCTCTTACTAAAAAGTTACCAAAGTTGGTGATTGCCACATTATCACCGCTTGCTAATGCGGCTGTGATTGCGTCTATTATTGCCTCTAATACACGAGCTGCCTCTGCCTTTGTTAAGCCTGAAGTATCTGCAATTGTTGTAACTAAATCTGATTTATTCATAGTAATATACCTTGTGTTAAATGTTATTATTTTGGTGAAAATAAAAAAGCTGTTTTACTAAACTTTTGTTAAATTATCCAGCAAAAAAACTTTATGTCAATAGGATTTTAAAAAATAAATACTTTAAATGAGGTTTTTTATATCAAAGGAGTAAATTTTTCCTGCCAAATACGCGGAGTTATTTCGCCTAAATGTTTAAAAATAATCACACCTTTATTATCAACCAAAAAAGTCTCTGGCAAGCGATACACCCCTAACTCTAAGCCTAATTTACCAAGTGCATCAAAGATAACAAGATTAAACGGATTGCCACGCATCGTCAAAAAACAATCGCCAAATTTAGTGTCATCACGATTTTTATAAGAGCATTGTTGATTTTTTTTAGCCCTCAAAGGGGCGCTGAACATAGTATTATCTTTGTAGTTGATGCCAATCATCTGGACTTTTTGGGTTTTGGCAATTTTATTAAGCATTGCGTGTTCAATATGGCAAGTGCTACACCAAGATGCCCAAACATTTACTAAGGATATTTTATTTTTCAATTTATCCTGAATAAAATATTTTTCACCACTATAAAAATCTTCTACTTGCAAATTTGGGAAATTTTTACCGATTAAGGGTGAGGGTAATTTTTTATTATCACGCCCTAACCCGTCTAATAAAAAATACGCCAAAATAATAAATAAAATTAAAGGTATAAATTTTGCCATTATTTTTTATTTAAAGCATCTTTAGATTTTTTTAGTGCCGCAGCTACCTCAGGTGGCATATAGTTTTCATCGTGTTTTGCCAGCACCTCAGTTGCCATAAATGTGCCATTAACTAACGAGCCGGTGGTAACAACGCCCTGCCCTTCTTTAAACAAATCTGGCAAGATGCCCTGGTATTTAACACTAAAAGTTTTAAGATTATCAGTTAGATCAAAATCAACTTTCAAGTCATCGCGCTTGACAGAGCCTTTCACTACCATACCGCCTAAGCGGAAACTTTTACCAATCGGCGCCTTGCCTTCAAACACATCTGTGGGTGAAAAAAAATACAGCAAATTTTGATTAAATGCTTTAATGCCAAAATAACCAGCCAAACTCACGCCTGCTAACAATAAAGCCACCAATATCATTCTGTTTTGTCTTTTAGTCATTATTCCTCTGATATTTAATAGTTAATTGTTTAATGATGTTTTTATGAATAGCCCAAGTGCGAATAAATAAAATAGCAATTGTTATAAACGCCAGCAAATAGGAAAACCAAACATAAAACGCATATTTACCAAACGGTAAAAAAGAAAAATACTCGGCCAGTGTCATTTCCCGCCCTCCATAATCACCGCCCTAACCCAGCGGCTGTTTTGCTCTGTAAGCAAAACTTCATCTCTGGCACGCATCAGCATAAGTGCGCCATATAAAAATTTAAACGCCATACCCATTAGCGACAAAGCAATCAGCATATCCGCATCAAGAATTGCTACTTTATTAACGCCAATTGAAGCGCCCTGATGTAGCGTATTCCACCATTGCACTGAATAATGAATAATCGGCAAATTAACCAAGCCCACAATCGCCAAAATAGCGCTTGCCTTAGCAGCGGTTTGTGGATTGTCAAAGGCATTGTGAAGTGATATATATGCCAAATATAAAAATAACAAAATCAGCTCAGAAGTCAAACGCGCATCCCATGCCCACCAAGTGCCCCACATCGGCTTACCCCAAACTGCACCAGTTGCTAATGCTAAAAATGTAAAGGCTGCACCAATCGGCGCTGATACTTTTGCTACCACATAGGCAAGCTTAATCCGCCAAATAAGACCAATCCCTCCAGCAATAGCCATCAGCAAATACACAAACATACTCATCCAAGCGGCAGGCACATGAATAAACATAATGCGATAACTATCGCCCTGCTGATAATCAATCGGCGCCACCACCAAAGCCCAATACAAGCCCAGCAAAGTTAGGGCGATAAAAGGGTATAAAAACCAAGCAATGAGTTTTTCACTAATTCGGTAAAAAATTTGCGGCGAGGCAAACGCCTGAATCCATTTCCACATAGTTAAACAAGTATAAGTGTTGAAAATTAGTAATCATTTTAACGATTTTTGTGCAACATTATTACGCAAATAAGTCGGCAAGGCTAATTTATTATCAAAATCGCCTTGTTGCTGAATATGGTTTAAATATAAATCAATCAAATTTTGTGCTTCTGGGTAAAAATCTGCTTGGTAATAATCAACCCCAGTTTGCTGGCAAAGCTCGCCTTGATAAGGGCCCCAGCCGCTACCTACACCAATAAAATCTTGCCCAAGCAAATCCAGAGTATTTGGCTTTCTCAAACTTTCATTGGATAATTTTTGCTGTTGATAAACACCCCAATACACTTCACCCATACGCGCATCAAGTGCTACGGCAATAGGCTTGCCGTGGTATTTTTTTGCCGCACCAAAGCCAAGCACCTCAAGCGTTGAAAAACCCAAAGTGGGAATATCATGTGCAAATGCCATACCTTGCACCACTGCCACACACATTCTAACACCAGTAAATGCACCTGGACCTTTGGTATAAATAATGCAATCTAATTCAGCAACTCCAATATTCGCCTCAGCAAATACCTCATCACACAAAGGCAAAATTAGGCTTGAGCTTTTTGCAACATCTTTTAGCAAGCGATTAATTTTGACTCCAGCGCTATAAAGGCTAACCGAGCAAACCTCAGTGCAAGTATCAATGGCAAGTAAAGCTCTCATTCTACTATTTTTCTGTATTTATTAAATAACGATAAAACTAATTGTCTGCGTTTTGCCAATCGCCGCGGGTGTTTAATAGGATGATAAAACGAAGGCCCTTTCACCAACGCCACCAAAGTTGCCGTTTCATCTATTGACAATAATTTAAGCGGTTTTTGAAAATAAAATTGCGCTGCTTGTGCAAAACCATACACTGCCGCGCCGCCCTGCTGACCCAGATAGACACTATTCATATAACGCCTAAGAATAAATTCCTTGTCGCTCGAATATTCCAACAACAACGCCATAAGCACCTCATTCAGTTTGCGTTTTAGCGTTTGCTCTCTATTCAACAAACTGTTTTTAATCAACTGCTGAGTAATAGTGCTTGCACCTCGTAGCGGTTTATCAAACCATATAGTATCGCGTAGCACAAAAATAATTTCTTTAAAATCCACGCCTCGGTGCTTAAAAAATGATTGGTCTTCTGTTAACAGTAGCATATTAACTAACATTTTAGGATATTCAGACAAAGGCAAATCTGAATATGTGGCATCAAGCGGAGCTAAAAATTCATCCTTAACCAAATTATTAAGGTGATTCAAATACACCGCAAAAAACACAACACTAAGCAGTGCTAAACGCCTCAGCCATTTCATTATTATTGATTGTTTATAAAAATGTGTAATTTTAACAAACCACAGCTCAACATAGTATAAAATACGCACTTCCTTGTTTGCTTAGCTTTTGTTAGGACAAACTATTTTTTAAGGCCGCTAAAGCCTTACTTTTTAACCGTAAGGAGAAACAACAAATGAAACACTATGAACTGACCCTCATTGTGCATCCCGACCAGTCATCTCAGGTGGATACAATGATTGATAAATACAAACAAATAATCACCGCTGAAGGTGGTAAAATCCACCGCCAAGAAGACTGGGGGCGCAAACAATTAGCCTACCCAATCAACAAAATTTATAAAGCGCATTATCTAATGATGAATATTGAGTGCAATCAAAACACACTTGATAAGCTGAATTATAATTTCCGTTTTAACGATGCCGTTCTTAGAAACCTTATTATTGCTAAAAAATCAGCAATTACCGGGCCTTCAATTATGCTGATAAATAAAGACAAAGATTAGGAGATTATCATGGCTAAACAAGTAAAAAGAAAACGCAGAGCGCAAATTAAAATCAACACTTTTTGTCGTTTTAGTGCAGCAGGCGTTAAAGAAATTGATTACAAAGATGTTGATACCTTATTAAAAAATATTGATGAAAGCGGCAAAATTACCCCATCAAGAATGACCGGCACCAGTGCTAAATTCCAACGCCAGCTCACCACTGCAATCAAACGCGCTAGATTCTTAGCATTGATTCCTTACACCGACAAACACCAGAAATAGGAGCTAATTATGCAAATAATTTTATTAGAAAAAATTGGTAAATTAGGCAAATTAGGCGACTTAGCTAAGGTCAAATCTGGCTATGCGCGTAATTTTCTGATTCCCAGCGGCAAAGCCAAGCCAGCAACGGCCGCTAACATGGCAGAATTTGAAACCATTAAAGCACAATTAGAAGCCAAACAGTTAGCAGCAATCGAACAAGCACAAGCCAAACAGTTAGCAATGAGTAACGCAGTTTGCAACATTAAAGCCCATGCTAGTGATGAAGGCAAACTATTTGGTTCTGTGGGCAGAGCTGATATTGTTGCTAACTTAACTGCCAACGGCCATGAAGTTGAAAAACGCGATATAGATATGCCTGAGGCAATTCACTATGTCGGTGAATACACTGTTAATGTAGTCCTATCCACTGATATTAGTGTTGAAATAAAAGTTATAGTCGAAGCTTCAGAGCAACAATGATGCTCAATTCTAAGTTAAAATTAAAAACTTCTAACAGCGGTTTTTCTTATTTTTAACAATGTCTACAGAGCTCAAAAATGTTAATACAGCGCCAAATTCACTTGAATCAGAGCAATCTGTGCTCGGTGGCTTGTTGTTACATAACGAAGCCTGGGAGCAAGTCGGCGATATTCTGATTGAAAATGATTTTTACCATGTGCCACATCGCATTATTTTTAACGCCATCAACCTACTTTTAGAACACGACCAACCTGCGGATATACTCACCGTTAAAGAACAAGTTAAAAAAAATAACAACGAAGAAACCATTGGCGGCTTTGTCTATTTAGCACAAATTGCACAAAACACCCCCAGTATTTCAAATATTCAAAGCTATGCAAAACATGTGCGTGAGCTTTCGGTTTATCGCCAACTGATTAGCGTTAGCCATCAAATTGCTGATATTGCTTATCAACCAAAAAACATTGAATTGCAAGAGTTGATTGATTTATCTGAAAAGAAAATATTTGAAATTGCCGAACAAGTCTCACGCGGAAAACAAGATGTGGTGAATGTTAAAGATATTATTAAAGATGTGGTTAATCGTGTCCATGAAATGCAGGAAACACCTGGCATTACTGGCTTAGAAACAGGTTTTGAAGAGCTTGATAAAATCACCTCAGGCTTGCAAAATGGCGATTTAGTGATTATTGCAGGTCGCCCGAGTATGGGCAAAACCGCGTTTGCTATGAACATTATTGAGCATGTTGCCATTAGCAGCACCAAACCAAAACCAGTAGCGGTATTCAGTTTAGAAATGCCAACTGAGCAATTAGTGCTGAGAATGATTTCATCATTCGGGCATATTAGCGGCACAAAACTGCGTGATGGTTCAATGACTGAAACTGATTGGAATAGCTTTAACCACGCTGTTAGAGCCTTAGAAGAAAATATTATTTTGATTGACGAAACTCCAAGCATTACCCCAACAGAAATTCGTGCAAAATGCCGCCGATTAAAAAGAAAACATCCACAGCTTGCACTGATTATGGTTGATTATTTACAACTGATGAGCGTCTATGGCAAGAGTGAAAACCGAGTGCAAGAAATATCAGAAATATCTCGTTCATTAAAAGCGCTGGCTAAAGAAATAGCTGTGCCGGTAATGGCATTATCTCAGCTTAATCGTGGCGTTGAATCTCGACCTAAGGCAAACAAAGGTCGTATGCCACATATGGCTGATTTACGCGAATCAGGCTCGATTGAACAAGATGCTGATATTATTGGCTTTATCTACCGTGATGAACAATATCATGATGACGGATATTCCAATCCAGAAGAGGTTGGCAAAGCAGATTTAAAAATTGCCAAACACAGAAACGGCCCAACCGGCAGCATCAAACTGGCTTTCAATGGTCAATATGCCCGTTTTGAAAATTTAGCAAATGACGGACAAACCCAAGCAATAAGCGATGAGCAAATGAATGCCGCTTATCTAAATAATATGAGTAATTTTGAGCAAGAACCATTTTAAACTTGTTTAACTAAAACAAAAATGCACGCTGTTGCCTCAATTTCACAATCTGCACTAATACACAACCTATCAGTTGTTAAAAAGTATGCGCCGCAAGCAAAAATTATGGCTATGGTAAAGGCCGATGCCTACGGCCATCATCTTGACTTGATTAGCCCAATTATCAACGCCGCAGACTTATTGGCAGTTAATAATCTGGTAGAGGCGGCTAAACTACGCCAAATAACTACAAAACCTATCGTGCTTTTATCAGGCGTTTATTCAAAATCACAATTACAACAAGCAATCAGCCTAAATTGCCATATTGTTGTGCATGATAGCACTCAAATTACTATTATACAAAACACTAAACAAACTACCAATATATGGATAAAAATTGAAACTGGAATGCACCGCTTAGGGCTATCTGCACAACAATATAATCAATCTTTATGCAAATTTCAAAACAATCGATTAATTAATATTGTATCAACTATGAGCCACTTTGCTTGTGCTGACGAAATTAACCATCCCCTCAACCGCACCCAGCTCAAACGCTTTGAACAACTCGCCAACAACGCCAATAAACGCTGTATGGCAAATTCAGCTGCAATTCTTAGCAAAATGGCATTATTTGATTTTGTTCGCCCCGGCATTATGCTCTATGGTGCATCGCCTTTTGCCGACAACACAGCCGCCGAACAACTCAAACCAGTTATGCAACTGTATGCCCCAATTTTATCAATTAAAACCCTGCAAGCAGGTGATACAGTTAGTTATGGCGCTACTTGGAGTGCACCGCATAAAACCACCATTGCCATTATCGGCATTGGCTATTCTGATGGCTACCCTCGCCATGCCAAAACTGGCACGCCAGTGCTTATCAACGGCAGTTTATGCTCGTTGGTTGGTCGTGTTTGTATGAGTCTAATTTGTGTTGATATTGGCAATCTCAAAGCCAATGTTGGCGATCTGGCGATTTTATGGGGCCATCAACAACTGCGTGTTGAAACCGTGGCAGATTATAGCAATACCATCAGTTACGAGCTGTTCACTGGCGTTAGTAATCAAGTTAGTTTTGTTAGCACGGTATGAATACTCTAATTCAAATCAGCGATTGTCATATTGACAATAATCCACAATCTGCTGGGCTTGATGCACATAATAATCTAACAAGAATTATTGATAAAATCACATCGATTAGCGCTGATGCACTGCTAATTAGTGGTGATTTAACCCACAACGGCAGCCTTAGCTCTTATCAAACTTTAAAACAAATGCTGGCGCCCATTCAAGCACAACTATTTGTAATTGCTGGCAATCATGACAATCAAGCCAATCTAAAAGCTATATTCGGCACACAGCTATTTGAGCGTTTTAGTTTAGGCAACTGGGAAGTTATCTCAGTTGATTCTGTGCGCCCGAACCAAACCAGTGGTTATATCAGCCAAGCGGCACTGGGCAAATTAGATAAATTATTGCAACAATCAAGCGCTAAATACAATCTGTTAGTTTTGCACCACCCAATTGTGCCGATGAACAGCAGCTGGGATGATGCCTTGTCCTTAGAAAATCCAGAAGAACTGTTTGCACTGCTAAGTAAATACCCTAAAATACAAGCAGTATTATTTGGTCATGCACATCAGGCCGCAGAATTTAAGCAACACAATTTAAAAATTATCTCATGCCCATCAACTGCATTACAATTTGACCATAAAAACAAAATTGGCTTTAATCATTATATGTTGCACGATAACGGCAAATTAGAATATCAAACGCAATGGCTATAACCAGCAAACAGCAAAATCCAAAAAAACCACCAAATAGCAAAGATAAATTGGTAATTGCCATCTCCTCACGCGCCTTATTTGACCTTGACAAATCGCACCAAATCTACAAACAGCACGGTGTCAAAGCCTATGCCCAACACCAACAAGAAAATGAAAATCTTGTCTTGCAACCGGGCGTGGGATTTTCTCTGGTGAAAAAACTATTAGCACTCAACACCGAAAAAAACCCAATCGATGTCATTCTACTATCACGCAATAGCGCTGATACTGGTTTGCGAATTTTTAACTCAATCGAGCATTATGGATTAAACATCTGCCGCGCCGCCTTCACCCGCGGCGAAAGCACGCATAACTTAGTCGGTGCATTTGAAGCAGACCTATTCCTCTCTAGCAACTACAAAGATGTGCAAAAATCATTGCAATTAGGTTTTGCCGCAGCATCGATTGTTGGTAGCAGTTCGCAAAATACACACCCAACACAGTTACGCATTGCCTTTGATGGCGATGCTGTCATCTTCTCAGACGAATCAGAAAAAATCTACCAAGAAAAAGGCATTGAGGCATTTGTAGAAAATGAACGCACTGCTGCTAATGTAGAGCTCAAAGCCGGACCCTTCAAACGCTTTGTAAAATCACTACATAAAATCCAATCCTCATTTTGCGAAACCAACAACCCAATTAGAACCGCCTTAGTAACAGCCCGCAGCGCCCCCTCACACAAACGCGTCATCCACACCATGCGCCAATGGGGCATCCGCATCGACGAATCATTCTTCTTAGGCGGCTTAGACAAAGGCATTTTCTTAAAACAATTTGGCGCCGATATTTTCTTCGACGACCAACACCAACACTGCCAATCCGCCTCACAATATGTCTCCACCGGACATGTCCCAAGCGGAGTTAGAAACAAAACATAACCACCCGTTGCCACGCTGTGCTTTTTTTTAGAAGCAAGCCCTCTAAAAATTAGATTTGATCACCTTGAGGATTAGGATGCCATAGATGCGACTGAAGTCGCATTACCAGATAGCATTTTTCTTTTGGTAATGCGACTTCAGTCGCATCTATGCTTGGACTAAAATCCCCTTTTCTGGTGGATATAAGCCGATTGAAACCGCCTTTCCAGATAGTATTTTTCTTTTGGTAATGCGACTTCAGTCGCATCTATGCTTGGACTAAAATCCCCTTTTCTAGTGGATATAAGCCGATTGAAATCCCCTTCCCAGATAGTATTTTTCTTTTGGTAATGCGACTTCAGTCGCATCTATGCTTGCATTTACTGGTGGATATGAGGCAATTGAAATTGCCTTTCCAGATAGCATTTTCTTTTGGTAATGCGACTTCAGTCGCATCTATGCTTTGACTAAAATCTCCTTTTCTGGTAGATATGAGGCGACTGAAGTCGCCTTACCAACAGCACAAACAAATCTAGTGGCATCCTAATCCTCAATTTATAAGTGGCAAAAATCGCCTTTCAGGCGATAGGGCGAAGCCCGATTTTGATAAACTATATAGGGTGGGGTCTTAGTGGATGGCCTTCGAGATCTCGAGTTGAGGCACACTCTACCCAGCCCTACCGCGCGAAGCCTGCCATTGTGGTGCTAAACAGACGATATGGCACAAAAAATACACAAACAGTTCTAATAGCGCTGCTCTGTTCTGTTCTCTGTTTTCTGCCTCTCTGCCCTCTGTTTAGATGCGACTTCAGTCGCATCTATTCTTGCATTTATTGGTGGATATGAGGGACTGAAATCGCCTTTCCAAATAGTATTTTCTTTTGGAAATGGGGGAACCGCACTCTGACCCTAATTATTTGAAATCGCCTTTCCGATTATCTTCGTCCTCATAAATACCATAAAACCTATGTTGATAATCTGCTAAATTAGCCTTAATAGGATTATGCTTAATGTATTCATAAGTTTTAATAAAATGCTTATTGTCTCTTATAACTTTATCATAATAGCCTTTTGCCCATAAACTGCCTGTGTTGCTAAGTGTCTTATTAACCAATGCACTACTTGCACCTTTTAAGTGCTTAACTGTTTGTGCTAAATCTTTAGTTTGTTTAAATAAAATATGAATATGATTAGGCATAATACAAAATGCCGCTAAGTCATAATTATTTTTTTGAGTAATAAAAAATTCTCTTAAAATTTTTATCACTGCATTGTTTAAATAACAACCTTTGCTTGAAGCATCTAAATATTCATCTATTTGTTGTTGTTTAGACTTGTTACTTATGGTTTGTTCATTTAAGCGTTTGATATAATTATCAATACTATCTTTTGTTCTAAAGGTTACAAATTGGTAATTATCTATTAAATCTATGTGGGGTAATTTTTTGTATTTATTCATAAAGAGTATTTTATTATTTTTTAATGTAGTAATTGGTTGGTTTTTTGAAGTGCGGTTGGAATTGCCTTTCCAGATAGTATTTTCTTTTGGTAATGCGACTTCAGTCGCATCTGTGTTTGCATTTATATGACTAAAGTCTCCTTTCCAGATAGTGTTTTCTTTTGGTAATGCGACTTCAGTCGCATCTATGCTTGCATTTATATGACTAAAGCCTCCTTTTCTGGTGGTGAGGCGATTGAAATTGCCTTTACAGATAGTATTTTCTTTTGGTAATGCGACTTCAGTCGCATCTGTGCTTGCATTTATGACTAAAGTCTCCTTTTCTGGTGATGAGGCGATTGAAATTGCCTTTTCAGATACCTAATGTATCTGTGGGTAGAAAAAGCAGAGCAAGTTGATTTTTGCTACTGTAGCTTTTAGGATTGGAGTGCCATAGATGCGACTGAAGTCGCATTACCAAGAGCAAGCTGATTTTTGCTACTGTAGCTTTTAGGATTGGGGTGCCATAGATGCGACTGAAGTCGCATTACCAAAAAGCACAAACAAAGCTAATGAACAGAGGGCAGAAAGCAGAACAGAACAAGAGCAGAGTAATTATTTTTTCTCTGCTTTTTCTACCAACACAAACAAATCTAATTACGCCCCAATCCTCAATGCGACAGTGGCAAAAATCGCCGTTCAGGCGATAGGGCGAAGCCCGATTTTGATAAACTTCTTAGGGTGGGGGCTTGGGGGAGGGCGTCGGGATCTCGAGTTGAGGCACACTCTGCCACGCCCTCCCCCAAACAGACGATATGACACAAAATTTACACAAACAGTTCTAATAGCGTTGCTCTTGCTCTGCTTTTTTCTACCCACACAAACAAATCTAATGAACAGAGAGCAGAGGGCAGAAAACAGAAGGCAGAACAGAGCGAGCTGATTTTTGCTACTGTTGCTTTTAGGATTGGGGTGGTATAGATGCGACTGAAGTCGCATTACCAAAAAGCACAAACAAAGCTAATGAACAGAGAACAGAGCAAGAGCGGTGCTATTAGGTTTGCTATTGCTCTGTTCTGCCCTCTGTTTTCTGTTTTCTGTCTTCTGACTTCTGCCCCTCTGTCTCATAGTAAAAAAAATAAAAATAATTTAATATTGCTTAAAAAATGAGTATAATTCTGCATAGTTTATTAATAAAAGGTGACCATTATGAAAAAAATATCAGTATTATTTGTTATAGCTTTACTAACTTCTTGCGGTGGGGGCGGTGGTAGCTCTGAGTCGGGGTTTAATGTTACTGTAGTTGCGGCGAAGGTTGCGGGTGCGAGTTGTTTTACTACGCCGATAAATGCCGATGGCACATTAGGTTCGGCTACTGCTAATGTAGCAACAACCGATGATGCTGGTTTAGCATCTTTTTCTGAGGCTAATTATGGCAGAATGCTAATTAGTTGCAGTGGTGGGACTTATACTGACGAGGCAACTGGTGCAGCTGCTACCGTAACTGGCGCTATAACAGCGGCGATATTAACGCAGGCTGGTGGTGAGTATGCAGTATCTCCACTTACTGATTTAGCGGCTAAAAGAGGTACGCTTAATGAGGCTATTGATAAATATAATAGCGAAATTGCCCGCCAGTTTGGCTTAGGCACGGATACCAGCGTTGTTGATACCGTTCCAAGCGATTTAGAAACTGCCAGCAGTATTGACCCTGATAATGCCAATGACCAATACGCTATTATTTTAGCGGCGATTTCTCAAATTGGTGCAAGCACAAGTAATGCTGATACAGCGGCGGTTATTGCTCATTTAGGCGCTCAAAATGTTGAGGAAATTAAAGCATTAATAGCCGCAGCCTTAGACGATTTAGCAAGCAGCACTGCCTCAACAGCAGCAAACATAATCGACACAACAGCAACTGCTACAGTAGCTAATAATGCTACTAATACTGCTGTGGTTGCCTCAGTTATACTCACTGCTACTAATACCAGCGTTAGTGTTGCTAATAATATAGCCACACAAGTAGAAGTTTTACCTGCTAATGCAGCAGATACATCAGTAACATACAGTTCAGCAGATACTAATATTGCCACAGTAAGCACAACAGGTGTAATTACCGGTGTTAATATCGGCACGGTTATCATTAGTGCAACTGCAAATGGTGATAGCGGTATTAGCGACAGTATTAGTATTAGCGTTAATTCTACGCCACCAAATATCAGCACAACATCTAATAATGTGGTTGTGGCTAATGGCTTGGCTATTAACGACATTATTTTTAACAATTCTGGTGGTGCTGCTACTTATACAATCAGCCCGCCTCTAAGCGACGGGCTTAGTATTGACAGCACAAATGGCACTATTTCTGGTGTGCCAACTGCGGTAGCAAGCGCCACAACTTATACAGTTACTGCCAGCAATGATGCTGGCGATAGCAGTGCAACTGTGAATATTACCGTTAATTCCACGCCACCTACGCCACCAAATATCAGCACAACATTTAATGATGTAATTGCGATTAATGGCTCGGCTATTGAAGACATTACTTTTGACAATGCTGGCGGTGCTGCCACTTATGCAATCAACCCGTCTCTAAGTGCTGGGCTTAGTATTAACAGTGCAAATGGCACTATTTCTGGTGTGCCAACTGCGGTAGCAAGCGCCATAACTTATACGGTTACTGCCAGCAATAGTTCTGGAGATGATAGCGCAACTGTAAATATTACCGTTAATCCAAAAGCGCCAAATATTATCGCAAATACTACTGATGTTAGTGTTGTAATTAATAGCAATATTAACATTAGTTTTAGCAATTCTGGTGGTGCTGCCACTTATACAATCAACCCTTCTCTAAATGACGGGCTTAGTCTTAACAGTGCAGACGGCACTATTTCTGGTGTGCCAACTATAGCAGGTGCCATAACTTATACAGTTACCGCCAGCAATGTTACTGGCGATAGCAGTGCAACTGTTAATATTACTGTTACTGACCTACAACCATTCTCACCCCCTACTTTAGAACAGGTGCAGCAATGGGTTTTACCAGAAGGTATAAACGCCACATCAACCTCAAGCACATACATTGCCGCAGGCTGGGGTGATAACGGTATGTTTTCTGACGGCAACAGTATTGTTGATTTTGCCTATGGCAAAAAACTAACACCAACCGCCATTGCTGCTAATGTTAACTATGATAAATATCACTATTTGCCGCCATTAATTGACCCTGTTAATACTTCTGCTAATGTATTTGTTAATGATGTATTAACCCTTAGCGTAGTTGACCCTGAGATAAACAACGGTGATAACACTAATTATATGGCTCTGTTAAGAGTAGCAAGCGCCTCTACTGCAACTATTTTTGCCAACTGTGACTTTAGAAATACTGACGCTAATGATTTTGATAATGATAACCCTATTATTTTTCAAGATAAACAAGAAATAACCATACGCTCTGGAGGCAGTGAGGCTGCTCTTTCTCTTTTCCTTGGAACTAGTTATAATTTTCTAATAGCATCAGTACAGAAAGCAGGCACTAATACCTTAGCTACAGAAGCCAACTTAATAACAGCACTGCAATCAGCCCAAGGCTCTAATGCCTCGCACCCACAATGCCAAAAAATGCAATTTAAGGCAGGGTCTGATGTTTCGTCAACTGCCGAACTCAGAAGGCTAAGTTTAGCTTCTGGCTTTTTATATGACGATCAATACAATACTGTCTTAGTAACTCCCGAGGCAGTTAGCTCAGTCGCATTTACTAATGCATCTGCTAATATTATTGTAGGCAATACCGCAGTCGTTAGTGCAGTTGTGCAACCTGATAATGCCACAAATAAATCAGTAACATACAGCTCAGCAGATACTAATATTGCCACAGTAGATGCGACTACCGGCGAAGTTAGCGCTGTAGCCGCCGGCTCAACTGTGATTACCGCAACTTCCACTGACGGTGGTTTTACTGACACAATTGATATTACTGTTACTGACATTTCCACACCAAGCGGGCTAAGTGCCACAGCTGCTGGCGGTAGTATTAACTTATCGTGGAATACAGTTATAGGTGCCACTGATTATGAAATTTATCGCCATACTGCTGATGATAACGCTAATAGCAGTATGATTGACAATCCACTTAGCTCTGCTGGGCTTAGTTATACAGATGCTGGATTAGAGACCGATATTACTTATTTTTATTGGCTAAAAGCCTGTGTAAATGCTACTTGTTCTGATTTTTCTGCTGTTGCCAGTGCAACAACAACATTAATAGTAGTTCCCCTAAACGACACCGGCATTACTATTAGTGGCACCAATTCTGGCACTGCTACTACTTGCTCGACCGATAGCAATATACCAGCGCAGGATTGCCATCAAGGCAGAGATGCAGATACTAACTTGCAAAAAACAGGGGCTGGTCAGGCTGGCTTTGATTTTACTAAGTTAGGCAGTGATGGTGCGCAACTTACTATTCAAAATGGCGCTTATTCAGCCACAGGCACAGCAGCAAATGGCACAAAATGGTCATGTGTGCGTGATAATGTAACTGGTATGATTTGGGAAGTTAAAACCGCTGATAATAAGGATAGCAATTATACATGGGGCAATCGCACCAGTTTAGTTACTGCTGCTAATGCTGAAAATTCTGGTAGTGGGCTATGTGGCATAACTAATTGGCGTGTGCCAGGCGTTAATGAATTACTTAGCATAATAAATTATAATAACTATACCCCAAGCATTGATAGCGATTATTTCCCTAATACTGCCAACATCTCTTTTTGGTCTGAGCAGGAAGTGGTTAGCAATACCGCCAATGCTTGGCTTGTTGATTTCAACGATGGCGCAAGCATTGCTAACAATGCTAAATCTAATTCTTTCAGAGTAAGATTAGTCTCAGCAGCCACTGCTGCTGTTAGTTATACTAATAATAATAACGGCACCATAACCGATAATACTACTGGGCTAATGTGGAAAGCCTGCGATCAGGAGCAAGTATGGAATGATGGCGACCCAGATAGTTGCACAGACGGCACAGACGGGACTTACACTTGGACAGTTGCCCTAACAGAAGCACAGAATCATACTTTTGCTGGATATGATGATTGGCGCCTGCCTAATGTTAAAGAATTAGCAAGCATTGTTGATTATACTAAAGCAAGCCAAAGCATTAACCCACTATTTCCTAATACTTACACCACCAGATTTTGGACATCTACTCTGTATGCTAATACAAATAGCTCCATTGGATTGCCCAATCACGCTTGGAATGTGAGTTTCAGCATTGGCATTATATTTGCTAACGGTCGCACCGCTCCTAATAGAGTTAGATTAGTCCGCACTGCTGATTAGCGCAAATTTTTAGAGGCAATTTTTACAGCTTTTTTAGAGGCAAGACCTCTAAAAAAGCCTCCAAAAAGGCAGCACTTTTTTTCTAATTATGAATACAAAAGCCATTCGTGGTATGAACGATTTATTGCCAAAAGATTCTGCACTTTGGTCTAAGGTTGAGGCAGTTATAACCGAGCTTTTTATCGCCTATGGTTATAAAAATATACGCACCCCTGTGGTTGAAAACACCGATACTTTTTGTCGTGCTATTGGCATGGCAACTGATATTGTGGAAAAACAAATGTATTCATGGCAGCAATCAAATGGCGATTCTCTGAGTTTGAGACCTGAAGGCACTGCCGGCTGTGTGCGTGCAATGATTGAGCATAATTTACCCAGAGAAGGCATTCAAAAAGTGTTTTATCAGGGTGCTATGTTTCGACATGAGCGCCCGCAAAAAGGCCGTTATCGTCAATTTCATCAATTTGGTGTTGAGGTATTTGGCGCTGATAATGCTAAGATTGATGCTGAATTAATAGCGATGACACAGCAGTTATGGCAAAATTTGGGGGTAAAAAATCTAAGTTTGGAAATTAACACCTTAGGCTCGAGCGCGGCTAGGGAAAATTACCGTTCAATATTGCTTGATTATTTTAGCCAGCATAAAAATCAGTTGGATGAGGATAGTTTAAAACGCCTATCAACTAATCCATTGCGTATTTTAGACAGTAAAAATAAAGATTTGCAAGGGGTGATTAATGCCGCGCCTAAACTGCTTGATTGTTTAGATGATGAATCTGCTAAGCACTTTGATGAATTTAAGAGCTATTTGCAATGTTTGCAGATTGACTATCAAATTAATACGCGTCTGGTGCGCGGTTTGGATTATTATAATCGCACGGTGTTTGAGTGGATTAGCACTGATTTAGGCGCACAAGGGGCAGTTTGTGCGGGCGGGCGATACGATGGCTTGGTGGAAAAAATGGGCGGCAAAGCTACTGCTGCGGTTGGCTTTGCGATTGGTTTAGAGAGGCTAATTTTATTATTACAGCAACAAAATACAAGTTTAGTAAAGCCGGCTTTATCAATTTATTTAATCGCCTCAGGTGATGCAGCGCAGCTTAAATCAATGCAAATAGCCAAGCAATTACAGCAGGCATTGCCGGGTGCAATACTCTATAATGATGTCAGTTTAGGTAGTTTTAAGTCGCAGTTTAAAAAAGCGCACAAAGCAGATGCACACTTTGCGCTAATTTTGGGCGAAACAGAAATAAATAATCATCAGCTTAGTATTAAGCCGTTAAAATCTCAAGATTTGCAACAAAGTATGAGCTTAGATGATGCTATTAAATATTTACAAAAAAAGGTTGTAGTATGAAAAATTTTATCGAAGTTGGCAAGACTGAAGAAGAGCAAGTAGAACAAATCAAACAATGGATTAAAAATAATGGTTTGCAGATTTTAGTTGGTGTGGCAATGGGTTTGTCGTCTATTTGGGGTTGGAGTTATTATAAAAGTTACCAACATACGCAGGCGATTGAGGCGCGTTCCTCTTATTTATCAGTGCTTGCAAACCCAGAAAACACAGATGCTTTAAATAATTTGCAAAATAATTATGCCGATAGCGGCTATGCACAACAAGCGCTATTAGTGGCGGCAAAATACGCGATGGATGCTGGCGGGCAGCAGCAGGCACTTGATTATTTATTGCCGTTGCTAAGTGCTGAAAATCAATTTATTGCTCATACTGCTAAGCTGAGGGCTGCTAATATTTATTTAGAAATGGGCAATTATGAATCGGCGCTTGATGTTATTGGCAGAATTGAAAGCACAGAATTTAGTAGTTTATACAACCATATTAAGGGCGATATTTACTTAGCGCAAAATAATATTGATCTGGCTAAAGAATATTACCAATTAGCATTTGAGCAATTAAAACCCGCTTCAAGATTAAAAAAACTGATTAAAATTAAGTTAGATAATCTTAATTAACTAACATTGTGGGGCTTGCAGTTATCTCATTAGTTGGTCGCCCTAATGTTGGCAAATCCACCCTATTCAACCGTTTAAGCAAATCGCGCCAAGCTTTGGTGTCTGATTTTGCAGGGCTAACACGCGATCGCCAATATGCTAAAGTCTGGTTAGATGATAATAACTGTTGCACTATCATTGACACCGGCGGGCTTAGCAATAAAGACAATATTATCGATAGTAGTATTCAAGGGCAAGTGCTTAGTGCTTTGGCAGAATCAGACCTTATTTATTTTATTCTGAGCGTCAGAGACGGCATCACTGGGCTGGATTTAGAGATTGCAGCACAATTACGCAAACTCAAAAAAAATATCATTCTGGTTTGCAATAAAGCTGAGGGCTTAGATTTAAGCTTGGCAACAGAATTTTACGAATTAGGCTTAGGCAAGCCTGTGCTTATCGCCGCTGAACACGGGCAAGGCATTGATGATTTAATTGAGCAAACTTTGGCATTACTACCAGCAGAAAAAATTGAACAACAGATTGACAGCAAAGGCATCGCTGTGGCTGTGCTTGGCAGGCCAAATGTGGGTAAATCTACGCTGATTAACCGCATATTAGGCGAGCAACGCGTTTTAGCGCTTGACTTGCCCGGCACAACCAGGGATAGCATCTACATCCCATTTCAACGCGAAGGGCAACAATACACTCTGATTGACACCGCAGGCATTCGGCGTAAACGCAGCACTCAGCATAAAATTGAAAAATTTTCAATTATTAAAGCGATTGATGCAATAGAAAAATCTCATGTGGTGATTTTGCTGCTCGACGCCCAGCAAGGCATCGCTGAGCAAGATGCTACGCTGCTTGGTATGATTGCTGATAAAGGTCGGGCGTTGCTGATTGTTATCAATAAATGGGACGGCTTGGATGAGTATCAAAAATCCGAGCTAAAACGCCAATTAGAGATAAAGCTTTCCTTTGTGAATTACGCCAGTGTGCATACTATTTCTGCCCTGCACGGCTCTGGTGTGGGTAAATTATTTGCACCTATTCAACAGGCGTTTGACAGTGCGGGCAGGCAAAATCCTACTCCGCTATTGAATAAAATTTTAGAAAAAGCTAATCAAGGGCATCAGCCGCCGCCGGTTAGGGGCAGGCGCTTAAAAATTAAATATGTGCATCAATCTGCTGTATTTCCGCCAACTTTTAGCTTGCATGGCAACCACTTAAATATTGTGCCTAATGCTTATGAGCGTTATTTAAAAAATCTGTTTATCAGGGAATTAAAACTGACTAATACGCCTATTAGATTTGAATATAAGAGTGGCGATAACCCTTTTAAAGACAAGAAAAACACCTTAACTAAACGCCAGATTAACAAGCGCCGGCGCTTAATAAAATTTAGCAGGTCTAAGCGTTAAAATAAGCTTTTTAAAGCTGGCAAGACTGATACAACAAATATAATTACCATTAAAACTTCTAAGCGCACAAAACGATTTTCTATTGCAGCAAAACGCTTTTCTATTTTTAATTCTAAATCTTTTAAATCAGTGGTTACTACATTTTGCACTGCTAATAAATCAACTTTGCTAACTAACTCGCCATCTGAAATAGTTATTACTGCATGCTTTAAGGCATTAGTTTGTGCTTTAGCTTGTGGTTTTGGCACGCCGGCGGTGATGAGTTCATCAAAATATTTAATGGTGTCAAAGGTAATTGCGCTCATAATGGTTTGTTTAATTAGTTAGGATTTGTATTGTAACAGAAAACATTAGCAAAAATACTAAAATATTAAAATAAACTTTTTAAAGTTGATAAGACTAATACAGCAGCCATAACTTCTATTAAGACTTCTAAAAATATAAAACGCTTTTTTACTTTTAAATCTTTTGAATCAACTTTGCTAACTAACTTGCTATCTGAAATAGCTGTTACTACGCGTTTTAAAACATTAACTTGTGCTTTAGCTTGTGCTTTTGGAACGCCGGCGGTGATGAGTTCATCAAAATATTTAATGGTGTCAAAGGTAGTTACGCTCATAATGGTTTGTTTAAGTGGTTGGATTTGTATTGTAGTAGAAAACCTTGGCAACTATGATGACAATATCAAATTATGTGCCTTAGATGCCGCTTTAATAAAACTTTCAAACAGTGGATGACCATCGCGCGGAGAGGAGCTAAACTCTGGGTGAAATTGACAGGCAACAAACCAAGGATGGTCTTTAATTTCAACCATTTCAACTAAATTAGCATCAACTGATTGCCCTGAAATTGTCAAACCTGCCGCTTGAATTTTGCCAATAAGTTGATTATTAACCTCATAACGATGACGATGACGCTCAATAATAACATCTTTGCGATAAATATTTTGAGCATTTGTGCCTTTAATTAGGACGCATTCCTGCCCGCCTAAACGCATAGTAGCGCCCATATCTGAATTTTCATCGCGCCTTTGTCGGCTACCATCCTCATCCTGCCACTCAGTAATCAAGCCTACCACTGGATGGCTGGTGTTTTTGTCAAATTCGGTGCTATTAGCATCAGCCATGCCCGCCATATTGCGCGCATATTCAATCACCGCAACTTGCATGCCTAAACAAATACCTAAATACGGCACTTTATTTTCACGCGCATATTTAACTGTGGCAATTTTACCTTCAACACCACGGTTACCAAAACCGCCCGGCACCAAAATAGCACTCATTTCATTTAGGCAATCAGTCCCCTCTTGCTCGATGGTTTCTGAGTCAAAATAATGAATATTTACTTTGGTTTGAGTATGAATGCTAGCATGAATCAGTGATTCTGATAAGGATTTATAAGCTTCGGTCAAATCCATATATTTGCCCACCATAGCAATATCAACACTGCTTTTTGGATTTTCAAGTTTATTAACAACGCTGTGCCACTCGCTCAAATCTGCATCTTTGCAACTGAGATTAAGTTTGCTAACCACCACATTGTCTAAACCTTGCTGGTGCAATGCTTCTGGCACTTTATAGATAGTATCCACATCAAGTGAGGTAAATACTGAGTTTTCTGCTACATTGGTAAATAAAGCGATTTTGCTGCGTTCAGCCTCTTGCAGCGCTTGTTCTGAACGGCAAATTAAAATATCAGGCTGGATGCCGATACTTCTAAGCTCTTTAACTGAATGCTGAGTTGGTTTAGTTTTAAGCTCGCCAGCAACTTTAATATAAGGCAGTAAAGTTAGGTGAATAAATAGCGTATTTTCACGACCCAGCTCAAAACTCATTTGCCTGATGGCCTCCATAAACGGTAAAGATTCAATATCGCCTGCGATGCCGCCAATCTCAACTAAGGCAACATCTGCCCCCTTAGCGCCAGCAGTTGTTAGGGCTTTAATTTCATTGGTAATATGGGGGATGATTTGCACTGTTGCGCCTAAATAATCGCCACGGCGCTCGCGTTGAATGACATTTTCATACACACGACCGGCAGTAAAATTATTCTTTTTGCTTAATTGTTGGCGAATAAAGCGCTCGTAATGCCCTAAATCTAAGTCAGTTTCAGCACCATCATTGGTAACAAATACCTCGCCGTGCTGGAATGGGCTCATGGTTCCTGGATCAACATTAATATAGGGATCGAGCTTAAGCATGGTTATATTCAAACCACGGGATTCTAACAATGAAGCCAGAGAGGCAGAAGCAATGCCTTTGCCTAATGAGGAAACCACGCCGCCGGTAATAAAAATATATTTTGTTGTCATTAAAAAACTAACAAAGTTGAAAGCGTTATGATACACAAAACTGTGTAGAATATGGCATCATCATTATTAATTAAATTTATGCAATACAAACAATTCTTTTCGCGCTTATTCTACTACTTAAAAACGCATGTTGTTAAGTTGGTTTTTACCTCAATATTAATGATATTTGCAAGTGTATTAGAAAGCTCTATTGCGGAAATTACCGGGCAAATTGTAGATAATTTATTCACCACGCACAATAATCAACAAACTGCACTATTCTACGCCTTAGCTTTATTTTTAATTATGGCATCCAGTTCGATTCTGGCAACCACTTCTATTGGTATCAGTTCTTGGGTTTCAAACAAGGTAATTACCGATTTGCGAATTGATATGTTTGGCAAATTATTAAAATTACCAAAATCTTATTTTGACAAGCATTCCAGCGGGGAAATTCTATCAAAACTAACTTTTGATGTTGAACAAATCGCCGCGGCAGCGTCAAACATTTGGTTAGACTTTGTTAAAGCATCAATTATGGTAATTATTCTGATTGGCTATTTGTTTTATAAAAATTGGCAGTTAAGCTTAACTTTAATTATATTATTGCCAATGGTTATTTTAACAGTCAAAGTGTCTGCTGAACGGATGCGCAAATCTTCAAAAAAAGTGCAAAATTCTATGGCTAAAATGACGCATTTATTAGATGAAAATATCTCTGGCAACTCTTTGGTTAAAATTTATCATGCGCAAGCCCAAGAAACTGATAAATTTAATAAATTAGCTAAAATCATTCGCCAACAACGCTATAAAGTAGATGTTACTAACTCGCTTAATAGTAGTTTTGTAAATATCTTAATCGGGCTATCATTATCCGCTGTGGTGTATTTTTCATCGACTCTACTGGTGATGAGCGCGGGCGAATTTTTATCATTCTTTACCGCTATGGCAATGTTGATTAAGCCCGCTAAAACCTTAGTGAGTATCAACAAACCCTTGCAAAAATCCGTGGCTGCTGGAGAAAGTGTATTTGGGCTGATGGATGAAGAAGAAGAGCACAATAATGGTAATAAACAACTAAATAATGTCAGCGGCCACATTAAGTTTTACGATGTGTCATTTGGATATGCTCATAACAATTTAGTATTGCAACATATTAATTTAGAAATTCAACCGGGCGAAACCATTGCCTTAGTTGGCGCAACTGGTAGCGGCAAAACCACCATTATTCAATTATTAGCAAAATTTTACTCGCCAGATAGCGGCACAATCAGCATTGATGGCACTAATATCGATGAATTTGAAGTGGATTCATTGCGCTCACAAATTGCCTTTGTTGACCAAAATATACGCCTATTTAACGACACAGTAGGTGGCAATATTGCACTTGGTCAAGTCGATAGTATGAGCAATAGCAAAATTGAATATGCCGCTAAAGTAGCTAATGTGTATGATTTTGTGCAACAGCTAAGCGATAAATTTGAAACTGAAATTGGCGAAGATGGCACTAAATTATCTGGCGGTCAACGCCAACGCTTAGCCATTGCCCGTGCTATTGCTAAAAACAGCCCAATTTTAATTTTAGATGAAGCAACTTCAGCATTGGATTCTGCCACTGAAAAACAAGTGCAAGCAGCCATTGATGAAATGCAAAAAGACCGCACTACCATAATCATTGCGCACAGATTAAGCACCATTAAAAAAGCCGATAGAATTGTAGTGCTACGCCATGGTGAGATTATTGAACAAGGCTCTCATCAGACATTATTAAAACAAAACGGCGAATACGCCAAGCTACACAACCATCAATTTAAAGATTAGGATTTAATCACTAATCATGCATGGCTGGCTGAGTGTTTTTGTTTAATTTAGGTTTGTCAATCGCTTTAATATCAATCTTGCCACTATGAAAATCATCAAATAAAGCAACATCCACCTCTTTAAGCGGCTTAAAATTTTGTAAATCTTGTTGACTAAGATCTCTAACCTGACCCTCTTGATTGCTTAATGCTTTAACAGTTTTTTTCACAATATTTTATATCTTTTGTTGGCTTTTCTAAGGCTAATAATTCGTTTTGTGTTTTTCATCATTTGTTATAATATCAGATAATAATACAGTTTTTTTGTATTCAACAAGGATGCCACTTCCAACTATTTTTGGAAAACTGTCAAAGCGTGATGAAGTTTCAAAATTATTGTAGTTATTATTATTTGAAGTGCTTTGCAAAAAATTCACCTGATCATAATTTTTCATAATTTCTCCTTAGTTTTCTATAAAATTTGGGTTAGCTTCGTGCTTCCATCCATCAAAAGTTATTTTATTTTCAACAATAATTTGTTGAATAGCTGGCATAGGAGGCAACTGAGGAATTGTTTGAGTTTGTTTTGTTAAAATGCCTTGTGTTGTATAAACATCTGTACCACGGGCAATGCTTTCAATCAAACCGCGTCTGCAAGTATAATCTGTATTATTGTTTGCACCAAGTTCAATATTTGGATTAAACGGTTGCAATAGTTTTAATTCATCTCTTATATCTTCAAAGATAGTCTTAATATTTTCATACTGTTCATCGTTGGGTTTTTTAATGTTTAAACCTAATTCATCTTTGGCTTCATTTCTATAAATAGCATAGTCATGGCTTCCAGAATCGCTACATAAAAAAGATATTATTTCGTCTATTTTATCCGCTTTCTCTTTCCCTAATTGTTTATTCAAAAGCTTTTTTGCAACCATTTGGATTTGAGCCCTTGCCCTATAAGCATTTCCTAACACCAAAGGATGCACTTTTTCAGAAAGACTTAAAAGAATATCTTTAAGATTTGATTCATCTTCTAAATGTAATTCTTGTCTAGCTAATTCAATAAACCCCTGAATAGATTCAACACTTACAGGGAGTCTTGCCTCTGGGTTATTCGGTGTTCGTGGATTGGCTGGATTTAATGGGCCATTGATTGACGGGTCAATAGGCCCTAAAGTTGCTTGTTTTGTCATCATTATTTCATCCGCACCAAGAGCAATTATTGTGCCAGAACTTCTAGACTTGGATGGTATTATGACCTCAAATTTAGTGCAAAATTGCCTTATAAGATTAACCAGACTCCAAGCTGCCATAGTATCTCCACCTTGAGTGTAAAGCAATAAACTAATTTTTTCAACCTCCCCAATTTTATCTAAATGTTCAGAAAAATAGTCAAGTATATCGCTTGCGATTTGCGTTTGCATTCCTAATCGGTCGCCAGTAAAGTAAACCAATAACTTAGATTTTCTATTAGATTCAATCCACTTATATTTTTCTAATCTATCTGATAGCATAATAATTCTTCTTTTTATCGTTAGGATGCAAAAAAGATGGCTATGTTTTAATCACTAACATTTTATGCTCAAGCATATCGTGCATGGTGTAGCCGATGCCGCCGATGCCGTAGCCTGAGTGTTTGCGTCCTGCAAATGGCATCCAATCAACTCTAAAAGTGGTGTAGTCGTTAATCATAACTGCACTTGCTTGTAATTTTTTAGCTATATCCATTGCTTTGGAAATATCATCACTAAACACTGCTGCTTGAAATGCTACATCTAAACTATTTGCATCTTCAATAGCCATTTCAATATCATCATAGCCATATATACAAACCACAGGACCAAAAATTTCATTAATGGATACTTTTGAATTTTTAGCAGGATTAAGCAATACCGTAGGCTCATAGCTGACATCATTAATGCGCTTACCGCCGGTCATCAATTGTGCGCCTTCATCAATTGCCTCATTTACCCAAGCTTCGATTCGGTCGGTTTCTTGCGGCAATATAAGCGGACCTAAATCGCTATCCTCATTAATGGCATCACCGACTACTTGTTGAGCGGCAAGCTGAGCAATTTTCTGTGCCATTTCGCTGGCTTTAGCACTCGGCACATAAACGCGCTGCACTGAAACACAAACTTGCCCCGAGTGATACATACTGGCTTTTACCACTCCATTTACAAAAGCTGCTTCATCTTCATACTTATCAAACACAAGTGGGGCAACGCCGCCATGTTCTAAGGCGCAGCGCGTACCAGCTGCAAGCTTAGATTTAAGATACCAGCCGACTTTGGCAGAGCCAATAAAACTAAAAAATGCTACTCTGGGGTCGGTTACCAATTTTTCTGAATTTTTATTATCTGTTAGTGCAACTTGCATCCACCCTTCTGGCAGGCCTGCTTGTTTGGCTAATTCGCATAAACGCAGTGCGCATAAAGGTGTTGCTGTTGCTGGTTTAATAATCACCGGACAGCCTGTTGCAATCGCTGGAATAACCTGATGAACAGCTAAATTAAGTGGATGATTAAACGCACTTACAGCAACAACAACACCAATCGGCTCAAGTGTAGTAAAGGCTTTACGCCCAGCGGCGGCGGCGCTCAAATCCATTGATATTTCTTCACCTTTAAGGCTCTTAATCTGTGCAATAGCAAAAACAATACCATCAATTGCACGGGTAACTTCCACGCGTGCGTCACGAATTGGCTTACCGCCTTCGTTGGCAATCAAGCGTGCAAATTGTTCATCTTCAGCCGCAACTAATTCAGCCAATTTTTGTAAAATTATAATACGCTGATATGCCGGCAAACATCCAGCATGGTGCAGGGATTGTGCGCTTGCTAACATGGCGTCCACTTGCTCAGCGTTGTGCATTTCTAACTCGGCTAATGTTGCGCCAGTGTAGGCTTGTTTGATGATTAATTTTTCCATAATAAAACTCCTTTATACATTTTTTAATTGTTCAGGAAACAATGCTTTGTTTTCTTTGTAATCAATCGGTGCATCAATAATATGCACGCCGCCACGCTTAAAACAAGATTGAATTAATGGCATAAATTCATCCGCACTTTGCACTTTATGCCCAGTTACACCGTAACTGTCTGCATATTTAACAAAATCAGGATTATTGTATTCAAGCCCAAAATCATCCAAACCTTGGCCTTCTTGCTTCCAGCGAATCATACCATAGGCACTATCAGTAACAATCAACACCACCAAATTAAGTTTAAGTCGTGTGGCAGTTTCTATCTCTTGTGAGTTCATCATAAAGCCGCCATCACCACAAATTGCCATCACTTGACGCTGTGGATATAACAAGGCACAAGCGATAGCACTTGGCAAGCCCGCGCCCATTGTTGCCAAAGCGTTGTCTAACAGCACTGTATTGGGCATATAAGTATGATAATGACGCGCAAACCAAATCTTATACATACCGTTGTCCAGTGCAATAATCGCATTTTTATCAAGTGCACGGCGCACATCAGCAACAATGCGTTGTGGTAACAAAGGATAAGAATCGTTGTCATCTTTATCGTGAATAACTTGTTTAATATGCTTTCTAGATTCTAATAATTTTAATGAACAGCTGGCTAACTTAGCCTCTAATGCTTGAGTCAAACGATTAACGGTAGTCTCAATGTCTCCAATAATTTCAAGTTGCGGAAAATACACTTCATCCACTTGTGCAGAGTTAAAATTAACATGAATAACTTGCTGTCCGTCCTCGTGCATAAAAAACGGCGGTTTTTCGACCACATCATGACCAATATTGATAATTAAATCTGCCATTTTAATGGCCCGGTGCAATACATCACCTTCGGACAGTGCTGCTGTGCCTAAAAATAATGGATTTTCGCAACTGACCACACCCTTGCCCATTTGCGTGTTAAAAAATGGAATGCAGGTTTTATCAATGAAGTTTTGCATGGGTTTAAACAATTGTTTGCGATTAGCGCCAGCGCCAATTAAAATCAATGGATTTTTGGCTTTTTTAATCATTTCTGCTGCCATTTCTATGGTTTTTTGGTCAGCATCAGGACGGCGAATTTTATGCACAGGGAAGATATGCCAGTTGCTCACTTCTTCTGCTGCAATATCTTCTGGCAGCTCTAAATGCACCGCACCAGGTCTTTCCTCCTCTGCCAAACGAAAGGCATCGCGCACCAAAGACGGAATCATACCGCCATTCACAATTTGCTTGGTAGATTTGGTAAGCGGCCCCATCATACGCACAATATCAACAATTTGGAACTTACCTTGTTTGCTGGAATTAATTGGCTTTTGCCCAGTAATCATCAACATTGGAAAAGCGCCAAGTTGTGCGTATGCCGCACAGGTAACAAAATTGGTGGCACCAGGGCCAAGAGTCGCTAAGCAAACGCCGGTTTTGCCAGTCATTCTGCCGTAAGTCGCCGCCATAAAGGCTGCGCCTTGTTCATGTCGAGTTAAAATAAGTTTGATGCTTGAGCCTTTTAGCGAGTGTAAAAAATCTAGATTTTCTTCACCTGGAAGACCAAAAATATATTTAACCCCTTCGTTTTCTAATGCTTTAATAAATAAATCAGATGCTTTCATAATATATACCTAAGTTTGTGGATAAAGATCGTTCATTGAAACAGAACGCCCATTGTTTTGCACAATGCGAACATGTTTACGATTAAGTTTGCGCGGCTCCTTGACCCCGCAAGAATGCGCAATAATTTCCACAGCATGGTTCATATTGTGGACATAATTAGCAACTTTGTTGGCTTTATTTTCTGGGTCAAGCCCTTTTTGTAAGCGTTTGTTGTGTGTGGTAATACCAGTTGGGCAAGTGTTTTTATTGCATTTTAACGCTTGAATACAGCCAATCGAAAACATAAAACCGCGTGCTGAGGTAATAAAATCAGCCCCTGCACAAAGCGCCCAAGCTACTTCTGAAGGGGTAATTAACTTACCCGAAGTAATCACTTTAATTCGCTCTTTTAAATTATATTGTCTGAGTTTGTCCACTAACAATGGTAAGGTTTCTTTAATGGTCAGTCCGACATTATCTAATAGTGGCATCGGCGCTGCACCGGTGCCGCCATCACCGCTATCAAGGGTGATAAAGTCAGGCGCTGATGCTTCGCCGCGTTTATTTATCACTTTGAAAAAATCATCTAACCAATCGGTCGCACCCACCACCGATTTAAAACCAACAGGCTTGCCAGTAACCTCGCGTACATGATGAATCATATCTAACAAATCATCTGCTGAAGCAATATCTAAATGTCGATTAGGGGAGATTGAATCCTCACCAACGCCAATGCCACGAATCTCAGCAATTTGTTCGGTAACTTTAGCGCCCGGTAGAATACCGCCTTTGCCCGGCTTAGCGCCCTGACTCATTTTAATTTCAAACATTTTGACTTGCTGGTGAGCGGCCAGCTCAGTTAGTTTTTCATCGCTCAAATTACCTTGCAAATCACGCACGCCATATTTGGCTGTGCCAATTTGAAAGATAATATCGCCGCCGCCTTCTAAATGATACGGGCTTAGGCCACCTTCACCAGTGTTATACCAACAGCCTGCTATTCTAGCGCCATTTGACAATGCTAACACTGCTGGCTTTGAAATAGCACCAAAACTCATACCTGATATATTAAAAATTGATTTTGCGCTATAAGGATTTTGACAAAAACCTTGTCCAATAGTAACAGCTGCTGTTTCTATGGCATCTTCATCTAAGGTAGGAAAAGGACAATTGGCAAAAATAACAGTGCCTGTAGGAGTAAGACTTTTGGTTGAACCGAAGGCTACTGTGGTATCAGCATTGTTTGCCGCTTTATGCACCCATTCGCGCTCAGCACGATTAAATGGCATTTCCTCACGATCCATAGCAAAAAAATACTGACGAAAAAACTCACCAAGACTGCTGAACAAATAGCGAAAATGCCCAACAACAGGATAATTTCTTAAAACTGCATTTTTTCTTTGGGTAATATCAAAGAAAAAAGTAATAATAATTAATAAAATCACCAAACCAATGGCGAAAATAAATA
This sequence comes from Gammaproteobacteria bacterium, assembly GCA_965217125.1. Taxonomy (GTDB): domain Bacteria; phylum Pseudomonadota; class Gammaproteobacteria; order PS1; family Pseudothioglobaceae; genus JAAOIF01. The sequence continues at coordinate 382,617 of OZ244244.1, read as the reverse complement.
AAGTGGCAAGTGCCTCTAAAATCGGCTTTACTACTTCAACCGTGTTCATAATTTCTGCTTCCATTTCTATCTCCCGATAAATGTTTTATTTTTAAGGTATTTTTTAAATAATGTGTGATCCAATGATATTTTCCCCGGACCGTAAATTATGCTAACAAAAAGCATTATACCCCAAAGTTTGTGGTCGTAAAACCCGCCCGCCCAAATAATCGGATAAGAAATTACAGCAACAATATTAAGCATAAATAATTTTAGCGCTGCTAATCTTGTAACAATGCCTAATATCAATAATACAGGCAGGATTAATTCCGCCGCAGTAGCCGCATAGGCTGCTAATTCCCAAGGAATAATAGGCACTTGATATTCGCTTTCAAACAGATATAGGGTAGTGTCCCAAGAATTAAGTTTTAACCAGCCTGAGCGAATAAAAGCATCTGCTACATATAAGCGTAAAAATAATTTGAAAATGTCGTTTGTGTATTTATATAATAATGCAAATACGCAGTTGTGTAAATTAATTAGTTTGTTCATTTTTCCCCCTTATTAAAAGATATTTTATACATTTTTACTTGGCACTTTTAACTAACTTTTGGCTGATACAGTGATTTTCATATTGTTGTTGTGTTATTTTTTCTACCAAGACCTCGCAGCCCTGTTTGTAAATTTTAAGATAATCTCCCCCGCTTGATAAATCTAATTGTTCGCTGTTTTCATCAAGTTGCCAAATCTTGATAAGCGGATAAGGGGAATACATAAAAAATTGCGCATCTAACGAAAAATAGCAACGCTCAAATAGCTGCTCAAACCTTGCCACATCAGCCAGATAAGGCAATGACTTACAAGACTCATTGTTGCTAATAAATGTTGGAAAGTTACTACCATAATCAATAATACTACCGGTTTTCGATGGATGAATTTTAACAAAATGTTTGGCAAGCATATCAAAAAAATCATCACCCACCAAGCGCTTAACGCAACTATAACTATTAGCCAAAGCTTGTTTCATACTACTAAAATATTGGCGATGATAAATTTTGATTAAATCACTGCCAGAAAAATTATTATTAGCAAGATAACTCTGGGCTTTATCAGGCGACAAATCAGGCAGCAACACATCCTGATAAAACCTTTGCTGCAATGCTTTAAGTGCGGTTTTATCCATTGACTTTTTTGGCCTCAGATAATAATACTGATAAATCTGGAATATTAGTATCCCATTCAATTAAAGTTGGTTTATTGCCGATGGCCGCCAAGCTGGTTCGATACAAATCCCAGACCTCATCCGTAACTTGCTTAGAATGGTCATCAATCAAAATTGTGCCTTGTTTCAGCTTTTTTTTGCTGTAGCCGGCTAAATGAATTTGCAATACATCATCCGCATCAACGCTGTTTAGATAATTGCTGGCTTGATAGCCGTGATTAAAACAACTAACAAACACATTATTCACATCAAACAACAAGCCGCAACCAGATAAACTCGGCAATGCTGCAAAAAACTCCCATTCAGGTATCTTAGATTCTTTAAAACGCAAATAAGAGGAAGGATTTTCAATTAATATTTGTCTGCCTAAAAAATCCTGAACTTGTTTAACCTTATCAGCAAAATTATCTAACGATGCCGGCGTATATGGAAGCGGCAATAAGTCATTCAAATAATTACCATCAATACTTGACCAACTCAGATGCTCAGACACTAATTGAGGCTTAAAGCGCTCAAGTGCATTTTTTAAATTTTGCAAATGTTGTTGATTAATTTTATCAGCCGAGCCTAAGGACAGCCCAACACTGTGAAAACTCAAAGGATATTGTTCAGCAATTTGTTCTAATTGATAAGTAGCAAGATTATCATAAAAAAAATTCTCACTATGCACTTCAAACCAATTAATGTCTGGCTGCTCATCCAGCACTTGTTGCAAGTGTTGGTTGCGAAGCCCAATCCCAACACCCTTAATCATACTTTATCACCATTTAAAAAGAAGTTACCAAAATTTATACCAAGCTTTGCCACTGTTAGCTGGAATTTTTGTAGTTGCCAAACCTTTGTCAATCCAACCATTATTAATACCGCCACTGAGTTCAAAAATATTGCTATATTCGGTCTTTTTATCTAAAAAATGACCAATAGTCTTAGTGCGATTAGCATGAGCACAAACTAAAACAAACGGCGTGTCTTTATTAGGCACAATCTTTGCCAAATCCGAGCGCCATTTTGGGAGGTCATATTTGCCATCTTTATCAAATAATGTCAGTTTATGCGCGCCAGCAATGATGCCGTATTTTCTAAACTCATCTACTCTGCGTATATCAATAATAGCCACACCTGCTTTTTGTTTTGCTTGTAATTTTGCAGCAGAAATCGCTGTAAAACTGGCAAAAGCATTCAGGCTAAGCGCGCAACTAAAGCACAATATTAGTGCTGTTTTTTTAGACATTTAAGACGAGCTTAAACTACCACCGAGTAACTTACCACACAAGCCTTTTGGCACAGCAACGAAGGCATCTTTTTGTCCATCAGTTGTTGATGAACCAGCGCAAGATGAGCTTTTAGTAGCGCAATCATTTTGACCGGCTTTAACCACGCCATAACATTTTTCTTTAGAGCCAGCATTCGCTTCCATAACAATAAAGTTAGAGCCTAATAATGCTAAGCCCGCTAAGGTTGTTGTTGTTATTTTATTCATTGTTTTTTCCTATAAAGTTAAAAAAAAATAATCAGTTTTGACTAATCACACTATACTATACGACACAAATTAGAACAAGTTGCACAAAATGCCAAAAGATATTAACAGATATTTCCAACAATTACAACAAAATAAAAGCCAGAGAACTTTTAAAAAAATATTTGAACTCTCAAATGTGCAACTTTTTGGGGTGATTTTTCGTATATTAAAAAAACCAGAATTAAGTGAGGATTGTTTGCAAGAAGTCTATATAAAAATTTGGCACAATGTTGATAGTTATACTGAGCAAAAAGCCAGTGTGATGACTTGGATGTCGCGTATTGCTAAAAATCACGCCATCGATTATGTGCGTAAGCGTAAATTACCAATTCAGGATGATTTTGAATTGTCAGTTATTAGTGATGAGCAACTGAATTTTTTAGAGGCAGTTGAACAGCAACAAAGCAAACAGCAATTAATTCACTGTTTGCAACAATTAAAACCGGAAATAATGAATGTTTTACTGATGTCATACTTTAAGGGAATGACTTATGAAAATATTGCAAAAACATTGAATATATCAATAAATACCGTAAAAACTTGGATACGCAGAGCAATGCCAATATTAAAAAAATGTTTGGGGAGTTATAATGTCTAATACTAATTTTTTAGCTTTAGAATACGCCTTAGGGCTGTTAAATGACACAGAAAAACAAGCCATTGAACGCACCGCAGCTTTTGAAAAAGAGCTAACAGAATGGCAGCTAAAATTAAGTATTCTTAACAAAAAAGCACCCCTACAAAAACAATCTGCAAAAAAGATTTGGCAAAATATTAATAGCCATATTCATCGTCAAATAAAACAACAGCATAAAAGCAATATCAGCAACACTTGGCTTAATTCTTGGCGTTGGACACTGAGTGGCTTTGGTGCTTTGAGTTTATTGCTGAGTATCACTCTATTTAATCACACTGCCAACGCCCAGTTAGGCTGGGATATTGATACTAACTTGTCAGCACAACAATTGCTCATAACAACCACAACGCATAAACATACTAATAAAAACACTGTTTGCACTTTATGGGTTAAAAAAGATGGTAAAACATTATTTATTGGGTATATGCCTGAAACTGGCAAAAAAACGCTTGGCATTAATGCAAAAATGCAAAGTATGATTACAGGTGGCGAGATGATTATTTCATTTGAAAATAAACAAAATCCAGCCTCATTACCAACTGTGATTGATTATCAGCAAAAATGGTTATAACAAGGAGAAAATTATGAAAAAATCTATCAAAATATCAGTATTAAGTTTATTAAGTTTTTTTACATTACAGGCATTCTCACTAGATTTTGTCTATAGCAAACGCGCTTGGTTTGGCGAAGGCAGCGAGGGCAATGAATATGCTATTGAAGGCTATGATGCAGTCAATTATTTTACTGAAAATAAACCAGCACAAGGCAGTGCTGATTTTGCCTTTGAGTATAAGGGCAAAACTTGGCATTTTAAAAATGCAAAAAACTTAAGCCTATTCCAAGCCAACCCACAAAAATACGCCCCACAATACGGCGGTCATTGTGCTTGGCGTGTGGCTCAGGATGGTGTGGGCGTGTATGGCAACCCCAAAATTTGGACAATTGTCAAAGACAAGCTATATCTTAATTATAATCAACAAGTTAACAGTCGCTGGACAAAAGACATTGCTGGATTTATCGAAAAGGGCAATGATTTTTGGTTGGGCAAAAACCAGTTTAAAACACTAAACTAATGGGCAGAGAGGCAGAAAACAGAGAGACAGAGAACAGAGAACAGAACAGAGAAAGAGTGGCGCTATTAGAACTGTTTGTGCAGTTGGTAATGCGACTTCAGTCGCATCTGCAGAAAACAGAGAGCAGAAGTCAGAGAACAGAACAGAGCAGCGCTATTAGAACTGTTTGTGCAGTTGGTAATGCGACTTCAGTCGCATCTAAACAGAGAGCAGAGCAAGAGCGATACCATTAGAATTGTTTGTGTAAATTTTGTGTCATATCGTCTGTTTGGGGGAGGGCGTGGTAGATTGTGCCTCAACTCGAGATCTCGACGCCCTCCCCCAAGCCCCCACCCTAAGGAGTTTAGCAAAATCGGGCTTACGCCCTATCGCCTGGACGGCGATTTTTGCCACTTGTACATTGAGGATTGGGGTGATATTAGATTTGTTTGTGGGGGTAGAAAAAGCAAGAGCAAAATCAAGAGCAGCGCTATTAGAACTGTTTGTGTAAATTTTGTGCCATATCGTCTGTTTGGGGGAGGGCGACAGAGATTGTGCCCCAACGGAAGATCCCGATCGCCCTCCGCGCGCGAAGCCTGCCATTGTGGTGCAAGCCCCCACCCTAAGGAGTTTAGCAAAATCGGGCTTCGCCATAGAGGCTGTAAAAGAACTATGAAGTGATAATAAAATCAGTCAAAATTTTGCCTATTGAGGCATAAAACGCAATCCCTAGTAATTCTAAGGGTAAGTTTTATAACGAAGATAGGCGAAATTTGGGCGATTTTAGTATTGCTTTGTAGTTTTTTTACAGTCTCTTATCCTGGACGGCGATTTTTGCACATTATCGCCTTGAGGATTGGGAATTGTGGTGCAAACAGACGATAAGACCAAAACCCCACACAAACAGGTCTAATGACATCGCTTTTGATTTGCTCTGCTTTTTGCTTTTGCTCTGCTTTTGCTCTTAAAAACAACCCCCTGCCCCTAATTATTTGGATTAGGTAATTATATTTATAGAGACCTTTGCATAAATATTTAATTTTGTTTAAAACATAAGTATAATTCTGGCAAGTTTTTAAAAAAAGGTAGATTCGGAAAAACGGAGGAAAGATGTTTGAAGGAGAATTAACAAGGATTTTAGGGATTTTATCTACATACATACTGTTGGCGGTGGTCATTCTCTTCATCGGAGTGGTTGTAACACTGATTTACATGTACATCTCCGACATCAAACAGACCGAGCACGCCATCAGGCGCAATTACCCAGTAATCGGCCGGCTACGCTATGTCTTTGAGAATGTAGGTGAGTTTTTTCGCCAGTACTTTTTTGCCATGGATCGTGAAGAGTTGCCCTTCAATCGTGCCCAACGCAGTTGGGTCTATCGCGCCGCAAAGAATGTTGATACCACGGCCGCATTTGGCTCTACCAAAGATGTTCGAAAAACCGGAACTATATTTTTCGTGCACTGCGCCTTTCCGTCACTGGAAGGCGAAGACGGGGAGTTGAGAAAGCTCACCATCGGTCCTCATTGCCAGCAGCCTTACAAAACTGCTTCTCTTTTCAATATTTCCGGGATGAGTTTTGGGGCTATTTCACGCCCGGCCGTTACGGCGCTTTCCAACGGTGCCAGCATGGCTGGGTGCTGGCTGAACACTGGCGAAGGAGGCCTGTCTCCCTACCACCTTAAAGGCGGATGTGATATTGTTTTCCAGATCGGGACTGCCAAATACGGAGTGCGAACACCGACCGGAGAGCTTGACGAAAAGAAACTTGCCGACATTGCCGCCATGCAAAATGTAAAAATGTTTGAAATAAAGATAAGCCAAGGGGCAAAACCGGGCAAAGGAGGAATGCTCCCCGGCGGAAAGGTGACTGAGGAGATCGCGAAAATTCGTGGGATACCGGCCGGCCATAATTCGATAAGCCCCAATCGCCATGAAGATGTCAGTAGCCCAGATGAGCTGCTCGACGCGATCAAGAGAATTCGAGACATTGCCGGTAAGCCCGTAGGCATCAAAATGGCACTTGGCACCTATGGCTGGCTGGATAAGTTCTTCGAACTGATTTACCAACGCGGCATAGAGTCGGCTCCGGACTTTATCACCGTTGATAGCTCCGAAGGCGGAACCGGAGCAGCACCACTCGCATTGATTGACGAAATGGGCTTGCCACTTCGTGAAAGTCTGCCGTTAATCGTTGACAAGTTATACGAATATAATTTACGGCAACGCATCAAAGTAATTGCTTCAGGAAAACTGATTACCCCGGCCGATGTTGCATGGTCGCTTTGCTTAGGAACCGACTTCATCACATCCGCGCGTGGCTTTCTTTTTTCACTCGGCTGTATCCAGGCAATGCAATGCAATAAGAATACCTGCCCGACCGGAATCACAACCCACAACAAGAAGTTGCAGTTTGGTCTGCATCCAACTCAAAAATCAGTCAGGGTTTGTAACTATGTCAAACGCATGACGAGCGAGGTTCGAATGATTGCTCACTCTTGCGGCGTGAGCGATCCGCGTGATCTACGCCGCCACCACGCTCACATCGTGCGCGAAAACGGGCTGTCCATATCGGTCGACCACTTGTTCCCGAAACCCAAGCAAAAATTCCAGTAAAAAGGTGACGCTATGCGGTTCCCCCATTTTATTAAACTAAATAATCGGCTGATTCAATAATGCCTTTCCATAAATAAATATAAAAAAATGAGCTAATGCAAGTGCCGGCAATAATACCAATCAGGATATTTCTCAGTTTAATGCCAGTGATTGACAAAAAATAAACCAATACATTGATTGAAATCCCCGGAACAAGGCACAATATAAAAATAATCGGTATTTCTTTGGTTTTAATCTTCTCTTCATAATCCAAAATTTTCTGCGGAATTTTAAAATTTAAGTGGTGTGAAAAGTTATAAATAATCAAACAATAACAGCTAATGGCTATTTCTATCGCTAAATATACCTGCCAAGCTGGAAATAAATAGACCCCAGCAATAATAAAAGCCGTGCCCGGTATTAGCGTTAATCCACGCACAATCAAAATCAAAATATAAGCAACATACGACAATAAAAAATACTGCCCAACTAAAAATGATTTAATCATTTTAGGGTCTAAAAAACCCTCTTCAAAATACGCATAAATAAGCAAAGCAATATTGCATAAAACAAAGCCATAGAACAAGTATTTTTTATTAATATTTTTCATTATCAACAATCTGTATTTTCTTCAGTTTGTCATAAAAATAGGATAAATCTTGGGCTTTCCCGTATCTGGGATTGTCGTGCATTTTTAAAAAAGGGCGTGAATTAAGCTCTAAAAAAATACACTGCTGTGCATCAAAATCAACCTCAATGCCTTGTTTACAAATCACATCAATGCCTAAAATATTGGCGTTAAAATGCTCTAAGATTTGTTGCAAATTTTTAATATTATTGTTAGTTAATACTGCCTTGTCAATAATCTGAGTAGTAGAGCCTAATTTAAGTGCAATCTTATGATGTAGGTAGATTTTTTTGCCACTATTAGGCACAGAAGAAAAATCCATTTGTTGTTTATTAAGGTGTTTTTTAATGGCTGAATTTTTAGGAATAAATTGGATAACAGGCGCAAGTTGCATCTGCCGCCTAATCTCATTTTCAGCATCAATCAAAGCACTAATATTTTGTCTGCCATCAGCAATAACAAACGGTGGATAACGCCTAATCACCGACATAAGCCCAAATTTAGTTATTACTACGCGATAATTTTTACCCAATAAATATTGCTCAACAATGCTAACCGGCCACCATTTTTTAACTCTGATGCTCGCACTTAACAACTGTGCATTGTTTTCAATAGGGAAATGCGCGCCTCTGGAAAAACCACCGACATTCGGTTTGACAACTAAAGGGAAATGGTGTTTTTGGGCAAATTTAACAGCACTTAACGGATTGATAAAAGCTCTGCCTTTAGCATGAGGCAGTTTATTGCTTGCAAACGCCGATCTTGCTTGCGCTTTTGAACGGCAAGCACGGCGAACCGCCAGCGGATTGTAATCACTACAACCTGACATAAAAAATCGTGATAAAAACCAGTGTAGGAAATGCTTCACGCAACTTTTGATTGGTAATGTTTAATGATTTTTTTAAAAAACACAAAACGATTAAAATATTTCTTAGGGGTGGTTTTACTGGTTCTAACTAAATGATACATATTGTTTTTAATAAACTTGTGTTTAGCTTGATTAGAGGTGTTTTTATCTAATAAATTAATGGGAAATGGCGCAAATAAATTAACTTCAATAATATGGAATATGCCTTTAATTAAATCATCTTTAGAATTAGCACGAAGCCCTACCCGCGCAATACGAAAATTGGGTAACTCTTGCAGGTGTGCTAGAATATTCGCCATCTCATCTGCACTGAAATCTGGCGTGCAATTCTGATAAACAACATCTGTATTATTGATGCTATTAACCGGATAACGCTCGCCTGAACGGTTGATTGACTGAGTAATTGTTAGCTCAATCAAGCCTTGTAAATTGTCAGCATCACGAATATAGAAAATTTCATATTCTTGCAATTCAGGCGCTGCTTGTTGCACAATATAAGGAATTTTGCGGGTAGTGTCAAAAGCCAAAAAATCTGCTAAGTTATCAATCCTGACAATGCCATTTGAATTTTGCCCCCATTCAGGCTTTAAAAATACTGGGAAAAAATCAGGCGGGTTGTTTTTATCAAGATAATTTTGCTCTAATCGCCACTTTTTTGGGGTGCGACCATCCATATCGATTTTGGAATAAAAGCCTTTATCTGCATTAAACCATTCGGCATTAATTTGAAAATAATACCAAGGCGGAATGCCAAGCCGTATTGACCAAGCAATGTAGTAAAAAATCAGTTTAAAAGTCAAAACACCTCTCCTTTGCTTGGATTATCTGAATAAAAATGCAAACTCAGGCTTTTTTGATTGGCACTTATTTGGTGGATACAATTATCCATTCTGTCTTTAACCCCTGTATTGTAGCGATATTCTCCACTATTCAATTCACTGCCATCAAGCTCAAGCAGTGGATTTTTAGTAAAATTCTTAAACTTAATCTGCCCCTTAATTAGATACATAAATGTCCGCTCTGGATGCCCATGAATAGGCGTTGTTGCGCCTTTGTCCCAATTTAACAGACCTAACCAATGGCCGCCATTATTGACAATAATATTTCTTGTGTAGCTGTGCTTATCAAAAGATAAAGTGCTTAAATTTATTCCTGCCACCAATGTTTTAATTTGCTCGGCTGCTAAGCTGTATTGCTGCTCGGCAAGTAGTGTGCATAACGCTTCAAAATCAAAATCAATTGGATGCGTGTAATTATAATCTTTAATTTCTTTAAACATACTATTGCAATCTCACTGCTGTTGTAATTAAACGATTTAATAGCTCGGTTAGTTTCGTTTTGTCCAAATTAATATTGCTGATTAACAATCGAAATACTAATTTTTCACCAATATAAGCTAAAGCAAGCAAGGCCTGTTCCTCCTCAAGCAAAACATCATGCAGGCGCTGGTTAAAGGCATTTGCATGCTGTGCTTTAAAAGCAAAACAAACATTAAATGAGCTGCGTTTAACAACCATTTCTAACTGCTTGCTTTGGTTGATAAAATCCTCAGCAAATTTTGCCAATTGATAATAATATCCAACTCGCTCAGCAAAACCAGACTTGCCATAAAATTTCCAATCTAAAAACCATTTTAAACTATCGACACGCCTTCCACATTGTAATGAAGCAACCCCTAAATCAAGCTTTTTTTCGCGAAAAATATAACTATTATCCCCGTCTGCACAGGTGGATGACAATAAATGTTGGTGATTTAACAATAAAAAATTACACATTAGATTGCTGCCTAACATCTTGTGAAAATCCATAGTAAAAGAATCAAGTTTATCCATCCCCGGTAAATACTTAGCTCTCAGCGCCTGATTCATCATCACCGCCCCACCCCAAGCGCCATCGCCATGCAGCCAAAAATTATGTTTGTTTTTAAGTTTAAGCAAATGATTAATATTGTCATACGCACCACGCACCGTAGTGCCTAAAGTCGCACCAACAAAAAACGCTATGCCGCCGCCACGGCGAACATCATCAATGGCTTTGTCAAGTGCCAAAGTATTGATTTGTCCATTATCAAGCGTTGCAATTTTGATTAAATGATCAGTGCCGATGCCTAAAATATTAACCGCCTTATCTAACGAATAATGCGCATCAGCACTCACAAAAGCAAATAACGGCTGTTGCCCAAACAAACCCTTTTGTTTTGCTGTTGCTAACACTTGATTACGCGCCACCATCATGGCAATCATATTGGCATTGCTTGAACCGGTGGTCATCTGCCCTTCACCATTTTTAAAACCAGCAATTTCCAGCATTTGCTCAAGCATGTAGTTTTCCATCAAGGTTGCAACTGGCGCAGATTCAAAGGTGCAAGCAGAAGTATTGCTAAAGGCTGTTACAATCTCGCCCACAATTGAAGGTGGATTTGCCCCCGACCACATACGGTTGACAAAATTAGGGTGTGCGGTATTGGGTGAATACTGTAAATATTGCGCCACCCAAGCCCATATCTCATCCCAATTATTTAACTTATCTTTAGATAAATCCAGAATTTGTTTGAGCGCCTCAGCGCCTCGATAATTGATAAGTTGATTGTCTTTTTTAAGATTTGCTTGTTTGAAAACCTGCGCTGTCTTTTGTAATAGTTTATGCTCTTGCATTTTTATTGATTACAACCATCACTATGCCTAAAATTAAAATCGATAGTGCTGCATTTGCCAAACCAGTATCGCTACATAAATCAGGGGCAATAAATTTTGCTTGACAAGCAGCTTGATTTGCCACATGCCAAGTTGGATGCCAGCCTAATGGGGTAAATATATGGAAAAATACCGCACCTGCCATCACCGCTGATGCCATTAAGCCGCCAATACAATGTAATTTTTCTCTATGCCTCCATAATATAATTGGTGATAACAACACCAAAGCAGTAACTAACTCAGCAATGCCAATTAAAATCGCGCCATATTCGGCAAATAACTCGCCCAATGTAGTGCTAATAGTATCGCTCATCCAAGCGCCAATTGTGGTAAAAATATGCTGTGGTTCTAATGCTGTCTCATCAAACTTATAAAACAATGAGCTAATAAAAACATTCGATGCCCAAAGTGCAATCAGCCAACTAACAACCGCTTTAATTGTATTATTCATTTTGTTATCTCCTTTATTTTAAAAATGCTTATTGTAAACGATTTAGCGACTTAGTGGAGTCTAATACACTTCTAACCATTTGTGCCGCATCGCTCAAACTTGCCGCCTTTTTACTGTGCCAAAGCACCAAAGCACCCGCTAATACCAGTCCATCATAAAACATACCCTGCTCGCCCGCTAATGCAGCCGTGCCTAATTTAACTGTATAATCCGCTAATTTAGCAATATCGTTATGCACATCTAAGCCACTCGGAAAAGAAATTGCACGCATATCTTGATTAATGCCAAGTTCTGCTGGGTCAATATCAATACGATTTTGCTCCTCCGCAGCCCTATATGAAATCATTAAACCCTTTTGACGCAATGACGGAATCACGCCGCCCTCAACCCCGCGCACCAATAAAACACTATTGATGCCAGCGGCATTTGCCAAATTCGCATAAACTGGTGGATAAGCCTTGTGTACATATCCTAAAATAGCATGAGTAGCCCTGCCTCGTAATGGCGCAATCAAGGTTTCTATGGTGTTAATCACAGTGCGTTTAATGATGCGATTGCGTAGCCCCGCCATATTATGTAGCCCTTGACAATAACTAAATTGATCAATATACGACCAGCCAATCGATGGATCTTGTATTCGTGCCTTGGCCTGCATAGTAGAATGATTAACGCTCAAACCCAATGATTGGTTAATATGGCGATGAGTTAAGCCAAATTTTGGCGAAACACTATCTAGCCCATGAATAACGCTTGGCAAACCCAGCTCAGCCAACACCGGCGGTAGAAACGAGGAAATCGGAATCGATCGATTATAGCCACTATACGGATCACCCAAATCAATTAAATCATCAACATCAACCTGTTGTTGCTCACTCTGGGCTAAAATCGCCGCCAAAATGCCTTGGTTTTCTTCCATAGTTTCACGCTTCATACGCAAAGCTATGAGAAAAATGGCAGATTGCACATCGTCAATTTCGCCACGAAGTATTGCCTCCATAGCATCTCGTGCTTCTTCAAAGTCAATATTTTTACTTAATTCAGGGCCAGTTGCGACGCGCTGAATAATAGAGTGCATCAATTGTTGTTTGTCTAAATCCATTATGCTTTATGCTAAAAAAACTTGATAAAGCACCACAATTTGAACAATAAACAATATCGCAAACATAGTTTTAATTGCACCATCTGATAACGATTTTTCCCCATATTTTTTGCCTTTTTGTAGTTTTACTCGTATTGCTGCTACGCCTTTGTCCGAATTTTCTACATTAAACACCACCCGCGTCCCTACCTTTAAGCGTGAATTATTGTAAATATTATTTTGATGAACAAAATATTTTTCCTTATCATCACTCTCAATAAAACCATAGCCCTTGCTGCCAAATTGGACAACTGTACCTGTTATTTTTTTTGCCATTTTTTTTCCTTTTAATTTTTACACAAATAATAAAACTTCAATAAATTGAGCGGTATTATAGTCTGAGAGTTTTGTATAATTAGGCTGATTAACAAAATTACTCTAATACTACGCTATAATATCTCAGATGAAAATCAAAACACCAAAACGCAAAACCATAATGCAATTTATGTTGGTTATTTTAGCCATTTTTGCCATTCGTGCTTGGCAACAGCATGATTTAGCTCAGGGCATAGTTCCTAATTTTACGAGCAAAAGCATCACAGGCAAAAGTCTCTCATCACATGCAAATGAGGCGACTTTAATACATTTTTGGGCAACTTGGTGTGGCATTTGTCGCCTTGAAAATAGCAACATTCAATCAGTCTCAAAGGATTATCGAGTGCTGAATATTGCCTTGCAATCAGGCTCAGATGCTGAGTTAAAAAAATATGCCAGCAAATATAATATGAAAATAGACAATATTATCAATGATAACTCAGCCTCTTTGGCAGGGCTTTTTGCTGTTAAAGCCACGCCCAGTAGTTTTTTTATCTCCAAGGATAATCACATTAAATTTAGCGAAGTCGGCTATGTAACAACTCTGGGTTATCGGCTTAGACTTTGGTGGCTCAATTTGTGAAAATAACCGATTGGCATCCGCACATACAATCCTTAATTGAGGCGCGCGCTATGGTCAATTTAAAAGTTTTCTTGCAAGCGCAAAAACAAGCTGGCAAAGTTATTTTTCCACATTCTAAAAACTGGTTTAAGGCCTTTGAATTAACCGCATTTGCTGATGCTAAAGTGGTGATTTTAGGGCAAGACCCCTACCACAACGAAGGGCAGGCACACGGGCTTAGTTTTTCGGTGGCAAATAAGATAAAAATCCCGCCATCACTAAGCAATATTTTTAAAGAATTATTAAATGATTTGAATATTACCCCGAGCCAACACGGCGATTTAAGCCAATGGGCAAGGCAAGGTGTGTTGCTACTCAATAGTGTTTTGAGCGTTGAAGCCCGTCAGCCAGCCTCACACGCAAACCAAGGCTGGGAGGAGTTTACAGATGGGGTTATTCAAATTTTAAATAAAGAAAAACAAAATTTAGTATTCTTGCTTTGGGGCGCTTATGCACAAAAAAAACTTGCATTAATCAATCAAAACAAACACTTAGCGCTCACTGCCGCGCACCCATCGCCCTTTTCTGCCCACAAAGGTTTTTTTGGTTGCCAGCATTTTTCTAAAAGCAACGATTACCTTAAAATGCACAACTTAACCCAAATCAATTGGCAATTATGAAATTAATAATTGATGATGCTTGTTATGCCTATCAACAAATATTTGCCGATTTTGGTGAAATTACTGCCATAGCTGGAGCAGATATTAATGCACAATCAGTTAAAGAGGCAGATGTTTTAATTGTGCGCTCACGCACTCAGGTTAATCAAGATTTATTGGCAGCTAGCCAAGTTAAATTTGTGGGTTCAGCCGTGGCAGGATTAGAGCATATCGAGCAAGACTACCTCAAAGCCAAGCATATTCAATTTTTCTCAGCGCAAGGCTGTAACGCTATGGCAGTGGCAGAATTTGTCATTAGTGCGATTGTTAATCTTGCCGCTGAGTTAGGATTTGACTATCAGCAAAAAACCTTAGGCATTATTGGTGTCGGCAATGTCGGCTCACGATTAGCCGCTAAAGCACAACTAATGGGCATTAAAACCCTATGCAACGACCCACCACGCCAAAATAGGGAAAATTTACCCGATTTTGTAAGTTTAAACGCAGCACTCAGCGCAGATATTGTCAGCTTTCATACCCCACTCACCACCAACGGCGCACATCCTTCTTATCATTTATTAAATGCGCATAATTTTCACCATATCACTCCGCAAACCATTCTTATCAATACGGCACGCGGCGGCATTATTGATGAACAAGTTTGGGCAAAAACCAAGACCTTAGCTAATGTGATTGATTGCTGGGAAAACGAGCCTAATATTAATAAAACCTTGCAAAAAAGCGCCTATTTGGCAACCCCACATATTGCCGGGCACTCGTTAAACGCTAAATTTATGGGCAGTTTTATGGTGTATAATGCGCTATGCAGATTTACCAAAAAACAAGCAAATAGCAACATTATTAAGCTCATTAAGCCGGGCAAATTATCCACCAATGAAGCCAATATTAAAGACACATTAAACAAAATTTACAATTTCAAAAATGACAGCACAGCCATTCACAACATTAAAAATTTTGAACACTACCGCCGAAACTACCCGCCTCGCTACGAATGGCATCATTATAAAAACAACATCGCACTACCGATTGCCTAACACCTATTATAGCTATGGATAAAATAATCATACAACACGATGACTTCGACCTAACAACCGAACTTTCCCTTGCCAAAGGCAACAATAGCAATATTGGTGCTGTGGTTAGTTTTGTCGGTATGGTGCGAGATTCAGCTCAGCAATCGCTAACTAAAATGACACTTGAGCACTACCCTAAAATGACCGAAAAATCACTTATTGAAATTGCCAATCAGGCTCATCAGCGTTGGCAATTAGGCAATATCACCATCATCCATCGCATTGGCGATTTACAAATAAACCAACAAATCGTGCTGATAATAACCACCAGCAAACACCGAAAATCCGCCTTTGAATCTTGCCAATTCGTTATCGATTATTTAAAAACCCAAGCACCATTTTGGAAAAAAGAACACAGCAAAAATACCAGTAAATGGGTTGAGCAGAGGGCAGAGAGGCAGAAAACAGAGAACAGAATAGAGCAAGAGCAAAAGTAATTACACTTTGACCCAATGCGACTGAAGTCGCATTACCAACCGCACAAACAAACCTAATAGCGCCGCTCTTACTCTGTTCTCTGTCTTCTGCCTTCTGCCCCTCTGACCTCTGCTCAACACCAACAAATCTAATTACGCTCCAATCCTCAATGTATAAGTGGCAAAAATCGCCGTCCAGGCGATAGGGCGAAGCCCGATTTTGATAAACTCCTTAGGGTGGGGGCTTGGGGGAGGGCGATCGGGATCTCGCGTTGGGGTACAATCTTGGTCGCCCTCCCCCAAACAAACGATATGACACAAAAAATACACAAACAAATCTAATGGCACCGCTCTTGATTTTGCTTTTGCTCTACTCTGTTTTCTGTTTTCTGCCCTCTGTTTTCTGCCCTCTGCTTATTAGCTTTGTTTGTGCGGTTGGTAATGCGACTTCAGTCGCATCTATGCTTGTATATGCAATAATACATTTAACAGGTTAATTTTAGGTAAGATTGCAACTTTATTAAAAGGAGAAATAAAATGAAAATTGGAATACCCAAAGAAATAAAAAATAACGAATATAGAGTAAGTCTTAGCCCTATTAGCGTGTTAGAACTAACAGCTAATAATCACACAGTAATAGTTGAAAGCAATGCTGGTATTGGAGTTGGCTTTAGCGACAAAGATTATGAAAAAGCCGGAGGCACTATTGCAACTGTTACACAAGTTTTTAAAGAATCAGATTTAATAGTCAAAGTAAAAGAGCCCTTAGATGCAGAAATAGCAAAATTAACAGCACAACAAACTTTATTTAGTTATTTGCACTTGGCTGCTGATAAATCACACTCAATAGATTTAATAAATAGTGGCGCTACTTGTATTGCTTATGAAACCATAACTTCGCCTTATGGAGATTTACCATTATTAACCCCTATGTCTGCGATAGCAGGTAGGCTTGCAGTGCAAAAAGGAGCTATGTGTTTAGAAAAACCACAACAAGGTGCTGGAGTTTTATTAAGCGGTGTTACCGGTGTTGAGCCAGCAAAGGTAGTTATTTTAGGAGGCGGCGTTGTTGGTTATAATGCAGCTAAAATAGCTGTAGGAATGGGTGCTGATGTTGCTATTATTGATTTATCAAATAGAGCGCTAAAACGATTAGAAGAAATTTTTGGCTCTAAGCTTAAAACCATATACTCTAATAAAGCAAATATTGCTGAGCAAGTTGCAAAATCTGATTTGCTAATAGGTGGTGTTTTAATTCCTGGCGCAACTGCACCAAAGTTAGTAAATAAACAAATGATTAAAACTATGAAAAAAGGCTCTGTTGTAGTTGATGTTGCAATTGACCAAGGTGGTTGCTTTGAAACCTCGCACCCAACTACACATGATAAACCTACCTATATTGTAGATGGTGTTGTGCATTACTGCGTGACTAATATGCCCAGTGTTGTTGCCAGAACTTCCACACTTGCTCTAAATAATGCCATATTGCCTTTTGTATTAAAATTAGCAAATCTTGGTGTTAACAAAGCACTAAAAACAGATGAACATTTTGCAAACGGACTTAATATATATCAAGGAAAAATCACTCATAAAGAGTTAGCTAATTCTTTAGATTTAAAATTCCACAATACACATAACTTATTGTAAGCCTTTTGATGATTGGGTGCCGTTAGATTTGTTGGTGGGTAGAAAAAGCAGAGTAAGAGCAGAGCAAAAGCAGCGCTATTAGATTGCTGGTGTGAGTTTTACATTATATCGTCTGTTTGGGGGAGGGCGTGGTAGAGTGTGCCTCAACTCGAGATCCCGACGCCCTCCCCCAAGCCCCCACCCTAAGGAGTCTATCAAAATCGGGCTTCGCCCTATCGCCTGAACGGCGATTTTTGCCACTTATACATCGAGGATTGGGGCGATATTAGAACCGTTTGTGGTGGTGAAAAAAGCAGAGCAAGAGTGGCGCTATTAGGTTTGTTTGTGCGGTTGGTAATGCGACTTCAGTCGCATCTGTGCTTGTATTGAGGTGATTTTTGCCACTGCCGTAAATAATTGGGTCAAAGTGTAATTATTTTTGCTCTTACTCTATTCTGTTCTCTGTTCTCTGTTCTCTGTTTTCTGTTTTCTGCCTCTCTGCCCTCTGTTTTCCGCCTTCTGCCCTCTATTCTGCGACTTCAGTCGCATCTGTGCTTGTATTGAGGTGATTTTTGCCACTGTCGTAAATAATTGGGTCAGGGTGTAATTATTTTTGCTCTTGCTCTATTCTGTTTTCTGTTTTCTGCCATCTGTTTTCTGTCTTCTGTCTTCTGCCTTCTGCCTCTCTGTTTATTGAGGCGATATTAGAATTTTGGTTTTTTTTAGATTATATTAGTATTATTATGCTACAATCCACCTATGAATAATCATCCACAACAGCCATTATTAACAACAGACGAGGCATTAAATTTTATGCTTGAGCGTGCAAAAGTTAATGTTGATATAGTTGCAGCATCCCTTGACGGGTGTTTAAATCAGGTGCTGGCAAGTGATATTTATGCTAATATCAATGTGCCGGGGTTTGATAATAGCGCTATGGATGGTTATGCAATTGCACTCAAACCTGAACAGATTAACACCTCTACTAAGCTAAATTTTAAGATAACTGACAGAATCCCAGCAGGCACTATCGGCAATACTCTTGCGCCCGGTTGTGCGGCGCAAATTTTCACTGGTGCGCCGATTCCGCAAGGCGCTAATACAGTTGTCATGCAAGAGCGCTGCAAGCTGTCGGCAGATGGCAAAAGTATCGAGACTTATCATCCGCTTTCAACCCAAGAAAATATTAACCCGATGGGGAATGATATTGAAAAAAATGCCGTTATTTTATCAGCTGGCAAGCAACTCCAGCCTGAGGATATTGCCATTGCTGCATCGGTTGGTGTGGCTCAGTTGCCGCTATTTAAAAAAATTAAGGTAGGTGTATTTTTCACAGGCGATGAATTGCTCGAGCTTGACAGCGTTTTAAGCGAGGGCAAAATATTTAATTCTAATCGCTATGCATTAGTTGCGCTACTGCACAAATTAGGCTGTGAAGTGATAAATTTAGGCAATGTTAAAGACGATTTAAAAACCACTTGCCAAGCCTTAGAAACATTAAAAACTGATTGTGATTTGATTATGACCACCGGTGGCGTCTCGGTTGGAGAAGAGGATTATATTAAACCTGCGGTAGAAAAATTAGGCAATTTATCACTTTGGCGTATTAAAATGAAGCCGGGCAAACCGCTGGCTTTTGGCAATGTTGGCAAGGCGGCTTTTATTGGGTTGCCGGGCAATCCAGTCTCGGTGATGGTTACTTTCTTTATATTTGCCCAACCGTTTATTAAAAAAATGCAAGGCATTCAGCAGCACAAAAATCGAACCATACCTGTGCAATCTAATTTTGATTGGCCGAAGCCCAAAGCAAGGCGTGAATTTGTGCGGGTGCAATTAGATTATTCAACCACACCCGCCTCAGCCAATCTCTACCCGAAGCAAGATTCCAATGTCCTAAGCTCGATGGTTTGGGGCGATGGTTTGCTTGAAATGCCAGAAAATACAGCATTTTCCAAAGGCGAAATTTTTAATTATTACTCACTGTTATGACTAAACTCACTCATATTAACGAGCAAGGCGATGCACAGATGGTTGATGTCTGTGCTAAAGCAATCACTGTGCGAATTGCTGTGGCTAAATCCACAGTATTGATGCAGCCAGCCACTTTGGCATTGATTGATTCTAATCAACACAAAAAAGGCGATGTGTTAGCGGTGGCGCGTATTGCAGGCATTCAGGCGGCGAAAAAATGCGCTGATTTGATTCCATTATGCCATCCGCTGATGCTTAGTAAAATCAGTGTAGAATTAACCACTAACACAGAAAAAAATGCAGTTGAAATTATTGCCAGCGCTAAATTAGAAGGTAAAACTGGGGTGGAAATGGAGGCGCTCACTGCGGCGAGCATAGCAGCGCTCACGGTTTATGATATGTGTAAAGCAGTTGATCGCGGTATGATTATTAGCCAAACACAACTGCTAGAAAAATCAGGCGGAAACTCTGGTGATTGGCAAGCGTAGCTATGAACTTAATCGACCCATTTAATCGAAAAATCACCTATTTACGCATCTCGGTAACCGACCATTGCAACTATCGCTGCACTTATTGTCGCGACACAGACCATATAACCAACACCGTTCGAGACGACATATTAAGCTATGAAGAAATTAGCAAAATTGCCCGACTATTTAGCGAGTTAGGAGTAACTAAAATCAGGCTAACAGGTGGCGAGCCACTACTCAGAAAAGACATTCTCAAACTGGTAGCTATGCTCAAGGCAATCCCAAATATTACCGATATTCCACTCTCAACTAATGCGCACCTGCTAGCACCGATTGCCCCTAAACTCAAAGCGGCTGGCATTAACCGTGCCAACATTTCTATTGATTCATTAGATAAAAATCGCTTTAATCAAATTACCCGCGGTGGTGATTTAAACAAAGTCATCCACGGCATTGACACGGCAATCAGCGCCGGCATAGTTCCGATTAAAATCAATATGGTGGTCATGCGCGATGTTAATGATGATGAAATTGAGGCTATGGTTGATTTTGCCATCCAGCGCAAGATTGATGTTCGTTTTATTGAAACCATGCCCATCGGCACAGCAGGTATTGATATACTTGGGCAGCACTATAGTGAGGCTGATATTTTACAAAGAATACGCGCCCATTTACCCAATCGATTGAGTGCCATCAAATCCCAACAAACCGCCGGTCCTGCCAAAAACTATTTAATTAGCCATTCAAACTCTTCTGTCGGCACAATATCCGCGCTTTCTAATAATTTTTGCGCCAGTTGTAATCGCGTGCGCCTTACTGCCAAAGGGCGGTTAATTTTATGCCTCGGACAGGAAAATTCCGTTTCTCTACGCGCCGCACTACGCTCAGGCATAAGTGATGATGAGATTAAAAGCATCATTATCAAAGCCATCAATAACAAACCTGAACGGCATCAATTCGACACCAATATTGACAACATCAATAGCGCTCAGATGGTGGAGATTGGCGGATGAATATTCTGTATTTTGCCTCACTTAGAGAGTCGCTTAAAATATCCAATGAAGTGATACCACAACAGGCAAATATGACCGTGGCTGAGTTAAAATCACACTTAGTTAAGCAACATGGCGCACAACATTTTCCTAACAATATTCTATGTGCCGTTAATCATAAAATTGCCAATAATTCCACCCTATTAAGCAATAATGATGAAGTGGCATTTTACCCACCCGTTACTGGAGGCTAATTATGCAAAACACCCAAATTAAAGTCGGTTTTATCACCATTTCTGACCGTGCATCACGCGGCGAATATCAAGACATCAGCGGTCCCGCCATGCAAAACTGGATTAAAAACGCCCTGCTATCCCCATATCAAACCACAAGCATCATTATTGCAGACGAACAACCGCTAATCGAGCAAACCCTAATTGACTTTGCAGACAATAAGCAATGCAACCTAATCCTAACCACAGGCGGCACAGGCCCGACCACACGCGATGTGACTCCTGAGGCAACAATAGCCGTATGCGAGCGCATTTTTGACGGTTTTGCCGAACAAATGCGCACCATCAGCCTACGCACCGTCCCCACAGCAATCCTATCGCGCCAAACCGCCGGCACACGCAAAAAAAGCCTAATCATCAACCTGCCCGGCAAACCAGATGCCATCGCCGTATGCCTCAGCGCCGTATTTCTGGCAGTGCCAAAATGCTTAGAATTATTAGATAATTCTAATATTCAAATCGACTTGGATTTTGTCGAGCAAGACTTTTCTCTTACATTAAAATAATTGAATTTACTTGCAATCAATGAGTATTAAATTTTTTACCAATCAACAACAAAATACTTTATTTAATAAGTTTGACGGTATTTTTGAATACAATAAAACCATCAATAATTTTGATGTTTTGGTCGCCTATTTTCGCTCCTCAGGTTATTTTAAATTACGCCCATTATTGGAAAATGTTGCAAATATTCGCATTTTAGTAGGAATTGATGTAGATAAAATTGCGTCCAATATGCAACAAGACGGCTTAGCATTATTTAAAGGCAGCCCTGAAAAAACTATCCAAAATTGGCAAGAAAAATTTATCAAAGACATTCAAAAAGCCAATTATGACCAGCAAACAGAACAAGGTATTTTGCAATTTATTGATGATGTCCAAACACAAAAAATCCAACTCAAAGCCCACCCAAATAAAAAAATCCACGCTAAAATTTATATTTTTCGCCCCGATGATTTTAATCAGCACAACTCTGGCAGTGTTATTACCGGCTCATCAAACCTAACAAATGCTGGTTTAGGCATACAAACAGACTCTAATTATGAGTTTAATGTTGTACTCAATGATTATGATGATATTGAATTTGCAACTTTAGAATTTGAAAAGTTATGGGCTGAGGGCGTAAATATATTACCAGAAATTGTTGAAAAAAGCCTGCAAAAAACACATTTAACAGACAATATTACTCCGTATGAATTATATTTAAAATGCCTGATTGAGTATTTTGGTGATGAAATTGAACTTGACTCAAACTCTGACTTGCCTAATGGCTTTAAAAGCCTACATTATCAAACAGATGCGGTTAATGAAGGTTTGGGGATGCTGAAAAAACATAATGGCTTTTTTCTATCAGATGTGGTGGGTTTAGGCAAAACTGTAATTGCCACTTTGATTGCCCGTAAATTTTTATTTCTTAATCAATACACCCAAAACCCAACTATTTTATTGATTATTCCGCCAACTCTTAAACAAAATTGGGAAGACACTTTAGAGAGTTTTAATATTAGAGGCATGGTTAAAATTTTGACTAATGGCAGTTTGCACAAGGTTAAAAAGCCCGAGCAATACGATATGGTGATTGTCGATGAGGCGCATAAATTCCGTAACGACAGCGCAGAGGCTTACACTCAATTACAACTTATCTGTAAAACCAAAACCATGGCAAAACTTGCTAAAAAAGTGATGCTAATTTCAGCCACACCCTTAAATAATCGTCCCGATGATTTATACAACCAAATTTTATTATTTCAAGATGGTAATAACTCAACTCTTGATTTTCCTTTGGCAAGTTTTTTTACCCAAGTCAAAAAAGAATATCAAGATATTTTAAAATTAGCCAATAAAAAAACAGCAACACAAAAAACTAAACTGTTATATCAAAAAATTAGAGAAAGAGTAATAACACCGCTAATGGTCAGGCGCACCCGCACCGACTTAAAAGATAGCGAACGCTATAAAAAAGATTTAGTTGAACACGGTATAAAATTCCCAGAAACCACCCCACCAAAACCTATTTATTATCAATTAGCCCATGATTTAGAGGCTTTATACGATGACACCATTAAAAAAATTGATAATAAAAAACAAGATAAAACCGGGCTTCTGCACACCCGCTACCGAGCTTTGCATTACCTCAAGCCAGAATTTAAGCAACAATATACCAGAGCCGATTTTATCGCCGA
Source organism: Gammaproteobacteria bacterium (assembly GCA_965217125.1). Classification (GTDB taxonomy): domain Bacteria; phylum Pseudomonadota; class Gammaproteobacteria; order PS1; family Pseudothioglobaceae; genus JAAOIF01. Next base: position 359,251 of record OZ244244.1, on the reverse strand, counting down.
GCGTTTAGTCGCCCTTATGAAAACGCTACTACTCAAAAGAATGGATAGCAGTTTTTATGCCTTTAAACAAACGCTAAATAGATTTATAAAATCATCAAAAACCATGCTAAAGATGATTGATAATAATAAAATTATCATCGCCCCAAATATCAATATTGCCGATTATATTTTGGATGATAAAGAAGAGCAGTTGATGGAATTACTTGCTAATGAGAGCCTAACTGACCCCAATATTATTATTTGCACCCGTGATGATTTTGAGGCGGGTTTTGTTGAGGAGGTAGCACACGATTATCAAATACTAAAACAACTCAAATCAGACTGGGACAAGGTTGTAACCGACCCAAAAATAAATGAATTTTTAGAACAATTACCAACCTTTTTAGACGAATCGAACAACCCACAACAAAAAATAATCATTTTTACCGAAAGCACCGACACTATGGATTATCTAACTGAGCAAATAGCTAAAACTGAATATAATGATAAAACCCTCAGTGTCAATGCAAAGAATCGCAATTCTCGCAAACAAATCATTGCCGATAATTTTGATGCTAATACCAAAACTGCCAATAAAAAAAATGATTATCAAATTATTCTAACCACCGATGTTTTAGCAGAAGGTGTTAATCTGCATCGTGCTAATACGGTGATAAATTATGACACCCCGTGGAATGCTACCAAACTAATGCAACGCATCGGCAGGGTTAATCGCATTGGACAAATGGCAAGCCATATCTTTGTTTATAATTTTTATCCCACCGCACAAATCAATGATGATATTGCCTTAGAGAAAAAAGCACTGATTAAACTTCAAGCTTTTCACAGTGCATTAGGCGAGGATTCGCAAATTTATTCAGCCGATGAACAAATCGGCACTTTTGGTATTTTTAATGAGGATATTCAAGCGGAAGATAGTCAAATTCAGCCTTTTTTCGATGAAATACACGCCTTTAGAAAAAACAACCCAGAACATTACAAATCCATAAAAGACTTGCCTAATAAAGTTCGATGTGCAGTTAAAAATATTAAGCATAAAAATGGCACGATTATTTTTGCCCGCACCGAAAATCAAGGCAGTAGTCGTTTTTATCTGGTTAAAGACACAATTGAGAATTATGGCTTTATTAACACAGCTAAATTACTCAAATGCACGCCACAAACCAAATCAACCCCGCTACATCAGCTACATCACAAACAAGTTTTATCAGCATTGACTCAATTTAGGGATGAAATAGAGCAAAATATTATTAACCAAACTCAAAATAAATCTTTATCAATAAACGAGAAAAAAGCAATTAATTTTCTAAAATCAATCATAAATTTAGCTAATATTAACCCCAATGAACAAGCAAAAATCACCCATACCATCACTATAATAGAAAATAAACGCTTTCAAAAACTAACCAAAGATATTAATAAACTCAGCAAAAACATCAAAAACATTAAACCTATTGTTATTTTAGAAAAAACATTAGCAATTGTTGCAAAGTTTGAAGGAAATACAGATATAGAAGACGAGCAAATAGAGCAGCCAAAAGCTAAAAACACCCATCCAAACATTATAATTTCTCAATCATACACATAATCTATGCTATAATACACATTTTATAAATAGAGCTTAAAAATGCTAAATACCGCCCACCGAACCAACATCGTTTTAGATGAAAATATCGTCCAAGAAGCCTTAAAACTCAGCAAATTAAAAACCAAACGCGCTTTGATAGACACCGCCCTAAGAGAATTTGTGATTAGTCATAAAAAACCTAATATCCTTGATTTACTTGGCATAGGTGGCATTGATGAGGATTATGATTACAAGGCATTGCGCGGCCGAGATTTGCCAAAATTAAAATAATATCTTGGATTTTATCGAACATGATTTTTCTTGATAAGCATAGATTGAAATACACATAATCTATGCTATAATACACATTTTATAAATAGAGCTTAAAAAATGCTAAACACTGCCCACCGAACCAACATAGTTTTAGATGAAAATATCGTCCAAGAAGCCTTAAAACTCAGCAAATTAAAAACCAAACGCGCTTTGATAGATACCGCTATTAAAGAGTTTATTGTTAAGTTAAAAAATCAACCAAACCCTAATCAAGCATTATTAGATTTGCAAGGCTGTGAGCCATTTTTTGATGATTATGATTATAAGGCTATGCGTGTTAATCCACATTTACCAAAAAATTGATTGTGTATTTAGTAGATACCTCCATTTGGATAGATTATTTTAACAAAATTCAAAATCCAGTTAGTCGTGCGTTGCGAAAAATGCTGTTATCACAATCAATAATAGGCATTAACAATCATATTTATATGGAAATATTGCAAGGAATTAGCAACAATGAAGTTCGCAACAACATCAAGAAAAATTTAGATTTACATACCTTTTATACATTCACAAATGGTCAAGAAAGCTACGAAAAAGCAGCATTTATTTATAGTAGTTGCCGCAAACAAGGCATTACCATCCGCTCCAGCATTGACTGCCTCATCGCCCAGTGTGCCATAGAAAATGATTTAATTTTGCTACACAATGACAAAGATTTTGACAAAATCGCCAGTATTATCCCAACGCTTAAAACTCAAAAGGTTTAAATAATGAAATTATTAAAGCAAGCCTACACCCAAAAAAAATATCTTAATTTTGAAAAACCCTATGTTAAAGATAAATTAACGCAAGAAAACACAACGCCAACCATTGTTATTTCACAATCTTATGTCTAAAAAACCAACTACCGAGCAAAATTTAAACATCTTTAATGAGTTAAAAATTCGCCGAGCTTTTGATAAAACCCAAAATAAATGGTTTTTTTCAGTGATTGATATTGTGGCGATTTTGACCGAGCAAACAGATTATAAAAAAGCAAAATCTTATTGGACAACGCTTAAAAGTCGTTTAAATAAAGAGCAATCTCAGGTGGTCACAAATTGTGACCAACTGAAATTAACCGCAAGTGATGGCAAAAAGTATTTAACTGATGTTGCTGATGTGCAAACTTTATTTAGAATCATCCAATCCGTCCCCAGCAAAAAAGCCGAGCCAATTAAACTGTGGCTAGCAAAAGTGGGCAATGAGCGCATACAAGAGTTAGCCGACCCTGAGCAATCACTCAACCGTGCCAGAGAAAATTGGCAAAAATCAGGCAGAAGCAAAAAATGGATTGAACGCCGAATGAGCGGGCAAGAAACCCGCAATAAACTCACTGATTATTGGCAAGAAAACCAAGTTAAAGAGGGGCAAGAATTTGCTATTCTAACCAATATAATCCATTCTGAATGGAGCGGGTTATCCGTTGCTGACCACAAGGCACTGAAAAATTTAGAGAGCCAAAACTTACGCGACCATATGAGCGAGGCAGAGCTAATTTTTACCGCTTTAGCAGAATTATCCACCCGACAAATTGCTGAAAATACCCAAGCAATAGGCTTTGCTGAAAATAAACAATCTGCCAAAAAAGGCGGCACCATTGCCAAAAACGCCAAACAAGAATTAGAGCAAACCACTCATAAAAAGATAGTGGACAAAACAAACTTTTTACAACCTACAACATAATCATCAAAGTTATGAACAAGCCGCCCAAATTTACCGCAAATGCCGCAAACAAGGCATTACCATCCGCTCCAGTATTGACTGCCTCATCGCCCAATGTGCCATAGAAAATGATTTAATTTTGCTGCACAATGACAAAGATTTTGAAAAAATCGCCAGCATCATCCCCACGCTTAAAACTCAAAAGGTTTAAATGTGTATAAGAAAATCTTAGCTTCTTTTTTAAAAATTTCTCAATTATTATGGTTTTGTTTGTAAAATAAGGCTTTAAAAATAAAAAAATAGCTTTTTTAAAAAAACAAACACATGGCAAACGAAAAACAAATCGAACAAGGTTTTATTAACAAACTAACTGATCTTAAATATATCTATCGTGATGATATTCAAGATAGAGATGCACTTGAGGCAAATTTTAAAAGCAAGTTTGAAGCACTTAATAAGGTTAATTTAACAGAGTCTGAATTTGCCAGATTGATGGAACAAATTGTCAGTAATGATGTGTTTGCCAGTGCCAAAATGTTGCGCGAGAAAAATAATTTTGAGCGTGATGATGGCACACCCCTAGATTTTATGCTGGTTAATATCAAAGACTGGTGCAAAAATACCTTTGAGATGGTTAATCAACTGCGGGTAAATACTCAAAATAGCCATCATCGCTATGATGTTATCCTGCTTATCAATGGTGTGCCGGTCGTGCAGGTTGAACTCAAGGCATTAGAAGTTAGCCCGCACCGCGCTATGCAACAAATCATTGATTATAAAAATGCCACAGGCAATGGTTATACCAATACACTGCTTTGTTTTGTGCAACTTTTTGTAGTGAGTAATCGCACTAAAACTTGGTATTTTGCTAATAACAACAATCAACATTTTAGTTTTGATGCTGATAAGCGTTTTTTGCCAGTTTATCAATTTGCAGATAAAAATAACAAAAAAATTACCCTACTCGATGACTTTACCGAACGCTTTCTTGCTAAATGTGCCTTAGGGGAAATGCTAAGCCGCTATATGGTGCTTGTTGCCAGTGAGCAAAAACTGATTATGATGCGCCCTTATCAAATTTATGCGGTGCAAGAAATAATAAATTGTATCAATGAAAACCGTGGCAATGGCTATATTTGGCACACCACCGGCAGCGGTAAAACATTAACATCATTCAAGGCTTCAACCCTACTAAAAGACAATCCAGATATTGAAAAATGCCTATTTGTTGTTGATAGAAAAGACCTTGATAAACAAACACGAGATGAATTTAACCGCTTTCAAGAAAATTGCGTAGAAGAAAATACCAACACCAAATCCTTGGTAAGGCGGATGCGTTCTGAGGATTATGCCGATAAAGTTATCGTTACCACCATCCAAAAATTAGGGATTGCCTTAGGAAGCAGCCAAGGTGTAAACAATGATATTAATCAAAGATACCAAGAACAATTAAAATTACTTAGCGAAAAACGCATCGTATTTATTTTTGACGAATGTCACCGCTCACAATTTGGCGATAATCACCAAGCCATTAAAGATTTTTTTTCTAACTCCCAATTATTCGGCTTTACTGGCACGCCAATCTTTGAAGACAATGCGAGTTATACCCAAATCACCAATCAACAAGCCTCGCTAAAAACCACTAAAGATATTTTCCAAAAACAGTTGCACGCCTATACCATCACCAACGCCATTGAGGATCATAATGTTTTAGGTTTTAAAATAGACTACCTTGAAGGTGATGACAATTCAAGTAGTGATTTAAGGCAAAAAGAAGTTGTAAAAACTATCTTAGAAAAACACAATGCCAGCACTTTTAAGGGTAAATTTAACGCTATTTTTGCCACAGGTTCAATCAATAATGCCATTAAATACTACAATATATTTAAAAAAATCCAAGCTAAAAAAATAGCTGAAGAGGGTAATTATCAAGCCTTAAATATTGCCTGTGTTTTTTCACCTCCTGCTGAGGGTGACCCAGATATTAAGCAATTACAAGAAGATTTATCCCAAGAAAAACAAGACAATAAAGAAGCACCTAATGAAAAAAAAGCAGCTTTAAAAACCATTATTAGTGATTACAACACACAATACGGCACTAATCATAAAATTAGTGAATTTGACCAATATTATAAAGATGTGCAACAACGCATCAAAGACCAAAAATACCCAAATCAAGACCTAAAACACGCACAAAAAATAGATATTATTATTGTGGTAGATATGTTGCTAACTGGTTTTGATTCGCAATACTTAAATACGCTATATGTTGATAAAAAACTCAAATATCACAGCCTAATTCAAGCCTTTTCACGCACTAATCGTGTCCTAAATGATAGCAAACCGCATGGCAATATTATTGATTTTCGCACTCAAGAAGATGTCACAAATGAGGCAATTACCCTATTTTCTGGCGAAGATGATAAAGAGCGTGCCAAAGAAATCTGGTTAGTTGATTCTGCCCCAGTCGTCATTGAAAAATTAGACGATGCAGTTACCGAACTTAATATTTTTATGCGTAGCAATGACTTAGAAGCCACCCCAGAACAAGTTGCCAACCTTAAAGGTGACCAAGCCCGTGCCCAGTTTATCAATCATTTTAAAGAAGTTCAACGCCTCAAAACTCAACTTGACCAATACACCGACCTTACACAAGCAGAAAACCAACAAATTGAAGCCGTTATACCAAAAGATCAACTTAGTGCTTTTAAAGGAGTTTATTTAGATACCGCCCACCAACTAAGAGCTAAACAGGACAAAGATGACACCATAGACGAAGTGCAGCAATTAGACTTTGAATTTGTATTATTTGCCTCTGCTATCATTGACTACGACTACATTATAAAGTTAATCGCTAATTACAGTAGCAGCGTGCCAGAAAAACAAACAATGACCAAAGACGAGTTAATACAACTGCTCAAATCCCATTCTAACCTGAGTGATGAACGCGATGATATGCTTGATTTTGTTGATAAACTGCAAACTGGACAAGGCCTCGATGAGCAAAAAATTCGCAAAAATTACCAAATCTTTAAAAATGAAAAACACACCAAGGAATTAGCCAAAATTGCCAAAACTCACGGCTTAAAAACCCAAGATTTACAAGATTTTGTAACCCATATTACAGAGCGAATGATTTTTGACGGCGAGCAGTTAATTGACCTACTTGCCCCATTAAAATTAGGCTGGAAAGCCCGTGCAGATAAAGAATTACAGTTAATGCAAGATTTAGCGCCACTGCTTAAAAAAATTGCACAGGGTAATGATATTTCAGGGTTGGATGCTTATGAGTAAAACAAAATCATTAGCCATACAACCGCAATTTAGCGAAGTTCTAGCACAAATTCAAAGCGCTAAACGCCAAGCCTACCAGCAATTAAATAAGGGGTTAGTTGAGCTATATTGGAATATAGGCAACTATATCAGTCAGCAAGTCAAAAACAATCATTGGGGTAGAGGTGTAGTTGAAGAATTATCAGTTTTTATCAAAACTCAAGAGCCTGATTTAAAAGGTTTTACCGCCAGAAATATGTGGGTGATGAAGCAATTTTATGAGTTATATCAACATAATATAAAACTGCACACACTGTGTGCACAATTGAGTTGGTCGCAAAACCGCCGTATTATGAGTCTTAAAACGACTGAGGAACGAGAGTTTTATATTTTGCTTTGCAATCAAAAATATTACAGTTTTAGAGAATTAGAACGCCTAATAAAAACCAGCACCTATGAACGCACGATGCTAGCTACCAAAAACACCAGCACAGCGATTAAACAACTCCCCAAATCTACTGATAAAATTTTTAAAGATAGTTATGTATTTGAGTTTTTAGACCTACCCATCAACCATAAAGAAAAAGACTTGCAACAAGCCCTTGTCGCTTCATTAAAAGATTTTATCTTAGAGTTAGGCATTGGCTTTTCATTTATTGGGCAAGAATACCGCTTACAAGTTGGCACTGATGACTTTTTTATTGACCTTTTATTTTTTCATCGGCAATTACAATGTTTAGTTGCCTTTGAATTAAAAACCGATAAATTCAAACCAGAACATTTAGGGCAGTTAGAATTTTACTTAGAAGCACTGGATAACGATGTCAAATTAGAGGGTGAAAATCCAAGTATTGGCGTATTACTATGCCGTGAGAAAAATAACGAAGTGGTTAAATATGCCCTCAACCGTAGCCTTAGCCCAACGCTAGTTGCTGATTATGAAACCAAACTTATACCTAAAGAATTATTGTGCAATAAACTTAATGAGTTTTATGAGTTATTGGATAGCAAAAATAAATAAAAAATGAATCTACAAAATAAAAAAGCCCTAAATGTGCCTAAATTGCGGTTTCCTGAGTTTAGTGGTGAGTGGCAAAAAAAAAGTTTAATTGATATTTGTATAAAAATACTCCAAGGAGGAACGCCTGATACTTCAAAGGATGGCTATTGGAATGGTTCAATAAATTGGCTTACTCCAGCTGAAATGAATAAAAAAGAAACTTACTTCATCTATTCAACCAATAGAAAAATAACAGAAAAAGGGCTTAAAAATTGCTCATCTAACTTATTACCTATCAACTCTGTTATTATTTCAACGAGAGCACCAATCGGTCATTTGGCAATAAATAAGTCAAAAATGGCGATTAACCAAGGATGCAAAGGATTAATTCCCCAAAAATCTACTAATAGTATTTTTCTCTTTTATTCGCTTTTTTGCTTTAAAACATCGCTTATTGATTTAGGCGCTGGAAATATATTTAAGGAATTGGCGACTAGCTCTCTAAAAAACTTTGAGATACCTATTGCTAAGCAGTCAGAACAACGAAAAATAGCCGATTGCCTAACTGCACTTGATGAAATTATCACCAAACAAAGCCAAAAACTTAACACTCTAAAAGCCCACAAAAAAGGACTAATGCAAAACCTTTTCCCAGCAAACAACAAAACCACCCCCAAACTGCGTTTTCCTGAGTTTAAAGGTAAATGGCAAAATACAAAATTAAAAAAAATAGGCCACCTTACTAGAGGAATAACTTATACATCTTCTAACACTTCTGATAAAGGATTACTAGTTTTGAGATCTAGCAATATTCAAAATAATAAATTGATGTTAGATAATGATTTAGTTTTTATTGATAAAGATTGTCCACAAAAATTATCCTTAAAAAAGGGAGATATTGCCATCTGTATGTCAAACGGTAACAAAGCACTTGTAGGAAAAAATGCTGAATATATTGGTAACTATTCAAAAGAAATTACAATAGGTGTATTTTGCTCTTTTTTTCGTCCCTTGAATTCTTTTGCTAAGTATATTTTTCAAACTTATGAATACACTAAATTTATTTCATTAAGTGTTAGCGGTGGAAATATAAACAATATCAAAAATTCTGATTTAGAAGAATTTTCATCATCAATACCCCAGGAATTAAAAGAACAACAAAAAATAGCTAATTGCCTAACTTCACTTGATGAAATTATCACCACTCAAACTCAAAAAATAGTCGCCCTAAAAACCCACAAAAAAGGCTTAATGCAAAACCTTTTTCCTCAATAAAATTAAACCTATGACTGTGCCAAACATTGCAAAACAACTAAAAGATAGCGACAAAAATATTATTTTGATTTACGCATTTAATGCAACGGGTAAAACCAGACTTTCTGTGGAATTTAAAGATGAAACAAAGGAAGATGGGGAGCATACTGGTGTTTATTATAACGCTTTTAGTGAAGATCTTTTTATTTGGGATAACGACACTGAAAATAATGAGCAAGACATGCGCTTAACTGTAAAAAATAGCAGTTTAAATAAATTTCACAGCGAGCTTAATGAAGGTGCAATTCGTGAAAAACTAAAACCATATAATCCAAAACATAACTTTAGGTTTAAACTTTATGATAATCCTGAGGATGGAATTGAATCTATTGATTTTTATATTTATCAAGAGGAAAAGGAAACAAAAGGGGAGGAGAGAGAAATACCTATAAAAATATCCAGAGGCGAAGAGCGTATCTTTATTTGGTGTTTTTTCTTAGCATTATTTGAAGTAAAGGATTGGACAGGAAAACAACATAAACATTTTTTTATTGATGACCCTGTTTCCAGTTTAGATGAGCATAATATATTTATAACTGCTTTAACGATTTTTGATTTAATAGATAACAACTTTGAACGGAAGAAAATAATTATCACCACGCACCATATTGGATTATTTTCTATTCTATCCGATTGGTTAACTAAAGGTAGCAAGAAAAATAGGTTTAAAGAGGAAATTGAATTGTTTGTTCTTAATAAAGAAAATGATGAGGTTTCATTGAAAGACACAAAAAAAAGTATTTTTCTTTATCATTTACATTTATTGCAAGTTTTACAAAAGGCGATTGATGATGATAGCAATGATAATATTGATGAAGGACTTTATACTTATCATTTTGTGCTATTGCGACAACTGCTTGAAAATATCGCTTCATTTTTAGGATCTGGGAGTTTCGGATATGTTTTGCAGCAAATTAAAGTAGAAAACTTTGACCAAGCTGCACAAAATATTAATAATTTATCTCATAAGAATGCTTATTATTATGAGCCCACTATAATGAATCCAGATAATAAAAAGCTTTTTGAAGAAGTATTTAATAAACTAAAAGAAAAATATAATTTTAAATTATAAAAAAATAATTATGACCAAACAAGAACAAGATAAACTCGGAAAAATCCTTTGGGATATTGCTAATGATTTGCGTGGGACAATGAATGCGGATAGTTTTCGCGACTATATGCTGTCTTTTTTATTTTTGCGTTATTTGTCGGACAATTATGAAGCCGCGGCTAAAAAAGAGTTGGGCATTGATTATCCTAAAGTGGCGGCTGCTGATAGGCGTTCGCCCCTGTCTATTTGGTATGTGGAAAATGAGCAAGATACCTCAATATTCGAGGCACAAATGCGGCGTAAAGAGCATTATGTTATTAAGCCACAATATTTATGGAGCAATATTGCTGAGTTAGCACGCACTCAAAGTGATGATTTATTAAAAATATTGCAAGAATGCTTTAAATATATTGAAAATGAATCTTTTAAAAGTTCATTTAAAGGTTTGTTTTCAGAGATAAATCTTAACTCGGAAAAATTAGGTGGAAATTATAGCGAACGCAATGAAAAACTATGCGTTATTATTAGCAAGATTGCTAAGGGCATTGCTAATTTTTCTACTGATAGCGATACGCTAGGCGGTGCTTATGAATATTTGATTGGAAAATTTGCCGCAGGTGCTGGCACACATGCAGGTGAGTTTTACACGCCGCAGCAAATTTCCAGCATTCTTTCTAAGATTGTAATCTTAGATGGGCAAGACCCAACCACAGGCAAAAAGAAAAAAATAAAAAAGGTGTTGGATTTTGCTTGTGGATCTGGCTCTTTATTGCTTAATGTGCGTCAGCAGTTAGCACAGCGCGGCATTGGCAAAATTTATGGGCAGGAAAAAAATATCACCACCTATAACTTAGCACGAATGAATATGTTGCTACACGGAGTCAAAGATTCAGAGTTTGAGATTCACCATGGCGACTCATTATTTAACGACTGGAATGTTTTTGCTGAACAAAACCCCGCTAAAAAAATACATTTTGATGCCATTGTCGCCAACCCGCCTTTTAGTTATCGCTGGCAACCTAATGATGCGATGGGTGAGGATTTTCGTTTTAAAAGTTACGGTTTAGCGCCAAAAGTTGCCGCTGATTTTGCCTTTTTATTGCACGGTTTTCATTTTTTGCACAAAGAAGGAACAATGGCAATTATCCTGCCTCATGGGGTGTTATTTCGTGGCGGCGCTGAGTCAAGAATCCGCCAAAAATTATTAAAAGACGGCAATATTGACACCATTATTGGTTTGCCCGATAAATTATTTTTTTCAACCGGTATCTCAGTCTGTATTTTGGTTTTAAAAAAATGTAAAAAGCCAGATGATGTGCTGTTTATCAACGCCAGCAAAGGCTTTGAGAAAGATGGACGCCAAAACCGCCTATTGCCCGAACATATCAAAAAAATTGTCTCTACCTACCAAAATCGCACCGAAGAGCCACGATTTTCGCGTAAAGTTTTAATGGATGAAATTGAGAATAATGATTATAACTTAAACATATCCCGTTATATCAGCACCGCCGAACCCGAAAAAGCAATCGACCTAAAAGCAGTCAGTTCTGAATTAGAATCCTTAGAAAAAGACATCACCAAAGCAACCAACAAACACAATAAATTTCTATCCGAACTCGGACTAAACCCTTTGCAATAAACACAACATTTTAGGTGCTAATGTTATAGAACAAGTTAGTTTATAATCTTTATAAGTTGAGTGCTGATGATAACTATTATTGAGGGTAAAAAAATGAGTAAAAGAAACAACAATTTTGACTGGAGGGGCAGCCTGCCTTTGCTTGAGAGTCATAGCGAGATGAAGCTTACAATTTTGTCAGACTATATACAAGAATACCTGAGTATAGTTTGCCAGCAGAGAACCATAGATAAGTACAATATTACATTAGTTGATGGCTTTGCTGGAGGTGGTGTTTATAAAGATAACAAACAAGGATCTCCATTTACAATGATTGATGCTGTTGATAAGGCGAATGTTGGCATAAATAAAGACAGAAAGAAGCGTGTTGATATTAAACCTTACTATTTTTTTATTGAAAAAGACAGAGACGCTTTTGATTCGTTGAGTAATTCAATGCAGGATATTGATCAAACAAATATAAAAATAAAGCAAGATAATTTTAACCTCTGCATAGATGAAATTATTACAAAAATAAAGAGCAGAAATCCACGCGGTGGTGGTGGTGCTATTTTTTTCCTTGATCAAAAAGGGTATAGCGATGTTAGAATGGATGTCCTGAAAAAGATTAGGCAAGAATTACCAAAGGCGGAAATTATTATTAATATTAATATTTCTTGGCTTGTTGATTTTATTAATGATACTAAAAAATTCCAAAGCGTCATATCAAATATGGGGCTTAATAATTATGTCGATTTGAGTGAGATTAGTGAGATTAAATCTATGGATGTAGATCATCGTTACACCATTGAGGCAAAACTATCATCTGCTATTAAAAAATCTGCTTGTTTTCCATATTTTCGCCCTTTTTTTATTGAACCAAAAAACAATCATAGAGGCTATTGGTTACTTCATTTAGCACCACATTATCGAGCTCATAACGCTATGAGTGAAGTAATATGGAGGCACGGTAATTTTATGCGGCATTATGGTGGATCAGGCACAAGGATATTTGACTTATCCTATAAAGGCGAGTATGTTGATTATCCAGATTTGTTTGGAGATACTTTTAATTCAGCAACAAAGAAACAACATTTTGAGGGTTTATCTGAAGACTTACCAAGGATAATATGGGATTCTGATTCTATGCGTGTAAATGAATTAATCAAAAAAACTTGTAACCAAACAGTGGTAACGAAAGATATGTACTTAGATTCATTAAAACAAATTTTTAAACAACAAGAGATTGTTATTATAGGAAAGTCAGGAGGTAAAAAGCGTGGCGGTAAGATTGGTATGTCAGATATTATATTACCTAATAAACAAATTAGCATATCTTATGAGTACTAAAACCCAAATAGAATGGACTGAGCAAACTTGGAACCCTACCACAGGCTGCACAAAGGTATCGGCTGGGTGCAAGCATTGTTATGCTGAGGTGATGGCAAAACGCTTAAAGGCGATGGGGGCGAATGGTTATGCTAATGGTTTTAAATTGAGTTTAATGCCTGAGCGATTGGCTCAGCCGCTGAGACGCAAAAAACCAACGACTTATTTTGTAAATTCAATGAGTGATTTATTTCACGAGGATGTGCCGTTTGATTTTATTGATAAGGTGTTTGAGACTATCAAACAAACGCCACAGCACAAATATCAAATATTGACCAAACGAGAGCAGCAGATAGCAAAATACTTTAAAAACAGGGCTGTGCCTGATAATGTTTGGTTAGGCGTGAGCGTGGAAAATATTAAAGAAGGCTTGCCTCGGATTGAGGTTTTAAAAACCATAGCTGCAAAAATCCGCTTTTTATCTATCGAGCCTTTGCTTGAGGATTTAGGCGAAGTTGATTTTTCTGATATTCATTGGGTGATTGTAGGCGGTGAAAGTGGCAATAAAGCTAGAAAGATGGAAAAAGTATGGGTTGAAAATATCCAAAAACAATGCAGCCAACAAAATATTGCTTTTTTCTTTAAACAATGGGGCACTTGGGGTGCAGACGGCAAAAAAAGAAACAAAAAAGCCAATGGAAAATCGTTAAAAAATAAAGTTTATCAAGCTTATCCACAAGACAAAATGGCACAAGTATTGATGATTTAAAAAAACACCTAAAAGCAAAAAATTGATAAGTTAGTTTATAATCTCACCGCTGATTAGATAAAAATTATTGAGGGTGAAAAATGAACAAAAACAATATAGAAGTCAAATTTATAGCAAAAAAGGACTTATGCAACAACTTTTACAGGTGAGTGGATGAGTTATCAGCCGCCTTATACCATTACCCCCGCTATTGTCTTATTAATTGGGGATATTAGTGAAAAATTAGGGCGATTGTCGGTATTAGACCAGCAAGAAAGTGATTTACGCTTACGGCGTATTAACCGTATTCGCACCATTACTGGCTCATTGGCAATTGAGGGTAATACTTTAACTGAGGCACAAATAACTGCCATTTTGGAAGGCAAAACGGTGATTGCGCCGCCGCGTGAAATACAAGAGGCTCGTAATGCCATTAAAGCCTATGAAAAATTAGCAAAGTGGCAGGCAACTAATCAAAAAGATTTGTTGGATGCGCATCAAATCCTAATGCAAGGTTTAATTGATGATGTTGGGCGATATAGAAATGCTGGAGTAGGTGTGATGCAAGGTGAAAAAATTATTCATATAGCACCTGCTGCGAACAGGGTTAGCGGTTTAATGCTTGAACTGTTTGATTGGTTGCAACGCAGCATAGAACATCCGCTTATTCGCAGTTGTGTTTTTCATTATGAACTTGAATTTATTCATCCATTTACAGATGGTAACGGCAGAATTGGGCGTTTGTGGCAAACTTTGATATTGAGCCAGTGGCAGCCGATTTTTGAGTTTTTGCCAGTTGAGAGTTTGGTTTATGCACATCAAAATGATTATTATTTAGCCCTCCAACAAAGCACTGATAAAACAGATTGTGCGCCTTTTATTGAATTTATTTTGCGGATGATTGTTAATAGTTGCGATGAAATCCCCCCTCAAGTAACCCCTCAAGTAACCCCTCAAGTAAAACGATTGATTGCACAAATGAGCGGCGAGATGAGCAAGGAGGAATTAATGAGTGCTTTGGCGTTAAAAGATGCTAAAAACTTCCGTAAACGCTATTTATTGCCAGCAATATCCGCTAATTTAATTGAAATGACCCAGCCAAATAACCCTAAAAGCCCTACTCAAAAATACCGCTTAACATTAAGCTAATTTTGCACAAGTAAAACCCACTTGCCTCACTCTAACGGCAAAAATTTATAAGTTAGTTTATAATCTTTATGAGTTAAGTGCTGATGATAACTATTATTGAGGATAAAAAATGAACAAAAACAATATGAGTGCTGAAGATTTTAATAATCGTGGTGTTGCTTATTATAAAAAAGGTGAATATGACCGAGCCATTGCGTATTATAACCAAGCCATTAAATTAAATCCAAAAGATGCTGAGGTTTTTAATAATCGTGGTCTTGCTTATTGGGAAAAAGGTGAATATGACCAAGCCATTGCGGATTTTAACCAAGCTATTGAATTAAATCCAAAACTTGCTGAAGCTTTTAATAATCTTGGTATTGTTTATGGCAAAAAAGATGAATATGACCAAGCCATTAAGAATTTTAGCAAAGCCATTGAATTAAATCCAAAATACGCTGAGGCTTTTAATAATCTTGGTATTGTTTATGGCAAAAAAAGTGAATATGACCAAGCCATTGCGGATTTTAACCAAGCCATTGAATTAAATCCAAAATTTGCCGAAGCTTTTTATAATCGCGGTATTGCTTATGGCAAAAAAGGTGAACATGACCAAGCTATCACAGATTTTAGCAAAGTTATTAAATTAAATCCAAAATTTGCTGAGGCTTTTAATAATCGTGGTATTGCTTATCGCGAAAAAGGTGGATATGACCAAGCCATTGCGGATTATAACCAAGCCATTAAATTAAATCCAAAACTTGCTGAGGCTTTTAATAATCGTGGTATTGCTTATCGTGCCTTACATCAAGAAGATAAAGCGCTTGAAGATTTTAGAAAGGCACAGGAGTTAGACCCGACTGTAATATCCAAAGAACAACTTAAAAAAGTTGAGGAAGATATTAAAAAAACCAAGAAAGAGGTTAAAGAAATTCAAGATTTCCAACAAACTTTAGAAGACTTAAAAAAAGAATATTTGCCAGCAGAAAAACAGTGGTTTCGGGCAAGTGTTGCAATGGTTGTATTTACGACAGTTATTTTTGTTTTTATTTATCTTAAAGGAACAATTGGCAATACCTACCCTATTTATATATTTTTATCAGTAATTACCCTTATCGTCATCCGCCAATACACCAACGCCAAGCAGCTAAATATTGAGGCAGAAAACCGTTTGGCAATGGCAAAAATGTTTGAAAAAGTCAGCCGAGAAAAAGGCTCTCATTATCAGCAATTTTTGCCAAAAATCGTTGATGCAGTCGCCTATTCAACCCGCAATACACAAAATAACAAAATTTCAGATAATGAAATCGTTAAATTCATTAAATCTATGATAGACAAAAAATAATCAAACAACCAAATAACAAACAATCCATACCACCAGCACGCAATTTTTAATTATTAGTGGGGTTGGAATAAAATTGATTTAATTGATTGGGTTTTTTTGCAATGTTATGGTATTTTTTTTAAATTTTAAGATTGCTCCCAAGGGAGTCCGTCATGACGCCAGCCATTTAAGTGTCCGCGTTGGTTGTTTTCATCTAAATCGCCCTCAAATCCAGCCATAACATGAGCAACATTTTTAAAGCCTTTTTTAATTAGAGCATTTCCAGCGTCTGTTGAGCGATAACCGCTACGACAAATTAAAATTATTTCTGTATCAAGTGGCGAGCTTCTGTCTGCTAATATATTGCCAACTAACTGGCAAAATTTAGGATTAACTTGCCAATCTGGCTCGTCAATCCACGGCAATAATGTTATATCTATTGGGCGACCGACAAATTTATTTTCAGCATAAGACCTAACATCTAAAAATAAAATTTCATCATTATTTAATAGTCTTTTATGTGCTTTTTGTGTTGTTAAATGGATTAGTTTATTCATGGGCTTTATAGTTAGTTATTAATTGAAAAATGCCTGCATTGATTATTCAATATCGCAGTATAATTTTTGCTTATTTTATAGCAAATTAATATTTTTAGGGCTTATATTTAACCACACTTTGCTATATTTGATAAAAGCAATAATTTTTAGTTTAGTGTTTGCATTCAATTATTTATGTTATATTGTTGCCTTTTTATAATGTAACTATATAGCTTATATGAAACCCATTATTAGCGCTCGTAATATTAACAAATCTTATGCCAACACTGGGCAAGTACTCAAAGGCGTGTCTATTGATGCTTATGAAGGCGATGTTATTGCTATTTTAGGATCTAGTGGTTCTGGTAAAAGCACCCTGCTTCGTTGTCTTAATTTATTAGAAATACCTGATGAAGGTGAGATTAATATCTTAAATGAGCCTATCGCATTTAGCACTCATAAAGGTAGGCGAGTAGTTGATGGGCAACAACTAATGCGTTTGCGCTGTAATATTTCTATGGTATTTCAACAATTTAATTTGTGGACACATATGAGCGTTTTACAAAATGTTGTAGAAGCGCCATTGCGAGTTTTAAAATTAAGCAAGCAAGTGGCTTGCACTAGGGCATTAAGTTGTTTAGAAAAAGTAGGTATGTTGGGTTTTGAAAATAAATTTCCTAATCAGTTGTCAGGTGGGCAAAAACAACGCGTTGCTATTGCCAGATCATTAGCGATGCAACCTAAAATTATCCTGTTTGATGAACCAACCTCAGCGCTAGATCCAGAACTTGTGCAAGAAGTATTGAGCATTATGACCAAACTTACAAAAGATGGCATTACTATGCTGGTAGTAACACATGAGATGGAATTTGCTAAAAATGTCTCTAAAAAAACATTATTTTTATATGATGGTATGGTTGATTCATTCGGAGATACACACAAACTATTTAATAACCCTCAGTCTGAAAAATTCAAAAACTTTATTCAACATATGTAGCGGGCTATTAAAAGCAAATATTTTTGCTAAAAATTGTTAAAAAAAACTTTGAATTATGGGGTAGATAATAAAGCAAAAAATTTATTGACAAAGTATTATATTTTAGGCAAAATCGTTATTCGATTTAATAGTCGGTTGGTGTAAATTATATTATTTTTTTTAAGGAAAGCAGATGAGCGAAGAAGATTTTGATTTGAATGATTTAGATGACAAAGAGTTGGTTGAACAAATTCAAGATGATTTATATGATGGTCTTGAATCTGAGGTGGCAGAAGGTGTAACCATACTTTTAGCAAGAGGGTGGGATGCAAATAATGTTTTAGGAGATGCTTTAGTAGGCGGAATGAAAATTGTTGGTGTTGATTTTCGTAATGGCATTTTGTTTGTTCCTGAAGTGCTGAAATGCGCTGCCTCAATGAAAAGTGGGATGAAAATTCTACGACCAATTTTAGCTGAGTGTGCTGTTGATTCTTCACTTGGTAAATTTGTAATAGGCACCGTTAAAGGAGATATTCACGATATTGGTAAAAACTTAGTGGGAATGATGTTAGAAGGCACTGGGTTTGAAGTGATTGATATAGGAATTAACAACTCATTTGAAGATTATTTACAAGCCATTGACGAACACAAACCTATTATTTTAGGAATGTCTGCATTATTAACAACAACTATGCCTTATATGGGGGCTGTTATAGAAGAGTTAGATAAACGAGATATGTATAAAAATTTACATGTTATGGTAGGCGGAGCACCGCTAAATGAAGAATTTGCACGCGCGATTGGAGCAAAAGCTTATGGCAGAGATGCAGCACGAAGCGCTGAGTTAGCAGAGGCTTATGTAAGAGAAAAGAAATGAATGCAGATGAGAAAAAAAACTTAGTTTTAGCATGTGGTGCATTAGCTGGAGATTTAGTAAGTATTATTCGACAAAATCCATATTTAAAAAATAAAACACAATTGCAGTGCCTGCCAGCAAAATTACATAATACACCTCATTTAATAGCAAGTGAGGTGGATTCCTATTTAGCAAAACATTCAACATTTTATAATAATATATTTGTTGCTTATGGAGATTGTGGCACTGCTGGCGCTTTGGATAAGGTTTTAATAAAGTATGGTGCTGAGCGTTTAGAGGGCGCACATTGTTATGAATTTTTTGCAGGCAAGGCTCTTTTTGATGAATTGATTGAAGAAGAACTTGGTAGTTTTTTTGTTACAGATTATTTAGTAAAAAATTTTCAACGATTAGTAATAAAAGGTTTGGGATTAGATAAAAATCCTGAACTATTTGACTTGTATTTTTCAAATTATAAAAAATTGGTTTATTTAGCACAGACTGACAAAAAACACTTAAAACAGCAAGCTAAAATGTATGCAAAACAGTTTGGACTTATTTTTGATTATAGAAAAGTAGGCACTAAAGCCTTACTGCCTGCATTATCAATGCCTCGTGCAAAATCTTTGCATACAATATCAGAGATTGGATATGTATAAAGTTAGAAAATTTGTAACCAAAAACGCAAATATTTTCGAGAAAATTTATTATTATACGGCGCCATTAATAATAACTGCTTTAAGCAGAGTAAAAAAACAAGGCAAAATGGAGTCAGTCATTACTTTTATTGAAAAACACACCAAGTCATTTTTGTTTGACTGTCAAATGTGTGGAGAATGTGTACTAAGTAGCACAGGAATGACTTGTCCTATGGTTTGTCCAAAACAAATGCGTAATGGCCCTTGTGGAGGAGTTAGGGATAATGGCAACTGTGAAGTAGTAGCTAAAATGAAATGTGTATGGGTTGAGGCTTGGCACGGTGCGTCTTTAATGCAACATAATAAAGAAATACAAGAGATACATTTTGCACTAAATTCAGAATATAAAAATAGCAGTGCGTGGTTGCGCTTAGCAAGAAGAGAAAAAAATAATGCCGCCTGAGCATAATTTAAGCCCTGGAAGTCCGCTACCAATTTTAGAGGGACATATTTCACATGGAAAATTTGAACGAGTATTAAGAGCTGGAAATTTTGCAGTTACCACAGAAATTTCCCCACCAGATTCAGCCAATAGACATGAGGTATATAAACGCGCCTCATTATTTGATGGTTATGTAGATGCGATAAATGCTACAGATGGCTCAGGTGCAAATTGTCATATGTCAAGCACGGCGGTTTGTGCGTTGCTAAGCCATATTGGTTATTCGCCAATTTTACAAGTATCTTGTCGTGACAAAAATAGAATTGCCATTCAAGGTGATTTATTAGGTGCATCAGCAATGGGAATATGCAATGTGTTGGCTTTAACGGGTGATGATGTAAGTGCAGGAGACCATCCACAAGCTAAAAGAGTTTTTGATTTAGATAGTATTTCTTTATTAGATACTATCAATACGATGCATCATAAACAACGATTTTTAAGTGGCAGAAAGTTAGATGGAGGGCTTGATTTTTTTGCAGGCTCAACTATCAATCCATTTGTTCCACCAATAGAAAAAAGAGTATTACAACTAAAAAAAAAGGTGCTGGCTGGTGCGCAATTTATTCAAACTCAATATTGTTTTGATATTCAAATGTTACAAAATTTTATGCAGCGCGCAATAGATTTAGGCATTACAGAAAAAACATTTGTTTTGGCTGGTGTTGGCACCTTGGCTTCGGCAAAAACAGCTAAGTGGCTTAAAACAAATGTGCCGGGGGTGTATATTCCAGATAATATTATTAAGCGTCTTGAAGGAGCTGCTGAGCAGAAAAAAGAAGGGCAAAATATTTGTGTTGAATTAATGCAGCAAGTAAAACAAATAAAAGGAATAAGTGGAGTGCATATTATGGCTTATAAACAAGAGCAATATGTTGGTGAATTGGTAAAAAAATCTGGGGTTTTAGGTGATAGAAAACCTTGGTCGCCTTAACATTAAAAGCAACTTTGAATAATTTATAAACTGTAAAAAACTAAGTATTTTTACAATTTAAACTAATAAGGAGAAATATAAATGACAAAAACAGTATTAAGTTCAGATAAAAAAGAGGTAATAATAGGCTTTGGAAAGCCGTTTGTAATGATTGGCGAGCGGATTAATCCTACCGGTAGAAAACTGTTGGCAGAGCAAATGAAAAATGGAGATTTTTCCAGTGTTAGAGCAGATGCTATTGCTCAGGTGGAAGCTGGCGCTCAAATGTTGGATGTAAACGCCGGCATTCCTTTGGCTGATGAGCCTGCTATATTAGCAGAAACAATTAGACAAGTGCAATCAGTGGTTGATGTGCCTTTGTGCATTGATTCTTCAATTATTGAAGCTTTGGAAGCTGGTCTTGCGGCCTATAAAGGTCGAGCTTTAGTTAATTCTACTACTGGTGAGAGCGAAGTTCTTGAGCGGGTATTACCACTTGTGAAAAAATATGATGCTGCGGTTGTGGCTATTTCAAATGACGAACAAGGCATTAAAGAAGACCCTGATGAGCGCTTTGCAGTTGCTAAATTTATTGTGCAGCGTGCTATTGATCATGGGATTAAAGCAGAAGATGTAGTGGTAGATCCATTAGTAATGCCTATTGGTGCAATATCACAAGCAGGCAATCAAGTTTTTTCATTGCTTGCTCGTTTGCGTAAAGAGCTTAAAGTAAATACTACTTGTGGTGCCTCTAATATTAGTTTTGGCATTCCAGCTCGTAATGGAATTAATAATGCTTTTTTACCAATGGTTATTGGCGCGGGTATGACATCTGCAATTGTAAATCCATTGCATGATGGATTAGTCAGGTCAGTTAGAGCAGCAGATGTTCTTACTGGTGTGGATGAAAATTGTATTAATTGGATTAATGCATATCGTGACCCTAACGCACAGTCTGGTAATCGTAAAAGTAAAAGAGGACGAAGGGGTTAGAATGATAGAATATACAGGTTCATGTGTTTGTGGCAATATTAGCTATAAGGTCCACAAGCTAAAGTCAATTTGGTATTGTCATTGTAATCAATGCAGAACCATGACCGGCAATTTTATGGCAGCAAGTCAGGCACAACTTAAAGATATATCAATAAAAGGCGAGCCTAAGTGGTTTTATGTTAGTGATAAAGCTAAGCATGGATTTTGCCCTGAGTGCGGCTCTCAGCTTTTTTGGCAAAATGACAAAAATGATTATTTTAGCATTTGTGTTGGAAGCCTACATGATTCAAAATCTCTTGCTGCTAAAGGTCATGTCTTTGTTAGTGAAAAAGCACATTATTATCAAATAAAAGATGATTTGCCACAGTATTCAACTTGGTGGCCAGAATAATGAAAATCGTCTTTAGCCCTTCAGGTCTTAAAACTACGGTGAAAGCTAATACTACTGTGTTAGCAGCCGCTCAAAGCGCTGGTGTTGCGATAAGATCTTTATGTGGTGGTAATGGACAATGCCAACAATGCTGGGTTGAGATGAGTAACGGCAAACATGCAAAATTTAAAATTGATAGCAAACCTGAACACCTAAGTGAAATTAGCAAAGTTGAATATGATTTTATTCAACATAATAAAGGATATGCTAACAGGCGTCTTGCGTGTCAAACCCGTATCCAAGGTGATTTAGTGGTTGATGTGCCAGATACTTCGCAAGAGCATCAGCCTTATATTGCTAAAAAAAACAAAGCAATTAATTATCATTGTGATTCTAAAATTCGCATATATAATTTAGAGCTCGAAACTGCTACACTGGATAATAATTTATCAGCCAGTGAAAATCTTACTAAGCAACTTGCAAAACAAGGAGTCAGGGCAACACTTGAATGGACGCAGTTAGCAGGGCTACAAAAGTTAATTACTAAAACTAAAGGTAAGTTGATGGTGGTTGTAAGAGATGAATCTAGCGTCATAGCTATTTATCAACAAAAGAAAATTAAGATATATGGTGCGGCAATAGATATTGGCTCTACCACACTTGCAATTTATCTTTACAATCTTGCTACTGGCGAGCTTGTTTATGAAAACTCAGCTATGAATCCACAAATTCGCTATGGTGAAGATTTAATGAGTAGAGTGTCGTATGTGATGTTAAATAGCGACGGTCAAAAAACATTAACTCAAGCGATTCGCCACAAACTTGAGCTGTTGTTAATTGAGTCGTGCAAGCAGCTTGATATTGAATTAATACATATGCTTGAGCTTAGTGTAGTTGGTAATCCTATTATGCATCATTTGTTTTTAGGGTTGTCACCTATTGAGCTTGGACAAGCTCCATTTACCTTAACAACTCGTGATTGGATTGAGATAGGCGCTCATGATATTGGACTGTGTGGTCTTGATAAAAATACCAGAGTTAGTTTATTGCCGCTTATTGCCGGTCATGTAGGTGCAGATACTTCTGCGGCTTATTTAAGTGTGCGAGAACAAATGCACACTCACACAACATTGATGGTAGATATAGGAACTAACGCTGAAATTATGTTGTCTCATCAAGGTAGGATTTATGCAACTTCATCACCCACTGGCCCTGCTTTTGAAGGTGCTGAAATTAGTAGCGGAGTTCGTGCTTCTTACGGTGCAATTGAGAGGATAAGAATCAGCCCAAAGACTTTTGAAGTGCGCTATAAACAGATCGGTGATGATGTTTGGTCAGATGAGCCTAACTTTAAATCAATTGCAATTACTGGTCTTTGCGGAAGTGGTATTATTGAAGCAATGGTAGCACTAGCAGAGTGTGGTTTGATAGATCAAGGAGGGTTATTTGTTGATAGTGCTTTAAAACAAAGATTTGATAAAAAAGACGGGGTAATGTTACGATTTTTGTTAATTGACGGGGCGCAACCGGTGTATATTGAACAAGTTGATATACGCTCAATACAACTTGCTAAGGCTGCTCTATCTGCAGGAGTTAGCTTGCTTATGGATCATCTTGATTGTAAAACTTTTGATAAAGTATTATTAGCAGGTGCTTTTGGGGCACATCTTAATCCATATTATGTAGCCAAACTTAATATCATTCCTGGGGCACAAGAAGAGCAAATTACTTCTATTGGGAATGCGGCTGGCGTTGGAGCTAGTATGGCATTATTAGATAAAAAAATTAAAAATAATCTGATTACCCAGATACAAAAAGTAGTTAAAATTGAAAGTGCAAATGAACCTAAATTTCAGCAGTATTTTGTTGATGCAATGCAATTTTCAGCATCAACTGTTACTGCAAATAAACATTTAAGAAAACGCAATAGGAGGACAGCAAATGGCTAGAGAAAGACGAAGAGATAGAGGTAGAGCCGCTAAAGAAAGTATAGCAGCAACACCAAAAGACGCATATATTAAGCGTAAAATTCCAGTTTATCAGATTTTAGATGATGAGCAACTTAGTATTATAGAAAACAATGCAGACACCATTTTGGAAGAGGTAGGCATTGTATTTTCTGACGATACGCAAGCATTGGATATTTTGGCAAAAGCAGGGGCAACTGTGCAGGGAGAGTTGGTTAAATTTCCTCGAGGAATGTGTCGTGAGTTAATCCAAAACAATGCACCAAAAGTATTTACACAACACGCCAGAAACCCAGCAAATAGCGTTATGATTGGTGGCAATAATATGGTTTTAGCGCCAGCTTATGGTAGTCCGTTTGTGCGTAACTTAGATGAAGGTAGGCGTTATGCCAACATTAATGATTTTAATAATTTTGTAAAGCTTGCGTATTTATCAGATAACCTGCACCATTCAGGTGGAACTATTTGTGAGCCAGTAGATTTACCAGTGAATAAACGACATTTTGATATGGTGTATTCACATATAAAATATTCTGATAAAGCTTTTATGGGTTCAGTAACTGCTCCTTCTCGTGCACAAGACTCTGTCGAAATGGCAAAAATTGTTTTTGGTGAAAAATTTGTTGCCAATAATTGTGTATTGATCAATCTAATTAACGCCAGCTCGCCTATGTCATTTGACGCTACTATGTTAGGAGCAGCCAAAGTATATGCCCGTAATAATCAAGCATGCATTATTACCCCATTTGTTATAGCTGGCGCTATGTCGCCGGTTTGTGCTGCTGGTGTAGCAGCACAATCTTTAGCAGAAGGGCTTGCTGGAATGGCGTTTGTTCAGTTGGTTAATCCGGGCGCACCAGTGGTGTATGGTAATTTTGTAAGCTCTATGTCGATGCAATCTGGTGCTCCTACATTTGGCACTCCTGAGGCTGGGCATATGATTAATATTTCAGCATCATTAGCGCGGCGTTTAGGAGTTCCATTTCGTTCTGGTGGAGGATTTACTGCTTCTAAGATTGCTGATGCTCAAGCAGCTTATGAGGCAGCCAATACACTACAAGCCTCGCTACATGCAGGGGTGAATTTTGCCTTGCATACCGCAGGTTGGCTGGAAGGCGGACTTGCAATGGGTTATGAAAAATTTATTATGGATACTGACCAAGCTGGTATGTTGGCAGTGGCGGCTAAAGGCGTTGATATGACAGAAAACGGTCAAGCAATGGACGCTATTCGTGAGGTTGGACCTAAAAAACATTTTCTTGGTTGTGCGCATACTCAGCGTAATTTTAAAAACGCATTTTATCGCTCTGATTTATGTGATGACAATAGTTTTGAACAATGGGAAGAAGATGGGGCTTTTGATATTTCTCAACGAGCAAATGCTAAATATAAAAAAATGCTGGCAGATTATCAGTTACCAGAATTAGATGCGGCGATTGATAAGGCTTTATTGGATTATATGGATAACAGAAAATCCAGTTTTGCAGATTCTAATATTGAGTAAATTTATAAACTAATTAAGGAGAAAATATGAATGTTAAACATGATGATATTAGCGTAATTGATGGATTGATTATTGCAAATTGGTCTACAGATATTTTTAATGATATGCGCGCTGGCGGTTTGACTGCGGCTAATTGCACGGTATCGGTTTGGGAGAATTTTCAAGCAACAGTAAATAATATTGTGCAGATGAATAAACATATAGAAAAACATAGCGATATTTTGCTTAAAGTCAGAAATGTTGCCGATATTCGCCAAGCTAAGCAACAAAATAAAACCGGGATTATTTATGGATTTCAAAATGCACATGCTTTTGAAGATAATTTAGGTTATGTAAAAATATTTAAAGACTTAGGCGTGAGTGTGATCCAGATGGCATACAATACCCAAAATTTAATTTGTACTGGTTGTTATGAAAAAGATAATGGATTATCTGATTATGGCAGAGAAATTGTTGCAGAAATGAATCGTGTTGGTATTTTATGTGATTTATCGCATGTAGGTCCTCAAAGTTCAATAGATGTTATACAAGCTTCTGAAAAACCAGTATGTTATTCACATTGTTTGCCAGCAGGCTTAAAAGCACATCCTAGAAACAAGTCAGATGAGCAACTAAAATTTATTGCCAAACATAATGGTTTTGTTGGAGTTACTATGTTTGCTCCATTTTTAGCAAAAGGGGTAAATTCTACAGTGGATGATTATGTTGAGGCAATTGACTATGTGGTAAATTTAGTTGGAGAAGAGCGGGTTGGCATTGGCACAGATTTTACTCAAGGTTATGGGGATGATTTTTTCAAATGGATTACTCACGACAAAGGTATGGGGCGCAAACTCACAGATTTTGGTGAAATTATCAATCCATTAGGGATGCGAAAAATTGGAGATTTTCCTAATTTAACCAAAGCGATGAATAAAGCCAAATGGTCAGATGGCAAGATTGAAAATATTATGGGAGAAAACTGGTTTAAACTTTTAGATGAGGTGCTTTAATGAAGCCTTTAGTTCCAATTAATGTAGATGAAGTTACTGGAGAATGGAAAACTAATGATTTGCCTATGCTATATGTGCCAAGACACTTTTTTATCAATAATCATAAAGCAATTGAGGCTGAACTTGGGCTCAAACGCTACAGTGAAATTTTATATAGCGCTGGTTATAAATCTGCTTATTATTGGTGTTGCGCTGAAGCAAAAACCCATCAACTTAATGGCATAAATGTATTTCACCATTATTTAAAAAGGCTGTCTCAAAGAGGTTGGGGTTTGTTTTCTTTTATAGATGATAATCTTGATAGTTTAAAAATTATGGTCGCACATTCTGCTTTTGTAAAATATGAAAAGCAATTTAATGCTAATGACAATGTTGGACACAAAGTTTGTTATATGTTTGGTGGATGGTTTGCTGGTGCTGCTGATTGGGTGGCGCAAGATTTAGCTTTGAGCGCTGGTTTTGTTGGTTTTGAAGAAAGCTGTGTTTGTAGTGCAAACAGCGAATACTGTGTATTTATTATTAAGAGAAAAATATGAGTTACGAACATATATTTACCCCCATTACCTTAAATAAAGTAACAATTAAAAACCGTATTGTGAGCACCGCTCATGCTGAAGTATATGCAGAAAATGGCTATCCTACCGAGAGATACTTAAAATATTATGAAGCCAAAGCAAAGGGTGGATTAGGTTTGGCTATTTGCGGAGGCTCTAGTCCAGTTTCCTTAGATAGTCCAGCAAATTGGTGGAAATCAATTGACTTAACTAATGATAGCGTAATTCCGCATTTAACAAATTTAGCACAGATAATGCATAAGAATGGCGCCAAAATTATGATACAAGCCACTCATATGGGCAGGCGTAGTAATTATTATGGTGGCGACTGGCCACATTTAGTATCTCCGAGCGGGGTGCGTGAGCCTGTTCATCGAGGGGTTGCAAAGACTATTGAATATGAAGATATAAAGCGAATTATCAATGATTTTGGAGAAGCGGCACGCCGAGTAAAAGCTTCTGGTTTGGATGGTATAGAAATATCTGCTGACCACCAACACCTTATTGACCAATTTTGGAGTCCGCGGGTTAATAAACGCGGTGATATGTATGGTGGTTCCTTAGAAAATAGAATGCGATTTGGTTTTGAAGTGTTAGAATCTGTTCGCAAACAAGTTGGTTCTGATTTTTGTGTGGGAATTAGAATGTGTGGAGATGAATTTCATGCTGATGGTTTATCACATCAAGATTTTAAAGAAATTGCTCAGGCATTAAGCAAAAGTAAATTGATTGATTTTATTTCTGTTACTGGCTCAGGTGCTGATACCCATAATACTTTAGCTAATTGTATGCCGCCCATGTCATTACCGCCACAACCATTTTTGCACCTTGCTGCAGGAATTAAAACTGTTGTTGATATTCCGGTTATGCACGCACAAAATATTAAAGACCCAATTCAAGCAGAAAAAATATTAGCCAGTGGTGCAGTGGATATGGTAGGTATGACAAGAGCACATATTGCCGACCCATATTTGATGCAGAAATTACAAGAAGGCAAGGAAAATCAAATTAAACAGTGTGTAAGTGCAAACTATTGTATAGATCGCCAATATTTTGGTCAAGATGTGCTTTGCGTCCAAAATGCTGCCACCTCACGCGAGGCGACTATGCCACATATTATCAGCCAAAGCAATACAGGCAAAAGAAAAATAGTAGTGGTTGGCGCTGGCCCGGCTGGCCTTGAAGCGGCAAGAGTTGCTAAAGAGCGAGGTCATGATGTTGTGTTATTTGAACAACAAGATGTTTTAGGTGGTCAGTTAGTATTGGCCGCTAAAGTGCCACAAAGAGAGCAAATAGCAGGAATAACTCGTTGGTTTGAACTTGAGCTTGCAAGGTTAAATGTTGATCTGAGGCTTGGTAGCAAAGTAGATCAAAATAAAATCTTGGAAGAGTGCCCTGATATTGTGATTATTGCTACTGGTGGCACGGCTAATGTGTTGGAAAATCCAGATTGGGGTTTTGAGGAAGGGCTTTGTGAAAGTGCGCGCGATGTGCTTAGCGCTAAAGTTGCATTAAAAGAAAATATACTTATTTATGATGTATTTAGCCAACATGCAGGCGCTGGGGTGGCAGATTTTGTTGCAAGCGAAGGTAAATTGGTTGAGCTTGTTACTCCTGATGTTAAAGCAGCAGATGATGTGGGTGGCACTACTTTTCCTGTATTTTATCGTCGGCTGTATGCCCATAATGTCATATTAACACCTAACTTTTACTTAGACCGGGTGTATGCTGAAAAAGATAAAAAAATTGCTGTTTTGCGTAATGAATATACCGAACAATTAGAAGAACGAGAGGTTGATCAAGTGTTGATTGAAAATGGCACAGCGCCAAGAGATAGGCTTTACTGGCAATTAAAACAGCAATCTTTAAACAAAGGAATTACTGATATTGCCCAATTGTATTCAAATAACAAACAAAGTTCATTAGATATGCCCACTAATGGCAATGACTTTTTATTGTATAGAGTGGGAGAAAGTATTTCTCCACGCAATATTCATGGGGCTATTTATGATTCTTTACGCTTAGTTAAAGATTTTTGAATAATGTATTTAACACTTATTTTTTTAGTATTTATTGTTGGCATAATAGTTTCTTTTAGACGCCGATTATCTATTTATAAAATAGAGCAAAACATAACTTGGTCAAACCTTAAATATATTCCTAAACGATTTTTTGTTGATGTGCATGATGTGGTAGATAGAGAACGACAATCTAGCATAATGCATATCTTAATAGCGGGTGGAAGCGCACTAATAATATTAACATTATTAGTTAGTTTGTTGGTTGATAGCTTTATCTGGGTAGGTTTTGTTGGTAGTTTAATGATTCTTGCAGGAGTAGTTTTTTTAAAAAAACGCCGAGTAAATCAATTAAAAAATCAACGCTCAGCAGGAGATTTTTTGAGCCTACCGTCAATGTTTATTGTTTTTTCTGCAAGTATGTTTTTATTGTTTTTTGTGCAGATACAAAGCTACGATAGCATTTCAACTATTATTGTTTTGATTTTAGCTCTACTTTCATCTTATTTTATTGCATTTAGCGGCAAACTAAATAAACCATTAAAACACATTTTTTCCGGCAGTTTAAATCTGGCTTTTCACCCTAGAGCAAAACGCTTTGCAAATAATGATACTGCACTCAAAACTATTGCAACTAATCAAGCAGATGTTTTAGGTGTAGATACAGTAGATGATTTTTTATGGCAGCAAAAACTTAATTTTGATGCTTGCATTGAATGTGGGCGCTGTCAGGCAATGTGCCCTGCATTTGAGGCAGGACAGCCATTAAACCCTAAAAAACTAATTCAAGACCTGCTTCAAGCTACTTACCTTAGTGCTAATGTTACAGATTCAGCTAATTATGCTGGTTTAAATCACCCTAATTTAAACTGGCAAACAAATAATAGCAAACATATTATAGGTGGATTTTTATCAGCAGATACTTTATGGTCATGCACTACATGTAGGGCTTGTGTGTATGAATGTCCGATGATGGTGGAACATATTGATGCGATTATAGACCTGCGCCGCCACCAAACTATGGCTTTAGGAAAATTGCCGGCAAGTAGTGCTAAAGTTCTTGCAAGCCTGCGAGATACCAAAACATTATCAAACCATTCCATTTATGCCAGAGCAAACTGGGCGGCAGAGTTTGAATTAGATACTATTCAACCGGGTAATTTTTATGATATTTTACTTTGGATAGGCGAAGCTGGATTTGAATTACATAACCATAAAACACTACGCCAATTTGTGTCTATTGTAAAACAACAAGGAATCAGTATTGCTATTTTAGAACAAGAATATGATTGCGGCGATACTGCTCGTAGGTTAGGAGATGAGGCGTTATTTCAAAGCTTGTCTGCGGCAAATACCAACATAATTAATCAATTCCAGTTTGGCACCTTAGTCACTTGTGACCCTCATGTATATCATGTATTTAAACAAGAATATACTAATTTAAAGGTAAATATTCAACATCATACTGAGTTTTTGAATCAATTATTTGAAAATAAAAAGTTAGCAAAATTAGATATTAAAAATATTACCTATCATGACCCTTGTTATTTAGGTCGATATAATGATGTCATACAAGTTCCAAGAAATTTATTAAAGAAAGTAGGTGTTAATATAGAAGAAATGCCACGCAGTAAATATCGCTCACGATGTTGTGGCTATGGAGGAGGTGCTGGGTTTTCTGATATTGCAGCTAAGACACGGATTGCAGATATGCGGATTGCCGATGTGCAAGAAGTGCAAGCAACAACAGTTATTACTGCCTGCCCTAATTGTAAAACTATGTTAGATGGTGTTATAGATAGTAATGTTGAAGTGTTAGATATTGTGGAGTTGCTTAGTCGTAGCCAGGAGGCGGCACATGCAACGCACTAATATCGGGGAGAATTATCGTTATTTTATAGGCCCTAAAGGTCTAAAAAGAATAGCCAGAAACCGTGATGATGTGCATCTAAAAACAGGGAATTTTAAAGATAATATAGAGCCTGTTTTGCCATTACGACAAGTTAAAAATATTAAAAATGGTATTGTTGTTGTATTTCATTGTGCTAAAAACTTAGAAGCAAAACAAAAAGAAATGTTGTATATTGCACAAGCTTTGGCAGGCGAGTGTGCAGTATTAGCAGTATGTTTTGGCAATGTGGAAGATAATCATTTACAACAAGGAGCAGACCGAGTAATTATAATGAAATCTGCATCTTGGCAGCAATATCAACCACAGGCAAAATTGCAATTGCTTAAACAACTAAAACAAAAATTTGAGCCAAAACATTTTATTTTTACAGATGATAATGAAGGTCAAGATTTATCTCGTCGTTTTGCTGTTGCTATGGAGCTTTCATTTGCAGAAAATGTGGCAGAAATTAACAAAGATAATATTATAAGATATACTCAATCTTGCACAAAACAACAACAAATTTCCTTGCCAGATATTTTATGCTTAGGAGCAGGGCTTAGTCGTGGCTCGTTTGAATATGTGTGTGAGGCAAAACCTTATGAAATAGCTGCAGAAATTGATTTTGACCAGCGACAAACTAACACTCAAGAGGAGGCGCAAAACATAAGCTTAGAACAAGCAGATTTTATTTGTTCTGCTGGTAATGGTATTGCAGATGTTGAAACATTTAATAAATTTTCAAATACTTTAGGTGCGGCGATAGGCGCAAGTAGAATAATGGTGGATGAAAAAAAGTTCAAAAAACAACAACAAATCGGCGCAACAGGTGTGAGTGTGCAAAGTAATGTTTATATTGCACTTGGTATTTCAGGTGCTATTCAACATTTGCAAGGAATTGAGCAATGTAATAAAGTTATTGCGGTTAATACAGATGCTAATTGTGCTATGACAAAACGAGCAAATTTTAGTATTATCCATGATGCACAAGAATTTATGAAAACAACTATTAATCTGCTACAGCAAAAAAACAAAAATGAATAATACTGTATTGTTATCAACATCACTTCATCCTGTATCAAGACAGTTTAGCTGTAATCATAAAGAATTAGCGGCTTGGCAATTAGCACAACAAGTTGATAAAAATCCCACAGCAGTGCATGTAGGCACAATAGATGCAATGAAACCATATTTAGGCTTTGGAATAACAGATATTAAAATTCTAGATTCCACAAAAGTTGATGCAAGTTTGCTAGATTTTTTTACCCAAAATCCACAAGATATTATTTTTACTAGCAGTCGCGCACAAGGAGGATTAGATACGGGAATGTTGCCTTATTTACTATCCAAATATCTAAATATGGGGCTAATTTCATCAGTGCTTAGTATTGATAAGATAGGTATAGAATTACACATTACTCAAGATCTTGGCAGGGGCAAACGGCGTCAAGTTATTGTAGCTACTCCTGTTGTTATTGTAGTAGCGGATAGTTTAAAACATAGCCTAACTTATAGCCATGCAAATAGCCTACAGGGCAGAACAACTAAGATTAAATCTCAAAATAAAAATGATATTGTTATGTTGTGTGAAAATAATATATTCAAAAAAAAGGCATCATCGTATGGGAAAATATCTATTAAATCTAAGCTCTCAGGACATAGGCGATTGCAAAATATCATACAAACTAAATCAGTCGATGGAGAAATTATGCAAACAGAAAGTGTTGAACAGAAGGCAAAAGCATTTATAGCCTATTTAAAAACAAATGAGATTGGTTTATAAATTACTTAAAACAAGGGTAAAAAAAGCGTATACTAAATCGTTTGTAAATTCAAATCTATGTTATACAATATGGAAAGATTAAAAAATATTCAAAACGGTCAAAAAGCAGCACATACTTTTAGTGATACAGAATATAAAAACAGGCTTAACAAGTTGCGTCAATATATGGCTAATGAGAATTTTGATGCCGTAGTTTTTACTTCTATTCATAATATTGCTTACTATTCTGACTTTCTATATTGTGCTTTTGGCAGACCTTATGGTTTAGTGGTTACTCAAGACAAAGCGACTACTATTTCTGCTAATATTGATGCCGGGCAGCCTTGGCGTAGAAGTTTTGGTGATAATATTGTTTATACCGATTGGCAGCGGGATAATTTTTTCTATGCATTACAGCAATTGCTTCCTAAAGTGCAAACAATTGGCATTGAATATGACCATATTAGCAAGCAGCGTTTAGACAAATTACAAGCGACTTTCCCTGATACAAAACTATTAAACATTAGCATAGCTTGTATGAAGATGCGTATTATTAAATCTGCTGAAGAAATTGCCCATATTAAACAAGGCGCAGAGATTTGTGATATTGGCGGTAGTGCTTTAGTTGAGGCGGTGGTCGAAGGTGTCCCAGAATACGAAGTGGCGCTGCATTCCACTCAAGCGATGATTAGAGAAACCGCCAAAAGATTTCCCAATGCCGAGCTTATGGATACTTGGACTTGGTTTCAATCTGGAATTAATACCGATGGAGCTCATAATCCAGTTAGCTCTCGCAAAGTAGAAAAAGGCGATATTTTAAGTCTAAATTGCTTTTCTATGAATGCAGGTTATTATGTCGCTTTAGAGAGGACTTTATTTTATGACCATTGTGATGATGAATCTTTAAGGCTTTGGGAGATAAATGTTAAAGTTCATCAAGCGGGGATGAAGTTAATCAAGCCTGGGGCAAAATGCTGCGATATTGCTAAAGAGTTAAACTTGATTTATGATGAGTATGGTTTAATACCAAATCGCACTTTTGGATATGGACACTCATTTGGAGTTTTATCACATTATTATGGGCGTGAAGCCTTAGTGGAATTACGCGAAGATATTACAACAGAGATTAAGCCAAATATGGTTATTTCGATGGAGCCTATGATAATGATTCCTGATGGCAATCTTGGCGCGGGGGGTTATCGCGAGCATGATATTATGGTAGTTACCGAAGATGGTGCTTATGATATTACCGGCTTTCCCTACGGCCCACAACACAACATTATTAAAAACTAATTATTTATGAATACTAAGCAAACTTTTGTTTCTTTTAAAAATGTTAAAAAAAGCTACGATGGTAAAAAACTAATTGTTGACAATATGAACCTTGATATGAAAAAAGGTGAATTTGTGTCATTATTAGGTCCTTCTGGTTCAGGTAAAACCACATGTTTGATGATGTTAGCTGGCTTTGAAAATGTTACCGCAGGTGAGATTTTAATTGATAATACTCCGGTGCAAAATATTCCACCAAACAAACGCAATATTGGCATGGTATTTCAAAATTACGCCCTGTTTCCTCATATGACAGTGTATGAAAATCTGGCGTTTCCCTTAGAAATTAGAAAATTATCTAAAACTGAAATTAAAAGAAAAGTGCAAAAATCTTTGGAAATAGTGAGGTTAGAAGATTTTGGCAACCGTAGGATTGCCCAGCTTTCTGGCGGACAACAACAAAGAGTTGCAGTAGCAAGATCAATTACTTTTGAGCCAGAAATAGTATTAATGGATGAGCCTTTAGGTGCATTAGATAAAAATCTGCGTGAGGAGATGCAATTTGAAATTAAACATATGCACGAAAACCTTGGACTTACAGTGCTTTATGTTACTCACGATCAAGCCGAAGCAATTACCATGTCAGACAGAATTGCAGTATTTAATGATGGAATAATTCAACAATATTCCAGCCCGAGCAAAATGTATGAACAACCTCAAAATGCCTTTGTGGCTAATTTTATTGGCGAAAATAACAGTTTGGACGGCACTGTGGTTGCTAATTTTGATAAAAATTGTAAAGTACAAATCAGCGACAATATTGAAATTATTGGTTTGAATGTTAATGATAGCAAAGTTGGTAGCAAGGCTATGGTATCAATCAGGCCTGAAAAAGTGATTGTTAGTCCTGAAAATATAAATAACGATAATCTTAATATTGTAACAAGTAAAATTGAGGAAATTATTTATATGGGCGACCATATTAGATTGCGGATAAAAATTGCCGCAATGAACGAATTTATCGTCAAGATTCTAAACAACGAAGTTAAGCATCAATTCGCCTGTGGCGATGATTTGCAGCTTGGTTGGTATGCACAACATTGCTGTGTTTTAGGAAAGTAAATTAGTGTTTTAAAGTGCTAATTTGCGCAAATGAGAATTAAAACAAAAGTTTTAGTTCTGTTATTTTTTTTTAATAAATGAGGAAATGAAAATGAAATATTTTATAAAAATACTAATTGCAACATCAATGACTATGTTGCTAATGCCAGTTACAGTATCGGCAGAAGAATCACTAACAATTGTCTCTTGGGGTGGTGCATATACTAAGAGTCAAGACGAGGCTTATCATAAGCCTTATCTCAGAAAGACCGGGGTTAAAGTCAAAAATATTGACAAAGGCTCGGCTGCAGTAGCTGGCGTTGAGTCGCAAGTTAAAGCTGGTAAAGTAACTTGGGATTTAGTTGATGTGATTGAGCCCGATGCGATTTCTTTGTGCGATAAGGGTTTGGTAGAAAGAATTGACCACAATAAAATTCTTTCTAGAGGCATTAACGGCTCGAAACCAAGCGAAGATTTTGTTGCTGGGTTAAGCGAATGTTTTATTCCAACTATTATATATTCAACTTTGTTTGCATATAATAAAAATGCTTTTGGTGGCAAAGCCCCACAAACTATTAAAGATGTATTTGACCTTAAAAAATTCCCAGGTAAAAGAGCTTTAGAAAAGCAAGCATATAATAATTTAGAATGGGCGTTAATTGCTGATGGTGTGCCAACTAAAGATGTATATGAAGTATTATCAACTAAACAAGGCGTTGATCGTGCATTTAAAAAATTAGACACTATTAAAGACCAAGTGATTTGGTGGACTGCTGGCGCCCAAACTCCGCAGTTGTTAGCTGACAAAGAAGTGGTGATTGGCACTAGTTTTAATGGTAGATTTTTTGATGCTATTGTTACCGAAGAACAACCAATTGAAATTATGTGGCATAGCCAATCGGTTGAGCTTGATGGTTGGGTAGTTCCTAAGGGCAAACTAACCCAAAAAGTTAAAGATTATTTGTATTTTGCTACTGATTCTCAAAGATTAGCAGATCAAGCTAAATATATTTCTTATGGTCCATTGCGTAAGTCTTCTGAAAAATTAGTGGGCAAACATTATAAAACTGGTGTGGATATGAGCCCGCATATGCCAACTACCGCTGCACATATGAAATATGCTTTAGTTAAAAGTGTATCATTTTGGATTGATAATAAAGAAGATTTAACTGAAAGATTTAATGCTTGGTTAGTCAAGTAATATTTAAACAGTTCTGTCGGCCTAATAGTTTGTATTTTAAACATAAAATTCACTCTTTTAGGTCAAACAGAATTGATTTTTGTGGAGATTTGCTTCCACACTTAAATAGTTAAAACAAAATATAATGACACAACTAATTACTGAAAAGCAATTTAAAAAAGCCAAAAAGCGACTTGAATTTCAGGCTCTTTTACCAGTTGTGCCATTATTATTGTTTATCGTAGTATTGTTTGTTGTGCCGATTAGCATGATTTTATTCAACTCGGTGCATAATGATACAATCAGCCAATATATGCCAAACACTGTCAAAGTTTTAGAAAATTGGCAGGATCAAAGCAAAACTCCAGATGAAGCAGCATATAAATCTTTGGTTAAAGATTTAATCGCCGCTAAACAAACTTATTCAGATGGCAAAGTTGCTACCAGACTAAATTATGAGTTATCAGGATTTAGAAGTTTAGTAAAAAAAACCGCCAGGAAAGCAGACAAAATAAACTCATCATTCAAACAAGCCTTATTAGAAATTGATGAAAGATGGGGCGACCCTAAAATTTGGTCAATTATTAAACGCGAAGGCTCGGTCTATACTGCCTCTTTTTATATTGCAGCAGTGGATATGAAATATGACTCAGATGGTAACATTATAAAAGCAGAAGCACAGCAGCAGATCTACCTTAATTTATTTTTAAGAACATTTTTAATCAGTTTTGCAGTTACAGTATTTTGTATTTTATTAGGCTTTCCAGTGGCTTATTTGTTGTCCACTTTACCCGATAGAATCTCTAATTTATTGATGATTTTAGTATTACTGCCATTCTGGACTTCATTATTAGTGCGAACCACTTCTTGGATAGTGTTGTTACAAACCCAAGGTCCGCTTAATGATTTACTGGTATTTTTCGGGATTGTTGGTGATAGTGAAAGGGTGCGTATGATTTATAACATGGCCGGCACATTAGTAGCAATGACTCATATTTTGTTACCATTTATGATATTGCCGGTTTATAGTATTATGAAAAACATCCCTCCAAGTTATATGCGAGCGGCAGTATCTTTGGGCTCAAGCTGGTTATATGCGTTTCGGCGAGTTTATTTTCCACTAACAATTCCCGGTATTGGTGCTGGGGGTTTATTGGTCTTTATTTTAGCAATTGGTTATTATATTACTCCAGCTTTAGTTGGCGGTAGCTCTGGGCAACTTATCTCTAATCTAATTGCATTCCATTTACAAAGCTCATTAAATTGGGGCTTGGCTGCGGCTTTGAGTGGCTTGTTATTAGCGGTGGTATTAATTTTATATTGGCTTTATAACAAGTGGTTTGGGGTCGATAAAATTAGTTTTTAATTAAACATATAAGTCAATTATGAAAAACAAATCATATTATTCATTTTATGAAATTTTTGGAATTTACAGCTTCAGAACTTTATGTGTTTTGGTGTTTTTATTTTTAATTTTACCGATTTTAATAATTATTCCATTATCGTTTAATGCGATTCCTTATTTTACTTTTACGCCAGAAATGTTATCACTTGACCCTGATGGTTATTCTCTTCGTTGGTATCGTGAATTATTTGCCTCAGAAAAATGGATGGATTCAATAGCCAATAGTTTTATTATTGCAACAACCTCAACTTTGATTGCTACTTCTTTAGGAACATTAGCAGCTTTGGGTTTAGCAAAATCCTATATGCCCTACAAAGCAGTAATTATGACGCTACTAATTTCACCTTTAATCGTGCCAATAATAATTTCTGCTTTAGGAATGTTTTTCTTTTTTGCAAAGTTAGGCCTTGCCAAAACATTTTTAGGAGTAATTTTATCCCATGCAGTAATTGGCACACCATTTGTGGTAATCACTGTAACTGCAACTTTAAGCGGCTTTGATTATAGTTTGGTGCGGGCTGCACAAAACTTAGGCGCTTCTGGGATTAGAATTTTCTTTAAAATAATTGCTCCATTAGTTGCGCCCGGCATTATTTCAGGGGCTTTATTCGCCTTTGTTGCTTCATTTGATGAAGTAGTGATTATTTTATTTTTAGGCGGTTATGACCAAATCACACTTACGGTGCAAATGTGGTCTGGTTTGCGTGAACAAATCAGTCCAGTAATTCTGGCGGTTGCTACTTTATTCTTTTTGATATCAGTAGCTTTGCTTACTACTTTGGAATTAATCAGACGGCGTAATAACCGATTACGCGGCATTACTGAAGGCAAATGATGCAACAGAGAGTGATGCATAATATGGCACAAGCACTTTTGCGATATTTACAAAAACCTGCAATTCATATATGAAATATTCATTTTTATCCTTATTCAAACAAGGCTTAAAAGCTCATCAAAATTGGCCAGAAGCATGGAGCTCTGTGCAAATAAAAAAACAATACGACATCGTTATTATCGGTGGAGGCGGACATGGTTTGGCAACAGCTTATTATTTGGCTAAAGAGCATGGGATTAAAAATATTGCAGTGTTAGAAAAAGGCTATATAGGAGGGGGAAATACAGCACGCAATACAACGATTGTTCGCTCAAATTATTTATGGGATGAGTCTGCACTTTTATATCAACATTCTTTGGATTTATGGCAAGGTTTATCTCAAGAGCTTAACTATAATGTGATGTTTAGCGCAAGAGGAGTATATAACTTAGGGCATACATTGCAAGAAATGCGTGATATTGAAAGAAGAGTAAACGCAAATGTAATCAACGGAATTACTGCTGAGGTGGTTATGGCTGATGAAATTAAGCGTAATATTCCGATGATTAATATCAGTAAAAATGTGCGTTATCCTATTATCGGGGCATCTTATCAATCTAGCGGCGGTGTTGCTCGTCATGACGCAGTAGCTTGGGGGTTTGCACGCGCCGCCTCTAAATTAGGAGTGGATATTATTGAACAATGTGAAGTTGTAGGAATGGATATTGTTAATGGCATTATGTGTGGTTTAAATACTAAACAAGGTTATATCAAAGTGCCTCAAGTAGGTTGTGTTGCAGCTGGGCACTCTTCTGTATTAGCAACTATGGCAGGGGTGCGCTTGCCAATTGAGAGTCATCCTTTGCAAGCATTTGTGTCAGAGCCAATGAAGCCTATATTGGATACCGTAGTTATGTCTAATGCTGTGCATGGTTATATCAGCCAATCAAATAAAGGAGATTTAGTAATAGGAGCTGGTATTGATAGTTATAACTCATATTCGCAACGAGGCAGTCCTCATGTTATTGAACATACAGCAGCTGCTATTTTAGAATTATTTCCAGCTTTTAGTCGTGTTAGAATGAATCGTCAATGGGGTGGTATTGTTGATACTTGTCCTGATGCCTGTCCTATTATTAGTAAAACCAAAATCCAAGGGCTTTATTTTAATTGTGGTTGGGGCACTGGTGGCTTTAAGGCAACACCGGGCTCAGGGCATGTGTTTGCTGCAACACTGGCAAATAATAAACCACACAAATTAGCAGAGCCTTTTGCTATCAATAGATTTTATTCAGGTCGTTTGATTGACGAACATGGCGCTGCGGGTGTTGCGCATTAAGCAAGGAAAAAGCAGATGTTAAAAATATATTGTCCGTATTGCCAACAAAACTTAGAAGAAGAAGACTTTAGTTATGCGGGTGAAGCATTTATTGTTAGACCAGAAAAACCAGACACCCTAAGTGATGAAGAGTGGGGTGATTATTTATTTATGCGTAAAAATCCAAAAGCTAAACATTGGGAGCAATGGCAACATAGCGCCGCTTGTCGTAAATATTTTGTGGTGCAAAGAAACACCATAGATAACAAAATTTATGCAAGTTTTACTATGGATAAAGCAAGAAAAGCAGCAAATATAGATGAAATTGATAATGCAACGAATTAATCCTATTATTGCTAGTGCAGTTGTTGATGAAAAACAACAACTTACATTTACTTTTCAAGGAAAAAAATATCAAGGATTGGCTGGTGATTGTTTGGCATCAGCCTTGCTTGCAAATGGAGTGTATATTTTTGCTAAAAGTTATAAATATTCCAGAGCACGAGGGGTGATGGCAGCTTATGCAGAAGAGCCTAATGCATTAGTTAGTTTGGAGCAAAAAAAATACCATACTCCTAATGTTAGAGCCACAACGGTAGAATTATACCAAGACTTATGGGCGAGCGCTCCAACGCTAGATGCAAATTTATTTAATCAGTTAAAGCCTCTTTTTAAATGGATGCATAAATTTATGCCAGCTGGATTTTATTACAAAACTTTTATGCACCCACAAAAATTATGGATGTGCTATGAAAAATTCCTTAGAGGCTTTGCTGGCATATCAAAAGCCCCTACAGAACAAGATGCAGAGCATTATGATTATATGCACCATAATGTTGATATAGTAATTATTGGTGGAGGCATTGCTGGATTAACAGCAGCCATGACTTTAGTTAATACTGGGAAAAAAATATTAATTGTTGATGACAAACCTCAACTTGGAGGCCTTGCTTATGATTGTCCAAATGAAATTGTGGACGGACAATCACAACTAAATTTTGTAAAAGCTGCAATTACACAGTTGCAAAAACAACACAATATTAAAATATTATCCAGAACAACTGCCTTTGCTTTTCATGATGAAAATAATATTATTGCCAATCAGTTGCGCCAAGACCATATTCCTCTTGCTCAACGAAAGCAAAAAATCAGCAGACAGCGATTACATAAAATTAAAGCAGGACATGTGTTATTAGCAACAGGAGCAAGTGAGAGACCTATTGCCTTTGATAATAATGACCTACCGGGAATTATGCTTGCAAGCAC
Organism: Gammaproteobacteria bacterium; assembly: GCA_965217125.1. GTDB lineage: Bacteria > Pseudomonadota > Gammaproteobacteria > PS1 > Pseudothioglobaceae > JAAOIF01. Next base: position 318,094 of record OZ244244.1, on the reverse strand, counting down.
TGCTCTTGCTTTATTAAATCGTTATTCTGTATTAGCAGGAGAATACATAGTTATTTTTACTAATAATGATTTTGCTTATGAAGTAGCGAACTATCTTATTTTGTATGCAAAAAAAGTAACAATTGTAGATGTTAGAGATGAGGTTACTGTAGTTTTGCCAGATACAATTACATTAATTAAAGGCTGCGTTGTTGCAAAAGCCAATGGTAAAAATAAAATAAGCTCTGTTACTATTGCAAATCTAGCGGAGCAAGAAAACGGCATAGCTACTAATAATTTTACTATTAATGCTGATTTACTGTTAGTAGCAGGTGGTTTTAATCCTATTGTTCATTTGGATTGCCATACAGGCTGTAATCCATATTGGGATGAAACATTGCTTGCATTTATGCCTAAACTTGCTAAAGCTAATCGTAGCGCTATAGGCGCATTAACAGGTTTTATGTTCGCCAAAGATATTGTCCAAAATGCCAAACAGCAAGCTCAAAATATTATAAATGCTAACTATAAACCAACAATAGCAGATACAAATGTTTTAAATACAGCTGCATTTTTTGCTGTGCCAAATACCAAAGGCAAACAATTTGTTGATTTACAAAATGATGTAACAACTGCAGATATTCAATTATCTATTAGAGAAAACTATAAATGTATTGAGCATATTAAACGCTACACTGCTTTAGGATTTGGAACAGATCAAGGGAAAACTTCTAATGTTTTGGGAGTTGCTATTGCAGCGCAGACTCAAAACATAAGCATAGCTGAAGTTGGCACTACCACTTTTCGACCAGCTTATACCCCTGTTGCCTTTGGTGCTTTGGCAGGTCAGCATGTGGGTGATTTGTTTGAGCCTAAACGCTATACTCCTATGCAGCAATCACATATTAATAACCAAGCTGAGTTTGAAACTGTAGGTCAATGGATGCGCCCTTGGTATTTTTCTGAAAATGGAGAAGATTTGGATAAGGCTGTTTATGCAGAATGTTTGCAAACTAGAAAATCATTAGGGCTAATAGATGCATCGACTTTAGGGAAAATTGAAATACACGGTGCAGATGCCAGAGAGTTTTTAGCAAGAGTTTATACCAATAACTGGGCAAAATTACCAATTGGCTGTTGTCGTTATGGACTAATGTTAAATGAAAATGGTATGATTATGGATGATGGCGTGGTTTCTTGTTTAACAGACCAGCATTTTCTAATCACTACAACAACAGGCGGGGCGGCGGCAGTATATCAATGGTTAGAAATGTGGCTACAAACAGAATGGCAAGACCTTGAGGTTTATTTAACTTCTGTAACAGATCATTTTGCAACTGCTGCTGTTGTAGGTCCTAATAGCCGTAAATTGATGCAAACTATTTGTAATGATATTGACTTTTCAAAAGAAAAATTTCCATTTATGAGCTGGCGAGAAGGCATAGTGTGTGGAGTAGCTGCTAAAGTAATGCGCATTAGTTTTAGTGGTGAATTAGCGTTTGAAATTAATATGCAGGCAAATTATGGGCGTTATATTTGGGATAATATTATTGCTGCTGGGAAAAAATACAATATCGTGCAATATGGCACAGAATCTATGCATGTGTTGCGCGCAGAAAAAGGTTATATTATCGTAGGTCAAGATACTGATGGTTCGGTTTCGCCTATTGATGCTGATTTATCTTGGGCGGTTGCAGACAAAAAACCGTTTTCTTTTATTGGTAAAAGATCATTATCACGCTCAGATACTTGCAAACAAGACAGAAAACAATTAGTAGGTATTTTAACCGAAGATAAAAACCAAGTATTGCCAGAAGGCGCACAGATATTAAATCATCCGCAAGATACAGTAATGCTTGGGCATATTACATCAAGTTATTTTAGCCCTATTTTAAACCGCTCTATTGCGCTCGGGCTGGTGCGAAATGGTTTAGAGCGAAAAGCAGATAGTATTTATGTTGCTAGCGCAGATGGCAGGCGAATAAAAGCAACTATAAGCTCGTATGTATTTTATGACCCTAAAGGGTTGCGAGTAAATGGAGCAGAAAAGCAAACAACAAATCAACAATTTAGCCAGAGTAGGGTTCCAATATATGAATCTGCCCTTGAATCTTATCAAACGCAGATAAATGAAAAAAACTGGAAAACCACAGAATACCAACAGTTTTCTTATATAGTTATTCGTGGCAAACAACAACAACAGAATTTTGTAAATGCGTTAGCAGCGCTTGGTTTAGAGTTGCCGCGTCCAATGCACATTACAATAAACACTAATGGCACACTTATTTGGATTAGCCCTGATGAATTTTTGTTATTATTAGATAATAACAAAAAAGATATATTTCTTGGGCAGGCAACTAAAGTATTTTCTAATATTTTTGCCGTGGCATTGGATAACTCTGGCAGCTTTGTGCAATTAGAAATTTCTGGAGAAAAATATTTGAATGTATTAAGTAAATTATCTCCTTATGATTTTTCTACATTTAAAAAAACACAAGTGCTTTCAAGTTATTTAGGCAAAGCACCGAGCATCGTCTATAAACATAAATCTGGCGCAATAACCATTCTGGTGCGCTCTTCTTTTGCGGATTATTTGTGGCGTTTAATGGAAAATGCAAGTTTGGAATATCGTTAAATTTATTTTTAATATAATATTAAAATACAGATTAGGATTAGTTTGGACAAGATTTATTTAACAAACTCAACTCATAAAATTTTATGTATACTACTATTATTTAAACTTTATTAAGGGGGATATATGGATAATACTTCAAAATTAAATTGGTGGATGCCTTTTACCGCCAATAAAGACTTTTTACACAAGCCAAAACTACTTAAACACGCCAAAGGTATGTATTATTATAGTGATGATAATAAAAAAATACTTGATGGCACCTCTGGCCTGTGGTGCGTTAATGCAGGGCATGGAAATAAAAAAATAACCTCAGCTATTAAACAACAAATAGATGATATGTCATACTGCCCTACTTTCCAAATTGGACACACAAAGGCTTTTGAATTAGCAGAAAAAATCAGTCAATTAACTCCTAAATCTTTAAACCATGTATTTTTTACTAATAGCGGTTCAGAAGCAGTAGATAGTGCATTAAAAATAGCTTTGGCTTATCAAAAATTACGCGGCAAAAGTTCAAAAACTCGTTTGATTGGTAGAGAAAGAGGCTATCATGGCTCTGGGTTTGGTGGTATTTCAGTTGGCGGCATCTCAGCAAATCGCAAACATTTTATGCCATTGCTAAATGGTGTTGATCATCTACCGCACACTTATGATGCAAATTATTGTTTTAACAAAGGATTGCCTCCAGAAAATATGGCATTGGCAAACAAATTGCAAGATTTGGTTAATTTACATGACGCATCAACTATAGCAGCTGTAATAGTTGAGCCAATTGCTGGTTCTACTGGGGTGATTTTACCACCCAAAGGTTATTTACAAAGGTTGCGAGAATTATGTAGCAAGCATGATATTTTATTAATTTTTGATGAAGTTATTACTGCATGGGGTCGCATAGGTGATGCTTTTGCCGCTACTCATTGGGGCGTTACTCCAGATATGATAATTACTGCTAAAGGATTAACAAGTGGTTATATACCGATGGGGGCAGTAATAGTTAAAGATCAAATACACCAAACATTTATGGATTCTAATAAACACGGGATAGAATTTTTTCATGGTTATACTTATTCGGCTCACCCTGTAGCAACAGCAGCAGCACTTGCTACTTTAGAAGTTTATTTAGAAGAGAATTTATTTGAAAAAGCCAAGCAGCTTGCGCAATATTGGTCAGACGCACTGCATTCTTTACAAGAATTACCAGATATTATTGATATTCGTAGTTATGGACTTATTGGCGCTATTGAGTTTGAATCAATTGCAAATCATCCCGGTAAAAGAGCAAGTGATGTGTTTAATAATGCGTTTTTTGAGCAAGGTTTATTAGTGCGAGTTACCGGCGATATTTTGGCATTATCACCACCATTGATTTTAGAAAAACAACATATTGATGAATTACTTTCTAAATTAACAAACGCTATTAGGCAAACAAAATAAAGATGAAAAATTTAAAACATATTATTGATGGCAAAACTATAACTGGTAATTCCAGCACAAAATTTGATATTTATAATCCAGCAACAGGGCAAATTATTGCACAAATGCAAGGGGCAAATGCAGGCGATGTTGGCCTTGCCGCACAAGCTGCTAATAAAGCCTTTGCTACTTGGAAAAAATTAACACCAACTAAACGGGCACATTTAATGTTTGCCTATCGTGATTTATTGTATAAACACTTAGATGAATTAACAGTGCTACTTTCTAAAGAACACGGCAAAACATTAGCAGACGCTAAAGGTGAAATAATGCGTGGCATTGAAATTGTTGAGTATTGCACTGCAATAAACACACATTTGCAATCAGATTATAGTAGCGATGTGTCAGCTGGTATTGATAGTTATAATCTCAGACAGCCATTAGGTGTTTGTGCAGGTATTACACCATTTAACTTTCCAGTTATGGTGGCAATGTGGATGTTCCCCATAGCAATAGCTTGCGGTAATACATTTGTTTTGAAATTATCAGAAAAAAACCCAAGCGCTGGATTAAGAATAGCTGAATTATTCGCCCAAGCTGGTTTTCCAGCAGGCGTCCTCAATACTATTGTAGGTGATAAAGAAACAGTAGATGCCATACTACATCATCCTGATATTGCTGCAATTAGTTTTGTTGGCTCAACTGCTGTTGGGCAGTATATTTATCAACAGGGTTGTAAATACAACAAAAGAGTGCAAGCATTATGTGGCGCTAAAAATCACATGGTTGTTATGCCAGATGCTGATTTAAAACAGGCCTGTGATGCAGTGTTAGGAGCAGCTTTTGGTTCGGCTGGTGAGCGTTGTATGGCTATATCGGTTGTTGTTGCTATTGGCGATGAAATAGCAGATAAAATGATAAAAATATTAACACCCATGATTAAGGCTCTAAAAATTGGACAGTATGATGAGGCCGGCGTGGAAATGGGCCCACTCATTAGCAAAGCAAACCAAACTAAAGTGTTAGGCTATATTGCAGCTGGCATAACACAAGGGGCCGAGTTAAAAATTGACGGTCGCACGCAAAATAAAAAACAAGGTTTTTTTGTGGGCGGTTGTTTATTTGACCATGTTAAACCAGAAATGAGTATTTATACTGATGAAATTTTTGGTCCAGTCCTATCGGTAGTTCGTGTTGCTAATTACACGCAAGCGATAAAGTTAGTTAATCAGCATAAATATGGCAATGGCGCTACTATATTTACCCGTGATGGTGATTCTGCTCGTAAGTTTGTTATGAATGCAGAAGCCGGCATGATAGGCGTTAATGTCCCCATTCCGGTGCCAGTAGCTAATTATAGTTTTGGCGGTTGGAAAAATTCATTATTTGGCAGTAGTGCAATTTATGGTAAAGAGGGTATTTGTTTTTACACCAAAATAAAAACCGTAACATCCAGATGGTCTTCCAGCATTGAAAGCGGTGCTAAATTTCATTTTAAAAGCGGTAGAGAACATAACTGACAGAGGACAGAAGGCAGAGGGGCAGAGGACAGAGCAAGAGCGGCGCCATTAGGTTTGTTTGTGCGGTTGGTAATGCGACTTCAGTCGCATCTATGCTTGTATTGAGGCGATTGAAATCGCCTTTCCAGATAGTATTTTCTTTTGGTAATGCGACTTCAGTCGCATCTAAAAAAGAGAGCAGCGCTATTAGAACTGTTTGTGTTGGTAGAAAAAGCAGAGCAAGAGCAACGCTATTAGAACTGTTTGTGTAAATTTTGTGCCATATCGTCTGTTTGGGGGAGGGCGACCAAGATTGTGCCTCAACTCGAGATCCTGATCGCCCTCCCCCAAGCCCCCACCCCTAAGAGTTTATCAAAATCGGGCTTCGCCCTATCGCCTGGACGGCGATTTTTGCCACTTATAAATTGAGGATTGTGACAACATTAGATTTGCTTGTGTTGGTAGAAAAAGCAGAGCAAGAGCAAGTCAATGAAATAATTAGTTAAATAGTGCAGTTGGTAATGCGACTTCAGTCGCATCAAAGGCGACTGAAAGTCGCCTTTCCTAATACCTTTTGCTTATTCTTCTCCAGCTTTACTAAGCCCCATAAGCAAACTGACACCCATTAACAGCATTATAATTATAAAAGGTAGTCCGGTTGAAATAGCACCTGCTTGTAATGAAGACAGTGCTTGACTGCCGCCAATAAATAACAAGACAGCAGCAATAGCACCTTCGGCTGTTGCCCAAAAAACACGCTGTTGTGCTGGAGCATCAACTTTCCCACCAGCAGTAATGCTATCAATAACTAATGAGCCTGAGTCAGAAGAGGTAACAAAGAACACCAAAACCAAAATAATAGCCAATAAAGACAATACTGTAGTCATCGGAAGCGACTCAAACATTTGAAACATTGCTAAAGGCACTTCAGTAATGCCGTCTTTGAGCGCACCTACTTTATTTATTGCTTGATCAACTGCATTACCTCCAAAGGCAGCCATCCAAATACTTGTTACAAATGTAGGAACTAATAAAACAGCAGCGAGAAACTGACGAATAGTGCGGCCTTTAGAAATACGGGCAATAAACATACCTACAAAAGGTGACCAAGAAATCCACCAAGCCCAATAGAAAACAGTCCAACCTTGAAACCACGCTGTATCTTCTCGTCCATGAGGATTGCTAAGAGGAATAATATTACTAATATAAGCGTAAACAGTAGTTCCCCAGGCTTTCCCAAAAACTGATACTGTCATTATTACAACAAATAATAATAATAACCCTGCTAACACCATATTGATATTTGATAGCACTTTTACTCCACGATCCAGACCTCGCATTACTGAAAAAATAGCTAATGCAGTAACAACGATAACGATAATCACCTGTAAAGAGGTTCCTGAGTCAATACCAAATACAAAACCAATGCCTGAGGCAGCTTGTTGAGCACCAAAGCCAAGCGATGTAGCTAATCCAAAAAGAGTTGCTATCACGGCTAATACATCAACGACATGTCCTGGCCAACCCCAAGTTTTCTCACCTAAAATTGGATAAAGTGTTGAGCGAATAGAAAGAGGAAGTTTATGATTATAGCTAAAGAATGCCAAAGCAAGACCAACAATACCATACATTGCCCAAGGATGAAATCCCCAGTGATACATAGTAGCACCAAGTGCTAAATTAGCTGCTTCTTCAGTATATGGCATAACATTAAAAGGTGTTTTCCACCACCCTGTATAATATGCAACAGGCTCTGCAACAGACCAAAACATTAGACCAATACCCATACCAGCGGCAAATAACATAGCAAACCATGAAATATTAGAATAATCAGTAGTAGCTTCCTTACCGCCTATGCGAATATTTCCATAAGGGCTTACTAATAAAAACAAACATAGCAATACAAATAAATTACCTCCCCAAATAAACAACCAATCAAAATGTTCAATAGCCCCAGCTTTAGCGCCACTTAAAGTATCTTTAGAAAAATCTGGAAAAACCAGAGTAATTAGTATAAACAAAAGAATCAAGGCACTACTTATAGCAAATACAGGGTTATGAACATCAAGCCCCATAAATTTGATATTATCTTGACCCATTTCATAATTATCATTTTTTAACATTTAACACCTCCTCGTAATATTAAAATAGCACGCTACTTTGTAAAAAGTAAGCCACCAATCATAAATCAACTAATTTTGTAGATACTTTAGTTAATTTGTCGGAGTAGTTTATCATAATTTATCATAAGTATTATGGATATTTAAAAAGATAATCTGCGAGGCAGAGGGGCAGAAGACAGAACAGAGCAAGAGCGGTGCTATTAGGTTTGCTATTGCTCTGTTCTGTCCTCTGTTTTCCGCCTTCTGCCCTCTGTTCTGCGACTTCAGTCGCATCTATACTTGCATTTATATTACTAAAGTCTCCTTTTCTGCTGATGAGGCAATTGAAATCGCTTTTCCAGATGGTATTTTCTTTTGGTAATGCGACTTCAGTCGCATCTAAACAGAGAGGCAGAAAGTCAGAAAACAGAGGGCAGAGGACAGAGAGGCAGAAAACAGATAAAGAGCGGCGTTGGTAATGCGACTTCAGTCGCATCTAAACAGATAGCAGAGCAACGCTATTAGAACTGTTTGTGTAAATTTTGTGTCATATCGTCTGTTTGGGGGAGGGCGGGTAGAGTGTGCATCAACTCGAGATCCCGGCGCCCTCCCCCAAGCCCCCACCCTAAGAAGTTTATCAAAATCGGGCTTCGCCCTATCGCCTGGACGGCGATTTTTGCCACTGTCGCATTGAGGATTGGGGCGTAATTAGATTTGTTGGTGGGGAGCAGAGGTCAGATGGCAGAAGGCAGAGAACAGAGAAAGAGCGGAGTTGGTAATGCGACTTCAGTCGCATCTATGCTTGTATTGAGGTAATTTTTGCCACTGTAGCATTGTGAGGATTAGGGCGTAATTAAATTTGTTGGTGGGGGTAGAAAAAGCAGAGCAAATAATAGTATAATAACGCCTCAAACAATGATATACTTACCGCCTTTTTTAACTACAAAATATAAAACTATGAAAAAAATAATCCTAACAAGCCTATTATTCAGCTTAGCAGCATTAGTTAATGCTACTCCTACAGGCATAACTCTTACAGGAAATCATATCATAGATGAAAATCGCGCTATTGGCACAACTATTGGAGCGCTTTCGTCTGGGTCTGGCGCTGCAACTTATACTTTGAAAGCTACTTCTTTTTCATTTGATGTAGGAGAACAAGGTGGATCAAGTTCTGGTAGTAATCAGTTTAAAGTCCGACCTGCTGGGAATAGTAATGGCGATAATGATATTATCATAGCTAATATTAGTTATAATGATAGCTCTCAATCTCCTGCCAGTTCCTTAGTAGCGGCTATAAATGCTTTGACTATTACTACTGGAGTTTCTGCCACAGGTATTAATTATTCTAATAGTAATGGACAAGTAACATTAACTGACTGGCCTGCTAATTTGAATGGTGCAACATTGATTGGTTTTACGCTAAAGGATAGTAGTGGCCTTAATAATATTGCTACTATCACAATAGATCCTGACTTAACTATTCCTCTAACACTATCAACAACATTGGATGAACAATATTTCGCAATTTCTAACAGTGGCAGTGATTTAGTATCTGCTGTTATTTTTGATTGGGAAACAAAATCTACTTATAGCATTGTTGTTATCGCAACTGATAGTACTGGTAGTTATTCACAAAGTTTTGCTATTGATATTAATGATATAGATGAAAGTTTAAGCCTTTCACCAACTACTGTGGTTGAGAATAATGCTGTTGGAACAACTGTTGGAATACTTGCTACAGCTGGTGGCACGGAACCTTATACCTATACTATAGAAAAAAACTATAAAACTTTTACATTTAATGTGGGAGAAGTAGATACTGATGCTGTTGCAAATAATACATTTATAGTTAGAACAACTAATGAAACTGAAATTAATATAGCCGGAAATAATTTTGAATATTATGCTCATGTTGATATTGTTGAAGAAGCTAAACCTGCTCTTAGATTAGCAACTATTATAAATGAGCATTTAGAATTTTCTGCTGAAGCTACTGTTAATAATTCATCTACTGGAACAGTCCTATTAACTTATTGGGATGATAAATATGATGGAGCGGAGTTGATTGGATTTAGCCCAACTGTCAATGGTGTTGCTATTGATCATATAACAATAACTTCTGCTAATAAAACTCTTCCAAGTTTACCTTTCTCAATTGAAGACGGTAAGCTAATAACCACTGCCGTTCTTGATAAAGCAACACAAGACTCATATAATATTACCATTAGCTCAACTGATGCTAATGACATTGTTATTTCCAAAGATTTTACAATAACTGTTACTGACGGCCCAAGCGGCACTGTAACTGGCATAACCCTTACACCAAATACCATAAATAACCAAGCCGCAGACGGAACAACTGTTGGACTTTTATCAACTAATGCCACTGATACTGGTCGTGTTTATGCTTTAGTAGATAATACCGCGACTTTCTCAATTTCTGGCGATAAATTAACAGCCAATAACCCTAATACCCTTCAAATAGGCACCATATCTGTTAGCATTTCAACATACAATGAAGCTACTAATAGTTTTCCTTCATACACTGTTATTATTACGGTAATAGAAGAAAAAGCCTTTTCCTTAGATGTTGATGGCAATGGGACTATTAATGCCCCTAATGATGGATTAATTATCTTTAAATATTTACTAAACTCTAACGCTAACAATTTACATACTACCATTGCTAGTGATACACCTGATGGCAGAAAAACAACCCCACAGTTGAAAGCTTATTTAGATGATGCAGGAACTATTTTAGATGTTGATGGCAATGGAACTATTAATGCCCCTAATGATGGATTAATTATCTTTAAATATTTACTAAACTCTAATGCCAACAATTTACACACTACCATTGCCAGTGATGCACCCGATGGCAAAAAAACAACCCCACAGTTGAAAGCTTATTTAGATTTATATTCAGAATAATTATTCGCTAGGGCAGAAAACAGAAAACAGAGAGCAGAGGGCAGAGAGGCAGAAAACAGAACAGAGCAAGAGCGGTGCTATTAGGTTTGCTATTGCTCTGTTCTGTCCTCTGTTTTCCGCCTTCTGCCCTCTGTTCTGCGACTTCAGTCGCATCTATGCTTGCATTTATATGACTAAAGTCTCCTTTTCTGCTGATGAGGCAATTGAAATCGCCTTTCCAGATACCTAATGTATCTGTGGTTAGTTAAAAAAGCATAGCAAGCTGATTTTTGCCACTGTCACTTTTAGGATTGGGGTGCCATAGATGCGACTGAAGTCGCATTACCAACAGAGAGCAGAGGGCAGAAAAAGCAGAGCAAATAATAGTATAATAACGCCTCAAATAATGATATAATTACCGCCTTTTTTAGCTACAAAATATAAAACTATGAAAAAAATAATCCTAACAAGCCTATTATTCAGCTTAGCAGCCTTAGTTAATGCTACTCCTTCAACTATAACTCTTACAGCAAATAGCATAGATGAAAATCTCGCTATTGGCACAACTATTGGAACTGCTTCTGGTGTTGATGGCACTGGAAATCATGCTTATACTGTGCAAGATTCTAATACTTTTTCATTTAATGTAGGAAAGGTTTTTTTTGGAACGGGTAATACTAATAATTTTATAGTCAAAGATATTAATAACGCAACTCATACTATAGCTATTATAAATTTTAATTCTACAACAAGTGCAGATAACCCTGCTACTAAATTAGCAGATGCTATAAATGCTTACAATACTGTCAATAACTCTGGAATTTCTGCCGAAGCTGTTAATGCTACTAATAATGGTGGAACAGTCCGATTAACGAGCTGGCCGGCTAATTTAGATGGTGCAGAATTAATTGGTTTTGATACAAGCGGTGGTAAAATTGCTATCACAATAACTTCTACTGGTGATGATAAAATTATTCCAACTCCAACTGCTGATTTTTTCTCAATTGATGCTACTACTGGTGTTTTAAAATCTGAGATTGTTTTTGATTTTGAAGTAAAATCTATATATACTATTGTTATTAGAGCAACTGATGATAATGGTAGTTATGCAAAAACCTTTACTATTGATATAATAAATGACCCAACTGATGGCTTAATGCTTTCATCAGAGGTTGTGGCTGAGCATAATGCTACTGCAACAATTGTTGGAATGCTTGCTACAACTGGTGGCACGGGATCTTATACTTATAGTGTTGCTACTAATAAGAATTTCACATTTACGGTGCAAGGAATAAATAATAATAACCCTGTTAATAATACATTTAGAGTTAGGCCAGTTGGCTCAAGTGATAAAGGCACAGGTATAAGTAGTATTCAAAATTATGATGGGGGTAATGATAACCTTGCTGGTATATTAGTAGATAATATAAATAGTTTAACTAGTTTTACTACCTTTAGTGCTTTTAGAGTTGATGATACAACAGTCCGATTAACTGATTGGGATAGTCAATATGATGGATATGAATTTAATGGACCTAGTCCATTTGCGAGCGATGGCACTACTCCTGTTAATTATATAGCAATAGACCCTGATTTGATTCTTCCAAATCCTCCTTTCTCAATTGACGGCGATAAACTAATAACCACTGCCGTTCTTGATAAAGCAACACAAGGTTCATACAATATTATCATTAGCTCAACTGATTCAGCCTCACCCCCCGCTACTATTTCCAGAGATTTTACAATAACTGTTGCTGAGGGCCCAAGCGGCACTGTAACTGGCATAACCCTTACACCAAATACCATAAATAACCAAGCCGCAGACGGGACAACTGTTGGACTTTTATCAACTAATGCCACTGATACTGGTCGTGCTTATGCTTTAGTAGATAATACCGCGACTTTCTCAATTTCTGGCGATAAATTAACAGCCAATAACCCTGGAAGCCTCACAGCAAGTGCCACATACACTGTTAGCATTTCAACATACAATGAAGCTACTGATAGTTTTCCTTCATACACTGTTATTATTACGGTAACAGAAGAAAAAGCCTTTTCCTTAGATGTTGATGGCAATGGAACTATTAATGCCCCTAATGATGGATTGATTATCTTTAAATATTTACTAAACTCTAATGCTAACAATTTACATACTACCATTGCTAGTGATACACCTGATGGCAGAAAAACAACCCCACAGTTGAAAGCTTATTTAGATGATGCAGGAACTATTTTAGATGTTGATGGCAATGGCACTATTAATGCCCCTAACGATGGATTAATTATCTTTAAATATTTACTAAACTCTAATGCCAACAATTTACACACCACCATTGCCAGTGATGCACCCGATGGCAAAAAAACAACCCCACAGTTGAAAGCTTATTTAGATTTATATTCAGAATAATTATTCAGTATTAGGGGCAGAGGGCAGAAGGCAGAAGGCAGAAAACAGAAGGCAGAAAACAGAAAGGCAGAAGACAGAAAACAGAAGACAGAAGACAGAACAGAGCAAACCTAATGACACCCCAATCCTCAATGTATAAGTGGCAAAAATCGCCTTTCCAGAGTATTTTCTTTTGGTAATGCGACTTCAGTCGCATCTATGCTTGCATTTACATGACTAAAATCTCCTTTTCTGCTGATGAGGCAATTGAAATCGCCTTTCCAGATACCCAATGTATCTGTTGTTAGTTAAAAAGCAGAGCAAGCTGATTTTTGTCACTGTTGCTTTTAGGATTGGGGTGCCATAGATGCGACTGAAGTCGCATTACCAACCGCACAAACAAAGCTAATGAGCAGAGGGCAGAAAACAGAAGACAGAAAACAGAGGGCAGAACAGAGTAATTATTTTTGCTCTGCTTTTTCTACCAACATCAACAAATCTAATTACGCCCCAATCCTCAATGTGAAAGTGGCAAAAATCGCCGTCCAGGCGATAGGGCGAAGCCCGATTTTGATAAACTTCTTAGGGTGGGGTCTTAGGGGAGGGCCTTTGAGATCTCGAGTTGAGGCACATTCTACCAGCCCTCCCCTAAACAGACGATATGACACAAAATTTACACAAACAATTCTAATGGTATCGCTCTTGCTCTGCTTTTTCTGCCCACACAAATAAATCTAATATCACCACAATCCTCAAGGTGATAATATGCAAAAATCGCCTCAATACAAGCATAGATGCGACTGAAGTCGCATTACCAAAGCCGCTCTTGCTCTGTTCTGTTCTCTGTTTTCTGCCTTCTGTCTTCTGCCTCTCTGCCTTCTGTTCTCTGTTTTCTGTCTTCTGCCTCTCTGTTTTCTGCCTTCTGTCTTCTGCCTCTCTGCTCCTCTGCCTAAGTCAAGCTAAAAAACTATTTTTAAACCCTGTAACTCAGTAAAATACCCTTAATTATTAAGGATTGTTATAACAATGAATGAGTCATTATTAAATATTAACGGTATAAGCTGTGCAGCGACTAATGCTGGCATTAAGAATGATGGTGTTTTGGATTTATCGGTTATTTCATTTGTCAAAGGCACGACAACGGCTGCAGTTTTTACTCAAAATATATTTTGTGCTGCGCCAGTGTTAGTGGCAAAAAATCATCTTCAATCTGATGTTCGTGCTTTAGTGATTAACAGTGGTAATGCTAATGCAGGTACAGGGGTTGCTAGTGGCAGTGTTGGGCTTGAGAACGCTTATAAAGTTTGTCAATTAGTGGCGCATGAGTTGAATGTTAATGCTGAACAGGTATTGCCATTTTCAACTGGGGTGATTGGTCAGCAGCTAGATTTATCAAAATTTGAAGTAGCTATTGTAAATGCTGTTAATGGCTTGTCTAATGATAATCTTGATATGGTGGCTACAAGCATTTTGAGCACGGATTTAGTGCAGAAGTATGCTTGTGAGCAATTTGAAGTAAATGGAAAAACCATCACCATCAGCGGTATTGCTAAAGGCTCAGGTATGATTCGCCCGGATATGGCGACTATGCTGAGTTTTATTTTTACCGATATTAAAGCAACAGCAGCTGAGTTACAAACTTGTTTGCATACAGCCGTTAATCAATCGTTTAATCGTATTACTGTAGATGGCGATACCTCTACTAATGATGCTTGCACGCTGAGTGCAACTGCTATGAGTGGGGTTGATTTGCAAGATTGTATAAGTGAATTTCAGCGAGCGTTAAACGCGGTTACTAAATCGTTGGCACATCAAATTGTTAAAGACGGCGAGGGGGCGACCAAATTTGTTGAGGTTTGCGTTAAGGGCGGCGTAAATAATGCTGATTGCTTAGAGGTTGCTTATACGGTCGCACATTCGCCTTTGGTAAAAACTGCATTGTTTGCTTCCGATGCAAATTGGGGGCGGATTTTGGCAGCGGTGGGTCGGGCGAATATTAGAAATTTAAAAGCGGGAGATGTGAGTATTTATTTGGGCAATGTATGCTTGATTAAAAATGGTGAAATTGAGCAGAATTACACCGAAGCACAAGGTATGGCGCAGATGGCAAAAACTGATATTGTGATTAATATTTACATTGGCGATAGTGCGTTGCAAGAGTCGGTTTGGACCACTGATTTATCTTATGAATACATCAAAATCAACGCGGAGTATCGAACATAAGTATATTGATTAAGGCGTTTATTTGTAACAATAAAACCATTGTATTTTGTTAGTTCAAATCGCTATTTTCTATAATAAATTGTTTAAAATGCCTTGCCATCGGTGATAGCTGATTTTTGCTATGATGCACTATATACCAATAACGAATGATGGGGAATTTTTCGGCATTTAGTTGTTTAATAATGCCGTTTTGTAGCTCTAACTTTACCGTATGTTTGGAAACAAAACCAATCCCCAGCCCAGCTTGCACCGCCTCAATAATTGCCTCATTTGAGTTTATCTCAATATCTGAGGTAAATTTCATACCAGCAATCCGCTCAACGGTAATGCGTGTGCCTGAGCCTTGTTCACGGGTAATTAAGGTTTCTTTGTTGAGGTTTTTAATAGAGTTGTGCTGGTTTTTAAGGAGCGGGTGTTGTGGATGGGCAATGGCAATTAACGGGTTTTCCATAAACGGCTGTGTTACTAATGGCATATATGCTGGCGGCTCGCCCATAATCACCAAATCTATTGCATTATTACTTAATTTTTCCAATAATGATTTTCTATTGGTAACCTCTAAATGAAAGCTCATTTTTGGGTATTTTTTCTTAAATTTTGCCAATACTCGTGAGACGAATGAATTGGTGGTGGTGGCTACCGCAATTTGCAAATGCCCTGCCTCAGGGTCAAGTGTTTGCTTAATATCTGATTGAGTTTGTTCAAGTTTAGCAATTACCTCTAAGCAAGTTTTATAAAGTTTTTTACCAATAAAAGTTGGTGTTATCACCTTTCCTTTGACATTGATTAGAGCAGAGCCAATATTTTGTGTTAATTGCTGAATTTGCATATACACAGCAGGCTGGGTAATATTAATTTCTACACTTGCCTTAGTAAAGCTTTTTAGACGAACAACTGCTTCAAAGCTATATAGTTGTTTAAGGGTGTAATTAATCATAAGTATAATTTATTATTTACTAAATAAATATTATTTTACATTATTTAAGTATTCTTGTATGATAGTGTTTTTTTTAAGCAAATGGAGAGTTAAATGGCTAAAGTTTATGATGCGGGAGTAAAGGACTACCGCGATACTTATTGGATGCCCGATTACACGCCGAAAGATACGGATATTCTGGCATGTTTTAAAGTAACACCACAAGAAGGCGTTCCTCGTGAGGAAGTAGCAGCAGCAGTTGCAGCTGAGTCTTCTACTGGCACTTGGACAACAGTATGGACAGATTTATTAACGGATTTAGATTATTACAAAGGTCGTTGTTATGCGATTGAAGATGTGCCGGGTGATGACACATGTTTTTATGCGTTTGTTGCCTATCCTATTGACTTATTTGAAGAAGGCTCAGTAGTAAATGTAATGACTTCTTTAGTAGGTAATGTATTTGGTTTTAAAGCACTACGCGCATTAAGATTAGAAGACATTAGATTCCCAGTTGCGTATGTAATGACTTGTAATGGTCCGCCACAGGGTATTCAGATGGAACGCGATATTTTGAACAAATACGGTCGTCCATTTTTAGGTTGCACTATTAAACCTAAGTTAGGTTTATCTGCTAAAAACTATGGCCGTGCATGTTATGAGGGTCTTCGTGGTGGATTAGACTTCACAAAAGATGATGAGAACATTAACTCACAACCATTTATGCGTTGGAGAGGTCGTTTTGACTTCGTAATGGAGGCAATTCATAAAGCTGAGGCTGAAACTGGCGAGCGTAAAGGACATTATTTGAATGTAACTGCACCAACTTCTGATGAAATGATGAAACGGGCTGAATATGCTAAAGAAATTGGCGCACCAATTATTATGCATGATTACATTACCGGTGGCTGGAGTGCAAATACTCAATTAGCACAATGGTGTCAGGACAATGGCTTATTATTACACATTCACCGTGCAATGCATGCAGTATTAGACCGTAATCCACATCATGGTATTCATTTCCGTGTATTAGCAAAAATCTTGCGTTTATCTGGTGGTGACCATCTACATTCTGGCACTGTTGTTGGTAAATTAGAGGGCGACCGTGAAGCAACGCTAGGTTGGATTGACATTATGCGTGATTCATTTATTAAAGAAGATCGCTCTCGTGGTATTTTCTTTGACCAAGACTGGGGTTCAATGCCAGGCGTTATTCCTGTTGCTTCTGGTGGTATTCATGTTTGGCATATGCCAGCGTTAGTTAATATCTTTGGTGATGATTCTTGCCTACAATTCGGTGGTGGCACACTTGGTCATCCTTGGGGCAATGCCGCAGGTGCAGCTGCTAACCGTGTTGCGGTTGAGGCTTGTGTTGAAGCGCGTAATACCGGTCGTGAATTAGAGAAAGAAGGTAAAGATATCTTAACTTCTGCTGCTAAGCACAGCCCTGAGCTTGCTATTGCTATGGAAACTTGGAAAGAAATCAAATTTGAATTTGATACTGTTGACAAGATTGACGCAGCACATAAATAAAATTAGACACTTTTACTTATATAAAAATTTTAGGAGTAATACTATGAATGATTATCAATCAAGTTTAGGTAATGCAGATAGCCGTAAGTTTGAAACTTTTTCATACTTACCAACAATGAACGCGCAGCAAACTCGCGAACAAATCCAATATATTGTTAACAAAGGTTGGAACCCAAGTATTGAGCATACAGAACCAGAACACGCTTTTGGTGCATATTGGTATATGTGGAAACTACCAATGTTTGGTGAAACAGATGTTGATGCAATTATGCAAGAGTTGGATAATTGTCATGCCGCACATCCGAATAATCATGTTCGTTTGTTAGGTTTGGACAATTTTGCACAGTGTGCAGGTACTTCAATGGTTATTTACCGTGGTCAAACGGTTTAATACTTAGTTAAGTATTTAATTTAATAACCCTAACTAATATTGTTGGGGTTTTTTTTACTCAAATAAATGATATTATGGACAAACCTAAAATATATGTAGGCATTAATAATGAAATCAACGGCGGAATGACCACCATTGCTAAGACTATTAGAGATGGCTGGGTTTTTGGCTTAATTGACGAAAGTGAGACTTGCGAAGGTTGGAACCTATCCGGGATTGACGCTTTATTACAAAAGGTTAATGCCGAGTGGGATAAATACGGCTGTTTAGTCAGCCATTTACCACCAGAATTGCGTAAAAAGCATTTTAAAATTCACGATATTGCCATTAAAAAAGCCAAACTTGCTGGTTGGTCTGGTGATAGTGAAACAGATGATGAAGATGAATGAAATTTTAGACATTGATAATATCCAAGATTTGATTGTTGTTATCAAGGAAACCCCCGTGATTTTTGATAGCGATGTTGCAAGGCTTTATGGCGTTGAAACCAAGCGAGTTAATGAGGCGGTTAGTAGAAATTTAGATAAATTTCCTAAAGGTTATGTTTTAAGTTTGCAACAACAAGAATGGCATTTATTGAAGTCGCATTTTGCGACTTCAATACAAATATCAGATAAAGGCGGTAAAATAAAACCACCTAAAGCCTTTACGGAAAAAGGCTTGTATATGTTGGCAACGATTTTAAAATCAAAACAAGCCACTAAAACCACGCTACAAATTATTGAAACTTTTGCTAAAATTAGAAACTTAAAACAAGATTTTAATCAAATTTTAAATGAAAGTAATGAAGCTAAAAAGAACACTATCGGCACTAAATTTTCTCAAGGGTTGATGGGTTTATTTTTAGATGAAGATTTGCATAATCAAAGCAGTAAAACCAAAATAAAATTTTCTATGTTCGGGATGAGTTTAGAAAAAACCATTAACAAAAGTAAATAAAACGGAGATAAATATGTCTGATATAAAAGTAGATACAAAACAATACATTATTAAAGATGAGCCTTATTATGAAGCCGTTAATAATGAAGTAAAACTTTATGAATCCGCCTATGGAGTGCGTATGCCGATGATGATTAAGGGCCCAACAGGTTGTGGTAAATCACGGTTTATTGAATATATGGCTTGGAAACTTGACAGGCCATTAATCAGCGTTGCTTGTAATGAAGATATGACAGCATCGGATTTAGTTGGTCGTTTTCTGTTAGACAAAGACGGCACAAAATGGCAAGACGGCCCGCTCACAACTGCTGCACGAATTGGTGCAATTTGTTATTTAGATGAGATTGTTGAAGCGCGTCAAGATACCACCGTTGTTATCCACCCTTTGACTGATCATCGCCGTGAATTACCCTTAGATAAAAAAGGTGAATTGGTGAAGGCACACGCTGATTTTCAATTAGTAATTTCTTATAATCCGGGTTATCAATCATTAATGAAAGACCTCAAACAATCCACCAAACAGCGTTTTGGCGGGCTGGATTTTGATTACCCAGAGACTGAATTAGAAGTCTCTATTGTTACAAAAGAATCAGGCGTAGATAAAAAAATGGCTGAAAAACTCGTGCAAATTGCACACCGTGCTAGAAATTTAAAAGGCCACGGCTTAGACGAAGGCATTTCAACCCGCCTATTAGTTTACGCAGGCCAGCTAATTGCCCAAGGCGTTGATGCACAAGCAGCCTGCTCAATGACCATGATCACCCCACTCACAGACGACCCAGATATGCGCGATACTTTAAATGCCGCTGTGCAAACTTTTTTAGGCTAATATGATTATCTCGTTTAAACATATCAAACATAAAAATGCTAACAAAAGAATATATATCTGAGATAAAACAACAAGGCAATGGCGCTATGATGTCTTTGGTTAATTCTATAGATAATGAAAAAAACATTTTGTTTGTTCTTAATAACTTAGGGCGTTTGCCAGAAGGTTTTGACGATTCATGGATTAAAGATTTGCTTACAAGTGAAAACGATAAAATACGCTTAAATTCTATAAAAAACATTGGCAAAACAAGCAATGTCTCAAACCTTAAAACCTTATATCAAATATCTATTAACGACCCATCAACAGCTGTAAGACGAGAAGCCGTGTCTTCTATTGGAAGAATGAAAAGTAGCAAGACAATTGTTTATTTATTAGATTTATTAGATGACAGCGACCCCAAAATAGTTAGCCAAGCAATAAGAGGATTATTAGTGTTTAAAGGGGAAAATGAAATAGATGCAAGGCTAAAAAAACTAATACAGCATAAAAATGAAATAATACAGTCTGTAATTCAAAAGGAATATTTTAATACCGAAAAAACATCCCAAGATAAACTGCAACATAAAGAAAGTTATGATTATTTAAAAAATACGGTTGTGTTGGGTGATGTTAGAAAAATATTGCAGGAAATACCAAATCAAAGTTTTCATTTAACATTTACATCGCCACCCTACTACAACGCAAGAGATTATTCTATTTATCCAAGTTACAAAGCCTACCTTGAATTTTTAGAACAGGTTTTTAAATTAACTTACGATAAAACCAAAGAAGGTAGGTTTTTAATAGTTAATACTTCGCCAATAATTGTTCCGAGAATAAGCAGGCAATATTCGTCTAAAAGATACCCAATACCATTTGACATACATAATTTTTTAATAAAAATGGGTTGGGAGTTTATTGATGATATTGTTTGGTCAAAACCAGAAGCAAGTGTAAAAAATAGAAATGCAGGATTTTTGCAGCATAGGAATCCATTGGCCTATAAACCTAATGCAAGAACCGAATATTTAATGGTATATAGAAAACAAACCAATAAACTTATAGATTGGAATATAAGACAATATGATTGCAAAACAGTAAAAGAAAGCAAAGTCCGAGACGGATATGAAACTTCTAATATTTGGGAAATTGACCCAACATTTAATAAAACCCATTCTGCTGTTTTTCCTGTTGAATTATGCAAAAGAGTGATTGAATATTACTCCTTCAAGGAGGATTTAGTTTTTGATCCATTTGCTGGAAGCGGAACATTTGGCAGAACCGCTAAACTTTTAGGTAGATATTTCTTTTTAACAGAACAAGAAAAAAAATATTTTGAGTATATGAAATCTTTAGTACAAAAAGATATAGAAGATAAACGAGAAAGTATGTTTTTAACATTAGAAGAGTTTAGAGGAAAAATAGTATGACACTTACAGAACAAGTAACTAAAAACATCATCAAGAAACTTATCAAAGGCGAAGATTACAGGATAGAAATAGTAACTCTTATTAATACTGAATTTTTACAGTTTGCTATAGATTTTTTTAAAAGAGTAGCAGAAGCAAAGTTAAATAATAAAAACATTGATACTGATTGGTATAAAAAAGAGATGTTAAATACTGAACTATCCACTGACGAGATAGCAATTAATTCTGGATTAAACAAAAAGACAATTACCAATATGTATAATTCTGGAACTCGAGAAATTGTTATAGAGGCATCTTATAAGCATTACGATACTCTTTATAATGCAATTGACGAATTAACAAAAGTTGAAGATTTGAATCTGTCCTTACAAATAAAATTCAATAAAGTTAGTGTTGAGTTAGACATAAATGAGAGTTTAATTGTAATCAACACACTGGCTGTTAAAAGAGCTGCATTAAGAGGGGGATTGTGGAGTACTGCTGGAAAGCAAACTGAAGGACCCTTGATGCTAACTCTGTGTAAGTTATATTCAGTGTCAGAACAAAATTATTCTACAAAACCAAGAGCGAAAAAAGTCAAAAAAGGCGACATAAACAGAGAAGTAGATTTTTTCTTAAAAAAAGACAATCGTGAATTTAAATGTGAAGTCAAACTTACGGGGAAAGGAAACCCAGAAAGTGCGGATGCTGTTATAGCAAGAGATAGTTCAGTCTTTATTGCAGACAAACTATCTAATCAAAATAAATCACAATTAAAGCAGTTAGATGTTGAATGGGTAGAGTTGCGAGATAATAAAGGGTTTGAGCGGTTTAAAGTTGTCTTAGAAAAACTACAAATACCACATAAAGATTTCAATAATAAAAATTTTGATGAACAGCTAAGTCAAATACTTAATAATATATTTACATAACTAATTGTTTTATTTAAACAATTAACACAGTAATTGAATATAAAACTATGTCAGCGATAATACTTGAAGAATACGCAGAATTTTTAGAGCAAATCGCCCCAGAAGTGCGTGATGTGTTGGACGCAACTTTTTATGATGCGGCGCGGGTTATTTCTCCTGCTGGGCTAAAAGATTATCTTGATGGTGCTAAGGCACTTTGCGGTTTAGGGCGTGGTAACGATTTGGTGGTTAGCTATCTTGAAGTGATGCCGCAGATGGCTAAAGAATGTGGTGAGGATATTATTCCTGATTGTGTAACAGCTGCTATGAAAGCCTCTTCAATGACCTCAGGCGAAGTTATTACACTATTATTATCTACCTTGCCAAATGTTGCTCGGCATCTGGGCGATGCGCAGTTGGTGCGTGGTTATTTAACCTTAATCCATCAATTAGCATCAACAGCTGCTCGTGGGCTACGCCCGATGCTGATGCATATTGATCAACTATTGTCAAAACTGACATTGAGTGGATTACGCCGCTGGGCTAATTTTGGCGCTAAGGCTTATCGTAGAGATTACAACAATTTAACTTCTTATTTCTCCTTAGAGTCGGCAGATTCACGCGCTATGTTGGAAAAAGAGCGCCGTGGTGTTTTATTTATTAAAGTGCAACGAAAACTCAATTTTTACCTACGCGCCTTATGGGGTCGTGATTTTTTTATTCGTCCAACAGGGGCAGATTACACTGATTTTAGACCCTATGTGGAAGATAAAATTTTGCATGTGCCAGATGCCCTTGATGATATTGAAGGCATTGAAGGTTTAGAAATTTATCGTGCAACTGTGGCGCATATGGCAGCCCATATAATGTACACCCATCAAGCGATGTCAGCAGAGCAACTTAGCCCTGCACAGATGTTTTTTATTGGTTTGCTTGAAGATGCCAGAGTTGAATACAAAGCCGTGCAAGATTTTCCCGGTTTAAAGAGATTGTGGCGCTCACTGATGTTGCTTGAACATTTAGAGCCAGCCGAGCATCAAACCATGAGTATTCTCGAAAATTTTGCATTGCAGTTGTTAGATGAGGAGGTGCTGGGCGGTGATGAGCAGTTAAATAAATTTGCGGCTAAATTCCACAGCAAAATCCAAGCCAATCAAGATGATAACCACTTTTCATGGCTTATGGGCATTAAGCTTTATAATATTTTTGAAGGCAGAAAAGCAGTTCCTAGCCTACGCATTCTTGAACGCTACCGGGTTGATTATCGCGATGATAATCGCATTATTTGGCATTATGAAGATATTAATTGGGATATGGGCATTGAATATATTGCCGCTAGTCAGCAGCAAGTGCGCTATGAGGTTAGCCCATTGATGATGGCGCACGAGGTGGATTGCGAGCTTGCTGGCGATGATGCACAAGTCATTTGGACCTGCACAGACACCATGCGAGTGTATGAGGATGATTTATCTGATAATGCCAAATCATTCAATGAGGCATGGGGCAAAGAGCCAGTTTCCGACCCATTCCACTATCAAGAATGGGATTATCAAATCCAACTTCACCGCCCCGATTGGGCAACCGTGTATGAGCGCCGTGCAACTAAAGGCAACCACGAAGATATTGATGATATTTTGCTTAAACACAAGCCAATTGCCCATCGTATTCGCCAAATTATTGATTTATTATCCCCAGCAGGTGTGCAACGCCAGCGCGGTTTAGAAGACGGCGATGAAGTGGATTTAAACGCCGCGATTGATGCGATGATTGCGATTCGCATGGGAGAGCAGCCCAGCTCGCGTATTAGCATGCGCAATGTGCTTAATACTCGTGATTTATCAGTCGTGGTTTTGATGGATTTATCAGAATCAACCAATGAAACCATCGGCGATACGGATAAAACCATCCTGCAATTAACCAGAGAAGCAGCAACTTTAGTTGCCACCGCAATCGAGGGCATCGGTGACCCTTTTGCCTTACACGGCTTTGCCTCAGATGGCAGGCATGATGTGCAATATTTTCGTTTTAAAGACTTTAATCAGCACTTTGACGATGAAGCTAAATCGCGCTTAGCAGGTATGAAAGGCGGGCTTTCAACCCGTATGGGCGCTGCACTTCGCCACGCCGGACAGCATTTATTAAAACAACAACAAAAACGCAAATTAGTCCTATTAGTAACCGATGGCGAACCTGCCGACATTGATGAAACCGACCCGCAACATCTGCGTTTTGACAGCAAAAAAGCGGTCGAAGAATTATATTCCACAGGCGTTTTAACCTATTGCCTAACCCTCGACCCAAACGCCGATGATTATGTAAAACGCATTTTTGGCGAAAACAATTACACCATTATCGAAAATGTCAAACGCCTACCCGAGCAGTTGCCATTATTATTTGCCAGTCTCACTGCTTAATGAAAATAAAAAAATATTTAGCTCTCAAAGTATTTTTATTATATAATGAACCATATAATTAACAATATAAAACATTATGGAAATTATCAGTAACACCGATTTACAAAAACATATCGGCACAATCTCAAAAAAAATTGAAAATAATTTTTTCACCGTTACTAAGCGCGGTAAGCCTAAAATGATGTTAGTGCCTTATTTTTTACAAGGCGGTGATATGATTGATGATTATATGGAAGAATATTTGCTGTGGAAAAATAAAGAGAAATTGCAAATTGAAGCACAACAATCGTTAGATAGTGGTTTGTCTGATTTGAGTATTTAGTCGTGTTTGTTTTTACTAAACAGGCACAAAAGCAGTTTAGAAAACTTGATAATCGCATTCAAAATCAAATTAGAGAAAAATTATTAATATTAAAACAAGATTTGCAACTACTTTCTAAAAACATTAAGCCTTTGGCTGATATGAATCCAATATCTCATCGGCTGCGGATTGGTAGTTATAGATTATTATTGTCTTTTGATAACGCTGCACAAACCTATATTGTATTAAAAATAGCACATAGAAAGAATGTTTATAAATAAATAGCTATGTTTGAAAATGATGATGAGGTATTGCACTTCAAACCCAACTATCCGCATACTTTACAGCAGGATTGGAAAGACAGCAATAATCCCAGTATATATGAGATTAACGCGACTTTAGATACATTAAAAAAAATGTATTCTGGGCAAGTAAAAGAGCTTGAAAAGGGGCTAATTAACACCCAGCAAGGTGAGGAAAATTTACGCAATATTGCCACTAATTACCAATCGATTAAATCAATTTTATTCCAGCCTCGTTAGATTATAAATACAATAAAAATTTTGGGTTATTTACGCATAAAATATAGTTAGTAAAACTCATAGACTGTAAAATAACTGTTTTAGTATTGCTTTGTAGTTTTTTTACAGTCTCACTAATAAAGGAGTTATTATGTTTATCAGCGTATTAGATTTATTTAAAATTGGTATAGGGCCGTCGAGCTCGCATACACTTGGTCCTATGATTGCAGCAAATGATTTTATTGCTCGCATAAAAAATCAAAAATTAACTAAATCAAACATAAAAACAGCGTTTATCCGTTGCACTCTTAAAGGCTCATTGGCTTTTACAGGCAAGGGGCATTCTACTGATTGTGCGGTAGCACTGGGTTTGCACGGTTATCTACCTAATAGTCTTGCAAATACAGATGTTACAGGCTTAGTTAAACAGCTTTGGGAAAATGAGCATATTCAAATAAATAAGAGCCTAAGTATTTCATTTAAACCTAATGAACATATAATTTTTGATAAAGGTGAATTTTTACCTGAGCATCCTAATGGTATGATTTTTGAGCTTATATGCTTAGATAAAAAGCAATTATATTCACAGATTTATTTTTCAATTGGCGGAGGTTTTATAAATACTCAAGCAGAAATTACTCAATTACAGGCACCGATTAAAATGGAGTCTTCTGCCTCGTGTAAATACCCGTTTGATTCGGCAAACACTATGTTACAAATGGCAAAAGATAATAATATTTCAATATCTCAGATGAAGCTAACTAATGAGCTTGAATACACAACTAAAAAAGCTCTTTTTGCAGGCATAGATAAAATATGGCAATTTATGCAAATATGTATTGAAAACGGACTAAAAGCTGAAGGTATATTACCTGGCGGTTTAAATGTGCCACGCCGTGCTAAAAATCTATATCTTAGTATAAAAAATAACTCTGTTAACGCAAGTATGAATGATTGGTTATGTGCTTATGCTATGGCTGTTAATGAAGAAAATGCAGATGGCAATATGGTGGTTACCGCACCAACAAACGGTGCAGCTGGGGTTATACCTGCTGTTCTGTATTATCTTGTAGCCCATAATAATGGCACAACAAAACAGATTAGGGATTTTCTTCTTACTGCTAGTGCAATTGGTGGTTTAATTAAACATCGAAGCTCTATTTCTGGAGCAGAAGTTGGTTGTCAGGGCGAAGTAGGCTCAGCAGCAGCTATGGCCGCCGCTGGCTTGTGTTGCGCTTATGGTGGCACAGCTCAACAAATAGAAAATGCTGCTGAGATTGCACTTGAACATCATCTTGGCATGACTTGTGACCCGGTTAATAGTCTTGTTCAAATTCCGTGCATTGAGCGTAATGGTTTTGGTGCAATTAAGGCTTATACAGCATCTTCTCTTGCACTTCACGGCAATGGAGAACATTTTATGCCATTAGATAGTTGCATTGAAGCAATGAAGCAAACAGGATTGGAAATGTCGCATAAATACAAAGAAACATCATTGGGCGGACTTGCTGTTAGTCTTACCGAGTGCTGATATAACAAGCAAAACTAAATGATAAAAAAAATACTATCTGTAATAATATTAATAACTTTTTTAGCCCAAAATACTCTAGCAATTACTAAAAATAGTGTAATTGGTCAGCGTAGTATGCCAAAAGAGGCTAAAAATGGCATGGTTGTTACCAGTCATTTTTTAGCAACAGAATCAGCTCTTAATGTGCTAAAACAAGGGGGTAATGCTATTGATGCTGCGGTAGTAGCGGCTTTTTCTTTAGCTGTTACTCAACCTAGGTCTGGTAATATTGGTGGCGGTGGTTTTATGCTTGTGTCTTTAGCAGATAAAAATAAAGTAATAAGTATTGATTATAGAGAAAAAGCACCACATGCCGCAACAAGGGATATGTATTTAGATGAAAATGGCAATGTTGATAAAAACTTAAGTCGCTACTCTCATAAAGCATCTGGTGTGCCGGGGACAGTATATGGTCTAGCTTTAGCCTTAGAAAAATACGGCACAATACAGCTTTCTGCGGCATTAAAACCAGCAATAAAATTAGCAGAAAATGGTTTTATCATAACCCCAAGGTTTGTAAAAGGAATTAAGGCACAAGAAAAACTATTAAAATCTCATGCATCTACTCGTAAAATATTCTTTAAAAAAGATGGCTCTAATTATAAAGTTGGTGATATTTTTATACAAAAAGATTTAGCAGCTACCTTAAAGCGTATTGCTAAGTATGGTGTTAAAGAATTTTATCAAGGCAAAACAGCAGATTTGATTGTCGCACAAATGAAACAAGGTGGCGGCTTAATAACAAAAGCAGATTTAAAAGCTTATTATCCAGTTATTAGAAAACCAATACACGGCAAATATCGTGGCCATGATATATACTCTATGGGGCCGCCAAGCTCTGGTGGAGTGCATATAATTGAAATTCTAAATATTTTAGAAAATTACCCAATAGCAAAATTAGGGCTTAATTCAGCACAAACAATACACTTTATGGCAGAAGCAATGAAATTAGCTTATGCAGATAGAGCAAAATACTTAGGCGATACAGATTTTGTTAGTGTGCCAATATCTGGCTTAGTTTCTAAAAAATATGCCTTAGAACTTAAAAAAACAATAAATGACAAACTAACTAATAGTAGCAAAAATATACTACACGGCAATCCGCTACCTTATGAAAGTGATGAAACAACTCACTTCTCAATAATAGATAAATTTGGTAATGCTGTTGCTAATACTTATACCATAAACTTTAGTTATGGCTCTCATATTGTTGTTGAAGGTGCTGGTTTTTTATTAAATAATGAAATGGATGACTTTAGTGCTAAACCCGGCATAGCTAATGCTTACGGCTTAATAGGCGGCAAAGCTAATCAAATTCAAGCAAATAAAAGAATGCTTAGTTCAATGTCGCCCACTATTGTTAAAAAAAATGATAAAAACTTTTTAATAACTGGTAGTCCAGGAGGTGCTAGAATTATTACCACAACACTACAAGTAATAAGCAATGTTATCGACCACAATCTCAACATACAAGCAGCAGTAAACGCCACTAGGGTGCACCACCAATGGCTACCAGATGAAATTAGAATTGAACAGGGTTTAAGTATGGATACCATTAAAATTCTACAAAATATGGGGCATACTATTAAGCAAAAACGCCCTATGGGCGCTATTCAAAGCATAATGGTTGGCAAAGACGGCACATTTTATGGTGCCGCAGATCCAAGAACAAGCACATCAGCTGCTATGGGTTTTTAAATTAGGAGACAGTATAATTTTAGGACGATAGCAAAATACACCCTTCCTTAAAATTCTTGATTATTAGTGCTAATACTGAGTTTCTTTTCTAAAAAATGTAGCCCAATAAAAATAGCATAACTAATTGTCATATAAAACAAAGCTGCAAAAATAAAGGCCTCAAATGGTAAGAAAAAACGAGAATTAATTACCCTAGCAACTTGTGTTAGTTCTACTACTGTAATTGTGCTAACCAATGCGGTTGCTTGCATTAAAAATACAGTTTCATTAGCATAAAGTGGAATAATACGCCGCAATACACTAGGTAGTATAATATAGCGCAAATTACCAAGACGATTAAACCCAAAGGCATAACCTGCTTCTATTTCACCCTTAGGCGTTGCTTTTATTGCACCATATATAATTTGCGTGGTATAAGCACAAGTGTTTAAAGTCAGCACCAAGATGGCACAAAATACAGGCTCACGAAAAGCTACCCATAAAATACTATTTTGTAGCCACTCAAACTGAGCCAAACCAAAATATATTAAATAAATTTGCAATAAACACGGTGTGCCTCTAAAGTAAAAAACAAAGCCATCAATAAGTTTAATAAGCCAAGTCGTCTTACCATCTTTAATAATCGCAAATGCTAGTGCCATAACCAAACCAATCATAAGCGATACCACTGTGAGGGTAATGGTCATAGAAAAACCTATTAGGTAAAAATCAAGATTATCTAAAATAGGCTTAAAATCTAACATTAGGTTTGATGCTCAAGGTGATAGTGATCTTCAACTTTTCGTATTGCTCTTATTGATAACCAAGTGAGAAGTAAATATACCAATGAGACAATAAAGTAAAACACAAAAGGTTGATGAGTAGAACGGCTAGCACTATTAGCAACAAAGACAATATCATGTAGCCCAATTACCGATAAAATAGCTGTTGCTTTTAATAAAACTAACCAATTATTAGTAAATCCCGGTAATGCATGCAATAACATTTGCGGTATTAAAATGCGTCTTATAATATTAAATCTACTAATACCAAATGCTTTTCCTGCTTCTATTTGAGCGACATCAACTGCTAATATAGCAGCCCTAAAAGTCTCTGCCATAAAGGCGCCAAAAATAAAAGATAGTGTGAATATACCAGCGTAAAAAGCATCCACATCAATATAATCCATACCATAATAAGCAGTAATTGCATTAACTGCAATTTGACCGCCATAAAAAACTAACAGCATCATTACCAAATCAGGTATGCCTCTAACTACAAAGGTATATAAACTAGCTAAGGATTTAATAACAGCGGTATGTGAGAGTTTAGCAAGTGCAACAACAAAGCCAATAATACAAGAAAACAATAACGACCATAAGGCAACAGATATGGTTAGTAATAGCCCTTGTGAGAGTGTATCGTAATAATCAAATAAGAACAAAATTTATTTTAAAACGCTAAGTTGTCATTATTAACAACTTAGCATATAGTTGAGAAATAGTATTAAAAATTAGCCGCCATAAATATTGTAATCAAAATAATTATCAGCAATTTTGTCATAAGTGCCATCTTCTAAAATTTCTTTAATGGCATTATTAAGTTTGGTTTTTAAATCATAATCACCTTTACGAACAGCAATACCAATGCCTTCACCAAACCATTTTTCATCTGAATAACTAGGACCAACAAAGGTTAATTTATCGCCTTGAGATTTAATAAAGTCAGCAGCAGGGCCAATTTCTGCTAATACTAAATCAAGACGACTTGTTAATAAGTCGTTATTTGCATCTTCTTGTGTTGTATAACGCTTAATTTTAACAATACCTCCCCAGTTATCAGTTAAAAATTTATCCATAATGGTTTCTTGCTGAACACCAACTGATAAACCTTTCATTCTGCTATTCAAAATGGTAGTATTTGAACTAGTTTTTTTGAAAAAGCGTGCTGGTGATGAATAATATTTATTAGTAAAAGCTACTTTTTTCTTACGCTCTTCGGTAATTGACATTGAAGCAATAATTGCATCATATTTACGCGCCAACAATGCAGGAATCATGCCATCCCAATCTTGAGTAATCATTTTACATTTTGCCCCTAATTTATTACAAAGTGCATTAGCAATATCAATATCAAAACCAACCACACTACCATCAGCCTTAGTTTCACTAAATGGCGGATAAGCACCCTCAACCCCTATTCTAATACTCTTCCAATCTTTAGCATAACTAAACATTGAAAGCATTAACAAACTAATTATTAGTATTTTTTTCATTGTATTACTCCTATTTATTAAAATTAAACGATGATGATACCATAAACTATTGATGTAATTACATAAATCCAAAAATAAACTCATCAAACTCCTAAAAACTAAATATATCGTTCTCTTAACGCAATATTGTATTCAATAGAGACCTACTGCGACTCACCACATTATAGTTTTTTTCTGAGTAATTGGTTAAGTACTTTAGGGTTAGCTTTGCCGTTAGTAGCTTTCATAGCTTGCCCGACAAAAAAACTTATAATTTTTTCATTACCTGATTTGAATTGTTCAACTTGAGGTGTATTGTTAGCAATAATACTATCAACAATCGCCTCAATTTCGCTGCTATCAGTCATTTGTTTTAAGCCTTTAGTTTTGATGATTTCATCTACAGATCCGCCGCCGTTCCACATCGCTTTAAATACATCTTTGGCAATTTTGCTGGAAATGGTATCATCGTCAATACGGCTAATCAATAACGACAAATCATCCGCAGACACGGGGCTATCGGTGATTTCAATCTGATTTTTATTGAGCGCCGCACTAAGCTCGCCCATTACCCAATTTGCACAAAGTTTGGCGTTATTGGCGTTATTTTTCAACATTTGTTCAAAATAATCAGCCAATGGTTTTTGTGCGGTGAGAATATCAGCGTCATACTCGCTTAAATCAAATTGGGCAATAAATCTTGCCTTTTTCTGCTGTGGTAATTCAGGCAAAGTTTGTTTAATTTGCGCCAATAATTCATCTACAATCTCAACCGGCAGTAAATCAGGGTCGGGAAAATAACGATAATCATTTGCCTCCTCTTTGCTACGCATTGAGCGCGTTTGATGTTTTACCGCGTCATACAAACGCGTTTCCTGCACCACCCTGCCGCCCTCTTCCAAAATATCTTGCTGGCGTTCAACCTCTAAATTAATCGCACGCTGTAAAAATTTAAACGAGTTAATATTTTTCAACTCCGCCCGCGTGCCAAGCGCCTCTTGCCCCAGCGGACGAATAGAAACATTGGCATCACAACGGAACGAGCCTTCTTGCATATTGCCATCGCAAATACCAATATATTGCAGCAAAGTATGAATTTTCTTGGCATAAGCCACCGCCTCTTTAGCACTGCGCATATCAGGCTCAGAAACAATTTCTAACAAGGGTGTGCCGGCGCGATTCAAATCAATGGCTGTATAATCAGCAAACATATCATGCACTGATTTGCCCGCATCTTCTTCCAAATGCGCGCGGGTAATGCCAATGGTTTTGGTTTGACCATCAATAGTAATGTCAATTTTCCCCTCACCAACAATAGGTATCTCTAATTGTGAAATTTGATAGCCCTTAGGTAAATCTGGATAAAAATAGTTTTTTCGGTCAAATATATTGCGTTGGTTGATTTTTGCATCCACTGCCAAACCAAATCTAATCGCTTTATTTACCACCTCTTTATTCAAAACCGGCAACACCCCCGGCAACCCCAAATCAACTGCACAGGCCTGTGCATTCGGCTGTGCACCAAATTGTGTATTGGCAGCAGAAAATATTTTAGATTTGGTATTTAGCTGAGCGTGTATTTCCAACCCAATTACTGTTTCCCATTGCATATTAGTTAAAATAAATTAGTTAGTTTTTGTTTAAGTTCGTTGAAATTTTTGTGTGAAAAATCGTAAGGGCTTTGAGGGTAGAGTTTTTTGTAAATACAGGTTGAAATTTTTTTGTTTTTATTTTTATCTTCAATTTCTAAACATTCATCAAATTCTTCAAAGCATTTCTGTTG
Organism: Gammaproteobacteria bacterium; assembly: GCA_965217125.1. GTDB lineage: Bacteria > Pseudomonadota > Gammaproteobacteria > PS1 > Pseudothioglobaceae > JAAOIF01. The sequence goes on along the minus strand of OZ244244.1, from coordinate 285,514 downwards.
CTCTTTGCTTAATGTATTGATAATAAAATTATCTAAGTTTTTATCAAAAATATAATAATCTGCCTCAATATTCCAAGCCAAGTCTTTTATTAATTTTTCTATACACTTTTTACTATTTTTTAAGCCATTACATTTGCCATCTTCACTAAAATCAGCATCGAAAATAAATAAGATTTTTTTAACCTTATTATTATCAATTCTTTTGGTTAATTGGGTGTAGTTAGCCTTAGCTAACAACTTAGACTTTCCACCCTTTGAAGTGATACACCCCTTATATTCTTGCAATGGATTTAATTTACCCTCTTGCTTTAAATGTGCTAAAAATAAATTGATAAACTCTTTATCGCTCTCTCCCTCACAGATAATTGTTATCATTCCCAGCCTCTCATATCCTCATCTTGAAACAATATATCTTCAATAATTTCTGTGTGGTTAAACACAATATTTTTTAATTGTCCATCGCTTGTGCCTAACTCAACTAAGGCAATATCTTTATCCGCTAATTTTTTAGCAATTCTGGCATAAGATTCTAAACATTCTTTAGAATGAGTTGTGGCAAATACTTGGATATTTAATTTTTTTGAAGTTTTTAAAATAACCTGCCATAATTCATTAAATAAAGAATGATGGATGCCATTATCAACTTCATCGATATAAATAGTTTGATTTTTATTAGACAATAACACAATAATTATATTGATAAAATGCCTGATACCGTCTCCAAACTGCGATAAATTCATAAATTTTCCATTATTTTTCAACATAATGCTGTCTTTAATAACATCTAATTCTTGAATATTAAACATCTCTTTTAAGGCTGAATTTAACTGTTTAATAGTGCCATTTAATTTTAAATCACCAATTAAATTGTTTATTTTTTTACTATCATCGTATATTGAAACAAAAGTCCTATTATTTAAAATCGGCAGATGATTTTTTGTCCAAATTTTACTATATTCCTTATGGCGTCTAAAATTATCGATATTGACACTACCCCAATTTCCCCATGCTTGAGTGCCAAAGTGTTCTGGAATTAGTATGCTATCTTGCAAAGTTAACTTAAATTTATCATTAATACTAATATCAAAATCACTAAAATCTAATTTTAATTCTTCAGTTAGCCATTGCAAAATAAAAGTAGATTTTCCTCTATTTTGTTGTATTTCTATTAATAACTTGATAATTTCAAAATGGAACCAGTCCCTATCCATAAGTGCGCCTGTATTTGTTTTATAATCGTGTTCTTTAAAAATACTAAAGGCACTGCCAACTAAAAAACACGCTTCCATCAACGATGTTTTACCCACATTATTTTGCCCAGTAATTAAATTAACCCGAGCCAAGCCCTTAACTTTAAAATCCTTAAAGCATTTAAAATTTTTAATCTCAATATTGGTTAAATGGTTTTTCATAGTTAAATTATACCATCTACATTACAACGGTGTTTTACTGTGCCAATCGGTTTGTTGTTGGAATTTACCGACTGTATTTAGTATTTTACTTCTAAAGACATAAATAATCATCGCAATAAATAACAATATAGCAACTAAATAAGCAATCAAAGTATTACGCTTTTTGCTTAGTTTCTCGGTTAATTCTGTATATTGTTGTCTGTATTTTGCTAATTTTTCCTTAAATTCTACTATTCTTAGCTCACTATAAGTATCAAAACCTAAATTAAAAAGTTCTTCTAAAACACTATCAGAATCATTGATTATATTATTATATTTATCTAATTCTATCTTTTTTTGTTCTAATTGAGCAAAATTTGATTTTAATTGACTTATGTAATTTTGGTAATTAGCAAGCGTATTTATCAACTTCAATAGCCTTTCTTCGTCATTTGTATATTTCTTTAATAATTTTTCATATTTGTCGTGAATTTGAGCAAAATCAACCTGTTTAACTATTCCCCAAAAAGGCTTATTTTTTACTGCTGAATAATTATCAAAAACTAAATTTGCGTTATAAATAAGTTTATTGTATGTAGTTAATGATTGTTTAACAGTAGTTAGTGTTTTAGGGCTTTCTTTAATCGTATTGTTTAGTGTATTTGCTAAAACGGTAATTTTTTGTTGCTCTTGCTTTAGTAAAATAAAGTGCCTTGATAGTAATATCGTGTAGTTTTGAGTTTTAAACTCTTTAATTTCATAATGCTCCATTAAGTTAAAAATATCATCTAAAAATTTATCATCTGCACCAAACCTAAGAATATATCTATCTAAATAAATGGAAAACATCAAGGGAATTAGTTTATTATCAGGCTCATTAATAACAGAGCCTTTAAAATATTCAAGCGATGAATCATAGCTAAAATCCTCATCATATAACAAACTAACAGCATAAATAAATTCTGGCAATGTATTTTTACCATTGCTGTAGTCGATTGCATCTTCTGCATAATATTTAGCTTGCTCATAATCATTAGAAATAAAATAAAGTAATGCTTTTAATGCTTTGCTTTTTGTTGTGGTGTCATTTTCCATATAACTAATGGCTTTTTTTATCGTATCTTTATTGGCATTAGAGGTAATAATTTCCTCTTTATTTATTTTTTCAAGTATTTCAATTGCTTTTTCATAAGATGTTGAACCATTATCATTAACAGGAATTGCTAATGTTGGCATATTTTTACTTTTTTCCACCAAATTATTATATTGATAGCTACTAACGGCAGTTGAGACAGCATAATCAACAACAACATCTGTTGAAAATGTAAAAACAGCAGTCAATAATGCTGTGCCGCCTGCAATACCTAAGCCACCGCTTGCAATAGAACCGCCGCCAAGCAAAGCAAGCCCTGCACTTGTTGCCGCTGCACCAGTTAAAACGCTAAAGCCACCGATAGCACTCCCAACCCAAGCCACAAGAGGGCTAGCAGCACCGCCAGTAAAAAATATTATTGCTCCAATAGCAGCTGCAATACCAGCTGCTATGACAAAACCCCACCAGCCTTGTGATTGCACATAAAAGGAGGAAAAACTAGCAGGATTATCAGCAAAGACTAAACTTGAAAACAACAATAAAATGAGTGCAATACTATATTTTTTCATAATATTTTATCTAACATTTTGATTTGCTCAATTTGAGCGGAAGGATTGCCAAAAATCAACTGAACACCATTCTTTTTGGCTTCATTGTTTAAAAATTTAAAATATGCTAAGTCTTGTGGTTTTTCAGTAAAGCTAAAAATTGGCACAATATCGCTATTTTTATGTTGTTTTTGATAAGTTATTAAGGTATTTAAGTCAGCCCTATAATTAATTTTATTAATTTTTGTTTTGTTATAAGCCTTAGCCTCTATGATAAAAGTTCTGTTACCTTTTTTAAACACAATATCAATATCTGTGAGTGCTTTTTTGGCTGGGTCTTTAAATTTTTCACCAATTCCAAGCACCTTAAAACCAGCAATACTAGCATTATTAGCAATTTTCAATTCATTCAAATGTCCTTTTGTGGCAGCTGGATTATCACCAATTATTTTTTTCAAAGTAGTGCGAAATCCACTCACGCTACTTAATCTAGTAAATATACCTTGTGCTGCTTCTCTAGTAATTATTTTCTTATAAATAGCAATACGAATATAAATATCTTCCAATATTTTATTAGATAACTTAAATTTTCCTAAATGCTGCCCTAATTCTTTAGCAGAAAATTTAGATAAAACTTTTATATTTACAATAGAAAATGTGTGCGGATTATCAAAAATTTTAGTAATATTATATATAGGCTTTGGCGATAAACTCCAAGCATTAACTTGTAATACAGATGCTAATAATATAAATACTACTATTTGCTTATTCATAAAATTTAAGCAGTAGGCGTTTTAGTGTGCCAATCGGTTTGTTGTTGGAATTGGTGGGCGATGTTGAGGAGTTTTGGCTCGGACCAATAATTGCCAATCAGTTGCAAACCAACCGGCATATTTTGGGCAAAGCCTGCGGGGATGCTCATGCCCGGCAAGCCTGCAAGATTGGCACTGAGGGTGTAAATATCTGCTAAATACATAGCAACAGGGTCTTTGATTGCACCTAAATCCCATGCTGTGGTTGGCGATACAGGCCCCATAATCACATCAACCTCGCAGAAGGCTTTTTTAAAATCGTTACTAATCAAATGCCTGATTTTTTGTGCTTTGAGATAATACGCATCGTAATAACCAGCAGAAAGCGCATAAGTGCCAATCATAATACGGCGTTTAACCTCATCGCCAAAACCTTCTGAACGCGAACGACAATACAAATCTTGCATATCTTTTGGCTCATCACAGCGATGCCCAAAACGCACGCCGTCCATTCTGGAAAGGTTTGAGGAGCATTCACAAGGGGCAACAATATAATAAGTGGGAATGGCGTATGCTGAATTTGGCAAAGACACTTGTTTAACTATCGCCCCCATTTTTTCAAATTCTTTTACCGCTGCCATTATTTGGGTAGCAACAGCATTATCTAGCCCCTGCGAAAAAAACTCTTTTGGCAAACCAATCTTTAAACCTTTAATCGAATCATTTAAGTTTTTTGTATAATCAGGCACCTCTACCTCACTACAAGTAGAATCTTTTTCGTCAAAACCAGCTATTGCATTCAAAACAATGGCAGCATCTTGCGCAGTTTTGGTTATCGGACCTGCTTGATCAAGGCTTGAGGCATAAGCAATCATACCGTATCTTGAAACGCGTCCATAGGTGGGTTTAAGACCCACAATACCACATAAACTCGCCGGCTGTCGAATCGAGCCACCAGTGTCTGTGCCTGTGGCAAAGGCACTCAGCCCGCCAGCAACGCTAGCTGCTGAGCCGCCTGATGAGCCACCGGGAATTTTGTTTTTATCCCATGGATTTAGGGTTTTGCCATAATAAGAACTCTCAGTGCTTGAGCCCATCGCAAATTCATCCATATTGGATTTACCCAACATCACCAAATCAGCTTGATTGAGTTTGTAACTAACGGTTGCATCATACGGCGCAATAAAATTATCCAATATTTTAGAACCAGCAGAGGTTTTTACCCCGTTGCTACAAAAAATATCTTTGTGTGCATAAGGAATGCCGGTTAAGATATTGGCTGTGCCGGCGGCGATTTTTGCATCAGCGGCTTGTGCTTGCGATAACGCTAATTCATCTGTTATGGTGATAAACGCATTAAAATCTGATTTTTGAATGCGATTAAGATAATGCTGGGTTAGCTCAACACAGGAAAATTCTTTGTTTTTAAGCCCTTGCGATAACTGGACAATGGTTTTATGATGAAGCTCCATACTATTCAATAATGGTTGGCACTAAATAATGTTTTTTGCCAGTTTTTGGTGCAATTGATTGGAATAATTCGCGCCCGTCTTGCTCGCTCACATGGTCTGCTCGTAGGCGTTGAGACATATGCAAAGGATGCGCCATTGGGGTAATATCAGTGGTATCAACTGCTGATAATTGTTCTGCTAATTTTAAAATGTTGTTCAAATCCGCAGTGCTTGCTTGCAACATTTCATCACTAATTGACAGTTTTGCTAAATCGGCAATTTGTCTGAGTTCGGCATTGCTAATCATAAAAACTCTTGAATGACTGTATTAAAATTATCAGGCTGGTAATTTTTAGTGATAAACGCCTGCCCTATTTGTTGTATGAGAATCAAACGAATCTCACCGTTAATCGATTTCTTATCCACACTCATAGCGCGCATAAAATCATTGTGCTGAATTTTACTATTAATTGCAATGGGTAGCTTTGCTATTTCAAGCAAATGTGCGATTTGTTGCACCTCGTCAATGCTCAAATAGCCTTCTAATTGTGAGAGTTTAGCGGCCATTAGCATCCCTACTGCAATCGCCTCGCCATGCAAATAAACCCCATATCCTAATGTATTTTCAATGGCATGACCAAAAGTATGTCCCAAATTCAATAAAGCTCTTGTGCCGGTTTCTAACTCATCTTGGGCAACAATATTTGCCTTATCCGCGCAAGATTGATAAACTGCCTCAATAAGCAGCGCCTTGTCTCGTTGCATTAAGGCAGGCATATTTTTGCGCAAATCATACCAAAGTGCAAGATTCCCCAGCAGCCCATATTTAATCACCTCAGCCATACCTGCCGAGTATTGCCGCGCCTCCAAAGTATCCAGCGTATCAATATCAATCAGCACACATTTTGGCTGATAAAACGCCCCAATCATATTTTTACCAAGCGGATGATTAACCCCAGTTTTGCCACCTACGCTACTATCAACTTGAGATAAAAGCGTAGTCGGAATTTGCACAAAATTCACCCCGCGTTGATAACTCGCCGCCGCAAAACCAGTTATATCCCCCACCACCCCACCACCGAGCGCAATCAGCGTGCAGCTTCGGTCAAAACCTGCCTCAAGCAAAGCATCAAAAATCAAATTCAGCGTTTCTAAACTTTTATACTCCTCACCATCAGGCAAAATACAAGTTTGCACCTTATAATCAACCAACAACACCTCAACTTTTGCCAAATACAACGGCGCTACCGTAGTATTACTGACAATCATCACCTGCTTGCCAACAATATGCTTAGTTAATAATTCAGATTGCCCCAGCAATCCCCGCCCGATGTAAATAGGATAAGATTTTTGATTAAGGTCGAGACTTAGGGTTTTCATTTTTTATTTATTTTTGTTGTCATTTGCTATTTTAATAAATCCTTTTATCGCTCAATCTGGGCAACTAATTCTGCATCAGTTGGCTATAGTTTCATCCTTGCTATCACACAAAATAATTCCGATAGTTAGGTTATCGTCCTCACCGCGTTTTAAATCGTCAAACATCCGCACATACATACCCATTTGCCCAATATATTGATGGCTAAGTTTATTAGTTTTTAGGTCAATATAACAAAACATTTTAACAAATAATTATAGAATACAATGTCAATATAAAAATGATTAGTCTCAGTACTGATAAGCATTTGCCAAGCAACAAACGAAAAGCCATTACCAATTTCTAAGAGAAAGTTTTTTAATTTGCCTATAATTGCTTGTTCAAGCTTTGATTCTTTAACTGTATTTTATTCTGGTAATTGCAAAAATTCTAGCACATAAGGGTTTTTTATAAAATTTAATAGCTTGTTATTTTGGTTTTTATCTGTGTTCACTGCCTTAGTTTGTGAGGATAGCAAGCGCCTAAAACTATTTGATTTCTTCCATAATTTCACCTAGAATATAGCTCTTTCTAAATTTTTGGTATTTGCCATCCCTGTTTTTCTGTTCTTGCGAATCATTTCTATTGCTTGATTTTTTAATAATTCATTGCCTGCTGGATTATGGTCATAATCTATTACAAATAGCGGTGTATTGTGTTTAATAGCAGAATCAGCCGCTGCCTTTGTGCCGCCTTTTTCACCTGCTTCTACCACAACCATCGCTTTTGATAGAGATAGGATTAAATTATTGCGTGTCATTGCCTGCCATACTTTCCAGTTTGCATCATCATCAAATTGGCTAATTACCAACGCCCTATCCCAATCCCATACTGCTTGTAATTTGGGTTTAATCTTAAAATGATTAATCCCTTCTGGTAAAACTAATATGGTGCTTGCCCCTTGTTTTAAGGCTGCATAATGCACTTCTAAATCAACTCCATTAGCATTGCCTGAAATAATAGCAATATCAGGATGTTTCTGAATTAATGTATTTACACAATTATGGCTAGCACTTATTCCATTATCACTTACTTTTCTTGAACCACAAAATCCCACTATATGATTTTTAAGCAATTCAATATTGCCAAGCATAGATAAACTGGGTAACTTTTTTAAAAAAGTTGCAATATTTTTAGGGTAAAGTGGATTATCCTGTGCTATTTTGATAGGCTTATTGATTGTCATCATCTTTCATAGTTTTAACTATTGTTAATCCGTATATTGTATTAAAACCTGCTTGTTGTAATTTACTTGCCACATAGTGTAGTGTAGTGCCAGATTGATATTTATCATCTATCAATATAATAGCTTTATTTGCTAAATTATGCCGCTCAAAAACAAGGTTTGATTGTTCTAATTCTTGCCATTTATCGTCAATACTAATTGATTTTAATACTTGTTTTGAATTTTTATACGCGAAATTATCGGTTATATTAACACAATCCAATTTATCTGCTATTTTTGCGGCTAATAAGGTTGGTAAATCAAATTTTTTATCTTTATTTGCAGGCACAGCAGCAATATAAAAACCTTCTTTATTTGCGCTTATTTTATGGCAAAGTAAATCAACCAATGCACTAATAGCATTTTCATCTCGGTTGCGTTTTGCCTTATCTTCTAAATCGCCAATTTCAGTTTTAACCTCATTAACTATATCAACATTAACATCTAAGGCAATACAAGATGACAACAAACTACGAATAAAAACTGTTGCGCCTTGTGCCTTAATCCATTTTTCTATAGTATTAAATTCATCTTCAGTTTTAATTGAGGACCATACAGAGGTTTTATTGTAAATATCATTTTTATTATCAAATAATTTAAGACCAGTATCCCGCTCAAAAATTGCTTGTATGGTTTCTTTAAATGGAAAATTTAACGCCCCATAATACCTGGAATTATCAGTATTTTTTTTTAAAACATTAGCAGTTGGCAAATAAATCCGCTTTGGCGTTAATTGATACAGTTGCTTAAAGTTTTGTTGGGTTATTTTTGTCATTTTTTTATTATACAGACTGCCTATCAACCAATATGCTTCTAATCGCAAAATTAACCGCTGAATGCACTTTGCCTCTTGCGGTTTAGAGGATTTGCTTGATGTCGGTGTGCATGATTTTTGTCGGGATGTTAGTTGTCATTTTTATTATTTTTACTAATCAAGCAAACTCGCGCTTTTCGCCATCGCCAGCAACATTTTCAACGCAACGGCTGCAAAGTTCTGGGTGTTTTTGGTTGTTGCCTATATCTGTGCGGCGATGCCAGCAGCGGGTGCATTTTTGGTGGGGGCTTTTGCTGACAGTAAATTTAATGCCCTCTAAGACAACAAAGCTATCACTTGGTGCATCTCCTAATTTATGCAACTGCACATCAGAAACAATAAATACAAATCGTAACTCATCGCCTAAAGTGTTTAACACATTAAACCAATTATCATTACAATAAAAATCAATATTAACCTCTAAAGACGAGCCTATTTCTTTATTTTTGCGTAATTCTTCAATTTTTTTACGAAAAGGCTTATTAATATCTTCCATTTTATCAAATAAATTTATAGCTATTAAATTAGTAATACCTCCATCTATCCCTGTACTCCAATTTGGTTCGGTATATTGTAAAAACCCGCCTAATCCGTCATAAAATTTTTCTTCCAAAAAAATACTTTGTTTTGGTTGGTGTGGCATAAATTGCCAAACCTCTTCAGCAGTAAATGACAAAATCGGTGCAATCCAGCGCACCATTGCTTGGGTAATATGATACAAAGCGGTTTGTGCTGAACGCCGTGCAATCGAGTCTTTTTGACAAGTATATTGACGGTCTTTGATAATATCCAAATAAAAAGCACCTAAATAATTAGTACAGAAATCAATGACATCGTGAATAATTAGATGAAACTTATATTCTTCATAAAGATCTTTAATTCTTTGTTGAAAAATATTAGTCATACCAACAATCCACTGGTCTAAAACCATCATATCATCAGGATTAACCAAATGTTCATCAGGTTCAAAGTCATGCATATTCGCCAACATAAAACGCATGGTGTTGCGAATGCGGCGATAGGAATCCGCCGAACGCTTTAGAATTTCATCGGAAACATTCATCTCAGCGGTGTAGTCGGTACTGGCAATCCACAGGCGCAAAATATCCGCGCCGAGATTGTTTACTACTTTTTGTGGGCTTATTACATTGCCGAGTGATTTACTCATTTTCTTGCCGTCTTTATCTACGGTAAATCCGTGCGTTAATACTTGTTTATATGGCGCTTTGCCGTTAATTGCCACTGATGAAATCAGCGAAGATTGAAACCAGCCACGATGCTGGTCTGAGCCTTCTAAATACAAATCTGCTGGCTCGCTAAGCTCTGCGTGTTGTTTTAGCACGGCAAAATGACTCACGCCTGAATCAAACCAAACATCAAGTGTGTCGGTGGTTTTGTCGTAATCATGTGCCTCATCACCGAGAAAATCTGTAATATCTGCCTCAAACCACGCCTCAATGCCGTTTTTCTCGATTTTATCGGCAATTTTTACAAATAATGCTTGGGTATCAGGGTGCAATTTGCCGGTTTGTTTATGCACAAAAAGGGTAATCGGCACGCCCCAAAAACGCTGGCGCGAAATACACCAATCAGGACGATTACTGAGCATCAGTTCGATGCGTTTTTTGCCCCAATCAGGTATCCATTCAACCTTAGATATTTGTTTATTAACATTATCTCTCAAACCTTTTTGTTGCATTGAAATAAACCATTGTGGGGTGGCGCGAAAAATCACCGGGGTTTTGTGTCGCCAGCAATGTGGATAGCTATGCACTAAATTATGATGAAAAACTAAGGTTTTTTTGTCTTTTAAAATATCAATAATGGCTGCATTGGCTTTAAAAATAAATTGCCCGCCGACTAAAGGCGTATCTGCAAAAAACACCCCGCGCCCATCTACCGGGCATTCCACCGGCAAATCATATTTTAAGCCTACTGAGTAATCCTCTTGACCATGTGCGGTAGCAGTATGCACCGCGCCGGTGCCAGCATCAAGCGTTACATGTTCGCCTAAAATAATTGGCACTTGCTTATCATAAAATGGATGTTTGAGTGCCTGCCCCTCTAATGCCGTGCCTGATATATAAAAATCAGACTTGTGCGCCGTTAGCTCAGTTGCGGCAATAAAGTCATCGCTTAATTTATCAGCCACTAATAAATACTCATCATCTGTTGCTAATAAACAATACCCTAATTCAGGATGTAGTGCCACCGCCTCATTCGCAGGCAAGGTCCAAGGCGTGGTTGTCCAAATCACCACCGAAACAGGCTTATCAACCTTAAAAATAGCCGTATCAACAAAGCTAAATTTTACATAAACTGCAACAGATTGTTTGTCTTGATATTCAACTTCTGCCTCAGCCAATGCCGAGCCACACTCGGTGCACCAATGCACAGGTTTAGCGCCTTGCGCGAGATGTCCGTTATCCACGATTTGTGCCAATGCACGCACAATATCAGCCTCGTATTTAAAATCTTTGGTCAAATAAGGTTTGTCCCAATCCCCTAAAATACCCAAACGCTGAAAATCTTGCTTTTGTTTATTGATTTGTGTATCAGCGTATTGTCGGCATTCTGCACGAAACTCATTGGTGCTGATTTTTTGCCCAACCTTGCCTTTTTTCTTCTCAACATTAAGTTCAATCGGCAAGCCGTGACAATCCCAGCCCGGCACATACGGCGCATCAAAACCCGATAAAGTCTTGGATTTAACAATAATATCTTTTAAAATTTTATTAACCGCATGCCCAATATGAATATCGCCATTCGCATAGGGCGGTCCATCGTGCAAAATAAACTTAGGCTTGCCTTGATTTTGCTGGCGAATGCTTTTGTATAGCTTATCGTCTTGCCATTGTTTTAGAAAATTAGGCTCTCGATTGGCTAAATTCGCCTTCATCGAAAACTGAGTGGTTGGTAAATTTAAGGTGGATTTATAGTCAGACATTGACGCTCAAAATAATACTAAAAGTGTTATTATACTTGATATAAAAGCAGTCTAATCTATCAAATTGACAGCATTAAGTAGTAATTTCACCTGCCCTGGCTTAAGGTAGTCATATTGGTTGGCTTTTAGATTTTCTGGCAGGCGAATTTCACCAAAACGAATGCGAATTAAACGCGATACTTTAAAGCCCAAAGCCTCCCATAATCGCCTTACTTCACGCTTCTTACCCTCTTTCAACACCACTTTATACCAGCGGTTTGCCCCAGTGCCGCCGCCAATATTTAGGCGATGAAACTTAGCAAAACCATCTGCTAATTCAATCCCTACAGTGAGTTTTTGTATATCTTCATTCTCAACTTTGCCCAGCACACGCACTGCATATTCACGCTCAATTTCAGCAGAAGGGTGCATCAACTTATGCGCCAAATTGCCATTATTAGTAAACAACAAAAGCCCTGAAGTATTAAGGTCTAAACGCCCGACCATTACCCAGCGTGATTGTTTAGGCAATAAATCATAAACACTTTTGCGCCCCTCATCGTCCTTAGTCGAACAAATCACTCCAGCTTGCTTGTTCAGAATAATAACCTTAGTTTCTGCTTCGCTATAACGCGCTAAATCAATTTTTCTGCCATCAATTTTGACGCTATCAGTGATTGCCGCTTTATCGCCAATATTAGCGGTTTTGTTATTTAGCTCAACCCGCCCTTGCTCAATCATCCTCTCCGCCCAACGGCGTGAGCCATAACCTGCGGTGGCTATGAGTTTTTGCAGTCTTTCAGGCATTTATAATATTAACAAAATTTTCAAATTCTATATATAAATTTGGATTTTTATCTTGTTCTCTAAGGCGAATAATAAAAGGTTTAGCTTTATTGTAAATACCTGTAAGCGTTGTTTTTCTTGACTTTTTAATCATTTCAAAATTATAAATCTTTGACAAAACTCCAATACTAATATCTTCACAATAATTTAATAAACGCCTTATTTCAATAGTTTCTTTTTTAAATTGATTGACTTTTTCAGCATAACTATCTATTGCAATATCCTCTGTAGTTATTTTTCTTAAAATATCCATACCCTCCAAAAATTCCAAATCTTTTGCCAGCAATGATATGGTTTTTTCTTTTTTAGTGGTTTCTTTTTGAGATTTAATCGCAAACCATGCAATGACAACAGCTGATACTAATGCAACTGTTTGAATTATTTGCAAATAAAAAGAAAGGTGTTCTATGCTCATAATACTCAATAAACAATCCCCATCGCCTCACGCACCTCGGCTATCGTTTCTTTAGCGACACTCCGGGCTTTTTCACTTCCTTCAAAAATAATCTGTTTGATTAGCTCTGGGTCGGCTTGATATTTGGCGATGTTTTCTTGTATTGGCGTTAATTCTGCTTGTATCGCATCAATCACTGGCTGTTTGCACTCAACGCAGCCAATTTTCGCCTTGGTGCATCCTTGCACTACCCAATCATGGGTTGATTGCTCTGAATATACCTGATGTAACTGCCATACTGGGCATTTTTTAGGATTGCCTGAATCGGTTAATTTGACTCTGGCAGGGTCAGTTGGCATACGCTTAATTTTGTTTTGTATTTCATCAGCAGTGTCGCGCATAGAAATAGTGTTAGCATATGATTTACTCATTTTTTGCCCATCCAGCCCGGTCATTTTTGCGGCTTTAGTCAATAAATAATCCGGCTCTGGTAAGATAATTTTGCCCATACTTTCAATATAACCTGAGAGTCTTTCGCTATCACCTAAAGTAATATTTTGTTGTTCTTTTAATAATGCCTGAGCCTTAACTAATGCCTCAGCATCGCCTTGCTGTTGATAAGTCTTACGCAAAGCACGATAGGATTTAGCTTGCTTTTTGCTCATTTTGTTAATCGCAATTTCTGCTTTTTCTTCAAAATCAACTTCACGACCATAGATATAATTAAAACGCCTGGCAACTTCACGGGTAAATTCCACATGTGCCACTTGGTCTTCGCCCACTGGCACTAAACCAGCCTTATAAATCAAAATATCAGCGCTCTGTAAAAGTGGATAACCTAAAAAGCCATAAGTGCTTAAATTCTTGGTTTTTAACTTCAGCTGTTGATCCTTGTAAGACGGCACACGCTCTAACCAGCTCAGCGGCGTTGACATTGATAGTAACAAATATAATTCTGCATGTTCAGGCACTTTTGATTGCACAAAAATCGTTGCAGTATTGGGGTTAATGCCAGTTGCCAACCAATCAACCACCATTTCTATCACATTGCTTTCTAAATCAATTTTATCCTCATAATGCGTGGTAAAAGCATGCCAATCTGCCACAAAAAAATACGAATCATATTCATTTTGCAAGTCCAGCCAACTCTTTAAAACACCATGATAATGCCCTAAATGCAACCGCCCAGTTGGGCGCATAGCTGATAATACTCTATTGTTCATTTAATATTTTTAATCCCTGTATAGTTAAATTTTGATAATTGCGCGCGCCATTAATATTGAGTATATTTTGCCCGCCACCTGTGATGAGAATTTTACCTTTAAAAGCTAGGCAGTGCTTTTCAATATAACCCATAAACATATCTTGGATGCCAGCCGTCCAAGCATTTTGACTATCATCGCCCTGAAATTGACGAATTTGTTTTAATTGCCCCAATCCCGGTGCAATACCAATACTCTTATGCTGATTGTGTTGAATTACATCAATCGTTACAAAAGTCCCTACATCAATCACCATCACCGCTTGCGCAGGAAACGCCTCATAAGCTGCAATAATCGCTAAAAATCTGTCTGTGCCTAATTGCTTAAAATCGTAACTAAACGCTAGCCCTTTATAGGCTTGCGCTCGGATAATGGTGGTATTGTTAAAATTAGAAATCAAAGCATCATGCGCCACACAACTCACCAAAGCCGATTGATGCGCTGGGATTAAACTGGGTTTAAAATCTTCAATAGCAATACTAAGGTAATCATCATCTAAGGACCAATGAATATTACTATTGCCAATATCGACTAATAATTGAGAGTTTTGCACAAAGTTCTAAAACTTAGATTGGGACATCAAATAACGCGGAATTTAGCCACAAATGCGCCAAAATACTCACCACATAACCCAGCATAATCACCGGCATCCATTTTAGATGCGAGACAAATGTATAAAGCCCTTTTGATTGCCCCATCAGCGCCACACCTGCCGCCGAGCCTACCGAGAGCAAACTACCGCCCACCCCTGTTGTCAGGGTAACTAACAACCATTGCCCTAACGACATATCAGGATTCATCGTCAGCACCGCAAACATTACCGGAATATTATCCACAATAGCAGATAAAACCCCCACCAAAATATTGGCATAAGTTGCGCCTAAAGATACATACATAGCCTCTGAGGTGAGTGCCAAATACCCTATAAAACCTAAGCCACCGACACTTAAAATCACCCCAAAGAAAAACAACAAGGTGTCCCATTCAGCATTAGCAATTTTGTTAAAAATATCAAAATATTTATCACTATTAACCTTATGACGCTTTTCATGTCTGCGAACAAAATAACCAGCAATCATCAAATAACTCAGCCCTGTCATCATTCCCATCGCCGGCGGCAGGTGCAAAAAGCTATGAAAACTAATGGCAGTTATAATGGTTGCGATAAAAAGCACAACAATCCATAAACCACCTGTTTTAATCTCAACATTCTCAGTTTTATGCGTAGCGGCATCATTTTTAATCGTAAAGTGCATAATTGCCGCTGGCACAATAAAATTAAGCAACGATGGAATAAACAAATCAAAAAACTGTGTAAAATCCACAATGCCTTTTTGCCACACCATCAGCGTGGTAATATCACCAAACGGGCTAAACGCACCGCCGGCGTTAGCTGCCACCACAATATTCACAAAGGCAATCGACACAAAACGCACATTCGCACCCCCCACCGCCATCACTACCGCACCCATAATCAGTGATGTAGTAAGGTTATCAGCAATCGGAGAGATGAAAAACGCCAAAAACCCTGTCAGCCAAAATAGTTGCCTAAACGACAGCCCTTTGTTCACTAACCACACTTTTAAATACTCAAATACCAAACGCTCGCGCAAGGCTTCAATGTAGGTCATTGCCACTAATAAAAATAAAAACAATTCAGAATATTCTAAAAAATTGTGCCGTAGTGCAACTCCTGCGGCGTTCGGCATACCGTTTTGCGTGTAAATCCAAGCTACCAATCCCCAAATTATGCCTGCCGCCAATATAACTGGCTTGGATTTTCTAAGATGAGTAAATTCCTCAACCATCACAAAAATATAAGCAATCACAAATACAATTAACGCGACATACCCTACCCAATGATTGGTGAGTTTTAAACTTTGCAGTGTGTCAATATTAGCAAATGCACTGGCAGGTAGTAATATCAATAAAAATAATAATTTAGTCATTTTTTCATCCTAAGTTGGCTGCCATTGGCATTATTTAAAGTAATTCTATCATTCTCATGCACAAGCTCAATGCTCGCTAAGCATAATGATTTTTTGTCTAATTTTACACAACGAACCACAACGCCTGAAGCTTTAGTTGATTTTGAATCCGCGACAATCAACTCATCGCCCACAATAACATCGCTATCGCACTCAAATAGTCGCATACGGCGTTTTGATTTGCCCAAATAATGCAATCGTGCTACCACCTCTTGCCCAGGATAACAGCCCTTAGAAAAATTCACCCCCACTTCATCAATATCCAAGTTTAACAACTGTGGCACAAACTTCTCAGTGGTTTTTAAATAAACTTCTGCCATGCCATTCTCAATACATAGCCGCTCCCACAAACGACTATCGGCTAATTTAATATCATCAACACGCTCAAGCAAGGCAATCGATTGTTGTTTATTCAGTTTAAAAGCGCCATCAAACGCCGCGCCAATAATACCGAGTTGAATAATTGTCCCGCTCACATCAGCAATACTAACATCCAACATCATTTTAAACATTGTGAGTTTTTGGCTAACAATAGCACTTAAATCATTGGCAAAAGACAAGAAATAATCATCATTTTTTCTCATCACCCAAATTAGGGCAATAATTCTACCTTGATGCTGGCAATAAGCATTTAGTTGTGCCGCGTCTGCTGCTAAGGCATCAATATCATTAGAAAATTGACCTTGTAAAAAACCTTTGGCATCTTTGCCACTAATTTTTAACAAAGCACGATTATTTAATTGAAAAAAATAAGGTTTTGCTTTCTTTTTGTTAGAGTTTAAAGTTGTCATCTGTTAGCAATATATTTTCTAATTCACATATTATTTATTATACCCTAATCCAATAAAAAATAAGGTCTTGGGTTTTTGTGAAAGGACGAAAAAAACCCAGACCTAAGTCTGGGTTTTTTAAATAACTTAATAAGCTTAAACAAATTATTTTCTAACAAGGTTTAGAACTTAACACTAACTTTAACACCTGATGAAGTTACATCATTATAATCACCAATTGAGAATTTAATGTTTGAAGCCTTGCCTAAAGAACGAGTTAAAATCACATCCCAGAAACTATCATCAACAGCTGCGTTATTAAGTTCTAACTTACCAGTAGCAACTTGAAGACCCATGCCAGCAACTTTTGCATCAGCACGAACACCCCAAACTTTATCTTCAGTTTTACCGAAATCACTAATGGCTATGTTACCATTAACATCTGTGGAAGAGCCTAAGATAGAAATATCAAGTGGCGAGAATTTGTTATTGCCACCGTTAAGTGTAGCAACACCAGCATCAGTTTCTGCAACAGCAAAATGCCAAGTAATATCAGATGCTTTAGTCCATACATGCACCACATACGCATCAGCATCAGCGCCATTATCTAAATTACCACCAAAGTATTCAGCACCAATACCTAAATCACCTGATTCGCCATTAATAGAAACATCAGTGTAACCACCTACAGTAGCATTAGGCGTACCAACACCAGCCCAGCCACCGTCAGCAGCTGTGTCATGCTCAATTTTAACCACAAAATCACCAACCTTGCCATTAGCAGATAAAACTGTAGAAGAACTATCAGCACCAGTTTCAAGACCTAACTTCCAACCACTTAATTTAGCGCTAAACTCAATTCTATCGGCATCAGACTTGCCCTCACGCGCAACACCTAAACCTGTAGTATCCCACCAATCACCTACTTTAATATTTAGCCCACCGACTTTAGTGGTTAAGTATAGGTAATCTACATTTAGACCAGAACGATCCCCATCATCAGCAACACCAATATCTGAACCTTCAGAAGCGCCTTCGGTATTGAAACTACCAGCTGATACACGAGTTCCGCCATCATTACGCAAACCTAACTTAACCTTAGTATCGCCTGATTTGCCAGTAACATGCAAACGCACAAGCTGACCTGTTGAGTCGATGTTATCACTGTGTGCATAACGCAAATGCGCATCACCTTTAATTGAGACATCAGCTGTGGCAACTACTGACATCGTTGCTGCAACCGTAGCAATTAATAGTTGTTTTTTCATTTTTATTTCTCCAAAAATTAAAAATATGTCAAAGTTAGCTTTATGACACTTAATTTCTTCACTTATTGCAAAGATGCTGTGGATTATACAGCCTTGTTTTCAAATGTCAATACTTTTTTGCAAAAAAAATACAAAAAGTGGTATTTTTGCAAAAAATCACTATAATATGCTTATTTGTAGGCTTTTCACACAATAAAAAAATACAAAAATAATACTATTTCAATGATTTTAAGTGGTAAATTTAGCAAAAAATATTAAATTTTAATGATGATATAACCTACTAATGCCGCTTTGATAATCACAGTGGAAAATACAACAATTCCTTAACACTTTGAATATCGCTTTTAGCGGCATTTTTTACTTGTTTTATCAATGCCATGCCAACATAGTAAGCAACATCGGTATTGACAATATGACATTAATAGATGATGCCAAGGCGGCATGCTTTTTTGCAGTAGCTATTTCATCAGGCGTTGCCTTAACCATACCTAAAATCTTTTGTTGATTGGGCCAAATAATAAACCATACATTAAACGCCATAATTGTCCCCATCCAAGCACCGATGCCGATAACAACATAACCATTGGCAAAAGTAAACGCATCAATAATTGCACTTACATTAAAGCCGTTTTTCTGCCAAGTGGCAAGCAATACTAAACCTAAAATCCAAGTAGTTGCCGCTGCCATACGAAACCATAATAACGCAGCTGGGGCAATGTATTTGCCAATGACGGCAGGGGATTCTTTAGCCGCTAACACAGCGCCCATGGCTGGGGTTTGGATAAAGTTAAAATAATACAATAAGCCAATCCAAACTATACCTGCTAAAACATGCAACCAAACCATTAGCGTGTAATGGTTTTGCATTTTAGTGGCGAATACCACAATGATGGCTAAAACAAAGCCGATTAAAATTTTGCCTCTCACTGAATTGATAAAATTCATTTTCTCTCTCCTGATGTTATAAAGTTATCATTATAATGAATTATTTTTTCACTTGGCACTAATTTTATGCCTGAATTACCTGAAGTTGAAACCACTAAATTAGGTCTTGCGCCACTTATCATTCATCAAAATATTACTAAGGTGATTTTGCATCGAAGTAATTTACGCTGGGAAATTCCTAAACATCTTGTTAACACCTTGGCTCATGCACTAGTTGAGGATATTAATAGACGCGGCAAATATTTGTTAATTGAGTTTTCAGTAGGCACGCTGATTATTCACTTGGGCATGAGTGGTTCGATTCGTATGGTTGATGTCAGCACAGCATTGCAAAAGCACGATCATTTTGAATTGCAATTTAGCAATCAACAATCGATGCGCTTAAACGACCCGCGGCGTTTTGGTTGTGTGTTATTCTCAACAGATGGCGCGCATCCGTTGTTGGACAAATTGGGTGTTGAGCCATTAGATAGTGATTTTGATGATACTTATTTATATACTAAATCACGCAATAAACAACAAAATATCAAGACATTTATAATGAATAGCAAGGTGGTGGTCGGTGTGGGTAATATTTATGCTTGTGAAAGTTTGTTTAAAGCCGGCATTGACCCTAAGCGCTTGGCGGGCGATGTTTCAAAAAAACGCTATAAATTATTAACCCTACATATTAAGGCGATTTTGACCCAAGCAATCAAAGCGGGTGGCACAACATTGCAAAATTTTTCCAAAGTTGATGGTTCGCCGGGGTATTTTGCGCAAACTTTATTGGTATATGGGCGTGAAAATCAGCCGTGCGGGCATTGTGGTGGTAAAATAATGCGCATTATTCAAAATCAACGCTCAACTTTTTATTGCAAACAATGCCAGACCTAAACTCAGCAAAAGAAATATTTGAAAGTAGTTGTTCCACCAACTCTGAGCCTTTTGCCTTGCAAAATTTAGGTAATTATATGCAGCCGGAGTTTAGTGAAAATTGCATTGTGATTATCGACCCTGGTATGCAAATTCACAATCGTGCTTATGCTATTATTCGCTATGAAGATGAGTTATATTTTCGCCAATATTTAGAACGCGGCGCAAAAAAAATGATGGTTTGCCTAAATACTAAATATGAAGATATTGAGCTGAGCGGCGAGTTTGAAGTGATCGGCTGTGTGATTCAACAAAAACAACGCAAGCAAAAGCCGCTACATTATTATCATCTGAATAAAACCACTAAGGAATTGGATTTTAGTTTGAGCGGCAAAACTAAATTATGCAATCCAAATTAAATGCGCCATTCTGCCAGATTGCGCGCCATCACGGCGATAGGAAAAATATTGTTGTTTTTGGGCATAAGTGCATTCGCCGCCGCCAGTAATAGTGCTAAATCCCAAACCATTTAGGATAATTCTGGCTGCTTGATAGAGGTCTAACTGGTATTTATCGCCTGTTTGCAAAAAAGCCTGAGTTAATGATAAATCCTTAGCGACAAATTGCTGATAAACCTCATCACCCACTACTAATGCGCTGGGTGAAATTGCCGGACCAAAATGCACCAATAAATGCTCAGTAGCAAAAGCACCAATAAATGATTCAATCACACCATGTAGTATGCCTTGCCAGCCTGCATGTGCTATGCCAACTTGTGTGCCACAGGTGTTTGAGGCAAAAATCGGCAAACAATCTGCTGTTAAAATAGCACAAACCACGCCTTTTTTATCGGTTATTGCAGCGTCTCCATTACAATCATTAGAGCTTGCATTCAGGCAAATATTAGAATGTGTTTGCTTGAGCCATTTTGGCGCGCTTGGTAGATTGTAATGCTTGATAAGCAATGTGCGATTTTGCTCAACCAATGCCAACTCATCACCCGTATAAGTTGCCAAATTAAAATTGGCATAAGCACCAGCACCAGCGCCGCCCTCAAGATAACGCGGGGTTGATAAAAATTTGACATTTTTTGCTAACATCATTTGCTAAACAAATCCTTGATTTTTTGCTCGTAGTTAATATTTTTATAATTAAAATTCACCTATCTAATTTTTTGTTTAATTTTAAATTACTATACAATCAAACTGAGTCAAACTCAGATAAAACCTGCAACAAATCCTGTAAATCCTGTGGCAAAGGCGCTTTCCAAGACATTATTTCGCCTGATATAGGATGGGTTAAACTGAGTTTTTTGGCATGCAATGCCTGACGATTAAAACTTTTAAGTGCAGTTTTTAAAGGCTCAGGTGCTTTTTTAGGAAAACGCACCTTGCCGCCATATAAATTATCAGCAACTAAAGGATGTCCAATATGCGACAAATGCAGGCGAATTTGATGGGTGCGCCCAGTTTCTAAAATCGCCTTAACATAGGTGTGATGGGCAAAGCGCTCAATCACCCGATAATGCGTAAGGGCGGGTTTTCCATTTTCAATCACCGCTTGTTTGATGCGATTTTTACTATCACGACCAACAGGGGCATCCACCGTGCCGCCTGAAATCATATGTCCATACACAACGGCGCAATATTCACGAGATACGCTGTGCGTTTGCAGTTGTTCAACTAAGTTTTTTTGTGCCAATTCACTACGCGCTACCACCATTAAACCAGAGGTATTTTTGTCTAATCGATGCACAATCCCAACGCGGTCTAATTGCGCTAAACTTGGGTCAAAATGCAGTAGTGCATTTGCCAAAGTGCCGCTCCAATTACCCGCACCGGGGTGCGTTACCAAGCCGACCGGTTTGTTAATAATGATAATATCTTTATCGGCAAACACCACATCTATGGCAATATCTTCTGCTTGCCAATCGTGTCTGGGTTGCGCTTGAATATGCAGGGTAACAATCTCACCCCCCAGCACTTTTTCTTTAGCTTTGAAAACCTTAGCATCAATCAACGCAGCACCAGAGCGCACCCAACCGGTAATTTTAGCGCGTGAATAATCAGGCAACATCGCCGCAATCGCACTGTCAATACGCCCGCCAATAAGCCTATCGGCAATAATAATTTTTTTGGCGGGCAAGTTAGCCATCAATTAGATTTTTTAGTTCTTTGTTAGTGCCGTAATTATCAATATATAACTGATAAAAACGGGCGGCATTGTCTTTATTATTAAACTTAACAGACATTTTAATTAAGTTTGATAAAATTTGTTTATTTTTAGCAACTAAAGTCTCAGGTTTTTGACTGAGTTGCTGATAAACCGTTTGTGCGCCTTG
Source organism: Gammaproteobacteria bacterium (assembly GCA_965217125.1). Lineage (GTDB taxonomy): Bacteria > Pseudomonadota > Gammaproteobacteria > PS1 > Pseudothioglobaceae > JAAOIF01. The sequence continues at coordinate 263,228 of OZ244244.1, read as the reverse complement.
TATATTGCCAATTTTGATATAGGCGACATATTGACCGATATAATCTTGATAAATACCTAATTTATGGTGTTTTTTAGCTTTTTCAAAAGCCAAAATAGCGGCATCGTAGCGCTGTAAATTTAGTAGATTTCTGGCTTTTAAATTTTCCACTCCCCAAGTATTAGGAATGCACTGGTTAATGTGTTTAAGCACAGACAATGAGCTGTTATAATCTTTATTGTTATGGTAGAAATTAGTCAAGGCATATAGCGTTCTAACAACTAATCTATGACAGCTAATTGTTGAATAATTGCTAGGCTGTTGCCATTTTTTATAATCAAGTGCATTATTATTAATGCTGGAAAATGTGTTTAACCAAATCATATTTAACACCAATACTAACAACCAAATCACCCCAACAAATCCAACAATATATTGGCGGCTAATTGTTATGGTTAATATTTTTATCTTGGCATTATAAACATCACTACTTTTGACAATCATACCGCTATAAAGCGCAAAAATCGTTAATGGCACCGACATTTGATACGGAAAACTAAACTGCATATTAACAAAACTACCAAAAATCGCAGCGCTAATGAGTAAGTAAAATAATTGTTGCTGAGTGTCGCGCTGGCTGATGAGTTTGAATAAATTGAGAACTAAACTAATCACAGCGCCAAAAAATAACAATAAACCCAGCAGACCCAACTCAACCCCAAGCTCCAAAATATCATTATGAACATTAACACTGATGCTGCTATAGTGTTGCGATTGGCTAAGAATATTATGATAAAAACTACCCATACCGCTACCGATAATGGGGTTTGCTTGAATCATTATAAGTGCTGATTCCCAAATTTTGTAACGCGCTGAGCTGCTGTTTGCCGCACTTTGAACAATGCTGTTTATTTCATTAGAAATAATGCTCCAAACAGGATTCCAGCCATCGGCTGATAAATTAATCAGCAAAAATAACATAATAATAGCCAATACTGAATTTAGCGTTTTAGTCTTTGACCAGTGTAGTATTTGCCCCGCAAAAGCATGCTTAAATTTCGCCTTTAAAACAACAAAAGCAATGCTAAGAATAATTATTTGCACCCCAATACCAAGCCAAGCAGCTCTGGTTTGCGTATAAAAAATATAGCTCAGCATCAACGCCATAAAAAAAGGATATAGATTAGACATAGATTTTTTATCAACTAACAGTAAAAACAAACTAATTGGAAAAATCAGCACAATAACTTGCGCCGCTCTATTTTTATTAATAAAATTAGCGGCAGGTGAGGCATTTTGCACAAATATATCAATTGCAAACAAGTATTGTCCAATACCTATTATTGCAATAAAAACCCCTATAAATACCAAAGTTTTAGCAATAGTAATATAGGTATTTGTTTTTGCTGTTAGATTTAATGCCAATAGAAAAACTGCCACCGCACCTAACCACATTAAATATTTATTGGCAAAAAACCCAATATTCGCAGACCACAAAATCGAAAAAGTGGCCAATAAAATCAAGCCAGATAACCACAAACGAGTGTTGCTAATTTTGATATTTAAGGGGCGTATATGACGATTGCGATAAAGCCAAAACAACAAAAGACCAATAAAACCAACCTCGGCAATAAATTCTCTATAAGCAGTTGTATAACTCACCCCGCCTGGAAACGAGCCAACGGTGGCTAAAATAATCATCAATCCTATAAAATAATTGATATTAACGGCTTGCAATAATGTTTTAAATTTTTTGTTTTTTGCCTTCATTTTATTTTTTAAATCAAAATTTGATGCTGCTGAAACTAAACGAACGGGATAACAGGACAAGGCGGAATTTTACCCTCAAACAGGCATTAAAAAAGAATACTATGATTTCTCAAATCCAAAAATAGCAACTAAAAACACTAAAATATGACTTTGTTTGGTTTTTTTGAGCCTTAAGAATCTATTTTTTGATTTGAGTATAATAATTGTTTAGTAACAGGTATAATCCAGTCTTTTTTTTGCCAATTTTTCCGAAATATTATGTTCGTCCTAAAAATTGTTACTGATTTTGCCGCTGCGCATTCGCTTAGAAATTATCCGGGGGATTGTTCGCGTTTGCATGGTCATAATTGGCAAGTAGAGGTTTCTGTTGCAGCTAAAACGCTTGATGAGACAGGGATTGCTATTGATTTCCGTGATATTAAAAAACAAACCAAAACTGTGGCTAAACGGCTGGATCATCAATATTTGAATGAAATTCCACCCTTTGATGAGCTGAATCCTACTGCTGAACATATTGCTAAATATTTTTATGAAGAGCTTAGTAAACTTGTTAATAACAAAACTGTTAACATAAAAAAAGTTACCATTTGGGAGACCCCCAGAGCATCAGTTACTTACTCGTAGGGAGAAAATATGACTACATTAAATCTACCAGATACGCAAAACAAAAAAGACACCCGTAAAATTGCCATTGATAGAGTTGGGGTCAAGGATATTTCTCACCCTATTATCTATATCGATCGTGATGGCAATCGCCTGCCAACCATTGGCAACTTTACCATGACCGTTGCCTTGCCAGAGCATATTAAAGGCACGCATATGTCGCGCTTTATTGAAATATTGAACGATGGACCATGTGAGTTTAGCAGCACTAATTTTGATAAAATTATTGATAAAGTGTGTGCAAGATTAGAGTCTGATAGCGCACATATTATCTTGAATTTTCCATTTTTTAGAAATAAAAAAGCGCCGTCTTCAGGGGTAGAATCGATGATGGATTATCAGGTTACTTTGTATGGCACGCTTAATCAAGCTAAGTATGAAGTGATGATGAAAGTGGTGGTTCCAGTTACTAGTTTGTGTCCTTGCTCAAAGAGTATTTCAAAATATGGCGCACATAACCAACGCTCGCACATTACCATTAAAGCCAACGCTATTGAGGGTGAGATATTGCATATTGAAGATTTAATTGATTTAGCAGAGCGTAAAGCCTCGTGTGAGTTGTATGCGCTTTTAAAGCGTGATGATGAAAAATATGTAACCGAAAGAGCGTATGATAACCCTGCTTTTGTTGAGGATTTAGTCAGAGATATTGCCCTTGAATTAAATAACAATAAGAAAATTAATTATTACCGTCTTGAGTCAGAAAATTTTGAATCAATTCACAACCATTCTGCTTACGCATTAATTGAGTCCCCATGTTAAAAGAAATACTCAAAAAAATCAGTAATATTCGCATTATCAAGGCAGAATCTATCATCCCGCCACTGGTTTATATTAAGCGTTACGAGGCAAAAAAAGCGCAGTCTGATTTTATTGTTAAATCGCGTAAAACCATTGCTAACATTATTACTGGCAAAGATAGTCGCCTTTTAGTGGTGGTCGGCCCTTGCTCAATTCATGACACAAAATCCGCTTTGGAATATGCACAAAAACTGGCTAAACTTAGAGACGAACTGAGTCAACAATTATTTATTGTTATGCGCGTGTATTTTGAAAAACCACGCACTACCATTGGCTGGAAAGGGCTGATTTATGACCCTGATTTAGACAACAGTTTTAATATGGAAAGGGGCTTTAACTTGGCGCGTTGCTTGCTATTAGATTTGACAAAAATGCAAATCCCAACAGCAACTGAATACTTAGATTTAATCACTCCACAATATATTTCTGATTTAATTTCATGGGGGGCAATCGGTGCGCGCACCACCGAGAGCCAAACGCATCGCGAGCTGGCTTCTGGCTTATCTTGCCCAGTTGGCTTCAAAAATAGCACAGATGGCAACATCAGGGTGGCGATTGATGCGGTGATTTCTGCTGCTAACCAGCATATGTTTTGGTCGATTAACAAAAAAGGCATAGTCAATCGCTACACGACCTCAGGCAATCTAAATTGCCATATTATTTTGCGCGGTGGAAAAAATGCGGTAAATTATACAAAAAACCACATTGAAGATGCTGTCAAACAATTACGCGCTGCAAGTTTGTCTGACAAACTAATGGTTGATTTCTCGCATGCTAATAGTGAGAAAAAATTCAAAAATCAACTTAAAGTTGGTGATGATATTGCCTTGCAAATTAGTGCTGGTTCTGAGGCTATTTTTGGGGTTATGATTGAGTCAAATATTAATGAAGGCAAACAAGCAGTCGGCCCGCTAAAATCACTCAAATATGGGGTTAGTATTACCGATGGCTGTCTTGGTTGGGATGATAGTGAAAATCTACTCAGAAAACTGGCACAATCTGTACACACTAAAAATTCATAAATAATTGATTTTTAAGTAATTTTTATTTATATTTTGGGATTATAATTTTTTTCCCTATTGTCCTAATAAAGCGCTAAGTTTCTGTGTAAATCAGGTACAATAAAAGCCAATCTAATCACCGCTTTTTTATATGTCTGATAATATTGATAATCCCCAAGATTCAAACAACATTTTTACGCCCAATTTCCCCATAGTTACCATTGAAGATGAGATGCGCGATTCCTATTTGGAATACGCCATGAGTGTGATTGTGGGCAGAGCTTTGCCAGATGTGCGAGACGGGCTAAAACCTGTGCATCGCCGGGTTTTATATGCGATGAGTGTGCTTGGTAATGATTATAACAAATCTTACAAAAAATCAGCCCGTATCGTGGGTGATGTGATTGGTAAATATCACCCGCATGGTGATACTGCGGTATATGACACCATTGTGCGAATGGCACAACCATTCTCAATGCGCCATACTTTGGTTGACGGGCAGGGTAACTTCGGCTCGGTTGATGGCGATTCAGCGGCGGCCATGCGTTATACCGAAATCCGTATGGCAAAACTATCACACGAATTATTGCGCGACCTTGAAAAAGAAACAGTTGATTTTATTGATAATTATGATGGTTCAGAATCTGAGCCATCAGTGTTACCAACACGCGTGCCTAATTTATTGCTGAATGGCTCATCAGGCATTGCCGTTGGCATGGCAACCAACATTCCGCCACACAATCTTGGCGAAGTGGTAAATGCCTGTCTAAAAGTGATTGATAACGATGAAATTAGCGTCGATGAATTGTTAGAGATTATGCCAGGGCCTGATTTTCCAACAGCCGGCATCATTAATGGCTCGGCAGGTATTCGCCAAGCTTATGAAACTGGCAAGGGCAAAATTTACCTGCGTAGCGTTTCCCATATTGAAGGCGAAGACAAACAAAGTATTGTGGTTACAGAACTGCCCTATCAAGTTAATAAAGCCAAGCTTATTGGCAAGATTGCAGAATTAGTTAAAGACAAAAAAGTCGATGGAATTACCGCTTTAAGAGACGAATCCGATAAAGATGGTATGCGTATGGTGATTGAGCTTCGCCGCGGCGAAGTGCCAGAAGTGATGCTTAACAATCTGTATAAGCTGACTGAAATGCAAACCGTATTTGGCATTAATATGGTGGCAATTGATAACGGTATGCCAAAACTTATGACCCTAAAAAGCGTGTTAGTTGCCTTTATTGCGCATCGCCGTGATGTGGTAACGCGCCGCTGTATTTTTGATTTGAATAAAGCCAGAGGGCGCGCTCATATATTAGAGGGTTTATCGGTTGCACTGCACAACATTGATGAGATTATTGAACTAATTAAAGCCTCCCCCAATCCAACCGAGGCAAAAGACAACTTAGTTGCCAAAACTTGGCAAGGCTCAGTGATTAAAGAGTTGATTGGCGAGCGTGATATGGCGATGTTTAAGCCAGAAAGTTTAGCAGCAGAATTAGGCTTGCAACAAAGTGGTGATTATCAACTTTCTGCAAAACAAGCCCAAGCGATTCTTGACCTTAAACTTCACCGTCTCACTGGACTGGAAAAAGACAAAATTTTTGATGAATTTAATGAACTTTTGCAACGCATTAAATACCTGCTTGATATTTTGCAAAACCCTGACAAACTTATGCAAGTTATTCGCGATGAGTTGATTGAAATCGGTGATAATTTTGCCAATAATCGCCTCACTAAAATCCTTGAAGATAAGATTGACCTCACTTTAGAAGATTTAATTGCCCAAGAAGAACGCGTAGTAACTCTGTCTCACGGCGGCTATGTCAAAGCACAATCGTTAAGCGACTACCAAGCCCAACGCCGCGGCGGCAAAGGCAAAGCCGCTACTAAAATGAAAGACGATGACTTTGTAGATCAGTTATTTATTGCCAATTCGCATGATACGGTTTTGTGTTTTTCATCTAACGGCAAAGTGCATTGGCTCAAAGTTTATGAGCTGCCTATGGCATCACGCACAGCACGCGGCAAGCCGATTGTTAACCTTTTGCCTTTAGAAAAAGAAGAATCTATCAATGCCATTTTGCCAGTGTCAGAATTTGATGAAAATCATTTTGTATTTATGACCACCAGCAGCGGCACTTGTAAGAAAACATCTCTTACTAACTTTGCCCGTCCTAGACGCGGCGGCATTATTGCTATTGAACTACGCGGCAGCGACAAACTCATCGGCGTAGCAATAACCGCTGGCGAGCATGATATTATGTTGTTCTCAGCAAATGGCAAATCAATCCGTTTTAAAGAATCTGGCGTACGCGCTGTTGGACGCACTGCTATCGGCGTGCGTGGTATAAGATTAAAAGACGATGAAGTAGTATCACTGATTGTTGCCGAGCAAAAAAGCCCAATCCTCACCGCTACCGAACAAGGCTATGGCAAACGCACAGCATTAGATGAATACCGCGTTCAAGCCCGTGGTGGCAGTGGCGTAATCTCAATCAAAACCTCAAAGCGTAACGGCAAAGTAATTGGCGCTATCCAAGTTACCGATGAAGACGAGATGATGCTAATTTCCAACAAAGGCACACTAGTTCGTGCCAGAGCCTCCGATGTTTCAATTATCGGTCGCAACACTCAAGGAGTAACACTAATCAACATCAGCAAAGATGAAAAATTAGTATCAGTTGCTAAGATTGCCGAGACTGATGATGATGATGAGACACCTGAGGTAGAGGATAAAGATACTTGAAAAATGTATAATAAATTAAGGCAGGAGTTTAAGTATTATCTAAGCAATCAAGATGAGTTATCAACTCTAAATAAAATATTCATTTTAAAAGAAAAACCCTAAAGGACAAGCGTATATATTATTTCCAAAGGGTAATAATTTGTCTCCTAAATAAAAAACCAGCCCCAAACTAAATTTAGCCTCGTTGTTTTGTAAGTCTATAATATGTTTAAAGTCTAATTTATCTACCTGAGTGCTTGATTTTACTTCTATGGCAATAATCTGATTTTTATGCTCAATGATAAAATCTATTTCTTTGCCATCTGTAGTGCGGTAATAATATAGTTGTGCTGATAACTTTGAGTAATTAATGTGTTTGTATAACTCCATATAAACAAATGTTTCAAGCAATAAACCCTTATATTGACTGCTATTAAACTCTTGTATGCTATTTACGCCTAATAGATGGGCTAATACACCAGTATCAACAAAATAAGTTTTAGGCATTTTTACAAAGCGTTTAGAAATATTAGAATAATAAGGCTTTAAGGTATTTACTTGGAAAATCATACTAAGCAAACCGAGATAATTATCTGTGGTGCTTTGTGCTATTCCTATTTGGTTAGAGAGCTGCTGAATATTAAAAATACTGCCACTTCTTGGGGCTAATAAATTGAATAGTTTGATAAACTTATTAATGTCTCTAATATTACTAACATCACGAATATCTCTTTCTATATAAGTGCTAATATATGACGCAAACCAATAATTACGCATGCGCACTGACTTTATTTTAATTGCTTCTGGGTAACCACCAATTAACAGCATTTGTAGTTGTTTAGTAATTGATATTGAGCTTATAGTAAAATCTTTTTTTAATAATTGGGCTAATAAATCTACTAAATTATTAGCTTGTTCTTTCATACTAAGTGGCAGTAGTTTGAGGTTAATTATTCTACCTGCAAGCGTATCACCCACACCTTGCATATCAAGCACATTTGCTGAGCCTGTTAATAAAAAAGCACCATTTTTTCTGTTTTTATCAATACTAATTTTTATTGCCTCTAATAATTCTGGAGTTTTTTGCACTTCGTCAAAGCAAATAGGCTTTGTTTGCATCTCAACAAAATGTTGTGCATTTTCTGTAATTGCTTGACGAATACTAATATAATCTAATAACATATAATTAGGTATTAGTTTAATAGCAAGAGTTGATTTGCCTACTTGTCTTGGCCCTGCAATGAATATACAAGGCGCTACTTCTTGCACTTGTGTGATAGTTTTTTCTAAATATCTTAAAAACATAGTTTTGTATTTTACATAAGTATAGTTTTGTATTTTACATAAGTATAGTTTTGTATTTTACATAAGTATAACTTTGTATTTTACATAAATATCTCAAATAATAATGCTTTATTATTTTATTGCTGAACCTACAACCGACTGTATTGCATCGCAAGTCTGCTGAATTTCGCTGGTAGTTAATGTGGGATGTACCAAAAACATTAAAGCAGTTTCGCCTAATTTCTTTGCATTTGTTAATCGTTGTTTAGGCTTAAACTTGGTATTATCAAATGCACTTTCTAAATATACCTCAGAACAAGAGCCATAATAGCATGGCACGCCTTGTTTATTAATTTGTTGAATTATTTTATCCCTATCCCATCCATCTTTTAATCTATCTAATTCAACAAATACATAACATTTATAAGCCGCATGTTCTATGTAATCAGGTATATCTGCCACTCTCAAAGCTGTAATTTTTCTGCCACAATGCCGAATTTTATTAAAGTTATCAAGGCGTTTTTGATGCCAATCATCCATCTTTCCTAACTGAATCCTGCCAATGACCGCTTGTATTTCAGTCATTCGAGCATTGCCACCTAATGAAGTGTGCAGCCAATTAAAGCTATTGGTTTTAGGCTGGGTGCATAAATCATAATCTTTGCCATGGTCTTTTAGAGACCACATTTTTTTCCATAATAATTTGTCATTGGTGCTAACCATGCCGCCCTCGCCGCCTGTGGTTATGATTTTATCTTGACAAAAGCTCCAGCATCCAATATCTCCAATAGAGCCAACCGATTTACCCTTATATTTAGCACCATGAGCTTGCGCGCAATCTTCTATCACTTTTAAGTGATGCTGATTTGCTAATTGCATAATTTCATCCATTGCACACGCCCAGCCCGCCAAATGCACGCAAACAATCGCCTTGGTTTGTTTGCTTATTTTCTCTGCAATAAACTCAGCTGTAATATTTTGACTATCTAAATCAACATCGGCAAATATAGGTGTTGCACCAGCATTTATAATCGAAGATACCGAGGCAATAAAAGTCCGAGAGCTAACAATAACTTCATCGCCTTTGCCTATATCTAAGCTTTTAAGTGCAATATCTAATGCCAAAGTACCATTTGCTAAAGCAACTGCGTATTTAGTGCCTGCAAACTGTGCAAATTCTTGTTCAAATTCACGACATTGATTGCCAGTCCAATAATTGACTTTATTTGACAATAAAACATCGCCAACAGCATTCGCCTCTTCCACAGTAAACGATGGCCACGATGAAAAATCAAAATTTAGCATGATGATGCCGCTGCATTAATTTTTGCTGGCACGCCAAAAGCAGTGGTATTATTTGGCAAGTTATCAACCACAACAGAGCCAGCACCAACAACAACATTTTGCCCAATGGTAATATTTTGTTTAATCGATGAGCCAATCCCTATCCAACTTCCATTGCCAATAGAAACACCGCCAGCAATGGCAACATTTGGACTAATATGCACCCCATTAGCTAAAATACAATCATGCTCCACCGTTGAATTAGTGTTAATAATGCAATCATCGCCGATATTAGCAAAGGCATTAACCACAGACCCTGCCATAATAACTGTCCCTGCTCCTATTTTTGCATATTGACTAAGGATTGATAATGGATGAATTAGAGACACAACATCGATACCGTTAGACTTGAGTATTGCAGTTTTTTCCGTTCTGTCTTTAGAATTTCCAATAGCAACAAAAAAAGCATTAAAATTTGATAATTGTGCAATCAGATGTTGCGTATTTCCTTTGACTTCCCAGTGTTCTATGTGATTTTTAGCATCGTCAAAAAATACTATTTTTTCATAGCCACATAATTGCGCAATTTCAGCAACAACTTTTGCATGCCCGCTAGCGCCTAATATTGCAATACTTTTCATTATTATTAATAAGAATTACTTTTTTCCATTATTTTAGGATGCAAGGATATATCCTTTAGCAGCTCTGTAATCTTGTTTGCAGTCATTCCTTGTCCGTATATATTTGTGAAACTCATATTTTGCATTTTATATAATTTAATCAAGCCTCTGTGTATTTCTGTAGAATTAATAGACACATCAACCACATTATTATTTCTTTCTCTATTGTTCTGACGCTCGCCAATATTTAATACCGGGGTGCTAAGTGAGGCTGCTTCGATAATACCGCTGCTAGAATTGCCAGCTAAAATTATAGCTTCGGCAAGCAGCGAAAGGTAGTCATTTCTATGGATATGTTTTACTATCTTTATGTTATTATTTGTCAAATAACTATCTATAACGCCAGATATTTGCAAACTACCTGCATCTGCATTAGGTCTTAATATTAATATCTGGGTATCAAATTTTAATATTGCATCAATTATTGTCCTCATTTGTTGTGCCGCCTGTTTAGCCTGCTGCACAACTGGATGAAAAATCAATAAAATAAATTGATTTTGAGGCTCTAACCCATATTTTTTAAATAACACTGCACGAGGCACTCTCGCCAGATTAACCAGCTCATCCAAACCCGGTGCACCGGTAACAAAAATATTATCAGGCGCTTCGCCCATCTTGATTAAACGCTGTTTTGCTGGCTCAGTTGCTGCAAAATGATAATGTGATAATTTAGAAATCGCGTGTCGAATAGGCTCATCAATAGTGCCTGATAATTCCCCGCCATGAATATGCACAATGGCAATATTAAGGTGCAAGGCGGCAATAGCACCTGCTAACATTTCACCGCGATCGCCTAATAATAAGACAATATCGGGGCTGTGTTTTGCTAATAATTTAGTAATGCCAATGACTTGCTGACCAAGCGCTATCGACATTTGCGCGCCAGATTCCCCTGATAAATCAACCTTTACTTTGCCTAAAACTTTTAAACCTGCGTCCAATATTTCCAGGTGAGTATCGCCATACTCGCTTAAAAGATGCATTCCGGTAACGATGACTTTTAAATCTAGTTCATCGTCTAAATTGATTGATTGCAGGGCAATCTTCATCAGCCCAAAATCAGCACGAGTGCCTGAAATATAGCAAATTTTACGCATTATGCTAAATCACTCCATTGCAAGGTTGCGCCTGATTTGCAATCAATCAACAATTTCTTGCCCACAACTTTTTCCATATCAGCTGGCACAATGCCATTGCCCGGTCGTAACAAAGTTAAATCTGCTAATTCAAGCATATCTCCTGCCTTTTTATCTGTTGTCAGCACAACACTCCTACGCACCAATTCTCTAATGGGTAACTCATTTTTTACAGGTTGTTTGACACCATCCCCCAAGCATTTTTCAATATTTCTGATTTGTCCAACCATTTGTTTTAACTCAGCAGGGTTAAGCGATGCCTGATGGTCTGGACCTGGCATATTTTTATCCAGAGTAAAATGTTTTTCAATCACCTTAGCCCCCATAGCAACTGCACTAACCGCTACAAATACCCCTGTAGTATGGTCAGAATAGCCCACTGGTATAGAAAATTCATTTTGCATGGTTTGCATAGCTCGTAAATTAATATCTTGGTATTTTGCCGGGTAATTTGAGGTGCAATGTAGCACTGTCAATACTGTATTTAACGGCTTATTAAAACTATTTTTTTGTCTAACATCGCCAATAGCATCAATCGCCGCCCTAACTTCTGCCAATGAACTCATACCAGTAGAAAGAATCATCGGCACATCAAAAGTGGCTAATTGTTTAATAAAAGCAATATTGCTCAATTCCCCAGAGGGGATTTTGATTTTTTTTATGCCCAAATCTAACAGATACTTTGCTGATTCAAAATCAAATGGAGTGGACAAAAACTCAACCCCTAACTGCTGACATTTAGCCATTAATTTAATATGCAACGCTTCGGATATTTCCAGTTTTTTCAGTAACTCAAACTGGCTATCTTCGCCAGTATTAGTTTTTTGATATACGGCTGTTTTTGCCGCCTGAGAGACTAAATTTTCTGCCTTAAAAGTTTGAAACTTAACCGCATCCGCCCCAGCTTGAGCAGCCACCTCAACTAATTGTAATGCCAATTCTTCAGAGCCATTGTGATTAACCCCCGCTTCAGCAATAATATAGCAACTCATACCTTTGCCCTATTATTTGCAATCGCCTCAGCAACAAACCAATCAAATGGGGTGTCAATATCTAGCGCCTCTTGTTCCGAATTTATAATTAAAGCGCGCGTATTGTGCGAATAAAAACTTTTATTTTTTATAATATTGTCAATGGAAGATAAGTAAATTGAGCCATTTAACTGATAAGCTTTAGGCAAATCTTGTGAGCGTTTTAATGATGAATTTTGCATATTGTTGAACGGTAGTAACTCTCCATTTTCCACTTTTTTACACCAATATGGATGTGAATTTGTGGGGCTAACTGATATAACGCTTTGTTTGCCGTCAAATTGACTAATAGCTGATTGTATGGTTTCTGTCGTGCGAAAAGGAGAAGTAGCCTGCAATAATAAAACTGCATCAAAAACCTCCCCTGCCCGCTGATAAAAATCTATTACTTCTATAACCACATCCACCACATTAGCCTCATCAGTTGCCAATTCATTTGAGCGCATAAAAGGAATTTTAGCACCATATTTTAATGCAATATCTGCAATTTTTTTATCATCAGTTGAAACAATAACATTTTCCAATTTACTATTTAGCGCCGATTGAATACTCCATGCAATTAATGGAACGCCCAATAAATGCTTGGTATTTTTGCTGGGAATACGCTTACTCCCTGCTCTTGCAGGAATTAAACTAAGTATTTTTTTTTCTTTATACATAAATTATTTGTAATGATTACGCTTTCCAAATTGGATGCTTTAATTCCTACTTTCCGTTAACTCTGTTTTTCGACCGATTAAATTTAAAAAATTATGGGTCATGACAACTTAAGCGGCTCTTTTCTGAATATTTCAAGCAAAACTTTGTAAAGGTTTTGCTTGCGATTATTAAACCTAAATTCACATTCTTTCAGATGTAAGTTAAACATACCTTTATTCATTCCTTTAAATTTTACCAACCTTGTTTTAGCGTATCCCCAAAAAGATTCTATGCCATTAATATGTGCATTGCCACGAGCAAATTCATTCTTTCCATGATGCACTCTAAAATGCTTTTTATAGCCAAAATCTACGAGTCCATTATACCTTCTCCAACCATCAGAATGAATTACGCTGTCAATAGCAGTTTTCCCCTTGATAATCCTTTGTAGAGTAGCGCTCTTGCAGTTTGGCACAATCTCAGTATAGACTTTATCACCTCTTTTTAACAAGCCAAAAACAATGGTTTTTCCTCTTGCGCCCCGACCCCGTTTGCCGCGAACGCGGCGTGCACCAAAGTAGCTTTCATCAACTTCAATCTGCCCCACTAGTGGGGCAGATTGAAGTGCGGATAATTCTAAAATTGTAAGCCTAATAGCAGCTAAATATTTGTTGATTGTTTGTCTGCTCAATCCTGTTAAATGAGAGATTTGAGTTGCACTCAAATCTTCAGAAAATAACAAAATTATTTGTCTAAATTTAGCCTCCGAAATACGTGAACGATTTACATACTTGTTTTTCATTGTCATAACAACACTTTAACATATTTTTATATATGCTTAAGTTGTCATGACCCAAAATTATTTATTATTTTTTCTTTTTATAAACTATCATCTATTGTATTTATAGTGCTATTAGTTAGTTTTTATGCCTTACTATACCAATTATTAGGCATTTCGTTTTTATCTTTTGGTATATCATTCGTATCTAATCTTGGCATAATAAATCTTGTCTCTTTATTTGTTGTAGCAATATCAACTTCGGTAGTCACCGCTAACTTACAACCTCTTTCTTTTAGCATTTTAATTGATTGGTCATCATATGAGCCATAAGGATAACAAGCTGTCCAATTATTCATATCTACACCTATTTTTTCTAAAAAGCTAATAGATAAATCTAACTCTTGACTCATTTCTTTTTCATTAAGGCTATTCCACCAATAATGATTATAACCATGATTTCCAATATGCTGACCACTTCTGAGCATATGTTTTAGTTGTTCTTCATTCATATATAGTTCTCTGCTAAAGGTATCTTCACTCATTCCTATATATTTTTCAAAAAGTGTATCAACAATTTTAATTCTAAGTTCTTCAACTAATTCTACTTGAAGCAATCTCTTGATAAATATTACATCTTTGGTATCAAGATGAGATTTTTGTGCTAACTTTTTATAGTAATAATTAAAGCCTTCAAGTTGATATTCTTTTTGATAAATTTTTACTAACTTTTTTAAATCATTGAGCAAATTTAATTTATCTTCAACAGAAGCCAAAATAAAATGTATTTTATTGACATCCAATACGGTATGTTCTGTAATGGCTTTTGATGGTGTGTAAAAACTGCCTTGAAGTTTGTATTTATCTAAAATAGGGAATACATTATTGTAATGGTCAGAATAGGCATCATCAAATGTTAATAATACAGATTTTTCTGGTATCTTAACTTGGTTGTCAATACTATGAATCACTTCTTCCATTGTGATTATATGGTAGTGTTTTCGCATATAATCAATTTGTTCTTTAAATAAATTAATATCTAAACCTTTTATATCAGGGTATCTTGAGTTTTTTAAATCTCTAATATAGTGATACATTACTATTGTTAAATTGTTATTCATTTTTTCCTAATTTTAATTTGGTCTATCTTGGTCGCCATCTGCTTTACATATTCTTAATTTATCAACATCTTTAGTATCTGCATAAAAATTTATTTTTATATTTTTTTGAACAAATGGTGCAAAATAATTTGGTGCAACTATTTTGTCAGATTCTATGTCAATTTTTGTAAAACCAGCTTTAACTAAGTTTTTATCATCAAAACCTTTGCACATAAAATCAACATATTCATAACCATTATTTAGAACTATTTGATATAAATTTTTTGATATATATGTAATTTCATTTTCATCTCCAAGATAATCCATGATTCTTAAAATTCTACTATTCTCTACAGCTATTTCTCTAGTAACAATTACAGAAGTCAATATTTTTTCCTTAAAAATTCCATAAACATCATATTTATATATTGGATGATTAAAATACCTTTTTATAAAATAGCTTTTATCTTTATGTGGTATATATTCTTGGCTATCAAAATTAAAATTCAATTCATCCTCTTTAATTTTGATAAGAGTGTATTGCGAGTTTTTTATAAAGTTTATTTGTTTGATAGAATCAATATTATCAACTTTGAGAATATTAAAATTTTGTATATTTCTATTGATAATAATATATTGGTTTAAATAATTAACATAAATTCCAAGATAATTATATATAGATAATGTATTAGTATTTAGTCCTATACTTGTTAGTATATTATAACTTGAAGAATCTCTTAAATGTTGAAGTAGTTCTATTCCTAGCATAGGATGACTTTCATGCTTAATAGCTTTCCATAATGCAGCCCAAATATCTCCATTATCTGAGGACTTAATAAATCCCAATACTCCATATATATTATTTTTATTATCAACTGCAATGACAAAATTTATTCTGCTTTTATTTTGATATTCATATAAAAATAATCTTTTATCCCTTGATAATATATGATTTTTTTTCCAATAGGTATGAATAAATTTCATAATATTAACAGTATCTGATAATTTGGCAAATCTAATTTTTAGCATCAGAAAAAGTTCCTTTATTTTTCTATTTTAATTTTTTAACCATTAAATCGACCATAGCACCAACATCTTTTAATGTCATCAGTTCTCTAAGAGCAAACCTTATTTTAAATTCTTTTTCAATTGCACTTACTAAATTAATATGATTTAAACTATCCCAATCTTCTATTTCATCTGAATTTGTGCTGTCACTTATAATTAAATCATTGTCATCAAATATATCTCTAAATATATTTTGAACGCCATTAAATATTTCTTCTCTACTCACTTTTAACTCCTATGAATTTATTTTTATTCTCATAATTAGTAATATCTAGTCTCCAAATAGTATCCTCATTTATACAATCAATTTGTAAAAATCCAAATCTTTTATATAAACCTGAAACCATACTATTTTTTGGACTTTTATTATAATAACCTATAATTTCAGATACTCCTTTTTCTTTACATATTCTAATCACTTCATCAAGCATTGCAAATTCCATATCTCTTTTTAATACTCTACAGCTCATTAACAATAAATATATATGACATTGGTTGTTTTTAATTGCTCCAATAGTTATTGCTATTAATCCATTATCTCCATATTTATCAGTTAATTTCCCATAAATTTTTATATACTTATCACTAGAAGCAATATTTTCTATCTCTCTGGCTGTATATCTTTTTGTAGTAAGGTTAAACTGATTTGTTTTATTGGTAAGTTGTGTAATTCTATCTAAATAGATAGAAGAGAAAGATTTAATCTCGGCTGTCATATTAAGTGAGATTAAAAAATCATCATAAGACTTAAAGACAGATTCCTCTTCTGTTCTTTTTTTATTATCTTCATAATATTTATTTCTATTAATATCATCTGCTAATAATGAGATAGGTTCAAAATATCCATTTCTATCTATATGGTCTATAAAATATATAACATCATTACCGACATTTGGAACACTTACACTTGGAACCTGAGAAGCTACAATATCTCTTTCTACTGGATTATCATCTATAAAAACTAAACTATCAGTTCCAATATTTATCTCTTTTGCTATATCCATAATATTTTTATGCTTAGGATGCCAGTTAGCTTTAAAGTATGTAAAATCATCAAATTTTAATATACTTTCAGGATGTTCAAATCCTTCTTTAGCATTTTCAAAATCATTTTTAGAACATGCTGCTAGGATTATTCCCCTTTGTTTTAACTCTTTAACATATTTTTGAAATGTTGTAAATGATTCAGCAAGAGCTGTCTCTATTCCTATATCAATGCCATCTATGCCGTCATCACCAATTACACCGCCCCAACAAGTATTATCAAGGTCTAATACCAAGCATTTTTTAGTTGAACTCAAAATAGCATTAATAATTTTACTTATATTAAAAGCTAATTCAGGAATAGAATCTATGCTAAGAGCATATTTTGCTTGATGCCATAATGACTTATCAAACCAATTTTTTAATCCAAGATATGAAGATAAATAATTAATATCGTTTATATATAAGTTTTTTATTTCTCTTGCTTGTTTGGAAAATTCACTATTTAATTGGTTGATAAAATATGTTTTACCATGTATATCATAACAATCTAAATTACCTAAACTTCTATCAATTGTATAGTCAAAATTATTTTGGATAATAGCACAATCAAATTTTGATAATGAATTCCAAATAGATTTATATCTTTGTATTTCATTATCTAATAGTGTTTTTATATCGTCTTCACTATCTTTAAATTCTGAGTATTTAATAATATTCTGATTTGTAGTATGTATATAAACAATATCTGGATTAAACTTATTTAAATTTTCATTACCAAATAGAGCGTCTTCATAATATTTATTGTATTCTGACTCATAAAAGTTTGGTTTTATTCCATTATCTAATAAAAATAGTTCTAATATATTTTTAATTTCTGATGTGGTTGAGCCGCCTAATATGGCTATATTCTTTTCTATTAAATTCTTTTTTAATAATAATTCTTTTTTTATAGACTTCTTTTTTCTAAGAATAAAATCATTATCAAATTGATACTTAAACATATTTGTCCTTTAAAAACATTCTTTGACTTACGCTACTTCAATGTGAAGTAATTTTATTAAAATATTCATTGTTTTTTTTACAAACCAAAACCATCATCCTTGAATTCACATCATAAGAGAAACACTCTTTAGTCAGCCAAAAAGATATATTTATTTCGTTCATAAACGGGTGAGAAATAGGCTCAGATTGGGATGCCCATAAAATCACTTTATGAACATCAGTAAAGCCAAACTGATTTTTATAAAACTGTGTTTCGTTTTTATCTTTTGGTATATCATTCGTATCTAATCTTGGCATAATAAATCTTGTCTCTTTATTTGTTGTAGCAATATCAACTTCGGTAGTCACCGCTAACTTACAACCTCTTTCTTTTAGCATTTTAATTGATTGGTCATCATATGAGCCATAAGGATAACAAGCTGTCCAATTATTCATATCTACACCTATTTTTTCTAAAAAGCTAATAGATAAATCTAACTCTTGACTCATTTCTTTTTCATTTTCGATAGTCTAATATTATTCACTTATTAATTTCCAGACAGGTTAAATCGTAAATTTGACCTAACCCATTTATAAATTTTTTATTCCCATCAATATATTGAGTCCATGACCTTGCAGGGTCTTTTTTAGGTTTATCATCAAATGATAATTGAAACTTGTGAGTATCTTTCAACAACAATCCAAAAATTTTCAATGTAGCTTTAGCTGTATTAATAGAATGAATATTCCAGCCCGATTCAAATTGATCAAAGTATTTATTGTTTCTATACTTTACATGAACATCTACATCAAATTCATTAAATATGCTAAATACAAGTGCTGTACCTCCTTTTTTCAAATGTTTACTAAACATTTTAAATATTTCATCTAGAGAATCAAAATACCCAACCAGCCCCGAACAAATAATAAAATCGAACTCCTGATTTAACTCAAAATTTTGAGCATTCCCAATTTTAAAATCAACACCTTTTAAAAAGCTTTGTCCTTTTGCATTCTCGATTAGATCTTTAGAATAATCTAATCCACATAATTTAGAATAATTTGGTAAATCATTTTTTATGTGATAAAGTAGCTCACCCCTTGAGCATCCTAAATCCAATAAAGAAAAATCATGTTTGTTAGATTTTTTCAAAATACTTATTAAAAAGGAAAAAGCCTCTTTTTTATTTTTGTAATAATCTTCCTTTAAATATATATAATCCTGATGCTTCATCAACCCATCTCCACTAAATTAATATAATTTAAACTATCCCAATCTTCTATGTCCTCAGAACTTGTATTGTTACATATTACTAAGCTCTCATCATCAAATATATCTTCTTCGCTCACTTGCTAACTCCTATAAATTTATTTTGATTCTCATAAGTTGAAATATCTAATCCCCAAACTGAGTCTTCATTATTTGTTTCACTTAATGTAGGGCTAAATTTTTCATAAAGTAATAAAACTATCTTGTTTTTAGCGCTTTTATAATAATGCCAATAATTTTAGAAATACCTTTTATTTTACATTGTCTCACCAACTCATCAAGCATTGCAAATTCCATATCTTTTTTTAAAACCCTACAACTCATTAACCTTAGATTCACATCATAAGCGCAACACTCTTTAGTCAGCCAAAAAAAGATATATTTATTTTGTTCATAACAGGCATTATAAGTATTCTTCAATAACAGAAAGGAAATTAATCGTAGCACTGCCAACATTTGCACATGGATTTTTATAAACTGTTTGATTATTGCCAGATAATAATTCTTCTAATGTATTTTCTAGATCAACTGCATTATCAACTTTATGAGAAATATCCATCTTGGAAAAAAAACTATTGTTGTTCTCTGGGGAAAGATTAATAGTAATGACTGGTTTATCAAATAATAATGCTTCAAGCCCAACTGTTGATGCTATTGTAACAACGACGTCAACCGAGCTCAACAATTCATATAAGTTATCCAAAGGGCTGCTTAACTCAACATTTTCCAATAAACTTTCTTCTCTGTTTTTTTCACTTGGATGAGGTCTAATCACTAAAATCCAATTTTCTCTTGTTGATACAATATCAATTAATTTTTTTTCAATATCGCTTGACAACCCTAAATTTGTTGAGAACTTTGCAGCTGAATTATCATTAGACTCAATTTTGGATGCCCATAGGATAACCTTTGATTTTTTACCCCAAGCTTTTTTAATTCTAAACTGCCCACCTTTTCCCCTATATTCAACAGCACGATCAAAGGCGGTATTCCCTGTAACAATAATATCATCCGCATCACGCCCAGCAGATATTAAATTCTGTTTTGCAAAATCAGATATAACACAAACCTTATTGGCATAATTCGCCTGACTAAGAATCTTTTTTTGTTGATCATGCAACATAAATAAATCGACCAAACATATAGAGGGTATATTTAATTTTCCCGCGGCAGTAATAGCGGACTGTTCAGCTCTTGGGGAATTAGTGGCAACAACAACATTAGGGCGTTGTGCCTTTAAAAATTTGCAAAGGGTGTTTAACGGGAAAAAATTTAGACGTCCCCTATCTGCAAAGATTTCTGCTGCTTTTTCGGTGCCGTGTTCGATTTCTAAATCAACATAAGACAGCCCCATATAAGCGACTGATTCTTGGTAAGAAATAGCTGGGTGCAAGTCGTCCTTATTAACTAAATTTTCGCCCCATTCGCGCGCATAATCATTATCATCTGCCAATAAATCTTTAAAACCAATATATGGGATATTGTTTTGCTTTAATGTCGCCCCCGCTGTTGTTAGCCCTAATACAACTAAATCCAAATTTGACCTTTTTTGTAATTGTTTAATAACCGGCAACAGCATATTCACATGCCCGCCACCATAAGTTACAAAGACTATTTTTTTATTCATAACAAATTTTTGCCAGCAATTTATTAGCTAAAATTGCAGATAACAATAAAAATGCTGGCAAACTTACAATCATTGCAGTCCAACCAAATGCCCCGCCTAAGATGCACACTGACAAAATAAACAACAGCATCCATTGTTCACGAAAATATCTATACACAGTGGCTAATATAACAACGAGTCCAAACAATACAGCGAATAAATTAAATAAACTAAAATTTACTAAAATATAGCCAAAGCCATGATGTAGCATTGCCGCAACGCCATTAAATCCACCGCCAAAAAATTCAAGATTAATCTGTAAATACCCATGAAAAAACAATACTAAAATACTAAAGATAGCGGTTTGCACTATTTTTTCTCGCAAATATAAAAAGCGAACCTTTCCTTGCATAAGAAAATATAAAAATACCGAATAGAAGAACACAAAGCTAATAATATAAGCACCACTTGTTACGCTCACTAACCAAAATCCAAAAAATTGTTTAATAAATAAATTTTTACAACTATTGCTTTTCAAAAAATCAACCAAAATTCCAACTAAAATTGCTGACCCTAAAATAGCTAATATTGCTCTGCCGTTCATAAAAAATGATATACCTATAGTAACCACAGAAAACAATAAAGAGTGCCAATAATTGATTGATTTATAGTTTATTTTAATCATTGTTATTGTTAATATATAAACAGATAGGGCTAATAGAACGGGTACTAATATTGAAAATAGCCAATCATAGGAAACGCCTATCTGGTCATGCAACCAAAACAATGGCGATACCAAAGCATATCTTGGGGCATGTTGATGAATGCCAAAAATATAACTAGGAATTTTAGCATCAGGATTAGGATATTTAATACTTAAAACTTGATTCCAAAGATTAAATTCAACTAATCCAAATAAAGTAAATAACCAGTACACTATAAAAAGTGCGCTACTTATTAATAGGTACTTATCTTTCATTTTGCTCCTTAATAAAATTCTCTAAACCAAATTTCAAGTGCCATCAATGCCCTAATCTCACGGGTGTTATTTGCTTGTCCTTGTTGGTGGGTGTGTAATAATTCTGCTGCATAATTATAGTCAAACTAAGGCTCTGTTTACTGTCCAACCGTCAAAATAAATGCCATTGACATTTAACAATAGCAAACTATTAGCAACAAGGTAGATACCAAATAAAATTAGGTAATCTTGGTATTTTTTAATCAAAATTAATCCTTTCTTGTTCAAATACTAAAGGTCTATTTAATACCTGTGTATGTATTTGTCCGATGTATTCGCCTAATATGCCAATAAAAAATAGCAAAATTGAAAACATTAATGAGCCGCCAACAATCATAGGGGCAACGCCGATTGATAATGAATCCCAGTAAATCAACTTCATAATAAAATAAAAGATGCCTATAATTATCGATAATAATCCAATAATAAAGCCAATAAAAATTGACAATCTCAATAAAACTTTAGAATTATTGATTAGCCCCAAAATGCCTATATCATACAAAGTATAAAAATTATTCTTGGTTGTGCCTTTGTGCCTTATGGGTTGGTCGTAATATATTTTTTTAACCTTATATCCAATTTCTGCCACCATTCCTCTAAAAAATGGATAAGCATCTGGCATTTGTTTTAATGCTTGCATTGTCTTTTTATCATATAGTCCAAAACCTGTGTAATTTTTAAAAATTTCAACATCAGAAACTTTATGTAGGAGTCGATAATAAAGATTTCTGCTTTTATACATTAGTCCATTTTCTCGCGAACTTTCCTTAACAGCCAGCACAATATTATAACCTTGCTCATATTCGCGTATAAATTGCACTATCATCTGTGGCGGGTCTTGTAAATCTGCCACTAAAGAAATAACCACATCGCCTTGTGCCTGCATCATTCCATATACTGGCGAGCGGATATGCCCAAAATTTCTAGAATTAATAATGACTTTCACATTTTTATCTGTTGTGGCAATATCTTTTAACAATTCAGCTGTCTTATCTGTGGAGGCATTATCTATAAAAATATGCTCATAATTATAGTCGCTTAATTGCTTTTCAATAACAGTTTTAACTTGTTGATATACCTCAATTATATTTTCATCTTCGTTATAACACGGGGTAACAACACTGATTAACTTTTTTTCCATACAAATTTCCTGTTTAAAACATAGCCTAAATAAGCGATTGGTAATATTACTATTGCGCCACTCAAATACAAATCAGCCACAAAAAAATCAACTAATGATAACAATGATACATTAACAAGATAGATTACCACATAAACTAAAACAAATTTAACTATTAAATGCTGTGAATGATTGTTAAAAACAAATTTTCCATAAGTTTGAAAATTAAACATCACCCCTAAAACTGTTGCAAAAAGCACCGCCACACTATAATGCCAGCCCAAAAATAAAAATAATGCAAAAACGCCGTAGCCAAACCCTGTATTAATGCCGCCAATAACCAAATATTTGTAAAAATTAATGTTTTTAAATTTTATCATCTTTAAATCAAATGCATCTGTTGGATAATTCCATTTAAAGAAGTGTTGTTAGGCTTATAGCCTATATTTTTCGCCCTATAATTGGTTGAATAATAATTAATTTTGGCGCCAGTAGCATTAACAATATTAACATTTTTATCAACTTCATACTGTAGTTTGAATTTAGCCTGTAATGCAGATAACAAGTCAAATTTTGAAATCGGAGATTTGCTATAACAGTCCAGCGCGGTATTTATTGGCTCAAAATCAATGATTGCTTGTATTAAATTATAAAAATCAGGCGGGGTAATAAAATCCCTAATAATATTATCTGCCGATGTTTTAAAAACCCCTTGATTTTTGATAGCACGCGCAATATCTGTTATTAAAAATCGAGCATTTATATCTTGCGTATGGCTAAAATAATTAAATACTCTAATATCAACAATAGATAATTCAGACAATGCGCGATGTTTTATTTCTGTCTGTAGTTTTGAGATTGCATACCAGTTAGTTGCCGATAAATTATCAATAGCAACCGTGCTATTTTCATCTACTGGCTGTTGATAATTTCCACCATAAACCGCGCCACTACTCAGAAAAATGTATTTTGTCTGTTGATGGCATTTAATATAATCAAGTGCCATCGCATCATAGCACTTTGTAATTTTCAAAATATTATTGCCCATTTTCTGAGCTTTTTCTGGGTCGCTAATTCCCACAAAATTAATAATCACATCATATTTTTGCTGATGATTAAAATCAGCATACGCGTAAGTTTGATAATTATTATCTAATAATTCCACATTACGCCCAAAAAGTGCAAAATCATAACTTTTATTTTTTGAAAAAGACAAAATTAAATCTTTTGCTATTTGGCTGGTTGCACCTAAAATTGCGATTTTCATATACATTAAATAGGCTTGATAATCATCTCATCTAAAAACTCACTACGCTGTAAAAATGGATACATATCCTCAATAGGCTTAGATGTCATACTTCCGTCTTTGTTCTTAACAGCACTAACTGCAAGTTTTTCTCTTAATTTATCCACTGACCCAGAGAATATAACGCCATTACCAGCTAAAATAATTGGTCGTTTTGCCTGCTCATAAATTTTAACACTAAAGAATTTACTTTCTTTATATTTTCTTATAATTTCTAACGAAGTTGCTTGAAATTGATTCATTATAAGTCCTTACTTTTAAGGTGTTTAAGCGCTACAGATTCTAGCGCATTAGCATCTATTTTATAATATTCTCTTAAATATTTTTGGTCTCCAACAATTGAAGAATACTTATCTTGCATACCCATACGCACAAAAAAATCAACTTGTAAATTTTTATCCATACATATTTCAGCAATAGCACCACCTAACCCGCCATTAACAGTGTGTTCTTCCAATGTAATAATGCCTTTTGTTTCTTGACAGGCTGAAACAATTGCATCTATGTCAATCGGCTTAATTGTATAAATACTAACCACTTTACATGAAATATTTAATTCTGATAGCTTGTCTGCCGCCGATATTGCCTCTTGTAAAATACCACCATAGCCAAATATAGTTACATCGCTCCCTTCTCTTAAAACTCTTGACTTGCCAAGTTGATAGTTTGACAAGGATTTACCTTCATCAACTAAAGATTTATCAAGCCTAAGGTACCCGACTCCTTTTGTTTTAGATAATAATATTGTTGCTTCGCCTACTTCTTGTGCTGTTGATGGTGCAACAACGGTAATATTAGGCAAAGCTCTCATAATCGCAATATCTTCAGTGGCATGATGAGACATTCCTAAACTACCATAACTAAAGCCGCCCCCTATAGCAACAATATTGATATTTAATTTATGATAAGCAGCATCATTTCTTATTTGTTCTAAACATCTAAAAGTTGGGAAATTTCCGATGGAATACACATAAATTATCTTGCCTTCTAATGACAGACCAGAGGCAATGCCAATCATATTTTGTTCAGCAATGCCTATATTGATAAACTGTTTTGGAAATTCTTTTTGAAATTCTTCAAAAACACTAAAACCTAAATCGCCTGTCAATAAAATTATATCTTTATTTGCTCTAGCCAACTGAAAAAGGGACTTCATAAAGGCATTTCTCATTGTGCCGCCTCTAATTCATTAATGGCTTGTGTAAACTCATCGCCTTGGGGGGTTTTATAATGCCATGCAACACTATGTTCCATATATGAAACGCCTTTGCCTTTTATGGTATTAGCGATAATACATAATGGTTTGTTATGCACTTGATTAAAAGCATCTTTTAATTCTACATGATTATGTCCGTCTAACTCTATAACATGCCAGCCAAATGCGTTAATTTTTTCAGCTAAAGGCTCTAAAACGAGTGTATTTTCTGTGGTATCCATGCTTTGTAGATTATTTCTATCAATGATGATGCATAAATTATCTAATTGATGATGATTTGCAAACATAAAAGACTCCCAATTTGAGCCTTCATTTAATTCACCATCGCCCAATATGACAAATGTTTTATAATCTAGATTATCCAGTTTGGCGTTTAGCGCCATGCCAACTGCAACAGGCAATCCATGACCTAATGCGCCAGTAGATAGCTCAACACCGGGAATATCTTTATGCGAAACATGTCCGCTAAATTTAGAACCGTTTTGACAATGTTGTAATAATTCTGATTTATCAAAAAAACCAACTTCTGCTAAAACAGCATACACACCAGCGCCAGCATGCCCTTTACTAAGTATAAATCTATCTCGTGTTTTTAGCGTGGGATTGCTGGTGTCATAACGCATAATACTGCCATACAAGACAGCTAAAATATCAGCAATTGAAAGCACAGATCCTACATGGGAACTGCCACCTTTATTAACCATATTAATCGCATCAATACGGATATTTTTTGCCAAATCTTGTGTATTCATATCTAAAAACTAAGTCCAAAAAAATAACGCTATTTTCTCAGCCACAAAATCCAACTGCTGTTTTCCAAGTCCGGGGTAAATACCGAGCCATAAAGTTTGATTCATAGTTATATCGGTATTGGTTAAATCGCTGGCAATTCTGTGCTCGATATTTTGAAAATAAGGCTGTTTGGTTAGATTTCCAGCAAATAATAATCGAGTGCCAATTTTGTGTTTATCTAAATATCGAATAAATTCAACTCTATCAATGTTTTCTTTTAATGTTATTGGAAAACCAAACCATGAGGGCTGCGAATTTTTAGTGGCTTCTGGCAAATCAATAAATTCAGTCAAATCGCTTAATTTGTTTTTAAGATAGGCAAAATTTTGATTACGCTTTTTGATAAATTCTGGCAATCGCTCTAATTGTGCCAAACCGCAAGCAGCTTGCATATCTGTAATTTTTAAATTGTAACCTAAATGTGAATAAGTATATTTATGGTCATATCCTCGTGGTAAATCACCTAACTGCCAAGCAAATCTTTTTTTACAAGTATTGTCTTTTCCGGGTTGGCAATAACAATCTCTGCCCCAATCTCTAAAGGATTCAGCAATACGATTTAATCTAGGATTATTGGTAAAAACAGCACCGCCCTCGCCCATCGTGATATGGTGTGCTGGGTAAAAACTACAAGTAGCAATATCGCCAAATGTGCCAACATGTTGTCCCTTATATTTTGCACCTAAAGCATCGCAACAATCCTCAACTAACCACAGATTGTATTTATCGCACAATGCTACTACTTTGTCTAAATTGTATGGATTGCCTAAAGTGTGGGCAAGCATAATGGCTTTGGTTTTATTTGTGATTGCCGCTTCAATTAAATCAGCATTAACATTATGCGTTGTTAAATCCACATCAACAAATACTGCAATAGCACCAAATTGCACAACTGGATTAACGGTAGTCGGAAACCCTGCGGCAACGCCAATTACTTCATCGCCTTTTTGAATGGCTCTTTCGCCTAATTTTGGCGAGCTTAGGGTAGAAAATGCGACTAAATTAGCAGATGAACCAGAATTAACCGTTATCAAATGTTTAACCCCAATAAATTTGGCTAATTCTTTTTCAAATCTATCGTTAAAACGCCCAGTAGTCAGCCAGCCATCTAATGAGGCATCAACCATATATTGTAACTCTGTTGCTCCTATCACCTTGCCTGATGGTGGAATAATGGTTTTTCCTGCTTCAAAATTTAGTTTATTATCAGTATGGTGAGTAAATTTAGGTATATTTATTTTAATTATTTGGCGAAAAACTTTAGCCATGGATTGTTTTTTTAATTTAGCCAAAGACTTAATAACCAAGCTCTTATGTAATACCAAAGTTTTTTCTAAGCGTAAATAACTATCAAAGGGTAGAGGTTTGCCATCATAATCATCTGCACTCAGTTGAAAACCCTGCAAGGCATTCTCAACAGGCATGGTTGTGATAAATGCAAATTTAATATCCCCTAGTTTATCGGGCGCTTCTAATGCCAATGCTGGACGATTTTTATGATGGCTTAAATCCGAAAATGGGAAAGGGATTTTATATATCTCTCCTGCGATTATTTCAAATATCATTCCATACATCCTCTGCTGGATTTGCCAAAATTTCTTGCACAAAACCTGTTGATTCTTGTAATTTCGCCAAGGCTATACTTCTTTCTTGTGCTGCTGAAGACTCATTTTTATTCATAAATAAAACCACCACTCTATCTGTTTCATTTATTTTATCGTATGGTTTTATTAAGGTAATTTTACCTCGTTCATAAACCGCTTCTACCGCTTGCATGATACACCTCCAATATATTGTTGAATTTCTTGCAGACAAATTTCTTGCATATTTGCTTTATTAAGCCAAGCCTGATGCCAGACGATAATTTTATCTAAACTTTGTTCTAATGTCCATTTTGGTTGCCAATTTAGTTGTTGTTTGGCTTTGGAAATGTCTAATTTTAAAAAATTTGCCTCGTGCGGTTGAGGGTTTTTATCTAATTGCCAACTGCTTGTTTGCCATTTTTGTGTCATTTTATCCAAAATCCACTCAACAGGCTTAACATCATCTTCATTAGGTCCAAAATTCCAACTTTGTGCATATTGCTCGCCATTATTATATAATTTTTGTGCCAATATCAAATAACCCGATAAAGGCTCTAAAACATGCTGCCAAGGGCGTGTGGCTTTGGGGTTTCTGATAATAACAGGCTCGCCTTTTGCAAAAGATTTTAAAATATCGGGGATAAGCCTATCATCGGCCCAATCGCCGCCGCCAATCACATTGCCCGCTCTGACCGATGCTAACGCGGTGCCTTGTTTTTGTAAAAAAGAACGCCTATAGGCAGAAGTTACTAACTCCGCACAGCCTTTGCTGCTACTGTAAGGGTCGTAGCCGCCCATAGGGTCATCTTCTTTGTAGCCTTGAGTTCGTCCATCATTTTCATAACATTTGTCAGTTGTAATATTAACAATGGCTTGCAAATTAGCACAGCTTCGTGCTGCTTGTAACACTTTTACCGTGCCAATCACATTAACTTCATAGGTTTCAATTGGTGCATCATAAGAATATCTGACCAACGGCTGGGCTGCCATATGTATCAAAATATCTGGCTTAAAATCTATCATACTTTTTTGTAATTTTGACAAATCTCTAATATCGCCAATTTCTGATTCGATAAGATTGCCAATATTTGCCTCATTAAATAATGATGGCGAGGTAGGTGGCTCTAAGGCATAACCCTTAACAGTAGCACCTAATGAATGTAGCCATAAAGACAACCAACTACCTTTAAAGCCAGTATGTCCTGTGAGAAAAACGCGTTTATTTTGCCAAAATTTTTGCTCAATCATTTAATTACCAAATTTTCCACGGCGCATTGCCCTTATCCCAAAGCGCTTGCAAATACAGCATATCACGCAATGTATCCATAGGCTGCCAAAATCCTTCATGGGTAAAAGCCATTAAATCCCCATCTTTGGCTAAACCCTTTAGTGGTGCTTGCTCCCAAGTGCAATCATCGCCAGAAATTCGCTGCAAAACCTTTGGGGAAAGCACAAAAAAGCCGCCATTAATTAGCGCGCCATCGCCTTTGGGTTTTTCAGTAAATTGCTTGATTTGTCCATCTTGAATATCCAATGCCCCAAATCTACCCGGCGGGTAAGTAGCAGTGAGTGTTGCCTGTTTGCCGTGTTGTTGATGAAATGCTACTAATGCCGAAATATCAACATCTGAGACCCCATCTCCATAAGTAAAACAAAAAGCCTCTTCATCTTTGATATACGCTGAAACTCTGCCTAACCTGCCACCGGTCATAGAGTTTTCGCCGGTATCAACTAAAGTTACCGTCCAAGGCTCGGCGCGCTCTTCGTGCACTTTCATAGTGTTGTCTTTCATACTAAAAGTTACATCAGACTGATGCAAAAAATAATTAGCAAAGTATTCCTTAATGACATAACCTTTATAGCCGCAACAAATTACAAAATCATCAATTCCATGCGCGGAATACATTTTCATAATATGCCACAAAATAGGCTTGCCGCCAATTTCTAACATCGGCTTGGGCTTTATATTTGTTTCTTCACTAAGTCTAGTGCCTAAGCCACCTGCTAAAATTACTGCTTTCATTTTGCTCCTTAATAAAATTCTCTAAACCAAATTTCAAGTGCCATCAATGCCCTAATCTCACGGGTGTTATTTGCTTGTCCTTGTTGGTGGGCGTGTAATAATTGTGCTACATAATTATAGTCAAATAAGGCTCTGTTTTTGGTTTGTTTTGATAACAGTAAATCTTGACATAAATCTGCTAAATCATTTTTAAACCAATCGCCTACTGGCACCGTGAACATTTGTTTTTTGCGATAGGCTAAATCCTTGCCGATCAGTGGTGTTACTGCTTTTTTGTAAATATATTTAGTAACACCGTCTTTTAATTTTAATTTGCCCGGCATAGAAAATGCTAAGGACAACATCCGATAATCCAAAAAAGGCGAGCGATTTTCAATCGAAACTGCCATGCCCATCCTGTCAGGTTTGACCAAATTATTGCCTGATAAAAGTAGCATGGTATCAATGTAGAGCGCTTGGTTAATTCGGTCCATTTGTTGAGTATTTTCAAATAAAGGGCGCACCACGCCAGAGACATCTAAGCTGTTTAATTGTTGTTTAAAATCATCAGAAAATAACGCGGCTCTGGAGCTTTTGTCAAACAAACAAATATTATCTAAATAACGCTGTTGAAATTGACTGTCTGATAAATCATCAACCTCATTTGCAAAAAAGTTTTTGTATTTATCATAACCGGCAAATAATTCATCAGCGCCATCGCCGGTTAATACCATTTTTACTTTTTTTGCCGCTAACTGTGCAACTTTATAAGTGGGCAAAAAAGATATATCGCCATGCGGCTGGTCACAATGATAAATTGCCATAGGCCAAAGGTTAATCATATTTGGATTAACTTTTTGCATTGTATGTTGGGTATTAAATCGGCAGGCAGCCTGTTGAGCAAATGGCGATTCATCGTATTTTTCATCATCAAAACCGATGCAAAAAGTATTTACAGGCCTATCTAAATGTTTGCTCATAATACCGACAACTGAGCTAGAATCCACCCCGCCAGAAAGGAAAGCGCCAAATGCCACATCCGAGCGTAATCTAATACGCACAGCATCATCTAATACTTGATTAAACTCATCAATCCATTGCTCTTCGGTCTTATCTTTAGGGGTGGTTTTGGACAAATCCCACCACAATAGTTGCTCAACACAATGGCGGGTAATTTTCAAATAACTGCCCGGCATAACATGGCGAATGCCGCTAAACATAGTCAGCGGCGGCGGCACATAATTAAAGGCTAAAAATTGGTTTATTGCTGCTGAATTAGCTTGTTTTTTATCAAAAACTTGCAGAATTGATTTAATTTCAGAGGCAAAAATAACGCGCCCATCTTGATTAGAAAAATACAGCGGTTTCTCGCCAACTCGGTCTCTAATCAAATAAAGCGTATCAATATTTTCATCATAAATGGCAATCGCAAACATACCATTTAACTTAGATATGCCATCAATACCATCGCGTTGATAAAGCCGTAAAATGGTTTCAGTATCACAATGCGTGCGGCAAGGATAGCCGTCTTTTGCTAAATCAGCGGCTAATTCAATATGGTTAAAAATTTCACCATTTTGCACCACGATGATGCTTTTATCATCCGCAAAAAAAGGCTGCTGACCGTGTGCAATATCCAAGATTGCCAGCCTTTGATTGCCTAAGGCAACTGCCCTTTGCTGCTGATGATAACAACCATATCCATCAGGACCCCGATGCTCAATCACATCGCCCATTTGCTGCAAAGCGTTGGACGAGATAGCTTTTTTATGACTGTCAAAATAACCAAATATTGCGCACATATTAGTTAGTGTTACCTGTAAATAAAATTTGTTTAATCGTTAGCATAATAATTTTAATATCGTAGAAAAAAGAATGTTTATCCACATATTCTAAATCAAGTTTGGTGCGCTCATCTGCCGTAGCACTTGAGCGAAGCAGCGCTTGAGCCAGCCCTGTTATGCCGGGGCGCACACTGTTGCGCTTTTCCCATTGTGTCTTGCTGTAAAAATCTTTTTGTGCAAATACATTTGGTCTAGGGCCGATAATACTCATCTCTCCCTTGATAACATTGAGTAATTGTGGCAATTCATCAATGCTGGTTTTACGAATAAATTTACCCACTTTAGTAATTCTTAAATCATTTTTCTGGGTTTGATAGCCTTGTTTATCAGCGTTTTTAACCATAGAGCGGAATTTATACATAAAAAAAGGCGCGCCGTATAAGCCTACTCTCTTTTGCTGAAAAACAACGCCGCCTGCTGAATCTAACCTAATCAGCAAGGCAATCAACAGATAAATTGGCAACAGCAATATAATCACAAGCAGCGCAATAACAATGTCAAATAATCGCTTAATCATGCTTTTGCTTGAAGCACTTGGGCGACTATTTGTTGCATTTTCAAACGGTCTGATGCCACTTGCTCACTATTCCTATTGGCTAAAGTGGCTAATGTTGAAAATAATTTATCCATTTCAAATTTCAATGCTGTATTTTTCTCAAAATTTATCATATCGTTGTCACTCCTATGAAAAGTCCGCGATAATATCACCGAATTAGAGCCAAGGCGCACATGCTCTGCTAACACCAACTCACCCGGAATAACGCCTTCGCCTACTCTGGCAACACCGCCAAATCCAAAAGGGATGTTTGCCTGTTTAATAATCTCCACAGCTTGGTCAATAATGCCATTAGCAAGTGGCTCAAATATAAATTTTAAACCCATATCAAGGTGCAAATCATTCAGCCCGATGTAAATTTCAGATAAGCCAGATACTTGGGTAATATTATACATATCTGCCAGCGCATTCTTGGTTTCTACTAAAGGCACAATGCCTGTTCGTCCAGCAACCATATTAGAAAATTCAGCCAATTCTCCAGCAGATTGAAACATTGGTAACATTAACAAATCCGCCCCAGATGCAATTGATGCATCTATTTCGGCTTGGGTATTTTTATACAATGGATTGACTCTAACTAATAATTGCGCCTGAGTAATTGATTTTTTCACAATAGCGATGTCATCAATCGAATGATTGCTTATCAGCGTGTCTAAATGCCCTTGTCGTGCTTGCTTGCCATAAATTTCTAAATCAATAAAAATTCTCGATACGCCACAATATTGCGCATATTTTGCGACTCTTGCACTATTGGTAATTAGCATAAATTTCATAAATTATTTTTGATTAGTAATCTAAATTCTTGGTTAAACAAAGCCAGAGTAATTAACGCGATTATTCCAATCACTGCACTCAGCAATAAGGTGATGATTGAGGCGAATTGCGCGCTACCAATCCAAGCACTAAATAAATACAGCACCACTGATGAAAGCAGTAATCCAGCCACAAATTCTATTTTAAAAAATACCCAAAACAACTTAATATTATCCACTTTCAACAGCAATATTTGCAACCCAAAAGCAAGCGCATAACTCGCAACCATACCCCACATAATCATACTAATATCACTGTCAAATACACCGCCAAAATACAACAATACAAACATCAAAAGAGCCGCACTATTAACAATCAAAGGGGTTTTTGTGTTTTTTTGTGAATGAAAAACAGCGGTAAAAAATAAAGTCCCGCCCTGCAAAGGCAATACCAACAAGCCTATTTCGATTAATGTTTGAATTTTTGCCAAACCCTCAGCATTCATATTACCGTGGTTAAAAATAATATCAACATAATGGCCACTAAGCAATATAAGTGCAATCGTAATCAAAACAGACACCGCTATTATTGATTGAGCGCCATAATGTGCTATTTTTTTATACACTTTTTTATCATTGATAAAGCTGTCTGCTAATTTAGGAAACAAAACAACAATAAAAAATGTTATAGCAATCAACAATGGAAATTCAACAAGTTTGGTAGAATAATTCATAATAGCAACACTGCCCTCACCGGCATACGAGGCAAACACCCTTGCCAAGATAGGGATAAACAACAACGAACTGCCTGAAAGCAAGGCCTGAAAATAACGCAATAAAATATCCTTGTTCAGCAGAATTTTATCAAAATAATGCAAAAAATTAAGCTTTATTTTAATCAGAAATAATTGGCTAAATAACCTAAAACTACCCCCTAATAAAACAAATATGCCAATCCAAAACATAGACTTGTGGCTAAAATATATCAGCAAAAGCCCGCCGATAATTGCAGTATTGATAATCAGAGTGCCTAATGATGCGATAAAAAATTTACCCCTAAAATGCAAATAAGCGCTCGCCATACCTGCCAATGCCGTTAATGGTAATAACCACACTACTATCTCTAAATTCACCGCTAATTGTGCTATTTTAGCGCTACTAAACCCAGGCGCCAAAATCATAGCCAAAATACCCGATTGCCAATTAAGTATCATCGCAATAACCACAAAAACGCAGCCCGCCAACAGCATAGCTTGAAACAGTATTTTTTTTGCATTTTCAGAATTTTTACTAAATTCTGGAATCAACACAGCGCCCATAGCCCCGCCAACCAAAATATTAATCAGTAAATCTGGTGCAGTTAAAATCAATACAACAATATCCGCCTCATGCCCGGTGCCATAAACAGTTGCTACAATCGCCTCGCGCGCAAAGCCAGAAAATCTGCCTAATAACAAGCCTAAGTTCAACAGCAAAGAAGAAATAAGTATGGATTTAATCATTTATTAACAGGGCTTTGCGCTGCAAAAGTCTTATTGAAATCAGCAAAATAATTATTGGCCTGCAAATAACCAACCACACTGCCACAATCAAAACGCTTGCCTTTGAATTGATAGGCGATAACCTTGTTTTTTTTTGCAAGTTGCATCAAAGCATCGGTAATTTGAATCTCGCCATTGCTGTCAGGCTGAGTATTTTCAAGTATATTAAAAATATCTGCCGTCAAAATATACCTGCCAATAATAGCTAAATTGCTAGGTGCATTTTTCAAATTAGGCTTTTCAATCATATTATTAACACGATAAACGCCCTGTTCCAGCAATTCACCCGCAATGACACCATATTTATCCACCTCGCTCATCGGCACTTCTGCAATCGCTACAATACAACAATCTGGGTATTTTTCAAACACATCCAGCATTTGCCCTAACACTGAACGCTCATCATTACTGCATAAATCATCTGCCAAAATAACAGCAAAAGGCTGATTGCCAATCAAGGCTTTCCCTGTATAAATCGCATGCCCTAAACCTAACATTTGTTGTTGTTCAACATAGCCAAATTCACATCGCTCAATAATTTCATTAAGCGCATCTAATCTGGCTTGAGTTTCAATATGTGGCTCAAAATGCTGCTTAATAGTCTGTTTGTATTTGTTGGTTACCATCGCCATAGTTGTGATGCCCGCACCCATTGCCTCTTCTACCCCATATTGAATCAGCGGCTTAGTGAGTATCGGCAGCATTTCTTTAGGAATGGTTTTAGTTACTGGCAAAAAACGCGTGCCATAACCAGCCACAGGGAAAAGGCATTTGTTAATCATTTTTCAACTGATTTAATAAAATTGTCTTGCCATGTTCAACCCCCTGCTGATTATAGCTATTAATTTGCAAAAATTGCCCAATGCTTGACACTGTAAGCTGATAAATAAACATTAGTTTGGCAATATTATATTCATCAACCGCGGATATAGTAACCACATCACAAGGGATATTGTGCTGTGCTTCTACTGATTTAATAGTCGCATCTGCATGCTGATTAAGCAATTGGTTAAAATTCAGCCCTTCTAAGTATTCTGAACCCAGACCCTTTGTGGTATTTTTAGGAATAATGGTATTATCTTTAAGGTCGTTAATTTTAATAAAAGTAACCGTTTTATCACGCACGCCATCAATAATCAGCTGTAAAAAACTATGCTGGTCAGCCGGTCCGATTAATGCCACTGGCGTGAGCGCTTGACGCGTGCCATTGATATTCACCTTGCCTAAACTCTCAGCCCAAAGTTGCACATACCATTTATTAAAACTCTCTAATGAAGATGAATAAGAAAAAATCACATTGATATTAAAACGATTTTTATTCTCAACTAAAAATCTAGCCTTTTCAATAATCGGCTGATAATAATCACCCTGCTCAAAAAAACTATCCGCCACACGCCTGCAACCATTTAAAAGATTGTCAATATCCACGCCCACCATCGCCAACGGCACTAAACCAACCGCACTAAATACTGAAAAACGCCCGCTAATATTCTGCGCTAAGTCAAAAGCCTTAATATTATTATCATTAGCAAATTGGGTTAATTTACTTTGATTTTCAGAAATAATCGTGCAGTTTTCAGGGTTAATCTCAACCAATCCGCCAATATATTTAAACAAACTCAGGGTTTCAATAGTATTACCAGATTTAGAAACCACCACAAAATGTGCATCAATCATACTAATAGATTTAAGCAGCTGTTTAATCTCCAAAGGGTCAACGGTTGCTAAAAATAGCAAATCTTTATCATACGAATTAGATGGCAATAAAAACTCATAAATAGCCTTTGCACCCAAACTAGAACCACCAATGCCGATAACGACAATATGTTTTTTAGTTATGCTGGCTGCATAGTCCTTAATCTCTGCCGTAGCTTGATAAGGCAGCTGGTAATAACCAATGTCTGCACACTCATCTTTAAGTTTATTAAAGATGTAATCATTGGATTTAATTTGATAGAAGTTTTTATTATATTGCATTATTGTTTAAATTGTTAATGTTGCATAATTTGAGACCAAGCTTTTAATGGCATTAGTATTAGCAGATGATGATTATATC
Source organism: Gammaproteobacteria bacterium (assembly GCA_965217125.1). Classification (GTDB taxonomy): domain Bacteria; phylum Pseudomonadota; class Gammaproteobacteria; order PS1; family Pseudothioglobaceae; genus JAAOIF01. The sequence goes on along the minus strand of OZ244244.1, from coordinate 226,659 downwards.
AGCCTTGAGAATAAAAAAACCAATAAACAAGAGACTGATAAATTGCAAACAACAATAATATACAATATACTGTATACTGTATACTATATATAATGGATAGCACAAAAAATAAAATACTTGAATTTATCAGCACAACAAATAGCGTAAAACCTGCTGATATTTATGCACATTTTTCTATCAATAGACAAATGGTGCATCGCCATCTTAAAAAATTGTTAAGGGATGGAAAAATAAAAAAAATAGGTTCTGCGCCTAAAGTTTTTTATCGTCTTGCTGATAATAATACAACCCAAAAAAATATTATTATTGACCACAAATACAGCCAAATTATTGCCACTGAATTTTTATTTATTGAGCCAACAGGTGTCGAATTATCTGGCATACAAGGCTTTATATCTTGGTGTGAAAAAAGAGATTTTGACTATCAACAAAAGGCAGTAGAATTTAGCAAAATTATAGCTAAATACAACAAGACTAATGAATTAAACTTGATAGATGCCACCCATAAAATCAATAAAACCTTTGCTAAGAATGCTTGTGTTAATCAGTTGTTTTATTATGATTTTTATGCTGTAGAAATTTTTGGAAAAACCAAAATGGGGCAACAATTATTATATGCAAAACAAGGGCAAAATAAGCAAAAAATCAATACAATTATTGCCACTATTAAACAGCCTATTGCAAGGCTTATTAGTGCTAAAAAAATTGATGCCGTTATTTTTGTCCCTCCAACTGTGCCGAGAATACTACAATTTATGCAGCTACTAAAAACCGGTTTAGCCCTTAATTTGCCAGAAATAAAAGTGGCTAAAGTGTTTGCCGATATTAGAGTGCCACAAAAAACATTAAAAAAATTAACCGATAGAATTGACAATGCTAATTATAGCTTTATCATTGAAGATAAGACAATATTTAATAAAATACTTATAATTGATGATGCGGTTGGGTCAGGGGCAAGCATTAATCAAATTGCCTGCAAACTTAAGGCAAAAAAACAGGCAAAAACTATTATAGGGTTTGCAATTACCGGCAGTTTAAATGATTTTGAAATTATTTCAGAGGTATAAATGAATATTATTTGCATAAAATGGGGTGATAAATTCTCCGCTGAATATGTCAATCGCTTATATGCTATGGTGAGCGGCAATCTATCATCGCCTTTTAGGTTTGTGTGTTTTACTGAAAATAGTGCTGGCATCCGAGATGAGGTAGAAATTCAAGACTTGCCAGAACTTGACTTGCCTGCCGGCGCACCTGAACGCGGCTGGCGTAAATTAACCGTGTTTAAAAAAGATTTTGGTGGGCTAAGTGGCACGACTTTATTCCTAGATTTAGATGTGGTGATTGTAGGCAGTTTGGATGATTTCTTTAGCCATTCTGGCGATTTTCTGATTGCACATGATAAAAAAAATCCTAACAAACCAGAGGGCAATTCTTCTATATTTAGATTTGAAATTGGACAATATCCGCAAATTCTACAATACTTTGAGCAAAATTCAGCATTAGTAAAAAGCCAAGTGCGCCACGAACAAGCATATTTATCCCGTGAAATGCACAAATTAGGCAAACTCGAATACTGGCCAGATGAATGGGTGCCGAGTTTTAAATACCGCTGCTGCCCTTCTTGGCTAAAATCTTGGTTGCAAGCGCCGTCCATACCCGCAGGTGCAAAAGTAATATTATTTCACGGACTGCCTAACCCGCCTGAAGCCATCAAAGGCATTAGCGGCAAATGGTATCGCCATATCAAACCATCGCCTTGGATTAAGGACTATTGGAGCGAATAATAATAAAAATTTAGGGGAAAACTGCTAATCAATTTTATTTTGTAATATTGTGTTTTGAATATTTAAAATAATTTTGTAATAAAAGTGATGTTCTTTAAAATAATTATTTTTTGTTGGCAAAAGTGTGCTATGATAGCGCTAATTTAATTACAAAACACTAAATTATGAAAAAAATAATCTTAACAATCTTAACATTATCCTTGTCAATATTTGTCGCTACTACGCAAGCAGCGCCCAGTGCTTATACTGACTATTCTTCCGCTTTAAATGAATACGGTGGTTTTTATAATGCACCAAATCAACCTAATTCTGCTGCTTTTGCCGCTCTCAAAGACGATGGCTCAATCCACGCTTGGTGGGCTTCTTATTCTGGCGGCACTGGTGCCCCAACAGACAGTGGTTATGTCAAGATTTATCCATCATGGCATGACTTTGCCGCCCTCAAGGCCGATGGTTCAATTAGCAGTTGGGGTAGTTATACCGGCAGTAACGCCCCAACAGATAGCGGTTGGACAAAGATTTATTCAACAGCTAGGGCATTTGCCGCACTCAAAGCCGATGGCTCAATCAGTAGTTGGGGTAGTGCTAATTATGGCGGCACTGGCGCCCCAACAGACAGCGGTTATATTAAGATTTATTCAACAAATTCATCCTTTGCCGCTTTAAAAGCCGATGGCTCAATCAGTAGCTGGGGTAATTCTAATTATGGCGGCAGTAACGCCCCAACAGACAGCGGTTGGACAAAGATTTATTCAACAAGAGAAGCTTTTACTGCCATCAAAGCCGATGGTTCAATAACCAGCTGGGGTAGTTCTTATTCTGGTGGCACTGGCGCCCCAACAGACAGCGGTTATACTAAGATTTATTCAACATCTAATGCCTTTGCTGCCATCAAAGCCGATGGCTCAATAAGTAGTTGGGGTTATTCTAGTTATGGAGGCACTAGTGCCCCAACAGACAGCGGTTATATTAAGATTTATTCAACAAGTAGGGCATTTGCCGCTCTCAAAGAAGATGGTTCAATAACCAGTTGGGGTTATTCTACTTGGGGTGGCAGTGGCGCCCCAACAGACAGCGGTTATATTAAGATTTATTCAATAAGTGAAGCTTTTGCTGCCATCAAAGCTGATGGATCAATTAGTAGCTGGGGTAATTATATCGGCACTAGCACCCCAACAGATAGCGGTTATACTAAGATTTATTCAACAGGTAGGGCATTTGCCGCTTTAAAAGCCGATGGCTCAATTAGCAGCTGGGGTTATTCTAGTTATGGAGGCAGTGGTGCCCCAACAGACAGCGGTTATATTAAGATTTATTCAACAGATAAGGCATTTGCCGCTCTCAAAGCCGATGGTTCAATCAGCGTTTGGGGCGATTCTGGTTATGGTGGCAGTAACGCCCCAGAAGGCACTGGCTATCATTTTAATGGCACAGTTACTTTAACTACTAGCCCAAATATTCCATCTGCACCTGATGCCAGCACAATCAGCGCCAGCCAAATAAACCTATCTTGGACAAGTGTTAGTGGTGCAACTTATTACCGCCTATACAATGGCAATAATGAGATTTACGCGGGTAGCAACTTAAGTTATAATCATACTGGATTAGCAGCTAATACCCAATATTCTCACACTCTAAAAGCTTGTAACGATAGTGATAGTAGCACTTGTTCAGCACAATCAGCAGCAAGTAGTGCAAGCACACAAGCAACACTAATTTACACCCTAACTACCTCAGCAACAAACGGCAATATCAGCGCCAACGGCATCAACTGTGGCACTGATTGCACCGAGAATTATGCTGCAAATACCTCAGTTCAACTGACTGCCAGTGCAAATATTGATTATGAATTTAGTGGCTGGTCTGGCGATTGTTCAATTACTGATAATCCATCAACCGATAATCCACTAACTATCAATATGGATGCTGATAAATCTTGTTCAGCAAACTTTACTTTTGCGCCAGAACAAACAACATTGAGTGCTTATACTGACTATTCTTCCGCTTTCAATGAATACGGAGGTTTTTTTAATGCACCAAATCAACCTAGGTCTGGTGTTTTTGCCGCCCTCAAAGCCGATGGCTCAATCCACTCTTGGCGGGATTCTAGATATGGCAGCGCTGGTGCCCCAACAGACAGTGGTTATGTCAAGATTTATCCAGCATGGACTGGCTTTTCTGCCCTCAAAGCCGATGGCTCAATTAGCAGCTGGAGTAGTTACGGCAGCTGGAGTGATGTCCCAACAGATAGCGGTTATACTAAGATTTATTCAACAAGTAAGGCATTTGCCGCACTCAAAGCCGATGGCTCAATTAGCAGCTGGGGTAGTGCTAATTATGGTGGCAGTGGTGCCCCAACAGACAGCGGTTATGTTAAGATTTATTCAACAAGTTCATCTTTTTCCGCTTTAAAAGCCGATGGCTCAATTAGCAGCTGGGGTAATTCTAATTATGGTGGTAGTGGCGCCCCAACAGACAGCGGTTGGACAAAGATTTATTCAACAGGAGAAGCTTTTGCTGCCATCAAAGACGATGGCTCAATAACCAGCTGGGGTAATTCTAGTTATGGTGGCAGTGGTGCCCCAACAGACAGCGGTTATACTAAGATTTATTCAACATTTTATGCCTTTGCTGCTCTCAAAGACGATGGCTCAATAAGTAGTTGGGGTCATTCTAGTTATGGAGGCAGTGGCGCCCCAACAGACAGCGGTTATACTAAGATTCATTCAACAGGTAGGGCATTTGCCGCTCTCAAAGACGATGGTTCAATAACCAGTTGGGGTTATTCTACTTGGGGTAGCAGTGGCGCCCCAACAGATAGCGGTTATATTAAGATTTATTCAACAAGAGAAGCTTTTGCTGCCATCAAAGACGATGGCTCAATTAGTAGCTGGGGTAATTATATCGGCACTAGCACCCCAACAGATAGCGGTTACACTAAGATTTATTCAACAAGAGGAGCTTTTGCTGCTCTCAAAGCCGATGGTTCAATCAGAGTTTGGGGTTATTCTTATTATGGCGGCACTGGTGCCCCAACAGATAGCGGTTATACTAAAATTTATTCAACAGTTGGGGCATTTGTCGCTCTCAAAGCCGATGGTTCAATCAGCGCTTGGGGTAATTATAATTATGGTGGCAGTAACGCCCCAGAAGGCACTGGTTATCATTTTAACGGCACAGTTACTTTAACTACTAACTTAATTCCATCTGCACCTAATGCCAGCACAATCAGCACCAGCCAAATAAACCTATCTTGGACAAGTGTTGATACAACTTATTACTACCGCCTATACAATGACAATAATGAGATTTACGCGGGTAGCAACCTAAGTTATAATCATACTGGATTAGCAGCTAATACCCAATATTCCTACACTCTAAAAGTTTGTAATGATAGTGATAGTAGCACTTGTTCAGCACAATCAGCGGCAAGTAGTGCAAGCACTATACTAACTTACACCCTAACTACCTCAGCAACAAACGGCAATATCAGCGCCAACGGCATCAACTGTGGCACTGATTGCACCGAGAGTTATACTGAAAATACCTCAGTTCAACTGACTGCCAGTGCAAATAGTAATTATGATTTTAGTGGCTGGTCTGGCGATTGTTCAATCACTGATAATCCTTCAACTGATAATCCACTAACTATCAATATGGATGCTGATAAATCTTGTAACGCGAATTTTGTTATCAATGCCAATGCCCCAAGTATTGAAGACCAAACAGGGCTCAGTGCTTATACTGACTATTCTTCTGCTTTAAATGAATATGGTGGTTTTTATAATGCACCAAATCAGCCTAATGCTACTACCTTTGCCGCCCTCAAGGCCGATGGCTCAATCCACGCTTGGTGGCCTTCTTATTCTGGCGACACTGGCGCTCCAACAGGCAGTAATTATGTCAAGGTTTATCCAGCATGGCTTTCCTTTGCCGCCCTCAAGGCCGATGGCTCAATTAGCAGTTGGGGTGGTCATGCCAGCAGTAACGCCCCAACAGATAGCGGTTGGACTAAGATTTATTCAACAGAGAGGGCATTTGCCGCACTCAAAGCTGATGGCTCAATCAGTAGCTGGGGTTATTCTAATTATGGCGGCAGTGGTGCCCCAACAGACAGCGGTTATGTTAAGATTTATTCAACAAGTTCATCTTTTGCCGCTTTAAAAGCCGATGGCTCAATCAGTAGCTGGGGTAATTCTAATTATGGTGGTAGTGGTGCCCCAACAGACAGTGGTTGGACAAAGATTTATTCAACAGGAGAAGCTTTTACTGCCATCAAAGCCGATGGCTCAATAACCAGCTGGGGAAGTTCTTATTCTGGTGGCACTGGCGCCCCAACAGACAGCGGTTATATTAAGATTTATTCAACATCTAATGCCTTTGCTGCCATCAAAGCCGATGGCTCAATAAGTAGTTGGGGTTATTCTAGTTATGGAGGCAGTGGCGCCCCAACAGACAGCGGTTATACTAAGATTTATTCAACAGGTAGGGCATTTGCCGCTCTCAAAGACGATGGTTCAATAACCAGTTGGGGTTATTCTACTTGGGGCGGCAGTGGTGCCCCAACAGACAGCGGTTATATTAAGATTTATTCAACATTTGATGCCTTTGCTGCTATCAAAGCTGATGGTTCAATAACCAGTTGGGGTAGTTATTATTCTGGTGGCAGTGGTGCCCCAACAGACAGCGGTTATATTAATATTTATTCAACAGGAGAAGCTTTTGCCGCCCTCAAAGCCGATGGCTCAATCAGCGTTTGGGGTTATTCTACTTGGGGTGGCAGTGGTGCCCCAACAGATAGCGGTTATATTAAGATTTATTCAACAGATAGGGCATTTGCCGCTCTCAAAGCCGATGGTTCAATCAGCGTTTGGGGCGATTCTGGTTATGATGGCACTGTCACCCCAGAAGGCACTGGTTATCATTTTAATGGCACAGTTACTTTAACTACTAGCCCAAATATTCCATCTGCACCTGATGCCAGCACAATCAACGCCAGCCAAATAAACCTATCTTGGACAAATGTTAGTGGTGCAACTTATTACCGTCTATACAATGGCAATAATGAGATTTATGCGGGTAGCAACTTAAGTTATAATCATACTGGATTAGCAGCTAATACCCAATATTCCTACACTCTAAAAGCTTGTAACGATAGTGATAGTAGCACTTGTTCAGCACAATCAGTAGCAAGTAGTGCAAGCACACAAGCAACACTAATTTACACCCTAACTACCTCAGCAACAAACGGCAATATCAGCGCCAACGGCATCAACTGTGGCACTGATTGCACTGAGAATTATGCTGCAAATACCTCAGTTCAACTGACTGCCAGTGCAAATATTGATTATGAATTTAGTGGCTGGTCTGGCGATTGTTCAATCACTGATAATCCGTCAACTGATAATCCACTAACTATCAATATGGATGCCGATAAATCTTGTAACGCGAATTTTGTTATCAATGCCCATGCACCGAGTATTGAAGACCAAGTAACTGAAAAAAGCTACTTTGTTGGCGTTGCTATTAGCCTTGTAACATTTTCCAACACAGGCGGTATAATTACCTCGTGTATAAGCGAGCCAGAATTACCAACTGGCTTAAATGTTGAGATTAGTGGTAATAGTTGTGCTATTAGCGGAACGCCAAACGCAGTTAGTAGCGCAGCAAATTATACAATTACAGCCACAAACTCAACTGGTAGTGATTCAGCAATCATTAATATTAGCGTTCATCTAAAAGATTCAAAAGCTCCAGAAGCTCCAAATATTGCTATTTCAGTTGCTCATCTTATTAGCAATGTTGCAATAACTATTACTAATATAACAGTTACAAATTCTGGAGGAGCTGCCACTTCTTATTCTATATCACCAGCAATTACTAATGGTCTGTCTTTTGATGCTACTACTGGAGTTATTTCAGGAGTGCCTACTGCTGTGGATAATGTTCAATATACAATCACTGCCACAAATTCAACTGGCAATGATTCAGTAGCAGTTAATATTGTAATACTTGATAATATTACTATACATACAACTCTTTCAGCAGACAGCGTAAATCAAAATTCTGCTGGAACAATTATAGGGACTTTATCAACCAATTTTAATGATGCAGATTACACTTATACTTTAAATGATAATACTTCATTTTTCTCGATTTCTGGTAATGATTTAATGGCTGATGTTTCATTTAATTATAAAGAAAAATCTTCATATATTATTAATATTACAACAGATGATGGGAACGATAATACTTTTTCACAAGATTTCACTATTAATGTAATTGATTCTCCAGTTTTTTCCTTAGATATTGATGGCAATGGGACTATTAATGCCTCTAATGATGGATTGATTATCTTTAAATATTTACTAAACCCTAATGCTAACAATTTACATACTACCATTGCTAATGATGCAGCTGAGGACAGAAAAACAACTGCACAGTTGAAGGCTTATTTAGATAATGCAGGAACTATTTTAGATATTGATGGCAATGGGATTATTAATGCCTCTAATGATGGATTGGCTATCTTTAAATACTTACTAAACCCTAATGCTAACAATTTACATACTACCACTGCTAATGATGCAATTGAGGGCAGAAAAACAACCACAAAGATGAAGACTTATTTAGATAAATTTAAGTAAAAATAACAAGGCAAAATCTTCTTTTTATAATAATTTCTGTTAGCAAAACAGTTGAAAATTAACAACAAACTGTTAAATATCTTTTTAGACTATAATATATCCTTTTAGTTTTTTTGTTTGGGCTTTTAGGGGAATTATAAATAAAATGAAACTAATTTTTGCAGTATTAATGCTTGTAATAAGCACACAATCTGTCGCCAGCACAGCCCTCAAAGTGGATTTTGATAATGTGGTCAATGCCGCTGAGCTGGTCTTTCAAGGTCAGGTTATTTCTAAGGAAGTTCGCAGTTTGCCAAATGGGCAGCCGATGACTTTTATCACCTTTAGCATAGACGATTTAATAAAAGGCAGTATTTTAAATCAATGAAACTCATAGCTAAGATAAGTTTATTGGCTATTTTAATCATTAGCACAGCAGTCAATGCTTATGTATTGGGCGGCTGGAGTTGGCAATATAACAATATAGTATTTCATACAGGATTTAACAGCGGTGAAGATGGCACCAGTGCCGCTAGTTATCAATCAGCTCTAAATAATGCAATAAATTCCTGGGATGGTAAGTCTAATTTTCAGTATGAGATTAATTCAGCATATATAGATCCTTGCGCTGCAGGTGATGATAATAGTGTCAGTTTTGAAAGTGATGTATGTGGCACAGCTTTTGGTAGTAGTGGCGTACTTGCAGTAGCACGTACTTCTTACTATAGCAACGGTAATACATTTTATTCTGATATTATTTTTAATTCAGCAAAAAACTGGAGTATTCACAATAATACTGGTTTTTTTAGTGAAATTTTTGATCCATATGATTTTCAACGCATTGCTTTGCACGAAGTCGGTCATACACTTGGTTTAGACCATGAAGAAGGTAATGCCTCAATAATGTATCCATCATATCAAAACAGTGTAACAACCCTACAAACAGATGATATAAATGGCATTAGAGCAATATATGGTTTTGGCAACCCAACAGACGACTATGCAGATGACACCAGCGCTGCCACAGCTATTAATTTTGCTACTGATGTCAGCGGCAGTATTGAAGTTGGCGGTGATGATGATTATTTTCGTATTAGCGTGCCTGCTGGTGGCGGTGATTTGGATATTTATAGCACAGGATCTACAGATACTTATGGCTATTTATTAGACAGTTCAGGCAGTATTATTGCCGAAAATAATGATTCTGGCACGGATAGTAACTTTAAAATTACACGCACACTTAGCGTTGGGACTTATTATATTCGCGTTAGAGGGAATTATTTTGTCACAACAGGCACTTACACAGTTAGGGCTAATATTGCTATTCAAACTCCAGCCGCCCCTATTGCTACAGTCCAAAGTATTGACCAAATAAACCTTTTATGGACAAGTGTTAATAGTGCAACTTATTATCGCTTATACAATGATAACACACAGATTTATGCTGGCACTAACCTAAGTTATAATAACACTGGATTAGTTAGCAATACTACCTATACTTACACCCTACAAGCCTGTATAAATAGTAATATTGATACTTGTTCAGTGCAATCAGCAGCAAGTATTGCAACCACACAAGCAATAATCCTGCGCATCTTTGTAATCGGAGATAATAGCGGTGTCATTAGAGGTGCCATTATTGCCGATGGCATCAACTGCGGCGCTATCAATGATGATTGTAGCCAAACTTATGTTCAAAATACCCAAGTTCAACTTGCTGCTAACGCAAATAACAATTATAGTTTTAGCGGTTGGAGTAGTGATTGTTCAGGCACCGATAACCCATTAACTGTCATAATGGATAACAGTAAATTATGTTCAGCAAGCTTTGCTTTTATGGCAGATACTGAACCCAATCAATTCGCATTCACCAGCCAAGCCGATGTTGCTATTAACACTGCTATAACTTCAAATCCAGTTATTATCAGCGGCATCAATACAGCCACAACAACAGTTATTAGCAATGGCGAGTATAGTATTAATGGTGGTGCTTTTAGCAGCAATAATGGCATGGTTAGTAACGGAAATATAGTTAGCGTTCGCCACATCAGCAGTAGCAATTACAGCACCAATAAATCCAGCACATTAACAATCGGCGGCATATCAGCAAACTTTGTCTCTAGCACGCAAGCAATATCAACTTACACCCTAACTACCTCAGCAACAAACGGCAATATCAGCGCCAACGGCATCAGCTGTGGCACTGATTGCACCGAGACTTATAATGAAAATACCAGTATTGCCTTAACAGCGACTGCTGATAATGGTTATGATTTTAGCAGCTGGTCTGGTGATTGTTCAGGCACTGATAATCCCTTAACTATAAATATGGATAGTGATAAATCTTGTAGTGCTAATTTTATTATCTCTGCTCCAAATATTGCATTTTCACCTGCTGTTATTAACGCTGTTGTTGGAATATATGTTGATATAACAGCTACCAATGATGGCGGAACTGCCACTTATTCTATCTCACCAGCACTTAGCGAAGGTCTATCTTTTGCCACTAATACCGGAGCTATTTCAGGCACACCAAGCACCACCGCAACACTACAAGTATGGACAATTACTGCCACAAATGTAGGTGGCACTGATTCAGCAACCATTAGCATTGTCGTGAATGCTACCATAACTTTTTCCTTAGATATTGATGGCAATGGCTCTCTTACTGCCTCTAATGATGGATTGATTATCTTTAAATATTTACTAAACTCTAATGCTAACAATTTACATACTACCATTTCTAGTAATGCAATGGAGGGCAGAGAAACAACCCCAGAATTGAAGGCTTATTTAGATGATGCAAGATATATTTTAGATGTTGATGGCAATGGGTCTTTTACTGCCTCTAATGATGGATTGATTATCTTTAAATATTTACTAAACTCTAATGCTAACAATTTACATACTACCATTTCTAGTAATGCAATTGAGGGCAGAAAAACAACCACAGAGTTGAAGGCTTATTTAGATATATATAAATAACAAGCAATGTTCTTAATTTTTATTATATAATCCGTTTTTAATTGGGTTAAAATGCTTAAAATGCTTAAAAATTTACTAAAAATTGTAATTCTAATAGTATCCTCAACCGTTGCAGTTAGTTTTGCTACTCCGACTTTTAGTTCTGCCGATACTTTTTCAGTAGCAGAAAATACTACATTTGTTGGCACTGTAACCACTACTTCAACTGCTTCTTATACTATTAGTGCAGGGGCAGATAAAGATTTATTTGCAATAAGCACTGCCGGGACTTTAACATTTAAAACCGAGCCAGATTATGAAACTCCCGCTTCAAGCATTGGCTCTAATACTTATAATATTATCATAACTGCCACAGATACTAATGATAATAGCACTACCACTCAAACTATTATTATTACAGTTACTGATGTAATAGAAGTGGCAAATTTTACTATTCCAACAATTGCTGATGTAAATATTGCAGAAAATACAGCTTATGCTAATTCAGCCATTATTTTAGCTGGAGATGCGCCAATCGGCACTGTTACTTATACTTTGTCAGGAGATGATGCTGCTGATTTTTCAGTTAATGCCGCTACTGGAGTTGTTAGTATGGTAGCCAGAGATTTTGAAAATCCTGTTGATGAGGATACTGATAATATTTATGAAATTACTTTAATTGCTACTGATGAGGATGCAAACTCTGCTACTCAATCATTGACAGTTAACGTTACTGATACGCCATTTGCTATTCAAGCAATTACTGATAAAAGTATTGGTGAAAATACAGCCTATTCTATAGCCGAAACTATTGTTTTAACTGGGGATACTACAATCGGCACTGTTAGTTATAGTTTATCAGGAGTTGATGCTGCTGATTTTTCAGTTAATTCTGCTACCGGAGTTGTTAGCATGGTAGCCAGAGATTTTGAAAACCCTGTTGATGATGATACTAATAATGTTTATGAGATTACTTTAACTGCTATCGCTGATGGCAAAAGTGCCACTCAGTCATGGACAGTTAGCATTGCTGATGTAATAGAAGTGGCAAATTTTATTATCCCAACAATTGATAATATAAGTATTGCAGAAAATACAGCTTATGCTAATTCAGCTATTACTTTAACTGGAGACACTCCAATAGGAAATGTTATTTATAGTTTATCAGGAGTTGATGCTGCTGATTTTTCAGTTAATGCTACTACTGGAGTTGTTAGTATGGTAGCCAGAGATTTTGAAAATCCTGATGATGACGATACTAACAATATTTATGAAATTACTTTAATTGCTACTGATGATGATGCAAACTCTGCTACTCAATCATTGACAGTTAGCATTGCTGATGTAATAGAAGTGGCAACTTTTACTATTCCAACAATTGATGATGTAAATATTGCAGAAAATACAGCTTATGCTAATTCAGCCATTATTTTAGCTGGAGATGCGCCAATCGGCACTGTTACTTATAGTTTATCAGCGGCTGATGCTGCTGATTTTTCAGTTAATGCTGCTACTGGAGTTGTTAGCATGGTAGCCAGAGATTTTGAAAATCCTGATGATTCCGATACTAATAATACTTATGAAGTTACTTTAATTGCTACTGATGATGATGCAAACGCTGCCACTCAATCATGGACAGTTAGCGTTACTGACACGCCATTTGCTATTCAAGCAATTACTGATAAAAGTATTGGTGAAAATACAGCCTATTCTGAAACTATTGTTTTAACTGGGGATACTACAATCGGCGCTGTTAGTTATAGTTTATCAGCGGCTGATGCTGCTGATTTTTCAGTTAATGCTGCTGGAGTTGTTAGTATGGTAGCCAGAGATTTTGAAAACCCTGATGATTTTGATACTAATAATATTTATGAGCTTACTTTAACTGCCAGTGCTGATGGCAAAAATGCCACTCAGTCATGGACAGTTAGCATTACTGATGTAATAGAAGTGGCAAATTTTACTATTCCAACAATTGATGATGTAAATATTGCAGAAAATACAGCTTATGCTAATTCAGCTATTACTTTAACTGGAGAAACTCCAATAGGAAATGTTATTTATAGTTTATCAGGAGTTGATGCTGCTGATTTTTCAGTTAATGCTGCTACCGGAGTTGTTAGCATGGTAGCCAGAGATTTTGAAAACCCTAAAGATGACGATACTAACAATATTTATGAAATTACTTTAATTGCTACTGATGAGGATGAAAATACCCATAGTCAATCATGGACAGTTACTATTACTAATGTAACCATTATTATCCCAACAATTGATGATATAAGTATTGCAGAAAATACAGCTTATGCTAATCCAGCTATTACTTTAACTGGAGACACTCCAATAGGAAATGTTATTTATAGTTTATCAGGAGTTGATGCTGCTGATTTTTCAGTTAATGCTACTACTGGAGTTGTTAGCATGGTAGCCAGAGATTTTGAAAATCCTAAAGATGACGATACTAACAATATTTATGAAATTACTTTAATCGCTACTGATGATGATGCAAACTCTGCTACTCAATCATGGACAGTTGCTATTACTGATGTAACAAAAGTGGCAAATTTTACTATCCCAACAATTGATAATATAAGTATTGCAGAAAATATAGCTTATTCTAATCCGGCTATTACTTTAGCTGGAGGCACTCCAATAGGAAATGTTACTTATACTTTATCAGGAATTGATGTTGATGATTTTTCAGTTGATGCTGCTAATGGAGTTGTTAGCATGATAGCCAGAGATTTTGAAAATCCTGAGGATGCTGATACTAATAATACTTATGAAGTTACTTTAATTGCTACTGATGAGGATGAAAATACTCATAGTCAATCATGGACAGTTACTATTACTAATGTAACCATTATTATCCCAACAATTGATAATATAAGTATTGCAGAAAATATAGCTTATTCTAATCCAGCTATTACTTTAACTGGAGAAAATCTAATCGGGACTGCTACTTATAGTTTATCAGGAGTTGATGCTGATGATTTTTCAGTTAATGCTGCTAATGGAGTTGTTAGCATGATAGCCAGAAATTTTGAAAACCCTAAAGACGCAGATACTAATAATACTTATGAAGTTACTTTAACTGCCACTGATGCTGAAAATACCTATAGTCAATCATGGATAGTTACTATTACTGATGTAATAGAAATATCAAATTTTGGTATCGCAGGAGTTGATGATACAAGTATTGCAGAAAATGTAGCTTATTCTCAAGCTGTTGTTTTAACTAGAGATGCACCAATCGGCAATATTACTTATAATTTGTCATATTATGATGTTGATTATTTTTCAGTTAATGCTAATGGAATTGTTAGTATGACGGCAAAAGATTTTGAAAATCCTATTGATGAAGATGGTGATAATATTTATAATGTTTATTTATCTGTTGCTGATGAGGACGGAAATAGCAATTATAAGATTTTTTCAATTACTATTACTGACGAAGATGATATTCCAACAGATATAACTCTTTCATCAAGCAGCATAGCTGAAAATTCCGCTACTGGAATAATTGGAACGCTTTCAACAGAAGACCCTGATAATGGGACTCATACTTATACTTTGACCAATCATTATTTTGAATTTGATTTAGAATATGAACTTGGTTCTGTTCCTAGGACTGAAGATAATTTTATAATAGAAGATGTTAATGGTGGAACTCATACTATAGCTACTATAATACTCAATCCCAATGCACCCAGATATCCTGCCAGTAAGTTAGCGGCTGCTATAAATACTATGACCGGCACTACTGGAGTTTCTGCTTCGGTTGTTACTGATGGGTATTATTATGGAACAATCCGATTAAACACCTGGCCTGATATTTATAATGGAGCAACATTGATTGGCTTTAACAGGGTTTTAAATCAAATTGGTATAGCAATAGTTCCTAATAGAACGCTAATTCTTGATATTGATGAACAATTTTTCTCAATTTCTGGTGATAATTTAATAGCTGATGTTGTATTTGATCATGAAGAAAAATCTTCATATAGCGTTAATATTACAACAACCGATAAAGATAATAATTCTTATTCAGAAGATTTTATTATTACAATTAATGATGTAATAGAAACAGCAACTTTTACTATTGCAACAATTACCAATACTATTGCAGAAAATACAACTTATTCTGCAACTATTACTTTAACTGGAGATGCCCCGATCGGGACTGTTACTTATACTTTGTCAGGAGATGATGCTGCTGGTTTTTCAGTTAATGCCGCTGGAGTTATTAGTATGGTAGCCAGAGATTTTGAAAATCCTGTTGATACCGATATGGATAATATCTATGTTGTTGTTTTAACTGCTATTGATGGGGATGGAAACGCTGCTACTGCCACTCAGTCATGGACAGTTACTATTACTGATGAGAATGACGCGCCAACAGATATAACTCTTTTAACTAATAGTATTGATGAAAATGCTGGGGCTGGAGTAGTTATAGGAGCTTTTTCAACAACTGATGAAGATTTTTTTGGAACTCATACTTATGCTTTAAATAATAATACTGCAAATTTTACGCTTTCTGCTAATGGCACTTTAACAGCTGCTATTAGTTTTGATTATGAAACACAATCTTCATATATTATTAGTGTTACCACAACTGACGAAGGTGGCAAAACTTTTTCAAAAGATTTTACTATTACTGTTAATAATGATGCAAACGAAGCACCAGTAATAAGCTCTGCTAACACATTTAGTGTATTAGAAAACACAACAGCTGTAGCAACATTGAGTGCAACTAATGGAAATGGAACAGTTACTTTCTCAGCAAGCATAACAGGCACAAATGCAGCAGCATTTACTCTTACAGCAGACGGTGTTTTAGCATTTAATACTGCCCCAGTTTTTTCAACCACTGATGCTGCTGCAAATATTTATAATATCACAATCTCAGCCGCTAATACTTTTGACACAACCACCCAAGACATAAGCATAAATATAGTTACCAATCCTACTTTTAATATAACGGAAACAGATATTACTTTAACTGAAAATGCCGCTAATACTATTCGTCATCAAGTTAATATAACTGAGATTATTGATAAGGATAATATCTCTGCTAATGCAAACTTTGCTGTTAGTGCTACTGGCGGCATATTCACCACTAATCCAGCGCCTGTAGTATCGTTTTCTGATAGTTCTATTATCTCCACTGCTACTTTAAGTAGCACTGAGCAAACAGCCACACTTTATTTTACTATCATCCCTGACGCCACAGGCACTGGCACTATTACAATAACCCTAACTGATGAAAATAATGATGTTACTAGCAAAACACTAACAGTTATAGTTAATCAAGCTAATAAAACCCCAATAATTTCACAAGATATTGCCACTTATATTGATGCTATTACTGATACTATAAGTAGAAAATACGACTATAAAAATGATGCAGCAGTATTTGGTGGTAGCCTATATTTTAGTGTTAATAATGATACTGGCGCTAATTTTGCTGATTTTGTTGCCTTACAATCATCTTTTAATACTGATGCTCATATTGCAATTATTGACAGCGAACAAGAACGACTTTTCTTTAATACTTTATCAGGTGGCTCGTTTGATACATATTTAGGCGTAGCATCAGGCACTGAAACCGGCTTTGGTATAGCAGGCAGTGTTGATAGTTGGTATTCTGTATTGGGCGATTTTATTTTGTTTGATAGCGTCCCTGATGATGGTAATAGTGGAGAGCAAATTGCACCAGGGCATTATGATTTTAGTTTTAATGGCGGTAATAGTGGTTTTTTTGCTGATAATAATGCTGTTGCTTGTTTGCGTTATCAAGATGATAGCCGCTTTAATGATAGAGGTTGTAATGATGTAGGCGCTGGCGCTATAGATGACGGCTTTTTCGAACTGCCATCAGGCTTGCCTAAATTAAATTCTTATAATTTTTCTATTGACCAAGATTCAGCTGCTACAGAAGTAGTAAAACTTACTGGTTTTGATTTAGACAGTGATAATATAACTTGGTCATACACTAATAGCACTGGCAACGGCATAGTTGCTTTTACTAATAATAACACAACTAATGCTGGTGTTAGCAGCACCACCGTTACTTATAAACCAGCAGCAGGATCTTTTGGAACTACAACCCTTAATATAATTTTAACCGATGACAACAATAATAGCACTACGGTAACTATTAATGTTAGAGTTAATTCTGCCACACCTACCGCTCCAACAATAGATGATGCTATTTTTGCTATTTCAAGCACAGCAGCGAATGGATATAGTGTAGGCACAGTAACAGCCTATGATGTGAATGGAGATACTCTTGCTTTTACTATAACATCTGGCAATGGCGCTTTTGCTATTGGCAGTAGCAGTGGAGAAATTACTGTAGCAGATAATACTCAACTTGCTACTCAACAATTAGTAGTTCAAGTGTCTGATAGCAGTTTAACTGCTACAGCAACTATTACTATTAATATAATTTTTGCTCCAAGTATTAGCCTTTCAGTTTCTACTCTTACTGCTACTGCCGACAGTGCTATTAGCGATATAACAGTTACAAATTCTGGCGGAGATGCAACATATTCTATATCACCAGCAATTGATAATGGTCTATCTTTTGATACTACTGATGGAACTATTTCGGGAATACCTGCTAATGCTGCAACTAATGTTGTATATACAGTTACTGCCAGTAATATAGGCGGCAATAGCACAGCAACGCTTAATATTACTGTTAATCCAAAAGCTCCAAATATTAGTCTTTCAGCCACTGATATTACTGTCACTGCCGGCAGTGCCATTAACAATATAACAGTTACAAATTCTGGCGGAGATGCAACATATTCTATATCACCAGCACTTAATAACGGTCTATCTTTTAATACCGCTGATGGAACTATTTCAGGAACCCCAAGCACCCCCGCAACACAACAATTATATGTAATTACTGCCACAAATATAACTGACACTGATGTAGCCATCCTTAATATTACTGTCAATCCAGCTGCCCCAGATATTAGCCTTTCAACCACTACTGTTGTTGCCAGTGTTGCAACGGCTATTACTGCTATAACAGTTAGCAATGATGGTGGAACTGCCACTTATTCTATCTCACCAGCACTTAGCGAAGGTCTATCTTTTGCCACTACTGATGGAACTATTTCAGGAACTCCAAACACCACCGCAACACTACAAGTATATACAATCACTGCCAGCAATGTAACTAACAGTGATTCAGCCACCCTTAGTATTACTGTCAATATAGAAGCTCCAAGTATTAGTCTTTCAACTACTACTATTACTGCCACTGCCGGCAGTGCTATTAGCGATATAACAGTTACAAATTCTGGCGGAGATGCAACATATTCTATATCACCAGCAATTGATAATGCTCTATCTTTTGATACTACTGATGGCACTATTTCAGGAACACCTGCTAATGCTGCAACTAATGTTGTATATACAATTACTGCCAGCAATGTAAGCGGCAATAGCACAGCAACCGTTGAGATTACTGTTAATCCAGCTGCCCCAGATATTAGCCTTTCAACCACTACTATTACTGCCACTGC
The DNA here is from genome assembly GCA_965217125.1 of Gammaproteobacteria bacterium. Taxonomy (GTDB): domain Bacteria; phylum Pseudomonadota; class Gammaproteobacteria; order PS1; family Pseudothioglobaceae; genus JAAOIF01. The sequence continues at coordinate 207,735 of OZ244244.1, read as the reverse complement.
TGGAAGAGCTATTAGCGATATAACAGTTATAAACTCTGGAGGAACTGCTACTTCTTATGCTATCTCACCAGCGCTTAATGTTGGTCTGTCTTTTAGCACTGAGACTGGAACTATTTCAGGAACACCTGCTAATGCTGCAACTAATGCTCAATGGACAATTACTGCCAGTAATGTAAGCGGCAATAGCACAGCAACGCTTAATATTACCGTCAATCCAAAAGCTCCAAATATTAGTCTTTCAACCACTACTATTACTGCTGTTGTTGGAATATATGTTGATATAAGTGCTACAAATACTGGAGGAGTTGCTGATTTATATTCTATTGCGCCAGCAATTACTAATAATTTATCTTTTGATACTGCTACTGGATCTATCTCAGGCACCCCAAGTGCTAGTGCTACAGCAATGATATACACAATTACTGCTACAAATGTAACTAACAGTGATTCAGCCACCCTTAGCATTACCGTTAATCCAGCTGCCATAACTTTTTCCTTAGATATTGATGGCAATGGGACTGTTAATGCCCCTAATGATGGATTGATTATCTTTAAATATTTACTAAACTCTAATGCTAACAATTTACATACTACCATTGCTAGTGATGCAATGGAGGGCAGAAAAACAAGCGCACAGCTGAAGGCTTATTTAGATGATGCAGGAACTATTTTAGATGTTGATGGCAATAAGACTATTAATGCCCCTAACGATGGATTGATTATCTTTAAATATTTACTAAACTCTAATGCTAACAATTTACATACTACCATTGCTAGTGATGCAATTGAGGGCAGAAAAACAAGCGCACAGTTGAAGGGTTATTTAGATACATATAAATAACAAGGCAAAATCTTCTTTTAAAAAAACCACGCTAAAATCTGGCTGATTTTGTGTTTTTAATGCCTAAATTCAAATATGAATTAATTTTTTAAATTTTTTATATAAAATTTTGCAATTTGCATTCATACTATTCATATTTATTTTTACAAGTTTATCAAAATCAAATATAGCATTTTGACCAAGATTAGCTATTAAGGCATTTTTGTATTCTGCAACCTGTGCCCACTGTTTAATCGTATGCTTTTCTACTTCAATATGAAATTGAATTCCATAGGCATTGTGTCGGTATCGAAAAATTTGATATTTAGTAGTAGCTGAAGATGCTAACACCGTAACATTAGGGTTTTCCTCTAAGCCTTTAACTTCATACGAATGCCATTGAACTGCTTTAATTGTTTGCTCAAAATCACTAAATAATAAATCATTATTACTATTTTGATTAAACTTAATATCCAATACTCCAATTTCTGAAGGGCTTGATTTTACAACCCTACCGCCCAAAACCTCACCCAATAATTGAGCTCCCAGACAAAAACCCAAAAAAGGTTTTTCAAGAGTGCAAACAAATTCTTTAATTCGTTTTTTTTCATCACTAAGCCAAGGATAATCATCAGTCATCCAAGTATCCATAGGGCCGCCCATACATAACATTGCATCAAATTGTTGTAAATTATCAGGTATTTTTTCACCACGATCTAACTCAATTGTAGTTAACTCACATTTGTCTTGTGCTAATAATGTTTTGATATAGCCGGGGTCTTCGATAGGAATGTGTTGAAGTACTATAATTTTCATAAGTTATTTTTTTGAATTAATAATTGAGTTAATTCCAATTATCTTACCTGAAAACTCTTGCATAGCGTCCAATAAACAGTGCCACATATATTCTGCTGAGGCTGAATCAAACAGCAAATGAAATACTGTTGTATCGGCAATATTATCTTTTATTATAATGGTATTAAGGCGTGCTACAGATGTTTGGGCAACACTATGCGTTGGAAAATGTGAATCTGCTAAATCTACACCACAAATCTTAGACATAAGCATAACACTATGCTTGCCGGTTAATAAAAAATAACTATGGCTGTGATTGCGATGCAATTTATAACATAATTTATCATTTTCCATTTTCCAAGAGTTTTCTAATGTTTTACAACTGCTTGAGTTATTGTTTAAATTATTTAAAAACAAATATTCATTAAAAGATAATTTGGCTAACAAAGTTCCATCTGTTAAACGAATTGCACTATTAGGTTTTTCAGGCAACTTAATTTTTTGCTGCATTAACCACGCTGGCGTATCATTGCCTTTAAACCCTATTCTTGTTAAAGTTGTTAAGTCAATTAAAGCAAGATTAGTATATTGTTGTTTTTCTTGCTCTAAATTATTATATTGCCCTACTACAAAACAATCATTTTCTAATTCTATAAAATCAGCATTATGCTGCTGATGATAGTTATGTAACATACTTTTATTTATCATTTTCTACATTTCCTGGCGTTTATTTTCGGGGTCATAAAAAGGCATAGCTACAGTTTTAACTTTTGCATATACCCCACCATCACAACGAATTTGAAATTGTGTATTAACTTCAAAAAATTCAGGGCTTACATAGGCCATACCAATTGTTTTTGCTAAAATAGCTGAGTGCGAACATGATGTTACCCGACCTGATAACTTCTCATTTAAGTCAAAACACAAATGGTTTTCTTTAGGTGTTGGCGCATCATTATCTAACACTTCAAAACCTATTAATTTTCTTATTGGTTTTTTATCATTATAAATTTTGATAGATTTTTGTCCAATGAAAAACGGTTTTTTATTGCCTACTGCCCAACTCATATTAATTTCTTCTGGGTAGGTAACTGAGTCTGTATCTTGACTAATAATAACATGGCCTTTTTCCAGCCTAAGTAGGCGTTGAGTTTCGATTCCAAAAGGTTTTATTCCAAATGATTCACCAGCAGCAAGCAAAGCATCCCACAAAGCTTCGCCTTGATGTTGGGCGACATGTATTTCATAGCCTAATTCTCCTACAAAACCTACTCTTATAAGTCTAGCTTGTATGCCAGCAACATGCCCTTGACGCACGCCAACATAAGGAAATGCTTCGGCTGAAAGATCGACATCATTACAAATTTTAGCTAATACTTTGCGTGAGTTAGGACCTGCAACATTAACCCCACACCAAGCAGAAGTAACATTAGCAATATCTATATTAAGACGCCACATAGAATTCCATTTTAAAAATTGTAGATAAACATTATCAACTCCACCTGTAGTAGCTGTTACATAAAAATGCTGGTCATTAAAACGACAAGCAACGCCATCATCAATTACCACTCCTGCTTCATTAGTAAGTAGGGCATAGCGCGCTTTTCCTACTGGTTGTTTGAGAAAATTCCAAGTATACATACGGTTAATAAATTCAGCTGCATCAGGGCCTCTTACTTCAATGCCGCCTAAAGTGGAAACATCAACAATGCCTACATTATTATGCACAGCTAAGCTTTCATTTTTAATACACTCTGCCATTTTATCTTTAGTGCCATAATAAGCTGGACGAATCCAAACACCAGCTAACAATGGTTGTGCGCCAGCTTGTAAATGTCTGTGGTGCATACTGCTATGTCTTTCTGGAAAAAAACTTCTGCCTGCTTGATGCCCTATTTTTTCGACCGTATAAGGAGGTCTGGCTGTAGTTACACCAACAAAACCAATGCTACGATTTTTATCTAAACTAGCCACAAGATAAGCGCTCATAAATGCTGAAAAACGACCTTGAGAAGGCCCCATACCTAAAGTAGAAAAGCGTTTAACTAACTGTATGTTTTCATAACCTTCTTTAACGGCATTGACAATATCACATATTTGCAGGTCTTCATCATAATCAATAAATTCTTTAGTTTTAGGATGTTTAAATATTGGTAGCACAAAGTTGGCATTATGCTCAGGTTTTAAGTCTTTTTCCGTCAAAGATATGTTGTTTTTAATGCCTAATTCTAATAGTGCTTTAGTTGCAAAATAACTAGCCTGATTTTTACTGACAGTAAGTGTATCAGCATTATTAACGCTGCCCACTAAGTAACAGTTGTTAGCTAGATTTTCAATAACAAAGAGATTGCTATTTTCATCAAAACCTAAGCTTGCCCCCAAAAAACATGGTAACTGATAAGCTGGCATATAACCACCATTCATACATAATAAATCACAAGTTATATCGTCTCCTGTATCTATACATTCACCATCATTTATTATTTCTCTAATATTAACACCAGCAAGAGTTCCACAAGCATTAGCCTTTGCTGAAAAAATAGTATGATTATTATATATTTTTACTCCCCTACTTTTTACTTTTAGGGCAAAATCTGAGGCGCTAGGCTGGTCTCGCAAATCAACAACACCAGCAACTTCTATACCTGCATCTAATAAATCCAGTGCTGTTGCATAATCATCATCATTTACTGTTGCCACAACTGCAACGCTACCAGGTTTTACAGCGTATTGTCGCATTAATCTTTGTGCTGCTGTTGTCAGCATAATGCCGGGCAAGTCATTGTTGTGAAAAATTAAAGGTTGAACAAATACACCAGTTGCTAATAATAATTGTTTTGCCCTTACTTTATACATTCTTTTATACTGAATAATTGACAACCAATTATCACTATAAACTGAATTACAAGTAGCATCTGTCATAACTGTAATTTGTTTATTATTATTAATTTCTTTAACTAAGTCCTGACATAATCTGCTGGCTAATTCGCCATCTACATCAAAGCGTGCATAATTTAATGCACCGCCTAATTTAGCATTTTCATCTACTAAAAGAACACTAATTTTTTCTTTTGCTAAATTAAGTGCAGTTTGCAGCCCGCTAACTCCGCCGCCAACAACAACAGCATCATAAAATAGGTATTGTTTATCGTAGTAAGCACCTTCGTTTTTCGGATTAATAACTCCTAATCCGGTAAACTTACGAAAAATATTTTGCCATCTTTTGTCCCAACTATTACCACTATAAAATGCTTTGTAGTAAAAACCAACGGGTAGAAATCTTGATAATTTTCCAATAAAACTAAGCCTATCTTTTGCTAAACTGCCCATGTAGTGTTGCCCACTGACTTGCAAATTATCTTTTATTAATAATTTATCAGCAGCCACATTAGCTTCACTTGCTAATTGCACTAAAGTATTAGCATCTTGTCCGGTCATACTTAAAATACCACGAGGACGATGATATTTGAATGATCGTGAAATTATTTTTTGTCCATTTGCAAGTAATGCACTAGCAACATTATCTCCTGCAAACCCTTGATAGGTTTTGCCTTCAAAGTTAAAATTAATAGGCTGATTACGATTAATTTCACTACCAAACGGCTCTGGCAATCTGTTATTACTCATTTTTATAGACTCCTAAGGAAATAACTCACTAGAGTCAAATGTTTTAACAATTTCATCAGTCATGGTATGTCTTTGCACTATAAACCAATAACTAGTCGCAGTATGACACCACCATTCTGTAACTACTGCAATATCGTTATGATGATAAAATATATAATTTGACCACTGTTTAGCACTAGCTTCATCAGGGTTTGGCATAGTTTCAACTTCACCACCATAAGTGAACTCTGAAATATTACGCAACCCATTCAAAGGACATAATAATTGTTTCATAATTTCACTTATTAAAATTTGCGATAAGCGTTGTTTAAATCAATCATTGGATGATTTTGTGACATTTGAAATTTAATCAGTAATTCTCGTGCAATCATATCTCGCTGTTGTTGATTATCAGGCAATTTTATATTATCAGGCACAGTTACCCAACCATTAATATTTCTATCAAAAACTGCTGCCTGATCTGCTTCATAACCCATATGAACATCTTCTAACCAATTAAGGTCTTTCCAACCCATTTTGTCAATGTAGGATTGTAAAAAAGGCGTTATAAATTTAAGGTCAGGAACTAAATTTACATCATATCTATAACCAATATGTTGTCCAATTTCTTGCTCGCGGTTAGTATCTAAGCCACCGTCTCCAACCACAGATTTTTGTTGTTTATTACTCATAATTACTCCTTATTTTAAAATCGTGTCATATCAGGGCGACCAACTGTATGTTGAGACCCTGCAATAGGAACCTGTGCACAAGCTGAAGCCTCCATAGTTAAAGCAGCTAAATCTTCTGGCTCTAATGAATGAACATTTGTTTTACCACAAGCACGCGCCATCATTTGACACTCAATTGCTAATGTATGTAGAAAGTTATATACTCGTTCTGAGGCTGCATCAGGGTCAAGCCGTTTTCTTAGCTCTGGGTCTTGAGTTGCAACACCAACTGGGCAACGACCGGTATGACAGTGATAACATTCACCTGCTTTAACACCCATTTCTTTTTCGTAATCTGCTTCTGGGATATCTCTATTACAGTTAAGTGCCATTAAAGCAGAATGACCAATAGCAATTGCATCAGCACCTAAGGCTATTGCTTTAGCAACATCACCACCATTACGAATACCGCCAGCATAAACTAAAGATATTTTTCCAGTCATACCAACATCATCAATAGCTTTGCGAGCTTGACGAATGGCAGCAATACCAGGGACACCAGTTTCTTCTGTTGCTAAGTGAGGCCCGGCTCCTGTTCCACCCTCCATACCATCAATGTAGATACTATCACAACCAGTTTTAGCAGCCATACGAACATCATCATAAACACGAGCAGCTCCTAATTTTAATTGAATAGGAATTTGACCATCTGTTGCTTCACGAATTTCTTCAATTTTAAGCGCTAAATCATCTGGCCCTAACCAATCAGGATGTCTTGCTGGAGAGCGTTGGTCAATACCGGCTGGCAGCGAGCGCATCTCAGCAATTTGATCGGTTACTTTTTGCCCCATTAAATGGCCACCTAATCCAACTTTACAACCTTGGCCAATAAAAAACTCTACACTATCTGCTAAGCGTAAATGGTTAGGGTTAAAGCCGTAACGCGATTGAATACATTGATAAAACCATTTACTAGAATAACGCCTTTCATCTGGAATCATACCTCCTTCTCCAGAACAAGTAGCAGTCCCTGCCATAGTAGCACCACGCGCTAAAGCGGTTTTAGCTTCATAACTCAAAGCTCCAAAGCTCATTCCAGTAATATAAATTGGAATATCTAACTCTAATGGTCTTGGCGCTTGTGGACCTATAATAGTTTTAGTTAAGCACTTTTCTCTATAACCTTCAATAACAAAACGAGTTAGCGTTCCCGGCATAAAAGTTAAATCATCCCAAGTTGGAATCTTTTTAAAAAGAGAGAATCCTCTCATTCTGTATCTACCCAAATCAGATTTGATATGAATATCGTTTATTACTTCTTTAGGAAAGATGAAACTTTTACCTAAATGGTATTGATTTTCTGAATCACTCATAATATCTCCTTATAATTTAATTTAGTTAAAAGTCCTATTAAAGAACCATTTTTTTCTCACTTGGTTCTAAATTATCGTAATTCCATAACTGCTTACCAGAAACAAACTTTTGCATTTTTTCAACACCTTTAGGGGTTTTAATGCCATATATGTCTAATTTAGAAGTCAGGTAACGAACATCAAGCTCTGTCATCTCACCGGGAACGCAATCAACGCCTAATTCTTCAACTTCACCACCAACATAAATAGTGCCGTCATACATTGAATCACCTAAGTTCATTCCAGCATCACCGCAAATAATCATACGACCGCGCTGCATCATAAAGCCTGAGAATGCGCCTGTTTTTCCACCAACAAGAATTGTTCCTCCTTTTTGGTCGATTCCAGTGCGAGCACCAACGCTTCCCTTGCATACTAAGTCACCACCACGAATTGCAGCACCAAAAGTTGATCCAGCATTGCCATCAATTACCACAGTTCCAGCCATCATATTTTCAGCACATGACCAACCAACGCGACCTTTAATATGTATATTAGGTCCATCAATTAAACCACAACCAAAATAACCCAAACTATCTGAAAAAGTTAAATTAAGGCGATTTAAGATACCAACGCCAACGCCATGTCTTGACATAGGGTTATCAACGGTAATATCTCCTATACCTTGTTTCATTAATTCTCTGATGCTACGATTAATTTGTTTTGGTGTCATTTCAAGTGCATCAATTGTTGCGCTTTTGTTAGTATCAACATCAAATGAATGAAAATATGTTAAATTTTCACTTTCATCAATTGAAAAAAATCGTTGTTGAGTTCTTCCTTTTAATTGCTCTTTGTGTAGTCCCATTTCATAAGACTTTTTGTTATTTAGTGTTGCCATACTTTTACCTCTCCATGATAAGGGTCAAATGTTTCAATACGATGATCAAATAATGTTCTAATTGCAACTTCTTCTGAAGCAAGTGCAATAATATCATCGCCTTCATAAACAACCATTGGTTTTGCAGCCATAACATCCTTAGCCATACCAAGTTGATCTTTAGTAGCTACTAAGTAAGTAAAAACACCATCTAAGTATTCAATTGAATCTTTCATTGCTGTCTCTAAATCATCGCCTTGATTCATCTTATCTGCTATATAAACTGCGATGAGTTCTGAATCACAGTCAGATGAAAAACGATGCCCACTACGCTCAAGTGCTCGCCTGTTAGTCCAATAATTTGTAAGTTGTCCATTATGAACAACTGATACATCGCTAAATGGATATGCCCAATAAGGATGAGCAGAACGAATATCTACATCTGATTCGGTTGCCATTCTAGTGTGTCCAATTCCATGCGTGCCATTAAAGTTATTTAGACTATATTTATTTGCAACAATAGACGCATCTCCTAAATCTTTAACCAATTCTAGGGAATTACCAATAGATAGAATTTCAACGCCTTCAATATCTTCAATAAAATCCACTACTTTTTTCATATCACCAGAGAATTCAATCTCATAACGATGTGAATATTCTGTTGGGCTTTGCTTATCTATAATTTTAGCGCCTAATTCTGTAAGACGACTGCCTACTAATTCAAGTCGTTGTTTGATATCAGCATGTATATCGTAACTACCTTCTAAGTCAGCCGCCTCAGCAACCTTAAATCGTAAAATATGGTTTCCATTATCTTCTCCATACATCGCATATCCAGTTGAATCTGGACCTCTATGCTTCAAAGCCTGCAACATTGATGTCATTTGCTCACCAATATTTACACTCTTTCCAGCTTTTTTGTGAATAATTCCTGCTATTCCGCACATAAAAATAACCTCCTTTGCTAAAAATTGCCCATCATACAGATGGGCATTCAAAAAAATCTAATAAAACTAACCTATGGCAAGCAATCTATATAAGTCTCCAAATCCCAATCTGTAACTGTATGATTAAATCTTTCCCACTCGTCATTCTTGTAGTGGCGATAGACTTTATACATTTCATCCGGCATTGCAGATTTGATTACTTCATCGTTTGCAAGTTCATTCATCGCTTCACCTAATGTCATAGGCAATTTCTTAACATTTTTACCTGCTTCCATCGCCTCATAAATATTACGCTCTTCAGCTTCGCCTGCTTCGATATTATTATCGATACCATCGCCCATTGCTTTTAACAAGGCTGAACCCATCAAGTAAGGGTTTACCATTGAATCTACTGAACGATACTCAAAACGACCCGGCGCAGATACGCGCAGCGCGCAAGTGCGGTTTTGATAACCCCAATCAGCAAAAATTGGCGCCCAAAATCCTGTATCCCAAAGACGGCGGTAAGAATTAACTGTAGAAGAGCCAATTGATGTTAGCGCAGGTAAATGTTTGATAACACCACCAATAGAATTAAGACCAATAGGACCCGGCATCTTTTCGTCAATAGAAGGGTCTGGCATAAATGTATTTTCACCACCTTCTTTATAAGTAAAACAACCGGGCATACCTGGAAGTTCGCCATCGCCTGCGGCAATTTCAGGATGAAAAACATCCTCACCACCCTTCCATAAAGACATATTGTGGTGACAACCTGAGGCAGAAACGCCCATAAAAGGCTTACTCATAAAGCAAGCAATCAGACCAAACTCACGAGCCACTTGCGCACAAATCTGGCGATATGTTGTTAAACGATCAGCATTTCTAAGAACATCATCAAATTGTGTGTTAAGCTCTAATTGACCTGGTGCATCTTCGTGATCTCCTTGAATAATATCAAGCCCCATTTGCTCAGAGTATTCAATTACTTTCATAAATACTGGGCGCAATTCTTCAAATTGGTCAATATGATAACAATTTGGTTTGGTAACGCCACCATCAGGTTTGCCATTTTCATCACGCTTTAACCACATCATCTCTGGCTCTGTGCCACAACGCATATCTAGCCCATATTGTTGTTGAAATTCCTTATGCATTCTGTGTAAGTTACCACGGCAATCTGATGTTAATGCTGCACCCGGATTATCTCTTTCTTCACGGTTTCTATATAGTCTGCAAAAAACACGGGCAACTTTCTTATCCCATGGCAATTGACAAAAAGTATCAGGGTCTGGAATACCAACAAGCTCAGAAGCTTCAGGTCCATAACCAATATAATCACCGTGACGATCAATAAATAAATTTGCAGTTGAGCCATAAACTAACTGAAAGCCTTTTTCTGCTAATCTTTCCCAGTGTCGTGCTGGAATGCCTTTACCAACAATACGCCCTGTAACTGATACAAATTGATAGTATACATAAGTAACTCCCAAAGCTTTAATTTTATCTCTAACTTCTTCTACAAGTTTATCACGACCTGCTTCATTTACATGTTTTTCTAAATCTGTCATATTTATCTCCTCATATTAAATTATCTAAAAATTTATTCCTAACTCCAAGGAAAGGGGCTGTTACTAAGTGGATGTAACTGACCTTTTTTATATCTATCAAAGCGAAAAGGCTCTAATAAATTACTAGTTTGCCCTGTTAGCTCATCAGCAACAAGAGCTCCAACGCCTAACATTTTGTAACCATGATTAGCATCGGCAATTATATAAACATTATCTTTAAATCTATCAAAAACTGGAAAACTATCTGGCGTTAAACAACCCAATCCACCTGATGGTTCTCTTCTGTATTTTGAACTTAATCCTACAAATCGTTTTTGGCAAAAAGCAAGTGCTGAACACCAAATATCTATAAATTCTTCTGTTACTAAATATTTAGTAGATTTTTGACCGTATGGATCAATTGCAATATTTTCAGCTGGTTGTTTTAATTCGTATGGCGCAAAACCACCTTGAATACCATTAAAAAAGTTATCAGGTTTGTAATAAATACCCCAAGGCTCTGCTGTTAATAACTTGCCTGTTGCATCAGAATAAAGAGGCTCTTCTAAATCAACATGTAAGACCGGAGATGGGCCTCCATCATTAGTTTTTTGTATGTTTGGATCAACATCTAACACGCCTTCTTGTAACATCCAATAATGCCACATATCTCTTTCATACATTTTGCCATCACTGCCTTTAATTTGTATTAAATTAGGCAGCTCTAACATATCCCAAAATGTCTTTACCCAAGGACCAGGTGCTACTACTACTTGATCAACAGCAATATCACCATTAGAGGTTTGAACTATATTAATTGCATCGCTAGTATTTTGGCTTTTAAGGGCTGTTACTTCAGTTTCTGCAACAATAGTTACCCCTGCATCAGTTGCTAATTTTACTAAACCATTTACAGCTAATTTATTATGCGAAAAACCACCTCGCTGCTCGTGCAATATTGAAGTAACACCTGTTGCTTGCCAATCATGAAATAGGTTTTTCATATATGTATCACATTGTTTTTCGCCTTCAATAAATTGTGAATTGTAGCCAATTTGTTGTTGTTGTTGATAAATTGTTGCAACATCTTGGTGCATTTTTTCCATGCTAATTTGCATATAGCCAACAGAATTATAATGCAATTCTTTTGCATATTTTTCCCAAACGCCAACTGAGTGTGCCATTAACTTACGCATAGCTGGTTGATAATAATTATTTCTAACAACACCGCAGGCAATACCTGTAGCACCAGCACCTGGGGTGCTTTTATCTATAACAACAATTGATTTATCAGATTGTTTTTGTGCTAAATGTAGGGCGGTAGACAAGCCATGCATTCCTGCACCTATAATTAAATAATCTGCTGATTTTGGTAATGAATTGTTCATTATAATTTTACTCCTCATGTTTAATTAAATTAATGTCCAGCCGCTGTTGCCCCAGCCTCGCTAACCAAAGAAAAATCATCAAACCTATTTAGAGAAAAAGGTTTAATCAATGCTGGAGTTTTATCAGTCGCGACCAAATTAGCAATCATTTTACCGCTAATTGGTGTTGCTTTGAAGCCCCAAGTTCCCCAACCTGCATCTAAATAATAATTACTAATCGGACTTTTGCCCATAATTGGACTATAATCAGGTGTCATATCTGTTATTCCAGCCCATTGCCGCATCAAATTAAGCTCTTTAAAAAACGGAAATAACTCAACCGCGGCAGATGATAAGCCCTCTTTAAGCTCTAAACTTGAACGAGTGCTATATAAAGGATAAGGGTCAGACCCTCCACCAATAACCATCTCACCTCTGGAGGTTTGTTGTATATAAACATGTAATTGTGGCGAGCTAACAAGTGGGTTAATTAAAGCTTTGTAAGGTTGAGTAACCATTGCTTGCAGAGGATAACTATGAATTGGTAATTCAATGCCTACCATTTTAGCAACTATAGAGCTAAATCCTGCAACTGCTTGAACCACTTTGCCACAAGAAATATTTCCTTTAGATGTTATAACGGTAGTTGCTTTATCATTTTTGACTTCTATATCTGTTACTTCAGTTAATTGGTGTAATTCTACTCCACGCTCGCAAGCATTTTTTGCATATCCCCAAACCACAGCATCATGTCTGGCAGTGCCGCCATCTTTATGCCATAAACCAGCTAATATTGGATAACGAACATCATCTTTTGTATTTAGTATTGGCACTAAGCGTCTCACTTCATCCAAATCTACCAGTTCTGATTGAACCCCAAACTGTTTGTTCATTTCAGCACGCCAACGAAAACTACGAATAGTTGAATCGTTATGCGCTAATGTGAGCTGCCCTCTGTTTTCCCACAAAATATTATAACCCAACTCATCACTCAGGCCATGATACAGTTTCATAGAATCGCGATAAAATGTAATGCCTTCTTCAGTGAGATAATTAGAACGCAAAACAGCGGTATTTCTACCAGTGTTTCCGCCGCCTAAATAGTTTTTTTCTAAAATAGCAACATCAGTAATGCCGTGTTCTTTAGCCAGATAATAAGCAATTGCAGCACCATGACCTCCTCCGCCTATAATAACGACATCATAGCTGCTTTTTAGCGCTTTGTTTGTTGGTGTAAAATGTGCCTTAGCATCATAATATTTATCTCCCAAACCGTATTTCAATAAATTAAAAGGCATTTAGTTATCTCTGTTAAAATTAAGTAAATTCTGCATATTCTATCATAAAAAACTATTTGTTTAAGTAAAGTTAAAAATCTTGTAAGCTCTATTCATATTAGTCTTTTAAAGAAGCTCTATTTTTATAAGAAATCAAAGTATTTTCAAGTAAACTGGCTATAGTCATCGGACCAACACCTCCCGGCACCGGGGTAATAAAAGATGCTTTTTCTTTAACGGCATCAAAATCAACATCACCAACTAATTTACCATTATCTAATCTATTAATACCTATATCAATTACTATTGCATTTTCTTTAACCCATTCAGCTTTAACAAAATAAGGAATACCAACAGCCACAATAATAATATCTGCTCTTTTTACTTTGTCAATTAAATTTGTAGTTTTTCTATTACAAACAGTAACTGTTGCACCTGAATTAAATAGTTCAAGAGCCATAGGCCTGCCAACTATATGTGATGCACCTATCATAATTACATCCTTTCCTGCAACATCTATATTACTAACCGCAAACAAAGTCATCACACCTTTTGGAGTGCAAGGTCTTAAAAATGGTTGATTTTGAGCAAGCTTCCCTATATTTTTACAATGAAAACCATCGACATCTTTTTCTGGGCTGATAGCTTCAAGAACAGTTTTAGGATTAATATGTTTTGGCAGTGGAAGTTGCACTAAAATACCATCAATATTATCTTGTTGATTAAATTTCTCAATTTGAGCAAGTAATTCTTGCTCGGAAATATCCTCAGAATTAACTACTTTTTCAGAATAAAATCCAACTTTTTTACAGGCATTTTGTTTTTTATTAACATATACTTTAGATGCTGGATCTTCGCCCACTAAAATAACCACTAAACCGGGTTTGCTACTTAATCCATTAACTTTTTTTGCAATTTTTGTGCATAACTCATCACTGATTTTTTTACCATCAATTATCATATTTATACCTTTTTTTTAATTAATACTTAAAAACTTTCTAAATTAAAATTGTTTTAGAAATGCAAAAAAATAGCACTTTGCTAAGTTTTTCAACAAAAATCAGCAACATTTTATCTAATTTACATCATTTCAAAAAAAAACACCAACACTAACAAAAGCGCTGATAATTATTTATTTTAATACGGTTTAAAATGCTAACTTAATACCAATAACCCGTAGATAAAAATATTGCTGGGCATGATCAAATCACACCCAGCAAAAGGTTATTTATTTTGAGCTAGTGTATTTTTCATACTTAACTTTTTCAGATGTATTACCCATCCAAAGAATTACAATACATGCAACTACTCCAACAAAAGTATAAAATCCGGGCAGTGCACCGCCCCAACCCATAAACATAGCACCTGTTACTACATCCCAAGTTGCTTGATCAAATGGAAATCCCATAATATTCTCCTTTATTTATTTATTTGGTTTTTTTGATTCTGTTATACCTTCAGGGTATGCACCAATCGGTACTTTAACAACATCAAGACCTGCTAGTTCAACATCTTTTGGAATGCGTAACATATTCATTTTTTTCAATATCCATGACACAACATAACCAGGTATAAAACCAAGCAGAAAGAAAACAAATGCACCAATAATTTGCCCCCAAAGGGAAATTGTTGGCACGCCTTCGGCACCTTGTAAACTTGGATAACCAGCACCAAATATGCCTAATAATATTACACCGTATAAACCGATAGTTCCATGTACCGTTACTGCACCAACGGCATCATCAATACCAAATCGTTCTAAAACTCTAGCACACGGTTGCAAAATAATACCAGCACTTAGGGCAATAACAAATGTAAGTGCAGGGAAATAAATATCCAACCCTGATGCGGTAGCAATAATACCAGCTAAAGCACCTGACATCATCCAGAAAGGATCTTTTGTTATAATCCAAGCACCAATAATACCACCAGAAATAGCAATAACAATATTAAAAGCTAAAGAAGACAGAGTAATAGGAGTGCCATAAATGGTAGCACCTTTATCAGCAAACCAACTCCATGCTTCACCAGGTAAAATAATACAAGCCATCAAAAAGCCAAAGAAACCGACAAGAATTAGCATCAAGCCGATAATCGATAATGGCGTGTTGTGACCAAAAATATCATTGGCAGATCCATCAGCGTTAAATTTACCGATACGCGGACCTAAATTAATTAAAACACCCAAAGCAAAGAAACCAGCAACAGCATGTACCAAACCAGCCGCCCCAAAGTCGTGTACTCCAAAATTAGTGACTAACCAACCATCAGCATGCCAACCCCAAGCAGCTGCAAGAACCCAAGCAAACGATCCAAGAACAATAGCAAGAATAACAAAGCCAACGGTTTGGATACGCTCAATAAGAGCCCCAGACATAATAGAAGCAGTGGTTGCAGCAAATAATGCAAATGCTCCCCAAAAAACACCAGATGCCCAATCGCCAATGTTAGGTCCCATATACTGTGCAGCTTCGCCCCACGCTAAAGAAATTGAATTAGCGTATGCCGCACCAGATATTCCAGCAGCGCCGACTGATAAGCCTACACCTGTAGGAAATGCCCAGTATACCCACCAACCGAAAAAATAAAATGTTATGATAACAAAGGCAAACGCCAAGATATTTTTTATACCAGAAGAAAGCACATTTTTCTGACGCGTTGCTCCCATTTCATAGCATAAAAAGCCAGCGTGAATAATCATCATAAGTGCTATTGTTACATAATAATACATTTCTGCAAACATGGTGTTAGTTACCTGTGTACTTGCAGTTAATTGCTTCACAGTTTCAACTAACTCTAATAGTTGCTGTTCCATAATACCTCCTAATTAAATCAAAAAAAAATAAAAATGTAAATCTTTAGTTTATGCCTTATAAAGATTATTAGCCCTATTAAAATAATGTTAGATATTTACTCTTGACTAATTATAATCCATACAATGGTTCGCTATTATATACACAAAAATATAGTTAAAAATGTTTTTATTAAAAATAGAGTTTTTTTGAAAATTAACAGTCCTACTCACACATAATAATAGATTTTAAAAAAGTATTTTAAAAAAAGTATTTTAAAAAAAATGCGAAAGTTTTATTAGAGTATGGTATAGTTTATCAATGGTTTTAATAAATTATAAGATAGTAAATATATGTTAAATAATAACAATCAAGAAAATTACCAGTTTTTCGGCGGCGATAATTTAGTGCTTAATCTAAGTAAAGGTGATAGCGTTGATATAATAGATGTTGAAGGAAATCAACCTTGCACTGTTTTTGCTTTTGACCAACAAATGAAAGCGGATATAACTACTATTGGCTTGGTTGATGATAATCAAGTTAAAGATTTTGATGCAAATGAGCAATTACAAACATTAATCCATAAATATGAAATTAATGCTAATACATTACAAAGTAATTCGTTATTCACAGCTAATAATCCTGCGGGCAGTTTAGCAAACTTTAAAGCAGCACAAGATGCCTTGTGTTTTTTGAGCGCATTTGCTAATGATAAAATGCAAGTTGATAAACAAGACCCAGCTACAGTATTACAAGTAAATGTTGCGCGTAAAAAAATATCTAAAAATCAACAAACAACCCTACCAAAACCATTAGCAAAACCAATTAAAGAAATATTAATTAATAACTCCACAGCCGTATCATATACAGTTAAAGCAGGTGAATATATTCAAATTATTGATGTAGAAGGGCATCAATGCTCTGATCTTCAAGTATTTGATAAAAAAGACATAGAGAACAAACAAGCACTTGGCATAGACCCAACAGTTACCAGAACATTTGTAAGCACCAGTTATCCGCATCCTGGGGTGCATAATAAATTTTACAATCAAGATTCTAAACCTTTATTAAAAATTATCCAAGATAAGGTAAGTAGGCACGATACTTTTACCCTATCTTGTAATGCTAAATATTACGATGATAGAGGTTATTTTGGGCATATTAATTGCACTGATAATATAAATAAAGCATTAAAAGATTATGGTATAAAACCTAAACTTAACTGGGTAACGGTTAATTTATTTTTTAATACCTTAGTTGAAGAATGTCATACTATTTCATCTGATGTATCGTGGTCTAGGGCTGGAGATTATGTTTTATTTAAAGCATTAACTGATTTAGTTTGTGTAACCAGTGCTTGCCCTGATGATACTACTCCAGCTAATAATTGGCAACCAACTGATATTTATGTTCGTTTATATGACAAAAATAATAATTTCCCTCAAGCTATTGCTTTTAGACCAACCCCGGAGGCCATACCTATTATGACAAAAGAAACAGGTTTTCATATTCAAACTGCAAAACACACCCGTAATTTTACAGAATATAACGGTTATTGGCTTGCTCAAGACTATACTAATTATGGAGCTATTAATGAGTATTGGGCTTGTAGAAAAAGCGCTGTGGTTATGGATTTATCACCACTTAGAAAATTTGAAATTTACGGTCAAGATGCACAAGATTTAATGCAATTAGCATTAACTCGTGATGTGCGCAGACTTGCAATTGGACAAGTAGTTTATACCGGCATTTGCTATGAAAATGGCTGTATGATAGATGATGGCACTTTATTTAGATTATGTGAGAATAATTTTAGATGGATTTGTGGTAGTGATTATAGTGGTATATGGTTACGAGAGCTTGCACAGAAAAACAATATGCAAGTATGGGTTAAATCTTCTACTGACCAACTACATAATATTGCAGTTCAAGGCCCTAAAAGTAGAGATATTCTGGGTAAAATTATTTGGACTAATAAAACTCAAGCAACCATTGATGAGCTAAAATGGTTTCGTTTTTCTATAGCGCGCATACACAGCGAAAAAGGTATTCCAATTATGGTTTCAAGAACAGGGTATACTGGCGAGCTTGGTTATGAGGTTTTTTGTCACCCTAAAGACGCTAAGGCTGTTTGGCAAGAAGTGTGGGATGCTGGCAAGGAATACAATTTAACCCCATTAGGTTTAGATGCGCTTGATATGCTTCGCATAGAATCAGGGCTTGTTTTTGCAGGTTATGAGTTTGATGACACAATAGATCCTTTTGAGGCGGGGATTGGCTTTACTGTGCCGCTTAAATCTAAACAAGAGAATTTTATTGGCAAAGACGCTTTGATAAAACGCAAAGAAAATCCTCAACAAGCATTAGTAGGCTTAGAAATACATAGTAATGAGGTAGCAAATCATGGAGATTGTGTTCATATTGGTAGGCAGCAAATAGGAGTTATAACAAGTGGCACGCGCTCTCCGATACTTAATAAAAATATAGCGCTATGTAGGCTATCAGCTACATCGTCTGCCGTTGGAACTAAAGTAGAAATTGGTAAATTAGATGGCCATCAAAAGCGTATTCCAGCTGTTATTGTTAATTTTCCGTTCTATGACCCTACAAAATCTAGGGTTAGAGCGTAATGATATTTGATTTTTAATTAAATCAAAGAGCGAGAAAACAATTATTAGAGATTAATAATTGTTTTTTTATTTTGTAAGATGTTTATATATTATAAGGAGAAGTATATGAAAAGAGTAACAAATAAAATTGCAGCAGCAATTTTAACGACAACTTTAGCTTTTGCATCAATGCAAGCAGTTGCTAAAGATTCAAGTAAACCTATTGTTATACCAACACATAACTGGTCAAGTCAAGTTGTAATGGCGTATGTTATTGGTGGAATTTTTGAGCATATGGGTAATAATGTTGAATATGTTCCAGCTGATAGTCAAGCAGTATATGAGTCAATTCGTAATGGTGATGTAACTATATCACATGAAGTTTGGCAATCTAGTTTTGGCAAGTCATTTTATAATGCAATGGCTAAAGGCGGTCTAATTGATGCGGGCACACATGCAGCATTAACATTAGAAGAATTGGGAGTTCCTCATTATGTAGTTGAGAATAATTTATGCCCTGGCTTACCAGATTGGAAAGCATTAAAAAATTGTCAAAAAGTTTTTGCAACAGCTGATTCTGGTGGCAAAGGTCGTATTTTAGAAGGCCCTCAAAGTTGGCATGGTGATTTAATGCCTAATCGTATTAAAGCGCTAGGACTTGATGACAAATATGTGGTTAAATTTGCAGGTGGTGCTGATGCAATTTGGGCTGAGTTAGCTTCTGCTAAAAAAGAAGGTCGTGGTATTATTACCTTTAACTGGACGCCTAATTTCACAGATGCGGATGGTTTTGACTTCATTGAATTCCCAACTTTTTATGATGGTTGTAGAATTGTAGATGGTGGAGACGGCAAGTGTGGCTCTCCTAAAGGTTGGTTGAAAAAGGCAGCAAATTACCAAATGCCTAAGAGATGGCCAGCAGCTTACACCGCATTTAGCAAAATGTCATTTACCACTAAAAACATTGGTAGCATGGCTGCATTAGTTGATATTAATAAATTATCTCACAAAGATGCCGCTAAAAGATGGTTAGCTGACAATGAAGATGTATGGATGGCTTTTACAAAATAAATCATCCATTTATATACCCTTGTTTTTACAAGGGTATATATTTTATTGTAATCTAATTTACTCTAATTAAAGATTTTTTATAAATAATTTTGCGATAAAAAATAAAACTATTTATAAAAAAATCTTAAAAATAAAGGTTATCTATGTCTATTGAAGAACATCCTGTTATTAAATGCCAATCTGTTTATAAAATATTTGGCGATAATGCACATAAAATGTTAAAACAATCAGCTGGCAATGTTGATGCAGCAAAATTCCAAGAAGCAGGTTGTGTTGTTGGTGTTAATGATGCTTCGTTTGAAGTTAAACGCGGTGAAATGTTGGTGGTTATGGGTTTATCTGGCTCAGGAAAATCAACACTACTTCGTTGTATATCAAGATTAACTGACACAACTTCTGGGAAAATTTTTATAGAAGGGCAAGATTTATTGTCAATGAACAATAAAGATTTAATTAACCTAAGACGCAATAAAATGGGTATGGTATTTCAAAGTTTTGCCTTGCTACCACACAAAACCGTTTTAGAAAATATTGCTTTTCCCCTACAAACAAAAGGTAATAGCACTAAAAGTAGTATGAAAAAAGCGCTGGATATGGTTGATCTTGTTGGTCTTAATGGGCGTGAAAATTATTTTCCAAGACAATTATCTGGCGGCCAACAGCAACGAGTTGGTATTGCTAGGTCACTTGCTGTCGAGCCTGATATTTGGTTTTTAGATGAGCCATTTTCAGCATTAGACCCTCTTATTAGAAAAGAAATGCAAGATGAATTTTTACGCTTGCAAGAATCTCTTAATAAAACTATTTTATTTATAACACATGATTTTGATGAAGCTTTACGCTTAGCAGATAGGATTGCAATTATGAAGGATGGCATTATCGAGCAGATTGATACACCTGCTAATATTGTGCTTAATCCAGCAACAGAATATGTGCGTAAATTTACAAGAGAAGTCCCCAGAGAAAAAGTATTAAAAGTTTTATCAGTTATGGATGAAATAGGCACACTTTCCACAAATGATATGAGCCAATTAAAAATATCAAAAGATGCAATTATTGAAACAGTTGCCCAAGCTGTATTAACTGAAGTAAAACCAGTTCCGGTAATTGATGATGAGGATAATATTGTTGGGGTTTTAAATTGCGAAACAATTATTAATGTATTGTTTGGTGACAAAAATACCATAAAATCAAACGGCAATAAATAATAAAGATGCAAAATAAACTAATAACAGAGCATATTAAATTAGTGCAATTTACCACATTATTGCTGGTATTTTTATTATTATATTTTATTATTAACCCTGCAAATGATAATATTTTTTGGCGCTTGCCTGCCTTATTTGCAAGTATTCCAATTATTATTAACAATTCAGCAGAATTCTTAATGTTTGAATTTATGCCTATACAGATTTATGACCCTGAACTTGATATATACGAAGAATCTGCATTAGTTAAAGAAGTTACCAGAGGTTTTTCACGCGCTGTGCTTTTTTGTATTGAATTTATTCGTGAAATTCTTTTGGGTGGAGTCAAAACTATTGTTGCTTTTACCAGCTGGGATTTTGTTAGTAAAAACTCATGGGCTAAATGGCCGTCACTACCTTGGACTGTTATTGCTAGCGGGGCATTTATTTTAGGTTATGCACTTAAAGGCAAAGGGCTTTCAATGTTAGCGGGTTTTACAACCATATACATTGCTGTTTTTGGTCAATGGGAGCCTGCAATGGAAACACTTTCATTTGTATTAATCGCAGCGCCTGTTGCTGCTATTTTGGGGGTTGTTTTTGGGGTATTAGCCTATAAAAATCGCACCATAGAAGTTGCATTAATGCCTTTACTAAATATAGCGCAAACCATGCCACATTTTTCTTATTTAGTGCCGGTTGTTGTGTTTTTTGGTATTGGAGATCATGCAGGTGCAATAGCAACTATAATTTTTGCCATGCCTCCTATGATTCGCCTAACTTTATTAGGGCTTAAAAAAGTATCTCCTGAGGTTTTAGAAGCAGGTATGATGAGTGGCTGTAATAATTTTCAACTTTTGTTTAAAGTGCTTATTCCAACAGCAAGACATGATATGTTAATTGGGGTAAACCAAGTGATTATGCAATGTTTGGCAATGGTGGTTATTGCATCTTTTATTGGCGCTAAAGGGCTTGGTTTTAATTTATTATTAGCGCTTAATCAACTTAGAATTGGACAAGCCTTAGAATTAGGTATTTGTATTGTGCTTATTGCAATAGTTTTAGATAAATTATCGCTAGCTTGGGCCGATAAACAAACTGATTATTTTGCCCAGCTTAGTTTTGCAAAACGCCATAAATATGGTTTGTTTTTTATTGTGGTTTTGTTAGCAAGTTTAATATTATCATATATTGGCACTTTTATTTTTACAGGTATTAATTATTTTGATTTAATACCGCACAATAAAGGCATTACTACTGAAAACTTTTGGCAGGCAGGGGTTGACTTAATGGTAAATAATTGGTATCAAGGCCTACAAAGTTTCAATAAGTCTTTAATTGTAAATGTATTAATACCTATGAAAAATTCTTATCTTGGTATGCCGGTTGTTGCAACTTTTACATTAGTAATGGGCATTGGTTACATTATAGGCGGATTTAGATCGGCTCTGGTTGTAGGCGGATTTTTGTTATTTATAGCACTTACTCCATGGTGGGATAGAGCTTTAATTACTATGTATATGACAACTTTTTCAGTAATTATATCGGTAATTATTGGTTTGTCTGTTGGTGTTTTATGTGCTCAAAGTAGAATTACTACTAAAATTATTTTATTAGTTTGTGATACTTTTCAAACTTTTCCATCATTTATTTATTTAATTCCAGTTATTATGCTTTTTGGGGTAACTGATACTTCTGTTTTAATTGCAGTTATTATCTATGCAACTATTCCTGCTACTCGTTATACTGTTGAAGGGCTTAGTAATGTGCCAAAAACATTACAAGATGCTGGCTCAATGTCTGGCGTTAATCGCATACAAAGATTACTTAAAATTGAATTTCCACTTGCTTTTCCACATATTATATTAGGCATTAATCAAACTGTTATTTTTGCATTATTTATGGTTATTATTGGCGCTATGATTGGCACTGATGATTTAGGGCAATTTATTTTAAAATCTCTATCTGATAAAAACGGTATTGGCAATGGGCTTATGTTGGGGCTTTGTGTTGCTTTTATTGGGCTTATGGTTGATCATTTAATTCAAGTTTGGGCAAAAAAGAGAAAACAACTGTTAGGTATTAAATAAAACTTTAACTAATAAAGGTAAATATGAAAAAGAAAATAGCAATTATTGGGGCGGGACCAAGTGGACTTGCACAACTTAGATCTTTTGCTGCGGCTAAAGAAAAAGGCGATAGCATTCCAGAAATCGTTTGTTTTGAAAAACAAGATGATTGGGGCGGGCTTTGGAATTATTCTTGGCGAACAGGATTAGATCAATACGGAGAAGCGGTTCATGGCAGTATGTATCGTTATCTTTGGTCAAATGGACCAAAAGAATGTTTAGAATTTGCCGATTATACTTTTGAAGAGCATTTTGGTCATCCTATAGCATCATATCCTCCTCGTGCTGTTCTTTGGGATTATATTAAAGGTCGTGTTGAAAAAAGCGATGTTCGCAAATATATACGCTTTAGCACAGTAGTTAGAAATGTTGAATATGATGAAACTACTAAAATATTTACAGTTAAAACTCATAACTTAAAAAATGATATAGAACATACGGATACTTTTGATGCAGTTATTGTTGCTGTGGGTCATTTTTCAACTCCAAATATTCCACAATTTGATGGCTTTAATACCTTTGGTGGCCGTGTGCTACATGCTCATGATTTTCGTGATGCATTAGAATTTAAAGGCAAAGATATTCTTATTCTTGGAAGCAGTTATTCAGCTGAAGATATTGGCTCTCAATGTTATAAATATGGCTGCAAATCAATCACTGTAAGTTATCGCACTGGGGCTATGGGGTATAATTGGCCAGATAATTGGCAAGAAGTTCCACTGCTTTTAAATGTTAAAGGGAAAACTGCTTATTTTGCTGATGGCAGCTCTAAAGATGTAGATGCAATTATTCTTTGCACTGGTTATCTGCATCATTATCCTTTTTTGCCAGACAAGTTACGCCTTAAAAGCAATAATAGAATGTGGCCTAAAGGTCTTTATCAAGGGATATTTTGGAATTCAAATCCAGACCTTATTTATTTAGGTGCCCAAGATCAATATTATACTTTTAATATGTTTGATGCTCAAGCATGGTATGCAAGAGACTATATTTTAGGAAAAATATCAATGCCTAATCAAAGCGCGATAGATGAAAGCAATAAATATTGGGAAGATCGCGAAGCTAATTTAGCAACGGCAAAAGATGAAATTTATTTTCAAGGCGATTATGTTACGATGCTCCTTAAAGAAGTTGATTATCCACAGATTGATATTGAAGGAGTGAATAAAGCCTTTGTTGAATGGAAACACCATAAAAAAGATAGTATTATGGGTTATCGTAATAATCGTTATAAATCTTTAGTAACTGGAACTCTTTCGCCACTTCACCACACCGCTTGGATTGATGCTATGGATGATTCTCTTGAATCATATCTTAATATTGAGCAAAAATAAGTAATTATTTGTTTAATATAATGCTAAAATTCCTCGCCGCGACTTGAGCAAATAGCGCTTGCTTGAGTATATTTAAAATGAATAAAAAAACACAATAAAAAGCATAATATATATTGTTATTGCTCAATTATTAACTAATTTAAGGAGAATTCAGTGTCAAATTATAAAACTGATATAGATATTGCCAGAGAAGCAACCGGCCAACACATAAGTGAGATTGGTGCAAAACTTAATATAACTAAAGAAAATTTAGTATTATTTGGTGATGATAAAGCTAAAATTTCATGGGAAGCCATAAATAACGCACAAAATAACAAAAATGGTAAATTAATTTTAGTTACTGCAATAACACCAACAGCCGCAGGTGAAGGCAAAACAACCACTTCAGTTGGTTTGACAGATGGTCTTAATAAACTTGGAAAACAAGCAATAGTATGTTTAAGAGAGCCAAGTTTAGGTCCTTGTTTTGGTATGAAAGGTGGCGCTGCCGGTGGTGGTTACTCTCAGGTTATTCCAATGGAGGATATTAACCTGCATTTTACTGGCGATTTTCATGCCATAACCTCAGCACATAGTTTGTTAAATGCAATGATTGATAATCATATTTATTGGGGCAATGCTTTAAATATAGACAGTAGAAAAATCAAATTTAGACGCGTTGTTGATATGAACGACCGCTCACTACGCACAATCACCTCTGCATTAGGTGGCTCAGTAAATGGTTATCCGCGTGAAGATGGTTACGATATTACTGTTGCCTCAGAGGTTATGGCAATTTTTTGTCTTGCACAAAACTTAAAAGAATTAGAACAAAAATTGGGTAATATTATTGTTGCTTATACGCGTGATATAAAGCCAATTACAGCTAAAGATGTTAATGCACACAAATCTATGACTGTTCTTTTAAAAGATGCTTTTAGGCCCAACTTAGTGCAAACGCTAGAAGGCAATCCTGCACTAATTCATGGAGGTCCTTTTGCCAATATAGCTCATGGTTGTAATTCTGTTATTGCCACTAAAACAGCATTAAAACTCTCAGATTATGTAGTTACTGAGGCTGGATTTGGTGCAGATTTAGGTGCAGAAAAATTCTTTGACATTAAATGCCGTAAAGCAGATTTAGTGCCAAATGTAGTAGTTTTAGTAGCAACGGTTCGTGCACTTAAACATCAAGGAGGGGTTGGGAAAAATGACCTTAACAATGAAAATCTTGATGCCCTAAAAGATGGATGTGTTAATTTAGGAAGACATATTCGTAATCTTTCTAATTTTGGTGTGCCAATTATTGTTGGCGTTAATAAATTTGTTTCTGACACTGAAGCCGAATTTCAAGTTATAAAAGATTATTGCAAACAATTTCATGTTGATGTTAGTGTAACCTCCCATTGGGAAAATGGCGGCGAAGGTGCAACTGATTTGGCTAAAAAAGTCGCAGAATTAGCAGATTCAGGCGTTTCTCAATTTAAAACACTGTATGACGATAAAATTCCACTTTTTGCAAAAATTGAAACTATTGCAAAAACTATTTATCATGCCAATGAAGTGCAAGCAGATAAAAAAATAAGAGAATCACTTCGTTGGTATGAAGACAACGGCTTTGGCAACCTGCCAGTTTGCATTGCCAAAACCCAATACAGCTTTTCAACCGACCCACTATTACTCGGCGCACCTGATGGCCATTCTTTAACAATTCGAGAGCTCCGCCTCTCAGCAGGCGCTGAATTTATAGTAGTTGTATGTGGCGCCATTATGACAATGCCCGGCTTACCAAGAGAGCCAGCAGCCAATAAAATTAAGCTAAATGAAAAAGGCTTAATTGAAGGATTATTTTAAAAAATCCTAAACAACAATTTAATATTTTTTGTATCAGCTTTATAGTCTTATTTTGCATGGTTTAGTTGATAGCACTCTAATAGATGATAAAAAATATATACCCAATATCTTTCCCAAGCTGGAATAAATGTAGCGTCCAAATTATTTTGCAGAGGTGCTTTTATAATCATAAGTTATTGTTTTTAATAAAAATTATGCTAATTTTGTTATTTTATCTATTGTAGGTAAAAATAAAAAAATAAATGATATAAACATATTTAATAATATATATCCAATAGCATAAAACATTGTAGATATTGTCCCATATGTGTCTTCTTTTTGATAACGACCAAATTGCCAAACTAAACCTGCAGCAGCCATTGCTAATGCTAAATAATTAAATGATGTGATTAAATTAGATAGTAGGTTATTTAATGTGGACAAGTCATTTACCATAGTCAAAGGTTGAAAATAATAAATTAACAAAAAATTAACAAATGTAATTATTATTAGACCAGACACAAGTATACTTTTAATACACAATATAGTTACTGCCATAAAACAAACAGTTAGAATAAATATAAATACTTCCAGTAAATTAGAAAAATAAATATTAGAAAAAAATATATATATAATTGTAAGTAACCAAGATAATAACCCAGTCAATACCATTATTATATATTCTTTCCCTATCAAAACTTTGAACAGATTTTTAAAAGAAATTAACATGCCTTCATTTTTAAGTTTCTCAAGCCAAAAATAATCAGATATAGGTTTTGATAAGGTAATTGCAATTAAAATTAGCCAATAGTAATATTTATATAATTCCATGTTGTTTATTATAATTGGGTCTTAACTAGTTAAGAC
Source organism: Gammaproteobacteria bacterium (assembly GCA_965217125.1). Lineage (GTDB taxonomy): Bacteria > Pseudomonadota > Gammaproteobacteria > PS1 > Pseudothioglobaceae > JAAOIF01. The sequence continues at coordinate 180,690 of OZ244244.1, read as the reverse complement.
TCTTAACTATTAATATTAATATACATCATAAAAACTATATATTATAATATTTTTCTTCTCTCTCCTAATTTACAGATTGGGGGCGTTATTCTTGCCAATGTGTTATGTATAATGCACTTAATAAATAGCTACAGGGAAAGATAAGATTGCAACTTTATTTAAAGAACCAAAGGAAAAATATGCTATCAGAGGAAAAAAAGTTAATTATCGAGCAGGAGGAAATTTACAGAAATGAAATACAAACCAGCTTGGAATGCCAGAGATTCAAATGGTTAAAAATAGTAAATGCACCAATAACAATTTTTTTAATGAGTTCAATACTTATAAGCCTTGTTACTTGGATCTATAGTAACTGGGAAAAATCGAACATTAAATCTCAAAAAAATTCAGAACAAGTACTCTTTTTAGAAACAGAAATTGAGTATCGATTAAACCATATAAAAGCAATAAACAAAGACAATGTACAAGGAAGCAATAAATTATTAATTGCTCACAGAGCAACACGAGGAGGCTTAGGCACAGGATGGTTACTTCCAAAATTTAAAGATCATTCATTAATTGCTCTAGCATCACTGCTAGAGAAATCTATAAGAAATAAAAACAAAGATAAATATAAAAAATTTAGAGAAAACTCATTGGCTTGGTCTGAGTTGCTTAATTTAACTGGTCATAGCTCAGATATACCAAAAAAATGCATAGTAAAACTTCAACTGCTCTCTAAAACATTAGAAAATAATTGGAACCAGAGAAAATCAAATGAGTCAGAACGAAATAGTTATTCTTGTTTAGATAATATGTATTCCCAATTTTGAGATTGGGAATGAGTCAAAATTGGCAGGTAAGACAAAGAAATTAACTTTATAATTGCAATGTCATACTTCAAAGCAGTCTATTTAGGCAAAAAATAATGAAAATTTTAAGTATTATCCTGCTATTCATTACTATTAACACTTATGCCCAAGAACAAAAATATGTAGATATGAGCAATATGCGCCAATTCAGTTTTGGCAAATGCAACGGCATTGATGGCAATAATATCCCCAATTTATCACGCAGTTTTTACACGGCAGAAACTTGTCAAAATGCTTATTTGCAAGACGATATTTGCAACATTGAAGCCAGTACTTTTAAAAAAGCCTTTGAAGCAGGGGTTAGTATTGAGGATGGTAAAATCGTCAAAAAAGATATTTTTCTTAAAGAATACAAAGGGCAATGCGATTCTTGGCTAAAAGTCAGAACCCGAGGCTGTAAAAATTTTATCAAACGCGAAGCCACAAAATGTGGTGGCAGAGGAAAATACAGCAAAAACAATTTTCTTAATTCATCAGCAAAAACCCATACAGGGCTACTTAAAACCAAAAACACTGCCAATATTCAAACAAAAACAATTTTACAAAAAAATTCAAAAATACTCCTTGACAGCGTGTGGATTAATACTAAAGGTCGCGTTAGAGATATTAGTGACCAAGAAAGAAGTGAATTTTTTAGTGCAGTGGGCAGCATAAAATGTTTGCAGCCTAGTGGCAAAAGTTTTACTGCGGCAGCTACTATTGTAGATACTAACAAAGGCACACCAATAATTATATTTTCTGGCCACAGCACTTGTGATGAAAATAATCAGCGTTTACAACCCAAAGATTGTAGTTTTTATTATGAACAAAACACAGGAGAAATTCGGGCTTATCAGTTTACACAAATAGCCACTAATTTTGATTGCAATAGCTCCGAAGACTCTCTTGATATGGCAGTGGCAAAATTAGAAGATTTTGAAGCCACTATTTCCAGTGCAGTTATTTTAACTGATTCAATTAACCAAGAGCGCAAAGTTGATGATGATGGTGAAATTACCTACCCCAGCAAAAAGCCTAATGTATATGAAGATTCAACAATGCTGTTGGTAGGCTATGACGCTCGTTATAATAAAATAAAAATTTCAAAAAACTGTGGTTTAATTAGCAATCGAACTGGTCTTGACCCCAACCTAAAAGCTCATGATTGCATAACCACCTCAGGTTATTCAGGTGGGCCAGTACTGCAAAAAAAGCTAAATAAAGAGTCTAACAAACACGAATACAGTTTAGTTTGCGTTCATAAATCAGCTAAGACTTTTGAAAAAAATGATGCTCGCTATCGTCTTTTTACAAAAGAAACTTTTGGTCAGTGCGTACCCATTACTAGAGAACTTGTAATACCATTGTTTAAAGAGGTTGGTGCTTGGTAATTTTTTTTGTATTACCAGAACAAGACCAACAAAAACCAGCAACAGAACACTCAATAGCATTTTTTACAATTCCAGCTAAAAACAAGCGTTGTATTATTGTGATACAGTATAATAATCAGCATTGACACAAATTTTATAACAAAAAAAAATGGCAAACGATAACAAACAATTAGATAAAACCAAAGTGGATGATATGCTGATTGAGATGATTACCCCTAAGGTTAAAGAAATTGAGGAGAAATTTAGCCAAGGCAAGGGTTTAACGCAGGATGATATTAACACTTTGTTGCTTAAATCACAATACAACCACATCAATCACTTAGATTTAAAACTTAACGAAGTTACCGCGGATGTTGCTAGTTTAAGAGGCGAGTTTGAACTTTTAAAAAAAGATATAGAAGTAATTATTCAAACAGCACTGAACAAAAATATGATGACACTGATTATCGTGATGGGTGCTTTTTTAACACTTTCAAAAGTTATTGACAAATTTTAGCCTCTTGGATGGTGTTTGGCGTGTTGGGATTTGAGCTGGGTGTTTTGAATGTGGGTGTATATTTGGGTGGTTGATATGTCGCTATGCCCTAACATTAATTGCACGCTGCGTAAATCTGCGCCTTTTTGCACCAGATGGGTGGCAAAGGCGTGGCGTAAAGTGTGCGGGGAAAGTGGTTTGTCAATGCCTGTTTTGAGAGCATAAGATTTGATAATGTAGAAGAAATTTTGTCTGCTCATCGCCGTGCCGCGATTGCTTAAAAAATAGCTATTGTTTTGCCCGGTTTTGAGTAAAAATTGGCGTGCATTTTGCTCGTATTTTGTCAAATAATCGACTGCCATCTCGCCCATTGGCAACACGCGTTCTTTATTGCCTTTGCCGTGAATGCGGATATATTCTTGATGCAAATTGATGTTTTGATATTCAAGATTAATCAATTCTGATACGCGCAATCCACAAGAATATAGCAGCTCCAGCATTGCTCGGTCACGCATGCCAAATATGGTTTTTTGATTGGGTGATTTGAGCAGTTGATCAACCTCATCAATGCTAAGAAAAATCGGCAGCTTTTGTGTTTGTTTTGGGTGGTGTAATTTATCAGTTGGATTATCAGTGATTGAGTGCGTGGTTACTAAATATTGGTAAAAAATTCGCAGACAAGTTAGTGTGCGCGCCTGAGTTGATGCGCTGAATTGCCGATGTTTGAAGTAAGCAATAATGTCTTTATCGGCAACATTGCTGAGTGTGGCGTTTAGCCATTTTGAGAATAATTTTAAATCAGAGCGATAAGCCCAGAGTGTATTTTGGCTAGCACCTGAAGAAAGCCAGTAATAATCTAAGAATTGTTCGGTTAATTTAGTATTGTCCACAACTTAGATTTTTACATAAAAAATGCTGGTAAAAGCCAGCATTTTAAATTGATGAAGCGCTTATCTTTTTGCTAATTTTTCTTTAATTCTGGCTTTTTTACCAGTTAATTCACGCAGGTAATAGAGTTTGGCTTGACGGACTTTACCACGGCGTTTAACTTTAACTGAATCAATCATTTTTGAATGAGTTTGAAAAACCCGTTCAACACCTTCGCCGTAAGAGATTTTTCTAACGGTAAATGCCGAGCCGATGCCGCGATTTTTCTTGGCGATAACTACCCCTTCAAATGCTTGCAATCTTTCGCGTTCGCCTTCACGCACTTTCACTTGCACAACAACGGTGTCGCCCGATGAAAACTCAGGAATGTCTGACCTTAGTTGTTGGTTTTCAATTTCATTAATTAAATTCATAGCGCGCTTCCTTTATGTTAATTCTGTAAAAAGTGGCGATTATACAGTAACAAGACAAATCTATGGCATAATGATACGCTTTATATTAAAATATTTGAACATGGGAAAAGTAACTGGCTTTAAAGAATTTGACAGAAAAACGCAGGATTATCGCCCTGTTGATTTGCGTATTAAAGATTACGGTGAAATTTTTACCGGTCAGCATAATGTTGCTCATTTGCAGCAGCAAGGCGCAAGATGTATGGATTGTGGCGTGCCATTTTGCCAATCAGAAAACGGCTGTCCGGTTGATAATTTAATTCCTGAATGGAACGATTTGATTTATAACAATAAATGGCATGAAGCACTTATTCGTTTGCATAAAACCAACAATTTTCCTGAATTTACCGGCAGAGTTTGCCCAGCGCCTTGTGAAGGCTCATGTGTTTTGGGGCTGAATAATCCAGCGGTTACGATTAAAAATATTGAACAAGCGATTGCTGATAAAGGCTTTGAACAAGGCTGGATTAAACCACATATTGTTGAGTATCGCACTGGTAAGTGCGTGGCTATTGTTGGCTCAGGTCCGGCAGGTTTAGCAGCGGCTGATGAGCTTAATAAGCTTGGTCATAGCGTTAGCGTATTTGAACGAGATGATCGCATTGGTGGATTGCTGATGTATGGCATTCCAAATATGAAACTGGGCAAGGATGTGGTTGATCGGCGGGTAAATTTACTCAAACACTCAGGCATTGAATTTATCATTAATACTGATGTTGGCAAGGATGTAACGACTGCTGAATTACAAAAAAAGTTTGATGCTTTAATCTTTACTACAGGTGCTAGCCATGCACAGGATTTGTCAGTGGATAATCGCGATGCACAGGGCGTGCATTTGGCAATGGAATACCTAACTAAAAACACCAAAAGCCTGCTGGATAATGGTTGCCCAGACGATTCTAATTTATCTGCTAAGGGTAGAGATGTTATTGTGATTGGCGGTGGCGATACAGGAACCGATTGTATTGCTACCTCAGTGCGTCAAGGTGCAAAGTCTATTGTTAATTTTGAGCTGATGGGCAAGCCACCTGAGCGGCGCGCAGACAATAACCCCTGGCCACTTTGGCCGTTGATTTATCGCGTGGATTATGGTCATGCGGAGGTTGAACATGTGTTTGGCAAAGACCCAAGGCAATATCATTTAATGACCAAATCATTTATCAAAGATGATAGTGGCATGGTTGCTGGGTTGAATACTATTAATGTGGATTTTAAAGATGGCAAACCCATTGAAATTAAAGGCAGTGAAAAAACTTGGGACACACAATTAGTATTATTGTCAATGGGCTTTGTATCGCCAGAGCATTATTTAAGTGATGATGCCGATATTAGGCTTGATGCGCAAGGCAACTATCAAGCTGCTTATGGCGAATATGCCACCTCTCAAAAAGGCATTTTTACCGCTGGAGATTGCCGCCGCGGACAGTCTTTGGTGGTGTGGGCAATCAACGAAGGGCGCGGTGTTGCTGAAAAAATAGATGATTTTTTAAACAAATAAATATTTATTTAAAAGCCTTATAGTGTCAAACAGCAGAATACAAAATATTATTATTTAGGCGTTAAAACAGGTGTTTATATAAAAACTTTGGTTTGTTAAAAAATAGTATTTTCATAATAACAATCTTGTGTATTACAACGACTTATACGCAATTCTACGGGTTTTTTATTCAGCGTAAGTGCCAAGCGTTCAATCTCTAATAATGGTGAGTTTGGGTTGATACCTAATAATTCAGCCTCATAATCAGAAGCGGCTACCGTGCGAAGTTTTTCTTTTGCACTATAAATAGTTATTTTAAATTTATTCTCATAAACTTCATAAAGTGTATTGGGCAAGTCGCACTTGCCGTTTTCACCTAAACCGCTAAATAAATTTGCATCTAAAATAATATCCTCTATTAAAGTAGGTTTTTCTTTAAATAACCTAAGGCGTTTTATGCAAATTACCACAGCTTTGCGCTCTAATTGTAGATTGAGGGTTTCAAAACCAGTGGCTTGTCTTTTATGGCACGATAAAATCTTACTATTAGGGGTAACTTTGAGCCCGTCATTTTTAACGATATGAAAAAAATAAAACAAATCGCGGTGCACATCATGATTGGTTACAAAAGTACCTTTGCCTTGTTTTCTGACTAAAATATTGTTGTTAACTAACTCTGTTATCGCCTTACGAACAGTTCCATGACTCACTTTAAAGTCTTGAGACAATTGCATCTCACTAGGAATATTGTCACCAGGCAACCATTCTTTGTTGTTTATTTTACTGATGATGGTTTTTTTGATTTGGCTGTAAAGAGGGGTGAATTCTTTATCTATGGGTAGCATAAAAATTATTATTCTAAGTATTAAAGCCTATATTTTACTTAGTTAAACAAACAATAACTGTAAGGTTGCATAAAAAGTAAAAATCTCATTTATCTAAATAATTTTAAGCACGACTTTAGACGCCGCACACCTGCCTTCGAGTAAATCTGTAAATGCCTTAGCACCACCCTCTAATGGAATTTGCTCAACCCAGCCAAGCTCACCTAATGCGCCTTGATTTAGCTTATCCAGTGTTAGCTGTAAATCTATTGGCGTGTAAGTGTAAGAGCCAATAAATGTGATTTCTTGCAAAGTTAGTCTTCTAACATCTAAGCCAGCTTCATTGTCCATCAAGCCAATATGCACGATTATTGAGCCTGGATTTGCTACTTCTACACTCATTTTTCGAGTATGTGAATTGCCAACAGCATCAAACACTAAATCATAATTACTGGCTTGTGGTGGATTTGCGATTGGATCAATCACATGGCAATTAGTATGCTTTTTAATAGTCGCCCTTCGTAGCGCATTAGTTTCTAGTAAATCGACTTTCATAACGCCTTTATCAAGCAGGATTAGCGCTGTTAATAAGCCAACAGAGCCTGCACCAATAACCAATGCTTTGGTTTCGCTAATGGCTCTATTTAGGGATTTTTCTGCCAGTAAAACTGCGTGCAATCCAGTAGCGCCTGGTTCAACCAATACCGCTTTATCAAAACTCATTGAATCAGGAATAGGAATTAAATTTTTCTCTTCAATGGTGATATACTCGGCAAACGCACCCGCGCGATACATACCGATTAAATCTCGATTACTACATAGATTTTGTCGCCCACTAAGGCAATTAAAGCATTTATTGCAAGTAATGAGTGGGTTTAACGCTACTCTTTGCCCAGGGTTTGAGCCTTCAACAACAGTGCCAACCGCTTCATGGCCTAAAATCAATGGCGGAACCCTGCGTTCATCATGCCCAAGATAGGCGTGCATATCTGAGCCACAAATACCGACTGATTCCAGTGCTATTAATGCTTCTCCTGGTTTTGGTTGTGGCATTTTTTCGTTACGAAAAGTCATTTCTTTATTGGCTGTATAAACCAAAGCTTGCATCATTTTTTTACTCATTTTGCTGTGTAACCTCCATCTAAACTAATAATTTGCCCAGTGATGTAATCTGAGGCTCTAGCGGCTAAAAATACCGTGATGCCGTCCAAATCTTGGACTTCACCATTACGCCCGATTGCTGTTGCATCTGCATGGTGTTTAATTAATACGGGGTTATCATAAATTTTAGCAGTTAATGGGGTGCGAATAAACCCAGGTGCAATGGCATTTGCCATAATCCCTTGAGAAGACCAAGCCTCTGCCATCGCCCGAGTTACTTGCGCTATACCGCCTTTTGAAGCGCCATAAGGAATGGAATTTGCAAAAGCACGATATGATTGCAATGAAGCAATATTAATTATCTTACCATGTCCTTTTTTTAACATTCCTGGCACACAAGCACGAGCAAGAAAAAAAGGCGTTTTTAGATTAATATTCAGCGTTGCATCCCAAGTTTTGGGGGTAATTTCATCATACGCTTGGCGTAAATTTATACCCGCAGCATTTGTTAAAATACTCGGCGCACCAAAATGGCTGGCTGCCTCCTTAACGACATCCTCAAGCATCTGCGCATTTGATAAATCTGCCACCAAAGGCGCAACATCCAAGCCTTTGGATTTAAAATCCGCTACCGTATTTGCCAAAGCCGGCTCTTGTCTGCCAACAAGAACGACTTTAGCACCAGCACTCGCAAGGGCTAACGCCATTCTTTGTCCTATGCCAGAAGTTGCACCTGTGCAAAGTGCCACCTCTCCTGTTAAGTCAAATAGTTTTTGCATTTTTTAGGTGATCAAAGTGCCGAGCTCAAATTCTTCATCTGGAAAATATTTAGCCAGTCTATCATCACCTGTGCGAGCATGTGCTTCCATGCCTTCAAGGCGAGAAATTCTTGCTGTGGCTGCTGCTACTTCACGATTTGCCTCCTTAGACATGCGTTGAGTTGTTACTGTTTTGATAAACTTGCCTGCTGATAACCCACCTGTGTAGCGAGCAGCACCTTTAGTCGGCAAGATATGGTTAGTCCCAGAGCATTTATCACCAAAAGCAACCGTGGTTTCTTCACCGACAAATAATGAACCATAATTGCGTAAACGCTTAGCCCACCAATCTAAATCCTGCGCTTGAACTTCAAGATGCTCAGGCGCATATTTATCACTTATTATTGCGGCTTGTTCACGCTCTGAGCAATAAATAACTTCACCATAATCACGCCAAGATGCCTCAGCTGCCAAACGCGCTGTTGCTGTTAATTTAGCAATTGCCTTTGGCATTAAATTTATGACTTTTTTACCTAACTCTTCGTCAGTGGTAATTAACCAGCAAGGAGAATCTAACCCATGCTCAGCTTGACCGACTAAATCACTCACAACAAGCATAGGGTCTGCTGTTTTATCAGCAATGATGGCAATTTCTGTAGGTCCTGCGAATAAGTCAATACCCACTCTACCATACAACATACGCTTAGCTTCAGCGACAAATCTATTACCAGGGCCAACTAAAATATCAGCAGGATGCCCAGTAAATAAACCAAAAGCCATTGACGCAATACCTTGAACGCCGCCAAGCGCCAAAATAGTATCAGCACCACAAAGATTTGCCGTGTAGATGATGGCTTGATTGACACCAACGCCTGGACGAGGTGGCGAACAAGCTATTACATGCTCAACACCTGCAGCTTTTGCAGTCGCCACTGACATTATTGCCGATGCCACATGAGAATAACGACCACCTGGCACATAGCAACCTGCGGTCGACATTGGTATTTGCTTTTGACCTGCAAATAAACCAGGCGATAATTCTACTTCAAAATCAATTAAAGCTTCGCGCTGTTTCTCGGCAAACCCTCTAACTCTATCGTAGGCAAATTGAATATCGTCTTTTACTTGTTGCGAGAGATTAGCAGAGGCAGCCTCTATCTCTTCTGGAGTTATGATAATATTGCCTGTGTAATTGTCGATTTTTTTTGTAAATTCAATAACCTTATCTTCGCCACCAGTTTCGATAGAAGTTAGCATACTTGATACAATTTCACGCGTGTTGTCTTCGCCGCTTGCCGCAGTTTTTACTGCTTTTTTTAAATACTTTGTTGTCATATAACTTTTTTCTCCAATTTTAATGATAAAAAATACTTTTACTTACTCGATTGCAAAAAGTGATAACTCAGGCACAAAAGCAATTAACAATACAACCACTAACATTGTAAGAACATAGGGCACAGCTCTGCTAGCAACTTGTAGTATCGGCATCCCAGTTAAACCTGAAACCACAAACAAATTAAGCCCAAGAGGTGGAGTGATAAAGCCAACTCCTAGGGATGTAACCATCAAAATACTAAAATGTATTTCGTTCATGCCAATTTCTTGCGCTAATGGCATTAAGATTGGCGCAAGAATTACAATATTTGGCGTTGTTTCCATAATCGTTCCCGCAATAACTAAGATAAGTATCATTATTAAAATGAGTATGGTTTTATCATTCGTTAGTGAAGTCATTTCATGCACAAAGCCTTGGGGTATCTCAAGTGCTGCAAGTGTTTGAGCTAACGGTAATGAGAATGCAATAATAGGAACGATTACGCCATTTACCCTTGCTGAGCTTGCTAGCATTTTTGGGAAATCTGCCAGTGATATTGTTTTTTGAGACAAACCAATAATCACCGTTGTTATCACAGCGACAGCTGCGGCTTCAGTCGGCGTGAATATGCCACTATAAATACCACCAAGAATAATAAACGGCACAATCAAAGCGTAACGACCATCAAAAATTGATTTACTCAAATGCTTAAATGAAAACCCTTGTTTCGAGTTTTCATAACCGTAAAATTTATTCAAGACTATATTAGTCAAGATTATCGTAATCATAATCATTAAACCAGGAATCATCGCTGCAAGAAACAAAGTAGAGGCGGAAATACCCAAAATTAAACCAATTATAATGTAGGCAATTGATGGTGGAATCAGTATGCCAGTACAAGCACCAGAAGCCACCAAAGCACAAGCATAGGGGCGAGGATACCCCTGCTTGACCAAGCGATCAATTGTCATGCGACCAACACCAGCAGCACCGGCGGCGTCTGAGCCTGAAATACAAGCAAAAAAACCACAGACTAACACGGTTGCTGTTCCAAAGCCTGAACGAAACCCACCAGCAAGTGCCTCTGCAATATCTAAGAGCTTTTTTGAGAGTCCCGTTCGCACCAAGACATCTCCTGTCAAAATAAACAAAGGCACAGCGATTAAAGCAAATGCATCAATGCCATCAAATAAAGACTCTCCCAACAAAGAAAGCGGCAAGACATCTGAAAAATACAACATTAGAACAGAAGTTATGCCCAGCACAGCCCACACCGGCACGGCAAGTATTATCATAATAATTGCCAATGTTATTGGTAGATAAAACTCCCACCCTAAGACTAAGTCAAAGGTGCTATTTTGATATAGATATTCCATCAGTCAAAAAGTCCGCCACCTTCATAAACATCAATGCCATTAAGAAGATTATTGAAGTCTCGCCATATCGATTGTAGCAATCTAAAACAAACGAGCGAAAAACCAAAAGGCACTGCCGCTAAAAACCAAGCTTGGGCAATTCCTAATCCGTGCGTTACCGAGCCAAATTTGATTGATACGCTTAGAGTTTCAATTGAAAAATATAATGTTATTAAGGATATAAACAACATCATAAAATCACCAAACAAATAAAGCACAGCCTTTCCCCGAGGAGAAATGTAGTTCATTAAAACATCAATTCTAATGTGAGAACGGTTATGCACGGCCGCTGAAATACCCACCCAAACTAAATAAATAAATGCATATCGCGCCACTTCTTCACCCCAAACAGATGAGTAAGAAAGAACAAATCGGCGTAATACTTCAATGCCAATTGTTGATACAATCATCACATAGAAAACCAGTAACAACCAACGCTCGCAGTTTTTATCTAATAAGGTAAGGATTTTTTTCACAGCTTGTTTATTTAAGCATCGTGGACATAATAGCGACCTTGAGTATTTGCAGCTTTAAGTAGTTTGTTAAATTTCCCCATAGATCCTGCTAATTTCCTCTTATAAACATCCCATTCTGGATTTTGGTGACCGCCTTTTTGCACCCATTTAGCTAACTCTGTTGGTGTTGGTGAATAGAACTGAACGCCAGATTTCCTCATTTGAGCCATTGCGTAAGCACGAGCTGCTGGAACTTTTGCTAAATTTTGATGGGAAGTTATTTTACTTGCCATTTCAATCGCTTTTTGAATACCTCGTGGCAGGGCATTAAACCATTCTAAATTACATGAGAAAACTTGTGCATCTGGCACTGCTTTAGTAAAGGTTACCCAAGATAAAATATCTTTGAAACCAAATACATACAATGCACCTACTGCTGGATCAAGTGCATCAGCAACACCTTGTTTGATAGCAGAAGGTGTTTCACCCCAAGCAACTGGTGTTGGATTAGCGCCAATAGAACGATAATATTGTTGTAACATTTTAGAGCCTGGGACTCTAAACTTAACACCAGAAAGATCACTCGGTACTTTAATCGGACCTTTTCCACCTTTACGCATAGCAACAACACGCGGGTCAATAACCACATACCAAAGCACTTTAAAGCCTTTTGCTTCAACTTTAGGATGAACTTCATCACGCCATGCATCAGAACCAACTAAGTTGATAAACTTCTGGTTTTCGCCACAAAAATATGGTAAGTTAATTAGGTCTACAGTCGGTGAAAAAGGCGCGAAGTTTGATAAAGAATGCTGTGCTGCTTGAATAGTTCCTTGTTGAACTTTTTGCACCAAAGCACCGCCTTTCCCAAGTTGACCACCTGGTGCAAGCTTTACATAAACTGTGCCGTTCGTCATATTTTGGATGTTTTCTTTAAAATCGAGCTGCATGATAGGATAACTACGAGAAGCGCCTACAATATATGCAGTTGCTATTATCATTTCATATCGAGCTGCGGCTTTACGCCTGCTTTCTTCTCTGGAACTAGCGGCAACAGCTGCTTCACTAAGGAGCATACCTCCACCTCCAGCGACTAAAACAGCTGTTAAACCATACTTTTTGCTTAGTGATAAAAATTGACGACGGTCAATTTGGACTTCTTCATTTTTTTCATAACTCATAACTTACTCCTTTTTTTTAAAAAAACTTTAATAATTCTATATACAATCTGTTTTAGTTGCCTTATATTTAAGTTGTGATTCCTCATTTAGAATTGCCACGACAAAAAACAAAGCAGACATCAGTAAAATTAAAAACTCCCAAATATAGTCAATGAATGGAAGAGATTTTATGTCTAATTCCAGAACTATCTTAGAGGCAAATATATTCGTGAGAAATATAGCGAACAACACGCCCGCGATAATCAAATATTTTTTGTTAGATGATGTTTTCATAGCCTTATTTTTTGCAATTTACGCACTTTCATATAATTTAAATAAACACTCCGACTGGTAATGGTACTAATAAAACTTGTGCAAAAAGCACATAAAATGCGATGACAATGGCTGCTCCTGATAAAAAATAAGTTATCTTTCTGCGCAAAGTCCAAACGTCATACATAGACAACGGCATTAGTAATCCAAAGGTTAATAATCCTGACAATACGAAACCTATAAATGTCATTAATAAAGGGGCACATAACATAACGATAAATAGCCCTATACGCCTTGTAGTAGAACCAACACTCTTAACAATTTCTTGATCTTTTGTTATTCCAGGCTTAATGAATTGCATAACAATAAATAATGCGCAAAGAACAAGCATGGTAATGGCTATGGCACGAGGAAAAACATAAGAATCAGAGTCAACCATATTCAAAGTGTCGAATAATGATATAACACTAACTAAAGAAAGAATAAGCGCCACAGTTATACCTGCCTTGTCTTTACCTGCGTTAATCATAATGCCTCCTTTTTATTTGCCCATAGTTTCCTTAATGACGGCATAAATAAAGTAAGCACTATAGTTATGATAATAACTACGCTAATTGGTCGAGCAAAAAACATACCAACCAAATCTTGTGTTGCAGTGCCTATTGTCCAAGCTTGCACAAAACCTTGTTCAGCTATTCTGCCAAGAATTAGACCGATAACGATTGGTGAAGGTGAAAACCCTGCTTGCTTAAGTAGCCACCCGATTCCACCAAGAACTATCATTATAATAATATCTGAGATGTTATTACGAATCGCATAACTGCCTATAATAGTTAAAAATGCCACGCTAGGAACTAGTAATGCTTTAGGGATTGTGATAATAGTTTTATAAGCATATCGCCCTATAATGAGACCAACTGGTAGCATTAATATAGTGGCTAAAAATAAACCAAAGATAAAAGTGTAAATAATAGAGCCTTCGTTAGTGAATAAATCTGGACCTATGCGCACCCCTTGCACTAATAATGCCCCAAGAATAACAGCATCAGGCGGCGTTCCAGGAATGCCAAGAACTAAAGTAGGAATAAAGCCCCCACCTACAGTTGAATTATTTGCTGACTCAGTTGCTATAACTCCTTCTGGTTCGCCTTTGCCAAAGTTATTGCTTTTTTTAGAACATCTTTTTGCTTCAGCATAAGAAATTAATCCAGCTATTGAACCACCAGCTCCAGGCAATATTCCAACGAAAGTTCCAATAACAGAACTACGAACCAAGTTTATTTTGTTTTTAAGTGCAATACCTAAAGACTCTATGAAACGAAAGCCTTTTATATTTTGACTAACTTTTAGATGTTTATCTGGAGTGGCAACAAGATCAATTAGAACAGGAACACAATATAGACCAATAAGAGCTGATACTATCTCAATGCCGCCTAATAGTGTTTCGCTACCGAAAACAAAGCGCACATCAGCACTAATTTCAGCAATGCCAATCATTGAAAGTAATAACCCTAAACAACCTCCGATAAGTCCTTTAAAGATATTGCCTTTAGAAAGCGCGGATATAAGGGTTAGTCCAAATATTGACAACCAAAAATACTCTACAGGACCAAAGGATAATGCAACCTCTGCCAAAGGCGGAGATAACAACAAAAGAAAAGCCGCTCCGACCAAACCGCCAACCACTGATGAAATACAGGATAAGGTAATAGCTAAGTCACCATCACCTTTTTTCGCCATAGGATAACCATCAAATGTAGTAGCAATTGCTGATGGCGTTCCAGGAGTATTTAGTAAAATTGCCGAATAAGCCCCACCATAAATAGCCCCTGTATAAATAGCACCCATTAAAATAAGCGCGCTCTCAGGTGACATTGTAAAAGTAAGAGGCACTAAAACAGCTACTGCCATTGTTGCAGTTAAACCTGGCAAAGAACCAATAATAGTACCAGCAACAACCCCAAATAAAGCAAATAAAAAGTTAGTAGGAGTAAGTGCTTGTAAAATATATTCAATCATATTAATCCTTTTAATTTTACAATTTCATCGTAGAGTTTTTGCGAAATATTTATTCCTTGTGTTTTTGTTTTTTCTCTAGACGATAGTCGTGTTTCTCCTGGCAATCTTTCTGACTGTTCAAGTGTAGCTTTGATAATTATTTCTAAACGGCTGGCAAAATTATTGTTAAATTTTTTTGGATCAATGGCTATCAGAACCTGCCCTATATTTGGTGGACCTCCTTCTTTATCAAAGAATGAACTTGCCTCAAAGCCAAAATTAGTCTCAGCCAAACCAGCCACTAAAATTTCAATCATTAATACTAAGGCGCAACCTTTAGCACCACCAATTGGCAACATAGATCCCGCCAAAGCATCTTTAGCACTATTGGTTGGCTCCCCTTTAGCATTTATTGCCCAACCTTCTGGTATTTCTTGATTATTTAGATCAGCATTAATAATCTTTCCTCGCGCCACTTTGCTCAAACTAAGATCGATCACCAGTGGCTCGTTTTCTTTACGTGGAGCAGCAAAAGCAATAGGGTTAGTACCAAATAACGGTTTATTACCTCCCCATGGAGCAATTGCTTTAGGTGAATTGCAAAACATCAAGCCAATAAGCCCAGCATTTGCTAATTTTTCTACATGATAGCCTGATTGTCCTGCATGATGCGAGCGACTAACAGTTGCAATTGCAATGCCTTGCTGTTGAATCATATTTTTTAATTCTTTAACGGCCAAAGACATAGCCGGAAAAGCAAATCCATGATTGGCGTCAATTTTCACAACGCCTCCCTCTATGCTTATAACACTAGGGGTAACCATACCATCCACTTTATTAGACAATAACTGCGCTACATACGAAGGAACACGCGACAATCCGTGTCCTATTTGTAAATCAATTTCAGCACTTACTAACGCATCCGCCACTTTTTGAGCATTTTCTTTCGATGTTTGATAAAGCTGCAATGTATCTGAGACTAAACTCCAAGCTTCTTGCTTAGTTATTTGTTTTGTATTCATTCGCTATTTTGCTCCAACAAAACACTAACTTCTTTAGCTATTAAGTTGCTAACTCTGGTATTTGACTCTTTAGTAACGCCAGCAATATGTGGGGTTAATATAATATTGGACACATCTGAAAATAATGTACCTCTGTTATTATTTATCGGTTCATCTTCAAATGTATCTAAAGCAACTCCTAGCAACTCATTATTTTTTAGAGCTTGAATTAATGCTTTTTCATTAACTATACCGCCACGGGCTGTGTTAATTAATATAGCACTGTCTTTCATTCTAGTAATGGCATTAGCATCAATCAAGTTTTTAGTAACATCTGTAAGAGGCGTATGTAAACTGATAATATCAGCCTCAGATAATAAATCATACAGATTCTCTTTTTGAGTAACGCTACTCCATACTTTGCTATCAACATCAATATACGGATCATAAGCAATAGCACTCATTCCTAAGTCTTGAGCCTTTTTAGCTGTTTTTTGAGCAATTGATCCAAAACCAACAAAACCAATAATTTTATCAGTTACTTCATAACCAATACAGTTATCTCTAGGCCAGTTACCTTGAATAACTTCTTGATTAACCTGGTAAGCATTACGCAACAACATCATTGCTGAAGTAATGACATACTCCGCTACAGAATTATCGTTAGCACCCGTTGCAGGAATAACCACAATATTTCTTTGAGAACAAGCATCTAAATCAATATTGTCAAGACCAACCCCTAAACGACCAACCACTTTTAATTGAGGAGCCATTTCTAATAACTCTTCATTAACTTTAGTTTTATTACGGACTATAAGTGCTTGCGCATCATGTATTAGACTCTCAAGCGATTGATCAACAGTATCTAGCAAATAATCAACAAAGAAATTCTTTGATAAATTTTCTACTGCTGGCCTATCCATAAATTCAGTAATAACGATATGTTGCATATTATTTTAAAACCCCGGACTCTTTAGCGGCTTTTATATAGATATCAGACATTTTTTTAATGAAATCATCATATTTCTTGTAGTCAATATTAATTAATGCCATACCATCGTTTTCCATTTTTTTACGGAAATCATCATCAGCGTTGATAGCTGCTATTGCATTAGATAATTGTTGACGAACTTTTTCAGGAGTTGATTTAGGTACTGCAATGCCACGATAAGCTCCAGACACCAAGTCGAATCCTAACTCTTTAAAAGTTGGAACATTAGGGAATCTAGGGTGTCTTTTACCCATAGCAACTGCAAGTAGTTTAACTTTGCCCTCATGTTTTGCACCTACAGAAGTATATCCCCATTCTGCTTTTACTTGATTTCCTAACAAAGCAGTTACTGCCTTGCCAGTCCCTTTGAAAGAAACATAAGTGGTTTTAACATTAGCCATTGTATCAAAACGAACTTGAGCCAAGTGATTTGCTGTACCCTTACCAGAGCCAGAAAAAGTTAATTTTCCTGGGTTGTTTCTAGCATAGTTAATTAAATCTTGTAAAGAATTAAAAGGACTATCTTCTCTTACAACAATCGCATCTGGCGTATAGTGAAACATATAAACACCAGTGATGTCTTCAGTTTTAAAGCCAACATTTTTTTGTCTAGGTTTGATAATAATATGAGGTAAGTTAATGCCCATAATATTATAACCATCACCTCTCATTTTATTAAGTTGCGCCCAACCAAGAGCACCGCCGCCGCCTGGCTTATAAGATATTACCAAGTTTTCATCAAATTTATCTTTGAAAAAAGACTGTTGATGGCGTGCGGTTATGTCAGATTCGCCTCCTGGACCAAATGGAATAACATAATTCACAGATTTATTTGGAAAATTGTGACTAAATGACACAGAAGCCAAAGAAAACAATGTTAAAAACAATAGAACAGATTTTTTATTACTCATAATGTACCCCTTTTATATAAAAAAAAATTAAACAAAAACACTTAGTAAAGATTAAACCTCCAAGTAAGTAGAACAAACGAACTCTACGCACTTTCATATAATCTAGTAAACACATATTCACGATGCCCTAGTGCCTCAGCAGCGGTTAGTCTGCCATTAATAGTTCTAAACATCATATTTAGTAACGCATCACCAGCTTCATCAGGGCTCATTTCTTTACGCAGCAAACTTGAGACATCAACATCAACATGCTCTGCCATTGTTCTAACCGTGCGAGGATTGGCACAAATTTTAATAACTGGGAGTATTGGGTTGCCAATAATATTGCCTTGGCCAGTAGGGAAAAAATGCACTACATATCCGCTAGCAGCAGCTAAAGTTAGCATCTCTGCAGCCGCTGAAGAAGAGTCCATAAACCACAAACCTGGACCAGTTGGCTCCTGCGCTTTATCAAGCACACCATCAACCATACATTCTTTACCAATTTTTTGGATGTTTCCTAAGGCTTTTTCCTCAATCGTTGTTAAACCACCTTCGATATTACCTTTGGTTGGTTGTGAATCTGATAAATCAGAGGTTTTATGGCGATTAATCATATCTTGATAACGATCAAACATAAACATAAAACGCTCACGAACTGCATCGTTACGACAACGAGCCGCTACCAAATGTTCACCGCCAGTAATTTCTGAGGTTTCGCCAAACAATAAAGTTGTGTTATGCTTGTAAAGTTTGTCAAAAGCATTACCCACAGTTGGGTTTGAGCCGAAACCAGAAGTGGTATCAGATTCACCGCACTTTGTGGAAACCCATAATTCACTTATTGATGCCTCTTCTCTTTTGAGCTCTGTTGCCCATTGGACATATTTTTTAGCTTCTTTTGAAGCTTGCATAATTGTTTTATGATCGCCATGTTGCTCAATGCCAAAACCAATAACGGGCTTGCCTGTTTTAGCGATTGCATCGACTACTTTTTTAGTCCAGCCTTTCTCAATACCGATTACGATAACAGCAGCAACATTGGGATTAGAGCCTGTACCTATTAAAGTGCGAAAATGAAGATCAAGATCTTCACCAAACTGAAGCCTGCCATACGGATGTGGCAAAGCCATTGTTCCCTTGATATTGTTTGCTACCGCTTCGCAAGCGGAGTTTGACAAATCATCAACGGGTAAAATAATTACATGGTTACGAACACCAACGCGACCATTTTCACGACGGTAAGCTAAGAATGTTTTGTCATTAAGATTGATTGACATTAAATTTCTCCTTAAATTTTAAAACTAAAAAATTGGCAGTATTGTCTGATAGATTATAAGTATTACCAGCGCTTGGTTTTGATGTTTTGCACATGAGCGTGTTCTCCAGGTGCAATATCAGCAATCACTTTCCCAATATCAACACTGTACTTTATGACAGTATCACCATTTTTAAGCGGTTTAATTGCAAGTTTATGCCCAATAGGTATGTCGCTTGCCGCTCTAAATTTTATCTCTTTATCTTGATCCATAACCCAACCAGTTATTTCGTCGCCGTTTTTAACACCTTCGACTACCACAACACCTACGCTATCTTGCTCATCATGTACTACAAAATCTATCATTTTTTTCTCCTATTTAGATTACTATTTTTACAAATATTTGCACATAATACATAAATAAATAGTTATAGTCAAGTAGTCTTGTATAAGAATTTTTATTAAGCAAGCAAAAACTTTTGTAAAAGCCATTAAAAACCACTAAATTTATATTGAAACTTGATGCAGCATCATTATTAACTTTGTTGGGGTTTTATTTAATCAAGTGAGATAACACTTGCCCATCCATCATTGATGTGTTTAAAATACTTATCTTTATAGGTTTGATACAATATTTAAATGCAACTTCGCAACATAAACTAAATAGCAATGAAAAATATATTATTAATTTTGTTAGTATTAATCGCCTTGATTATGGTTTTTTTAGGCATATCAAACGCCATTTTGCCACCTGTATTAACCGGTATTGGCTTTATTATTATTGCTTGGTTTTTGAAAAAAAAATAGCAATTTTTATTACTTAATACCCACTAAGGGATAGTTAAAAATATTACTAATAAACCTGCTTTTACGGTAATATTTTTTTTGCGTTTCAAGTATAATTTGACCTGCTTACATCTTTTATTGTTAAGATTATACAAATATCTAAGGAGAATAAAAATGGCAAAAGAGTTATACAACACTCCCAATCTCGATGAATTGGAAAACGGCCCGTGGCCTTCGTTTGTAACAGGTCTCAAGCGTTTAGCACAAGATGATCACGCAGGTGCTGGTATGGTGCGCGATGTTTTAGCAACATTAGAAACTTCGTATGTAACCAAGAAAGGCTACTGGAAAGGTGGCACAGTCGGTGTTATTGGTTATGGCGGCGGCGTTATTCCGCGTTTTAACGAGCTTAAAGATGAAAATGGCGAATTTAAATTTAAAGATGCTGGCGAATTTCACACTTTAAGAGTTCAACCGCCAGCAGGTATGCACTATACATCGGACTTACTAAGAAATCTATGTGATACATTTGTTGATAATGGTGGTTCTGGTCTAATCGCCTTCCACGGTCAGTCAGGCGATATTATGTTTCAAGGCGCAACTGAAAAAACCACACAAACTATTTTTAATGGGTTAAATGAAATTGGTTTCGATATGGGTGGTGCGGGTCCTGCGGTGCGAACTGGTATGTCGTGTGTAGGTGCGGCGCGTTGTGAAATGTCAAACACCAACGAGCAAGCAGCGCTACGCACTTTAGTAAACGCATTCTTAGATGATATGCATCGCCCTGCCCTGCCTTACAAGTTTAAGTTTAAGGTTTCAGGTTGTGCCAACGATTGTATGAACTCTATTGAACGCTCTGATTTAGCAACAATCGGCACTTGGAGAGACGATATTAAAATCAACCAAGACGCATGGAAGGCCATGCTAGCCGACAAAGGTATGGACTATGTGGTTGATAATATTATCTCCCGTTGCCCAACACAATGTATGAAAGTTAATAAAGACAGCTCACTCACAATTGACAATGCTAACTGTGTTAAATGTATGCACTGTTTAAATGTAACTTCACCATTAACCCATAATTATATTAAAGATGCAGCCACAGAAGGGGCGATTTTAGCCACAGGCGATGATAAAGGTGTAACAATCTGTATGGGCGGTAAACGCACTTTGAAGATTGGTGATTTATTTGGCACCGTTATTATTCCATTTATGAAACTTGAAACCGCAGAAGACTACCAAAAAATCGAAGAATTTGCTGGCGAATGTATTGATTTCTTTGCTGAAAACGCATTAGAGCACGAACGAACTGGTGAGATGATTGAACGAATTGGTATTGTCAATTTTATGGAAGGTGTTGGCTTAGAAGTTAATCCAAATATGATTAATTCGCCACGATATATGTCTTATGTGCGTATGGATAAGTGGGACGAAGAGGCGGCTAAGTGGTTTGCAGACAAAGCCGAAGCCAGCGCGTAATTTAAATAACAATTTTTTATAGTAGAAATATTCTACTCAATGGAGAAAACTTATGGCCAAAGCACCAAGAATGCCTATTGAATCTGGCTGTCCAGACCCAATTCAATACATGCACCCGACCATGCGCCGTAACTATGGCCAATGGGCTTATCATGACCGTCCGCGTCCAGGTGTTCTGCACCATACTTCAAAGCACAACGAAGAAATTTGGACTGTGCGTTGCGGCACACAAAGACAAATGGATGTCTATACCATTAAGAAATTAGCAGATATTGCCGATGAGTTTGGCGATGGTTATATTCGTTTTACTATCCGCTCAAATGTTGAGTTTATGGTCGATAGCAAAGCTAAGGTTGATCCATTGATTAGTGCCTTAGAATCTGCTGGTTTCCCAGTAGGCGGTACTGGTCCAACGGTATCAATGATTTCACACACACAAGGTTGGTTGCACTGTGATATTCCCGGCACAGACGCATCAGGTGTAGTTAAATCGCTGATGGATGATTTGTATGATGAATTTAAAAAAGAAGAAATGCCTAATCGTGTCCACATGACAACTTCATGTTGTCAGATTAACTGCGGTGGTCATGGCGATATTGCGATTAATATTCAACACACTAAACCACCTAAAATCAACCATGATTTAGTTGCCAATGTTTGTGAGCGTCCTACAGTTGTTGCGCGTTGTCCAGTAGCTGCAATTCGCCCAGCGATGGTGAACGGCAAGCCAACGCTAGAAGTTGATGAAAAGAAGTGCATCTGTTGTGGCGCCTGTTTTCCACCTTGTCCGCCCATGCAAATCAATGACCCTGAACACTCTAAGCTTGCAATATGGATTGGCGGTAAGCACTCTAATGCGCGTTCTAAACCTTCATTCCAAAAACTTGTGGCTGCAGGTCTGCCAAATAATCCACCAAGATGGCCGGAAGTTGGTGCTGTTGTTAAGCAAATCTTAGCTGTATATAAAGATGATGCCCGTGATTGGGAGCGTGTTGGTGAGTGGGTTGAGCGTATTGGCTGGCCGGCGTTTTTTGAAAAGACTGGGCTGCCATTTACTAAATTCCACATTTCTGATTGGAAAGGCACGCGTCATCAGTTAAATTCATCAGCATATATTCGCTTCTAAATAGTTTAGATGAAGATTTCTATTCAAATTAACGAAGGCCCATATCAGCATCAAGCGTCTGATACAGCTTATCAGTTTGCCAAAGCAGCGCTTGCTAAGGGGCATGAGATTTTCCGTGTGTTTTTCTATCATGATGGGGTGAATAACGCCTCGCGTTTTACCGTGCCACCACAAGATGACCGTAACATTATCAATCAATGGGCTGAGCTCGGTATTAAAAATGCCGATGGTGAGTCTGAGCTGGTGGTTTGTGTAGCAGCAGCGCTTCGTCGTGGTATGTTGGATCAATCTGAGGCAAACAAAAATGGCATTGATAGCAATAATATTCACCCAGCTTTTCGTATTTCAGGTTTAGGTCAGTTGATTGAAGCGGGTATTAAATCAGACCGTTTAGTGGTATTTGGAGACTAAGGTGGCAACAAAGAAATTTATTTACCTAAATCGTAAATCTTCTTATGGCACTGTATATGCCATAGAATCATTAGAAGTGGTTTTAATTGCCGCCGCTTTTGAGCAAGATGTGTCTTTAGCATTTATTGATGACGGTATTTACCAAATCGTAGAAGGGCAAAATACCGATGCAATTGGCATAAAAAACTTTTCTAAAACTTACCATGCCTTAGGTGATTATGATATTAACAAACTTTATGTATCAGCTGAATCTTTAGCAGAAAGAGGCTTAACACAGGACGATATTATGCCTTTGATGTATGAAGACGAGGATAATGATTGGGCAGAAAAACCTTCAATTAAAATTGTGTCAAATGCTGAGTTAACAAAAATTATATCTGAGCAAGATGTATGTTTGAGTTTTTAGGAGATTGTATGTTACATATAGTAAATAAATCATCTTTCGAGCGTAATTCACTGCAATCTTGTCTTAATGTAATTGATGATAAGAGTGTTATTTTATTGATTGAAGATGGGGTAATTTCTGCTGCGAATAATGCTAACTCGTCAATGCTTGCTAAGCTTGCTGCAAATGGCAGGGTATTTGCATTGCGTGGCGATGTTGAGGCCAGGGGAATTTCATCAAAAGTTGCAGATAATATCCAATTAGTGGATTATGCAGGTTTTGTTGATTTGCTTGAAGAGTATGGAACTTCGGTTTCATGGGTCTAATAATGTTAAAATAATAATGATTTAAAATTAAAAAAAGGAGTAAAAAATGGCTGATATATTAGGCGCACCAGTAGATGAAGAAGGTTTTTTAATAAACTTAGGCGATTGGACTGAAAGCATTGCTATTGAAATGGCAAAAGCTGATGACATTGAATTGTCTGAAGAACATTGGAATATTATTAATTTCTTACGCAACTACTTTGAAGAGTATCAAATTGCACCAGCGGTGCGTGTCCTGACTAAGGCGATTGGCAAGCAATTTGGCAAAGAAAAAGGTAATTCAAAATACTTGTATTCTTTATTCCCATACGGCCCTGGTAAGCAGGGTTGTCGTTTTGCTGGATTACCAAAACCAACAGGCTGTATCTAACATATCTTTTTCAAAATAGTTTAACATACTTTATTTATGCCGCTCAAAGCCTGATTTTGAACTTTTTTGAAAGATTATGATTTTAAAACACCTGCTTTGGATTTTTTAAATATTGATTTTGAGGATAGTATGTCTGCAATAAGCGTTTTTTTTACAGCTTTATTTTATTTATCTTTAGCTATATTCTTAATTGGAATAACAAGAAAAATCTACCAATATTGGGCTACCCCTGCACCCCTTAAAATTCCAATTGCACCAACCCCATTAACCCAAACAGGCGTGGTTATGCGTATGGCGCGTGAGGTTATTTTGTTTGAAAGTTTGTTTAAATCCAGCAAGTGGACTTGGTTTTTTGGTTGGCTGTTCCATGCTGGTTTATTATTAGTGCTGATTCGCCACCTGCGTTATTTTTGGTATGGCGACCTACCTGAAATATTTTTGCTAACACAGCCATTTAAGTATGCCGCGTTTGCGATGCTGATTGGTTTATTTGGGTTAATGGCTCGTCGAATTTTTGTTGATCGGGTTCGTTATATTTCTGCGCCTTCAGATTATTTAATGCTGATTATGTTGTTAGTTATTGGCATTAGCGGCGTGGTTATGACCTTCACTAACAACCATACCGATATTATTATGGTCAAACAATTTGCCTCTGGTTTGTTAATATTTGATTGGGTCAATTTACCAACAGAACTACATTTTTTAATACATATTTTCTTGGCATTTTTGTTATTAGCAATTTTCCCAATCTCAAAATTATTACACGCGCCCGGTATATTCTTTAGCCCGACACTCAATCAAGTTGACGATTCACGCAAAAAACGCCACATCTCTGCTTGGGCGTTGAAGCAAGAACAACATAAAGTTAGCTTAGAGCAAACCTTAAATCAAGATAGTGAGGATAAATAATATGCTAAAAGAAGAATTTGATATACCGCAATTGCCCACTTACATAGAAATTCCTAAGATTCAAAAAGGCGTTATGAAGGGCGATGGTCCGTTTAAATCCGTTGAGGAGTTTCAAAGCCCTTTAGGCTTTCCGGGTGAAAAAATTGACAATTGGAAAGAAGTTGCGATTGATAAAATGGGCGAGCTTAAATCTAAGTATCGTTCAGTGCAAGTATTTTTAGACTCTTGTGTGAAGTGCGGCGCTTGTAGCGATAAGTGTCATTATTTCTTAGGCTCAGCTGACCCGAAAAATATGCCGGTTGCCCGTCAAGATTTATTTAGAAGTGTGTATCGCCGTCATTTTACTTTTGCTGGCAAATATTTCCCTAAATTAGTCGGCGCTAAAGAGTTAGACGATGATATGTTGGATGATTGGTATAACTATTTTCACCAGTGCTCACAATGTCGCCGTTGTTCAGTATTTTGTCCCTATGGTATTGATACTGCTGAGATTTCTATGGCAGCTCGTGAAGTACTTGATAGCGTTGGTATTGGTCAAAAATATTGCAATCAAATTTTAGGTAAAGCAATCACTATTGGCAATAATATTGGGCTGCCAGAGCCAGCACTTAGAGACACTTTGCTTGATTTAGAAGAAGAAATTGAAGCAGAAACTGGGATTGCGGTTAAATACCCGTTAGATGTTAAAGGCGCTGAAATCCTGCTAATTACCCCATCAGCAGACTTTTTTGCTGAGCCCCATATTGACGGCCTGATTGGTTATGGCAAAGTTTTCCACCAAGACGGGGTAAGCTGGACTATGAGTTCGTATGCTTCTGAGGGCGCTAACTTTGGTATGTTTATTGGCTCGTATGAGATAATGCGTAAAGCAGCATTGCGCATTCGTAAGGCCGCGCTAGATTTAGAAGTATCACGGGTAATGGTCGGTGAATGTGGGCATGCTTGGCGTGTGGCTTATAGTTTTTGGAATACCTTAACTGGCGTTGGCGCTGGTGCTGTTGATGAGTTTGCTTTGAAACTGCAAAATCAACTTGATTCGCGCTACCCTCAGCCACAGCACATTATTGAATACACCCATGATTTAATTCAACGCGGTAAGTTAGCGTTTGACAAATCTGCTAATGACGGGCGCACTGTTACTTTTCATGATTCTTGCAATATTGCCAGAGCCACCAATATGGGCGGCATTGCAAATGGTCAGTTTATCCTGCCGCGTGAAGTGCTTAAAGCGGTATGTAACAATTTTGTTGATATGGAACGCTCTACCATTAAGGAATCAACATTTTGTTGTGGCGGCGGTGGCGGCTTATTAACAGATGATTTGATGGAAATTCGCATTAAGGGCGCAATGCCAAGAATGCAAGCACTCAAACAAGTAGAAAAATCTGATGGGGTTGATACTTTGGTGGCAATTTGTGCCATTTGTAAATCGCAGTTCAGCAAAGTTTTACCAAAATTTGATTTTGACCAATATATGATTGTCAGTGTCCACCAATTAGTAAGTGCGGCAATTATTATGGACCAACACCAAGCAAATAATTCAGTTGCTGTGGAAGCAGTAATAGAATAAATCAGGATATTTGATATGCAAAAGAATCCATACGGACAAAATTATAAAGGCGACAATCACACCTTTAGAATGTTTAAAGATGAGGGTGATAATTTAGGCTCAGTGCCGTGGAACCAAAAGATTTTCCAAAATGATGAATCGCACAAATGCCCAACTTATGTTGCCCAAACGCCGCCTTGTCAAGGCTCGTGTCCATCTGGCCATAATGTTCGCGGTTGGTTAGATATTGTCAGCGGCATAGAAAAACCACCCGCTGATATGTCATGGCAAGAGTATGCGTTTCGCCGTGCTACAGATGCCAATCCATTTCCGTCAATTATGGGGCGTGTATGTCCTGCACCTTGTGAAGACGGCTGTAACCGTAACGAAGTAGATGATACAATTGGGATTAATGCAGTTGAGCAATTTATTGGCGATAATGCTAAAGAACAAGGCTATAAATTTGAAATTAATGCCGCAGATACTGGCAAGAAAGTCGCTATTATTGGTGGCGGTTGTGGTGGTTTAGCGGCAGCATTGCAATTACGCAAGCAAGGTCATGCGGTAACTGTATATGAAAAATATGAAAAATTAGGCGGTATGATGATGTATGGCATTCCTGATTATCGTGTGCCACGCAATGTGTTGCAGTATGAGATTGAGCGTATTTTAAACACCGGCGTTGAAACCAAAATCAATACTAAAGTTGGAGTTGACATAAGCATTGAGCAATTAGAAAAACAATATGATGCAGTGCTATTTGCTATTGGGGCCATGAGCGGTCGCTGTTTGCCAATTCCGGGTGGAGGTGCTACTAACTGCGTATCCGGTGTCGCTTTCCTTGAGGCATATAACCAAGCTCGCCTACAACATATTACCGGTAAAGTAATCTGTATTGGTGGTGGCGATACTTCTATCGATGTGGTGTCAGTTGCTCGGCGTTTAGGTAATATTAAAAATGTTGCTGATAAAGACCGTCCAGAGAATATTATTTTTAATGACACAGCACACGATGTGGTCGATACTTCTAAGCGCTTAGGTGCACAGGTGTTATTAACCACTCTTTCTACTATTAAAAATATGCCAGCAGCACAAGAAGAAATTGATGATGCAAATCGTGAAGGTGTTGAGATTCAGGGTCAATTACAGCCAATTGAAGTTATTCAAGATAATGATGGCCGTGCAACAGCCTTGCGTTTTGTGCGCCTAGAAGATGATGGCGCTACTCCAATTGAAGGCTCTGAGTTTAATGTTGAGTGTGAATTAATCGTTGCGGCGATTGGTCAATCAGTTGATAACGAAGGTATTGATAGCTCATTTTTTAACGAGCGTGGTTTTATTGATGCGGATAGAAATTACCAAATACCAAATAAACCGGGCTTCTTTGTGTGTGGCGATGTGATTCGCCCACATTTATTAACCACCGCGATTGGTCAGGCGGGCATTGTTGCAGAAAGTATCGGCGATTATCTGTCTGGCAAAGCTCAATCAGCCCGCCCTAAAGTTGATGTACATTATTTTGATTTAATGGCAAAGCTCAACGAGTGCGACCTTGCGCCATCTTCCTATAAAGATGGCGCTGAATCTGCCGAAGGCACTGACAATGCTGATTATGCTGTGCATAATTTTGAAGACCGTTCATTTGCCTCAATCATCCCCCATACTGAATTATTTTTAGGTCATTTTGACCAACAACAGCGTAATGCCCGCAATCATAAATTAGTTAATGTTGATAATGTATTGGGCAACTTTGAAGAACGCCTTATTGGTTACACACAACAAGAAGCGCAACAAGAAGCAGCTCGTTGTATGTCTTGTGGGCTGTGTTTTGAGTGTGATAACTGTGTGATGTATTGCCCTCAAGATGCAGTATTTAAGGTAAACAAAAAGCAATCAACCTTAGGTAGATATGTTGATACTGATTATAATAAGTGTATTGGTTGTCATATTTGTGCTGATGTATGCCCAACAGGCTATATTCAAATGGGTCTTGGTGAGTAATTGTATTTATTAAAATAGAGAAAATAAAATATGCGTTATTTATTTATTGTTTTATTCAGTTTAGTGCTTAACAGTGCGTTTGCGCATAATTATGAGCATAGTCTCGGCACTCAGGCTGATGAAATTAAGGCCTCTGGCAAAACTTATCATCACAGTGTTTCGATGATTCGTAAAATGCACCCTGAATTTTTAATTCATAAACGCGATAAAACTTTAAGGCAAGGGATACGCACTAAAGAGCATTCGCTTAAAGGCTGTGTATCATGCCATGCTAATAAAAACCAACAGAGCGATCAATATTATCCAATCAATCAGCAAGGGCAATTTTGCGCCAGTTGTCATGCCCAAGTTGGGGTTAGTGTTGATTGCTTTAGTTGTCATCGGACAACACCTAATAAAGAGCTTAAATAATGAAAACATTAAACCGCCGTGATTTTATTAAAACCACTACAGCAACCACCGCCGGTGTGGCAACCATTGCCAGTGGTATCAGCCTGACTACATTTGCTGCAAGCGACACGCCAGTTAGCAACGAGAAGCGTTGGGGTATGCTAATTGACACCAATAAACTGACAGAAGCAAATATTGATGGCATGGTCAGTGCCTGTAAAAATGAACAAGGCTGGGGTAGTGAGGTGCATTCAAGCGGCAATCAAAAACCGACTTGGATTAAGAAACTCAAAGTCCAGGATAAAACCACTAAAAAGATTAGCAATTTGCCACTGATGTGTCAGCATTGCGAACATCCGCCCTGTGTAGATGTTTGTCCAACTAATGCCTCAGTGAAGCGTGAAGATGGCATTGTATTGGTGGACAAGCATTTGTGTATTGGCTGTCGTTATTGTATGATGGCTTGTCCGTATGATGCGCGCTCATTTGTGCATGAAGATTTAACCGAGCAGAAACAACATATGCCGCGCGGCAAAGGCACAGTAGAGTCATGCACCCTATGTGTCCATAAGGTTGATAAAGGCGAACAACCTGCTTGCGTGGCGAGCGTTAATAGTGATGCAGTTATTTTTGGTGATTTATACGATGCTAATAGCAGCATTAACAAAACACTCAAACAAATTCAAAGTACACAAATCAGAGCAGACCTCAATCTGAATACTGGTGTGCGTTATAGTGGCATTTAATAGTTTAGGCATTTTATGAATATTCGTTACCAACAAATTGAAGGCAGAAGTTTAGGGTTTTATGCGCTGATTACCGGCTTAGGCGTGCTTATTTTGGCGGCACTTGGTGGTGGGTATTATATGGAGCATCATGGTCATTATGTAACCGGTATGGGCAACCGTATTGTTTGGGGTATGCCGCATGTATTTGCCTTATTTTTAATTGTAGCTGCCTCTGGTGCGTTGAATGTTGCCTCTATTGCCTCGGTTTTTAATAAAGCTATATACAAGCCCTTATCGCGGTTATCAGGCTTGGTATCGTTGGCGTTATTACTGGGTGGATTGATGATTTTGGTGCTAGATTTAGGGCGACCTGATCTTTTAATTGTGGCATTGACACAATATAATTTTAAATCCATTTTTGCTTGGAATATTATTTTATACAACGGTTTTATTGTGATTATTGTGCTGTATTTATGGATGATATTTGAGCATCGTATGAATAAATTTAGCACTAAAATAGGCATAGCGGCGTTTATATGGCGTTTAGTATTAACCACTGGAACTGGATCTATTTTTGGTTTATTAGTTGCACGCCATACCTATGATGCTATGATTATGGCGCCTAAATTTATTGTGATGTCGTTTGCTTTTGGTTTGGCATTTTTCATTTTGGTTTTAATGGCGAGTTATAAATGGACAAATCGAGCATTAGGCGATGTGATTGTTAATCGTTTGGGCAATTTATTAGGGGTTTTTATTGCGGCTGTTTTGTATTTTGTTATCATATTTCATATTGGTAATATCTATCTTGCTGAAAACAATAATGTGGCAATGCTACTATTTGCAAACGGCAGTATTTATACCCAACTATTTTGGTATGGACAAATATTGATGGGAGCAGTAGTGCCGCTATTGTTAATCTATCACCCAGCATTTAGGGGCAATCGTAGTGCTTTGGGCTTGTCCTCACTGCTGGTTTTAATAGGTGGCGTTGTGCAGTTATATGTGCTTATTATTGGTGGACAGGCATATCCCTTAGAATTATTCCCAGACAAGGAAATTTTATCAGGTTATGGCGGTATTATTGTCTACACACCGTCATTGCCTGAAGTGGCATTAGGCATAGGCGGCATTGCAGTGGCGTTAATTACAATCACTTTTTTCCTAAAATTCTTAGCGTTTTTACCAGAGAGTTTGGCAGACAAGGTTGCCGACCCTCATTATAAAAACTAAGCACTAAAGGCAAATATGCCTTCTACTTTTTACTTATCCGCCGCACATAAATCTTCTGGAAAAACGATTGTTAGTCTGGGCTTGTGTGCGGCTTTTAGGCAACAATCTTTAAGTTTGCAAGCCTTTAAAAAAGGCCCAGATTACATTGACCCAATTTGGCTTTCTCAGGCGAGCGGCAAGCCTTGCTACAATCTTGATTTTTACAATATGTCTGCTGAAGAAATTAGCGCCCTATACGCACAATATGCCAGCCAAAGCGATGTAGGCATTATTGAGGGCAATAAAGGTTTGTTTGACGGCATGCAAGTAGCTGGTGGTGATGCTAATGCTGATTTAGCTAAGTTGCTTAATACGCCGGTTATTTTGGTGCTGGATGCAACAGGCATTAGCCGCGGCATTGCGCCATTGGTTAGTGGCTATCAAGCGTTTGACAAAGAGCTTAATATTGCTGGAGTTATTATTAACAAAGTAGCTGGCAGCCGTCATCAATCAAAACTGATTAACGCACTTGAATATTACACAGATATACCCGTATTAGGTGCTATTAGTCGCTCAAAAGAGCTAATGATTGAGGAGCGTCATTTAG
This sequence comes from Gammaproteobacteria bacterium, assembly GCA_965217125.1. GTDB lineage: Bacteria > Pseudomonadota > Gammaproteobacteria > PS1 > Pseudothioglobaceae > JAAOIF01. Next base: position 149,456 of record OZ244244.1, on the reverse strand, counting down.
GCTTAACACCTGCTAACGAGGCTGCGCAATCACAAATGTTTATTAAAATTGCCGCCAAGCATATTGCTAAACAAGTGAATTTAGGGGAAATACTTGAGCGCACTCGGCGCTCAACGAGTTTAAGCCACACAACGCCTAAATTAATGCCCGCCAAGGGCATAACGATTGCTGTGGCTAAGGACAGTGTTTTTGGGTTTTATTATCAAGATGATATTGACAGATTTGCGGCATTAGGGGTGAAATTAGTTTATTTTAATACCTTAAAAGATGCCCGATTGCCCAAAGCAGATGCTTTATTTATTGGTGGCGGTTTCCCAGAGATGCAGCTTGAAGCATTATCTGCCAATCAATCTTTATTGCACGACATTAAACTAAAAATACAAGCTGGACTACCGACCTATGCAGAATGCGGCGGGCTGATGTATTTGAGCAGGAAAATCACCCATCAAGGCAAATCATACACTATGGCTGGGGTGATTGAAGCTGACACGCTAATGACAAAAAAGCCCATTGGTAGAGGCTATGTCCAGTTAGCACCAACTAAAGACCACCCTTGGAATGGCGTTGCCTCGAAGATTTACGCCCATGAGTTTCATTATTCAAAATTAGAAAATATCAGCGCAAAAACCCACTATGCCTATCAGGTCAAACGCGGTGTGGGTGTGGATAATCAGCAGGACGGAATTTTAAAGCATAATCTGTTGGCGACTTATACACATTTTAGAAGCGTTGGCAATAACCATTGGGTTAAACAATTTGTTAATTTTATTCAACAAAAATTATGATTACAATCACCAAGCGAGCCGCTGAAGAAATCAGCTTATCTACACAAAACCCTGATGCTCAAGGGCTTATATGTCGTTTTGCGGTTGAGCAAACCGATAATGGTTTTCAATATTTAATGGGTTTCGATGAGCGCTCAGACAGTGATATTCATTTACAATCAAATGGCATCGAGTATGTATTAGCTTATTCACAAAAAGCTTTACTTGAAGGAATGGTAGTGGATTTTGATGAAATTGATACCCAGAATGGTTACGGATTTATTTTTATGAATCCAAACGACCCAGATTATCGGCCACCTACACAAACAAATCTAATGAACAGATAGCAGAGGGCAGAGAGGCAGAGGGCAGAGAGGCAGAAAATAGAGGGCAGAAAACAGAAGACAGAATAGAGAAAAAGCAGTGCCATTAGAACTATTTGTGTAAATTTTGTATCATATCGTCTGTTTAGGGGAGGGCTGGGTAGAGTGTGCCTCAACTCGAGAACTCGAAGGCCCTCCCCTAAGACCCCACCCTAAGAAGTTTATCAAAATCGGGCTTCGCCCTATCGCCTGAACGGCGATTTTTGCCACTTATACATTGAGGATTGGGGTGACATTAGATTTGTTGGTGTTGGGCAGAGGTCAGAGGTCAGAAGGCAGAGAACAGAGCAAGAGCGGTGCTATTAGGTTTGCTATTGCTCTGTTCTGCCCTCTGTTTTCTGTTTTCTGTTTTCTGCCTCTAAGGCCTGTTGTCGATTGCTTTTTTCTCTTTTTCGGATGGCAATAAATCTTCTTTGCTGATACCTAACAGCAAAATCATTGAGCTTGCTACATAGATTGAAGAATAAGTACCAGTCACCACGCCAATCAATAACGCTAACGCAAAACCGTGAATAATTTCACCGCCTAAAAAGAATAAGGCTAATAATACTAACAAAGTGGTGATTGAGGTCATGATGGTTCTGGATAAGGTTTGATTAAGTGCGCCGTTGATAATTTGCTGGGAGTCGGTTTGGCGTGTTGATAAAAAATTCTCACGAATTCTATCGAATACTACAATGGTATCGTTCAATGAATAACCGATTACCGCTAAAATTGCTGCCAATACGGTTAAATCAAATTCTATTTGTAATAATGAAAATACCCCTAAAGTAATGACAACATCGTGGATCAGTGCTGCTATTGAGCCTAAGGAAAAGCGATATTCAAAACGAAAAGCCACATAAATTAAAATACCAATCAAGGCATAAAGCATCGCCAAGCCGCCATCATTAGTCAGCTCCTCGCCAACTTTAGGGCCGACAAATTCAACTCGGCGAATATCAATACCAGCGCCCAATAAGCGAATAATTTTTGAGCTGAGTTTTGCACTGGAAATGGTTTGCGGCTCAAGACGGATTAAAATTTCATTGGTAGAACCAAAATATTGCACATTAACGCCTTTAAACTGAGCCTCGCTAAGTGTCGCCCTAACTTTATTCAAATCAACACTTTGCTGGTAGCCAAGCTCGATTAATGTTCCGCCAGTAAAATCAACCCCTAATTTTAAACCTTGAGTTGTCAATGAAAAAATTGAAATAGTAATCAATACCAACGAAATAATAATGGCATACAAGCGCTTGCCAACAAAATCAATTATAGGGATATTTACAGCTTTCATATTGATAACTCCTGCAGTTTTTTAGCGCCATAAATTTTATTAATAATAGCGCGCGAAACAATAATCGCAGTAAACATCGAAGTTACAATACCAATCGATAAAGTAATGGCAAAACCCTTGATCGGACCGGTGCCAAAACCAAACAGCACTAAGGCTGCAATCAAGGTGGTAATATTAGCATCTGCAATGGTCAACAATGCCTTGTCATAACCGCCCGAGATTGCTTTTTGGATATTGCTATTGTTGCCCAACTCCTCTTTAATGCGCTCAAAAATCAACACATTAGCATCAACTGCCATACCCACAGTCAGCACAATGCCAGCAATGCCGGGCAATGTTAAAGTGGCTTGTAGCAGTGATAAAACTGCCACAATCGTTACTAAATTAAGTGTCAGTGCAATATTTGCCACCATGCCAAACACACGATAACGCACCGCCATAAACACTAATACCAAGACAAAACCAATCAACACTGATAAGATACCTTTGGCAATATTATCAGCCCCGAGGCTTGGGCCGATAGTGCGTTCCTCAATAATCTCAATCGGTGCTGAAAGCGAGCCAGCCCTCAGCAACAGGGCTAAATTACGCGCTTCACGGGCACTGTCAATCCCGGTAATGCGAAAACGGTTTGAAAATGTGCCTTGAATGGTCGCCGCATTGATAATATCTTTAGTAGTGCTGCGTTTTTTAAAAGTTGTGCCGTCTTTTTTGCGAATAGTTTCTACTTTATTTTCAATAAATACCACTGCCATACGATGGTTCAAATATTTTTTAGTAGTGTTTAACATAGTTCGACCGCCAACACTATCAAGGGTGATATTTACCATAGGACTGCTGCTTTCTTGGTCAATCCCTGAGGCAGCGCCGGTGATATTTTCACCGGTGGCAATTATTCTATTTTTTAACAATAATGGTCTGCCATCTTTAAAATAATACAACTTAGAGCCAATCGGCTTTTTGCCTGATTGAATGGCAGTTTGCGGGTCATTTTGCTCATCGACCAGACGAAATTCAAGGGTTGCCACTGCGCCTAAAATTTCTTTGGCTCTGGCAGTATCCTGCACGCCGGGCAGTTGCACCACAATACGCTCTAAGCCTTGTTGCTGAATAATCGGCTCAGCTACGCCTAATTCATTCACTCGACTCCTTAGCGTGGCAATATTTTGTGTTAATGCGTTTTTCTTGGCCTCCTTTTGTGCATCTTTACTCATCCCCACCATTAATAATAATGGGTCCTGATTATTATTTTCCAGCACAGTCAAATCTTGCGCCTCAGACTCAATTAACTTAATCGCTTGCTGCCTTAATCCGGCACTTTTTAAATGAATAATAATATGCTCGTCTTGTTGCTTAATGCGTTTATATAAGCGCTGTTTACGCATTGCACTACGCAAATCTTTATACAATGTATCCAATGAATTTGCAACCACCTTCTGCATATCAACTTCAAGTAAAAAATGCACACCGCCACGCAGGTCTAAACCCAGCGACATCGCCCTACCACCAAAGCCAGACAACCAAGACGGCACTGAAGGCGCGAGATTTAACGCCACCACATAATTACGCCCTAATTCTGTTTTTAGTAAATCTTTAGCAGATAACTGTGTCTCATTGCTATTAAAACGCACTAAAACACGCTGATTAACCAGCGCTGCTGATTTATAATCAATGTTTTTTTCTTTTAGTGCGCCTTCAATCTTGCTTAAATCAGACTGACTAATAGTATCATTGTCAGCATTAGAAATCTGCACTGCCAAATCCGAACCAAAGATATTTGGCAAAGCATATAAAGCTGAGAGCAACAAGAAAAATGCAATCAGGGTATTTTTAATGGTTGAAAACTGGTTCATATTTTTTTGCAGATGACGGCTAAATCTTGCTGCTGCCTTTTGGTAATTTTTGGTTAATGCCTTGTTTTTGCACCTTAATTACCACATCTTTGGCAATTTCAAGCTTGGCAAATGATTCATCAACCGCGGCCACTTTGCCGACCATACCGCCATTTGTTACCACCTCATCGCCCGCTTTTAATGCCGTCAATAAAGCCTTATGGTCTTTGGCGCGCTTCTGTTGTGGGCGAATCAGTAAAAAATAAAAAACCACCAATAGCAGCCCTAACGGCACAAGTTGGTATAATCCAGAGCCAGAAGAGGCAGTTGTGTTTTCAGCCAAAGCTGGTGATATAATTAGATCAAATAAATTCATTGTTTTTCTCCTAAAAAGTTAATTAATTAATAATGCTTGTCTTGCCCATATATTTTTGCAAAACTGGGGGTATTTTAATACTTCTATCGGCTTGTTGGTAGTTTTCCATCACCGCAACTAAAGTTCTGCCAACTGCCAAACCAGAACCATTTAATGTGTGCAATAACTCAGTCTGCCCAGTTGCTGGGTTTTTCCACCGTGCTTGTAGGCGGCGTGCTTGAAAATCCTCAAAATTCGAGCATGAAGAAATCTCACGATAAGCCTGCTGTCCCGGCAGCCAAACCTCTAAATCATAAGTTTTAGCCGCAGAAAAACCCAAATCTCCGCTGCATAAAATCACTTTACGATATGGCAGATCTAATGCTTGTAAAATGCCCTCGGCATGCGAGGTCAATGCTTCTAACACTTGGTAAGAATGCTCGGCTTTAACCACTTGCACCAACTCCACTTTTTCAAATTGGTGCTGACGAATTAGCCCCCGTGTATCGCGTCCATAAGCCCCAGCTTCAGAGCGAAAACTTGGCGTATGGGCAACATATTTTATCGGCAAATAACTCTCTTGCACAATACTATCACGCACAATATTGCTCAATGGCACCTCAGCAGTTGGTATCAAATATAGAGTTTTTGCTTCGCCTTGTTCGCCGTGCAGATGGGTTTTAAATAAATCTGCCTCAAACTTGGGTAATTGCCCAGTTCCTATTAACGACTCGCTGTTTACTAAATACGGCACATACGCCTCAGTATAACCATTTTGCTCGGTATGTTGGTCCAGCATAAACTGAGTTAAGGCTCGGTGCAGGTGGGCAATTTGCCCGCTCATCACTGAAAAGCGTGCAGCAGAAATTTTTGCTGCGGTTGCAAAATCCAGCCCGTGCAATTCACCTAAATCAACATGGTCTTTCACCTCAAAATCATATTTTTTAGGCTTGCCCCATTTTAAAATCTCAACATTATCATCTGCAGAATTACCAACAGGAACCGACTTATGCGGCAAGTTCGGCAAGCCCATAACAATATCATCAATCTGTGATTGAATGCTTTGTAATTCAGTCTTTGCCGCATCAAGTTTATCGCCTAAATTAGCAACAGCATCTAATAAGGGCTTAATATCTTCGCCTGCGGCTTTAGCGCTACCAATGGATTTTGACTGTGTATTGCGCAAGTTTTGCAAATCTTGGGTTTTAACTTGATTTATTTTACGGCTATTTTCTAAGGACTGTAAAACTTCAATATCAAAATAAAAACCGCGTTTTGCCAGCCCTTGTGCGACTATTTTTATCTCATTTCTAAGTTGCTTTTTGTCTAACATAGCATATAATGTTTACCTAATATAGATTGTGCTGAGAATTTTAAAGTAATTTCAGCGTGTTATTTTAAATAATTTAGGAATTATACTATGTTAAACACTTTTTCGAGCAAGGATGCTTGCAAACTATTAGAATCAGGCGCCCAATTAGTTGATGTGCGCCGCTCCTCAGAATTTGCCCAAGGCGCGCTACCAAACGCGGTCAATCTACCTTTGCAATCAATTATGGCGGCTGATAACTTCATCAATCGCGACCAGCCTGTTATTCTGTATTGTGTTACCGGGGCGCGTTCGTCAGTGGCAAAAAACTATCTTAACCAAATGGGTTACAAAGAAGTGTATGATTTAGGCTCTTTTAGAAATTATAATTGCGAGTAATACAGAGCTGTGAGAGTTAAAAGTACTTGGTATAAATCCCAAGTTAGAACTATTGAAGACATCGCCAGCGCCCTGGCTTTTAACACTTGGCGTATCACTAAAAATCATTTAGAGGATTTAATCAATGAAGGCTTTGTGATAGAAAAACAACAAGTATTTGATGTGATTGCCGAATATTTGTGTTTTTTGATTCAATGTAGTGACCGTCTGGTTTATCAAGCATTAACACTTGGGCAACGACAAACACTGATTCGCCTTATCATCGAACAATCTGCTGGCTACTACCAAGAAAATAAAGCAGAGCGCATCGGTGCTGGCGAACATTGGCAAGAGTTTATTCAAACTTACAAGCAACGCACCGAAGATTATGGCAACTATGAATTTTTAAAACAGCAGCCGAGCTATCATTTATTGCGCTACTTTGCTAAAAAGATTCAACAAGCTATGACCGCCGCCGATTCAAAATGGATTGTGCAACAAATGGTTGAAATTCAAGCCCCTAAAGCTTTTAAAGCTATCAAAAAAAGTGTTGATGAATTAATATCCGCCAAACACATTATCTCTAAAGAAGAGGTCGGCAAACGCAAAAAAGAAAAAACTCCACGCAGCAAACGCCCTTCTACCCGTTCTGATTTGTAAATTTTAAAGGTAAATTCTACTTATTTGCTGATTTAATGCTCATCACTTGTATAATCGACAACACAGCCAAACTCATAGAGAAATAATTGACCAATATCCAATGATTATCTAACGCAACAGCATGGCCGGCAGCTGTCATTACTGCACAAGAAAATAATAATGTTGCTAATGCCCGATATTGAATAAAACCGCATTTTGCCGCTAATAACTCATAGCCAACAATAACAAAAACAATGATATTGTATATATCAATTGGAATCCAAAACAACTGATTGTTGGACTTTGCCAATACCATAGAAAGTGTAAATATTATCAACAACGATAGTGCAATTATTATTGGTGTTTTATGCTGGTGTGTCATATTGTCTCCTTTTGTATAAACTTTTCATTATATCAGCCATAGTAATTATTTGCATTGATTATTATTAACCAAATACAAAAAATAGTGGGCAGTTTGGATAGGGCTTTGTTTGATTTTTTGGATTTGGCTAAAATAAATTATTGTTTTGAAAAATAATAGTATAAAATATGCAACTTACACTATTTAGATAAGGATGAAAAACATGAAAACAAAAATTATAATTTTAAGCGCTTTTTTAGCATCAAGTGTTTTTGCAGGTGGTGATGACCGCGACCAAGGCCCGGTTGAGTCATTAGAAGTGTTGGTGCCGGTGGCAGACCAAGTTGTATCTGGCGATCAAGGCGCACAAAGTATGAAGTTAATAGACCAAGTTGTGTCTGAGGCTCAAGATGAACAAAGTATGAAGTTAACAGACCAAGTTGCGTCTGAGGCTCAAGATGCACAAAGTATAAAACCAAGCGATGCAGTTATTGGCACAGCAAATGGCATAACAGTAACGGCTAAAGCACATGAAGAGTGCAAAGATGAACTAGATCTACCGGCTGAAAATATTCAAAAATTTAAAAATACATTAGCAAGCGGTGAATTGTATAACACTGGTCCAGCTGACGAATTTGGTGTTGAATTTTCTCATAATAGATGGGATGATTATTTTGCTTGTATAGGGCAGCAATAAAGTTAAGCAATAAAACTAAGCAATAAACTAAGGTCTTAACTATTTTTCCCAGCAAATAAAAAAAAGCCCGCTACCTTTTGGATAGCGGGCTTTTTTTTGCACTGTGGATAATCGTTACATCTCTAATAACGAATTTTCTTTTTCATTAAGTTTATGCTCGATTGATTTTATATGCTCATCCGTAATTTTTTGAATATTGTCTTCTGCTTTATGCGCTTGGTCTTCTGATATTTCCCTTTGCTTGAGTAATTCTTTAAACTCAGAATTGGCATCACGCCGAATATTACGAATAGCAACTTTGGCTTGTTCGGCTTCGTCCTTAACCACGCGAACCAACTCACGGCGGCGCTCTTCGGTGAGTGCTGGTAGTGGGATGCGCATCACTTGACCTAGCGTTTGTGGATTAAGCCCAAGCTCAGAGCTGAGAATGGCTTTTTCAATAACTGCAACCATATCTTTTTCCCAAGGAGAAACTTTAAGGGTGCGTGAATCTTCTGCATTGATGTTGGCAACTTGTGAAATTGGCACCATCGAACCATAATAATCCACTTGAATCTGCTCAAGCAAAGAAGGGTGTGCACGACCTGCTCTAATCTTACTAAAGTCGAGCGCTAATGAGGCAATGGTTTTATTCATGCGTTTGTTTGCATCGTTTTGTATTTCATTTAACATAGTTAGTTTTCCTGTGTTTGTAATTTAACTGACAATCGTGCCTAATTGCTTGCCATTGAGAATATCTGCTAATGTATTGCTATTTTCTAACATACTAAAGACACAAATTTGCAAATTATGCTGGCGACACATGACAAATGCAGCAGTATCCATAATTTTCAGATTTTTGCTAATTGCCTCATCAAAACTTAATGATTTATAGCGTATCGCATCTTTATTTTTAACTGGGTCATCGCTATAAATACCATCAACTTTAGTGGCTTTAAACACAGCGTCTGCACCTATTTCAATGGCTCTTAGCGTTGCCCCGGTATCGGTGGTAAAACAAGGGTTACCGGTGCCTGCTGAACAAATCACCACAGTTTTTTTACTCAGTAGGGCTTTGGCGCGCGTGTGATTAAAAGGCTCACAAACACCGCCGCCAATCGCAAAGCCAGACATCACCACATTGTTAATTTGGTGGGTATTAAAATTATCACTAATTGCAAGCGCATTCATTACCGTTGCCAGCATACCCATATGGTCAGCGCTAACACGATTAATGCCTTTTTGTGCTAAAGCTGCACCACGAAAAATATTGCCACCACCAATAACAATGCCAACCTCAACATCCATATCCAACACCGATTTGATGATTTGTGCAACTTTGTCTAAAGTTTTTGGCTCAATGGCTTGGTTTTCGCTTGCCAAAGCCTCGCCACTTAGTTTTAATAAAATTCGTTGGTATTTTTTCATAACAGCAATTTTACATTTATAATGGACCCTTTGGCTTGTAAAAAATTACATAATGGAAAAAATTAGCATTCGTGGCGCCAGAGTCCACAATTTAAAGAATATTGATATTGATATTCCTCGAGATAAATTGGTGGTGATTACTGGATTGTCCGGCTCCGGCAAATCTTCATTGGCGTTTGATACCATTTATGCAGAAGGGCAACGCCGTTATGTTGAATCTTTGTCGGCTTATGCGCGGCAATTTTTATCATTAATGGAAAAACCTGATATTGATCATATTGAGGGTTTGTCGCCAGCCATTTCTATTGAGCAAAAATCCACCTCACATAATCCACGCTCAACAGTAGGCACTATTACTGAGATTTATGATTATTTAAGATTGTTATTTGCCCGTGTTGGCATCCCTAAATGCCCTGAGCATCAGCTTGATTTAGTATCACAAACGATTTCACAAATGGTTGATGGCATTATGTTATTGCCTGAGGGTGAAAAGATTATGTTATTGGCGCCGGTAGTGAATAATCGTAAAGGCAGCCATACTAAAATGCTTGATGAGCTTTCAAATCAAGGTTTTTTACGCGCACGGGTTGATGGCGAAATTGTATATTTAGATGATATGAGTGAGCTTGATGGCAAAATCAATCACACCATTGAAATTGTGATTGACCGTCTTAAAATCAGAAAAGATATTAGCTCTCGTTTGTCTGAATCATTAGCTACAGCACTTGATTTAAGCGCTGGTCTGGTGCGTATTGCACCAATGGATGCACAATCAAAACAAGCAGAATTGGTTTATTCAGCTAAATTTTCCTGTGTTATTTGTGGCTATTCATTAACTGAATTAGAGCCGAGATTGTTCTCCTTTAATAATCCCGTTGGTGCTTGTCAAGCTTGTGATGGGCTGGGTGTCAAAGACATTTTTGATGAAAATAAAGTGGTTGCAAATAAGCAAATAAGCTTGGCAGATGGCGCTATTTATGGCTGGGGCCGGTCAAATGCGTATTTTTATCGAATCTTAATGTTGGTGGGTGATTATTATGGCTTTGATGTGGAAACCCCGTATCAACAGTTGAGCGAGCAGCATAAGAAAATTGTATTATATGGCAGTGGTCAAGATAGTATTGATTTTTCTAAAATAAAAGGACCTAATATTTGGTCAAATAAAGCAAAACCCTTTGAAGGGGTGATTCCAAGAATGATGCGACGTTATAAAGAAAGTGAAATTCGTTCTGTGCGCGAGGAATTATCGCGTTATATTGTGAGTAAAAACTGTAGCAGTTGTCAAGGTGAGCGCTTGAATCAATCCGCCAGAAATGTTTTTATCAACCAGCATAATTTATCTGCTATCAGTAAATTATCTATTGCCCATAGTTATGATTTTTTTAAACAATTAAAGATAGCAGGCACGCGTGGTGAAATTGCTGAGAAAATTCTTAAAGAGATTATTCAGCGATTAGAATTTTTAATCAATGTGGGTTTGGAATATTTGAGTTTAGAGCGGCGCTCAGGCAGTTTGTCAGGTGGCGAAGCACAGCGTATTCGTCTGGCTAGTCAAATTGGCGCTGGCTTGGTAGGTGTGCTTTATGTGCTGGATGAACCATCGATTGGACTACATCAACGAGACAACCAAAAACTACTAAATACACTAACTTATTTGCGTGATTTAGGCAATACTGTGATTGTGGTCGAACATGACGAAGAGGCAATAAAACAAGCTGATTATGTAGTTGATATTGGTCGCGGTGCTGGGGTGCATGGTGGCGAAATTATAGCTCAGGGCAGACCGCAGGAGATTAGTGATAATCTAAAATCCTTAACTGGTGATTATATTAGTGGTCGTAAATCTATTGCCATACCTAAACGGCGCAAAAAATCCACAAAATGGTTAAAAATTAAAGGTGCATCCGCCAATAATCTTAATCATATTGATTTACATATTCCTGTGGGAGTTATAACTTGTGTTACCGGTGTCTCTGGTTCTGGAAAATCAACACTGATTAACGACACCTTGTATGCGCTGGCTGCTAAAGAGCTTAATCGCGCCCAAACAACGCCAGCACCTTATGAATCAATTAAAGGCTTGCAGTATTTTGATAAAGTGGTAAATATCAACCAAAGCCCGATTGGGCGCACCCCGCGTTCAAATTTGGCGACTTATACAGGTGTATTTTCTTTAATTCGTGATTTATTTTCACAAACATTAGAGGCTAGATCGCGTGGTTATAAAACAGGGCGATTTAGTTTTAATGTTAAAGGCGGGCGTTGTGAAGCTTGTAGGGGCGATGGTTTAATTAAGGTAGAAATGCACTTCCTGCCCGATGTTTATGTGCCTTGCGATGTGTGCGATGGGCATCGCTATAATCGAGAAACTTTAGAGATTTTTTATAAAGAAAAAAACATTTCACAAGTGCTAAATATGACTGTTGAAGATGCACTACGGTTTTTTCAGGCGATTCCAAAAATCAATAAAAAATTACAAACCCTGATGGAAATCGGCTTGTCATATATCACTCTTGGGCAAAATGCTACCACCTTATCTGGCGGTGAGGCACAACGCATTAAACTTGCCAAAGAACTATCAAAACTCGATACTGGGCAAACACTATATATTTTGGATGAGCCTACCACAGGCTTGCATTTTCATGATATTAAGCAACTACTAGCGGTTATCAATCGATTGCGTGAACGCGATAATACCATTGTGATTATTGAGCATAATTTAGATGTTATCAAAACCGCAGATTGGATTATCGATCTCGGTCCTGAAGGCGGCGACCGTGGCGGACAAATTATCGCCACCGGCACACCAGAAGAGATTATAAAGGTTAAAAAATCCTACACTGCTCAATATTTAAAGCCGTTATTGGCTTAAATCAAAAACTAACTGAATCTAATTTATAGCTAAATTTTTTCTTGTTAACTGATATTGGCAGATAATTTTTGTGTTTGGCAAAATAGGCTTCGATTTGTTTTGCTGGATTGATGATTTTGATGAGATTGGGGTTATCATTTGCTACTTGTTGATAATGCTGTTGTTCGGTCTGTTTGCCGTTATTGACGGTAAAATAAAAATCAGTTTGTTTGGGGTTTTTTGCCAAAGCATCGGCAAGTGCTAAAAATAAACTGAGTGGGTCTATTTGCTGATTTTTAAGTTTAATATCAATGTCTTTTTTAATCTTTTTGCCATCGCGTTCAAAGTATTTATAATGGCTTGAATATATACCAAATTGGCTGATTGCAAAAGAGGATTCTGCCTTAATTTCATAGTCTTTAATAATGCTTGCCAAGCCTGTGGTTTTGGCATTGGCAAGATAATGATAGTTATTATTATTTTTGCTAAGTATGCGTTGTTCATCAGCAATTTTAAAACCTAACATTGACAAAGTGTAGGTTGCTGTGTGTGGTTTTAGCGCCAGCACTGATGAAGATAATAATAATAAAAATAATAAAAGTTTGCTCATGTTAATTGGCGTAATTGCACAGTTTTAATGCTTTTTTAATCGCCTGTGGATATAGAATATGTTCTTGTTGTAAGACTTTTTTTGCTAAGCTTTGTGCATTATCGTTGGCATTAATGATAACAGATTTTTGCATAATTACCTTGCCAGAATCAAGCTGATTGCTAACAAAATGCACACTAACACCAGCAAATTTTTCACCTGCATCAATGGCGCGTTGGTGGGTGTTAAGCCCTTTGAATTTTGGCAAAAGTGCTGGATGAATGTTAATAATTTTGCCTGCAAATTGCTCAATAAAGTTATTAGACAAAATACGCATAAAACCAGCAAGAATGATGAGTTTAGGGCTAAATTGATGAATTTGTTTAGCTAACTCACCGTCAAATTCAGCGCGAGTGTTAAATTGCGTATGGTCGATAATTTTGGTGGCAATGCCTGCGTTTTTTGCGCGTTGTAGGCCAAAAGCATCGGCTTTATTGCTAATCACACATTTAATTTTGACCCCGATATTCTCAGCATTGTCAATAATAGATTGCAGGTTTGAGCCTGAACCAGAAATTAAAATAACAACATTAGATAATGACTTGTTGTCCATCGTTTTGTTTAATTTCACCAATTAACCAAGAGCTTTCGCCTAATTTATTTATGTGCGCAATAGCATCAGCACTCTGATTTGAGGGCAGCACAATCACCATACCTACGCCGCAATTAAAAACGCGATACATCTCCATAATATCAATATTGCCATTGTCTTGTAAAAATTGGAAAATCTCAGGCATTTGCCAAGAATTTGCATCGAGTTTGGCGGCTAAATCAGGCGGCAATACTCGAGGAATGTTTTCTAATAGACCGCCACCGGTAATGTGAGAAATGGCGTGTATTGAATATGTTTGAATTAAGGATAATACTGATTTTACATAAATTTTGGTGGGTTTTAATAGTGCTTTGAGTTGTGCTTTAGTTGGACTGGATTGCTCTAATACTTTGCGAATCAGTGAATAACCATTTGAGTGCGGACCTGATGATGCTAAGGCGATAATATGGTCGCCATTATTAACTTTGTTGCCATCAATGATTTTGTCTTTCTCAGCAATACCAACACAAAAACCGGCTAAATCGTAATCTTTGCCGCTATACATACCCGGCATTTCAGCAGTTTCGCCGCCAATTAATGCACAGCCAGATTGCCTACAGCCTTCGCCAATACCAGAGATAACCGATACTGCAATATCGGTATTGAGTTTGCTGGTGGCATAATAATCTAAGAAAAATAAAGGAGTTGCACCTTGCACGATTAAATCATTGACACACATAGCGACTAAATCAATGCCGATGCTGTCGTGTTTATTTAACATTTCAGCCAACTTGAGTTTAGTGCCAACGCCATCAGTGCCAGCAATCAAAACTGGATTTTTGTATTTGTTAATAGGCAACTCAAACATTGCGCCAAAACCACCAAGACCAGCTAACACGCCTTTTATGTTGGTTGATTTGGCGATTGGTTTAATACGCTCAATCAACTGATTGCCTTTGCTAATATCAACCCCTGAATCTTGGTAAGTCAATGACATGGTTTTTTCCGTATAATTAATTATTTTAGCAAATCAAAATTAACAATAAAAATGAGCCTCTCTTCTGTGCCAAATGCACTTTCAATTTTACGCATTATTTTAACAGTGCCGGTGGTGGTAACTTTGTTAAATCATTATTATTATTTGGCAATTATCCTGTTCCTTATCTCTGGTATTACCGATGCCTTAGATGGCTGGATTGCCAAGCGTTTTTCTTATCAAACTAGATTAGGCTCGATTTTAGACCCAATGGCAGATAAGCTGTTATTGGTAGGGAGTTTTATTACTTTGTTTATAATTGATTTATTGCCTTTGTGGTTGCTGTTATTGGTATTTTTGCGTGATGTAATTATTGTAGCAGGAACGGTAGGTTATTTTTTAGGCACAAATGCCGCAAAAGACGAATTGCTATCACCATCTAACTTATCTAAATTTAACACTGTTTTGCAGATTGCATTGGTGTTGTTTTTAGTGGCAACACAAATTTACCCAGTTGCTGCTCAATGGACAAATATGTTTTTAATTGTAGTTGCCACTTCAACCGTGCTGAGTGGCGCAGATTATATATGGATTTGGATCAAGCAAGTTATCCTCCAAGAACGCCGATAATGAAGCAGTTAAACTTACCGATTGCACTCAATGCCAAAATGCTCTGGCATCATTTTATCGGCGATAAAAATCAACTAATACTTGGATTTTTATTGCCATTATTCAATCGGCCAGCGGCTGCTGTGGTTTATATTTATGGCAACAAATCCAGTGGCAAGACCCATCTATTGCAAGGCTGTGCGCTTAAAGCATTAGAAAAATCATTGGCAGTTAGCTATATTGACTTTAGCCAAGACTTGCCGGTCGGCGTGTTAGACAATTTGGAAAATAATGACTGGCTTTGTCTTGATAATATTGATGCCCTGTCGCCCAAGCAACAACAAGATTTATTTGACCTTTATAATCGCGCCAAGCACACAAACCTTAAACTTATTATAAGCAGCAGTAGCTTACCCCAGCAGATGAACTTACTTAAAGACTTAAAAACGCGACTCTCTTTAGCAACAGTATTTAGCCTTGAGAATTTAGATGACCTTAGTAAAAAAACCATTCTCCAGCAGCAAATGAGCGAACGCAATTTGCAAATTGACAGCAAAATTTATGATTATTTATTTAGTCATTATTCTCGCGACTTAGCAGTTTTATTAAATGCCATCAATCAATTAGATAGGGCTTCATTGCAACAAAAAAATAAGATTAGCATCCCCTTTATAAAACAAGTATTAACAATTATATGAACTATTTTCCTATTTTTATTGATATTAAACAAAAACCCTGCCTCGTGGTTGGTGGCGGTGATATTGCCTTGCGTAAGATTAATTTATTATTAAAGGCTGATGCACAAGTAACTTGCATAGCAAAAAAATGCTGCACCGGCATCACTCAATTAGTTGCTAAACATAAAATAACACATCTTCAAAAAGCCTTTACAGCGGATGATATTAGCGCACAAATGCTGATTATCTCAGCCACAGATGATTGCCTATTAAATGCACAAGTTGCTAAACTCGCAAAAGCTGCTAATATTCCAGTTAATGTAGTTGATTCACCTGCCCTATGCTCCTTTGTGATGCCGTCTATTGTAAATCGCTCACCCGTTATGATTGCGATTTCATCAGCAGCTAAGGCGCCAGTATTAGCGCGTTTGATTCGTGCAAAGTTGGAAAGCACGATTCCACATGGATATGGAGAATTAGCAACACTTGCAGGAAACTTCAGGCAGCAAGTAAAAGACAAGTTTAACAAGATTGAAGACAGGCGCCATTTTTGGGAAAAAATCTTCTCTGGCATTATTGCTGAAAAAGTATTTTCTGGCAAATTAGACGAAGCCAAAGCAGATTTGCAAACCCAGCTTGATAATAGTAGTGATAGCAAAGTGGGTGAGGTTTATTTGGTCGGTGGCGGCCCTGGTGACCCTGATTTGCTGACCTTCAAAGCCTTACGGCTAATGCAACAAGCCGATGTTATTTTGTATGACCGTTTGGTATCAGCTGAGGTGATGGAGTTGGTTAGACGCGATGCGCAGTTAATTTATGTCGGCAAACAACGCGATAATCATAGCGTTCCACAAGACGGCATCAATCAATTATTGGTGGATTTAGCCAAACAAGGCAAGCGAGTTTGTCGGCTAAAAGGCGGCGACCCGTTTATTTTTGGTCGTGGCGGTGAAGAAATTGAAAGCTTAGCCGAAAATGCTATTCCATTTCAAGTGGTGCCGGGCATTACCGCCGCTTTGGGCTGTTCTACTTATTCAGGAATCCCGCTGACTCATCGAGATTATTCACAATCCTGTCGTTTTGTTACCGGACATCTAAAAGACGGCAGTATGAATTTGCCTTGGGGTGAGCTGGCGCTCGAGCAACAAACCATTGTTTTTTATATGGCATTGGTTGGGGCTAAATATTTATCTGCACAATTAATTGCACACGGTATGTCCGCTAATATGCCAGTGGCATTGGTTGAAAAAGGCACAACAGCTGAGCAAAAAGTTTATGTAACAACGCTGGTAGAATTGCCTAATTTAGTTGAAAATACAATTATTCACCCGCCAACTTTGATTATTGTCGGCGAAGTCGTCAAACTTAGAGAAAAACTAAACTGGTTTGAGGCTAAATGATTAAGCATAAAAACCAACGGCTGTTCGGCTTAGATATTTTCAGAGGTTTGGCGGTTATATTGATGATTATTTATCATTTCTTTTTTGATTTGCATTATTTTGGTTATTTACAGATTGATTTTTTTACCCCATTTTGGTTAAGTTTTCGCTACCTGATTATTAGTTTTTTCTTGTTTTCAATGGGCATTAGTTTGGTGTTAAGCCATCTATTAAAAATCCACCTAAACAAAGTCATGAGACGCACTATTGTATTGGGAATTTCCGCTTTATCAGTGTCAATAGCGAGTTATTATTTATTTCCAGATAGTTGGATTTATTTTGGCATTTTGCATTTTATTTGGCTTGCCTCTATATTGGTTTTGCCGGTATTATTCCATCCTAAAACAGCAATCGTATTTGCCGTATTGATATTTAGCGCTTATTTTTTAGGGTTTGATGATAATATTTGGCTGTCAATTTTACAAACAATGTTGTCCCTGCCTCAGCAAACACAAGATTTTGTCCCTATTTTTCCGTGGTTATCAGTAGTTTTATTAGGGCTTGCCATAACTCGTTTAGGCTGGCATCAGCCAATATTTTCCCAGCAAATATGCTGGCGACAAGCTTGGCTACAGCAAAGCTTAGTATATTTAGGCAAACACGCTTTGTTAGTATATTTAATCCATCAACCTATATTATTTGCCATATTCTACCTTATCACTTTATTTTAGAGGCAAGGTCTCTAAAATTTTTTTAGGTAAAATCCTAAAAATGAAAAGAAAAAAATCAAAAAAACAAACAGCACTAAACTTTAAATTTAGTGATTTATTTAGTGCTGATTATCGAATAATTACCCTGCTATTAGTTATTTTGCCGTTGCTAATTTATGCACAAGTTTATGATTTTGAGTTTGTTTGGGATGAAATTTCTAAGCCTACTAATCATTTAAATAACCCTTTTGTTGAATATCCTTCTTGGACGAGTTTTACTCAGATTTTTACCCAGCCTTATTATGGTATGTATATTCCCGTCAGCTACCTGTTGTGGGGCATACTTAAAACACTTGCTGAATTACTATCACTGCCTGTTAATAGTATTTTTCATCTAAGTAATGTTGTAGTGCATATTATTAATGGTTTGTTGGTTTTTACTATTCTCAAACAGTTTATTGCTAATAAATGGGCGGTTTTGCTTGGCGTTGGGTTTTTTCTATTGCATCCGATTCAAGTTGAGGTGGTGGCTTGGGTAAGTGAATTTAGAAATTTATTAGCCACTTTATTTGCTTTATTTGCTTTGTATTATTATCTTAAAAACCAAGCAAATTTATCTTATTTAGCATTAATATTTTTTGTTTTGGCGGTATTAAGCAAGCCTTCAGCGGTTGTATTAGTGCCTTTTGTGTTTTTGCTTAATTATTTTCATTTTGGTTTTGAGTTGCGCAAAAATATTCAGAAAACCTTGCCTTTTGCGCTGATTGCTTTGGTTTTTGTGATAATTACCCACTCAATTCAATTCAAATTTAATGCTGATATATCTGAATATGCGATAGCCTTTTGGCAACGCCCTTTTACTTGGCTTGATAGCATTGTTTTTTATTTGTATAAGATTGTTTATCCATACCATTTGGGCGCTTCTTATACGCTTTCGCCTAAATTTATTAGTGTGCAATGGTGGTTTTATCCTTTGGCGTTAGTGCCTTTTGCTTTAGGCTACTTGTTGTGGCTAAGGCGCAAAACTCAGCCTTTGTTGGTATTTTCTGCCGCACTATTTGTGGCTGGATTTTTCACTACTTCGGGCTTTGTTGATTTTTCTTTTCAAAAATTTTCATTAGTGGCAGATAGATATGTTTATTTTGCGATGATTGGCACGGCATTAGCCGTTGCTAATTTAGCAGATAGAAAATATTGGCAGGTTTTATTGCTTGGTGTTTTACTTATTTTTGCTGCTTTATCGGCATTTAGGCAAATTCCAATTTGGCAAAAGCCATTCAAATTATGGTCGCATAGTCTTAATTATGAGGCTATGCCACAATATGCACATGAGAATTTAGCTGTGCATTTTGACCGTAAAGCCAAAGCTTTTTACAATGTAGGGGAATACAATCAGTCTATAACATATTTTGACAAGGCAATTAAACTTCATCCAAAACATTACACTTCTAACCTTAGCATAACTATCTACAATAAAGGCTTGGCTTTACTGCATTTAAAAAAATATCAGCAGGCAATAGATTATTTTGACCAAGCCAATAAAATTGACCCTAATTATGCTTATACAGATAATAGCCGTGACGCAGCCATTTACAATAAAGGCTTCGCTTTGTTGCATTTAAAAAAATATCAGCAAGCGCTAAAACATTTTAATCAAGCAGTTAAAATTAACCCTGCTAATATTAATGCCCACAATGGGAAAATACATTTATTAGTCTCATTAAAACAATGCAAAAAAGCTAAACAGGCAGTAGTTTTTGCCCAACAACATAAAGTCAAATTGCGAGAGTCAGTAGCTAAAGATTTGCACAAATTTTGCCCTTGATTTTTAAGTAAAATATTCAAAAATGAAAAGAAAAAAACGCTCAAAAATTGCCAAACAAACGGATAATCTTAATTATTTTGTGATTATTTTGATTGCAATTTGTACTTTGGGTTTTTTTGTTGGATCTGCTCTTAATTATTCTGGTGTTTATCGAGAGATTATTGCTGAGACTGGTTTTGTTGCTTTGTTGTTATATGGGCTGTATAGCAATAGGAAAGTCAAAAGCATAAACGCTACATTAAGTGCAACGCGTTTATGGTTAGTCGCTTTATTTCTGCTGGCAACAATATCGTTCTTTTGGTCGGATAATATTGGTTTCTTTTTGAGTAAATATTTGTTGTGGCTTGGTGCTGCTGCGGTTTTTTTATTGGCACTCAACTTTAAAGCTGAACAAAAGACATTTACTACGCTGGTTAAAACATTAACTTTTATTGGCTTTTATGTCTCTGCCATTGGTCTTTTTCAGTTTTTATCGGGGGTTGATATTTTTACTCACGCCATTCCGCCAGCG
Organism: Gammaproteobacteria bacterium; assembly: GCA_965217125.1. Taxonomy (GTDB): domain Bacteria; phylum Pseudomonadota; class Gammaproteobacteria; order PS1; family Pseudothioglobaceae; genus JAAOIF01. The sequence goes on along the minus strand of OZ244244.1, from coordinate 129,333 downwards.
GCAAATTTTGTCAATAAAAATATGGCGGCACAAGTGATTGTATTGGTATTTCCAATCAGTGTGTTTCTATTGCTGAGTAATCAAAAAATGGCCGCCCTATCTCCATTTATTATGGCACTGATGTTGGCTTATGTATTTCATACTCAGACTCGTGCCGCTTGGCTAAGCATTAGTGTGGAAATTTTGCTGCTACTGGTGTTTTTTGTTATTTATCGGAAAAATATTAAACAATCTTTAAAGGCTAAAAAATTGCACTGGTCGCCTCAACATACCTTAAATTCTGCGCTTGCTTTTATGATTTTATTGTTGTTAATCAGTTTATCGCCTACAGGCTGGCATCCGTTTTGGGATGTGCTATCACAGCGTTTTGATGCTATTGTTAATACTGCACAGAATGTGGAAAATGCGCGTTATCAAATATGGCAGGCGGCTTTACTAATGATTGAACAAAGTCCGTGGTTTGGTAGCGGTATGGGTAGTTTTTATAATAATATTTTCCACCAAACAACTACGGCACATACCAATATCGGTATGACTGTGGTGCGTGTTCATAACGATGGATTAGAGTTAGGCGTTGAATTAGGCATAATTGGGCTTGCGATATTTATAGCGGTGGTGATAGCTTTGCTGATGAATTTATTTAAACTTATTCGCCATCATCAAGACACACAACAATTATTTTATTTGCTGTTAGGGGTTGCACTTAGCGGTAGTTTTGCCAATATGCAGTTTAGTTTTCCTTATCAATTAGCTGCGCCTTTGATGATATTTGCTTTGTATAGCGGGATGATTGTTAAAGCCAGTGATAATTTTAATAGCAACATAAAGCAGTTCAAAATCACTAAGGCTATTTATCATAATTTGAGCTTTGCTTTATTGGCAATTGTGTTGATTTTGATTTTGATTATTAATGTTGGATGGTTAAATACTTTGACAACAATGGATAATAATATTAAAAAACAGCACTGGTCAGACCCAATCAATAACAATCCGTTAAATTGCCAAAAAACGGTTGTATATTTGTTAAATACTATTGAAGGAAGCGAGCCTGAAAAACGGCATTATTTTGATTTGGGCAGGTTAAATTCGCTTAATCAATGTGTGCCAGATAGCTGGCACTATTATCGCATAAAAGCTTATAATTTGATGCAATTGAATCGCATAGATGAGGCTATTGTTGCAGCACAGCAGGCTAAAAAAATACACCCGAGGGGAAATTATCAAGATTATGTCAATCAGTTTATTCTTTATAATAAAGCCAATAAACCAGTTTTGGCTTTAGCACTTTATCAACAATTAACCGAACAGCCAGAACACTTGTTGGCAATTAAGAATATTACTTTTCATCAGTTATCTCAAATGGCTTTGCAATTAAATAAAATTAAGCAAGCAACACATTTTTACCAGTTGTATATTAAATATCATGGCGAGAATCTAAGTTTAAAAAACTTGATTGAAAAAGCAAAAAAATAAAGTCAAAGTTGCTGCAAGGACATTAATCATGCTGCAAATTAGATGCCTCTAATAAATCAAGCAATGTCTTATTTTTTAAGTAAAATACTCAAAAATGAAAAGAAAAAAATCAAAAAAACAAGCAACAGCACTAAACTTTCAATTTAGTGATTTATTTAGTGCTGATTATCGAATAATTACCGCGTTGCTGGTTATTTTTCCGTTGTTAATTTATCTGCAAGTTTACAATTTTGAGTTTGTTTGGGATGATATTTCTAAGCCTATTAATCACTTAAGTAATCCTTTTGTTGAACATCCTTCATGGGCGAGTTTTACTCAGCTTTTCACCCAGCCGTTTTTTGCTATGTATATCCCTATCAGTTATCTATTCTGGGGTTTGCTGAAATCCATTGCTGAACTGCTATCATTACCAGTAAATAGTGTTTTGCATTTAAGTAATGTTGTGGTGCATATTATTAATGGCTTATTAGTTTTTACTATTCTTAAACAATTTATTGTTAATAAATGGGCAGTTTTAATTGGTGTTGGGTTTTTTCTATTGCACCCGATTCAGGTTGAGGTGGTGGCTTTTGTTAGTGAGTTTCGGATGCTTTTAGCCACTTTGTTTGTTTTGTTGTCTTGCTATTATTATCTTAAAAAATCAGCAAAGCTATCTTATTTAGCATTGATATTTTTTGTTTTAGCGGCATTAAGCAAGCCTTCAGCAGTTGTGTTAGTGCCTTTTGTATTTATCATTAATTATTTTCATTATGGCTTTAAATTAAGCAAAAATATTGAAAAAATCTTGCCTTTTGCACTGATTGCTTTGGTTTTTGTGTTGATTACCGGCTCTGCACAATTTAGTGCTAATACTAATTTTGCACAATATACACTGGATTTTTGGCAACGCCCCTTTGCATGATTAGATAGCATTGTTTTTTATTTGTATAAAATAATTTATCCTTACTATTTGAGTGCATCTTATACACTTTCACCAAAATTTATTAGCGTGCAGTGGTGGTTTTATCCTTTGGCTTTAGTGCCTTTTGCTTTGGGCTATTTACTGTGGCTGAGGCGCAAAACTCAGCCTTTGTTGGTGTTTGCTGCTGCGTTATTTATTGCTGGGTTTTTCACAACTTCTGGTTTTGTTGATTTCTTTTTTCAAAAGTATTCATTAGTAACAGATAGGTATATTTATCTTGCTATGATTGGCACGGCCTTAGCAGTTTCGGGTATGGCAGATAAAAAATATTGGCGTATTGGATTACTAAGTGTTTTGTTAATTTTTACATTATTGTCAGCATTTAGGCAAATTCCTGTGTGGCAAAATAAATTTACATTATGGTCGAATAGCGTTAGCTATGAGGTTACGCCACAATATGCACATTTGAATTTAGCTGTGTATTTTTATAATCAAGGGAATATATTTTACAATGCCAATAAATACAAGCAAGCGATACAACATTTTGATAAAGCAATAAAACTTTTTCCAAAAAAGCACACTGGAAAATTGGCAAAAGCTTTTTATAACAAAGGCATTTCTTTGTTGGTATTAAAACAACATCAACAAGCTTCAATGGCGCTTGGTCGTTCAGTGCAAATCGATACCAGCAATTCTCAGGCACACAATGCAAATATTGATGCACTTATTATTATAAAACAATGCAAAAAAGCCAAACAAGCAGCGGTTTTTGCCCGACAACATAAAGTCAAATTGAAAGAGGCAACAACTAAAAATTTGCACAGAATTTGTCCTTGATTTTTCTGCAAGTTCGGCATATATTTCCACCCAGAGGCATGGGAGTGAGGGTTGAAAATCAAGAGCAAGGCTTAACGCCATCTTTGCAATTACTATTTTTGGATTAGGGTAATAGGTATAATAGCAAATCTTTTCCTTATAAGGGAATATTGCGGGAGTGGTGGAATTGGTAGACACGCTGGATTTAGGTTCCAGTGTCGCAAGATGTGAGAGTTCGAGTCTCTCCTTCCGCACCATCTATTAGGCATGAGAACACTTATTCAACACAGTTTAGATACTGATATTGCCAAGCAAATTTCAAGTGATTTTGCAATATTTACAACGCATATTCGCCATCAAACCCAGCTTGATTTAACCCATTTAAGACAACAGCATCAAAGCGATTTTAATTATTTGCCTACGGTTGATTTTGCCAAAATCGGCTTGTTTGTTAGTGATATGGATTCGACCCTTATCAATATTGAATGTATTGATGAAATTGCTGATTTTGCCAATCTTAAACCGCAGGTAGCCGCTATTACCGAGCGCTCCATGCAAGGTGAGATTGACTTTGACAGCGCCTTGATTGAGCGCGTGGCATTGTTAAAGGGCTTGGATATTGAGGTGTTAGATAAAGTTTATAAGCAGCGTTTGCAAGTTAATCCCGGTGTTAGGCAGTTGATTGATTTTTTGCAAAAGAAGGGCGTTAAAACTGCTGTAGTTTCTGGTGGATTTAACTATTTTACCCAGCGTTTAGCTAAAGATATTGGGCTTGATGATGCGCGTGCTAATGAATTAGCTATTGAAAATAATCAACTAAACGGCAGTATTCAAGGTAGGATTATTAATGCGGCTGCCAAAGCGCAGTTTGTGGATGAATTGTGCGAGCAATATCACCTATTGCCTGAGCAAGTAATAGTGGCAGGGGATGGTGCAAATGATTTAGCGATGATGTCAGTGGCTGGCGTGTCAGTGGCTTATCATGCAAAACCAGCTGTGGTTGATAAAGCAGATATTATTATTAATTTTGCTGGTTTTGATAAAATAATGGATTTTTTTGAGCATTAATTATGTTAGCTGAAATTGGACATTTTGCATTAATCTTGGCGTTGGTGTTTGCACTATTGCAAGTTGCATTGCCAACATTAGGCTTGGTTAAGGCTAATTTTGCTTTATCGCAACTCTGCAAGCCTTTGGTGTGGGTGCAATTATTTTGGATGATGATTGCATTTGCGATATTGATGAATGCTTTTATTGTTGATGATTTTTCCCTTAAATATGTTGCTAATAATTCTAATACGCAGTTGCCAATGGTTTTTAAAGTGTCGGCAGTTTGGGGGGCGCATGAAGGCTCACTACTATTATGGGCCTTGATATTAGCAGCTTGGAGTGTTGCAGTATCAGTATTTTCTAAGCGCCTACCAGCAGAAGTGCTAAGCCATATTTTGATTATTTTGGGCTTGCTTAGTATTGGTTTTTTGCTGTTTTTACTATTTACCTCAAATCCATTTGAGCGCTTAAATATTATCCCATTGCAAGGTCGAGAGCTCAATCCGCTACTACAAGATTTTGGTTTAATTATCCATCCACCGATGTTGTATATGGGCTATGTTGGTATGGCAGTGCCGTTTGCTTTTGTGTTATCTTCGCTGATTCGCGGACAGTTAGATTCAACTTGGCTTAGATGGTCGCGCCCTTGGACTTTGGTGGCCTGGGCCTTTTTAACATTTGGCATTACTTTAGGCAGTTGGTGGGCGTATTATGAGCTTGGCTGGGGCGGCTGGTGGTTTTGGGACCCAGTAGAAAACGCCTCTTTTATGCCGTGGTTGGTTGCTACAGCCTTAGTGCATTCTTTAACGGTGAGTGAGAAGCGCGGTGCATTTAAACATTGGACTGTATTATTGGCAATTGCAGGCTTTTCACTGAGTTTGCTTGGCACCTTTTTGGTGCGCTCAGGCATTCTCACTTCGGTGCATTCCTTTGCCGCTGACCCGAGTAGAGGCTTGTTTATTTTGATATTTTTGGTATTGGTGATTGGCACATCTTTACTGCTATATGCATTACGGGCAAAATCAATGCACAGTGTGTGTCATAGATTTTCACTATTGTCACGCGAGAGTGGCTTACTGATTAATAATATTTTATTAGTAACAGCATTATTTGTTGTATTTTTAGGCACCATGTATCCTTTATTATTGGATTCGCTTGGTTTGGCAAAGATTTCAGTAGGCAGGCCTTATTTTAATGCCGTATTTATACCAATTATGATACCTGCGGTATTGGCAATGGCAATGGCGCCGTTTTTACGCTGGAAAAAAGACAGCAGCCTTAGAGTGGCTAACGCACTCCTTAGCATTTGGTTTTCGGTGATTATATTTGTCGGGCTGGCTATGGTGGTGGTAGATAATTTATGGGTATTGTTGGCAGTGTTTTTGTTTTTTTGGGTGGTTGGGCATTGTTTGTTGTTATTGTGGCAAAAACTTCGCAAAAAAGCCACGATTAGCTTTAGTTTTGTGGGGATGATTTTGGCGCATATCGGCATCGCGATATTTTTGCTTGGAGCAACAGTAACTACGCAATACGGCATTGAAAAAGATATTAAGATGACACTTAATCAGCGCAAAAATATTCAGGGTTATGAGTTTGTTTTTAAAGGTGTGGAGAGTTTTGCATTTGATAATTATCGGGGGCAAAAGGGCAATGTTGAGGTATTTTATGACAAGCAAAAAGTTGCCACACTTCGACCTGAAAAACGCCAATATGCGACTGGTATGCCGATGACTGAGGCAGCGATTGACCCAAGCTTGTATCGTGATTTGTATATCGCCCTTGGCGAGCCATTAGGTGGCAATGCTTGGAGTTTACGGCTATATTACAAGCCACTGGTTCGTCTAATTTGGTTAGGTGGTATTTTGATTGCCTTAGGTGCATTATTAGCAGCGTTTGACCGGCGTTATAGGCTAACAATCAAAGCATGATGTATTTTTGGTTTGTTTTAATGATTATGCTCTCAGCATTCTGGCTGATTTGGTTTTTATATCATCCATTAAAAAATAATACAGTTAATTTGCAAAACAGCAATATTGCTTTAGGACGGCACAAGCAAGCGGAATTGCAGCGTGATTTAGAGCAAGATTTAATTGCCGCGGATGCTTTTGAGCAAGCGCAAGAGGAAATCGCACAAACGCTTGCTGCTGAGCTAACCCAGACCAGCAACAAAACAACTAATAAGCAAACGCCAATTTGGTTAGGTGTTTTAATAGTGGTTGTTATAGCAGGTATATCGTTGGGTGTTTATCAAATATTATCGCCAAACCAGCCACAGCAAACAACACAACTAAAGCGGCAAACGATGCCGCTCAGTTTGCAAGACAGCGCGCTTCAATTACAAAATTATTTGTTAAAAAATAGCAATGATGCAAACGCTTGGCAAGCATTAGGGCTAACATATTTTAAGCTAAATCGCTTAGATGAATCTCTTAGTGCTTATGAAAAATCCTATCAACTTGACCGCAAAAATACAAAATTATTGATTGAGTATGCCTCGACTATTGCAATAAAGAATGATAATGATTTTTCCGGGCGCTCGATTGAATTGGTTAAACAAGCCCTACAATTAGAACCAAATGCACCCGATGCCCTATATATGGCAGGGTTGTATGCAGTTTCACAGCAAGATTTTGCGTTGGCGCAGTTACTATGGCAAAAAGCCTTAACAGCACTAAAACCCGGTAGTGCGGATGCTGCTGTGTTGCTTGGGGCATTAAATGATGTTGCGCATTTAATGGGGATTCATACTATTAAAGTTAATGTTAGTTTTTCTCAGGCAATTTTAGCAAATAGGTCGAAAGATGATTATGTGATGATTTACGCCAAAGCTGCTAAAGGCCGTCCAATGCCAATTTCGATTGTCAAAACCAAACTCAAAGACTTTACTGGTCAGGTTATTTTGAATGATGCTAATTCACTGATTGCAAGCAATAAACTCTCACAGGCAAGCACGGTTGTGGTGGTGGTGCGGCTGAGTAAAACTGGCGCAGCATTTAAACAAATAGGCGATATTGAAGTGCTTAGCAAAGTTCTTAATATTGCTGATAATCCAATCCTTGATTTGCAGGTAAAATAGCAAAATATGAGTAAAACCCAACAACTAACACAAGATTTAATCGCTAAAGCCTCTGTTAGCCCGCAAGATAAAGGCTGTCAAGCGTTGATAACTCAGCGTTTGCATGCGGCTGGGTTTGAGATTAACAATTTAAAATTTGGCGAAGTTGATAATTTCTGGGCAATCCATGGCATTAACTCACCAGTTTTTATTTTTGCAGGGCATACCGATGTAGTGCCGGCAGGGGCAAACTGGGCAACAAATCCATTTACAGCAGAAATCATCAATGGTATGCTATATGGTCGAGGCGCGGCCGATATGAAAGGCTCACTTGCCGCTATGGTGGTAGCTACTGAGCGTTTTATCCAAGATTATCCAAACCACAAAGGCAGCATTGGCTTTTTAATTACCTCAGATGAAGAGGGTGAGGCAGTTGATGGCACGGTTAAGGTTTGCGAATATTTACATGCAAAAAATCAGACTGTTGATTATTGTTTGGTAGGTGAGCCATCATCAAGCAATCAATTAGGCGATGTGATTAAAAATGGTCGCCGTGGGTCCTTAAACGGGCGGTTGCAAGTTATTGGCAAACAAGGGCATATTGCTTATCCACATTTGGCAAATAATCCGATTCATTTGCTTGCCCCTGCCCTAAATGATTTGCTGGCTGAGCTGTGGGATGAGGGCAATCAGCATTTTCCAGCTAGCAGTTTTCAAATATCCAATATTCACGCTGGTACAGGCGTTACTAATGTAGTGCCTAACACAGCAGAGCTGATGTTTAATTTTAGATATTCAACCGAATCTACCCACAAAGAATTACAAGACAGGGTAGCGACAATACTCAATAAACACAAACTTAATTATACGATTGATTGGACCCATTCTGGCTATCCATTTTTAACCCCTAAGGGCGATTTAGTCGATAGTTGTATCAATGCCATTAAAACCGTAACAGGCATTGAGCCAACACTATCAACCGCAGGCGGCACCTCAGATGGGCGATTTATTGCACCAATCTTAGCCGCTCAAGTAGTTGAATTTGGACCTATTAACGCCACTATTCATCAAGTAGATGAATGCGTCAGCCTGCAAGATTTAGATGATTTAACCAATATTTATTATCAAATTTTAAAAAATATTTTGCCAAAGTAAAAAAGCGCACTTCCCCAAAAAGACGAAACAAGTTGGTGGAGGGATAGGGATTTGAACCCTAGAAGGGGATTAACCCTTGCCGGTTTTCAAGACCGGTGCATTCAACCGCTCTGCCATCCCTCCTAAGGGTGTGTATGATACCGTTTGTTTGACTAAGAGTAAATACCCAATCCAAAAATAGCAATCACTAATCTGATGACTACCATTAGCACCACAGTATTTGTTAAAAAATCGCGGCTTAATCAGCAAGTGAAGCTAATATTTTTTTTTAAAATACTGTGATAGCAAGGCTTAACGCCATATTTGCAATTGTTAATTTTTGGATTGGGAAATATTAATTTAACCTTAAAAGTATTAAGTTTTTAAGTATAATTCATCTTTTTTAGATTTTTGATGAGTTGATTATGGCAAAGGTATGTCAAGTAACGGGCAAACACCCAATTAGTGGTAATAATGTATCTCATGCGCACAATAAAACGCGCCGCCGTTTTTATCCAAACCTGCACACCCATCGTTTTTGGGTGGAGAGTGAGAACCGTTTTGTGAAGTTAAAACTATCTGCAAAAGGCTTGCGTATTGTTGATAAAAATGGCATTGATGCGGTTTTGACAGCAATTCGCAGGCGTGGCGAAAAGGTTTAGGAGTAGATTATGAGAGATAAAATTAAATTAGTATCGTCCGCTAAAACAGGGCATTTTTATACAACAACTAAAAACAAACGCCTTCATCCTGAGAAAGTTGAAGTTAAAAAGTTTGATCCAGTGCTAAGAAAGCATGTGATGTATAAAGAAGCCAAAATTAAATAAAAGTCTCTTTAAGATTACAATAAAAAAGCCGCTGCTTATAATTAATCAGCGGCTTTTTTGTGGGACTTATTCAGACCAAACTGCATATTCGTTACCATTAGGGTCTAAAAAATGAAAACGCCTGCCGCCTGGAAAGCTAAAAATGGGCTGGGAAATAACTGCCTTGGCATTTTGTATTTTGGTTAATGTATTTTCTAAATTTTCAGAGTAGAAAACAATCAGCGCACTGCCAGTTTTTGCCTTAGCACAAAGGTCTGTTTGGTAAAACCCGCCCTTAATACCTGCATTTGAAAATGCTGTATAGTCTTTCCCATAATCAGTAAATTGCCAAGCAAATACCTGCGTGAAAAATGCTTTATTTGCCGACAAATCTTTTGCAGGAATTTCTAAATAATTGATTTTCTCGTGTTGGCTCATATCCGATTATTTTAGATTGTCTAATGCAATATGTTCAAGTGCATGTTGATATTCATCCAATTGATCAAAGTTTAAATATTGGTAAATCTCGTTAGTCATGGGCTGTATGTCTTGCATGGCTTGTTGGTATTCTTTGGCGGTGGGAATATGCCCAAGTTTTGCGCTAATCGCAGCAACTTCGGCGGAAGACAAATATACATCTGCACCATCGCCCAGGCGGTTTGGAAAGTTGCGAGTTGAGGTTGAGACCACAGTTGCATTATTTTTAACGCGGGCTTGATTGCCCATACACAGCGAGCAACCTGGCATTTCGGTATGTTGCGTAATGGCACTAAAGGCATCGTAAATCCCTTCTTTTTTTAGTTGTGCTTCGTCCATGCGCGTGGGCGGGACAATCCACAGTTCGGTTGGCAAGTTTTTGCGGTCTTTGAGCAACTTAGCTGCCGCCCTAAAATGCCCAATATTGGTCATGCACGAGCCAATAAACACCTCATCGATTTTTGTATTGGCAACTTCAGACAGCAGTTTGACATCGTCTGGATCATTCGGGCAAGCCAAAATCGGTTGTTTGATATCATTGAGGTTAATGTCAATCACTGCTGCATATTCGCAGTTGCTATCGGCTGCTAATAGCTCGGGCGTGGCTAACCATTTTTGCATGGCTTGGATGCGTTTAGCAATGGTTTTTTTGTCCTCATAGCCGGCAGTAATCATTGATGACAATAAGGCAATGTTGGAGCGCAGGTATTCTGCCACTGGCTCTTTGTTGAGTTTGATAGTGCAGCCATTAGCCGAGCGTTCAGCGGAAGCATCGGTCAGTTCAAAGGCTTGTTCTATCTTTAAATCGCCCAGCCCTTCAATCTCTAAAATTCGCCCTGAAAAAATGTTTTTCTTGTTGGATTTTTCAACCGTTAACAAGCCTTGTTGAATGGCAACATACGGAATGGCGTTGACCAAATCTCTTAGGGTGATGCCTGTTTGCATTTGCCCACTAAAACGCACCAAAACCGATTCAGGCATATCCAACGGCAACACTCCAATAGATGCACCAAAAGCCACCAGACCAGAGCCTGCTGGAAAGCTAATACCAATTGGAAAACGCGTATGCGAATCGCCGCCAGTGCCAACACTGTCTGGTAGCAGCATACGATTTAGCCATGAATGAATAATGCCGTCCCCCGGTTTGAGTGCGACACCGCCCCGTGATTGCATAAAATCAGGCAAAGAATGCTGCAATTCTAAATCAACTGGTTTTGGATAAGCGGCAGTGTGGCAAAAACTTTGCATCACTAAATCAGCTGAAAAACCTAAACAAGCAAGCTCTTTGAGTTCATCGCGGGTCATCGCCCCGGTGGTGTCTTGCGAGCCGACTGTGTTCATTCTCGGCTCACAATAAGTGCCGGGGCGAATACCTGTAACGCCACAAGCCTTGCCGACTATTTTTTGTGCTAAAGTGTAACCTGCATCGCTATTACTATCATCATGTGGGCGTAAGAAAACATCGCTCACTGGCAGTTTTAAATCTTGGCGCGTTTTGTCAGTTAGGCTACGACCAATAATTAGGGGAATACGACCACCAGCCTGCACTTCATCTGGGATAGTGCTTGGCTTTAATGTAAAAGTAGAAATTATCTCAGCTTTGGCATTGGTAATTTTGCCTGCGTAAGGATAAATCGTGATTTCATCGCCCATTTGCATTTTTGATACATCACATTCAATCGGTAATGCGCCTGAGTCTTGTGCTGTGTTGAAGAAAATAGGCGCGATTTTGCCACCTAATACCACCCCGCCAGCGCGTTTATTAGGCACATAATCAATGTCTTTGCCCATGTGCCATAATACTGAATTAATGGCAGATTTTCGTGAAGAACCGGTGCCGACCACATCGCCTACAAATACCAACGGCAAAGCTTTTTGTTTGAGTTTTTCAATAGTTTTTAATGGATTATCAATTTTTTTAACTAACATAGATTGGGCATGCAGTGGAATATCAGGGCGTGACCAAGCCTCTGTTGCTGGGGATAAATCATCGGTGTTTATTTCACCATCCACCCGAAAAACCGTGAGTTTAATTTCACTCGCTAATGGTGTTTTATGATGAAAAAACCACTGTGCATCTGCCCAAGCCTCAAGCACTTTGTTAGCATGAGGATTTGACTCTGCCTTAGCAAAAATCGTCTGATATGCCTCATAAATTAAAATAGTGTGCGCCCCTAAAAGATGTGCTGCTTTTTCAGCAACGGCATCCACATCTAACAATTCAACCAAAGCCTCAATATTGTATCCGCCCAACATCGTGCCTAATAAAAATGTGGCGCGCTGCGGGTCGATTGCCTGACAAATTTGCTTGCCTTTGGCAACGCTGGCTAAAAAACTTGCCTTTACATACGCCGCCTCATCCACTCCCGGTGGCACGCGGTGTGTGAGTAAGTCTAAGTAAAAATCATTATCATTGCCTTTGATTAAGGCTTTAACAACTGATTGAGTTTGTTTAGCGTTGAGGGCTAAGGGAGGTAAATTGTGCTTGGCGCGTTTGTCAATGTGTTTTAAGTAAGCTGTTTTCATCTGGGTAGTGGCGAGTAGTATAAAGTGTATAATTTTACCATTTATTTGATTTAACTAAAGTGTATTATGGAACTCAATGCCTTAACTGCTATTTCCCCTATTGATGGGCGCTATTTTGACAAAACTAAGATTTTAAATCCAATTTTTAGTGAATTTGGACTGATTAAATATCGAGTATTGATTGAAGTTAAGTGGCTGCAAGCAATGTCTGACAACGCCGGCATTGCCGAAGTGCCAAAATTTAGCAAAGCAGCTGGGCAATTTTTGAGCGATATTGCCAGCAATTTTTCCCTTGAAGATGCCTATGCGATTAAAAAGATTGAGCGCACTACTAATCACGATGTTAAAGCGCTTGAGTATTTTCTCAAAGACAAAATTAAAAATAACGCAGAATTAAACGCAGTTAGCGAATTTTTGCATTTTGCCTGCACTTCTGAGGACATCAATAATTTATCATACGGATTGATGTTGATTGATGGACGCGATGTATTGTTAGTGCAAATGCAAAATATATTGTGCTTAATTATTGCTTTGGCAAAAGACAATGCCGCCATTCCAATGTTATCTCGCACTCACGGACAAACAGCATCTCCTACCACTCTCGGCAAAGAAATGGCAAATTTTGCTCATCGTTTAAAAAGGCAAATTGAACATTTGCAAAATGTCAAAATCATGGGCAAATTCAATGGCGCTGTGGGTAATTTTAATGCGCATATTTGTGCTTATCCTGACTTAAATTGGCAAAATATTTCGCAAGATTTTATTCAGAGTTTAGAGCTTAATTATGCGCCCTATACCACTCAAATTGAGCCACATGATTATATGGCAGAATATTTTCATTCAATCAATCGTTTTAACACTATTTTGATTGATTTTTGTCGTGATGTTTGGGGCTACATTTCTGTGGGTTATTTCAAGCAAAAGCCCATTGCTGATGAGGTTGGTTCATCGACCATGCCGCACAAGATAAATCCGATTGATTTTGAAAATGGCGAAGGCAATCTCGGCATAGCAAATGCGCTCAACACCCATTTGGCGGATAAGTTGGCTATTTCACGCTGGCAGAGGGATTTGTCGGATTCAACCGTGCTGAGAAATCTGGGGCTAAGTTGCGCGCATTCATTAGTGGCTTACGCATCTATTGCTAAAGGCATTGGCAAGTTAGAAAGCAATGAGGCTAAATTATTGGCAGATTTAGACAATTCGTGGGAAGTGTTGGCCGAGCCAATCCAAACGGTAATGCGCCGTTATGGCGTTGAAAATGCTTATGAAAAACTAAAAATCTTAACTCGTGGTCAAACAATTGATGCGCAAGTTTTGGCTGAATTTGTTAAAGAGCTTGACATACCTGAGCCTGCCAAACAGGCTTTGGCAAAATTAACACCAACAAACTATATTGGTGATGCAAATAAATTAGCACAAGATATTGAAAAACTGATATAATATTGCGTCTTATACTTTTCGGTGTAAGTTATTAAATAAATAAAGGAGCAAAAAACCCATGGTTAAAATTAGATTAGCCCGAGGTGGAGCCAAGAAAAAACCTTTTTATTCAATTGTAGCAACAGACTCTAGAAAGCGTAGAGACAGCGCCTACATTGAGCGCCTTGGATATTTTAATCCAGTAGCTCGCGGACAAGAAGTTAGGCTTACCATCGAACAACACAGGATAGATTATTGGATTTCAAAAGGCGCACAAACCTCTGATCGTGTTAAGCAACTTATTAAAGAATTTAACGACCCTTCAATTCGTGAAAAGCGTGTTGCAGCTCAGGAAGATAGGGCAGCTACAATAGCCACTAAATTAGCGGCAGAGGCAAAAGCAAAAGCAGATGAGGCAGCAAAAGCCGCAGCAAAGGCAGAAGCAGATGAGATAGCAAAAGCCGAGGCAGAAGCAGAGGCGGCAGAGGCAAAAACAAAAGCAGATGAGGCAGCAAAAGCCGAGGCAGAGGCGGCAGAAACAGAAACTAAAGCAGAGGCGGCGGTAGAAACAGAAACTAAGGCAGAAATTAAAGCAGAAACAGAAACCAAAGCAGAAGTTAAAGCAGAATCAACAACAAAAGAGGATAAAACTGCTTAGTAATTCACCCCCCCTACCAGCTAATAACAAAAGGCTATTGCTCGGTAAGATCAATGGTCTTTTTGGCGTTCAGGGCTGGGTAAAAATATTTTCACACACCCATCCGCGCAAAAATATCCTATCCTACCAGCCCTGGCATATTGAGATTGATGGACAATGGCAAATCCTTGATATTGTTAAAGGTCGCGAGCAGGGCAAAACTATCGTTGCCCAAATCAAAAATATTAACAGCATAGAACAAGCAGAAAGTTTTATCGGCATTGATATTTATATTGAGCCATCGCAGCTGCCAAAATTGCCCAAAGGCGAATATTATTGGCAGCAATTAATTGGTCTTAAAGTGATTAACCAACAAAATATTACCCTTGGCAAAGTTGTAACTTTAACTGATACCGGCGCTAATAGCGTGCTTGTGGTAAATGGCAAAAAACAACATTTGGTGCCTTATATTGCACCATTTTTAATTGAAGTTGATATTAAAAACAAGCAAATTTTAGTAGATTGGGATAAGGATTTTTAAAAATATTGTGGCTGTAGAAAAACCCAATTGAAGTTTTATTTATTACCAGCATTTTCAAGCATCACACCGCGTATTTATTGCATAATTAGTTTATTTTTCTGCTATCATAGCCAATAATTGAAATTGTATAATAGTATTTTTACACAATTTTTTAATAGAGTTTATAAGGGAAATTTTAGTTATAATAATAGTTATACCTTAAAGGAGGAATAATGAAATTCAAAGGCTCTAATCAAGATTTAGAAACTGTTGTTACCGCTTTAGGTAGGAAAATTTCTTCTTCCTCCGACAAAGAAAATATGTACCAAATAAAGACGCAGGAAGGTGAAACAATCAATTTATACAAAACTGGTACTATTCAAGTTCAGGCGAATCTAAAAATAAAACAAAAATTTGAAAATGAATTCAATCAATACAATGGCACACTCAAAAAAGACACGCAAGACAATGCACTAAACTCTCAACAAACTAGTAATGAATTAAAGGAAGTTTTTATAGTACATGGTCACGATGATACGGCTAGAGAACAACTTGAATTAGTTTTACATAAACTTGGTTTACAGCCTTTTGTATTGGCTAATACTGGCGGACAAGGTCTTACAATAATTGAGGCTCTGGAATCTAAAATAGGAATAAAGCCAAGCCAAACAAGTTTTGGTATTGTTTTAATGACTCCTGACGATAGGGGATATACATTAAGCCAAGGAGAAGACACAGCAGAACCAAGGGCCAGACAAAATGTAGTTCTTGAAATGGGCATGTTGATTTCCTCAATCGGACGTAAAAACATAGCCATTCTCATAAAAGGACATCTTGAAAAACCATCTGACTCTGACGGAATTTTATATATCGCTTTCAATAATCATGTTAAAGAAACTGTTCCTAAATTAGCAAATCGTTTAAAAGACTCAGGGTTTATTTTAAGTCCTGACAAAATTACCAATGCATCAAGTTAAGCATAACAAATCATTCCAGCCGACCGCTCGTCGTGCCCTTTGGGTAAACGCGTCAGGCGAGTTTGGGCGTTAGACAATAAAATGGATTACAGTACTTTTTCTGCAATATTGCTTATTAGTGCAATACTAGGTGCTTATACATCAAGATTTCAAGAAGCAACCAGATATTGGGGTAATAAACTTTCAAGCTTTAATCAGAGCGGTATGCAAGATGCCATTACTTCTAAATATCAAAACTTAAGGAATATAATCTTTATCGCTAGTATTGTTTTTTCTCTGTTAGGTGGTTGGGTTATATTTGAGTGGTATATAGGTTTTATAGCATTAATAGCAATATTTTTGACTGTTGGTATTTTTAGAGCATTCTTGCCTTTATGTAATTCAGATTTTTTCTACAAAAAAATAATGAAAAATCTTTACTCAAAATTAGAGTATTACAAAAATCAAAATGACTCCTTAAGGTTAAATGCCTGTCAGCAAGTTATTGAAAGGTTAAAAAATGAAAACAAAAACACTTAACAAATATACAGGTAAATACAAAATTGCTAGAGAACCTAAAACTCTAAAACCTCATAACAAAGAAACTTGGGATAAAATCACAAACTTTATTAACTCTAAAACAATGAAACGAGCAAATTTTGATGAACTTAGTGCTATTGCAGATGGACACCTACATTATGGTAAAATTTCTGGCAATTCGCATTTATTTATTATTTATTGTATTCGTAATGGTTGGTTAGCAAAATGTAGATAAGTATAAAATATTGCCTAACAAATCATCCCACAGGAGGGGCAAAAGCTGCTGGCTCTTGTTCCCTGTGGGTAAACACATCAGCTTAATTCAAGCGCTCAAACTTTCACAGCATGTTAAAATATTTAAAATCAAACAATAAAGGGGTAAATTATGTTGCAAACATTAGAAGAAGTCAAAAAGCAGTATGAACAATATATAGAACTAAGCGAACTTTATAAATTACCAACACAGCAAGAAAGTGAGCCTACACAATATCAACCGCCCACTTTAAACCATCCATTAACAACAAATACATTCATATTAAATAGTAATTAATTATGTCTTCGTGGAGTGAGCTTTTACAAGAGAGAAATAATTAAGGTCAGAGTGTAATTATTTTTGCTCTGCTTTTTCTGCCAACACAAACAAATCTAATGTCGCCCCAATCCTCAAGGTGATAATGTGCAAAAATCGCCTAAATACAAGCATAGATGCGACTGAAGTCGCATTACCAACTGCACAAACAAAGCTAATGAACAGAGGGCAGATGGCAGAAAACAGATGGCAGAACAGAGCAATAGCAAACCTAATAGCACCGTTCTTACTCTGCTTTTTCTACCAACACAAACAAATCTTAATGGCACCCCCAATCCTCAATGCGATAATGTGCAAAAATCGCCGTTCAGGCGATAAGGCGAAGCCTGATTTTGGTAAACTCTTAGGGGTGGGGGCTTGGGGGAGGGCGTCGGGATCTCGCGTTGAGGCACACTCTGCCACGCCCTCCGCGCGCGTAGCCTGCCCTTGGGGTGCAAACAGACGATATGGTACAAAATTTACACAAACGGTTCTAATAGCGTTGCTCTTGCTCTGCTTTTTCTACCCACAAACAAATCTAATAGCACGCCCAATTAATTTAGAGGCCTTGCCTCTAAATTAACCAACACAAACAAATCTAATTACGCCCCAATCCTCAATGCGGCGTGTGCAAAAATCACCTAAATACAAGCATAGATGCGACTGAAGTCGCATTACCAACTGCACAAACAAAGCTAATGAACAAAGGGCAGATGGCAGAACAGAGCAATAGCAAACCTAATAGCACCGCTCTTACTCTGTTCTCTGCCTTCTGACCTCTGACCTCTGCCCAACACCAACAAATCTAATTACGCACCTAAAAAACAATTATTTTATCAACGCGCTGTCAATAGCAATATTTTTAAGAAATTTTCTGACTGTAGGGTTGGCGCCGATGATGCTAATATCGGTAGATTTATTTTTGCAGATATTGCAAATTTCAGCAATGGCGCGTGAGGCTGTATAATCAATGATAGGCACATTTGATAAATCTATAATGGCACGGGTGTAATTGGTTTTTGTGGAAAAATCCTTGACCACACCTTTAGCTGCACCAAAACTTATAGGGCCGTTGAGCTGGTAGAATAAAGTATTGCCAGCACGAATCAAAGCCTGATGTGCCTCGTCAAGTTGTGAGGCTTCTTCAATGGTTTGCACTGATACAATACTGGCTAATTGCACCTCAGTCATTCTTTGCAAAAAGATTAGGCTGGCCATTACTAAACCAACACCAACAGCAGCCATTAAATTATAGAATACGGTAATAGCAAGAACTACAAGCATAATCAGAGCGCCAAATTTTGGTGCATAAACTAATCTTTTTAAATATTTCCAATCAATAATATCGGTGCCAACTTTGATTAAAATTGCACCTAATACTGCTAATGGGATTGATTGAGCATATTGCGCGCCACCCAATACAATCAGCAATAATAAAACTGCGTGTAATGCACCAGAAATAGGGGTGATGCCACCTGCTTTAACATTGGTCATGGTGCGCATTGTTGCACCTGCGCCCGGCAAGCCGCCAAATAAACCTGACATGGTATTGCCAATGCCCTGACCGATTAATTCACGGTCTGGTTTATGCTGTGTGCTGGTAATTTCATCAGAGACTAATGAGGTTAATAATGAGTCGATTGAGCCCAAAATAGCTAACATAATGCCTGATGCAATCATATCAAGGATAATACTCGCCTCCCAAACTGGCATTTGAAATGAAGGCAGGCCTGTTGGAATTTCGCCTAAAATCATATTATTTAAAGGCTCAGTAGCAGAAGAAAACAGGGTTGGGAAAAATACTAAAATCAGTGTGCCGGTAATTAGCGCAAACAACGGAGATGGAATAAACCTTATGATTTTTTTAGGTAACAAATAAACAACAGCGAGCGTAATAAGTGCAATGGTGATAGCACCAGTGTTTGCAAAATAATTTTCTACGCCGCCTAATTGAGAAAAAATACTCACTGTCGAGCCTTTAATATCGTAAAAACCCAATATTTGCGGGATTTGCAAAATGATAATAATTACACCGATGCCGGTCATAAAGCCAGAGGTTACCGGGTGAGGCATTATATTGATAAAACGCCCCAATTTTAAAATACCAAATCCAATTTGGAATAAGCCGCCTAATACAACTGTGGTGAAGGCGATTGCCAAGCCGGTTTCAGGGAATAGGGCAATGTATTTAGTAACAATCAAGGCCATCACCACAGTCATCGGACCGGTAGGGCCAGATACTTGTGCGCCAGTGCCGCCAAAAATAGCGGCAAAAAAACCAGTAATAATTGCCCCATATAAACCAGCAATCGCACCGGCACCAGAGGCAAGACCCATAGCAATGGCAAATGGTAGCGCGACTATACCTGCGGTAATGCCGCCGGCAATATCTCCGCGAATATTGTTAAAGTGTAGATTTTCAATGAGCTTCATAGTTGATGATTGTTCTTAAGAATTAAGGGTTTCAGCCATATATGCTGAATAATAGTAAGTGTAATATTATACAAAATAACAGTCATTAAATGTGGTTATTATTATATAATCTATTGCTTATATTCCTTTTATTTAATTAGAAACACAATGATCAAGGTTGCAAGGTTTTTGCCATTTCTGGCATGGATTAATGAATTACAAGATAAAAATATTTTAAAGGCAGATATTGTTGCAGGTCTAACTGTTGCTTTAGTGTTGGTGCCACAATCAATGGCTTATGCGCAATTAGCAGGTTTACCGCCACAGCATGGTTTATATGCTTCATTTTTGCCAGTTATGATTGCAGCATTGATGGGCTCTTCTAGGCAGTTAGGCACGGGCCCTGTGGCAGTTGTTTCACTATTAACGGCAGCGGCTATTCCTAGCGTAATGCCAGCTGGGGCAGATATGACGACTTATGTTGTTTATGCGTCTATGTTGGCGTTTTTGGTGGGCGTATTGCAGTTTATCTTAGGTGCATTAAAATTAGGCTTGGTGATTAACTTTTTATCACATCCTGTTGTGGTTGGTTTTACTAATGCGGCGGCGATTATTATTGGCGCTTCACAGCTGGCTAAGATATTTGGGGTGATTATGCCAAAAGCAGAATATACTTATGAGCAAGTCTGGGGGGTGGTAATTAACGCTTTGCAAAATACCCATACGATTACTTTAATTGTGGCAATAGTGGCTTTTGCTATTATCATTGGGGTTAAGAAATACGCCCCAAAATTACCTGGGGTTTTACTGGCTGTTGCAGTTACAACAACCATTTCATATTTAATGGACTTTGGCATTCCAATCAAGGATGGCGGTTTTGGCGGTGCTATTGTTGGTGCAATTCCTGAAGGTTTGCCATCGATTGTTATGCCTAATTTTGATTTTTCGGTAATGAGCCAAATGCTAATAACCGCTGTTACTATTGCTTTGATTGGTTTTATGGAGGCCATCTCAATCGCTAAATCTATGGCAGCGCAAACCAAGCAGCGCCTTGATACTAATCAAGAATTAATCGGGCAAGGTATTGCTAATATTGTTTCAAGTTTTTCTCAAGGTTACGCTATTTCAGGGTCTTTTTCCCGTTCTGCGGTGAATATATCCGCCGGTGCAATTACCGGATTTTCATCGGTCGTTACCGCACTGGTTGTGGGCATTACTTTATTGTGGCTAACCCCGTTGTTATACCATTTGCCTCAGGCGACTTTAGCTGCGGTGATTATTATGGCAGTAATTAACCTGATTAAGTTTGCACCAATTAAACACGCTTGGAAAGTAGAAAAGCATGATGCTATTGTATCGATTATTACTTTTGTTTTAACACTATTATTTGCACCACATTTAGAAAATGGCATTGTGATTGGGGTAATTTTGTCTTTAGGTTTGTTTTTGTATCGCACTATGAAACCAAGATTTACTGAGCTTTCAGCACACGATGGTTCCAGCCTGTTTGTTAGTGCCTTAGATAATAAACTTGAGCGTTGTGAAGTGGTATCAATTGTTAGATATTCAGGTTCATTGTATTTTGCTAATGCAGGTTATTTTGAAGATAAAATATTAAAACTTATTGCTGATAAACAAGAATGTTTGAAGTATATTATTGTGGATATGGTGGGGATTAACCAAATTGACGCTAGTGGCGAGATGATTTTGTCAGGCTTGCTTGAACGATGTTCGGCAAATGGTATAGAAATCTTATTTGCTCGTATGGAAGGCATTGAACGAGTATTAAAACGCTCTGGTTTTGTCAATAAACACGGCGAGCAGCGTTTCTTTGAGCGCCGCACTGCTGCACTTCGTTATGCTTGGAAGGAGTTAGGCGATGAAGATGCGGCTTCTAAGAGTCCTCTAAAACACTTAATTTCCTAAATTTGCGTCGTCTTTTCCATTTTTACTTTGTCGAATTTTATAAATATTTCGGTCATATAGTTTATCTATACTCTCTCAATATTTACAAAATTCTCCGCGTAAAAAAGAAAAATACTTGCAAATTGGCACCCTCGTCTTTTCCATTTTTACTTTGTCGAATTTTATCAATTAATTTGCATTAAAGTTTATTGTAAAAGGCTTTTACGAAGTATAAACCTTGTGGCTTGGCAGTTGCGCCCGCCTCTTTTCTGTCTTTAGAATCTAATACTTGTTGCATCCATTCTATGGGGCGTTCGCCGATGCCAATTTTCAACAAAGTGCCAACAATATTACGCACCATATGATGCAAAAAAGCGTTGGCTTTGATGTCTAATAGGATTTCATCACCGTCTTTGCTTAGGCGAATAAATTCAATGGTTTTGATGGGCGATTTGGCTTGGCAAAGACTACCACGAAAAGCTGAAAAATCATGTTCGCCGAGCAAATATTGGGCAGCGCTATTCATAGCAACAATATCTAATGCTTTAGGCTCCCATAAACTATAAGCGGCTTTAATTGCAGAACGCACTGGCGTGTTGTGGATTTTGTAGTAATATTGCCGCGCATGTGCGTCAAAACGCGCATGAAAATCATCATCAACTTGTTTGACCCATTTAAAATTGACATCATGTGCTAAATTGACATTGCCACCAAATAGCCATGCCTTATCTGTGCGTTTTATGGCAGTCTCAAAGTGGATAATTTGTTCAATCGCATGGACTCCAGCATCAGTTCTGCCAGCGCAAAACACTCTAACGGGTTGCCCTGCTACGCTTGACAATGCCTTTTCTACTTCTTCTTGAACGGTGCGAATGCCAGATTTTTGCAACTGCCAGCCGTGGAAGTTTGTGCCTAAATATTCAACAGCTAATACGATTTTCATGGTTTTTATGGGTAAAATATTTGAATGACTGACTATTCTACCTTATCAGCCTTACTGCCTAACAGTGTTGAGTGTTTTGTTTTTGATTCAATCCCCAGCACCAACAGTTATTTATCTGCTTTGCCATTTTGCAAAAATACACAAGTTTGTATCACCACTGAGCAAACTCAAGGCAGGGGGCAATATAGCCGAAAATGGCTTAGTAAAAAGGATTCAAGCATCTTGTTTTCTGTTAGGCGCGTTTTCCCGGCAAACACATCGCTAAATGGTTTGAGTTTGGTGATCGGTCTTGCATTGGTTGAAGTGTTAGCAAAATATGGCATAAACCATTTAAAACTTAAATGGCCAAATGATGTTTATTTTGAGGATAAAAAGTTGGCAGGCATTTTGATTGAAAATTGTATGCAGAATGATAATCAATCAGTGGTGATTGGCATAGGGATTAATCATTATGTTGCTGATGGCATAGATTGTCAAACGCCGTGGATAGATATAAAACAAATACTCGGTTTTGAATTAGACAGCTTGGTTTTAAGTGGGGATTTGATTAACACGATATTAAAATTTTGCGATATTTTTGCACAAGTTGGTTTTCAAGTATTTTATTCAAAATGGCATAAATATGATTATCTATTAGGTAAAAAAGTGAGTTTTAAAGATGAACAAAATTTAGTTAGCGGTGAGTGTGTCGGTATTAATAAGCAGGGATTATTACTGATTAATACCAAAGATGGCATTAAATCTAATAGATCTTCTGATTATTTATCTCTGCTACAGTCTGAGTTTGAGTCTGAGTTTGAGTCTGAGTCTGGACCTGGTCCGGCTTGTTGTCAATCATAGAAACATTGCCCTTGAAATAAGAACCATCTTGCAAGATAACCTTAGTGGCAATCATATCACCGGTAACATTACCGTTGCCAGCAACCATAATCTTTTCAACAGCTTCAATATTACCAACAACATTACCATTCACATTCACCACTTTAGCAAAAATATTGGCATTAATTTTGGCTGAGGTTTCAATGGTTACGGTATTTTTCTTGATGGAAATTGTGCCTTCAACTTTACCAAAAATACTGATGTCATCGTCGCCAGAAATGTCTCCCTTAATATGGCATTCTTTGGAGATAATTGCCTTGCTTTGTGATTTTTGTTCGTTATTTATTGCTCTTATGGGTGTTATAGGTCTGTTTAGCGTGGTAGGTGCCGAAGAAGTGTTAATTTTGGTAGGTTTAGGTTTTTTAGTATTAAACATAATAATCAGTTAACTGTTAAAATCTAACTATTATAATCAATATTTTTATTATGTCCAGTAATACTCTTAGCATCCAAAACATTAGCAAATCTTACGCTGGTAGAGATGTCGTTACCGATACTTCTTTTTTTGTGCAAAGTGGTGAAGTAGTTGGTATTTTAGGGCCAAACGGTGCCGGCAAAACCACTTGTTTTTATATTGCTTGTGGCTTGACACAGGCGAATTCAGGCAGAGTATTCTTAAACAACCAGCAAATTGACCATTTGCCAATGCACCAACGCGCCAAATTAGGTTTGGGGTATTTGCCACAAGAGCCTTCTATTTTTCGCAAACTCTCAGTGGAAAAAAACATTATGGCAGTTTTAGAGCTTAATCCTAATTTTGACAAACAACAAAGACAACAGCGCTTAGAGGTGTTATTATCAGAATTTAATATCGCACATATTCGCCATATTGATGGCATTAGTTTATCCGGTGGTGAAAGACGGCGGGTCGAAATTGCCAGAGCATTGGCGATGCAGCCGACCTTCATCCTGTTAGACGAGCCTTTTGCAGGGGTTGATCCTATTTCTGTGGGTGATATTCAACAAATTATTTACCATCTTAAAGATAAGGGTATTGGGGTGTTAATTACCGACCATAACTATCGGGAAATGTTAGACACTTGTAATCATTCTTATGTGTTGCATAATGGCGTGATTATTGCTGAAGGCTCAAGAGAGGAAATTCTTGACAACGATAAAGTGCGTGAGGTGTATTTAGGTGAGCGTGGGTGAGAGATAATAAGTCAGCAAATATTTCGCTTGATTTTATCACGCTTGGCATAGAAAGCTCGTGTGATGAAACTGGCATTGGACTGTATTCAGACAATTATGGATTGCTTACACACCAACTATTTTCCCAAGTAGATACCCATAGTAAATATGGTGGCGTAGTCCCAGAACTGGCATCACGCGACCATATTCAACATACCTTGCCGCTACTAAAAACTGTATTGGCAGATGCTAAATTACAACTAAAAAACCTAAATGGCATTGCCTACACCGCAGGACCCGGTTTAGCAGGTGCATTGTTAGTAGGTGCTGGTGTGGCAAAATCGTTGGCCTGGAGTTTAGGTATTCCTTGTTTGGGGGTGCATCATATGGAAGGGCATTTATTAGCACCGTTGTTAGAAGATAACAAGCCTAATTTTCCTTTTGTAGCGTTGTTAGTCTCAGGCGGGCATACCTTATTGGTTGATGTTAAAGGGGTTGGTCAGTATCAAATTTTAGGTGAATCCTTAGATGACGCGGTGGGTGAAGCCTTTGACAAAACTGCTAAAATACTAAATTTAGGCTATCCCGGCGGCCCTGCTTTAGCAGCACTTGCCGAGCAAGTAGATGAGTCAAATTTTACATTTCCACGCCCGATGACCAACCGTCCTGGGCTGGATTTTAGTTTTAGCGGTTTAAAAACCTTTGCACGCAACACCTTTGCTAAACATCCAACACAAAAAGCAGGTATTGCCAAAGCTTTTGAAGTTGCTGCCACACAAACCCTGATGATTAAATGCAGGCGCGCTTTAGCACAAACTAATTATAAAACTTTGCTGGTCGCCGGTGGGGTAAGTGCTAATTTATCCTTACGCAAAACATTAGATGAAATGGCTAGTAAAATAGGCGTAAGCGTGTTTTATCCACGCCAAGAATTTTGCACCGATAATGGTGCGATGATTGCACTGGCTGGGCATTTGCGTTTAACTCAAAAGCAACAAGATAACAATAATGAAATCAACATTCAACCGAGGTGGTCGTTAGAGGATTTGCTAAAAATATGAGTAGATTGAGTAAATTATTTGCCCGTGCTAGCACTGGGCTTGAAGCGCCATTAGTAACTATTGAAGTGCATATTTCTGGTGGTTTGCCCGGATTTTCTATTGTTGGGCTGCCCGAAGGTGCGGTGCGTGAAAGTAAAGACCGTGTCCGCAGTGCGATTATGACCTCAAAATTCAAATTTCCTAAGGGGCGCATTACCGTTAGTCTTGCGCCTGCTAATTTGCCTAAAAGTGGCGGGCGGTATGACTTGCCAATTGCCATTGGGTTGCTACTGGCATCCGAGCAAATCAAAGCAAACATCAATATTGAGCAATTTGAATTTTATGGCGAGTTAGGCTTGGATGGCTCGCTGCGAAACACCGATGGACTGTTGCCAGCAGTTATCGCTGGCACTCAAGCAAAACACCCTGTAGTCTTACCACAACAAGCCGTCAGCCAATACAGCTTGGTTGATGATGCGATTATTTATCCGTGCCATCATTTATTTAAAGTTTGCGAATTTTTGCAAGGCGTTGCTGAGGTCGAGCGATTAAAACCTAATCTGAGCAACACACAGCCTGAATATAAGTATGATTTTTCCCAAGTAAAAGGTCAATATCATGCCAAACGCGCATTAGAAATTGCCGCTTGTGGTGGGCATAATCTGCTGATGATTGGCACGCCGGGCTCAGGTAAAACCATGTTAGCAGAGCGCTTGAGTTCTATTATGCCACCGCTAAATACCGATAAGGCGTTGCAACGCGCTGCCATTTATTCAGTTGCTGGTAAAGCGCTTGATTTAGGGCAAATCAAAGTGCGCCCATTTCGTAGTCCGCATCATTCATCTTCGGCTGTAGCGTTAGTTGGCGGTGGTTCAAACCCAAAACCCGGTGAGATTTCCTTAGCTCATGAGGGCGTATTATTTTTGGATGAATTGCCAGAATTCCCGCGCCATGTGTTAGAAGTTTTGCGCCAACCCTTAGAAAATGGCGAGATTCACCTTTCACGCGCCGCTCAGCAAGTGGTTTTTCCAGCAAACTTTCAACTTATCTCAGCAATGAATCCTTGCCCCTGTGGATTTTATGGCGATGGCACGGCTAAATGCCATTGCACCGCCGACCAAATTAGCAAATACAAAAATAAAATATCAGGCCCACTATTAGATAGAATTGATATGGTGCTGAGTGTGCCACTATTGCCTAAAGAAGTGTTGCTTAATCAAACTGCAGAAAAACCTGATAGCAGTGAGGTCATCAGGCAAAGAGTCATCAAAGCACACAACACTCAACTACAAAGACAAGGCAAAGCCAACGACAAACTCATAAGCGATGAAGTAGAAAAATTAGTGCCACTAAACCAGGACAACCAACAACTATTATCCAGTGTAATTGACAAACTTTCCCTCTCTGCCAGAGGCTACCACCGCATTTTAAAAGTCGCCAGAACCATTGCCGATTTACAAGACAGCCCAACAGTCAATAAACCACATTTGATTGAAGCGGTCGGGTATCGGCGGTTTGATAGTTAAAAACTTAAAATGAAAAGAAAAATACCAATAATTTTAAAAAAATCACTAAAAAAATGTTAATAACTCACCCCTATTAAAAGTTTTACTTTCCTTAAAGTATTGCTGTTAAGCCAAAAACTGACATTTTTTACATAAATTATTTTTTTGCCAATCAGAGGTTGACAATACAAATATTATGGTATATTTTTTCACATGCACATTAATTTTAGTAAATGTATAGTTATTGAGGAAATTATATGTATTTAGTAAAAGAAATTAATTTATTTGGTTTTAAAAATATTTTGAGTATAGACTCACATCTGTGTGTAGATTTCTTTATTTACAGAGTAAAGGTAATTGTGTATAATCTTGCCTTTTTATTTTTAATAAAGAGCTATATGGTAGGTTTTTAGCACTTTTTGACTTTTAATATTAGACAATATATATGTTGAATCACAAAAAAAATGATAACTTAGATGTAAATCTAACAAAAAAAGCCGTAAATTTTTGGAATTCTGACCTTAAAGATTTAGAGCCGAAGGATATTATGTCCTTTCCTTTAACAAAGTTAGACCCTAGAGTTCCACATCAAGGAAGTGTTCTTTTGGATCGAGTATATCGATTTGATAAATAAGAAAAAATTATATTTAATTAAAAGCACCTTGTATAGGTGCTTTTTAACAAGTAGTGTTTTATGACACATAATGAGCAAAAATTATTTAGAAAAGCAAATGATTTGCTAGAATCTGCCAAACTACTTTCTAATAAAGCAGGTCAAGACTATGAGCATTCCGTTTATTTATATGTTATAGCAAGAAATATGGTCGCTATATTTGAAGTTAAAATAAGACAAATTCCATTTCAAGTTTGGAATGAATATAGAAATGCATTAGACCATTTTATGCGTTATGTATCTGACTCCTCAAATAGAAACACAGATCAATTAAAAAAAATGGAAGGACATCTTCAAAGAGCGGTTTTAGATACATCTAAATATTTATGTATTGAAATGTTGGATGCGGTTAAAAAACTGCTTGAACAAGAAGACCAAGAATGTTTACGCATGGTAGATAATGGGGAAATGTATGAACAAATGCATAATAAAATACGCCAAACTTCTGATAAGTTAGAGTTGGCGAAAATACTTGATAATAAACTTGGTGAAGGGGCTAAGCATGACACGCAAATTGTTTCACTTTATCTAGAACCAGCGTTTGAATCTTTAAATATTCTTGATTTTATTTCTGATAAAAGAGCTGATATTGAGAGGGTATCGCGTGAATTAAAAGCACAAAAAGAACATGCTGTCAGAGAAGAATCGAAAAAATGGTACTCTTGGTCTTCATTAAAAACAGAGTATCTGGCAGAATATAGTCTGGTTAGCTATTGGGGGTATATCAGTGTATTTTTTAGAATTAATTTAGCAAAATATGATAGGGATTTTACTTACAATTATTAAAGCTAAACTCTTATAATTTAACGAAGAAAATGCACCAATAAACATCTAATAAATATCCTTTTCACCTAAATACATGCGGCTTTATACATCAATAATTTAAGCTATTTTTTTAGGTAAAATTCTTAAAATGAAAAGAAAAAAACGCTCAAAAAACAGTAAAAAACCAGTAACTCTAAGCTTTCAATTTAGTGATTTATTTAGTGCTGATTATCGAATAATTACCGCGTTGCTGGTTATTTTGCCGTTGTTAATTTATGCACAAGTTTATGATTTTGAGTTGCTTTGGGATGATAAGGGTAATTCAATCTTAGGACATCTAAAAAATCTATTTGTGCAAAACCCTTCATGGGCGAGTTTTACTCAGCTTTTTACTCAGCCGTTTTTTAGTATGTATATTCCTGTTAGCTACCTGCTGTGGGGCATACTCAAAGCACTTGCTGAACTGTTATCCTTGCCGCTTAATAGCGTGCTACATCTCAGTAATGTTGTGGTGCATATTATTAATGGTTTGTTGGTTTTTACTATTCTCAAGCAGTTTGTAGTTAATAAATGGGCGGTTTTGCTTGGAGTTGGGTTTTTTCTATTGCATCCGATTCAGGTAGAAGCAGTGGCTTTTGTTAGTGAATTTCGCGGATTATTAGCCACTTTATTTGTTTTGTTGTCTTTATATTATTACCTTAAAAACCAAGCAAATTTATCTTATTTAGCATTAATATTTTTTGTTTTAGCGGCATTAAGCAAGCCTTCAGCAGTTGTGTTAGTGCCTTTTATATTTATCATTAATTATTTTTATTATGATTTTAAATTAGGCAAAAATATTCAGAAAACCCTGCCTTTTGCACTGATTGCTTTGGTTTTTGTGCTAATTGCCAACTCGGTGCAACTTGGTATTAAGGTTGATTTTGCACAATATTCGTTGGCTTTTTGGCAACGCCCATTTGCTTGGCTTGATAGTATTGTGTTTTATCTTTACAAAATAATTTACCCTTATCATTTAAGTGCATCTTATATGCTTTCAACAAAATTTATTACCCAACAATGGTGGTTTTATCCGTTGGCTTTAGTGCCTTTGGCTTTGGGCTACTTGTTGTGGCTGAGGCGCAAAACTCAGCCAATATTGCTGTTTGCTGTTGCACTATTTGTGGCTGGATTTTTTACTACTTCGGGTTTTGTTGATTTTTCTTTTCAAAAATTTTCATTAGTAGCAGATAGGTATGTTTATTTTGCGATGATTGGTGTTGCCTTAGCCGTTGCTAATTTAGCAGATAGAAAATATTGGCAGGTTTTATTGCTTGGTGTTTTACTAATTTTTGCCGTTTTATCGGCATTTAGGCAAATTCCAGTGTGGAAAAATCCATTAAAATTGTGGTCTCATAGTATGAATTATGAAGTAACACCGAGTTATGCGCGCAATAATTTAGCTGCAAATTTTAATAATATAGGAAGCTCTTTAGTAGCTTTAAAACAATATCAACAGGCTGATGTGTATTTTAATAAGGCGATTAATCTCTATCCTAAAAAAAATCCTGAATTAAGTAGAACTTTTTACAACAAAAGCGTATCCCATCTCAGGCAGGAAAAATATCCACAAGCCTTAGATTATTCTAAGCAAGCCATTAAAATCAGCCCTAATTATGCCGATGCTAACAATATAAAAATACATCTATTAATCTTATTAAAACAGTGCAAAAAAGCTAAACAGGCAGCGGTTTTCGCCCAGCAACATAAAATTAAATTACAAGAGGAAATAGTTAAAAATTTGCACAAAGTTTGCCCTTGATTTTTAAGTAAAATCCTTAAAATGAAAAGAAAAAAATCAAAAAAAATCAAAAAACCAGCAGCACTAAGCTTTAAATTTAGTGATTTATTTAGCAGTGATTATCGAATAATTACCGCACTGCTGGTTATTTTGCCGTTGCTAATTTATCTGCAAGTATATGATTTTGAGTTTGTTTGGGATGAAATCACTAAGCCTATTAATCACTTAAATAATCCTTTTGTTGAACATCCTTCATGGGCGAATTTTACCCAACTTTTTACTCAACCTTATTTTGGTATGTATATTCCTGTCAGTTATCTATTCTGGGGTTTGTTGAAATCACTTGCTGAACTGCTATCATTGCCAGTAAATAGTGTTTTACATTTAAGTAATGTTGTGCTACATATTATTAATGGTTTGTTGGTTTTTACTATTCTCAAGCAGTTTGTGGTTAATAAATGGGCAGTTTTGCTTGGTGTTGGATTTTTCTTATTGCATCCGATTCAAGTAGAGGCGGTGGCTTGGGTAAGTGAATTTAGAAATTTATTAGCCACCTTGTTTGCTTTATTATCTTGTTATTATTATCTTAAAAAATCAGCAAAGCTATCTTATTTATCATTAGTGTTTTTTATTTTGGCGGTATTAAGCAAACCTTCAGCGGTTGTGTTAGTGCCTTTTGTATTTATCATTAATTATTTTCATTTTGGTTTTAAATTAGGCAAAAATATTCAGAAAACCCTGCCTTTTGCTTTGATTGCTTTGATTTTTGTGATAATTGCCCACTCAGTTCAATCCAAATTTAATATTTATATGTCTGAATATGCCCTTGCCTTTTGGCAACGCCCTTTTGCTTGGCTTGATAGCATTGTTTTTTATCTTTACAAAATAATTTACCCTTATCACTTAAGTGTATCTTATACACTTTCACCAAAATTTATTAGCGTGCAATGGTGGTTTTATCCTTTGGCTTTAGTGCCAACTGGATTGAGCTATTTTTTGTGGCTGAGGCGCAAAACTCAGCCTTTACTGGTGTTTGCTGCTGCTCTATTTATTGCTGGGTTTTTCACTACTTCGGGTTTTGTTGATTTTTCTTTTCAAAAACATTCTTTAGTGGCAGATAGGTATATTTATTTTGCTATGATTGGCACGGCCTTAGTTATTGCTAATTTAGCAGATATAAAATATTGGCGTGTTGGGTTGCTTAGTGTTTTGTTAATTTTCGCATCATTGTCAGTATTTAGGCAAATTCCAATTTGGCAAAACCCCCTTAAATTATGGTCACATGCTATAAATTATGAAATAACACCAAGTTACGCACATGAGGGTTTAGCTACAAATTTTAATAATATAGGAATACATTTATCAAAATTAAAACAATATCAGCAAGCACGGGTGTATTTTGATAAGGCGATTAATCTTTACCATAAAAAACATTCTAAAGCAGGTGAAGTTATTTACAATAAAGGTTTGTCCTATGTCAAACAGAAAAAATATCAGCAAGCCTTAGATAGTTTTAATCAAGCAGTTAAAATCAACCCTACTAATGCTAACCCCCACAATGGAAAAATACATGTATTCACCTCATTAAAACAATGTAGACAAGCTAAACAGGCATTGTTTTTTGCTCGGCAGCATAAAGTCAAATTACAAGAGGAAATAGTTAAAAACTTGCACAAAGTCTGCCCTTGATTAGAAAGCAAGACCTGGTTTTTTAATAAATATCCTCAAACCGAACAATATCATCCTCACCTAAATAAGTGCCACTTTGCACCTCAATAATCTCAAGTGGTTTTTTAGTGTGGTTTGCCACGCCATGTTTTCCACCTAATGGAATATAGGTAGAGTCGCCCTGATTGAGGGTTAATTTTTGCACGCCATTGACAACAGTCGCTGTGCCACTTACTACTACCCAGTGTTCTGCGCGTTTTTGGTGGGTTTGTAGCGAGATTTTAGCATTTGGGTTGATATGTAGTTTTTTAACCTGAAAATATTCACCGCTTTTAATCGACTCATACCAGCCCCAAGGGCGATAAATTTGATGATGGTCGGTGTATGTTTCTTTATTGTCTTTTTGTAATTGTGCCACTATATTTTTCACCTGTTGTGCCTTATTTTTATTGGCAATCAGTGTGGCATTATGCGTGTTGATAATGATTAAATCTTGCACCCCGATAGTGGCAATCAAGTGTTTTTTAGCGTTGATGTAGGTGTTAGTTGTTTGCCAAGTGAGTGCATCGCCTTGAATAACATTATCATTAGCATCTTTTGTGCCAATCTCACTAAGGGCTAAAAATGAGCCAACATCACTCCACTTAGCATCTAATGGCACCACCACCACATTATGGCTTTTTTCCATTAGTGCATAATCAATAGAAATGTTGGCGGACAAGGCAAATGATGCTTGCTCTAAGCGAATAAAATCAAAATCATCAAGTGCATTATCAACCGATGCTTTGACCGCTTTGATAATATCGGGTGCGTAAGTTGTTAGCTCGTGAATCAAGGTGCTTGCCTTAAACATAAACATACCACTATTCCACAAATAATGATTAGATTTAAAAAACTTTTGGGCAGTTTTTTGGTCGGGTTTTTCGGTAAATGCCTTAATTTTAAAAACAGCGCCAGCCACAGCGCCTTTGTGAATATAACCATAGGCTGTATTGGCATTGGTCGGCTTGATGCCAAATGTAGTTAATTTGTTGGACTGCGCTTGTTTGCTGGCAATTTTGATTGCCTGATGGAAAGCGTCAATATCCTGTATTAGATGGTCGGCTGGCAGCACCAACAACATTGCATCTGCTGAATTTTTAATAGCTTGTAATGCCGCCGCCGCGATTGCTGGTGCAGTATTCTTAGCAATTGGCTCAAGCAGTATGGTTGGCTTGGTGATATTGATTTGTTGGCATTGTTGCGCTACTAAAAATCGATGCTCAACATTGCAAATGATAATTGGTTTAGATAAATCTGGCAAACCATTAAGACGCATTAAAGTCTCTTGTAACATGGTTTTATCATTGCTTAGCGATAAATATTGTTTTGGGTGTTGTTGGCGTGAGAGCGGCCAAAGGCGCGTGCCTGAACCACCTGAGAGAATAATTGGAATAATTTGCATAGCTCAACCTTAAATTTTTTCTAATGAAAATAGCGTATCATTAAGCACTAATTAATTTATCCATTTTATATAATAATGCAATTAGATTTATCAATTATTGTCCCTACCTTTAATGAACGCGATAATATCAAAACTTTAATTAAATTACTGCATAATGCAATCGCTCAGCAAATCAAATGGGAGGTTATTTTTGTTGATGATAATTCGCCTGATGGCACTTATCAATATGTGCAAACACTCGCAAAAGATTGGGATAATGTTCGTATTCTACGCCGCATAGGGAGACGCGGCCTATCCTCGGCTGCGATTGAGGGAATGCTTGCTAGTAGTGCAGATTTTTTTATGGTGATGGATGGAGATTTGCAACATGACGAGAGCATCATTCCTACAATGTTGAACACCATCCAAGAAAGTAACTTAGATTTAGTGGTTGCCAGCAGGTTTATTGGCGATGGCAGCACTGGAGAATTAGCATCAAACAGGGTTAAAATTAGCCGTTTTGCCACCACACTTAGTCATAGGATTTTAAAAATCAAATTGACCGATCCGATGAGTGGATTTTTTATGCTCAGACGCGGATTCTTTGAGCAAAATGTAGCGCATTTATCTGCCATTGGGTTTAAAATTTTACTCGATTTAGTCGCCTCATCTAAAACCGCACCTAAATTTGCCGAAATCCCCTATCAAATGCGCAAACGCACTCAGGGCGAGAGTAAATTAGACTCCACCGTGGTCTGGGAATATTTACTATTACTGCTTGATAAAAGCATTGGTCGCTTTATTCCACTGCGTTTTATGATGTTTATATTAGTTGGTTTGAGCGGCACATTTGTGCATTTAATTGCACTTTATGGCCTGTTAAACTTTTCCGCCCAGTCTTTCATAATAGCACAAAGCATTGCCACCTTAGTCGCGATGACGACAAACTATATTTTGAATAATATGTTTACCTACAAAGATAAGCGACACCGAGGTTTTAAGTTTTTTCAAGGGTTGTTAAGCTTTTACTTGGCTTGTTCAATTGGTGTTGTCATTAATGTTACTTTGGCGCAATTTTTGTTTGATCTTAATGTTTATTGGTGGCTGTCTGGATTATTAGGCGCAATGATAGGCTCTATTTGGAATTATGGCATGACTAAATACATTACTTGGCGATAGGGGCTAAATTTAAGTAAAACTCCTAAAATGAAAGCCAAAAAACACCAACAAAAACTCTCAAAAAACAGTAAAAAACATTTGCACTAACAAAAATTGTGGTATATTAACCGAAGTTTTTGAAAAAACGCAATGTTAAATTGCTATTTTTATTAACTATTCTTATAACTCAAAAGGAGAAATAATATGTCAAATATAACAAATCAAACCAGCCAAACAAACAAATTGGCTAATTTAACAAATATTCAATCTAGTAACAAACTAAGCAAAATATCCATAGCAACACTACTCGCCATCGGCATTGGTTTTGCTAATACTGCTACTGCCAAAGATGTGGTGATAGAACTTGAATCTAAAAGATATCCGGATAAATGCCTTACTGCTTCAATTTTCGACAACAATATTTTGCATATAAAATGCCTAGATTATCAAAACCAACAATGGAAAGTCAATATGATTAAAGGCGATTTAAAAGGCGATACAGGTGCAACTGGAGCGCAAGGTATCCAAGGCGAAAAAGGTGATCCTGGCAGAGACGGTGTTGATGGAGATAGTTTTTTTAATCAGATAGGTAATAATGCCACTCTGGATAGTGATACTAATTTAACCACCTCTGGCAATAGTTTTGTGCAAGTAGGAAATAGTAGTGCAACTTGTGATACAAACAGCGCTGGGGCAATTCGCTATAATACAACTGACAATGCTTTAGAGTTTTGTAATGGTAGTGATTGGAGGAGTATTAGTCACAAACCTGCTTGTCCTCCTGATTTTAGTTGGGATGTTGATGGCAATGGGACTATTAGTGCCTCTAATGATGGAATAATTATCATAACATATTTGTTAGACCCTAATAACATCAGTACTACTAATGTCGGTGCTGGAGCCTGTAGAAATACAAATGCAGAGTTAAAAGCTTATTTAGATGCAGCTGGCAATATTTTAGATGCTGATGGCGATGGAGTGTTGATTTATGATAATGATGGAGAGATTATCGCAAAATATTTACTAAACTCTAATGATAACACTTTACATGAGGATATTTCTGATGCTGCCACTAGAAGAACTAGCGCAGAATTGAAAGCTTATTTAGATTTATATAGATAGTGAAGTCTGCCATTTGAAAACAAGGGGTATAAACATTAATTTGCTAAAATACCCCAATGGCAGCAAAATTCTGTAACTGTTCAAACTAATGTTTCAGTAGATTTTATTGCTAAACAAATCTAATCATTAGTTTTAATAACTAAAATAGCCTGTTTAATTGCAGGCTATTTTTTTAGGTAAAATCCTAAAAATGAAAAGAAAAAAATCAAAAAACAGTAAAAAACCAACAGCACTAAACTTTAAATTTAGTGATTTATTTAGTGCTGATTATCGAATAATTACAGTTTTATTAGTTATTTTGCCTCTGCTAATTTATGCACAAGTTTACAATTTTGAGCTACTTTGGGATGACGGAGAAGAATCTGTGGGCGGACATCTGTCTAATCTTTTTATGGCACAGCCTTCATGGGTAAGTTTTAGGCAATTATTCAGCGAGGCGTTTTTTGGTATGTATATTCCAATCACATACTTACTGTGGGGTTTGCTGAAATCCATTGCTGAATTGTTATCCTTGCCAGTAAATAGTGTTTTGCATTTAAGTAATGTTATGGTGCATATTGTTAATGGTTTGCTGGTTTTTACTATTCTCAAGCAGTTTGTAGTTAATAAATGGGCGGTTTTGCTTGGCGTTGGGTTTTTTCTATTGCATCCGATTCAAGTAGAAGCAGTGGCTTTTGTCAGTGAATTTCGCGGATTATTAGCCACTTTGTTTGTTTTGTTGTCTTTATATTATTATCTTAAAAACCAAGCAAATTTATCTTATTTAGCATTAGTGTTTTTTGTTTTGGCGATATTAAGCAAGCCCTCAGCGGTTGTGTTAGTGCCTTTTGTATTTTTGCTTAATTATTTTCATTTTGGTTTTAAACTGAGCAAAAATATTGAAAAAACCTTGCCTTTTGTGCTGATTGCTTTGGTTTTTGTGATAATTGCTAGTTCGGTGCAACTTGGTCCTGTAGGTGGTTTTATACAACATTCGTTGGATTTTTGGCAACGCCCTTTTGCATGGTTAGATAGCATTGTTTTTTACATCTACAAAATAATTTACCCTTATCATCTAAGTGCATCTTATACACTTTCGCCTAAATTTATTAGTATGCAATGGTGGTTTTATCCGCTGGCTTTAGCGCCTTTGGCTTTGGGCTACTTGTTGTGGCTGAGGCGCAAAACTCAGCCTTTGCTCATTTTTGCTGTTGCACTGTTTGTAGCTGGGTTTTTTACTACTTCGGGGTTTGTTGATTTCTTTTTTCAAAAGTATTCATTAGTGGCAGATAGGTATGTATATTTTGCGATGATTGGCACGGCATTAGCTGTTTCGGACATGGCAGACAGAAAATATTGGCGCGTTTTATTGCTTGGTGTTTTGCTTATTTTTGCCGCTTTATCGGCATTTAAGCAAATTCCAATTTGGCAAAACTCACTTAAATTATGGTCGCATACTATAAATTATGAAATAACACCAAGTTACGCACATGAGGGTTTAGCTACAAATTTTAATAATACCGGGAATTCTTTATTGGATTTAAAACAATATCAACAGGCTGATGTGTATTTTGATAAGGCGATTAAACTCTACCCTAAAGATATTAAAGCTTTTTACAATAAAGGTGTGTCCTATGTCAGACAGAAAAAATATCAGCAAGCATTAGAACATTTTAACAAAGTAGTTAAAATCAACCCTACTAATGCTAACCCCCATAATGGAAAAATACATGTATTCACCTTATTAAAACAGTGCAAAAAAGCTAAACAGGCGTATGCTTTTGCTCAGCAACATAGGGTCAAATTGCAAAAAGCAATGGTTGATGATTTGCACAGAATTTGCCCTTGATTTTTAAGTAAAATCCTTAAAATGAAAAGAAAAAAACGCTCAAAAAATAGTAAAAAACCAGTAGCACTAAACTTTAAATTTAGTGATTTATTTAGTGCTGATTATCGAATAATCACCGCGTTGCTGGTTATTTTGCCGTTGCTAATTTATGGGCAAGTTTACAATTTTGAGCTACTTTGGGATGATGGAGAAGAATCTGTGGGCGGGCATCTGTCTAATCTTTTTATGGCACAGCCTTCATGGGTAAGTTTTAGGCAATTATTCAGCGAGGCGTTTTTTGGTATGTATATTCCCATCACCTACCTACTGTGGGGTTTGCTGAAATCTATTGCTGAATTGTTATTCTTGCCAGTAAATAGTGTTTTGCATTTAAGCAATGTAGTCGTGCATATTATTAATGGTTTGTTGGTTTTTACTATTCTAAAACAATTTATTGTTAATAAATGGGCGGTTTTGCTTGGAGTTGGGTTTTTTCTATTGCATCCGATTCAAGTTGAAGCAGTGGCTTTTGTTAGTGAGTTTCGCGGATTATTAGCCACTTTGTTTGCTTTATTGGCTTTATATTATTATCTTAAAAAACCAGCAAAGCTATCTTATTTAGCATTAATATTTTTTGTTTTAGCCATATTAAGCAAGCCCTCAGCGGTTGTATTAGTGCCTTTTGTATTTTTGCTTAATTATTTTCATTATGATTTTAAAATAGCTAAAAATATTCAGAAAACCTTACCTTTTGTGCTGATTGCTTTGATTGGTATTATTATTGCCCACTCAGTTCAATCCAAATTTAATATTCATACATCTGAATATGCTATAGCCTTTTGGCAGCGCCCTTTTGCTTGGCTTGATAGCATTGTTTTTTATCTTTATAAAATAATTTACCCTTATTATTTAAGTGCATCTTATACGCTTTCACCTAAATTTATTAGTGCGCAATGGTGGTTTTATCCTTTGGCATTAGTGCCTTTGGCTTTGGGCTATTTTTTATGGCTAAGGCGCAAAACTCAGCCAATATTGCTGTTTGCTACTGCATTATTTATTGCTGGGTTTTTCACTACTTCTGGCTTTGTTGATTTTTCTTTTCAAAAATTTTCATTAGTGGCAGATAGGTATGTTTATTTTGCTATGATTGGTGTTGCCTTAGCCGTTGCTAATTTAGCAGATAGAAAATATTGGCGCGTTTTATTGTTTGGTGTTTTACTTATTTTTGCTGTTTTATCGGCATTTAGACAAATTCCAATTTGGCAAAACCCTATTAAATTATGGTCGCATAGTATGAATTATGAAGTAACACCAAATTACGCGCGCAATAATTTAGTTGCAAATTTTAATAATACAGGTGCTTCTTTATTGAATTTAAAAAAATATCAACAAGCACGGGTGTATTTTGATAAGGCGATTAATCTCTACCCTAAAGATATTGAAGCTATTTACAATAAAGGCGTGTCATATCTTAGGCAGAAAAAATATCAACAAGCATTAGAATATTTTAACCAAGCCATTAAAATCAGCCCTAATTATGCTAATGTCCATAATGCAAAAATACATGTATTAGCCTTATTAAAACAATGCAAAAAAGCTAAACAAGCGGCGGTTTTTGCCCAGCAACATAGGGTCAAATTGCAACAGGCAATGGTTGATGATTTGCACAGAATTTGCCCTTGATTTTTAAGTAAAATCCTTAAAATGAAAAGAAAAAAATCAAAAAAACAAGCAGTAGCACTAAACTTTAAATTTAGTGATTTATTTAGTGCTGATTATCGAATAACCACCCTGCTATTAGTTATTTTGCCGCTACTAATTTATCTGCAAGTTTATGATTTTGAATTTGTTTGGGATGATAATGGCTATAAAACTACAACAGGGCATCTAAAAAATTCATTTGTGCAAAATCCCTCGTGGGCAAGTTTTACTCAGCTTTTTACCCAGCCTTATTATGGTATGTATATCCCTATCAGTTACCTATTCTGGGGCTTGTTGAAATCTTTGGCTGAATTGCTATCACTGCCTATTAATAGCGTTTTGCATTTAAGTAATGTTGTAGTGCATATTGTTAATGGATTGTTGGTTTTTACTATTCTTAAACAATTTATTGCTAATAAATGGGCGGTTTTGCTTGGCGTTGGGTTTTTTCTATTGCATCCGATTCAAGTTGAGGCAGTGGCTTGGGCAAGTGAATTTAGAAATTTATTAGCCACTTTATTTGCTTTATTGGCTTTGTATTATTATCTTAAAAACCAAGCAAATTTATCTTATTTAGCATTAATATTTTTTGTTTTAGCGGCATTAAGCAAGCCTTCAGCAGTTGTGTTAGTGCCTTTTGTATTTTTGCTTAATTATTTCCATTATGGCTTTAAACTGAGCAAAAATATTGAAAAAACCTTGCCTTTTGCGCTGATTGCTTTGATTTTTGTGGTAATTACCCACTCAGTTCAATTCAAATTTAATGCTGAGATATCTGAATATGCGATAGCCTTTTGGCAACGCCCTTTTGCTTGGCTTGATAGTATTGTTTTTTATCTTTACAAAATAATTTACCCTTATCACCTAAGTGCATCTTATACGCTTTCGCCTAAATTTATTAGTATGCAATGGTGGTTTTATCCTTTGGCGTTAATGCCTTTGGCTTTGGGCTATTTTTTGTGGCTGGGGCGCAAAACTCAGCCAATATTGCTGTTTGCTACTGCATTATTTATTGCTGGGTTTTTCACCACTTCTGGTTTTGTTGATTTTGGATTTCAAAAGTATTCATTAGTGGCAGACCGTTATATTTATTTTGCTATGATTGGCACGGCCTTAGCCGTTGCTAATTTAGCAGATAGAAAATATTGGAGGATTTTATTAACCAGTATTTTACTAATTTTTGCTGCTTTATCGGCATTTAGGCAAATTCCAATTTGGCAAAATCCATTCAAATTATGGTCGTATAGTATCAACTATGAAGTTACGCCACAATATGCACATAACAATTTAGCTGCGCATTTTTATAAAACAGCTGGCTCTTTATTGGACTTAAAACAATATCAACAGGCTGATGTGTATTTTGATAAGGCAATTAAACTCTACCCTAAAAAAAGCCCTAAAGTAAGTAAAGCTTTTTATAACAAAGGCATTGCTTCTATGCAGCAGGAAAAATACCAGCAAACAATAGATTATTTTGACCAAGCCATTAAAATTGACCCTAATTATGCTAATTCCCACAATGCAAAAATACATTTATTAACTTTATTAAAACAGTGCAAAAAAGCCAAACAGGCGGCGATTTTTGCCCAGCAACATAAAGTCAAATTTAAAGAGAAAGTAGCTAAAACTTTAATTAAAAATTTACAAAAAAATTGCCCCTGATTAACAAAGTCTTGCCTTGTTTTTTAACTAAATTACCCAAAAACAAAGCAAACACTGATTTAAAATAAGCCCATGCAAACAGGAAAATTTATCACCATTGATGGGGTTGAAGGGGCGGGGAAAAGTACGCAGATTGATTTTATTTGCGCCTATCTTAACAATAAAAATATTAATGTCGTGCTTACGCGTGAGCCGGGCGGCACTGAGTTAGGCGAAAAAATCAGAGAGTTATTACTCAATCCTAACACTAAATCGATGCACGCGGATACCGAGCTATTATTAATGTTTGCTGCCAGAAATGAGCATATTCATAACAAAATTATGCCAGCATTAGCGCGCGGTGATTGGGTGTTGAGTGACCGATTTACCGATGCTTCTTATGCCTATCAGGGTGGCGGCAGAGGTTTGGATATTGCACGGATTGCCCAGTTGGAAAAGTGGAGTTTGCAAAATTTTGTGCCAGATATGACCCTGCTTTTGGATTTGCCGATAACTCAAGGTATGCAACGGGTGGCATCTCGTGGCAAAAAAGACCGTATTGAGCAAGAAAATCTTGATTTTTTCAACCGTGTGCGCGAGGCCTACATTGCCCGTTCTGAGCAATACCCTCAACGCATTAAATTGATTGATGCCACAAAAACACCAAAACATACCACCCAACAAATTAAAGCCATTTTGGATTTATTGTGATTTTTGAAAAACAACAATACCAGCAAGATTGTGTTGATAATATTGTTTCTGCACTAAATACGGTTGATTTTGATAATCAAGATTTTAGTGGCTTGCGAGGGCAACTAAAAACCTTAAATTATAATCAATTTAGCATTAAAAATGAGGCGCGCATAGATGTATTAATGGAGACCGGCACAGGCAAAACTTTTGCATATTTACAAACTATTTTTGAACTTAATAAGCAATTTAATCAAACTAAATTTATTATAGTTCTGCCACGCACAGCAATTAAATTAGGAGTTATCCAGCAAATTAAACTAACGGCAGAATATTTTTATAACTCATATAAAAAGCACTTAAATTATATTGATTATCCAAAACACAGCTTGGCTACTGTGCAACAAAATTTTATCGATTCTAATGATTTATCGATTTTAATAACTACCAATAGCGCCTTTAATTCTGATAAAAATAACATCAATAAAACCGCAGAAGGGCTATTTAGATTTGGTAGCACCTGGGATGGTATTGCCAAGCAAAACCCTATTGTTATCATTGACGAGCCGCACTTACTCAAAGGCAGTGAGACCAAAAAAGGCTTGGACAAATTGAAAAATGCGTTTTTTATTCGTTTTGGCGCTACTTATCCAACAGATAAAAAAGATAAAAAACACCATTTATCAAATGTGGTTTATGCCTTAGATAGCATCTCAGCATTTAATCAATATTTAGTCAAACAAATTGGCGTTAGCACGATTTTTGCCAACAGCGAATTAAGCGCTTTAAGCGTGCATAACATACACGCAAAAATCAGTTTTAAAGCATCTTATCACATTAATACTCAATTACATCAAGCCACCATTAGAAAAAATGATGATATTGGGGCAAAAACAGGGTTAGCACAATATCAAGGCGTTAGCGTTAGCAAAATAAATAAAGATAAAATATTTTTGAGCAATAAAGCTATCTTAGAATCAAGCACAAGTTATGCTTTAAATGACGATGAAATTAGGCAAATGATTGCACAAACTATTGAGCTACATTTTGCAAAAGAAGAAGCCTTATTTGCCAAAGGCATTAAAGCATTATCATTGTTTTTTATCCCTAATATTATTGATTTTAGAGGCGATAATCCTCGTATAAAAAGCATTTTTGAACAGCAATATAGACCTATTCGCGATAAAGTTTATCAAACAACTGATAATGAAGATTATAAAAAATATTTAGATAAGGACTATCAAAATGACAAGTTGCAAGTGCATGAGGGCTATTTTTCAGGCGACACAGGCAATGCTGACAAAAAGGAAAGTGATGGCGTTAATACTATTCTCAATGAAAAAGAAAAATTACTTTCATTTAGCACCCCGCTTCGTTTTATTTTTTCAGTCTGGGCGCTGCAAGAAGGCTGGGACAATCCCAATGTATTTACCATTTGCAAACTATCAAACACCAACAAGGATATTAGCTCTCGTCAGCAAGTAGGCAGAGGGCTTAGAATTGCCGTTAATCAACAAGGTAGGCGCTTGACTTATGCACATTTAGGCGAAAAAGCAAGCGCGTTTTATAATGTAAATGTATTAGATATTGTGGTATCTGGCAAAGAGCAAGAATTTATTAACAGCATCCAACAAGAAATTATAAATGCAAGCTGGACTGTTGTCGGCGACACCATCACCTTAGAAATACTTAAACAAAAACAACTTAGCGATACTGAGGCAGTTGCTATTTTTAGCGGTTTGCTTAATAATAAAATCATTGATAATAATGGCAAAATTCAAAGTCCGATACTGGATTTTTTAAATAATCATCGTGATACTTTTGCTCTAATAGATAATCAACGGTTTGACTTTATTAAACAAATATTTAGCAATAATCATCAAAATATTGTTAAAGATAATAACAAAAAACCTAAATTAGTCAAAATTCGCAAAACCAACTG
This sequence comes from Gammaproteobacteria bacterium, assembly GCA_965217125.1. Lineage (GTDB taxonomy): Bacteria > Pseudomonadota > Gammaproteobacteria > PS1 > Pseudothioglobaceae > JAAOIF01. The sequence goes on along the minus strand of OZ244244.1, from coordinate 86,267 downwards.
GAAGCATTTTAAAAACTTATGGGAAGCCATCAACAAAAAATCTAATATTGTTTATAAAAATATCAACCAGCAAAATCTCATCGAGCTAATTGCCACCGCCTTTAATCAAGAGCCAATTAGCCCGATTAAAATTAAAATTACCCAGCAAAAATACAACACTCAAAACAATAACATTGAGTATATTAGCGAGCATATTATAGGCGACCAAGATTATTTTAAACGCCAAAATCTAAGCCAATTTATTACTAAATTTGCCAAAGATGAAAACCTGCCTTTAGTATTTGTTAGCCAATTATTTAGCCAATTAGATGGACAGCAGTTTTTTAATAATCCTAAAGTCGCTCAAAACCTACTAAAAACCCTAATCAAAGACAATATCCACAGCACAATCATCCAAAATATTGGCTATGAATTTAACCAAACCAATATTTATGCCAATGAATTACAAGACAAAACAGGCAAACTCATCAGTGAAATTAGCAGCACTAAATTAGCCAAGTTCACCAGCGATGACCAGCCAGCAGGGACATTTTTATACGATAAATTAGTATGGGATTCCCTTATTGAAAAAGATGCAATCTTAACCGACCCAAGCAAAATCGGCGACAATCAAATCACCGTTTTTGCCAAACTCCCAAAAATCAACATCCCCACCCCCTACAAAACTTACAACCCCGATTTTGCCTACCTAATCAAAAAACCAAGCGGCAAACAACTATTTTTAGTAGTAGAAACCAAAGGCTATAAATTCGCAGGCAAAATCCCAACAGACGAACAAAAAAAGATAGATTATGGCAAAAAGTTTTTTTACGCTTTACAAAAAGAACTACCCAATGTTGAGATAAAATACCAAACACGCATTAATGGACAAAGTTTGAGTGATGTTTTGGACATATAGAGTATAATAAATAACACATCTTATGAAAAATAAAAATATTAATTTTATAGAACTGTTTGCTGGTGCATCTGGCTTAGGAGCAGGTTTTATTGCAGAAAAATTTAATCCGGTTGCGATGGTAGAAATGGATTACTATTGTTGTGAGACACTAAAAACTCGGTCAGCATTCCATTACTTAACCAAAAAAAATGATCTAAATATTTACAATAATTATCTTGCTGGCAAGATTGATAAAAAAACTCTATACGCTAAAATACCAAAAAATATACTAGATAAAACAATACATAAAGAAATTAATAATAATAATTTTGAATCTATTAAAAGATCTATACATATCCAATTAAAAAATAAAGAATTAGACTTAATTTTAGGAGGACCACCTTGTCAGGCATATTCAATTATAGGCAAACATAGAAGACACCTTAAAGAAAATGATAATCGCCTCTATCTATATAAGTTTTTTTCTTACTTTTTAAAGGAATTTAAACCAAAAATATTTTTATTCGAGAATGTCCTAGGCCTTTTATCCATAGATGGTGGAAAATTATTTGAATTAGTAAAAGAAGAATTTATAACAGCAGGATATGACATTAGCCATAAAGTATTAGACTCTAGTGAGTATGGCGTATTACAAAAAAGAAGAAGAGTTATATTAATTGGCACAAGAAAAAATTTAAAAAATAATTTTGATTTTTCATCTATTCCCAAGATAAAAAATAAATATTTAGTAACAGACCTTTTTACAGATTTACACCACTTGCAAGCTGGTCAATGCTCAAACAAATACACGCAGAAGACAAATAAGTATCTTAAAAAATACGGCATTAGAAATGAGGAAAATTTTGTTACTTGTCATGAGGCTAGACCTCATAATGAAAGGGATTTAATGATTTATAAAGCAGTTGTTGAGTTATGGAATAAAAATCAGGTGCGATTAAAATATAGTGAATTGCCAGAAAAACTTAGAACCCACAAAAATATAAAATCTTTTTTAGACCGCTTTAAAGTAGTGGCTGGCAACACTCCGCATAGCCATACCATGGTTTCTCATATTGCAAAAGATGGGCATCATTATATTCATCCAGATATTAAGCAAAATAGAAGTTTAACTGTTAGGGAGGCGGCAAGAATACAGTCATTCCCAGATAATTATTTTTTTGAAGGACCAAGAACTTCACAATTCACCCAAGTCGGCAATGCCGTTCCCCCTGTTTTGGCAAGAGTTTTGGCCAAGCAAATAGGAGCGTTATTCAGCCATAGCCATGAAATGTAATTTTGAGTTTTCACCTAATTTAATCATCTTATTAGGTGAGCAACTTATTCACGATAAAAAAATAGCCTTATCAGAATTAGTTAAAAATTCCTATGATGCTGATGCTAGTCAAGTAGAGGTTGAAGTGAGCAACAAGCAAATAACTATTACAGACAATGGTTTTGGTATGAATTTAGATACGATTAAAAATATATGGCTCAAGCCGGGCGTTAGTTTTAAAAAAGATAATATTAAAACAGGAAAATTAACACCAAAATATAACAGAATGCCGATTGGTGAAAAAGGGGTTGGGCGTTTAGGGTCGCATAAATTAGGTAGTATTATTGAGCTTTATACAAAAACCAAAAATCAACAAGAAATATATCTAAAAATTGACTGGGAAGAGTTAGAAAGATCCGATTCTTTATCAAATATACCACCAATAACAGTTGTGGAAAGCAATAAAGAATCGATTATTAAGACTAAAACAGGCACGAAAATCATTATTAAAAAATTAAAAGAAGAGTGGAAGGATAAAGATTTTGAAAACCTCTCGAATGACTTAACTAATTTAATAGCGCCTTTTAGTGAGCAAGAAAGTTTTAATATTTTATTAAAAAAAGATAACAATCCATTTACTAATGATTTAAAAGAGCAGGCTAAAAATATAAAAGATAATGCGTTGTTTAATTTTGATATAACAATAAAGAATGGCTTTATTTCAAAATTTAATTATCAATTTAAGCCTTGGGCGGGATTAGAAAAAATTGAAAGTAGAAATATAAATAAAACTAATAATGCCGAGTTGTTAAACAAGATAATTGGAAAATATAGAAAAGATAGAAAAGATAGAAAAGATAGAAAAGATGAAAAAGATGAAAAAGATGAAAAAGTATTGAGTTTTGACCAAGAATTAGAAAAATATAAAAACTTAAACATTGGAGAGGTAGTATTTTCAGGTTTAATTTATGACTATGATAATATCTTATGGAATGTGCAAAACCAAATGCAAAAAACACAAAGAAAATCTACCATAGATTATATGAAAGCTAATGGCGGTATTAGAGTGTATCGAGATGATTTTAGAGTATTCAATTATGGCGAACAAGGGCATGATATTTTAGAGCTAGACCTAAAAAGGGTTAACCGCCCCGCAGGAAAAATCAGTTCTAATCAAATATTGGCTGCCATAAAGTTAAACAGAAAAGATAGCACAGGTTTGATAGAAAAAACCAACAGAGAAGGCTTCATAAATAATTCTGCACTTAATATTTTGCAAAATATGTTAGATGAGTTGGTAGATATTATTAGTAATTTACGCCAAAATGACAAAGCAAAAATTATCAGAGTTTATTTAGATAAAGCAGAAGATAGGGCAAGTATTGAAAAGAAAATCACAGAAATTAAAACTACTATTGATAACTCTGATTTAGAAGATAAAGAAAAAACAAAAATCAACAAAAATTTAGATGGATTTGCCAAGGATTTTGCTCAAACAAAAGAAATTTTTATGAATGCTGCTAATGCTGGGCTTAGTCTTTCAATAGTAATACACGAGCTTGATAAAATTATTGACATGCTATACCAAAGAATAAAGGAGAAAAATTGGAATGAGGTGCCAGAGATTGCTAAATATTTAGGCACAACGGTCAGTGCTTATAAGGACACCATACGAATTGAGAAAAAAACCTCCAGTATCTATCTCAATGACATTGTTGAAAAATCAATTTTTAATGTTAAAGCTCGGTTTAATTTTCATAATATAGAAATTATTTTTGATTTAACGCAGGATTTAATCATTACTGCAAAAAGAAATTTAATTATTGGTGTGCTTAATGCTTTATTTGATAATTCTATTTATTGGCTAAATTATCAAAATATTAAAAATAAAAAAATATTGATAAAAACTTATAAAAAAAATAAACAGATTTGCCTGCTTGTAGCCGATAACGGCAAAGGCTTTACTATTGATTTTGAATCCGCAATAATGGCTTTCATTACTGGTAGAAAAGATGAAAGTTCTATGGGAATTGGACTGAATTTAGCAAATACCATAATGGATGCCCATCAAGGGTTTTTGGTAGAGAGTGATTTTGAAGAGGAAAAATTACCCAAAGAATTTGAGCATGGTGCAATTATTAAACTAATATTTAAGGAATAATATAATGTATGATATTTTATTTATTGATGACAAGTTTGAGCAAATAAAAGACACATTCTGGAATTTTCAAAATGAGTATATTCGTTGCTTTTATTCTGATGGCGAAAATAATCTACCTAAGAATGCTAAAGAAAGACTTCCTTTTAAGAATTTAAAATATATATCTTTAGATCTGCATTTGGAAAATAGAGGGATTACAACAATAAAAGATAAAAACGCAGTATCAACATTAGCCTCAGTAGTCAAGAGTTTTATAGATAAAGACAGTACAAATATTCATATTATTATCAACACTTCTTTTAAAGATGAATTTAATGAATCTAAAGATAATTTTATTAAATATCTTCAATTTAACCCAACTATAACAACAGAAATAAAGAATTCTAATAACTCATTGTTGCACAAGGCAGGCATTAAGCAGAATATTATTAATGCCTCGCATCAACCTATATTAAGAAATTTAGTTATTCGCGAGGCAATTGAAATTGAAAATTTAATTTGGAACAAACTTTTATCATCTAATACCTTTAGTAAGCACAAAAAAGTAGAATGTATCTTAAAAGAATTAAATGTGAAAATTACTTTTTCTAATAAAATAGATTTATACAATAAAACAGTAAATAATAAATCAAAATCAAAACTTAAAAAATTAAGGAAATTAAGAAATTATTTTGCACACAAACCCAGCCCACCACAAGAAAATCTATTAGATTTTTTGCAAGAAATTGAGAGTTTAAAGCAAGAAATAAACTCATGATTACCAACAAACATTACAACAAAACAACATCAAAATAATTGATAGTAAGCAGAGTTTGAGTGATTTTGGGGATGAAAAATAATGAAGACAAAAAAAATTACTGAGATTATTGATGAATTACTGGCTTATGAAAACTGTGTTTTTCGGGGTGAGAATCAACAATATGGGAAAGTATCGTCAAAACTATATCGACAATATTTTGAGGGTGAAAACCTTATTGAGAATGAGAATTTTTCTGTTTTAGATATAGAAAAAAATCTAACAGAAAAAGCCAGACTGCATATTCGCCCGAATGCTTCTAATATTGAAGTGTTGACTGAATTACAGCATTATGGCGGTAAAACTGCGTTGATTGATTTTACTTATAATATGCTGGTTGCTTTATTTTTTGCTTGTGACGGTGAGTCTGAACAAGATGGCAGAATTATTGTTTTTGATAAAAATAAAGCAACGCAAAAAATGGAAATTGATTATAAAAACCAAGATATTTACAGAATCATAGCTCCGACTGGCAAAAACCAGCGGGTGATTTTTCAAAGCAGCGTATTTATTCATACAGAACAGGGTTATGTGGATGAAAAAGATTGCAAATTTATCACCATAGAAAAACAACAAAAAAAGGCATTATTAGAGCACTTACGCAAATATTTTAATATAGAAACCGCAACAATTTATAACGACATACATGGTTTTATTCAAAATCAGGATAATTATATTACGGCAGAAACAGAGTTTTATCGTAGTTTGGCTTATCACAATAATCAAGACTTTAAACAAGCAATTAATCATTATGATAAAGCTATAGAAATAAACCCTCAACTTGCAGCGGCATACAGTAACCGAGGTGCTGCAAAATATGCTTTAAGAAAATATCAAGAAGCAATAGTAGATTGTGATAAAGCCATAGAAATAAATCCTCAACTTGCCGAGGCATACAGTAACCGAGGTCTTGCAAAATCTGATTTAGGTGATAAAAACGGTGCAATAGCAGATTATGATAAAGCCATAGAAATAAATCCTCAATATGCCGATGCATACTATAACCGAGGCGGTGCAAAATATGCTTTAGGTAAATATCAAGAAGCAATAGAAGATTATGATAAAGCCATAAAAATAAATCCTCAACTTGCCGAGGCATACAGTAACAGAGGCAGTGCAAAATCTGATTTAGGTGATAAAAACGGTGCAATAGCAGATATTGAACAAGCAAAAATACTATATAAACAACAAGGTAAAATGGAAAAATTTGCTAAAGTAGAACGACTTTTACAAAAAATACAAAATGACAAATAAGCAAAACCTTATCATCTACAAAACTATTGATAACAAAGTATCTGTTGCGCTTTATGTTAAAGATGGCACGGTGTGGTTGAGTCAAAATCAATTGGTGGAACTTTTTGCTACCTCTAAATCTTCTATTAGTGAGAATATCAAAAATATATTACAAAACAATGAGTTAGATGAAAATTCAGTTGTTCGGTATTTCCGAACAACTGCCGCTGACAACAAAACATACGAGGTAAAACATTACAATTTATCGATGATATTGGCGATTGGTTTTCGAGTGCGTAGTTTGTTGGGAGTTGCGTTTCGTCAATGGGCGAGCAATCATTTGCAAGAATATCTTATAAAAGGTTTTGTTATGGATGATGATAGGCTAAAAAATCCTGACGGTCGCCCTGATTATTTTGATGAATTATTAGCGCGTATTGGCGATATACGAGCCTCTGAAAAGCGTTTTTATCAAAAAATACGCGATTTGTTCGCCTTGTGCATTGATTATGATAGTGATGATAAGGCTACTCAAATGTTTTTTGCACAAGTGCAAAATAAACTACTTTTTGCGGTTACTCAGAAAACAGCAGCAGAAATTATTATCAATAGAGCTGATGCGGGTAAAAAAAATATGGGCTTAACTAATTGGCAAGGTAATATTGTGCGGAAACAAGATATTTATATTGCTAAAAATTACCTCAATGTCGATGAAATAGATTCTTTAAATAGATTGGTTGTTATTTTTTTAGAAACAGCTGAATTGCAAGCAAAAAACCAGTTAAATATTACAATGGAATTTTGGAAAAATAACGCAGATGAAATTATTACTTTGAACAAATTGCAATTATTAAAAAATTCCGGTGCTATCACCAATCTACAAATGAAGGATACAACTTTAAAGACATACGAGGCATATAATGCCAAGCGTGGCAAATTTGATGCGAAAATTGCTGATTTGCAAGACGAAAAAGACTTGAGGCAATTAACCGAAAAAATAACACAAGCAAGAGATTAAAAATGGCTAAAACAAACAAAAAAATGATTAAAACAAGCAAAGAAATATCTATAAAAGAAGATAATATCTTTGAAAATGATTTGTTAGATAGAAAAGAGGCTATTACCGATTTATCTCAACTGATTGAAAATCAAGAAGAGGCTTTGGTATTAAGTGTGAATGCAGATTGGGGGGCTGGGAAAACAACTTTTGTGCGATTATGGAAAACCTATTTAAAAACGCAAGGGATTGAAAGTATTTATTTTAGTGCGTGGAATAATGATTTTTCTAACGAGCCTTTAGTGGCAATATTGGGTGAATTGAATATTTATATTGAAAGCCTTGATAAAAAACAAACAAAATTTAAAAAAGTAAAAAAAATAGGCGATGAAATAATTAAAAAATCCTTGCCCATAATAGCAAAAGGCTTGGTTGCTAAAGTTATTGGCAATGATGCAGTTTCTGAAATATCAGAAATATCAGAAATAGCGGCAAAAACATTAATTAATGATTATCAAGCCAATAAAAGTGATTTAAAGGAGTTAAAAGAATCTATTGCTAAAGTATTAGAGGCGATAAACCCAGATAAACCATTTGTGATTTTTATTGATGAACTTGATAGGTGCAAACCTTTATATGCCATAGAATTATTAGAGCGTATCAAGCATATATTTGATATTGAACGCTTGATTTTTGTGCTTTCTATGGATAAAAAGAATTTGGCAAAATCCATTCAATCTCAATATGGCAATATAGATACTGATAATTATTTAAGGCGTTTTATTCATTTGGAATATCCTTTAAAAAACCCCAGTGTAGATAAGTTTTGTAAGGTTTTATTTCATCAACAATTTGAATTACCTACGATTTTAAATTTAAAAATAACTAATTACGGCTATGAATACGATTTGGATTTAATCCAGAAATTTAGCACTATTTTTAATTTATCACTAAGACAAATAGAGCAACTATTTACCAAATTGCATATTTTTTTCAATACAATGCTGCCAGAATTTCGTTCACCACATTTCACCATATTTATACTTTTTGAATGCCTAAAATCACATGACGAAAAACGCTATTATAATTTCTTATCTGACAATATAGATGAAGAAAAAATAAAAGAAATAAAAGATATTGTGCTGAAAAAATATAATGGAAATAAAAGCATGCGTGGTCTTATTGAAGTAATTATTGATATGACACCCCTAAGAAACGATGAAAAAGCACAGAAAAATTACATCGAAAATCAAACTGATGAATATTGTAAAAATAGTTTACAACACTTTCAAAATATAATGAATTACGGGCTTGAATCTCATATAAATACTGTTATTAAACACATAAACTTTACAAATAAATTTGATTTTAACACTAACAAATAACCCTAAAAAAATGATAAATAAAACTCAAGTTATAAAAAACAAGCTAAAAATAATTGATAGTAAGCAGGTTTTAGCGGCTGATAAAGTGGATTTGATTATGCAACTAAAGGCGTTGTTGCCGGGGGTGGTGAATGCGGATAATCAGTTGGATATTAGGGCTTTGGCGGATGTGGTGGATGTGGCAAATACTACCAGTAATAATCAGGGGTATGAGCTGACTTTTGCGGGCAAGGGGATTGCGCGGGCGTTGGCGGATGTGCCTACGGAATTGGAATTAAAGGCGGAATTAGGGCAGAGTAAGGATTTTGATAATAGCCAAAATGTGGTGATTCGGGGGGATAATTTGGAGGTTTTGAAGATTTTGCAGGCGAATTATCATAAAAAAATCAAAATGATCTACATTGACCCGCCTTACAATACCAAAAATGAGAATTTTATTTATAAGGATAATTTCAAACAATCTGATGCGGATTTGATTGAAAATTTTGCTTTGGATGAGGATGCTAAAGATTTTTTGCACAATGTTTATGGCACCAGAAGCCACAGCGGCTGGCTGAGTTTTATCTATCCACGGCTAAAATTAGCGCGGGATTTGCTGAGCGATGATGGGGTGATTTTTATTAGTATTGATGATAACGAACAGGCAAATCTCAAGATTTTGTGTGATGAGATTTTTGGTGATAAGAATTTAGTATCTTGCTTTATTTGGCAAACAAAACAAGCAGCCAGAGGTGTTCCTACAAAAACAATGTTAATGGACAATCACGAATATATATTGTGTTACGCAAAAAATAAAGATAATTTTATATTTAAAGGCGTTGATAGGGATAAAAACGACTTTGACAATACAGATAATGATTCACGAGGTTTGTGGCGTTCTGAAAGTATGAGTGCAACTGGAGGGCAAAATAATACTTTTTCTATACAAAATCCAAAAACTAAATTGGAGTATACAAATAATTGGGCGTTTTCTCAAATAAAAATACAAGAGATGATTAAAAATAATTTGGTTATATTTCCGTTATCAGAAAACGGTTTGCCTAGACAAAAAAAGTTTTTTAATTCATATCGTAATGATAAAAAGGCTTTTGTATCTAATTTAGGGTGGTTTTCTACAGAAAAATCAACAAAATATCTTATGGGTATTTTTAAAGGTGCCAAAATATTTGATTTCCCCAAACCTGTAGAAATATTAGAGTTTATTGTGAAACAAACGCTAAACAAAAACGACCTAATCTTAGATTTTTTCGCAGGAAGTGGCACCACCGGCGATGCGGTAATGCAACTGAATGCGCAGGATGGTGGTAATCGCAGGTTTATTTTGGTGCAAATTGATGAAGAAATTGATAAAAAGAAAAACACAGAGGCGCATAAATTCTGTACAGAAAATAACTTTCAACCGGTTATTTCCAGCATTACCATTGAGCGACTTAATCGCGCTGGGGAGAAAATCAAGGCTGATTTTAAGCAAAAAACCAAAGATTTGTTTGCTGAGAAAAACTTGCCTGATATAGGTTATAAAGTATTTTCTACCACACTAAAGCCACAGGTCAATCAAGTAGGTGATGTGTTTGCGGTGGATAATAATCGTACCAATACTTTGGATACTTTAACCAATATGCTGGTGGCAACTTGTAAAACTTTGGACAGTGAAATCACTTGCTTGATTGCAGATAAACTCTACCGGGCCGCTGGCGAGATTTATTTATTAGCCAATGTTGAGCGGCAAATTTTGCAAAAATATCAAGATTGTAAAATCAATTTAGACGGCTGGGCAGATATTGATTTAAGCGCCTATCTTAATTTAGGCGTTGGACAGCAAGACAATATTAGCGTGGTTTATTGATGAAAAATATATTAGCTTGGCAGCAAACAGCGTTTGCTAAATTAGAAAAAATGATTGTGCAAAATCATCTGCCGCATGCCTTAATGATAACTGGTGTGCAAGGGATGGGCAAATTTGAGTTGATGCAATCTTTGGTCGGTAGATTGATTGGGGATGATGAGAAAATTAGAAAAGATAATGCGCGTGAGGATTTGGATGTGGCGGTGCTGATTCGGCGCTCAAACTATCAAAATATGATTTATTGCCGCCCTGAAATTAACGAGACAACTAAAAATCGCTCCAAAGAAATTCGCATTAACCAAGTTCGTGCTTTTTGTGAAGCGCTGAATAAAACTGCGGATGATTTGCAGATTGGGGTGGTTTTTTATGCGGATGAAATGAATCTGAGTGCTGCTAATAGTTTGCTCAAAACTTTGGAAGAGCCCAGAGACAATACTTTGATTATTTTGCTGGCGCATAATCCTAAAAATTTGCCAGCAACGATTGTTTCGCGTTGCCAAAGTGTGCATATTTCCCCGGCATACGATAAGGCGACTGAGGGCTGGATTGAGCAGCAGATTAGTGAGCGTCAAAATCAAGATTTTGATATTAGCCAACTGTTAGAAAATACTCATGGCGTGCCTTTTAAAGTGCTGGCAGAATTATCGGGCGATGGTTTTATTCATTATCAAAATTGGCAAAATCAACTGCTGAATATTGTCATTCATCCGCCAATGATTAGTCAAATTGAAGATTTTGAGGGCAATGAAGTTGCGGTGCTGAATTGCTTGCAAAATTTGGTGATTGAGGCGATTCGTTTGCAGTCATTGGCGCATGAAGGCGGTCTGGTCGAGCTTAATAAGGTGGTTAAAGTCGTTAAAGCGGATTTTTTATTTAAACTGCTTGATGATATTTATCATGCCATTAGTTTGTCAAAAACCAGTGTTAATATCAAATTATTATTGGATAATATTTTGATTGTATGGTCGCATATCACCCATTTAAAAACTTACCCAAAAATTATAAACCCTCAAATATGACAAAATCAGAACAACTTTTTAGCGAAGCACAAAACTATATTGCCGGCGGTGTTAATTCACCGGTTCGGGCATTTAACGGTGTTGGTGGCAACCCAATATTTTTTAGCAAAGGGCAAGGCGCATACTTGTTTGATGCTGATGGCAAAAAATACATTGATTATGTTGCTTCATGGGGTCCGATGATTTTAGGGCATGCCAATCAACAGATTATCGAGGCGGTAAAAACCACCTTAGAAAACGGTTTAGGCTTTGGTGCGCCCACTGAAATTGAAACTCAATTAGCACAAAAAGTATGCGATTTAATGCCCTCAATTGAGTTAGTGCGGATGGTTAGCTCAGGCACAGAGGCTACTATGAGTGCAATTCGCTTAGCACGCGGCTATACTGGGCGCGATAAAATCATCAAATTTGAAGGCTGCTATCATGGGCATTCAGACTCATTATTAGTCAAAGCAGGCTCTGGGGCTTTAACACTTGGCGTGCCGACTTCACTTGGGGTGCCGCTGGATTTTGCTAAACATACCTTGACTTTGGAATACAATAATATTGATAAAGTTAATAAAGTATTGAGTGAGATGGGCGATAAAGTGGCTTGCATTATTGTTGAGCCTGTGGCTGGCAATATGAACTGCATCCCGCCTGTGGATGGGTTTTTGTCAGGTTTGCGCGATGCTTGCGATGCACATGGCGTGGTTTTAATATTTGATGAGGTGATGACCGGCTTTCGCGTCTCACTCGGTGGCGCGCAAGCATTATATGGGGTTAAACCTGATTTAACCACTTTGGGCAAAGTGATTGGCGGCGGTCTGCCGGTTGGTGCATTTGGCGGTAAGCGTAAAATTATGGAGTTTATTGCACCACTTGGCCCTGTATATCAAGCAGGCACACTTTCTGGCAATCCAATCTCAATGTCAGCTGGCTTGGCGATGTTAAATATTATTGATGCAGATAAAGATTTATACAAAAATTTACAACAAAAAGCCATAAAACTTAGCAATGGCATTGTTGAAAAAGCCCTTGAAAATAATATTGCAATGAGCGCTAATGTTGTGGGCGCTATGTTTGGTTTGTTTTTTAGCGATTTAGCCAGTGTTACAAACTTTGCCCAGACTTCACAATGTGATATTGAGCGTTTTAAACGCTTCTATCATTTGCTGTTGGATGAGGGTATTTATATGGCGCCTTCGGCTTATGAGGCGGGTTTTGTCTCAAGTGCGCATAGCGATGAGGACATACAAAATACCATCGATGCGGCCGGGCGTGTGTTTGCACAATTATAATTATGGCATTGGCGATATTTGATTTAGATAAAACCCTAATCGGCGGAGATAGTGATTTTCTCTGGGGTGAGTTTTTATCAGAAATTGGCGCGGTAGATGTTGAGCATTATCAGCAACAAAATCAGCGTTTTTTTGATGATTATGCGCGAGGCGAACTGGATATTAAGCAATATTTAGAATTTTGTTTAGCGCCATTATCCACGCATTCGATGCACACATTAAATCAGTGGCATCAGCAATTTATGCAATTAAAAATAGCGGCAATTTTGTTGCCTAAGGCGCAGGCTGTGGTTGATGCACACCGAGCAAAAGCAGATACTTTATTAGTGGTTACGGCAACTAATCGTTTTATAGCTGCACCGATTGTTGCAAAATACGGTATTCAAAATTTACTGGCGACCGAGCCTGAAATTAAGCATGGACGATACACTGGTAAAGTTGTTGGCAAGCCTTGTTTTCAAATTGCTAAAGTTGATAAACTAAAAGCTTGGTGTAGGGCAAACAACAAACATTTAGAGGGCGCATATTTTTATTCTGATTCACATAACGACTTGCCATTGTTAGAATTGGTCGATAACCCTGTTGTTGTGCATGGCGATGAAAAATTATTGGCAATTGCCAAGCAGAAAAATTGGCAATGTATGGACTGGACTTAAATAAAAAAAACCGTCAAATGGCGGTTTTTATGGTTTTTACAATTTAGTGTATAAAAAAAGCAAAAAATTACATATATAAATGGTGGTCGCCTGAGGCAGCTTCAGCAAAATATGTGGCACCGCCAGCAAATTCAATACCATCAATAAAATCTTCTTTGTTATAGCCAAATAATGCAACGGTCATTTCGCAAGCAATAAATTTAACATCAAATTCTTGGCACATTGCACGAAGATCTTCTAACTTTGCAATACCATTTTTAGCCATAGTTTTTTTCATTAAGAAGGTTACTAAATTGTCAGCAAATGGAATATTCCAAATAAAATTAGGGATTTTAGGGCCAAAATCAATCTTTTGCAGCCACTTAGGACCAAATGGCATTTTCATCGGCATAGCTGGATTGCCAATTGGGGTTACTTTTATTTTAGAAATGTCTTTAAGCAAAAGATTAAGCCCGTAAAAAGTAAAGAAAATGGTTACTTTTTTGTTCATTGCTACCGCATTAGAAGCAAGAATGAATGGCGGAAAAGCCCAATCAAAAGTGCCTTTAGTGGCGATGATGGTCATTTTATTATTGTCTTTATCTGCCATAGTATTGTGCCCTACTGTTATTTATTAAACTTTTTCAATGGTAAAAATATATTTGCCGTCATCTTCACCAGAGGATATAAGTTTGTTAGCAGTTTGATTGCAAAATGCCTCAATGTCTTTAACTGAACCAGCGTCAGTTGAGATTACTTCTAAGATTTTCCCAGCATCCATTGTGCTGAGTTCTTTCTTAGTTTTTAAGATAGGTAATGGGCAGTTTAAGCCTGATGCGTCTAAAGTTTGATCAGCCATGTGGACTCCTTATATAATTATTAAATAATATTAGCAATGGCTAATAATTATAACAGCAATTTAAATGTAGAATGTATAATAAAAATCACTATGAAAATTATATTACTATTATTTGTTTGTTTGAATGTATTTGCACTTGATGTGCCTGAGGCAAAATTATCTGAATCTTTGGGTGAAAAAAAGCGTGGCAATCAATTTCTACAATTTATTTGGCAAACTGGCACAGTGGTTGAAGATATAGAAAGCACAACTTATTTGCGCAAATTAGGCCATGAACTGGCTAAGTATAGCCAAAATCCTAACAAACATTTTGCTTTTTTATTTTTAAATAATGATGATATTAATGCTTTTGCAGGTCCTTATGGTTATATTGGCGTGCATACTGGGCTATTGCTGGCGTTGGATTCAGAGGCTGAATTAGCTGGCGTGTTGGCACACGAAATATCACATATAACGCAAAATCATCTGCAGCGTTTTAGTGAAAAAGCAAACCAGCAAAATTATTTTCTGCTGGCAGGTTTGTTGCTCGCCGCATTGCTTGATAATAACGAGGCTACTGAAGCGGTTGCCGCTACAAGCATTGCTAATGCAGCGCAACAAAACATTAACTTTACCCGAGAACACGAACAGGAGGCAGACCGCATCGGCACCTCAATGCTGATTAAATCAAACTTTAATCCACGCGGCATGGCGGAGTTTTTTGCAAAATTAAAAGATAGTGCAAATGCTGCGGAGTTTTTACGCTCACACCCGCTTAGTGTTAATCGCATTGCCGATAGCCTGCAACGCGTTGCCAGAAAATCTGGCAATTATCGACAAGATTCGTTTGCATACAAAGTTGCCAGAGGCAAAATGTATTATCACAAACACGGGCGCATTAAGTTAGAAAAAGATTTGGCAATTAGCCATTATATGCAGGCTTACCACGCATTTGAAAAGCAAAAATATCGGACGGCAAAACAATATGTAGGCAAATTATTGGCGTTAAATCAAGATAAACCCAGTAATATTTTGGCTGGTCGAATTTATGCTAAATTAGGTAATATTAAGCAAGCGCAACAATATTTTAGGCGCAATAATTTGCTTGAAAATGATGAGGCGAGCATCTATTATGCCGCTAAAGCATACGCGGACAATCGGCAATTAGACTTAGCCATAGCAACCTTAAAGCCTTTTTTACGAGCTAATCAAGCTAGCTATGCCTCATACCAATTATTAGCTTCATTATTTGTCAAACAAGGTGCATTTGACCGCGCACATATTTACAGCGCTCAGAGTTTGATTGTGCGCGGTGATTTAGATAAAGCAATTGGTCATTATAAACGGGCAAAATCTCTAACCCACTCTCAGGATTTGTTTGATGTGCTGAGTGTCAAAATCCAGGATTTGCAACAAACGCTGGATTTGTATGGCAATTTACCTTAAATTAAATACCAACAACCCTAACCCCGGTCGGTGTGCCGAGTAACAGAAGATCTGCACCACGATTGGCAAATAAACCATTGCTAACGACACCAACAATGCTATTTAACTCAGTTTCCATAGCTTTAGGGTGGGTGATTTTCAAATCACTCACATCTAAAATTAAGTTGCCATTATCTGTGGTGAAATCTCTAAGTTTTACTGTGCCGCCAATTCTTTTATTGATTTCACGACTGACATAATTTGCACTCATCGGGATGACTTCCACAGGCAATGGAAAGCTGCCCATTACATCAACTAATTTTGATTCATCAGCGATACAAATAAACTTGTCAGCCACTGCTGCTACAATTTTTTCACGGGTGAGTGCCCCGCCGCCGCCTTTGATTAGCCCTAAATTGTTATCAGCTTCGTCAGCGCCGTCAATATAAACTGAAATTGCCTCAACTTCATTTAAGTCAAATACCTTGATACCATAGCTTTCTAAGCGTTCTTGCGTGGCAACTGAGCTGGCTACTGCACCGCTAATATGGTTTTTTATGGTTTGCAGCGCATCGATAAAAAAATTTGCTGTAGAGCCTGTGCCTACGCCTATAATAGTGTCTTTTACCACATATTTAAGGGCTTCTTGTGCGACCACTTGTTTCATTTGATCTTGAGTCATAATCATTCCTGTTAAATGTTAGGCAATTATACACGATGAAAAAAATCATTTTAGCCAGCAATAATAATGGCAAAATCACAGAGTTTAATGCGATGTTAGAGGGCATTTATCAAGTGGTTTCGGCATCAGCTATGCAAGTTAAAGCAGTGCCAGAAACTGGATTAACCTTTGTTGAAAATGCACTAATCAAGGCGCGCAACGCCGCCGAGCAATCAGCTTTGCCTGCTTTAGCGGATGATTCTGGCATTGTGGTCGATGCCTTAAACGGCGCACCGGGAATTTATTCAGCGCGTTACGGGGGTCGGCATGGTGATGATGAGGCAAATTTGCAAAAATTACTCAAAGATATGGAAAATCATAGCAATCGCCGTGCGCGTTTTTGGTGTGCGATTGTTTTTGTTAAATATGCTGATGACCCAACGCCTATTATTGTTCAGCGTGGTTGGGAAGGTGAAATATTGCGTAAAAAAGTCGGTCAAAACGGTTTTGGCTACGACCCAATTTTCTATCTGCCTACGCATGGTTGTAGCTCAGCT
Organism: Gammaproteobacteria bacterium; assembly: GCA_965217125.1. Lineage (GTDB taxonomy): Bacteria > Pseudomonadota > Gammaproteobacteria > PS1 > Pseudothioglobaceae > JAAOIF01. Next base: position 69,284 of record OZ244244.1, on the reverse strand, counting down.
GAATTGGCAAGCGAGCAGAAAAATAAAATCTCCCATAGGGCTAAGGCATTGCAAGCACTGCTTCAATCGCTTTGTTAAAATTACCGCCATTAGCGCTGTATATTCACTATCCATGGTGCGTAAAAAAATGCCCATATTGCGATTTTAATTCGCATGAAAAAGGCGATAAATCTGGCTATATTCAAGCCTTATTGCAAGACCTTGATAATGATTTAAAATACCTGCAAAACAGGCAAATTTACTCTATTTTTATCGGCGGCGGAACTCCGAGCTTGATGAGCATTGACGAATTAGGCGAATTATTTTCAGCTTTAAAATCGCGCTTAGTATTTGAGCCAAACATTGAGATTACTTTGGAAGCCAATCCCGGCACTTTTGAGATTGAAAAATTCAAAGCCTTTAAAGAGATTGGCATCAATCGCATTTCTATCGGGGTGCAATCGTTTAATGATGCACATCTTAAATTTTTAGGGCGTATTCATAATGCAAATGAAGCGCATCAGGCCTGCATTCAGGCACGGAAAATTTTTGATAATTTTAATATTGATTTGATGTATGGACTGCAAAACCAAAGCAGCAAACAGTGTTTGGCAGACCTTAATCAGGCTATTGATTTAAAGCCAAGCCATATTTCTTTTTATCAACTCAGCATTGAGCCGAACACTTTATTTGCTAAATTTCCGCCAACACTGCCAGAGAATGAGGATATTTGGCAAATGGGCGAGCAAGGTGCGGCACTGTTAGAGGCAAACGGTTTTGCTCATTATGAAGTTTCTGCATTTGCCACAATTCGCTCCAAACACAATCTCAATTATTGGCAATTTGGTGATTATTTAGGCATTGGCGCCGGCGCACATGGCAAGATTACTAATATTGATACTGGAGAAATATTCAGAACTTTAAAACCAAAATCACCAACAGATTATCTAAAAAAACCACACAAAAAAGTGCTACCGATTGAAAATTTAGCCTTTGATTTTATGCTCAATGCCTTGCGTCTTAAACACGGTTTTACTCCCAATTTATTTGAACAAACCACAGGACAAAGCATTAACAGCATTTACCCAAAACTAATCCACGCTCAAAATTTAGCTTTAATGCAAATTAGCGATAAACACATTACACCAACCAACAAAGGCTATGATTTTCTAAACGATTTGCAACAAATTTTTTTATGATATAATGTAGCTTATATGAAAATTATTCAATCAGATTTACAAAAGCAAAACCTTGCTAAAACTTTTTGGGATGTTGGCAAAGTTATTCTCACAATTTTGGTGCTTTATCCAATAGCAAAAGATACTGTGCATTTGATTGATATATTTATTGGTGCAATAATTGCGGTTTTGTTTATGTTGGTTGGTTTTTATATTGACGGAAAAGGAGTGAAAAAATGAGTAGTTTATCTTTAGTATTTTTAGTATTAGGTTTCATCGCCATTGTTGTATTCTTTTTAGTGAAAAACGATAAAGGATTAATATCAAATAAACGCCATAAAACCACCTAACAATTCATTCTATTAAATATAATGAGACAATCTATTTTTAACTTATGTTAAAGTTTGCCAAATTCGCAGCAGTAGTAACGCTATCTTTAAACCTTCTGCATGCAAACAATAATGAAAATCAAATAGGATTATAAATATCATGCAAACAATTGAATTTCAAGCAACTATTAAAAATGGTATTGTGCATATTCCAGAAAAATACAAGCATTTACAAGAGAATAAGCAATTTAGATTTATTATTACCGATAAAGAAAAAATAATTCAAAAGTGGCAATATTGGAGTGACCAAGAAATTGATAATTTTGGAAAAATTTCTATTGGTCTTAGTAAAAATAATTATGATAATGAAGACTACTCCAAATGGTAGGCGGCATTTATTTTATAAATATGCCAAAAATATTTGAATATCTCGGAATTGTGATTATGTTTTATAGCAACGAACATGAGCCTATTCATGTGCACGGCAAATATCAAGGCTTTGAATCAAAAGCGGAATTTGTTATTGACAACGGCAATATTACTGCTATTAAAATTAAAACTGTTAAAGGCAAACAATCGCTACCTAAAAAAGAATTAAAGGATTTTTCTTTATTTGTGAATCAATTTAAAGATGAAATTGTGCAAAAATGGATTAGCTATTTTGTTTATCATAAGTCAGTCCAATGCATCAAAATTGAAGGTAAAATAAAATGAAAGCAATTAGCATTAGTCAAGCAAATTATGTCAATGATTATAAAATCAGCTTGACTTTTAATGATGGCAAAAAAATCATAATTGATTTTGAAGGCTTTATTAAACACTCTCAGCATCAAGATATTAAAAAATATCAAGATTTAATTTTGTTCAAACAATTCGATATTCGCTATGGCGATTTAGAATGGAATAACTATGACCTATCTTTTCCAATTTATGATTTATACCAGAATAAACTATGAAAACAAAAATATGGTCATGATGCGCTTCCCCCATTTCACTGGGGTGCGTAGCCTGCTTGTGGTGCGCCGTCCTTGTAAATTATAATCTAATCTTTTTTGGGTTGATTCTGGGGGTTTGTTGTAATACTCTAATTATGTTATTTACGCAGCAAAAAAGGTGGCGAATTAATAATTTTTTATCATTATCGTGGTAATACTCTATCTAATTCATCGTTATATTCTAAAATGTTTTGATGGTATTCAATGATAGAATCGGCGCGTTCTAATTCAACATCGCGTTTTTCTTTGTAAATATCAAGTAAATCTTTAATGGGAATTGATTGTTTTATATAATTATCATGGACTGAATTAACATCAGCAACCATACTAACAATAACATTGTCATAGTTGTTTAGCACTTCTTTGTCTAACTTCAATTTAACAGCTAAAGCCTGTGCGTCCGCTTTAATGTCTTTTAATTTATTGTCAAAATCAATCACTAATTTTCTTAAATTTAACTGGGCAACTACTATATCTTCTTGTGCGCTAACATCCGTGCCTATTGGTATGGATAATTCAAAACCAGCGACATAATCCACACTGTCATTGTCGTATTTTGTGGTTAATGTATTGCCTTTATTGACATCTTGTTCTGCACTAATACTAAAATCCAACTTAATTAACGACTGATTTTTATAATATTTAAGGTCTATGGATTTTAATTCTTGGTCAATCGCATATTTTAGCAATGTGCGTGAATTTTTGCGTAAATATTGCGCTAAATCAGCTTTGATAATATTGGGGGATTTGGCATGATTAAGTTCAGGCTTTTGCGTTAATAGGCTTGGGTCATTTAATGCTACAATCAATTCTTCTTTTTGTGCTTTTAATTGGCTCTGATTCTCTAAAATATCTTTCTCAGTAAGCAAAATAGCAGTTTTTAACTTGGCTTTGTCTTTATCCTTAACGACTTTAATGCTGAGTAATTCTTGCAAATATTTTGCATAAACTTTGGCGTTTTCCTCATACAAACTCCACAATAAATACTGCTCGAGTCGATCAACTAAAAAACCTTCTTGTGCATCATAAAAATCAAGTTTTTCGCGTTGTAAATCAAGAATATTGCGATGATAAGTTTTGAGTGTCGCGGCATTACTGTCGTGTTTTAATAGTGGATATTTGTAGCTAATTTTATAGCTATTATCAAATGTGCTAATATTGTAATTATCATGATAATCACTTTGTTTATAACGCTCTATATTAGTATCTGGGGTTGAACGAGTAGCACTAATGTTTAAGCTGCCGGGATTATCTAAAAACCTTTTTTCAGTCTCTAATTTAATAGATTGTTGATTTTTTATGCGTTTTTTCGCATAACTGCTTGTAGAGTCAGTATCTTTGCTAATGTCGTAATAACTATTTTCTAATGTTGCAGTCAAATCAGTATTCCAGCCTGCATAACTTTGCCTGCTGGCATCTAATTCTATTTTTTTGATGGTTACATAAATTTGATCTTTCTCAAAATGCGTATCTTGATTTAAAACTTTTTGAATAAATGCCTGTTCTGTCAAAGCAAAGGCTTGCATTGTCAGCACAAAAAACAACAACAGTGCTTGCATATTCACCCTCGTCTTTTATTAGACACTTGAGCATTTGTCACCTTAGCAACGCTGGTTGAAATGCTGGGCATATCAGTTATATTTTTTTTGTGTGGTTTTCATTTTAATAATTCCTTTATTTTATTATTGATTATCTTATACTTCATTCTTTTGAAATTTTACACTATAGAGAATTACATTATCTACTCTCAAAAAAACAAATATAATTACGCCCCAATCCTCAATGCGACAGTGGCAAAAATCGCCGTTCAGGCGATAGGGCGAAGCCCGATTTTGATAAACTTCTTAGGGTGGGGTCTTAGGGGAGGGCCTTCGAGTTCTCGAGTTGAGGCACATTCTACCCAGCCCTCCCCTAAACAGACGATATGACACAAAATTTACACAAACAGTTCTAATGGCATTGCTCTTGACTTGCTTTTTCTACCAACACCCTGCACTATGGCAGAAATCACCTCAATACAAGCATAGATGCGACTGAAGTCGCATTACCAACAGCACAAACAAAGCTAATGAACAGAGGGCAGAAAACAGAGGGCAGAACAGAGCAAAATTAAATTAACTCTTGTATCTATAAACATAATGGACTCTTCAAATGGGTATAATATCCAAATTACAAACAAAAAATATCTATACAAAATGACGGATCAAGAATTAAAAGATTTAGTAGCAAATTTAGCTATACAAAGTGCAAAAACCGATACACAAATTGCAAAAACTAACACAGAAATAAAAAAAATCGCCAAAATGTATGGCAGTGCTGCTAACAATCATGGTGATGTTGCTGAGGAGTTTTTCTTTAATTCCCTATCAAGCACACTCACGCTTAATAACATCAAATACGACAAAATCTTAAAAAATTTACATATTCTTGAAGCAGGTGTTGAGGTTGAATACGATATTTTGATGGCAAATGGCAAAGATGTTTTTATCATAGAAGTCAAATACAAAGCCCATCAAACTGATTTAGACAAGATATTGGATAGAAAGTATCCTAATTTTAAAAAACTATTCCCAGAATACAAAAATTACAACCACCACTTAGGTTTGGCTTCTTTTCATATTAATGATGAATTAAAAGACAACGCTTTATTAAAAGGCGTTAGTATCTTGCAACGCAAAGGCAATGTGATTCAAACTATTGCTGCTTGAAGGCAGAGGGGCAGAAGACAGAGAGCAGAAGACAGAGGACAGAACAGAGGGCAAAATAAAACGAGAAAAACTATGAAAATATTAATAATTTTATCAAGTATGTTGTTTTTAACGGGTTGTTTTGAGGGAGATAGTGCGGTTGGTGCGGTGCAACTTGGCAAAAGCACATTTGATAAAAACTGTGCGCTTTGTCATGGCAAGGCGGGTGAAGGTGTGGTTAAAAATTGGAAAAAGCGTCAAGCAGATGGCAATTTTCCAGCGCCGCCACTGAATGGCAGCGCACATACTTGGCATCATTCACCAAAATTATTGTTAAAAACTATTAATGAGGGTGGTGCAAGGTTAGGCGGTGTTATGCCGGGCTTTAAGGACAAACTCAGCGAGGCTGAAAAACAAGCGGTGTTGGACTATTTATATAGTTTATGGCCCAAAAATATTCAACAACAATACGATGCCCGGTTTAAATGATCGAGATGCGCTGTTATGGATAGGATTTTTTGGTCTTGCAAACATACTTGGAAGCGTAGTGCTAACAATACTAAATGGTGTTTAATCGGTTGTGCGATTGGTGATTTTGGCACCATTGCTTTTTTTCAATTTACCCATTTTAGCGCCAGCACTCTGGTAATTTTCTTATGGGCGACAATGAATGGAATTATTAGCAGCATCATATTGGAAACTTATATGTTAGTTAGCCAAAAAATGCAATTTTATCAGGCTTTTAAAACCGCAACTGGCATGAGTTTGATTTCAATGCTGTCGATGGAAACTGCTATGAATCTTACTGATTACCTTATTACTGGTGGTGCGCTGTTCGTTTGGTGGGTGCTGCCGATTGCACTGTTTTTTGGTTTTATTACCCCTTGGCCTTATAATTATTGGCGTTTGAAGAAGTTAGGCAAAGCTTGTCATTAACTGTAAAATAGCGATTTAATAAATTTATAGATTACAATATGGCTAACAACATACACAATATTGCCAGTGTTTTAACTGAAGCACTGCCTTATATTCAAAAATTTCAAGCTAAAACCATCGTTGTTAAATACGGTGGCAATGCTATGGTCGATGAAAAGCTAAAATCCAGCTTTGCACGGGATATTGTGTTGCTAAAATCGGTCGGTATGAATCCGATTGTGGTGCATGGTGGCGGTCCGCAAATTGGTAAAACGCTGGAAAAAATTGGCAAACAAAGCGAGTTTGTGGGCGGTATGCGGGTAACTGATTCTGAGACGATGGATGTGGTGGATATGGTTTTAGGCGGCTTGGTGAATAAACAGATTGTCAATTTAATTCATCAGCATGGCGGGCATTCTATTGGTTTGACGGGCAAAGATGGCAATTTGATTTGTGCTAAAAAACTCACTCATGTTGATTATCCAAGTTCTGAAATTATCGACTTGGGTCATGTGGGTGAGGTTGATAAGATTGATACATCAGTTATTAACCTGTTATTAAAAGGCGATTTTATTCCAGTTATTGCGCCTATTGGGGTTGACGAAAACGGCGTTTCTTACAATATTAATGCTGATTTGGTCGCCGGTTCAATCGCTGAGGCACTAAATGCGGAAAAATTGATTTTACTAACCAATACTTTAGGTATTTTAGACGCGAATGATAATTTACTCACAGGCTTAGATGTCAAGGCAGTTGATGCCTTAATCAAACAAGGCACTATTTATGGTGGTATGTTGCCAAAAATTGCCTGTGCTTTATCAGCGGTGCAAAATGGTGTTAAGTCCACCTATATTGTTGATGGTCGGGTCGCCCATGCTGTTTTATTAGAAGTCTTTACGGATAGTGGTGTTGGCACTTTAATCACTTGCAATGCCTAATCAAAATCGCGATAGCATCCAAGTTATTGATTGTGAAATTCTGGCGCATCATCAATTTGCGGGCGCTCAATACATATTGACTTTGGCATCCAAAGTAATTTCCCAGACCACTAAACCGGGGCAATTTGTGCATCTTAGCGTTGCTGACACACTGCTAATGCGCCGCCCGATTTCTGTTATGTCGGTTGATGTGGAAAACGCAACTTTTGATTTGCTTTATAAAGTGGTGGGCGAAGGCACAAAACAACTCGCTGAGCGAAAAATTGGCGAACTGCTATCGGTGCTTGGCCCGATTGGCAATGGATTTGAATTAAGCGACAAAAAACTGCCTTTGTTGATTGGCGGCGGCGTGGGTATGCCACCAATTATTGCCATTGCCCAGCAAATGCAGTATTCTGAGCATGACCCTTTGGTGATTTTAGGCTCAGAAGTGCCTTTTCCATTTACACCACAACTCAGCAAAATTGGCAATCCTTGTGCGCTCGCCTCGCACAGTATGCCGCTGTTAGAAAGTTGGGGCATCGCTTGCAGATTGGCGAGTTTGCAAGGCTATGAAGGCGTGTTTAAAGGCTATGTAACGGATTTGGCACGCGTTTATTTAGACACACTTTGCAATGAAGAATTAGCCCAAGTTGAGATTTACGCTTGTGGCCCGCAGCCAATGCTTGAGGCGGTGGCTAAGTTAGCCGTCGCCTATCAGCTACCTTGTCAAGTGTCGCTTGAGGAATATATGGCTTGCGCGGTTGGTGGCTGTGCAGGTTGCACAGTTGAAGTTCAAACCGACAACGGCAGTGCGATGAAGCGCGTTTGTGTTGATGGGCCAGTATTTAAGGCGGCTGATATTTTTTAAAATATTGTAGCCTATTTTGTGCTACAATTATTATTTTTAACACAAGGCGTTTAGTGATGGCATTAACAACAACAGTTCGGGCAAGAATAGACCAAAATTTGAAGAATGATGCTCAGGTTATTTTGCAAGAAATTGGCATTAGCACCTCACAGGCAATCAATTTATTTTTTAAAAGGCTGGTGATAGAAAAAGACATTCCCTTTAAAACTAAAGTGCCTACTGCAAGACTTCAAGCGGCATTTGAGCAAATTGATAAGGGTGAAACCGTGTCTTATTCTGGCGTTGAAGAGATGATGAAAGATTTAAATTCGTGAAGCATACATTTGCTAGGGCTAACAGTTTTAAGCGAAGTTTTAAAAAAATAAAGCTTATTGATATTGGCTCTCATAGTGATTTATTTAAATGATTGCACAAAACTTAGCAAAAATTCAAAATCGTATTAGTGCTGTTAATCAGCATCAAACCGTTACTTTAATTGCGGTTAGTAAAACTAGAAATATTGATGAATTGCATCAAGCGATTGATGCAGGGCAGCAGCATTTTGGTGAGAATTATCTGCAAGAAGCCTTAGAGAAAGTTGAGGCTTTAAAAGCTCAAAATTTGATTTGGCATTTTATCGGGCCGATTCAATCAAATAAAACTGCTAAAATTGCTCAGAATTTTGATTGGGTGCATAGTGTTGATAGGGTTAAAATTGCAAAACGCTTAAACCAGCAAAGACCTCAGCGGCAAGCAAAGTTAAATGTGCTGCTACAGGTGAATATTGATAATCAGCCCAGCAAGTCTGGCGTATTGCTTAGTGAAATTGATGCGCTGATTGATGAATTTAAGGATTTTAAAAATATTATTTTAAGAGGTTTTATGTGCATTCCTAATCCTAAAAACTCAGAAAGTAGCTTTCAGAAAATGGCTAAAATCATTGCAAAATACCCAAATTTAGACACTTTATCAATGGGCATGAGTAATGACCTCGAATTAGCAATTGAAAATGGCGCAACTTTTGTGCGTATTGGCACTGATATTTTTGGACCTAGGGTTTAATTATTGTATAATATAATTTCTAACAAAAAAGGAGTAAGTTATGTTTGTATCTATAAGAGTTGTTTTATTAAGTATTTTTGCTGTTGTTTTAATATCAAGTTGTGCGAATAGACCAGAAAGTATTGCTGCCTCATATACTTCACATGAAAGATATATGGATTTAGATTGTAAGCAATTAATTTCAACAATGGAAAGTGCAAGGTCTAAGCTTGCGCTTTATTCTGGCAAGCAAAATACTGCCGCTAATGTGGATGCAGGCGGAGTTTTTTTGGTTTTAATACCACCTTCAGCGTTTGCTGGTGATAGCGAAGCTGATGTTGCAAAATGGAAAGGCAGGGTTGAGGCTATTGAAACTGCACAAATTAAGAAAAAATGTAAGGCAAATGAATGACAATAGGCAATATTAGATTACTATCATTATTACTGATAACAACCGCCTTTCTTGGCGGTTGTTCTGTTTCTAACACAGCAAAATTTAATACTTGGAATGCCGAAACTCAACTTTATCAGCTTAGTAAAAAATTAAAAATTGGCGATATTATCATTACCAATAAAGATTGGAGTAAACCAATCTCTTGGTTTGGGCATTCTGCGGTAATGGTTAGCAAACATAAAGTTGGCGAGTATCCAAAGTTATGCACTGGGTATTATGAAACAGATGTAATTTATTGGCTTAGCCAAAAACAAAAATTTATAGCATTGAGATACAAGGAATTTAATCATAATTTTAAAAATGCTTTTTTGGAAAATCTATCTAAAACTAAGCGCAAACAATATAAAATCGTTGAAAAAACCAGCAATAGTGGGTTTTATTGCTCACAATATATTTGGTATTTATATTGGAAAACTGCCAAAGATTTAGGCTATGATTTAGATATTGATAAAGATGGTGGGTATTTTGTTACTCCGTATGATTTATTGTATTCTAAATACTTTGATAAAGTATCATTCTAACTATTATGATTAAATTACTAATTACTGGTGGCACGATTGACAAAATCTATAATCCGCTGAGTGGCGAGTTAGAATTTAGCAGCTCTCATTTACCGCAAATGTTAGAACGAGGGCGGGTTAAATTACAGCTCTCATCTGCACAGTTATTTTTAAAAGATAGTTTAGATATGACAAATGCTGATAGAGAATTGATTTTATCAAAATGTTTAACTTGCAATCAAGATAGGATTTTAATTACTCACGGCACTGATAGCATGGTTAAAACTGCTAAACTATTGGCTGAAAATATCAAACACAAAACCATTGTTTTATTCGGCGCTATGGTGCCTTATTCGATGAATAATTCTGATGCCTTGCTTAATTTAGGTGCGGCACTTAGTGCACTGCAAGTTAAAAAAAACGGTGTTTATATTGCCATGAACGGGCAAGTTTTTAAGGCTGAGAATGTCGAGAAAAATAAACAGCTTGGCATTTTTCAGCCATTATTGCCACACAAGTTATGCTAAAAAAAATACTAAAAATAAGTACTTGGATTAGTGCCATTTTGGCAATACTAATTGTGCTTGTGGTTGGCTTTTTTGTAGCTTTTCCAGTATTTTTAAAAGCACCGATTCAACAGCAATTATCAGCTCTGAGCGGCTTAGATATACAACTGTCAAAAATCACCTTTAATTTTAAACAGGGCAATATGTCTTTGAGGGTGCATGATATTGATATTGCTGCAACGCAAAATCAACAACCCTTAATTAGTGTTAAAAATTTACAATGGCAAATAGCTTGGCTTAATCTGTTTGATGATATTTACCATCCTAACAAAATTGAGATTGAGATTGACAAACTGAGCATTTATTCTGATTCTAACAGTTTTAGTGTAGCTGATATTAAAGCTTTTGCCAGGCCCGAAGTGTTAGAGGTATTGATGCTTTTTAAATCTGTCAGTGTTGATAAAACAGTGTTTGTAGGCGACTACAATTTTGAGTTAATGCCGTTAGTATTAACCGTTGATACTCAGCAGTTACAATTAGACATAGAACAACAAATGCTCGGCAATAAAATATTTGATATAAGTGCTACTTTTGCATTAGCGCAGTTAGGGCATAAAGATATGTTTACATTGCCGATAAACTTGCAAGGCGATGATTTTAATCTGGCCTCAACCCTCAAATTATACAGCGAGCAAGCGCAAGATTTCCTTGAATTTAAGGGCGTTTCCAAGCAAATGGAGCTGCTTAATGTAGCGCAGTATTTACCCGTAGAACTGGTCGGCAAGGAGCTCGATGATTGGCTTAATCAAGCATTCAAATCTGGGCAGTTGGATAATATTAATATCAATATTAAACAAAATATGTCAGAGCAAACGCCGCCATCGGTCAGTTTTAGCGCTCATGTCAGCAATGCAGAGTTGTTATTTGATGAGCAGTGGCAGCACTTAAAAAATTTAGATGCGGATGTTAGTGTCAATGACACGCACCTTATTGTTCAAGTCAATAGCACTGTGCTTAATAAAATGCCTTTGCAAAATATTCGTGTAGAAATGTTGGATATGAGCAAAGATATCCTAGATCTTCAAGTGAGTGGCAAAGTAAGCACTCAAAGTGAGGCATTGATTGAGTTTTTAACAACCACGCCGCTGAGTAGCGTAACCACCCCGATATTGCAACAATTTACCCTATCTGGGCAAGCCGTTGGCTATATGGATCTGATTATTCCTTTGGATAAAAGGCAGCCAATTATTGATGTTGATTTAAAACTAATAGATAGTCGATTAACGGTTTTAGAGGGGGTTATTGCAGTTGAAAATCTAAATTCCACAGTAGGCTTCCACAACAATCAAATTACCACAAATGGGGTTGGCAATATTCGCGGCACGCCATTTAATATTCGCATTAATCCAAGCGATAAAACAACTGAAAAACAGGCGCTATTTGCTGTCGAATTGCTTAATCAACAAAATCAGCTAAGTGTTTATATCAGCCAACAAACAGCGCAATTATGGCATGCAAGGGTTGATTCTGAGGCATTGACAACCGATATAAATATTGTGCTAAGCGACAACAGCGTGCCTAACATAACTTTGGCAGGGCTTAGGGTGGCAAAATTAGAGCAGATAAAAGGCGATTGGCAGCTGGTCCCGGATGATTTTCCTAATATGCACTTAAAATCAAACGGGGTTTATATTGATGATTATCAGTTGCCAGATTTTACAGTTGAGCTTATGTCTGAGCAACATATATTGAATATTAACAATTTAGAATTTGATGGGGTTGGCGTTAATCAAAACAATCTGGTTTTTAATGGCAATTGGTTAGACGGCATCACCACATTATTGGCTCAGGCTAAGGGTGATAAGTTGTCTGATTTTTTAGAAAAAATGAATGTTAAAGAGCAAGTTAAGGGCGGCAAGTTTGACTTTGACCTGCGTTTGTTTTGTCAGTGCGCGCCTTGGAATATGAATTTTCAAGACCTTAGTGGCCACGCATCGATGAATGTTAAAGAGGGCGTATTTACTAACCAAGACCATAATATTGGTAGATTATTGTCATTGCTTAATATTCAATCAATCGCGCGGCGTTTAAAGCTGAAAATAAATGATTTAACCGATAAGGGTTTTGCTTATGATGATATTCAGAGCAGCGTTTATTTTGGCGATTCTTTGGCAAAAATTGACAATTTTCAATTAAATGCCACCTCTTCAACCATTCGTTTAACTGGCAATAGTAATATTGTTAATCAACAGTATAATTTGTTAGCAACAGTGCGCCCTGCGATTAGTAATTCGGTGCCTATTGCCGCCTATTTAGCAGGCGGTGGTTTGACAGGGCTTGGAGTTTGGATGGCTGATAAGTTACTATTTGACGGCAAAGTGATGGACTCTGTTGTTGATAGCGTAGCTGAATTTGAATACAAAATTACCGGCCCTTGGCAGGATCCTGATATTAAATAAGAACAAAAATTCACAAACAAATCTAATGAGCAGAGGGCAGAGGGCAGAGGGCAGAAGACAGAGTAGAGCAAGAGCAAGAGCGGTGCTATTAGAACTGTGTAATGGTTCAATTACCTTAGACACATTTCAAGCCACTTTTTTCAACTCAGCCATCTTTTCCGCAGGGGTTTTATACCCAATGGCTGAATGAATCCTTTTGTAGTTATAAAAGTAAATATAACTCTCCACATTTTCCACTACTTCTTGATGATTGCTAAAGCTTTGGTAGTTTAATCGTTCAGTCTTTAAACTTCTAAAAAATCGCTCCATTACAGCATTATCCCAACAGTTACCTCGTCTGCTCATGCTTTGAGTAATACTTCTGCTTTTACAATACTGTGCAAACATGTTTGCACAGTATTGTACCCCTTGATCTGAATGGAACATCAATTGATGGGTATTAGGCTGATGTCTGTAAATAGCATTAATCAGTGCATCCTTTGCTAACTGTGCATTAGGCTGTTTAGACAACGCCCAGCCAACCACTTGCTTTGAGCTCAAATCCACTACACTGGCAAGATAACTCCAACCTTGGTGGGTCTTTATATAGGTTATATCACCCACCCAGTGCGTGTTGATTGATGGCTGCTTAAACTCGCGGTTCAATAGGTTTTCTGCCTTTTTATGAACAATGCCAGCATTGGGGTAATAATGTCGTTTTTTAGGGCGTATGGCAACTACATTGGCTTTTTTCATTAAGGTGGCAGTTTGGTAAACACCAATCGTCCAGCCTTTGTTTTTTAATGCTACTTGCATCCTGCGTTTGCCATAGGTATGCTTAACTTCAATGGCGGTTTGTTTGATAAATTTAATCATAGCATTAGTGTTGTCATTGACTGGTTTGTCTTTGATTTGATAATAATAACTGCTACGAGGAAGCTTCAATAATTGACACAATTCCTTGGTGTGGTATGGTTTGCAAGCCTTGTTCATTTGGGTAATCATAGTGTGTCTTGATTGACCGTTGCGAACAAGGCTGTTGCTTTTTTTAGGATTTCATTATCCCTTTGTGCACGCCATAACTTCTTTTTAAGCAATTGGATTTCTTGTTGCTCAGGTGTCATCGCTTTACTTGATTCAGGTGTTTGTCCGTTTATCTCTGCCAGATATTGCCTCTTCCAACGAGTAATAGCAGATGTGCAAGCACCAGAGATTATCATTACTTGTTTGTTGGTGTAATTCTCATGCACCATGAGTTTAGCATAGTCTAGTTTTTGTTCAATTGTGAAAACAGAACGTTCTTTTTTTGGTTTTATTATTTGTGTCATTTTGACCTCCTTATGTTTTGTATTATAAGGCTATCTTTGTGTCTAAGTTTACTGAACCATTACACTGTTTGTGTATCTTTTGTATTATATCGTCTGTTTGGGGGAGGGCGTGGTAGATTTTACTCCAAAGGAACATCCCGACGCCCTCCCCCAAGCCCCCACCCCTAAGAGTTTACCAAAATCGGGCTTCGCCCTATCGCCTGGACGGCGATTTTTGCACATTATCGCATTGAGGATTGGGGTGACATTAGATTTGTTGGTATTGGTAGAAAAAGCAGAGCAAGAGCAAAATCAAGAGCAAAAAACAATGTTATTGTAAAATACAATACACAACAAAATTGGCTGGCGGTATAATCTTTGTTTTTTCAACAAACAGAATTATGTCAAAATTAACCCCGCCACACGGTAGCGATACACTCAAACCACTTGCCTTAGAAGGTAGTGCATTAACAGCAGAATTGGCCAGAGCAGAATCATTGCCAAAAATCACCTGTTCATCCAGAGAAGAAGGCGATGTTATTATGTTAGGTATTGGCGGCTTTAATCCATTAGACGGTTTTATGGGCTTAGCTGATTGGCAAGGTATTTGTGATAATATGACGATGGCAAATGGTTTATTCTGGCCGATTCCTATTACCCTTTCAACTGAAGATGAAGGCGTTAAAACAGGCGATAAAGTAGCATTGCTTAGTGGTAAAACAGGCGATATTATTGCAACAATGAATGTTACTGAAAAATACTCAATCGATAAAGCACACGAATGTAGAACAGTCTACAAAACCACCGAAACACAACACCCTGGCGTGGCCATGATAATGGCACAAGGCAAATACAATCTTGCAGGCTCAATTAAGGTTTTATCTGACGGCGGTTTTCCTGAAAAATATGGTGATTTGTATATGACACCGATGCAAACCCGTGCTTATTTTGCTGATAAAGGCTGGTCAACCATTGCCGCATTTCAAACCCGTAACCCTATGCATCGCTCGCATGAATATTTGGCTAAAATTGCCGTTGAGATTTGTGATGGGGTGATGATTCACTCAGTATTAGGCGGACTTAAAGCAGGTGATATTCCTGCCGATGTTCGCTCTCGGGCGATTGCAGCATTGATTAAAAACTATTTTGTTGATAACACCGTTTTGCAATCAGGCTATCCATTAGATATGCGTTATGCAGGCCCGCGTGAGGCACTTTTGCACGCATTGTTTAGACAAAATTATGGCTGTTCGCACCTGATTGTTGGCCGTGACCATGCGGGTGTTGATGATTATTATGGTGCTTTTGATGCACATAATATCTTTGATGAAATTGCCGCTGATGCACTTGTTACCAAAGCTTTGAAAATCGACTGGACTTTCTGGTGTCATAAATGTGGTGGCATGTCAAGTATGAAAACTTGTCCGCACGAAGCTAAAGATCGAGTGTTATTATCAGGCACTAAAGTGCGTAAAATGTTGTCTGATGGTGAAGATTTGCCTGCAGAATTTTCGCGCCCAGAAGTGGCTAAAATTCTGCAGACTTATTATGTTGGCATTAAGGATGAAGACAAAATTCAGGTTAAATTAAGTGGACCCTCAGCTAGGTAAAAAAAATTTATTTGAAAAATTTTAATATTTGTATATAATTATTTGATTATGAAGTTTTAAACTTGATAATTTTTTTTAATGCACAACTCAAAGGAGAAATAAACCCATGATAACCAATACACCAATCGCCGATTTAGCAAATAACGGCATCTCATACGGGTCCATGCAAACTTATGTAATAATAATGGTTGCACTGGTTATCGTTATGACGATTTTAGATATGTTGCATAAAAAAAGTGCCAAGTATTTTTTTGATAATGCGACTAAGGCTAAAGCAAATGCAACTAAAGAATTAAGTGCTGGCGATAAACTCAGCATCGCCGCTGCAACCATTGCAACTGATGTTGTTACATCTGCTGAATTTAAAAATCCAGTGCGCCGATTGGTGCATTTGCTAACTATGTATGGTTTTATTTTATTTAATACAGCAACTGCAATTATGATATTCGGCGCAGATGGCGCTAATCCAGTGTGGACAAAAATATGGCACATTGGTGCAATTATGTTATTTATTGGTAGTTTTTGGTTTTGGTTTGTTTTTAAAGTCGATGTTGCAGCAGAAGGCAACTCACCTTTTAACATCAGCATTAGAAGAGATATGTTTAGTTTGTCATTAATGGCAACATCTACCACAGCACTAATCTGGTCTTTCAATGGCAATGCGCTGGGTTGGGAATTTGTATTGCTTATTCTTTCTACTGCATCGTTATTTGGCGGTGTATATTGGTCTAAGTTCTCGCATATGTTCTTCAAACCATTTGCAGCTTATGACAAACGCATTACTAAAGCAGACGGTTCAGCTGAAAACCTACCACTATTAACCAGAGATGACCCTGAACAACAAGCCAGACATTCTATGGAATTACTGGTAGGCGCACCTATGAATATGGGTCTTGGCATCAAGCGCGAAAAGCCAAATCACTACTAAATTTATTTAACTAATTAACTTAACAAAGAGAGGAAAATAATATGCCAACTTTTGTATATATGACTCGTTGTGATGGTTGCGGACATTGTGTTGATATCTGCCCATCTGACATTATGCACATCGATAAAAAATATCGTCGTGCGGTAAATATTGAACCTAATATGTGCTGGGAGTGCTATGCATGTGTAAAAGCATGCCCACACCAAGCAATTGATGTTCGTGGCTATGCAGACTTTGCGCCATTAGGTCATAGTGTTCGGGTGCTTCGTGACGAAGAAAAAGGCACGATTGCCTGGAAAATTAAATTTAGAGATGGTCGTGAGAAGAACTTCTTGTCGCCAATTACTACTAAACCGTGGGGCTCAGCAATTCCTGATTTCAGAAACGAAGCGCAGCCTACTCAAGAGGCACGCGATAGTGAATTATTAGCATTTGAGCCAGAGTCAATTCGCTTAGATGACGGTGACTTGCATACCTTAGAGTCTAATGGCTTGAAACTTAAAGAAGGAGTGTATTACTAATGAAAACAATTGTTGAAGATAATATTGATATTTTAGTTGTTGGTGCTGGATTAGGTGGCACAGGTGCTGCTTATGAAGCGAGATACTGGGGTCGTGATAAGAAAATTGTAATTGCTGAGAAAGCAAACATTGACCGCAGTGGCGCGGTTGCCCAAGGTCTATACGCAATTAACTGTTATATGGGCACTCGTTGGGGTGAGAACAATCCTGAAGATCATGTGCGTTATGCGCGTATGGATTTGATGGGTATGGTGCGTGAAGACCTAGCTTTTGATATGGCGCGTCATGTTGATTCTACAGTTCACAAATTTGAAGAATGGGGACTTCCATTAATGAAAGACCCTAAAAGGGCAGACTTAGCTGAAGGCGATAAAGGTAGGGGCGCATATATGCGTGAAGGTCGTTGGCAGATTATGATTCACGGCGAATCTTACAAGCCGATTGTTGCCGAAGCTGCTAAAGTGAATGCTGACAAAACTTTCAACCGTATTATGGTAACACATCTATTAACAGACGATGCACAAGAGAATCGTATTGCAGGTGCGGTTGGTTTTAATGTGCGCACAGGTAACTACCATGTATTCAAATCTAAGACAGTTATTGTCGGCGCTGGTGGTGCATCTAACATCTTTAAACCCCGTTCCGTAGGCGAAGGTGCGGGACGCGTTTGGTATGCACCGTGGTCTTCAGGTTCTGCTTATGCGTTAATGATTGAAGCGGGTGCAAAGATGACACAAATGGAAAACCGCATCGTTTTGGCACGATTTAAAGACGGTTATGGTCCAGTTGGTGCATATTTCCTCCATCTTAAAACCTACACCCAAAACGGTTATGGCGATGAGTATGAATCTAAATGGTTTCCAGCACTAACAAAAATGGTAGGTAAAGAATACTTAGATACAGAAGGTCAGCATTTATCTCATAAGCCAATACCGACCTGTTTGCGTAATCACGCATTTATTTCTGAGGTTAATGCTGGGCGTGGTCCAATTCATATGGTTACCATGGAAGCATTTCAAGACCCTCATTTAGAAGAAGTTGGATGGGAAAATTTTCTCGGTATGACTGTTGGTCAAGCAGTATTATGGGCGGCGACTGATGTTGATCCTAAGTATGTTAATCCTGAATTAACTACTTCTGAGCCGTATGTTATGGGCTCGCATGCAACAGGTTGTGGTGCATGGTGCTCGGGCCCTGAGGATATATCAGGCAATATTCCTGAATACTTTTGGGGTTATAACCGCATGATGACCGTTGATGGTT
This sequence comes from Gammaproteobacteria bacterium, assembly GCA_965217125.1. Lineage (GTDB taxonomy): Bacteria > Pseudomonadota > Gammaproteobacteria > PS1 > Pseudothioglobaceae > JAAOIF01. The sequence goes on along the minus strand of OZ244244.1, from coordinate 50,866 downwards.
TATTTGGTGCAGGCGATGCGGTTGGCGGCACACCACACGCATTTTCATCAGGCTCATTTACAGAGGGGCGTTTGTCTGCTAAAGCTGCTTGTAAATATATTGATGATGGTAAGGCGGAAGGTATCAATGTTTCTCAGCAACAAATTGATGAGCGTAAAGCGCAAATCTATAAGCCTTTAGAAACTTACAAAGTTGGGCGTAATGAAATTGTTGGTGGCGAAGTATCGCCCAGTTACATCTTGCCAATGCCCGGTTTGCAGCGTCTGCAAAAATTGATGGACGAGTATGCTGGTGGGGTAACTGTGCAGTATATGACTAACGATAAATTGCTAAATATGGGCTTGCATAAGCTGAAAATTTTAGAACAAGATTTAGAAAAAGTTGGCGCTGAAGATATTCATCAGTTGTTACGCGCATGGGAGCTTAAACACCGTCATCGCACTTCTGAATGTGTTGTTCATCATACTTTGTTCCGTGAAGAAACTCGTTGGCCCGGTTATTACTACCGTGGTGATTGTATGAAACTTGACGATAAGAACTGGCATGTTTTGACAACTTCTCAGCGTGACCGCAACACAGGTGAATACACAATGGAGAAGCAACCTTTGTATCACTTAGTTGATGAAAAGAAGTAAAATAACTTTAACAAAGACTTATTATTAGGCATTTGTTGAATGCTAAATAAAAAACCAACATATTTTATGTTGGTTTTTTTATTTTAAGGTGAAATAGAGAATAACAAATGAACATTATTGAAAAATCAGACAAAGAAATATTGGCAGTTGCCAACCCAATGTGGAATGACTTAGTCAAATATTCTAATAATAAAAACTATGGAGCATTTATTAGAAATTTTTCTGAAAAAATGCTTCGTGGTGCAAATGAGATTGAAATGGGCAAACAATTCGCCCGCAGCAAATTGACTAAAGGCCTCAACAAAGACCCTGAATATTTAGGTATGATTCGCCGCGGTCAGTATGTTAGCGTTTTGTATAAACAAACCAACAAAAATTTGGACGGTGAATATTTGGGTCGCTTAGTTTTGGGTTATGAAGACGATGAAATTAAGATTTTTGGCGCGACTGTTTTTTAAAAAAACTAAGAAAACTAAGATTATGATTATTGAAGATGGCAAGTTTGTTGAATTGCTTTATAAAGTCATTGATAAAAAAACCAAAGATGTGCTTTCTGCAGTTGAATTTCCACTCGGCTATATACACGGTATTGGTGATATTTTGTCGTCCAAAGTAACGGCAGAATTGGCAGGACAAACTCAGGGCGATGTGATTGAGCTGCCGATTAATTGCGATGAAATCTACGGACCTAGAGATGAATCATTAGTTTTTACCGACCAACTTGAAAAAGTGCCAGCAGAATATCAAAAAGTAGGCACCACCATTACTATGGAAAATCATAAAGGTCAGCCGAAAGACTTTATGGTAACGCGTGTTGATGAAAATTCAGTTACCGTTGATGGCAACAATCCACTTTGTGGCAGAGAAGTAATTTTTATCCTTGAAGTGCTAACAGTGCGTGATGCAACCGATGCAGAAACCGCAGCTGGCGGTCCGATTGAGGACTTTCCTAATATTGCAAACACACAATCAATACATTAAAAATAATGGATTTTATACAAGCAGAAATAGGCATTATTCAAAAGCATTTCGATAATTGCTGGATAAACAAAGGCTGTTGGCGGATTATCTAATGACTAACAAACATACTGATAATTCATCTGGCTCACTATATGGTATTTTTGCCACATTGTTATGGGGCTCATATCCATTATGGTATAAACCCTTGTCAGCCATAGGCTCTTGGGAATTATTATCTTGGCGTATAGTCTGGGCTCAATTCTTTTTAGTTATTATTGTACTTGTTGTAAAAAGAGACAAAGTGTTGCCTTTCTTGCAAAAAATACCATGGAAAAATATCACAATAATGTCAGTAATTTTAGGCATTTGGTGGTTTGTCTATATTTATGGAATACTCAGCAACAGAGTTTTAGAAATTGCCTTAGGATATTTTCTAAGTCCAATTATGAGTATTTTTGTATCGCAAATTATTTTTAAAGAAAAAACCAATAAGCTACAAAAAATAGCCATATTTTTATCAATATGCTCGGTTGCTATTATGATATTTGCACTATTAGACAATCTGTCATTTCCTTGGGTCGCAATAACAATAGGTTTTTGTTTTTGCTTTTATGGTGTGTTTAAAAAATCTGTTTCAGGTGATGCGGTGATTACTCAGTCATTTGAAATGTTATTATTATTGCCTTTTGCGATTTTATTTTTACTTTGGCTACAAACTAATAATTTAAGCGGCGTTGATTGGCTAAACTCATCTCAAGTATTATTGTTGTTATCTACTGGTGTTATCAGTGTTTTGCCGTTATGGTGGTATAGTATTGCGGCTAAAAAACTGACAGCTTTATCCCTTAGTTTTTTGCAGTTTATTCCGCCCAGTTGTAATTTTTTATTGGGTGTATTTGTGTATCACGAACCATTAGGCTTATACAAAATAATTTCTTTTTCTCTTATCTGGCTTGCAATATCACTGTTAATATATAACAAAATAAGGCAGCACTACCATTCCATTTAAAAACAATAACTTATGACTATACAATCAGAATTGGGTGAATACTTTTTCGCAGCTGAAGGCTGCTACATTACTGAGCTATCAAATAGTGAAGTTGATGCTGATTTGTCGATTGCACGAGCAAGGGTTAAGCCCGGAGTTACAACTTCGTGGCATCGGCTAAAAAATACTACTGAAAGGTATTGCATATTGTCAGGAATTGGCATGGTTGAGCTCGGAGATGCCACACAAAGAAAGGTGTGTTCTGGCGATGTGGTGTTAATTCCACCTATGCAGCGCCAGCGAATCACCAACATTGGAAAGCAAGATTTAATTTTCTTTGCAATATGCACTCCAAGGTTTGCAAGGCATAACTATGAGAATAAACCAACTAACACTTAATTTTGAGCGCTTGCATAGCCGCTGAATCTAAGCTTTTGGATTAGGCTATAATTATGTTTTGTATAAAATTTTAGAATAGGTGTTTGCAATGGTTATAAAAAAAATAGCTGTAATTATGGCAATGATGGATGAGGCAAAACCATTTATTGATAGATTATCTTTAACAAAAAACACATGTGTATTTGCAGATCTTGTGCCGATGCAAGTTTTTAGTGGATTTTATAATTCTACAGAAATTTTTGTAATATGGAATGGCGAGGACAAGCAACATAAAGTCGATAATATAGGCACTCAGCCAGCAACTCTTGCAACTTATTTAACTATCACAAATATAGCACCTGACATTATTATTAGTGCCGGAACAGCAGGCGGGCTAAAAAGCAGAGGCTGTAGAATTGGAGATGTGTATTTAAGCTGTGGAGTATTTAGATACCACGACAGAAGAATACCTTATACAAACTTTCCACAGTATGGGGTTGGCTCTTATCCTTCTGTTGATGTGTCCGCTATGGCCAAAGACCTTTTGCTTAAACAAGGCGAAGTTAGCACCGGTAATTCATTAGAAACAATTGCAAAAGATTTACAAATAATCCAGGCATCTGGTGCTATTATTAAAGAAATGGAAGCCGCGGCAGTAGCATGGATTTGCCAACAATTTTGCATGCCAATGTTTGCGGTAAAAGTAATTGTTGATTTATTAGATACAGAGCAGCCATCGTATCAACAATTTGCCGAGTTTCTACATATAGGCAGTGCAAACTTACATAAAAGTTTAGTTGATGTTGTTTCATACTGCGAAGCAAAGACAGTAGCTGATCTTGCAAATAAATAAGCAATAGTAGAATCTGGCGTTCAGGCGAAGTTTGTTTTTTCATTTTAAAACTTTATAAAAATCTGCTTATGGTATATTGGAATACTTACTAATAGTTATGTGAAAAAATACAAATAAGTTCAAACACTATGGAGGCTCAGGTGAGAACAAATTATCTGATATTTTTAGCAATAATAATACAATTTTTGCTAGCAACAAATGTAGTGGCTGTGGATAATGTTCGCATTTTATTAAATAGCCCATTACTATTTGACAAACCTACTGACACTTGTGAGTCAGAAATATGCCTGCCTTTACTCAAAGCAATAAAGAGTGCAAAAGAAAGCATAGATTTTGCGATTTATGGCATGCGAAACCAAACAGTTTTGTTGAATGCTATCAAAAAAGCAAAAAATCGTGGGGTCAATGTTAGGGGTGTTGTTGATAGCGATATAGACGGCAATAATTATTACGCATCAACTGCAAAATTAGTAAAAACCATAGGCAATATTAAAACCGACCAAGCTGCTGACATCAATACACTAAAAAACAAAAAACAATGGAACTATAAACCCTATTGTAAAAGACCAAAGGGGTTTGACGGTCCACTACAATGTGTTGGTTACAGTATTCCAAAAAATAAATGTATAGTTGCTTCAATGGCTTCAAGAGAAAAATTTGAATCTAAGGGGGGCGATATTATGCATAACAAGTTTTTTATTATTGACAATAAAATCGTCTGGACCGGCTCGACTAATATCAGTGATTCTGGCACGGGCGGCTACAATGCAAATATTGCGCTACTCATCGAAAATACAAAATTTGCATCTTTTTATACCCAAGAATTTGAGCAAATGTATCATCAAATGCTATTTCATAAAAACAAGAAATTATTTAAAAATAAGGTGTTACACACTCAAGTAGCAGGCTCGGATATAAAAGTATCGTTTTCCCCACAAGGCTCTACTATGGAGAAAATGATACGCCCTTTAATAAAGCAATCTACTTCATATATAGATGTGCCAATTTTTTTCCTTACCCATAAAAAAATCACCGCAGATCTTATAAGAGCACATCAACGAGGGGTGAAAATTCGGGTGATTATTGACGCAACTGCTGCAAAAAATGGCTATACAAAACATAAAATCCTCCAAGCCGCTGGCATTCCAGTAAAAGTGGAAAACTGGGGTGGAAAAATGCACATGAAAGTCGCGGTTATAGATGGACAATATTTAGTGATAGGCTCGATGAATTGGACTACTGCTGGCGAAAAGAAAAATGATGAAAATACAGTTGTTATCAATAATGTGCAGAATGCTCAGAAAGTTCACAGATTCTTTGAGGGCTTATGGGATAGCATTCCCGACCAATGGCTAAATGCCCGCCCAGACCCAGAAAGCATAGAATCAACAAACGCATGCTATGATAATGTTGATAATGATTTTGATAATTTGATTGACAATCAAGATAAGGGCTGCCAGAAAAATCCCGCACCACTCAAAAAACTCCCGCCTTATTGGATTGTAGCTAAAGCAGAGGGTAGCAATCTTATCAAAGGCAATATTTCAAGCACTGGTGAAAAAATCTACCATGTTCCAAATGGAGTGTTTTATAAAAAAACAAAAATAATGATTGAGAATGGAGAAAAATGGTTTTGTTCCACATACGATGCCAAAGAAAACGGCTGGCGCGCTTCAAAAAGGTAGTTGCACTGAAAAATCACCCTAACAAAAACATCCAAAAATAATTATCTCTAATGTGTTATTATTCACACTTAGATTAATAATACCAAATAAATTAGAATAAATTATGGTCAGAGTGCGCTTCCCCCATTTCCAAAAGAAAATACTATCTGGAAAGGCGATTTCAATCGCCTCATATCCACCAGAAAAGCAGACTTTAGTTATGTAAATGCAAGCATAGATGCGACTGAAGTCGCATTACCAACCGCACAAACAGTAAATTAAAGTAAATTAGGGTCAAATAAATTAAAATATGCTAAAATTTAACGATGAATTTTGAATGGGACACAAATAAAGAAAAACAAATTTATCATAAGAGGTGTTTAATATGAAAAAAGAATATGATTTTACAAATGCACAACAGGCTAAGTTTTATAGACCGATTGAGAAGTTAAATATCCCTGTTTATCTTGATGATGATGTTAAGCAGTTTTTTATAAAAAATATTAAACAAACTAATTTTTCGCTAAATGCAACTGTTAATTCGTTGATAAAGCAAGATATAGAAATATCAAAGCAATTGGCAAAACAATAAAACACCTAATAAATCACAATAATTAGGATTAGATTGTAATTATTTTTGCTTTGATTTTATTCACCGGCATCTTTGTATGATTCTTTTGTTTCTTCAACTAAAATTGCTGATGCAAATTTTTGGATAATTTTAAAATCTTCTATATTAATATTTATGCCTTGTTTAATATTTTGTTGTTGGGTTTTTTTAAGTTTTTCTTCACTATATATTAAAGGCAGAGTGTTATCCGCAGTTTTGTTTTTGTTAAATAATATAGTTAGTGGTTGAGGTTTTTTGGCATAATTATCTGCATATATATTTGGATAAATGCTGCCAGATTGAAAATTACATACTACAGTATTATGATTGTTAGTATCTGACCATTTGGCAACTATGTTAATATTGTGGTTTTTTGCCAGATCCATTAGCGCGCCAATACAAAACCAACGACTATTAGTATTAGTTATGATTAAAGTAGCGCTACTGTTGTTTGATAAAATATTTAAGATATAATCCAGTAAAATAGTAATGCTTTCAATCACACTACAATTTTTTAAGTCGGCGACTACTTTATTATTGGTTGTGGCTAAGTCAATAGTTAAATCATCACAGTTTTTTAAATAATTTAAGGTTTTTGCAAAATAATTAACTCCTTTTAATCCTATAATTTCATTATTAACAACAATGTTAGCAACTTTATGTGCTTCACCATTTTTCCTATATAAAGCAAAATACGCCTTATAACAAGTTACTTTAATCTCATCACAAGATACTTTTATTGATTTTGTAATATTTGAGTTCATTGTTGTTTTGGTGTAAGTGAAAATAACCAGTCATCATCATTTACTGCGTTAATAATAGGGGCATTTTGAAAAAAAGTAACTCGCACCCATCGATCTGATCTTGGGTCAAATTTGGTAGCACCTAAAATGGATAATTTGCAACGCAATAAATGTATTGGAGTAAAATCTTTAGCCAATGAATTTAGCTTAATCTCTCCCATTTGACAGTTACCCATAGTCCAGGTTCTTCTAGCAATTGTAGTAAATTTTGGATTTTTTATTAAAAAATCAACCAAAGAAGAATTTTGGTTAATTGTTTGTATTTTTTTGTATAAGTGACTAACTTGTCTAGCAATATCAAGCGGTAATTCTAATTTATCGCCACGGTCTTTGCCTCTTATTCCTAATCTTGGTTCTTGTTTATTTTTTGATACATACCAAAACCAATAGTTATTTTCATCTTTGCCAAAGTCTATTGATATAGCCCATTGATATTTTTTTTCAATTAATGATTTTAAGTTAGCAATACTAACATTATTAATACTGTTAGTATCTTCACTGACACTCATATTATTTTGAAATTTATCTACTATTTGTGGATATAATTCTAATATGCAAGATATAACTGCTTCTTGTGCTTCAAAACTATAATCTTGGTTTGCATTTATAAATGTTTGCCAATTAAATTTTATAATTGGAGTTTGTTTGATATAAGTTATAATTTTTATAATTTCACAGCTTGCTTGTAGATTAGCAGCACTTTGATTGTCATCAATAGTATTTATTTCTTTAAGATATAAGCTGGCGCGTTTTAGTAATTTTATTATATAATTTTTATTTTTTTCAGTAACTTTGGTTTTAATAATTTGTGATAATGCAGTTTTTTTAACATACATCCAGTTATCTATTATTTTTGGGTGATTTATTAAAAATAACGACATACCTAAACCAGTCGCATTGCCAATTCCTAAGTATTTTTTATATTCTTTGCATAAAGTTGTGGCATTTTTTTTATTTCGCTGTTTTGCTAAAAAGTCAACTAAATCAAAACTAAATTGTCTTAATATGTATAAAGCACACATTTGAGCGCAAAATGGTAGTTTAAAAGCTTCTTTATTAGATAAGTTACTAAAATCTTGAATGCCAAATTTACCGTTACCATATACTGCTGTTGTTCGTAGTATATAGCCTACTTTGTCAAGTATCTGTATATCTGGCTGCCTACCACAGGATAGGCTATCAATTATGTGTTCAAATACTCTAAGGCTTTTATTAGCTCTTGATAAAACAATAACTTTATTATTATTTCTACCATATTCTTGCAATGGAACGCTAGTTTTTAACTGGCTAATTATTGCCTCATCAATTTCACCAGAAACTAAGGCAAAAGTTACATCCCATTTTTCAGCAACAACTCTATCATTTCTTTGCTCGTTGCTAATATACTGAGGAAATAAAACTAAATGATAAGTTTCTTTTTTTGTTTTAAATTGATAACTACAAACACCGTAGCCATTTTTATCAAGTTCCCATCTGTCTTTAGTTATCTTCCAACTATTTTCAAACATTAAACGCACAAAAACCCTTACAAAACTTAATCTGCTTTGATGCATTGAGCCTAATCTACAAATATCCATCATTTTCTTAAAATATAAAAATGATGGATGTTTGTGTAGATAGGTTATAACCTTAATTAAAACTTATAATAGTTTTTGCTGTTTTGCCATATCTCTTGCTATTTTTGGCGCATTCCATAATGAAGGTAATAGTATTACAGAAACCGGGACTGCTGTAATTACAATAAAAGATTGCAATGCAGAAATTCCACCTGAGCCTAAGCTTATTAATATAATAGCTGTAACACCTAAAAGAATACCTAATATTAATCTAACTACTGGATTAGGCTCTGTAGAACCAGTAACAACAGCACTCATTGTATAAGTTATAGAGTCACCAGTTGTAACAATAAAAATTGTTGTTAATATTAAAAACAGCATAGATATTAAACCAGATGCAGGCAGAGTGCTTGTTATTGATAATAAAGCGCCAGGAAGATTAAATCCTTTAAAAGCCTCACTAACAGTTCCAGGGTTTGCAATTTCATTTTCAAGCCCGGTGCCGCCTACAATAGTAAACCAAAACATTGTTACTAACGGAGCAATAACACTAAGTGCTATAATCAACTCCCTTATGCGCCTGCCGCGTGATATTCTGGCAATAAAGATTGCCATTGCTGGTCCATATCCTAAAAACCAACCCCAAAAGAATACAGTCCACCAACCTAACCAGCCTTCGCTTGCTCTAAAAGTAGCTAACGGGATAAAGTTATCAATTAAATTACCAACTCCTTGCAAGTAAGCATTGATAATAAACCCAGTTGGACCAAATAATAAAATCCACGCCATTAAAGCAAGAGCTAAAATTACATTAAAACGACTAAGAATTTGAATTCCTTTATATAAACCAGATAGTGCTGAAACAATATAAATCGCTACTGCAATAATAATTACTATAGCTTGTGTTACAAAAGCATCAGGAATACTAAATAAAGAGTTTAGCATATAACTTGCTTGCAATCCTAAAAATCCAATAGGGCCAATAGTTCCTGCTGCAACAGCAATGAGTGATACAGAATCTATTACAATTCCTAAAGGACCATTTATAGCTTTATCACCAAATACCGGATATAGCAGTGTGCGTGGTTTTAAAGGCAGCCCTTTATCATAATGCAAGTGCATAAGAACAATAGAAGTTAATACTCCTAAAATTGCCCAAGCTAGAAAACCCCAATGCATAAAAGATTGAGTTAAGGCGTTAATTGCTTTATCAAAACCAGTTGTAGCAGCGTCCAAAGTTGGTGGAGGGCTAACAAAATGGGCTATGGGCTCTGCAGCTGCCCAAAAAACTCCGCCACCAGCAAGTAGGGTGCATAAAATAATAGCTATCCACTTAAAGTCATCTAACTCTGGTTTTTCTAATGCACCTAATTTGACATTGCCAGTTCTACCAATAGCAAGCACTAAGCCAATTAAAAAAGTTAATAATAATAATATTTGCCAGTATGCACCAAAATACTTAATTGACCAAGCAAATCCGCTATTAACTAAACTTGAAATCATTTTACTATCAAATAACGCAAGTATACAAAATAACGCTAAAAAACCAATAGTTATTATTGTTGTTGGCATATCCAACATTTTTTTATCTATTCTATCCATCATTTATCTCCTCAAAAACGGGGTTTAAAATAATATTGCACCATGCAACATTATTTATTTGATAACAACCCCTTACTTAAAAAATTAAACCAGTTTTTACCTAAAATTAAATCAATTTCTAATTCTTTAAATCCAAACTCTTTTAAAGCATTTGAAATATTTTTAAATCCGTTGCTATCTTCAAACCAACTAACTGGTTTTGGCCATCCTGCATTTTGCACTGAGCCTTCTCCATAATCAGTAATTTTAGACCAATTACCATTACGCATCCAATTTAAAATAGATTTAGGTTGATTAGTAACTAAATCACTACCAATACCTAAATGTTCAACACCTACTAAATCTGCAACATCTGCTATCATTTTACAAAATTCTTTAATAGTGCACTTACTCCCATTTGGCAAATGAAATGGATATAAACTAAACCCTAATAAACCACCTTTTTTAGCTAAAGATTTAATAATTTTATTTGATTTATTTCTTTTTGCAGGTGCACAAAAACTAGGGTTAGCATGGCTAATACAAATAGGTCTTTGAGATATTTCAATAGCCTCAAGGGTTGATAATTCTGAACTATGGGACATATCAATAATCATTCCAACTCTATTCATTTCACTTATTACTTGTTTTCCAAATTTAGTAATGCCACTATCTTTTGCCTCATAACAGCCAGTTGCTAATAAACTTTGGTTATTATAACTAAGTTGCATAATTAATAAGCCTAATTTTCTCATAACTTGAACTAAGCCTATTTCGTCATCAATTGGGCTACAATTTTGCGCGCCAAAAAATATTCCTACTTTATTGTTAGATTTAGCTAATAGAATATCATCTGCACTCATAACAGGCATAATAAGATCACTATTATCTTCAAATAATCTATTCCATTTGGCAAACTGAGCAAGAGTTTGACGAGCATTTTCATGATAAACTAAAGTTACATGAACTGCTGTTATGCCACTATTTTTTAAATTTAAGAAATAGTCTCTATCCCAATAACAATATTGCAGGCCATCTATAATCATATTGTTTTTATTTATGGGCATAATTTATAAAGATTTTTGATATGTGGTTTTAACGATTGTATAAAATTCTCTAGCATATTGCCCTTGCTCCCTGGAGCCAAAACTTGATTCTTTTCTTCCTCCAAAAGGAACATGGTAATCTGTGCCTGATGTTGGTAGATTTACCATTACACAACCAGATTGTATTTGTTGTTTGAATAATGCACTATTTTTTAAACTGGTAGTAACTATACCAGAACTTAGACCAAATCTTGTGTCATTAGCTATTGCAATAGATTCTTCAATATCTTTTGCTTTTATTATGCAAGTCATTGGTGCAAAAATCTCTTCTTGATTAACATCCCAGTTATTTTGTGTATTAGTAAATAGTGTTGGCAGCATATAGTATCCTTTATGCTCTAAATTAATTCTTTCACCGCCACAAACTAAATCACCGCCTAATTCTTTAGCTCTATTGACCCACGCTATATTTGATGCTAATTGTTTGTCATCAACAACAGGACCTAAAAATGCGTCTTTATCAAGTGCATGACCTACTTTTAATGTTTTTATTCTATTTGTTAAAGATTGTAAAAATTGCTCATAAATACCTTCTTCAACAATTAAACGAGATGATGCGGTGCATTTTTGACCTGTGCCTGAGAATGAGCCAAATACACTAGCTTCTACTGCAGTATTAATATCAGCATCATTAGCAATAACCAATGCGTTTTTACTGCCCATTTCTAACTGACATTTTACAAAATTTAGCGCTGTTGCCTGAGCAATACGCCTTCCAACATCAACTGAGCCTGTAAAACTAATGCCATCAATATCTTTTGAATTTATAAGGCATTCTCCAACGCTAGAACCGCTACCTAAAACTAAATTAAAAGTTCCTGCTGGTAGGCCTTGTTTATGAATAATTTTAGTTAATTCTACAGCGCTTGCAGGTGTTGCATTAGCAGGTTTCCATATTACACTATTACCAAATGCTAAAGCTGGGGCTATCTTCCAAGATGCTGTTGCAGTTGGAAAATTCCATGGTGAAATAATACCAACAACACCAAGTGGCTCTCTGCTAACTTCGATATTTACATTATCTCTAACAGACTGCGCTAACTCACCCATATTTCTTAGAACTTCTGCAGCATAATACTGAAAGAATTGACCAGAGCGATAAATTTCACCTCTACCTTCAGCAAATGTTTTGCCTTCTTCTTTTGATAGTATTGTGCCAAGCTCATCACAGCGTTTAATAAGCTCGTCGCCTATATTATTTAATACTTTTTGTTTATGTTCTAATGATGTTTTTTGCCATATTTTTTGAGCTTTTTTTGCCGCATCAATAGCTTCTTGAACTTGTTTAGTGCTTGCTTGAGAAAACCAACCAATACTATCACTTATATCTGAAGGATTTATATTATTAACAGTATTGTCGCTCTTTTGCCATTCTCCGTTTATATACAGAGTGTTATTATTATATGTCATAGTGTTTTTTTATAAAAATTGTATTTTGTTATAATCATTATCTTATTAAAAATCTTTATTTGATAAAATTATTTTGCTTATTATAATCAATATAATACCCAACTATAATATAGTTTATTAAAATAGTAGTATTTTAATTAGTTAAGGTCAATTTTTTATATAAATATAAATAAATTACTACAAGTGTTAGGATTATTAACCTCCAGCAATCTTAACAAACAAAAAAACATGGAGAAATTTTAGGAGAAAGAAAATGCAACAATATAAATCAAAAAGTTTAATTCTGGTATTTTTAGGTATGGCAATGTTATTTGCTGGCAATGCAATGGCAAATGAGCGTTATGGCAAACAAAAAGTTGTCTACCATATCAACTATGACAATCCAAAAGCCCAAGCAGGTGCTTTGCGTAATGTGCAAAATCATATCAATGCAGTAGGCAAAGAAAACTTGGACTTTAAAATCGTGATGCACGGCAAAGGGCTTTCGCTATTGCTTGAACCTGATGCACTTGAGAGTACAAAACTAAAATATGGCAATGCCACAGACTCTGTTCAGGCAAAGATTTCAGGCCTAAAAGCGCAAGGTGTTGAGTTTAAAGTTTGTGCTAATACCTTACGAGGCAAGAGAATCAGTTATGCAGACGACCTATATGATGTTAGTAAAGCGGATATTGTTCCCAGCGGCGTTGCTGAATTATCCCACTTGCAACAAATGGGCTATACTTATATAAAACCCTAACAAATCATTTCAGTTACTGATTTTAAGTGTTAGCGTTTGCTCTGCTAAGTTCAAAATTAGCCAGAAACTACCTTAATACATCGGCTAGTTTTAAAGCGTTTTGTTGGCTAATATTGGCATCTTTTGCTTCAACCATTATTCGAATCAGTGGCTCGGTGCCTGAGGCGCGAATTAGCACCCTGCCTTTGTTGCCTAATGTTTGTTCAACTTCGAGTTGGGCTTGTTTTAGAGTTTGATGTTGGCTTAAATCAATTTTTTCTTGGGTTTTGACATTTATCAGCACCTGTTCGTATTTATTGACTTGGGATTTTAGTTCGGTTAGGGTTTTTTTGCTTTTTACAATCACTTCTAATACTTGCAGTGCGGCAATAATCGCGTCCCCTGAGGTGCTTTTATCTAAACAAACAATGTGTCCAGAACCTTCGCCGCCTAAGATTGAATTATGCGCCTGCATTTGTTGCATTACAAAGCGGTCGCCCACATCGGCCTCAATAAAATCAATGGCTAATTTTTTATATGCTTGACGCACGCCGAGATTGGTCATTTTTGTGCCAACAACGGTATTATTTTTTAATCTGTTTTGCATTTTCCAAGCTTTAGCAATAATAAATACTAATTCATCGCCATCAACCAGATCGCCATTAGCATCAACCATCATCAGCCTATCACCATCACCATCAAACGCAATACCTAAATCGGCTTGCTTCTCAAGCACCACTTGTTGCAAATGCTTGGTATCTGTTGCGCCGCAATCCAAGTTAATATTAAACCCGTCAGGCTTATTGTTGATAATAATGGTTTGAGCGCCCAATTCAGAAAATACATTTTTAGCAATATGATAAGTCGCGCCATTGGCACAATCAATCACAATTTTAAGGGTGGATAAATTAACACAATGGTCAAATGATAATTTGCAAAAATCAATGTATTGACCCGAAGATTGTTCATGGCGGATGGCTTTGCCAATATTTTCACTATCAACGCTCACCATTGTTTGGGTTAATCTTTGCTCAATATCTTTTTGGTCTTGCGCACTTAATTTAAAGCCTTTGGCAGAGAAAAATTTAACCCCATTATCTTTAAAATGATTATGCGATGCACTGATGACCACGCCCGCCTTAGCACCATAAATTTGGGTTAAATACGCTACTGCTGGGGTTGGCATAGGTCCTAACAAACCCACATCCACCCCAGCTGATAGGAAACCTGCTTCAAGTGCTGATTCAAACAAATAGCCTGAAACGCGGGTATCTTTGCCTATCACCACACTCGCATATTTGTGCTTTTGTGCTAATACTGAGCCTACTGCCCAACCGAGTTTTAAAAAGAAATCAGCAGTAATGGGCGTTATACCTACTCTACCACGAATGCCGTCAGTGCCAAAATAATTATTCAATTTTAATGCTCCTCTACACTTTGTAAAATCATCAATGCGTCTTTAGTTGCTAATACATCATGCACACGCACAATATCCGCACCGCGTTGAGCAGCTATTATAGCCGCCGCCACACTGCCGATGACCCTTCCATCGACATTTCTATCGACATTTCTATCGACATTTCTATCATTTAGCAAATTGCCAATCATACTTTTACGAGAAATGCCTACTAATAATGGCAGATTAAAAGACTTAAATTCTGCTAATCGTTTGAGAATTTCTAAATTGTGCGCTAAAGTTTTACCAAAACCAAAACCTGGGTCTAAGATTATTTTATCAGCGCTGATACCCGCGCTAATACAAGCTGCAATTCGCTCATCAAAAAACTCCTTAATATCTTTAACAACATCAATGTATAAGGGATTGTTTTGCATGGTTTTTGGCTGTCCTTGCTTGTGCATCAAACAAATATCACTACCCAATGAAGCCGCCATTTGCAGCGCTCCATCGCTTTGCAGGGCATTCACATCATTGATTAAGTTCGCGCCAGCATTAACAGCTTGTGCCATTACCTGCGGCTTGGAAGTATCAACTGAAATACGCACATCAAGCTGTGCTTTTAGGGCTTTAATAACCGGGATTACTCTATTTAACTCCTCATCAGCACAGATAGTTTTAGCACCAGGGCGAGTAGATTCACCACCAACATCAATGATATTTGCACCTTGTTTAACCATACATTTAGCATGTATGAGGGCATCGGCAGTATTGAGGTATTTAGCGCCATCTGAAAATGAGTCGGGCGTGATGTTTAACACGCCCATTATGATTGGGCTTAAAGTTGTAGATGAAACAGTCATACTTGACTACGCAAACTCTAAAAACTAAGCAACTTGCTGGGTGCCACCACTTAATGGTTTTTCCTCAGAATTATTAGATTCGTCGGTTTCTTCTGAGCCTTTGCCAAGTTCAACAGAAACTACATCAGAATCAATAATAACGGCTGCCTCGCGCATTGGTTTTCTACCCATTAAATCATCAATTTGATCTCTGTCGATGGTTTCAAACTCAATCAAAGCTTTTGCCATAGCATGCAAAATATCTTTGTTTTCTTCCAATATTTTGTAAGCAATTTTATAATTAACATCAATAACTTTGCGAATTTCGCTATCAATCAAATTAAAAGTTTTATCAGAAATGTGTTTGTGTTTGGTTACCTGACGACCTAAAAATACCTCGCCCTCACTTTCGCCATAAGCCAATGGACCCATCTTATCGGACATACCCCACAGTTTCACCATTTTATGCGCAATTTCAGTGGCGCGTTCAATGTCGTTACTTGCGCCGGTGGTAACACTGTCAATGCCATAAATCAACTCTTCAGCAATACGCCCACCAAATAATGCGGTTATTTGTGAATTAAGTTTGCGTTTAGAAATGCTATAAGCATCTTTTTCAGGCAAGAACATAGTTACGCCTAATGCCATGCCTCGTGGAATGATACTGACCTTATAAACAGGGTCATGCTCAGGCACTAAGCGCCCAACGATGGCATGCCCTGCTTCATGATAGGCGGTCATTTCTTTTTCTGCATCATCCATTACCATAGTTTTGCGCTCAGAGCCCATCATAATTTTGTCTTTGGCTCTTTCAAACTCTTGCATACCTACTAATTTTTTGTCTTTGCCGGCAGCAATCAACGCCGCTTCATTACAAAGATTAGCAAGGTCAGCGCCTGAAAAACCTGGCGTGCCTTTAGCAATATTAATTGATTTAACATTTTTAGCAATTGGTAATTTTTTCATATGCACTTGCAAAATTGCATCACGACCATTAATATCTGGCAAACCTACAGTTACTTGGCGATCAAAACGCCCTGGCCTAAGCAGTGCAGGGTCTAAAACATCGGGTCTATTAGTCGCAGCAATCACAATAATGCCCTCGTTGCCTTCAAAACCATCCATTTCAACCAACATTTGATTGAGGGTTTGCTCACGCTCGTCATGACCGCCGCCCATGCCAGCACCACGCTGGCGACCAACAGCATCAATTTCATCAATAAAAATAATACAAGGTGCATGCTTTTTAGCCTGCTCAAACATATCGCGCACGCGTGATGCGCCTACACCGACAAACATCTCTACAAAATCTGAGCCAGAAATAAAGAAAAATGGCACATCAGCCTCACCAGCCACTGCTTTTGCTAATAGGGTTTTACCTGTTCCCGGCGGGCCGACCATAAGAACGCCTTTGGGGATTTTGCCACCTACTTTGGTAAATTTGCCCGGGTCAGATAAAAAATCAACCAACTCCATCACCTCTTCTTTAGCCTCCTCAACACCAGCTACATCTTTAAAGGTAGTCTTGGATTCATCTTTGCTAATAAGGCGCGCTTTTGATTTACCAAAACTCATTGGGTTTTTGCCGCCCATAGGGCCACCAGCACCTTTCATAGTGTAGAAAATAACAGCAATTAACAATAAGATTGGCGCCAGAGAAATAATTAGTTGCTTAAAAAAGCCATCTTTCTCGGGCGGCTTGGCAATAACATTCACGCCATTATCAAGCAAATCTCCCATCAACCCAAGGTCGCCTGGGCTGTAGGTTGAAAATTGCTCACCGCCAGCGCCCACGCCTTCAATACTGTTGCCTGAGATGCTAACACTAGAAACATCACCTAATTTAACGCTTTGGATAAATTGAGAGTAAGTAATCTGGTTTTTCTGACCGCCTATCTCAAATTGACCAAAAATTGAGGCAAGAATACTGCCTAAAACCAGCCAAAGTAATAAATTTTTAAACATAATGTGTGTGTTTTATTAAAAAATTAAGAGAGACAACTATACCATATTAAATCACAATATATAGGCTTATGATGTTTTTTCAAGGTTAGTTTGAATATTTATATTTTTAAATTATCTTCAGTTTTACAACAAATAAACTCAAATTCTGTCATAATTTCCCACTTGAAAAGAAATATTACTTAATGTCATGTCAAAAAATAACCTCTTATCCATTGTTTTAATCACCGCATTATTAGGCAGTTGTGGCTTTCACACGCCTTATCAAAATACCTCGCTGAATGCAACAGTTAACTCAACTAAAAACAATGCTTTTGCTACCGAGCTGAAAAAACACCTTAACCCTGTTGTAGTAAAATCTTTAATAATTGAGATTGGCAAAGAAACCCAAAAAAAGCAAGCTGCTGCGTATGCTACTACTGGTCAAATAAGCAGTTACACTTTAAGTCTGAGTGTTCCAATTAAAGTATTTGATACTTTAAAACAACCATTATTTACAGATGTTTTGACTAACAGCACTCAGCTACAAAGAGTGATTCAGACTCAGGCTGATAGATTGCAAATTAATGAACATTACAACCAACTCCGTGAGACACTTATCAAACGACTACTAAGAAAACTCAAGCGTTTATGATTTGCACAAAAGTTCAATGAAGATTAAAGCTGAACAACTAAGCAACGCACTCACAAACCAACTCAACTCGCTTTATTTTGTTTTTGGTGCTGAGCTGTTATTGGTTGAGCAAAGCTTAGATAAAATTAAACGCGCAGCCAAAACACAGGGTTTTGACGACAAAATCAGCTTTGAAGTGGATGCTAATTTTGATTGGAATCAAATTGTTGCTGAAATATCATCAATATCGCTATTCTCACCAAAACGCATAATTGAATGCCGATTTAAAACTGGCAAAATTGGCGTTAAAGGCGCAAAAGCGCTGATAGAAATTACCAATTCCCTGCCAAATGACATTTTGCTCATTATCTCTACCGCTAAATTAGATATGAGCCAGCAAAAAAGCAAATGGTTTAAAACGCTGGAACAAAATGGCAGCGTAATTCAACATTGGGAAGTGCAAAGTGGGTATTTAGTCGGCTGGATTAGCAACCATATGACAACACTCGGATTAGCAGCTAATTTAGAAGTTGCACAGAGTATTGCTTTTTCTACCGAAGGAAATTTGCTGGCTTCCATGCAAGAAATTCAAAAATTAAAACTAGCATACCCTGACGGTAAAATTGACACACAAGCTTACCTAAATCAAGTTAATCAGCAATCCAAATACAGTATTTATGGTTTAATTGACGCCGCCCTCTTAGGCAATGCTAAGCAAATATTGAAAATTTATGAAACCCTAATAAATGATAACGCCATGCCAATTCAGCTTAGTAGTTCGCTGTATCGAGAAATCAATTCAATCATAGATATGTCAATAGATCTTGGGCAAAGTAGGCAAATTGACACAGTATTGCAAAAACATCGTGTTTGGAATAAAAGAAAAGCAATTATTAGCAATGCACTAAAACGCCACTCTTATCAACAATTACAAAAAATATTATTATCGCTCGGGCGTATTGACCGCTCAATCAAAGGTATGGATAATCTCAATGTAATTGATGAATTACGCACATTATTACTAAATTTAGCTGGGAAAAATAATGCCCTCAATCACTGAACAAATCGCCACATTAGGCAAAAACGCAAAAATTGCTAGCAAAACATTACGCAGTGTAACCACTCGGGTGAAAAATAATGCACTGCTTAATATCGCTGAGCAAATTGATAAAAACCGAGTTTCAATTTTAACGGCTAATCAACAAGATTTGGACAATGGCAAAGACAGCGGCTTGAGCAAAGCTTTGCTGGATCGGCTAATGTTAGATGAGACGCGACTTGACGGCATAATTGCAAGCCTAAATCAAATCGCCAATTTACCTGACCCAATCGGTGAAATAACTGATTTAAAATACCGCCCGAGTGGCATTCAAGTGGGCAAAATGCGCACCCCGCTTGGGGTTATGGGCATTATCTATGAATCACGTCCAAATGTTACTATTGATGCTAGCGCCCTTTGTCTTAAATCTGGCAACGCTGCAATTTTGCGTGGTGGCTCGGAGGCCATCCGCTCTAATTTGGCGCTGTATTGCTGTGTTAAACAAAGTCTAATTGATGCTGGTCTGGACCAACATTGCGTGCAACTAATCGATACTACAGACCGTGCGGCAGTGAGCGAATTAGTCAAAGCCAGCGACACTATTGATGCCATTATTCCACGCGGTGGCAAAGGTTTGATTGAAATCATTAGTAAAAATGCAACCATGCCAGTAATTAAACACTTGCACGGCATTTGTCATACTTATATTGACAAAGATGCCGATACGCAAAAAGCCATTAGCATTGCGTTTAACGCCAAAACTCGCCGCTACGGTGTGTGTAATGCCACCGAAACCTTGCTGGTACACGCCGCAGCAGCAGGCAGAATATTGCCAGAACTAATCGCACAATATTTGGCAAAAGGCGTGGAACTACGCGGTTGCGCACAAACCATGCAACTCTCAGACAAGGTAATAGCTGCCACCGACAAAGATTGGGATACAGAGTATCTTGATGCCATTCTTGCTGTTCGTATTGTGAGCTCGATGAGCGCGGCAATTGAGCATATTGAGCAACACGGCTCGGGGCATACCGAATCAATCATTAGTGAAAATTACACAAATGCCAGACGCTTTATTAGCCAAGTAGATTCTGCCTCAGTGATGATTAATGCCTCCACCGCTTTTGCCGATGGTTTTGAATACGGTTTAGGTGCAGAAATCGGCATCAGCACCAACAAATTCCATGTGCGCGGACCAGTTGGATTAGAAGGCCTAACCTCACAAAAATATATTGTTTTAGGGGATGGGCATATTCGCCCATAATCCTAACTTGACAACTTGACAACTTGACAACTTTTGTTATAATATCCTAATATTACGGAGAATAACTATGTTAAATATTTCAACTGCACATGCAAAAAATGATTTTTCTCAAGTGCTAAAATCAGTCCAAAAAGGGGAAAAGTTTGTGATTGAATACGGCAGAAAACACAAAAAAATTGCGATGATTGTGCCGTATGAAGAGGAAAAAATAAAATTAGAGCCACGCAAATTAGGTTTGTATGAGGGGAAAATACAGATTGAGTTTGCCAAAGACTGGACAATGACTGATGAAGAACTGTTGGGGTTATGAGATTTGTTGTAGATACTAATATTTTTCTTTGGATGTTTTCTTGTCCAAGCAAAATCTCTCCAGCACAATTGGAAATTATTAAAAATCAAAATAATGTTATTCTGCTGACTAATTTAAGCTTTTGGGAAATCGCCATAAAATACAAAATTGGTAAAATGAAATTAAATGGCGAAACACCTAATAACTTGTTAAGAATTGCCAAAGAATTAGACTTAAATATTGTAAATATTGATGCCCAAACAATGGCAAACTCTTATCAACTCACCAAAGTAGAGCAACACAAAGACCCGTTTGATAGAATGCTGATTTGGTTTTGCATACAAAATAACCATACTTTTATTTCAAATGATGATAGATTAAACGAATACAAACAACAAGGTTTAAAATGGATATAAAGCAACAATTAGCTGTTTTCACACGCGGCACAGACGAAATTCTGCCACTTGCTGAACTCAAAACCAAGTTATCAAGCGGCACTCCGCTCAAAATCAAAGCTGGTTTTGACCCTACTGCGCCTGACCTGCACTTAGGGCATACGGTTTTAATTAACAAACTCAAACAATTACAAGATTTAGGGCATCAGATTATTTTCTTAATTGGTGATTTTACTGCCATGATTGGCGACCCTACTGGCAAAAACAAAACTCGCCCGCCGCTGTCGCGTGAACAGGTGCTAAAAAACTCCAAAAGTTACACCGAGCAAGTTTTTAAAATCCTCAATAAAGCAAAAACTCAAGTGGTATTTAATTCAACTTGGATGGACAAAATGACACCAATGGAATTTATTAAACTCTCGTCAATGCGCACAGTTGCCAGAATGTTAGAACGCAACGACTTTGAAATTCGTTATAAAAATAATGATGACATTGCCATCCACGAATTCTTGTATCCCCTTGCACAAGGCTATGACTCTGTTGTGCTTGAAAGTGATGTAGAAATCGGTGGCACCGACCAAAAATTCAATCTACTAATGGGTAGAGAGTTACAAAAGCGTTATCAAAAAAAACAACAACAAGTTGTCCTCACTATGCCTATTTTAGAGGGTTTAGACGGTGTGCAAAAAATGTCAAAATCGCTAAATAATTACATCGGCATTGACGACACGCCAGATGAGATGTTTGGCAAAATTATGTCGATTTCTGATGAGCTAATGTGGCGTTATCTTGAGTTATTAAGTTTTGAGTCGCTAAAGACAATTGCGGCTTGGAAAGCCCAAGTTAAAAATGGTGAAAACCCACGCAACATCAAATTCCGCTTAGCTGGTGAAATAATTACTCGTTTTCATTCTAAAACAGCGGCAGATAAGACTCAAGAAAACTTTATTAATCGTTTTAGCAAAAATCAGATACCTGATGAGATGCCAGAATTTGAATTTACCCAAGGCATTAAAATTGCCAATGTGCTGAAAAATGCAGGGCTTTGCCCCAGCACTTCTAATGCACTACAAATGATGAAACAGGGCGCAGTTAAGCTTGATGGTGAAAAAATCACCGGTAAAGATATAGCCCTACCTATTGAAGCCGTATATCAAGTTGGCAAAAGAAAATTTGCACGAATAACCATTCACCCAAATCCAAAAATAGACTCTTAAGGCTGAAAAAATCAAACAAAGTGCTATCCAAACTGCCCACTATTTTGCGCTGTTTAGTTTTTAGTTTTTATTTTTAGATTTGCAGAGCTAAACACCTCGAAACTATGTGATTGAGTGTTTTTTAGCTGCAACGCTGTAAAGAATACTAAATAAAGTGAAGTTGGTCTATAAGCCGGGTTCTGTTGTAGATAATCATTCATCTATGCACATTGTTGCCAATATGCTTTAGCACTCTACCCGCCGCCTGTGCGAGCAACACCGATGGCGGCCTATTTGAGCTTGCTCCGAGTGGGGTTTACCTTGCCGCCGTTGTTACCAACTGCGCGGTGCGCTCTTACCGCACCTTTTCACCCTTACCTGTTAGAAAACAGGCGGTCTAAATCTCTGCAGCACTTGCCGTTATGTCGCCATACCTATCCGTTAGATAGCACTCTGCTCTGTGGAGCCCGGACTTTCCTCTCGATATAAATATCCAGCGATTATCCGACCAACTTCGGTATTAATTATACTTAAAAATAATCTTGCCTAAAGTATATTACTATATTATAATATAATTATATTTTTTACAATAAAGGAGATACTATGAAAACATTATTTATACTACTGACACTTGCACTTAGCAACGCTGTATTTGCGGGTGCAAAAATGATCATACATTTAGAAGAAAACCAAGCGACAAAGCAGGTGGTTTTTCAATGTGAAGATTTAGATGAATGTGCGCAGCGTATTCAG
Organism: Gammaproteobacteria bacterium; assembly: GCA_965217125.1. Taxonomy (GTDB): domain Bacteria; phylum Pseudomonadota; class Gammaproteobacteria; order PS1; family Pseudothioglobaceae; genus JAAOIF01. Next base: position 27,855 of record OZ244244.1, on the reverse strand, counting down.
CAGCGTATGGAATCGGAAGGAGGCTGCGACCCGCGAGTTAAGAAAGTGGAGTTTGAAACAGTTTATATTCCCGGTCTTGATGATGCTTAATTACTTATTTGAATGTTTTGGAAAATACTGTGAATGTTATGCCCTTGGCTATCAACAGCAACTGTAACAGGCATATCTTTAACTTCTAACTGATAAATTGCTTCCATGCCCATATCTAAAAATGCAATTTTTTTGGCTTTTTTAATCGATTTTGAAATTAAATAAGCCGCACCACCAACCGCAATTAAATAACTGGCTTGGTGTTTTTTGATGCTTTGTGTGGTTGCCGCACCGCGTTCTGCTTTACCAATCATACCAAGAATATTGGTATTTTCTAATATCATATCGCTAAACTTATCCATACGCGTTGCTGTTGTGGGGCCAGCAGGACCAATCACCTCATCACCCACAGCATCTACTGGGCCAACATAATAGATAAATTTATTATCAAAATCCACACCTTTTGGCAAGCCCTCGCCATTATCAATCATCTGCTTGAGGCGCTTATGTGCTGCATCACGCCCAGTGATAATGCTACCTGTTAATAACAAGGTATCGCCAATGTTCCACTTATTCATTTGTTGACGGGTTAGAGTTTTTAAATCAATATGTTTATACTGTGAATAATCCATTTCCAACTGAGGATAGGCACTCATATCCACTGCTGGTAACTGTGCTACACCAGAGCCATCAAGTGAAAAATGTAAATGGCGGGTTGCTGCACAATTAGGAATCATGGCAACAGGTTGTGAGGCGGCATGGGTTGGGTGGTCTTTAATTTTGACATCAAGCACGGTGGTCAGTCCGCCTAAACCTTGTGCGCCGATAGCTAAATTATTAATGGCTGTCATCAATTCTAAGCGTAACTTTTCAATATTAGTCGGCTTAGACTTTTTGGCAATCTCGGCAATATCAATCGGCTGCATTAAACTTTGCTTTGCCATAAGCATGGCTTTTTCTGCTGTGCCGCCAACACCGATACCGATAATTCCTGGCGGACACCAGCCTGCACCCATCGTTGGAACCGTTCTAAGTACCCAATCTGTCAAATTATCATCAGGCGCTAATACTGTAAATTTTGCCTTATTTTCAGAGCCGCAACCCTTAGCAGCAACTGTAAAATTCAGCTTATTGCCCTTAACAATTTTTGTGTAAATCACCGCAGGTGTATTGTCTTTGGTATTGTTTCTGGCAAATAGTGGGTCTGCAACAATAGAGGCGCGCAATGGATTGTCTGGGTTGGTATAAGCTTGTCTGACACCTTCGTTAATCATATCCTCAAGCGATAAGTCCGCCTCCCAACTAATATCCATACCCACTTCAACAAAGATATTAACAATGCCGGTATCTTGACACATCGGGCGCTGGCCTAATGCTGCCATTTTTGAGTTAATAAGAATTTGTGCAATCGCATTTTTAGCAGGTTGATGGGTTTCTTTTTGATACGCATCTGCCATTGCCCGGATAAAATCTGGCGTATGATAGTAGGAAATATATTGCAAAGCGTTGGCAATACTTTCAATTACATATTTTTGTTTAACTTTCATATTAAATATTACTTGGTTTTTGCTTGCTGTTATAGTATGATGTATTTCCTTATTTTAATCAACTATTCAATCAGGATGTTTTTATGTTTAATTTTTTTAAAGCTCAAAGCCTTTCAATCGATTTAGGCACTGCAAATACTCTCATTTATATGGACGGCGAAGTGGTGCTAAACGAGCCCTCAGTTGTTGCTATTCGTAACGATCGAGATTCATTAGAATCAACTATTATTGCGGTTGGTCAAGAGGCAAAAAATATGTTGGGCAGAACACCGGGCACAATTAATACAATTCGCCCGATGAAAGATGGGGTGATTGCTGACTTTAAAGTTACTGAAAAGATGTTGCAATATTTTATTCGTAAAGTGTTGCGCTCTGGTTTTTTCTCCCCCAGCCCTAAGGTTTTAATTTGTGTCCCTTGCGGGGCAACTCAGGTTGAACGCCGTGCAATTAAGGAAAGTGCGGTCGGTGCTGGCGCGCGTGATGTTTATTTGATTGAAGAGCCAATAGCTGCTGCACTCGGCGCTGGAATGGCGATTAAAGAAGCCTCTGGCACGATGGTGGTTGATATTGGTGGTGGCACAACAGAGTTGGCAATTATGTCATTAAATGGCATTGTTTATTCTGATTCACTGCGTATTGGTGGCGATGTATTTGATGATGCAATTATTAAATTTGTGCGCCGTGAACAAGGCATTATCATTGGCGAGGCTACGGCTGAACAAATTAAAGAAGAAGTGGGTTCTGCATTTGAAACCCCAGCAATCAAAGAAATTGAATTTAGAGGTCGTGATGCCGCCAAGGGCATTCCGGTCAGCTTTGAAATTACCAATACTCAGGTAAGGCAAGCACTACAAGAATCATTAACAACAGTCATTGGCGCGATAAAAACTGCATTAGAACAAACCCCGCCAGAGTTAAGTGCTGATATTGCTAAAAATGGTTTAGTTCTCACTGGTGGTGGCGCATTATTAGATGGTTTGGACCGCCTAATTAACCAAGAAACCAACTTGCCTGTGCGTGTTGCTGATGAACCATTAACTTGTGTTGTGCGCGGCGGTGGCATGGCTATAGATATGATTAGCAAACACAATATGGAATTTTTAGCCGCAGAATAATTTAATTTTGATTGATAACTTTTTGTGGATTATTGATTAAATAATGTTAGAAAACTCTAAATTATGTCTTTTCTGAAACTTTTTACCCCAGCTTTTATTGCTATCTTCTTAATCCTTTCAGATTATAAATTTTCATACTTAGACAGTATTAAACAAGTCATTGCAAAAGCCATTTCACCAGTTTATATGCTGGTCAATCTACCTCCTCAAATCTACATTTGGGTCAATGAACAAGGCACTAATAAACAAACTTTGTTGAATAAAAATAAGCAGTTAAACGACGAACTGATGCGCCTCAAAGCCAACTTACAAACATATAATGTGCTACTATTAGAAAACCAAAAATTAAGTAGATTGCTCAGCGCAAGCTATAGTCTGGATGAGCAAAAATTTGTATTGGCGCGTATTAGTGCTATCAGCCAATCTAGGCTGAAAAAACAAATTATAATTGATAAAGGTAGTATTAATGGCCTACAAGTCGGGCAAATTGCACTCGGTGCTGATGGCGTGGTTGGGCAATTAGTGCAAGTTACTCCACTACATTCAACACTGCTGATGATTACTGACCCGACGCAATATATACCAGTTAAAAATGAACGCAATGGCATTCGCGGTATCAGCAAAGGTCTTGCATCACAACAAAGCAGATTAAGGGTTAATTTTATTAAATCTGAATTAGATGTAGAATTAGGCGATGTATTTGTAAGTAGTGCTGTGGGTTCAAAATTTCCAGCAGGCTATCCAGTAGGCAAAGTTATACATGTAGAAAAACAAGCAGACAAGGCATTTTTAACCATTGAATTAGAGCCAATTCAAAGCACTGAACAGTTAGAATTTCTGTTAATTAATAGCTCTAAACAAAGCGCGCAATAAATATAATACAATTATGATAACTCAACGCCCCTACATCTTTCTTATTAAAATTACTCTGCTTGCCTTAATAATTAGTGCCATACCATTGCCGCAATTATTTCTGGAAATTTCTCCTTTTTGGATGTTGCTTTTTTTTATTTATTGGTTAATTTGGTTTTTTCCTAAAGGGCGTTTCTTTTTTGCCCTTATATTAGGGATTTTGGTTGATATACTGCACGGTGATATTTTAGGACAAAATGCCTTGGCGTTGATACTCAGCGGCGCTTTTATCAGTTATGTCAAACAATCTTTTTCGGTTTCTAACCTAAGCACACAACAGGTTTATGTGTTTGTCGCATCCACTATTTATTTAGCTATATTTTTATTAGTGCATAGTCTAATTCAAGGGTTTAATTTTAATTACTACTTATTATTTTCACCTTTATCCTGCGCCGTATTTTGGCCAATTATTCGATTACTATTAGCAAAATTCAAACACTAAACCTAACATATCAATGGAACAAATTAGCAACATTAAAGCAGAAAATAAGATTTTTTCAAACAGAATGATTGTCTCTATGGTTTTTATTGTTCTACTGACATCAATCCTGATAATAAGGCTTTATAACCTGCAAATTAGCAATTATGATTATTATGTAGAAGAAGCTCTAGGAAACCAAATGCGCATCTTGCCAATTACCCCAGCTCGCGGCAAAATATTTGATCGAAATGGCAAGATTCTTGCTACTAATCAGTTGTCATATCGATTGACATTAACCCCAGAAAAAACCAAAAATATTGGCAAAGCTTTGCTTAAACTTCAGCAATTAGATTTTATTAATGAAGATGACATCAAAGACTTTAATAAAAGCAGAAAACGCCATAAAAAATTCCATAGCATTCCACTTAAACATAAACTCAGCGAAACTCAGGTTGCCGAGTTTTTAGTCAGTAATGAATTTGTTGGGGTTGATATTGAGCCTTACTTTCATCGTATTTATCCCAATATCAATTCCAGCGTTCATGTGCTTGGCTATGTTGCCAGAATGAATAAAAAAGACAAATTATTCTACGATAAGCAAAACTACTTAGGCACTTCTTTTGTTGGCAAAACTGGTATTGAAAAACAATATGAAATATTGCTACATGGCAAGAGTGGCAAAAAACAAATTGAGCGAAATGTTAGCGGACGAGTGATTGACACCCAAGTTGTTGAATTAGCTGAAAATGGCAAGGATTTATACCTAAGCATTGATTTGGATTTGCAAAAAAAAGCAGAATCTCTATTAGCTGGCAAACGCGGCTCAATTGTTGCAGTGAATGTTAAAAATGGCGAAGTGCTGGCACTTGTAAGCACACCAACTTACAATCCTAATTGGTTTGTTGACGGCATTTCTCATAAAAATTATCAAACTCTAAAAACTTCAAAAGACATCCCTCAACTTAATCGCGCTATTCAAGGTTTGTATCCGCCCGGCTCAACTATTAAGCCAATGGTGGCGTTAGCAGGGCTTGAAGAAGGGGTGATTAGTAGTCGTAATAAAACTTTTTGCCCAGGTTATTACAAATTGCCAAATGTTAAGCGTAAATTTAACGACTGGAAACACAGCGGACATGGCGCAGTTGCACTTAAAGATGCTATTGCCCAATCTTGCGATGTTTTTTTCTATGATTTGGCTGATAAAATTGGCATAGATACCTTGCATGATAATTTGAAATTTTTTAACTTTGGTAAAATCACTGGTATTGATATTCCCGGCGAACTGGGTGGTATCTTACCCTCAAAAGCTTGGAAAAAAATCAACAAAGGCAAGCCTTGGTATCGTGGCGAAACTTTGATTAGCGGTATTGGACAAGGGTTTATGATTTCAAGTCCATTGCAACTTGCTGTTGCTACTGCAGCCTTAGCAAATAAGGGACAGATTTTTCAGCCAAAACTGCTGAAAAATATTCGTTCATCCAATCAAATAATTGAAGCAACAGTGCAGCAACTAACGGCACAAATACCGATTAAAAACATTAAGAATTGGGAAGATGTAATTAAAGGTATGAAACAAGCCGTATATGGCACAAAGGGCACAGCCAGAAGTCTTAACAAAGGCTTGAAATACACTTTAGCAGGGAAAACTGGCACCGCACAAGTGTTTGGCTTGGACGCTGAGGAGGAATACATTGCTGCTAATTTAGAGGAGCATCTAAGAGACCACGCCCTATTTACCGGTTTTGCACCAATTGAAAATCCTGAGATTGCCATTGCTGTAGTTGTTGAAAATGCTGGCAGTGGCAGCTCTAAAGCCGCACCATTAGCTCGTGCGGTGTTAGATGTTTATTTTGACAAAAAATAACAGTCAAATCATTTACTCTCAGTTTGTAATAAATAAAATTGTTGCTTAAACGCCAAAAAGTTATTATTCTCAATCGCAATACGCATTTGTGCCATCAAATGTTGATAATAATATAGGTTGTGAATGGTGTTTAGTCTTGCACCTAAAATCTCATTTTTGCGTTGTAAATGATGTAAATAAGACCTGCTGTAATTTTTACAAGTATAGCAATCGCAATTCTCATCTAAGGGCGCAATATCGAGCCTATATTGTGCATTGCGAATTTTGACAATACCAGTTGAGGTGAATAAATGACCATTGCGCGCATTGCGAGTTGGCAGCACACAATCAAACATATCAATGCCTCGTTCAACAGCCTCTACCAAGTCGCTTGGAGTGCCAACCCCCATCAAGTATCTGGGCTTATCTGCTGGAATTTGAGCTGGCAGATAATCCAAAACCTGCATCATCTGCGCTTTTGGCTCGCCGACACTCAGCCCACCAATTGCATAACCATCAAATTCCATCTCAACTAATGAGCTGATAGATTGAGACCTTAAATCCCTAAACATACCGCCTTGAACAATAGCAAATAAAGCATTTTGATTGCCTAATCGCTGATGTTCGTCTTTTGAGCGCTGTGCCCAACGCAGTGAGCGTTGCATAGATTGATTAGCAGTTGCCTTATCAGCAGGATACGAGGTGCATTCATCAAAAATCATAACAATATCAGCACCAAGTTTTTGTTGAATTTGCATTGATTGTTCTGCTCCCATAAAAATCTTAGCACCGTCCTTAGGCGATTGAAAATCCACTCCTTGTTCACTAATTTTCCTCATATCACCCAAACTAAATACTTGAAAACCGCCAGAATCAGTCAGTATCGGCCCCTGCCAATGGATAAAATTATGCAAATCCCCATGGGCTTCAATTACCTGTGTGCCGGGCGTAATCGACAGGTGAAAAGTATTAGCTAAAATAATTTGTGCGCCAATCCCACACACTTCTTCAGGTGTCATTGCCTTAACCGTGCCATAAGTCCCTACTGGCATAAAAGCAGGTGTTTGCACCACTCCTCTTGCAAATGTCATAGCACCGCGGCGGGCTTTATTGTTGGTGTTTTTTAAGGTGAATTTCATCAATATTTTATTTTTTAGATTGCAATTGCATCAAACAAATTTTTATATCTCAAATGCGTGGTTAATTTGCTCAAAGTCAAAGCCTCGAGATTGTAAAAAACGCTGTTGTTTGGATTTTTGCTGATAACTATTAGGTATTTGTTCGCCGTATTTTTTAATTCGCACTTGCTTGGCAAGTTCAAAAAAATCAAATTGAGATAAATCAAAATGTTTGATACCGCGCTGTTTCAATTCAAATGCAATTTTAACTGAGCCCTTGCCTTGATTAACGCGCATTTGCACAAATTCGCTGGCAAAACGCGCATCACTTTGATAACCATATTTAATAAGCGCCTCTATGGCATGCGAAATATCATCAGCCTGATATTGTTTGAGCGCAAGTTTTTGTGCTAATTCTAAAGCTGAATACTCACGCCGTGCCAATAATGACAGGGCGTAAACATAAGCGCTACTCGGTGTCTTGATTGCTTACATCCTGTTCAATATCTGATTCTTTATCCATAACTTTATCAAGAATTTGTGCCTCAATTTTTTGACTAAGTTCGCCATTGTCTTTTAAATAATCTCTGGCATTATCCCTGCCTTGCCCAATGCGTTTGCCATCAACGCTATACCAAGCACCTGCTTTTTCAACAAAACCATGTAGCACTCCAAGGTCAATAATTTCACTTTCACGCGAAATGCCCTGATTGTAAAGAATTTGAAACTCTGCTTTTTTAAACGGCGGTGCAACTTTATTTTTCAATACTTTAACACGAGTTTCATTGCCCAAAATTTCATCACCTTTTTTAATCGCACCAATGCGGCGAATATCCAAACGCACTGAGGCGTAAAACTTGAGTGCATTACCGCCAGTTGTGGTTTCTGGATTGCCAAACATAACGCCAATTTTCATTCTAAGTTGGTTAATAAAAATCACCATAGTATTAGTTTTTTTAATGTTTGAGGTGAGTTTTCTGAGTGCTTGCGACATTAATCTTGCTTGCAGACCCATATGTGAAGCCCCCATTTCACCTTCAATTTCAGCTTTCGGTGTCAGCGCAGCAACTGAATCGATCACCACAATATCTACCCCGCCTGAGCGCACCAACATATCGGTAATTTCTAATGCCTGCTCGCCAGTATCTGGCTGTGAAATTAACAGTTCATCGGTATCAACCCCTAAGCGCTTGGCATATTGAGGGTCAAGCGCATGTTCGGCATCAATAAACGCTGCACTACCGCCAAGTTTTTGCATCTGTGCGATAACATGTAAAGACAGGGTGGTTTTGCCCGAAGACTCAGGTCCGTAAATTTCAATCACACGCCCTTTAGGCAAGCCACCAATCCCCAAGGCAATATCCAAACTCAAACTACCGGTAGAGACTGCTTCAATATCACTTTGGGTCTCATCAGCGCCCAAAAACATCACCGAGCCTTTGCCAAATTGCTTATCAATCTGTGCTAATGCGACTTTTAATGCTTGTTTTTTATTATCATCCATGTATTTTTCTCCAGTTAGTTAATTTAATCCGTCATTATATCGCAATTCAATGATTTTTTCTGTCAGAAAATCTAAATACTACAAAGGAATAGTGTTAATTTCAAAAATAGGCAATAAAATTGCCAAAACAATGGTTAATACCATACCACCAGTAATCACAATCATCATCGGCTCAAAGATATTAATCATTTTACCAACCTGATATTCAATTTCATATTCTTGATTTTCACAAGCCCGATCCAACATTTCGCTAAGACGCGAGGTAGTTTCACCACTAGCAAGCATATATAAAAACATCTGCGGTAAGGCCTTATATTTACTCAACGAGGTATAAAGGTCTGAGCCTTCATTAACTCTTTTGGTGGCGTTTTGAATAGCAAACTTCATCGGCATAAAATTCACCACCATTGAGCTATGTTTGAGCGCTTGTTCAATCGGTGTGCCGCTGGCATATAATAACGACAATGTCCTAGAAAAACGCACTGCATTAGCATTAGCAATTAACTTGCCAGCAATGGGTAGTTTTGCTAATACTGTATCAATAAAATATTTGACTTTGTCTTTTTTAATCAATAACTTAAAGCCTATAATCATCAGCAAAATCCCAATCCCGATCAGCTTAAAATATTCAGATAAAAAGTTGCTAAAGCCAATGACAATAACCGTTAATGGCGGTAATTCTTGTCCATTATTACTAAACACTGCCGCAATTTCTGGCACTACAGCCACCAGCAAAAACCCCACAATCAACAAAGACAAGATAACAACTGTTACCGGGTAAATTAAGGCTTTTTTAATCTTGCTACTAAATTGATGTTGCTTTTCAATATCAGTTGCCAACTTATCCAATACTAATACTAAATTTGACCCAGCTTCGCCAGCGCTGATGGTCTCTAAGTGATAATCCAAAAAATAATGAGAACTGGATTTTAGTGCATAAGCAAGCGTTTGCCCTTGTTTGATTTCGTCAATAATCTCGCCCACAATGTTTTTAAGTTTGCTATTATTGGCATTTTGTCTAATAGTGGATAGGGCTTCGTCAATCGGAATAGCAGCACTAATTAGTGAGCTTAATTGACGAAAAAAAATTGATATTTCAACAATTGATAATTGTTTTTTAAAGCTCTGCTTAGTGGCTTTGTTTTTAGTTTTTTCGAGGCTAACAATGTGCCATTGTTTATTTTTTAGCTGTTTTTTAGCTTCTTTGGCTCCCTCAGCAGTAAGCTGGCCTTTTTGCGTTTTGCCTGCTTCGTCAATTGCGCTAAATTTAAAAATTGCCATCAGAAATCTAAACCAACACAACTCTAAAGGCTTCATCTAACCCAGTTTCACCATTTAATACTAACTTAATCGCTTGGGTTTTTAGGGTTACCAAACTTTTACTGGCAATTTGCTTAATTTCCTGCTCATTAGCACTGCGGGTAATCGCGCTGCGTAATTGCTCATCAATAATGAGTAATTCATATAAGCCAATTCTACTGTTATAGCCTTGGTAACCACATTTTTCACAGCCCTGTGGCTGGTAAACTTCAACTGGTTTGTCAATAGCTAACAATTTCATTTGTTTTTCATTATCAACTAATATTTTGGTTTTACAATCACAAAGTTTACGAATCAAACGCTGTGCTAACACTGCCTCTAGGGTTGAGGCCAATAAAAATGGCTCAATATCCATATCAATCAAACGCGTTACTGTGTTAATCGTGCTATTAGTATGTAAGGTGGATAATACTAAATGCCCGGTCAAACTGGCTTGAATGGCAATTTTTGCGGTTTCGTTATCGCGAATTTCACCGACCATCACCACATCTGGGTCTTGGCGCAAAATAGCGCGCAAACCTTTGGCAAAAGTCATATTAATTTTGCTGTTAATTTGGGTTTGGTTAATGCCGTCAATATGATATTCGATTGGGTCTTCAACCGTCATAATATTGCGTTTAGTTTTATTTAATATACTCAGTGCCGCATATAAGGTAGTGGTTTTGCCTGAGCCGGTTGGACCAGTTACCAAAATAATGCCGTGTGGTTTGTGAATTAGTGAGGATATTTGCTCATGATGTTGCTTGCCCATGCCTAATTGTTCTAATTCTAAACGACCGACTTGTTTATCTAAAATACGCATCACTGCTTTTTCACTGTAGCCAGAAGGAATAGTGGAAACACGCATATCCACATCTCTGGAACCGAGCTGAATCGAAATACGCCCATCTTGTGGAATACGGCGCTCGGCAATATCAAGACGCGCCATAACTTTAACCCGTGATATTACCAAAGGTGAAATTTTTATATCAAGCTCCATAACTTGTTTGAGAATACCATGCACACGAAAACGAATACGCATTCGGTCTTTATAAGGCTCAATATGAATATCTGATGCCTGCTCTAAAATCGCTTGTGCAAATAGTGCATTAAGCAGGCGAATAATCGGTGCTTCGTCATCACTATTAAGTAGTTCTAATGGCTCGTGTAGATTGCCGGCAATATTGAGCAAAATGTCTTCTTGCTCGGCACTGCTTTGAAATTGAGTTAAATCGCCTGACGAGGAGTTTTCATAGCTTTGTTGAATGTTTTTTTGTAAAATATTGTCTTTAACTTTTAGAATTTTTAAGATGCCGTATTTTCTTTGGATTTCAGACAAAATAGCAGCATTAGGCAGTGTGCTATATTCTAATTTATAAGGTTGCTCGCTGCCACTGAGTAAAATATTGAATTTTTTGGCAAGCTCAAAAGGCAACAACGCCGTCTGGTTAGAAACTTCCATAGTCATTCAAGCTAAGCAACTATTGAAGCTTTAGTTGGGTGTTAGTGTCAACCCCTTGTGGGCTGTCTTCAGCAAAGAATGGGTCGCCTTGTCTGAGTAATTTTATTGCTTGAATGTATTTATACTTCTGATTGCTGATTTTGTCAGCAACTACGGAACTAGTTAAGATGGTAGGACGAATAAACACCACCAAATTACGCTTTGTCTTAGTATAATTTTTTTGATTAAACAAGCCGCCAACAATTGGAAGATCGCCCAATACAGGTATCTTTGATTCACCATCACTCCAAACTTCATCAACCAAACCACCTAATACCAATAATTGCTTATCTTCAATCATTACTGAGGTTTTAATACTTCTTTTTGAAGTTACTACATCAACAGCGCTCGATGTCGCCAAAACATTTGAAGTTTCTTGTTCAATTTTGAGTTTTACACTAGAGCCATTATTAATTTGCGGCTTAACTTTAAGGGTTATACCAACATCTTTTCTTTCAATTTTTTGGAATGGATTGGAATTACTATCGCTTAAAGTGGTGTTGGTAATAAACGGCACTTCTTGACCAACAACAATCTCTGCCTCTTCATTATCTAAGGTAACAATTGATGGGGTGGAAAGAATATTGGCCTTGCTAGAACCTTTTAAAGCCCTTAGAATAATACCAAAACCTTCACTATCTGAATTAAATCTTCCAGCAGCAAAAGTGCCGCCTGTTGGCAGACTGCCTAATATAGCACTGGGGTTATCAACTGAAGCCGCTAAACCGCCAATCAAACCGGTATTAAACACACCAACACCGAGACCGCCTTTGGCAATCCATTGAATGCCTAATTCCCGAGCATCATCCAAACTAATCTCAGCAATAATTGCCTCAATCAATACCTGTGCTCGACGAATATCGAGTTTTTCAATAATATGTCTAACATTGCGCGTGGTTTCGTTAGATCCGGTAATCACAATAGCATTGGTTGATTCATCAGCACTTATAGTTGATGGTTTTGAGGCCTCGCCTTTATCTTTTTTAATTTCTGCATCAGTTTGCTTGGCAATGCTTTGTAAAGTCGGCAGAATGTCTTTGGCATTTGCATAACTCAAATAAATCACCTGAGTGCCACTGACCTCATCTTGCTCCTTATCTAATTCTGCCACCAATAAACGCACTTTTAGGCGTTTTTCTTCCGCACCACTAATAACAATTTGATTATTATGCTTATCAACCACCATGCTCAAAACACTGCCAAGGTTTTTGTCAATGATAAGGGTTTTGATGATTTGCGACATTTCGTTAGCACTGGTGTATTTAAGGGTGATGGTTTCAAAATCACTATCAACTGATTTGTCTAACTTTTTAAGTAGATTTTTCAAACGCACGATATTGGTTTCTGAATCAACCACAATCAAACTATTACTGGCAGCATAAACCGCTAAATGACCATATTGCGACATCAAGGGGCGCACAATCGGCACAATTTTTGCTGCATTAACATTGTTAATCTTAACCACAGTTGAAATAATTTGTTCAGAAACACTGCTTAATTGTTTAGCAGAATCACTTTTGGTTAAATTTTTAGGTAGAATTTTAGAAAAATCTTCGCCGTCAATGACCACAAATCCGTGAATCTTCATCACTGCTAAGAATAGTTGATAGAGTTGTTTGTCATCAATATCGGAGCTGGTTACTACATTAATAGTGCCTTTTACTCTGGGGTCGATTAAGAAATTTTTCCCAGTTGACATGGATACCGTGCCAATTAAGGTGCGGATATTGGTATTTTTCAGATTGAGCATCAACGCTTCGGAAGAAATGCTGATAAGCAGTGAAAAAATAAGTAAGTAGCGTTTTATTATCATAATTGTATGGACAGATGAACTGTTTTATTATTGCGTTTAATTTGTAAGTCAAACGAACTATTATTATAAATAAACTTGCGTATTTTAGCAAAATTACTAAAATTATTTATATAAATGCGATTTATTTTTGTAATAATATCATTGGTTTTAAAACCTAAATCTTTAAATATTTTCTTATCTTTGTTTGGTTTTACCTTAACTCCAATCATTTTACCATTTTTAAAGGCTGGTATAACACTAACAATAGAAAGTAGTTTTTTAGGGTTACTGAGGATTTCTAAACGGTAATCGTCTAATTTTTGTCTTTGAATGGTGGATAACTTGGATTTTTGTGTGTTAGAAGTATTTTTAACTGAAATGCTTTTCTTATCGTTAAATTTATAAATCAATTTTTCCAATTTGTCGCCCCGTTTTAAAATCACAAAATCTGTGCCAATTTCTTTAACAATAGCACCTGGTTTAACGCTATCGCCAACTTTGTAGTTAGCCGCTAACCTGTGGTTTTTGGTTGGGGCAATAATCGCAAATGATTTTTGCTCTGTAAACAACACGCCAATTAAATCTAAGTTTAATTTAGTGTATATTATTTCAGGCTCTGGCTCTACTACTTCAACAATTTTTTTATTGTCAAAAATATTATTAGCCAGCCCTAAATTGTCCGTGTATTGTTTGCCGCCAGAATGGGGCGCAGATTGCACAACTTCAGGTTTGACGACTAACCAAAACAAGTCTGCAGCAATATAGCTGGCAATCAAGATAAAAATGGCACTGAATGATAAATTTATTTTATTCATAATGGTAGGCTTATTTTATTGATAAATAACAGTCCGGTGCCAACAAGCAATAAAAAAGGACCAAATGAAAAAGTCTGGCTTGGTTTTATTCGTTTAAATATAGCAAAAATCAACGCCAAAATTGCGCTGATACTAATCAATATAGGCAACAATTTCCAGCCTAACCATGCGCCTAATGCAGCCGTTAACTTAAAATCGCCATAACCAAAACCTTCCCTACCAGTGATTAACTTAAAAATCCAATAAATGCTCCAAAGCGATAAATAGCCAGCCACAACGCCTATCAAGCTCTCGCTCAAACTCATCTCATTATCCAAATGGAATAATAACCCCAGATAAAGCAAACTTAGACTGAGTATATCGGGCAACAGTTGGTGTTTAGCATCAATCACAAATAAAGCAATTGCAATATAGGCAAACAGCAAATAAAAAATAAGCTCAAGTTCAAATGCAAATTGCATAGTCATCCACAGCGCAATAACACCACAAAGCAACTCTACAATTGGATATTGGTAGCTAATGGCAGCTTGACAATGCCTGCATTTGCCTTTTTGCATCAAAAAACTTAATAATGGGATTAATTGTAAAAAACCTAATCGAGTTTGGCAATTCGGGCAAATTGAGTATTTTGGTTTGATAATACTATAGTGCTGACCCTCGATTGCTAAAGGCAGGCGATAAATCACGACATTTAAAAAACTGCCGATAATAAGTCCAAAGATAAAAACTAATAGCAACATAACTAATAACGGATAATCCGCTCAATATTGGTAATATTAAGTTGCTGTAAAATAGCGGATACATTGGCATTTTTGCCGCTAATTTTGCCAGAAATGCTCAATTGTTTTTTCTTATCTAAAAGATTGAGTTTGATTTTTGTGTCAGTTGTTGCAGATTTTTTACTATTTAATGTGGCAATAATATTTGGCAATTTGCTTTCAATATTTAACTGATAATCGCCAAAATCTTGTCCTAAAAGGTTGAGTTTTGATAAATCAATACTGCCAAAAAGTTGTTGCGGAATTGGATTGGACGGCATATCATCCCAGCTTAATTTGAGTTTATTAAAAGACAACTGACCTTGAGGTTCAACGGTTGATAGTTCGGCTATATATTGTTGTAACAGCTGTAAATTTAACTGTCCAGTTAGCTGGCCAAGTTCGATTTTTTTAGTGATTAAATCAATTTTAATTGTGCCGTGAATAAAATTCTCAGCCTCGGTTATACGCACATCAGCCACTAAATTTGCTAATAATAATTGCCAAGCGTTAATTTGATACGACAAATTGTCAATTTTGCCATTTGTTTGTAGCTGTCCGGCAAACAAATTGCCAGTTATATTTTGCACTTGAAAATGTGGCGATTTATTGATATATGGCAATAAAAGCGAGGCTGGCGCTTTAATCAGCACAAACACGGCAAAACTCATAATGGCTAAAAAAATTAGTTTTTTCATGGCAGAATCAAAGTTAGTTTGGCATCGACAAAGCCGTCTTTAGTTTTGCTGATATTTGCCTTAATAGTGGTAATAGCATAGCGCTGACGAAGCAATAATAATAATTTTTTTAAATTGTTAAACTCTTGGTCTTTGGCGACTAAACTCAGTTTTTTATCATCAAGTTTTAAATCAACACTCAGGCCTCTTTGTTTAGCAATTTTAGTGATAATTGATTTGGCTTTTTTACGCTTAATTGTGCTAAATTTGCTGGGTTTTTCAGCGACACTGATTAATTGTTGGGTGATATTATGCTGGCTGTGCAGTTGTGTATTAAGTGTTTGATGTTGTATTTTAATCGGCAAATACAACGACATAAACAATAGCCATATCAACAAAATAACTGCAAATATGATTGCATAAATTTGCTGTTTTTCATCCAATGTTTGCCAAAATTGCACTATTTTTTCCATCATTTTTTCAACACCTGTAGTTCGTTATTCTCAAACTTAATGCTCTTAGTATTGTTATCAAACTTATATTTTGACATTGCTAATAGTAAATCTTTATTAAGTAATTTTTGCCATTTGTCAATTTTATCTAAGCGCACCTGCAACTGCACCGGCAAATCAACTATCGACTTAATATCTGGAAAAGTTGATTTAAACAAGGTTTTGTTCTGTGCTTTTTTTACCGCAAGATGTTTGGATAACTGCTGATTTTCAATCACTAAACTGGCTAAATTTAGTATAAAAATAAAAACCAATAATGCGCAACTAACTCTAAATTGCTTAATTTGCTTGCTATAAGTTGCCCATATACTAATTTTTAAAAAATTAAACCCGGCATAATGTTGTCCAAACTCAGCGGCTTGCAAGTTGTCTTGTTCATATAATTCAAAAAATATGGTTTTGTCAATCTTGCCGCCGTTAAATTTCGAGGCACGAAACACAACTAAATCGCCCTGTTCAATATAACTAATTTTGTCGGTTAGCAGCGGCAAACACATAAACTCTGGCACTAAGGCCAAGCAGTTAATGGCTTTTTCATCAATCTGCGCCTTCACCTGAGACAAAGTTTCATTTTCAACAACAATAGCACTCCAGCTTTGATCCTGCTCTTTATTAGGGAAAATTGAAAGCTCATCAATGCTTTGCAATAGCTCGTCTTCTAACGCGTAAATCACCGCCTGTTTTGCCTGATTAGCGCTCATCTTTGGAATTTTCACCGGATGCACAGAAAGCAATAGACAATCTAAGCTTATGATTGTTTTTTGCTGACTTTTAATCTGCTGCTGTGCTGAGAAAGGGTAATGAATCAATTGCATATTTGCTTAGTTGTTAATATAGTAAGTGCGGTGCATAATTTTACTTGGATTTCGCTGTAATATGCTGATTGTATTCAATACTATTTTACCGATGCTGATTTTGCCTTTTAATACAAAATAATTGCTTTTAACATCAACAAAATCTTTGCCAAATTTGGCTTTGACTGCGCTTAATGGTAGGTGCAAATAATCTTTCATATATTTGTAAAAGTCGTCTAATTTACCATAGGGACGACCAGCCACAATATCATCAGCGACTTCTTTTGAATCAAGGTCTGGAAGCAAACAGCGTAGCACTTCGGGCTTGGCAGTATTGACATTAATTGCCGTAGAATTTGCTAATGCAAATATAAATGGCTCGATTTTTATATAATCTTCAAGCTCAACATAGCTAAATTCTTTTAATTTAGACTTGTGGGCAATTTTTTTTGAATTTTTTGAATTTTTCGAGTCTTTTGACTTTTCTGGGTCTTCTGACTTTTCTGACTTTTCTGAGTCTTCTGGGTTTTCTGAGTCTTCTGGGTTTTGCGGCTTTTGCGGCTTGTCAAAAATACTTTCGTCATCAAAAATACTTTTATCATCAAAGATGCTTTTATCATCAAAAATACTCTCGCTATCAAAAATATCATCATCGAGATTATTAACAATAATATCAGTATTTATATCGCTTTCCAAAAGCAAATTAAGACTATCAAAACAATCAGAGAAATTGCGATTACTTTTCTTATCTAATATGTTATTCAAGTTAATACCGGCTTGCAAATCGAATAAATCTCCTTCAATGTCGGCATTATCAATACTAAGGGAAACAGCTATTTTACCGCCCTTATCTATCCTATCTTCAACTGGATCTCTTAAATTTATTGCTAATAATATCTTGACATATTCCTCCCATGAAAATAAATATTGAATTGCACGAGATTTATAATTAACCAGCTCAATATCTTGCGTCATAGCGTTTTGACGGACCAGCATTAATGCGACGCTAGTGGTAATCAGGGCGACAATTACCAGCACCATAATAAGTGCTACGCCAGCTTGTTTGTTAGTTTGTTTATTTATCACCGAGCATCACCTGTTGTTCAACTTTTCCCCAATAATCATTTTCAAAACTCAACTCTATGGATTTGATAATATCTTTATCGTCATTTCTTTTGCTAAGCCATTCATTTTTAGTATTTAGTAGGCGAAACTCAAGTTTATCAATATTTTCTAATAAAGTTAAACTAATCGGATTGTCATCATCGCTGAGGTCTTGACGCGTTAAATTTTCATTTTCAAGCTGATAGCGAATTTTAACAACTTTATCATTTTGTAAGGAAGTTAAAGTTAAAACATTAGCTTGCAAAGCGATACCATGATTTATAATCTGGTTAATATCGCGTTTAACAAACAAGATGGTTTTTTGTAGATTATTAATTTTTTGCATATGTCCAAAAATCAGCTGCTGATTAGTAGAATAAGCTTGCAAAGCATTGTAGGAAATTAGCGAAATAATGGCAAAAATAAGCATTGAAATAATCAGCTCAATCAGGGTAAATCCGCTTTGTTGTTTTTGTTGTTGCTTATGGTCGCACATAGAATTTTTGTGATTGAATGGGTTTTTTGTTTTGTTGGTCAGCCTTAGAAGCAAACAGCTGTAAATCAACTTGTAAAAATCTTATAATATCTTCTTCATCTTCTTCATCTTTAAAGACTTCTTCTTCGGCTTCTTCTTCAGCTTCAGCTTCTTCTGCAGCAATAATTTCAAAAATACTTACATTTGAATTCCAATACCAGTCTTTATAACCAAATTCAACACTATCATTACTATGCCCTAAGATTAGTTTAGGTCCTAACCTTCTTTCAACAATAAGATTATTGATTAACAATTCTGATAGTGTTTTGTCTTTAACATATCTAAGATAGTGTGCATTTTTTTCATAATTGCCAATAAGTGTGCCGAGTGAAATACTCACAATTAACAGTGCAATGATGGTTTCAATTAAAGTAAAGCCTTTATTTTTGTGCAACATCTACACACTCATCATTAATACAAACCTGATTATCAGTAATAAAACCATTAGGCTCAATCATAATAGTTTCATACATCACCACCTTATCTTCACTGCTTGGTGAAATTTGATTGTCTGAAATCCATTTTTGCCCAACATTATCAAAACGCTCAGTAACGATTTGTTGGGTGCTGTTATTTTCATTTTCAATAACTCTAATACGCATAGAAAAATTAAACATTTGCGCTTTATGTTGGGTGGCTTGAATTTGATTTTTCAGTTGAGTTACAAGGTTATGTTGGTTATTCCTATTGACCAAATTAACCGAATAAACAGAAAAACTGGCAAGAACACCGACAATCAGTATAACAATTAATAATTCTATTAAGGTGAAACCGTATTGCTTATTTTCCGATGTCGGCATTCTCACCTGTTCCGCCTGCAGAGCCATCTTTGCCATAACTATAAAGCTGATAACTTTCATCCGAGCCTAAATAAATATAGTCTCTATTCCACGGATCTTTTGGCACTTTGTCAAGATATTTTCCGACCAGTGAATTTAGGCTGCTTGGATAATCAAAATTATCCAATCTATACAAACCTAACATTGAAGCTATGGTTTTAATATCATGACTTGCCTTTGTGGTTCTAGCCTGACCTGGTTTATCAAATATTTTAGGGGCAACAACTGAGGCTAAAATACCAATAATTACCACCACAATCATAATTTCAATTAAGGTAAATCCACATTGTTTTATTTTTTTTGTTTTTATTTTCATAGTTACTCGTTATAATTAACAGACTTTTTTAATTTTATCATCATTTTATGAAAAAAATAAACTATCAACACAAAGGTTTGAATGTTCATCTTATCAGCGCTTTAGCAATTTTAACAGCAATTGCCTCTCCTTGGTTTGACCTTAGTGTTTCTAACCATTCTTTTGTTAAAACTTATGTAGCCGGTATTGGTGCAATCATTTTAGTGCTTATTAGCTTATGGGTTAAACGCAATGAAAGCCATACAAACTTTCACATCAGCGCGGTCAAAACCAGTTTATTAGCACTGTTTGCGCTGGGGACTTTGAGTGTATTTTGGTCAGTAAATGTTGATTTTACTATTACTAAATGGATGATTTGGTTTACTGTTTTATGTGCTTTTGTGGTCGGTTATCATCTTAAACTCGATGATAAAACCATAATGAAACTATGCTGGGGTTTGCTCATTTCAACTTTAGTAGTTGCTGGAATTGGTATTTTGCAATATTTATTTGACCCATTCACCCTAACGCAAGCCGCTTCACCATCATCCACTTTTGGCAATAGAAATATGGCGACACAGCCAATTGTGCTGATTTTGCCATTGGCACTATTTGTGTTGTCCTCCAATCAAACAACCAACAAACAAGCATGGATAGTTGCTACAATAGCCTCATTAATGCTGGTATTTATTTTCTACGCTCACACCCGTGCTAGTTGGTTAAGTATTATCGTTGAGAACATATTGATTGCTGGTTTTTTATTATTAAAATACAAAACACTAAGCGAATGGGTTAGTTGGAATCCAACTAAAACCAAAGCCAGTTTATTTGCACTTGGATTATTTTTGCTGATGATTAACTTCGATAAAGATGGTTTTAACTGGTTTTTAGATGGAGTTATTAGTGCAGCAGGTGGGGCTAAGGGTTCTAGCAATGTGCGTTTTGATATTTGGGCTATCACCATTAGTATGATTAAAGCCAGCCCATTATTTGGCTCAGGATTAGGCACTTGGTTTCACAATGAAATGCAAGGAGGATTTGATACTTGGAATGTCAATAGTTATCAACGCGCACACAATGATGTGCTTGAGCTCGGTGCTGAGGTTGGTCTGGTTGGCATTGGACTATTTTTAATAAGCGTTGTATCAATAATAATTGCTGGCATAAAAATCATCAATCAAGGCACTAAAGTTTTTGCACTGTTTTTTCTGCTAATTCTGGCAGCACTAAGCGGTTCTTTTGTGCAAATGCAATTCTCATTCCCTTATCAATTAGCGATGCCGGCATTATTATTTGGGCTATATACTGGGATGATTGCCAAACACTCGGAAAATTTTATTAAGCCACTAAAACTAATTAAACGCAAAACCTCAAACATATATCATCAATCAATCAAGGTGTTTTGGTTAATACTGTTAGTTGTAGTCAGCAGTATTTATATTGAATGGATTAACACTTATAGCACACTTAACAAAATAAATCTTAATGGCAAGTTTGACCAGATTGAAAAAAATATTCCCAGTATTTATCACTTAGAATTACAAAATATGTTAGGGTTTTTGAGTCAGGCTTATTTTAAATCCGCTAGGTATGATGTGGTTATCATAGTAGAAGAAAACATTCTTAGACATTGGCCGAATGCAAACCATTCTTTATACCGTTACGCACATGCACTGAAAGCTAAAAAACGCATAAATGACGCACTTAAAGTAGTTCAACATCTTAAAAAAGTTGCTGAGCCCGGCAACTACAAGGGGCATATTTTGGAGTTACAAATCTATCGACAAACCAAACAATTAAAGAAATACCGAAAAGCCTTTGATGAATTTAGAAACGCAGATGAAAAACTATTGTCACTATCTGTTAACAGTTATAAATTTTTGATTTTTTCATCGTTTTATTTGCAAGATCTTTCGCAATATACCCAAGGTTTATATGACAAATATGATAAATACCATCCTTATCAATGCCCAATGGAGTCCAGTATGGCGAGTTTTTACACCAATAAAAAACAATATAAAAAAGCGCGCAAGCATGTTGATACCATCTTAGCTAGCAAAAATTCAAAATGTTTGAATCCTGCAATTGTTAAAACCTTAGAAAAGCAAGGGTTCTAAAAAGAGCCTGTAGAGTTATGCGTCATTCCTATATGGCAACTGCACTAAAACTGGCTGAAAAAGGTCGTTTTGGGGTGCAGCAAAATCCAATGGTAGGCTGTGTTATTGTGCGTGATGGACAAATTATTGCAACTGCTTATCACCAAAAATTAGGGCAAAATCATGCAGAAATTAATGCACTGCAAAAAATTGCTTTTGATGCACAAGGTGCAACTATCTATATCAACCTTGAACCTTGCTCACATCAAGGGAAAACCCCGCCTTGTGTTGCAGCTATTATTCGCTCTAAGCCTAAAAAAGTAATAATTGCCTCGCTTGACCCTAACCCAAAAGTTAGCTCTGTGGCACTTATGCAAGCTGCTGATATTGAAGTTATAACCGGGGTTTTACAACAGCAAGCCGAAACCCTAAACCGTGGCTTTTTCAAACGCATGCAACACCACAGCCCTTTTGTTACTTGCAAAATAGCCAGTAGTCTTGATGGAAAAACTGCATTGCATAATAAACAAAGTAAATGGATAACTGGCATACCTGCCCGTGCTGATGTGCAGAATTTACGCGCCCATAATCAGGCGATTATCACTGGTTCTGGCACTATATTAAACGATAATCCTAATATGAATGTGCGCGATAAAACCTTGCCCAGCCCAATTAAAGTGGTGATGGATAGAAGCGCTAGGATTACCGATAAACAGCTTAATATTTTCAAAGGCAAGCAAACGATTGTTAGTGCTAAAAGCCCGCAACAAATATTAACGCTATTGGCTGATATGGGCATTAATAACGCACTACTTGAGGCTGGCAGCCAACTTACTGGTGCATTTTTAAAAGCCAATTTGATTGATGAATTTATCATTTATCAGGCGCCTGTTTTATTGGGTGCTGATGCGCATTCTATGTTTGATTTAAGCATTAATCAGCTAGATGATAAAATCAAGCTTACTATCAATGACATTAGGATGGTAGGTGATGATATGCGCATTAGCGCCAAACTTAGGCAGTCTTCAAAACTGTGAAAACACTCAGCAATAAACGCATTATCCTCGGTGTTAGCGGCTCAATCTCCGCCTATAAAGCGCCTGATATTATACGCCGCCTGCAAGATTTAGGCGCTCAGGTTAAAGTCATTTTAACTAAAGGCGGGGCAAAATTTATCACTGAGTTGTCTTTGCAATCTATTTCACAAAACAAAGTGCATCATAATTTATGGGATAAGCAAGCTGAATTATCCATGGGACATATACAGTTAGCTAAATGGGCTGATGCAATATTGATTGCACCTGCAAGTGCTAACCTGCTTGCTAATATTGCTAATGGTCGGGCTGATGATTTATTAAGCAATGTGATTTTAGCAAGTAATGTGCCGCTCACGCTTGCCCCGGCGATGAATCAACAAATGTTTAAAGCTCGCGCAGTGCAACAAAACTTAGCGTTACTCAAAACTCGTAATATCACCATTATTGAGCCTGAGGATGGCAAACAAGCCTGTGGTGATATTGGCTATGGTAGATTGCCTGAAGCAGGCAACATTGCACAACAGCTGGCTGAAGGTTTTAGTAGCACAGCGCTCACGGGAAAACGCGTACTTATCACCATAGGGGCTACTATTGAAGCGATTGATGCGGTGCGCTATATTTCCAACCACAGTAGTGGCAAAATGGGTATGGCATTGGTCGATGCTTGCGTTGAAGCTGGTGCATTAGTTAGCTGTATTTACGGCAATATCAGCACAACATTAAACGACCGGGCTGAAAATATAGCCGCACTTAGTGCTAAGGAAATGTATCAAAGCGTGATGAATCATATCAGCCAGCAAGATTTATTTATTGCTTGTGCGGCAGTCAGCGATTTTTCAGTAAAAAATATTGCCAAGCACAAAATTAAGAAAAATACCAACAACCTAACATTGTCATTAATACCGAACCCAGATATTCTAAAAGATGTGTGTCAATTAGCAAACAAACCACGCACCATAGGCTTTGCCGCAGAAACACAAAATACCTTAGAAAATGCACAGAAAAAGCTAAAAAACAAAGGCTGTGATGCTATTATTTTAAATGATGTTTCAAACGCTGATTTTGGCTTTAATTCTGAACAAAATGAGGTGGTTTTTATAAGTAAAAATTATCAACAAAAAATTGCTAAAAGCAATAAACAAAAAATTGCTAAATCAATCATTCAAATCTTTATTAAAGAATGCTTATAAAGGCTAAAAATCCTTGACTAATCAACATCAATTAGAGTTACTCACAAAACTGTGGATAACTCTGTTAATATCTGATTTTAAAACAGTAAAAAACGCTGATATATTGCTTGTTTTTATGGTTTTGAATAAAAACTAATCACTTATATTTTTTTATTAAAAAACAATAACTTATATAAATTTATTAAAAGTCATAATATTAGAAAACATTAATTTAAACTATTAAAAAACAATTTGGCGGAAAACTTTATTGGTTTTAGCTATTAAATCAAGTGTTTCACGGATTTTTAAAGCACCGTCAATGCCAATTATATAATTTAATAAATATCATTACTAAACTCAAAAAATATGCTAATTTATGCCCTAAGTTTGTTATCAGGAATCCTAGTATTTTCAAGCAAAAGTAGCCTGACAATCTCTGCTTTTGAATGGGGTATTATTTTTGTGCTATTACTTAGCATTTTTGTGCTATTTAAGCGCCTTAGAGTGCTATCAATTTGTAGCTGTATTTTTCTGCTTGGATTTGCTTGGATGGGGCTATTTTCTGCTCATATATTAAGTCATAGAGTTGCTGAGGCTTATCTCAATAAACCGATTAACATTGTTGGGAAAATCATAGATTTACCTCAAGTGTTAGATAGAAAAACCAAATTTACTGTTAATGTCCAACAACCTTTTAACGGGAAAATTAAGCTGTCTTGGTATGGGGAAAATCTAGAAAAAATACAATCGGGCGATACTTGGCAACTATTGGTTAAACTAAAACACAATAATAGCTACCAAAATTTAGGCGGCTTTGATTATGAAAAATGGCTGTTTTACCAACAGATTGGCGCTACTGGCTATGTCAGAAAATCTAGCGACAATCGGCGCATTGCAATCGGCGGTTTTTCCATTGATAAACTTAGGCAAAACACCCAAGAAAAACTATCTGTTTTAAGAGATTTAGAATTTGGTGGGGTGATTAACGCGCTGATTATTGGCGAGCGCTCGCTAATATCAAAACATAATTGGGAATTGTTTAAATCCACTAATACCACACATCTTAGCGTTATTTCTGGTTTGCACATTGGGCTTATTTCGGGCTTTGTATTTTTATTGAGTCAATTTCTATGGCGGCGAACTCAGCGTTGTGTGCTAATCCTACCTGCTCAAATATTTGCTGCTTATTTCGGACTTTTATCGGCTTTTTTGTATGCACTGATTGCTGGTTTCTCAATCCCAACTGGACGCGCTTTTATTATGGCAGCGGTGGTGTTTATTAGTCTGATTCTAAGACGACATAACAATGTATGGCAACTGTATGGACTGGCGCTCATCTTAGTGCTACTTAACAATCCATTAAGTATTTTTAGCGCTGGGTTTTGGTTATCATTCTATGTGGTTGCGGTGATTATTTACGGCACTAAACAACATCAAAGCAAGCTATGGCTTTATCGCTTGATTTACCTGCAATTACTCATCAGTATTGCTACCATACCACTATTGGTTTGGTTCTTTGCTGGTGGCTCGGCATTATCGCCGCTGGCTAATTTAGTTGCTATTCCAGTATTCAGTTTTATTGCAACCCCATTATCTTTAATTGGCGCACTATTGGAGTTAAGTGGGCTAACATACTTAGCTAAACTAATTTTTGAATTAAGCAATCAGGCGTTGATTATTCTGGGATATTTTCTAACTTACTTGCAACAATTCAATTTTAACTATTGGCACTATGCACAAACTTCAACATTAGATTTGCTGTTGTTTATATCGGCTATAATAATTGCCGTTTCGCCAACAGGCTTAAAATTGCGGCAATTTTCAATACCGATATTGGCACTAATATTCTTAATCCCCGACAGTAAAATAGAAAAAAATTCAGTCCTCATAACCGTGCTTGATGTTGGACAAGGCTTGAGTCATGTTGTGCAAACACAAAACCATACCTTGCTGTTTGATACGGGCGCATCTTATCCTTCTGGTTTTAACTTGGGCAGCAGTGTTGTCAATCCTTACCTCAAAGCTCGGCATATTCGACAGTTGGACAAAATTATTATTTCTCATGCTGATAATGACCATATCGGTGGATTGCAAAGTGTGTTGGCAGCATTTGAGGTTGGCGAAATACTCAGTTCAGTGCCTGACAAAATTAAAGCACCAGCATCGCTTTGTCAGGCTCGGCAAAGCTGGCGGTGGGATGGAGTTTTGTTTGAAATTTTAAATCCTGCTGAAAATACTCATTTCAAAGGCAATAATGCCTCCTGTGTGCTTAAAGTCTCAACCGATAAATATGCCATTTTATTAACCGCTGATATTGAAAAAAAAGCGGAACAACAATTAATTAGGAATTTTGCAAATGTATTAAAAAGCGACATTATGCTCTCAGCGCATCATGGCAGTAAAAGCTCTTCTACCCAAGCTTTTTTGGATGCCGTATCGCCTTCATTAGTGATAATCTCTAGCGGCTATAAAAACCGTTTTAACCATCCAGCTAAAAAAGTAACCGAGCGATACACGGCTAATCATATCAAATTTATCGGCACTAATTGTGCTGGGCAAATCGATATTAAATTAGGCAATGAAATCAGTATTAACAAATACAGAAAAGATTATGCGCGTTACTATATGCGTCAATGCAGGTGATTAACTCTTATAATTAATTCTACTAACATTGCCACCTAATAAAATATCTACTGCTTCAATCAATTGTTGGTTTGGACTAACAAAGTAATTTTTCGCTAAAATTGCACTGCCAAGAATATTGTTTGACTGATAATAAAGTCTGACCGGACATTGCCCTTGGTTTTGCTTTAAAAGCTCAGATAATTGTGTAAACAAAGGCTGATGTTTGGCATTTAATAAGACTTCAAAACTGCGCGCATACTTTGCTTTTGCCGTATCAATATCTTCAATTTTATCCACAACTAACTGCCACTGCTCTCGATAATCTTTATTAACCTTGCCTGAAATAACCACCACAGTATCAAGGATTAACCGCTCACTCACCAAGCCCAATACTTTGGGAAATATAACTGCATTGAGTAGCGTTAATCCATCTTCAATTGTAATTAAAGCCATTTGCCCACCGCTTTTAGTAGCACGATAACGCACCGCTGAGATTAGCCCAAGTAGCCGCACTTCTTTATTGTTTCTAAAGATTAATTGACTTGGTAAAACGCTGGATATATGTTTTAAATCATTTTTATATTCATCAGCTGGATGGTTGTAAAAATAATAACCCATCACACTTTTTTCAAATTGCAAAGTTTGCTTAAATGAAAAATTAGGGGATGGCAAATATCGCACATCATATTGATTATGCGATTTAGTGTCGGCAAACAAACCGCTTTGACCACTAAAATCATCATTCTGCCGTTGCTCAGCTTGCTTCACAGCATTTGGATAAGTCTTAATTAAGCTCGCTCTGTCAATAGCAAAACCATCTAAGGCACCACTGTAAATAAGCGCTTCAATAGCGCGTTTGTTGAGGGTTTGCTTCTCAATACGCAAGCAAAAGTCAAACAGATTTTGATAATTGCCATTGCTCTTACGCTCGCCAACCAATGTCTCCACTAAGGATTCACCCACACCTTTAATTGCACCCAAACCATAAATAATGGTTTTTTCATCTTGAATGCTAAACTCATAATTTGACTCATCAATGCTAGGGCCTTTGATGCTCAAACCCATTGCTTGAACTTCTTTTACAGTAAAGGCAATTCTATCCGTATCGTCCATCATACCAGAGAGGACAGATGCCATAAAAGCGGCTGGATAATGTGCTTTAAGCCAAGCAGTTTGATAAGAAATATAGGCATAAGCCACCGAATGCGATTTGTTGAATCCATAGCCTGAAAATTTATTAATCAAATCAAAGATTTTATTGGCTTTTTTCTCATTAATATCATTCTTAGCCGCCCCTTTAACAAATACATCGCGTTGCGCATCCATTTCAGCGGCAATTTTTTTACCCATAGCACGGCGTAGTAAATCAGCAGCAGCTAATGAATAACCTGCCATTACTTGGGCCGATTTCATCACTTGTTCTTGATATAAAAATACACCATTGGTTGGCTTAAGAATCTCTTCTAACATCGGGTGTGGATACTTAACTTTAGTGCCGTGCTTAACATTAATATAAT